>NZ_JAMKFA010000020.1 GCF_025499515.1 Flavobacterium odoriferum
TCATTAGACTACACAGAAAATGGAGCTGCAAAACAATTTAAAGCGTATTTTTCAATGAAAAGATAAGAGAAATTTAAAATAAAGATGTAAATAGAATGAAAAATTTATATCTTTGACCAATTAGGTAATATTACGAATAATATATGTAAAAATATTATTCGTAATATTCTTAGAAATCATTAAGACAACTAAAAAAGATTTTTTAAATCGCATTTTTATTAAAACGATAACCTACGATGAATTTTAAAAAGAGTTATTTTATTTTAGCATTTTTAGTAGCACAATTTACTTACTCTCAAGAAGGTGTTGCAGTGTATTCTGATTATTTATCAGACAATTATTATTTAATACATCCATCTATGGCTGGTGCAGCAAATTGTGGAAAAATAAGACTTACAGGTCGTCAACAATGGTTTGGGCAAGAAGATGCTCCAGCCTTACAGACATTAAGTTTTAATACAGCAATTGATGAAGATGGGAAATCAGGAGTAGGTATGATACTTTTTAATGATAAAAATGGTTATCATTCGCAAAAAGGAGCTAAATTGACTTATGCGCATCATTTAAGGTTTTCAAGAGGGACTTTGGATTTAAATCAATTATCTTTTGGATTAAGTGCAGCTTTTATACAAAGTACATTAGATGAAACAGAATTTACAACATTTGATCCATTTGTTTTTGGAGGAATTTATCAAAAAGATGCATATTTTAATGTTGATTTAGGTGTTTCGTATCATTATATGGACTTTTTTACACATTTTACAATCAAAAACTTTTTAGCAAATAGAAGAGAAATTTATACAGAAGGATTTGAATCTGATAATTTACAAAAATATCTATGGAGTGCAGGTGCAGTTTTTGGAGATGATAGTAACTTGTTATTTGAACCTTCATTTATGTTTCAACATATTCCAGAAACTAAAGAGTCAAATATTGATATAAATTTGAAAGTTTACAAAGAATTAGAATTTGGAAAACTTTGGGGAGGTTTATCATATAGAAGAAGTTTTGATGGTGCAGAATTTAATGCAGACGGTAGTATTGAGGAACAAAAATTACAATGGATTACTCCAATAATTGGTTTAAATTATGATAAATTTATGTTCTCATATACGTATTCTCATATAATGGGTGATGTTAAATTTGATGATGGTGGTTTTCACCAAATCACTTTAGGTATCAATGTGTTCTGTAAAGATAAAGAGTGGGATTGTAATTGCCCTGCTGTAAATTAAATTTATAAAATAGTATATTTGTCCCGATTTATCGGGACATTTTTTTTAAAAGTAATTATGTTAATAAAAGAAGTAAACGGGAAGTTTCCACAAATTCCACAAGATTGTTATGTTGCTGAAAATGCTACTATAGTTGGTGATGTAACTTTTGGATCAAATTGTAGTGTTTGGTTTAATGCTGTAATTCGTGGTGATGTTAATTCAATTTCAATTGGAAATAAAGTTAACATTCAAGATGGTGCTGTTGTTCATTGTACCTATTTGAAGCATCCAACAGTTATTGGAAATAATGTTTCTATTGGTCATAATGCTATTGTTCATGGTTGTACTATTAAAGACAATGTTTTAATTGGTATGGGAGCAATAGTAATGGATAATTGTATAATTGAAAGTAATTCAATAATTGCAGCAGGTTCAGTAATTACACAAAATACTATAGTTGAATCTGGGTGTATATACGCTGGTGTTCCTGCCAAGAAGGTAAAAGATCTTAATCAAAGTGATTTTGCAGGAGAAATTGAGCGTATCTCGAATAATTATGTGATGTATTCAGGTTGGTTTAAAGAATAAGGATTAAAAATTTTTATAAAATACTTTTTCTTTATTCTCTAAAATATTTTCTAAAACTGTAGGGTCGCTATTCGTATAAAAAGTTTGTGTAGCAATCTCTATTGAATTGTTTAAAATATTATTTTCCTCTAATATTCTTTTAGTTTGTTTGGCAACAGCTTCGCCTGAATCAATAATTTTTATATTTGATGGAATTATTTTTTTTATTTGGGGAATCAAATAAGGATAATGACTACAACCTAATACTAAATAATCAATATTTTTTTCAACCATGGGAAGTAAATAACTTTCTAAAAGCTCAATCATTTCTGGAGAATTTATATCTCCATTTTCAATAAGTTGAACCAATCCATGGCCGATTTGCTCAATTATTTTTACATCTGGGTGATTTGTTACGCTTTTGTGAAATAACTCGCTATTTAATGTTCCTTTTGTGGCTAAAATCCCGATACAATTTGTTTTGCTTTGTATTGCTGCTGGTTTTATTGCTGGTTCAATTCCAATAAACGGAACGTCATATTTTGCTCTTAATTCTTTAATAGCATTTGTTGTGGCTGTATTGCAAGCAACAACAATTATTTTACAATTTTTATTCAATAAAAACTCAGTATTTTTACAACTTAAGGAAATAATTTCTTCCTTTGATTTTAAGCCATAAGGAGCGTTCTTGCTATCAGCAAGGTAAATTGTGTTTTCATTTGGTAATAAGGCATGTACTTCTTTCCAAATAGAAGTTCCACCAATACCAGAATCGAATAAACCAATTGGATTTGTATTTTTCATTAAAACAAAAATAAAAAAAACTGCTCAATCTATTGTAAGATTGAGCAGTTTTTAAATTTCTACTTTGAATTAATTAGAAACCTAATTCTTTTTTAACAGCTGGTAACAAATCTTCTCCGTCTGCTACTATTACTCCGCTACCTGTAGTTGCATCTAAAACATAAGTAATTCCTTTTGCTTTAGCGACTTTTTTGATAGCTGCTTGTGCTTTTTCCATGATTGGTTTAATTAAGTCCATCTCTTTTTGACCTAATTCTTTTTGAGCATCTTGTTGAAATTTTTGAATACGAGCACCCATATCTTGCATTTCTTTAGAACGAGTTTCGTTTAAAGCATCACCAGCTGTTGCAGATTCTTGCTCATATTTTTGTAATTTCGTTTGATATTCAGTTGCCATAGCTTTGAAATCTTTATCATATGACTCTTGGATTTTTTTCATTTGATCCTGAGCAGTTTTCATATCTGGCATTGTAGTCATTAAGGCTTGTAAGTCAATATGAGCTACTTTAGTTTGTGCTGATACTTGTGTTCCAACAAAAAGTATAACTGCGATTACTAACGATTTTAAATGTTTCATTTTTTTAATTTTAATTTAGTGTTTATTTACTCTTTTTTCTCTGTTTCTGTTTTTTGTTCTTTCGCTTTTTTAGCGGCTTCTCTTTCTTCAGCTATTTTTTTCTTTTTTTCTTCTAATGCTTTTTTACGCTCTTCAATTTTCTTGTTTCGGTCGTCGATAGCTTTTTGTCTTGTTTCTTCTGGAGTTAATTTTTTTTCACCAGTTGTTTCTTCACTTTTATTTGTTTCTTCTTTTTTTTCTGTATCTTCAGGAAACAAATCATTTATTTCTTCTGTAGATTCTTTTTCAATTACTGTGCCATTTTTTTTGGCATCTCTTTCTTCGATTAATTTTTTGCGTTTTTCGGCAGCAGCAGCTTTCTTGTCTTCGATTGCTTTTTGACGTTCAGCAATTACTTTTTCTCTTGCAGCTTTTTTCTCATCTAAGATTCTTTGGCGTTCTTCAACGGCTGGATTATCAGCTACTGATTCTTCTAAAGCTTCTTTTGCTTCTAACGCTTTTAGTTGTTTTTTACTCATTTCTTCTCTTTTTTGAGCAGAAGTAAGCTTTCTAACAACAAAATCACTGATATTATGTTTTTTATCGGCAAATAACATTGTTAAATCTGACGCTCTGTCAAAAACGAAATCATATTTTCTTTGTTCAGCAACGTCTTGAATAATAGTAAAAATTTGATCTTGAATTGGTTTAACCAAAACACTTTTTTGAATAATTAAATCGCCTTTTGGACCAAAACGTTTTTCTTGGTAATCTAAAAGCTCTTTGTCTAAATAAGCTATTTCTTCTTCTCGTTCTTCTATTAGCTCTTTAGTTAAAAGAACACGTTCTGTTTTAAGATTGTCTTTTAAAGCTGTTATTTCGTTTCTTTTGATTTCAATTTCTTGTTTCCATTTTTGTGCTTTTTGCTCTAATTGGTTCATTGCATCTGCATAATCTGGAACTTTTTCTAAAATATATTCCATGTCAATATAGCCAATTTTAACACCTCTTGCAGTTTGTGCATTAGCAACTATCGAAAAAAACGATATAAGTAAGAATAATTTTTTCATGTACATTAAGTTTTGTTTTTGCGAGTAAAGACTCAAAATAAAATATGATACCTTACAAACGTAACAAATATCAAAATATTTTTACGAATTTAACAAAAATCTATTAACTATCTTTAAAATTGTTGGCCAATGATAAAGTGTGTTTGCCATCCACTTTTTACTGTTTCACCAGGAATTGCATCAAAACCATGAGCAAAATCAATACCTAACAATCCAAATGCTGGCATAAATACACGTAATCCAACACCTGCAGAACGTTGTAGTGTGAACGGATTATAGTCTTTAAAATCATCAAATGCTGCTCCAGCTTCCAAGAAAGTTAGCGCGTAAATTGATGCTGATTGGTTTAATGTTATTGGATATCTTAATTCTAATGAAAATTTGTTATAAACTGTTCCTCCATCTGTTGAAGATAAAGAGTTATTTGGATATCCTCTTAACTGAATAGTTTCTCTACCATCTAATGAAAAGTTAGCTAAACCATCACCACCTAAGTAAAAACGTTCAAAAGGAACTAATCCTCTATCTGAATTATAAGCACCCATAAAACCAAATTCACCCACTGAGCGTAAAACTAGTTTTTCATAAACACGTGTATACCAATCTGCTTTGAATTTTACTTTGTAATATTCTAACCAGTTAAATCTTTTTTGATCTACTTCAGCTTGATTTGCTGATGCGTTTTGCCAATCTGAACCAACAGTTTCGTAAATTCCTGAGCCTTCTTCTGTTTCAACGATATAATCTCCTTCAATTGGCACTTGCCCGTCTTCAGTAGCTTGAACATTTATTCCAGAACCAGATGTATATCTAAGTTTGTAATCTTTTTGATTTTTTAAGTCAGCATAATCAATTCCGTTGAATAATGAATATGGTAGTGTAAATTTACCTGTAATGCTGAATTCTGAACCATAAGTTGGATAAATTGGATTCACTCCTTTACTGTTTCTTGATAAACCAACTGTGTATGCTAAATTTCTTGAAGCTCCGTTACCAAAAGTAAATAATCCAGTATTGTAATTATTTAAATCATAATATTGAAACGAAACGGCTTGCGATAATACGAAATAATCGTCTGGCACAGTTAATCGTTTTGCTAAACCTACTGATAAAGATGTAATATTGAAACTTTGATTTCTTGTTACGTCTCTTGTTGAATAATTGTATAAAAACTGTTTACTGTGAGAAAGAGATGCAGAAAAGCTTACTGGTTTTTTTCCTCCAAACCATGGTTCAGAGAACGATAAACTATAAGTTTGGAAATAAGAACTTCCTTGTAAACGTAACGACATTTTTTGGCCATCTCCCATTGGAAGTGGTTTGTATGCATCTTTTTTGAAAATATTTCTTGCTGAGAAGTTGTTAAATGATAACCCTAAAGTTCCAATAAAACCTCCTCCACCGTAACCTCCTTGAAGTTCAATTTGACTTGATCCTTTTTCAACTACGTTGTATTCAATATCAACAGTTCCAGCTTGTGGGTCAACATTTTTAAAATCAGGTTTAATCGCTTCCGGATCAAAGAATCCTAATTGCCCAATTTCACGAATAGAACGAATTAAATCTTCTTTACTATATTTTTGACCAGGTTTTGTTCTTAATTCTCTATAAATTACGTGGTCGTTCGTTTTATCGTTACCGACAACTGTAATTTTGTTAAAGTAAGCTATTGGACCTTCGGTAATTCTAATTTCAAAATCAATAGTGTCGTTAACTGTTCTAACTTCAACAGGATTGATGTTTGAGAATAAATAACCATTATTTTGATATAAGTTAGTTATATCTTCACCATCAGGTTTAGATTGATCAGCAATTCTTTTTTGAAGTAATGTTCCATTATAAACATCTCCTTTTTTAATTCCAAGAAGTGCGTTTAATTGTCGGTCTGTGTAAACGGTATTTCCTAGGTAACGAATATCACCAAAATAATATTTTCTACCTTCTTCTAAATTTACTTTTATTGCTATAGTATTACTTTTTTTGTCATAAGTAACCGAATCAGAAACGATACGTGCATCTCTAAACCCTTTTTCTTTATATTTTTCAATAACACTAGCTAAATCTTCTTTGTATTTTTCTTTAATATACTTAGATTTTTTAAAAATCCTTAAAACATTTTTTTGTTTTGTGTTTTTAAAAGTTTTTTTAAGTTTTGCATCTGTAATTAAAGAGTTTCCAACAAAATCAATGCTTTTTACTTTTACTTTGTCTCCTTTATCAATATTTACAACCATTTTTACATCTGAAAATGCAGAATCTTGTATTGTATTTATAGATACTTTTGAATTGTAATAACCATCTTTTTTATATTTATTTTCAAAGTAATTTTTAGTTGTAGTTAATAGGTTTTCATTAACAATTTTTCCTTTTTTAAGATCAGCTTCTTTTATAAGTTCTTCTGCTTTTCCTTTTTTTACGCCTTGAATTTTCACATCACCAAGTTTTGGCAATTCGTTTAATTCGAGTTCAAGAAAAATACTATCACCTTCAATTTTATTTACATAAAAATTAACATCAGAGAATAATCCTAATTTCCATAATTTTTTGATAGCAATACTAATATCTTCACCAGGAACCATAATTGATTGTCCTTTTTCTAAACCTGTAAACGTTGTTACGGTTTGAGCGTTGTAGCTAATTTTACCAGTAACTGCAATATCTGCTAAAATATACTCTTTCCCATTTTCAAGTTTTGTTTCTTGAGCAAATGTGGTTGCGCTATTAAGTACGATAAATATTGAAAGTAATTGTAATCCTTTTTTAAACATTTTTTTAAGGTATAATTTGTTCGCTGGTTTTACCAAAACGGCGTTCTCTTTTTTGATAACTAATAATTGCTTCATATAAATGGTCTTCTGAAAAATCTGGCCAAAGCACATCTGTAAAATAAAACTCGGCGTAAGCGATTTGCCATAGTAGGAAATTACTTATTCTATGTTCGCCACTAGTTCTAATTACTAAATCTACATCTGGTAAATTGTGTGTGTAAAGATGCTGATTAATAATTGATTCGTCAATAGCCTCTTCAGAAATTATATTATTTTTAACTTTGTTGCTAATTTTTTTAACAGCTTGAACTAGCTCTTCTCTAGCGCCATAACTAAGGGCTAAAGTGAGTGTCATTCTAGTGTTTTCGGCAGTTTTTTGAATTACTTCTTGCAATTCTTTTTGAACACTTGATGGCAAATTTGTTAAATTTCCAATAGCGTTTAATTTGATATTATTTGATTGTAAAGTCTTAATTTCTTTCTTTAAAGAGGATATTAAAAGCTTCATTAGTGTATCAACTTCCAATTTTGGACGGTTCCAATTTTCGGTTGAAAAGGCATAGAGTGTAAGGTTTTTGATACCAAGTTTAGCACAAGATTCTACAGTTGTTCTTACAGATTTAGTACCACTTTCGTGACCCAAAGCACGTAAAAGACCTTTTTGTTTTGCCCATCTTCCATTTCCATCCATAATAATGGCTAAATGTTGTGGCAAAGTTGCTGTATTTATTTGTTGTACTAATTCCATTTTATTCTGCACAAAAACATGGGTTTTGACCAAAGGTATATGTAAGTGTTAAGCCTGTAAACACATACCAATCGTTACTATTTAAATTGCCAAAACGCAAGGTTTCAAAATTATCATTTTCAGGATTACTCCCATCTAAATTATCTGTAAAAGTATATCGAGCACCAATTTCTGCTCCTAAAACAAAATTATCAAACAAACGTGCTTTTACACCAACAATCATTGGAATTGCAAATGTGCTGCTTTGAAAATCTTTTTCACTTTCGTTATTCAAAATGTATATTTCATCATAAATGAAATAATTAACCCCAGTAAATACGTAGGGAGTTATTTTCTTTTTCCCATCGTGCAAATCAAAATCCATGAAATTAAATTCCATTCCAGCAGAAAATTCTTTTATGCTATTTTCAAATGAATTTCCTCGTAAATTTCTACTTGGAACATCGCTATCAATATCTTTAGATTTTAAACTTCCTTGATAGTACGAAAAACGCCATGCATGTCTCGGGCTTCGATTCCATTTATAGATGATTCCAAATGCAGGCTCGTTTGGTGCAATGTAATCCGTAGGACCAACGTCACCAATATAATTAATACCACCTACAAAAACTCCTAACTCATTGATTTGTGAGTAAGTGCTCAAGGTGCAGAAAATCAGGCTAATGTAAATTAAAAAGCGTTTCATTTTTTGAAATAGTTTGCAAATATAACAATATTGACTTCTTAACCCTATTTTATAGGATTTTTTTGTTACATCTTGTTGAACTTTTAAAACGCTAAAATGATAAAAATGATATAAGTTGTAGTTAATTTCTTTTATCTGCACCCCAAAGTAGTTTTTTTCTAATTGTATTTAAAAACGATTCTTCTTTAAATTCTACAATTGAAATAGTGAATGGTGTTTTTTTAATTTTCACAATAGTGTCTTTTGAAACTGCTGCAATTCTGGAGTCTAATGAAATTAAAAATTGTTCTTCACGACCAGAAACTCTTAATTCAATTTCGGTGTCGTCAGTTATTACTAAAGGTCTGGCATTTAAATTATGTGGCGCCATAGGTGTTATTACAAAACTATTCACATCGGGTGTTAAAACGGGTCCGCCACAACTTAATGAATAACCTGTTGAGCCGGTAGGAGTTGAAACAATTAAGCCATCTGCCCAATACGAGGTTAAATATTCGCCATCTAAGAAAGTTTCAACAGTTATCATCGAAGTTGTGTCTTTTCGGGCAACCGTTACTTCGTTAAGTGCAAAATCTAAAACCGAAAAATTTTCATATTCTGGAGTTGTTGTAATGCTTAATAAACTTCTTTTTGAAATACAATATTCTTTTGCCAACACTTTTTGCAACAAGGTTTCAATGTTTTCAAATTGCACAGTTGCTAAAAATCCTAATCTTCCAGCGTTAATTCCAATAATCGGAATATTTTTATCTCTAATAAATGTGGCTGCTTTCAAGATAGTCCCGTCGCCACCAATACTAATTAGCGCTTCAAAATCTGTAGTTAATTCTTCATAATTTGAATAACTTGGAAACGATTTGTCAACAATGTTTTTTTCTTGAATTATTTTTAAAAAAGCTGCTTCAAAATAAATTGAAACATTATTTGCTGATAAAAAATCAACAACCTTGGCTACAATTTCAGCTGTATTATTTTGATAATATTGTCCAAAAACGGCTATTTTCATAATAATTATTTTCTTAAATATTAAGGTATTTATCTAAATAATCAGAACGTTCTTTTAAACTATTCAAATAAGAATCTTCTTGATGTTCCGAAATAATTTCATACTCATATCTTCTAAACGTTTGAATGATATCATTCAATCCGCTTTGACTAATTTTTATAGTGATTTCTACTTTTCCATTAGCAACATTGGAAATGAATAACCCTAAAATCTTAGCATTATTACTTTCAACTATTTGGGCAACTTGACTCATTGAAAATTTATCAACTTCTTTTTCTACGATGATAATGCCGCCTTCTTCTTTTAAAAACGGAGTTTCATGCAAAAAACGAATTACATCTTCTAATTCATAATAACCTAAATAATTATTCTTCTCGTCTAAAACAGGCAATAAATTGGCTTCGTTTTTAGCAAAAACTTCTAAAACATCAAGCCAAATCATGGTCGAACGTACAAAAAAACGTTCAAAATTAAATCGACTATCATTTACTTTTGCATCGGCATTCAAAAACTCAACAGCATCTTTGCTCACACATCCAATATAAACACCCTCTTCGGTAACTGGAAAATGCGAATACGGAAAATCTACAAAAACATCTTGCGCTTCTGCAATAGAATCGGTATGTTTTATAGGCTTTATCTCGTTATTTATGTAGCTATCTAAACTGTTCATTTTGTTTGGTGTATTATTAATACCGCAAAATAATCAAAAAATACCATATGTTACCTAATTTATACTTTGTATTTTTGCTAAATTAAAATAAAACTCATGACAAAATTATCGGTAAATATTAATAAAATTGCAACATTACGTAATTCAAGAGGTGGAAATGTGCCTGATTTACTGAAGGTTGCCCGCGATATTCAGCAGTTTGGTGCGCAAGGAATCACCATTCATCCAAGACCTGATGAGCGTCATATTCGTTACCAAGATGCGCGTGATTTAAAATCGGTTGTGTATACCGAATATAATATTGAGGGAAATCCGCAACATAATTTTATTGATTTAGTTTTAGAATGTAAACCTACACAAGTTACTTTGGTGCCAGATGCTATTGGTGCTTTAACATCAAATGCGGGTTGGGACACCATTAAACACCAATCGTATTTAACAGAAGTAATTCAGGAATTTCAACGCAATGGAATTAGAACTTCAATTTTTGTTGATGCCGATGAAAAAATGATTGAAGGCGCAAAAGCAACAGGTACAGAGCGTATCGAATTGTACACGGAATCGTTTGCTCATGAATATGGTTTAGGAAATAAAAATGGAATCAAACCTTTTATAAAAGCAGCTATCAAAGCAAATGAGTTAAATATAGGAATCAACGCTGGACACGATTTAAGTATGGATAATATCAAGTTTTTTAAAGAAAATATACCTAATTTATTAGAAGTGTCTATTGGTCATGCACTCATTTCTGAGTCTTTATATTTAGGTTTAGAAAATGTGGTAAATATGTATCTTCAAAAATTAAAATAAGAAATGTTACATTCACGAATAGAAGGAGAAGGAAAGCCATTAATTATCATTCATGGTTTTTTAGGAATGTCTGATAATTGGAAATCTTTAGCAACTCAGTTTGCAGCACAAGGATTTCAAACGCATGCTTTAGATTTACGAAATCATGGTAAAAGTTTTCATTCTGAAGATTTTAGTTATGAAGTTATGGTTGAAGATGTCAAGCAATATTGCAGTTTTCATCAATTAACCGCTATTGATGTGCTTGGACATTCGATGGGAGGAAAAGTAGCCATGTTATTAGCAACTACTTATCCTGAATTAGTTTCAAAATTGATAGTGGCAGATATTGGTCCAAAATATTATCCTCCACATCATCAAACTATTTTAGCAGGATTAAACGCTATTGATTTTACAAAAAATCCAAGTAGAAGCCAAGTAGAAGAAGAACTTTCAAAATATATTAGAGATTTTGGAACACGTCAGTTTCTTCTAAAAAGTTTGTATTGGAAAACACCTGAACAATTAGCTTTCAGATTTAATTTAAATGTTTTTAATAAAAAAATTGAAACAATCGGAACAGCGTTGCCATTTGAAAATACATTTTCTAAGCTTACTTTGTTCTTGCGTGGCGATAAATCAGATTATATAACGGATGCTGATTTTGAAACTATTCTACATCATTTTCCATCATCAAGAATAGAAACAGTAAAAAACGCAGGACATTGGTTACATGCCGAAAATCCAGTTGATTTCTATGACTTTGTAATACATTTTCTTAAGAAAAATCAATAAAAAATTATGCATGCATAATTTTTTAGTTAAAAAAATTGTAAAATTCATATTTTGTTATAATTTTGAAGTATTGATTATAACAAACAAAGAAAAAAACTAACACATTTTTACATTATGAGAAAATTACTTTCTTTAACATTATTGGCTTTGGCTGGCTCTACTGCTTTTGCAGGTGGATATAGAGTAAGTATTCAAGGTCAAAAGCAATTGGCTATGGGACACACGGGTGTTGCAGTAGTAAATAGTGCAGAGGTTGCTTTTTTCAATCCGGCAGGGATGGCTTATTTAGACAAAAAATTCAACTTATCAGTAGGTGCAAACGGATTATTTGCAAATACAAAATTTCAAAACTCTCAATATGGTTGGGAGGCAGAAACTAAAAACGTAGGAACTCCTTTTAGTATTTATGCAACTTATAAATTAAATGATTGGTTTACTGCTGGTTTGGCAGTTTATACTCCATACGGAAGTGCTGTTGAATGGGATCAAGATTGGCAAGGAGCTCATTTAGTAAACAATATTGATTTACAAGCAATTTTCATTCAGCCTTCTATTTCTGTTAGAATTGGAGAACATTTTAGTGTGGGTGGTGGACCAATTTATGCTACTGGGTCAGTAAATTTTAATAGAAACTTATCTATGAATCCTTTACTTTCGGATTCTGAAGGAAACCCAACGGATGTTACTATAGATGCAAAAGGAATTAACGCTTGGGGTTATACAGCTGGATTTATGTTTAATCCAACTGACAAATTAAGAATTGGTATGAATTATCGTTCGGAAATTATTATGGAAGCTCGTGGTGGTGATGCAACTTATAATGACACTCCTTCTTTCAATCCATTAGCAAATACAACTTTTAATGCCGATTTACCATTACCTGCAGAATTGACAGTTGGATTATCATACGAAGTAACAGATAAATGGTTAGTTGCATTTGATTATAATAGAGCAATGTGGAGTGCATACCAAGCTTTAGATGTAGAATTTGGTAATGGGACTTCATCATTAAACCCAAGAAACTATAAAAACGTAAGCACATATAGAGTTGGGACACAATACAAAGCAAATGATAAATTTACTTTTAGAGCTGGATGGTATTTTGATGAGAGCCCTGTTCAGGATGGTTTTTTTGCTCCTGAAACACCTAGAAATGATTCTATGGGATATACTGGTGGGTTAACTTATCAATTAAACAGTAAATTAGGAATTGATTTTTCATTCTTATATTTACATTTTGATGAAGTTGATAATTCTTATGATTATTCAACTGACCCTATAACAGGACAACCAAATCCAGATTTTGGAGGAACGTATAAATCTGTTGTTTTCTCACCAGGTATCGGAATTACTTATGGTTTCTAATTTTAATAAGAAATAAAAATGAAAAATAAATTTATATATTTAGCTATAATAGCTGCTGGTTTTGCTTCATGTGAGCCAGAATTTGAAAACGAAGTAGGGGCAAATTACACAGCAGGTGATGCTGATTTTACAACATATGTAGCCGTTGGAAACTCATTAACAGCAGGTTATATGGACGGAACGGTTTATAAAAGCGGACAAGCTAATTCGTTTCCTAATTTATTAGCACAACAATTTGCATTAGTGGGCGGTGGTACATTTACTCAACCTTCATTTGAAGAAGATGTGAATAATTTAGGTGGTTTTGCAGGCGTTCCAAATTCAACAAGACGAATCATTGACGCCTCAACAGGAACTGTTGAAAATATTGCAGGGACACCAACTATTACAACTACATCGCAAGCAACTGCCTATAATAATATGGGTGTTCCAGGAGCTAAATCTTTTCATTTAGGATTTCCTGGATATGGTACATTAAACCCATATTTTGCAAGACATGCAACTTCTCCAACAGCTACTGTTATAGGTGATGCCATGTCAAAAAACCCAACTTTCTTTACCAATTGGATAGGAGCTAATGATGTTTTGTCGTATGCGACTAATGGTGGAGCGCAAGCAGATGGGACTACACCTGCGGCAGACCATAATTTAACAGGCAATATGAATCCTGCTACTTATGGAAGTAACGATATTACTAATTCAGGTGTTTTTGCAAGTGTATACTCTACGCTTATTAACACATTAACATCAGGTGGTGCTAAAGGAGTTGTTGCAACAGTTCCAAGTGTAACTTCAATTCCATATTTCACGACTGTTCCTTATAAGCCAGTTCCTTTAGATAATACATTTGCTACACAATTAAATAGTGCATATGCCGCTTATAATGGAGGTTTAGATGTTGCTTTCTCAAATGGTTTAATTACAAATGCTGAGAGATTACAAAGAAAGGTTGTTTTTGTTGCAGGGAAAAACCCAGTAGTAATTGTTGATAGTGATTTAACTAATTTGTCTGGATTAGGTTTGCCTTCTTACAGAATGACAACTTCTCAAGATTTAATAGTTTTACCTGCAAGTTCTTTTATTGGAACTACTGTAGGAGGAGATCCGTTAATGATTAATGGAGTAAGTGTTCCTTTAGCAAACAAATGGGTTTTAACAGCAAATGAGAAAGCTAAAGTTGCAAGCGCTACTGCTGCTTATAATAACACTATAGTTTCAATAGCATCAGCTAATGATTTAGCTGTGGCTGATATGAATTCTATTATGAATCAATTAGTAAATGGTTTACAAATTGAAACAGGGCAAATCTACACTGCAAATTACTTTAGTGGTGTTGCGACAGAAAATAAAGTATTATTTTCTTTAGATGGAGTACATCCAAATGCTCGTGGTTATGCTGTTATTGCGAATGAAATTATCAAAGTAATTAACGAACACTACAATGCAAACTTACCATTACATTATGTAAATAATTTCCCTGGAATTAATATTGTAGGTTCAAACTAATATTTTTTTCAAACAAATTTTAAAAAAGGCATCATTTTTGGTGTCTTTTTTTTGTAATTTTAAATTTTTAAACAAAAAACAAAATGAATTTTATAATCAAACTTTTAATTAGTACCATCATTGTATTTGCATTGGCTCATTTTCTACCAGGAGTTGCTGTGGATGATTTAACTTCTGCATTATTGGTTGCTGTAGTTTTAGGTCTTTTAAATACATTTTTGAAACCTATATTGGTTTTCCTAACTATCCCTGTAACATTAATTACCTTAGGTTTATTTTTGTTAGTAATCAATGCAGTAATTATTTTAATATGCGATTATTTTATTGCAGAATTTCATGTAAATGGGTTTTTAACAGCCTTAATTTTTAGTGTGTTATTGTCTATTAGTCAATCAATATTGAACAAAATATTTGTTAGCGAAGATTAATTTTTAGCGAATTGAATTTCAGTAAATTAAAAACTTGTTTGGGTTGTAAAAATTCTATAATTTTGCAACCCAATTTTTATGGTACTTAAATAAACAGATAAATGAACATTACAAAAACGCAAGTTGATGCATTAAATGCTATTGTAACAGTAGCAATCGCTAAAGAAGATTATGCTGATAAGGTAAATAAAGTATTAGCTGATTACAAAAAAAACGCCGCTATTTCAGGTTTCAGAAAAGGGGCAGTTCCAATGAGTTTGATTCAAAAACAATATGGTAAAGCAGTCTTATTAGAAGAAGTAAATAAAGTATTACAAACTTCGCTTAATAATTATTTAACTACTGAAAAATTAGATATTCTTGGTAATCCACTTCCAAAAGTTACGGAAAGTATTGATTGGGATGCAGAAAACTTTTCTTTTGATTTTGAATTAGGATTAGCACCTCAGTTTTCAGTTGATTTATCTGCTAAAAACAATGTTACTAAATTCAAAGTTATTGCTGATGATAAAATGTTAAACGATCAAGTTGATCGTATTGCTAAACAATATGGAAAATTAATTTCTCAAGATAAAGTAGAAGAAGGGTTTGATGTTGTTGGAACATTTACAAACGAAGAAAAAGGAATCAACGCTCCAGCTAATTTTGGTTTAGATATTTTTGCTGATAAAAAAGCAGCTAAAGCTTTCATCGGAAAAAAAGTAGGTGATGTTGTAACTATCGGAACTAAAGGTTTATTCGACGATGATCACAAATTAATGGATTACTTAAAAGTAGGTCATGATGATGTGCACGGATTAGATATCACAGTTAATTTCACAATTGAGGAAATTAATTCAACCGAAAGAGCTGAATTAAATCAAGAATTGTTTGATAAATTATTTGGAGCTGGAGTTGTTTCTTCTGTTGAAGACGTAAAAGCAAAAATTAAAGAAGATGCTGAAGCGCAATTTGCACAACAAGCAGATCAAAAATTCTTAAACGACGTGACTGATTTCTTAATCGAAAACACAAAATTTGATTTACCAGCTGAGTTCTTAAAGAAATGGATTAAAACCATGGGCGAAACGCCACTTTCTGATGAGCAAGCTGAAGAAGAATATGCAAAAGCAGAAAAAGGACTACGTTTCCAATTAATCGAAGGAAAAGTAATGGCTGAAAATAATTTGCAAATTACTTTCGAAGATTTAAAAGCGCATACTGCCGAATTAATCAAGAAACAAATGGCTCAATTTGGTCAATTAAATCCATCGGATGATGAAATTAACGGAATTGTTGCTCGTGTGATGTCAAATCAAGACGAAGTAAAGCGTTTGTCTGAGCAAGTAATGAGTGAAAAAATGTTAGGTCTTTACAAAGAAAAAGTTTCGGCTAAAACAAAAGAAGTTAATTACGAACAATTCATCAAAGAAATGTACGGAGAATAATTTCTCACAAAAAATAATTATCTTTGAGCGTCAGACTAGTTTTGGCGCTTTTTTATTCTGTATTCAACAGCAGAATTTCTAAATATTAATTATTTAAACCATACAAAAAATGAACTACGGAAAAGAATTTAAAAAATATGCTACTAAGCATCACGGAGTAAACAGTTTATATTACGATAAAATTGTTGGAAGTATGACTCCATATATTATTGAGGAACGTCAATTAAACGTAGCTTCAATGGATGTTTTCTCTCGTTTAATGATGGATAGAATTATCTTCATGGGAACTGGAGTTGACGATTATGTTGCCAATATTATTCAAGCACAATTGTTGTTTTTAGAAAGTGTTGATGCTTCTAAAGATATCAGTATTTATATCAATTCACCAGGTGGAAGTGTGTATGCTGGATTAGGAATTTACGATACAATGCAATTCGTAAAACCAGACGTAGCTACAATTTGTACAGGAATGGCGGCTTCTATGGGAGCGGTTTTATTATGTGCTGGAGCAGAAGGAAAACGTTCGGCATTACCACATTCAAGAGTTATGATTCACCAACCATCTGGAGGCGCACAAGGTGTAGCAACCGATATGGAAATCAACTTGAAAGAAATGTTGAAATTGAAAGATGAATTATATGAAATCATTTCTAAACATTCTGGACAATCGTTCGAAAAAGTGCACAAAGATTCTGAGCGCGATTATTGGATGATTGCCGCTGAAGCAAAAGAATACGGAATGATTGATGAGGTTTTAACAAGATAATTTAAAAAGTAATTAGTGATTAGTAAAAAGTAATAAGCTATTTACTAATCACTTTTCACTAATCACTAAAAAATGGCTAAAGAAGTATTAGAGTGTTCATTCTGCGGAAGGAAAAAGCCTGAAACCAATTTATTAATTGCAGGGATTAATGCGCATATTTGCGACAAATGTATCGAACAAGCTCACGGAATTGTATTAGAGGAATTAAAACAATCGGGTAATTCCAATTTGGTTGCCGATTTGATTCTGTTGAAACCAAAAGAAATTCGTGCGTTTTTAGATGATTATGTTATTGGACAAGATCAAACTAAAAAAGTAATGAGTGTAGCGGTTTATAACCACTACAAACGTTTGATGCAAATTCAATTGGAAGACGAAGTTGAGATTGAAAAAAGTAACATTTTAATGGTAGGACAAACCGGAACAGGTAAAACATTAGTAGCAAAAACGATTGCAAAAATGTTGAATGTTCCATTGGCTATTGTTGATGCAACTGTTTTAACCGAAGCGGGTTACGTAGGAGAAGATGTGGAAAGTATCTTAACTCGCTTATTACAAGCTGCTGATTACGATGTGGCTAAAGCTGAAAGAGGAATTGTATTTATTGACGAAATAGATAAAATTGCTCGTAAAAGTGATAATCCATCAATTACGCGTGATGTTTCGGGAGAAGGTGTACAACAAGCGTTATTGAAATTATTAGAAGGAACAGTTGTAAACGTACCACCAAAAGGAGGAAGAAAACATCCAGACCAAAAATTTGTTGAGGTAAACACTCAAAATATCTTATTCATCGCAGGTGGTGCTTTCGATGGCATTGAAAGAATTATTTCAAAACGTTTAAACAGACAAGCGGTTGGTTATAGTTCGTCTATTGGAACAGACCAAATTGATAAAGATAATTTACTGCAATATTTAATTCCGAAAGACGTAAAAGATTTTGGATTAATTCCAGAAATTATTGGTCGTTTGCCAGTTCTAACACATATGGATCCTTTAGATGTAGAAACATTAAGAGCAATTTTAACCGAACCTAAAAATGCCTTAGTAAAGCAATACAAGAAATTGTTTGAAATGGATGAGGTAACTTTAGAGATTGAAGAAGAAGCGTTGAATTATATTGTTTCTAAAGCTTTAGAATATAAATTAGGAGCCAGAGGTTTGCGTTCGTTATGCGAGGCGATTTTAACTGATGCTATGTATGAATTACCAAGTTCTGAAGATAAACATTTACAAGTTACAAAAGAATATGCAGAAAATAGTTTGAGTAAAAATTTATTACAACGTTTGAAAGCCGTTTCTTAATGAAATTAATACAAATAAAAAGGTCGCCAATTGGCGACCTTTTTTATGATTAAGCATTTTTCTTTTGCTCGATTGTTTTTGTTTGTTTCGCGTTACAGTAACTTGATTTACAGCTCCATCCACTTGAGCATGAAGTTAATAATACTAAAGTTGCTGCTGCTAAAATTAAAGAAATTTTTTTCATTTTGTTTATAGAGTTTTTATAGTTGTAATTAATTGCGTGTTTATTTGATGATTTTAAATTCGACTCTTCTGTTTGCTTGGTCTTGCTCTGCTGAACATTTGTCGCATTTGTTTAATAGTTGACTTTCTCCATATCCCTTATATGATAGTCTTGAAGCAACTATACCTTTGTTTATTAAATATTGATATGAAGATTTAGCTCTTCTTTCAGAAAGTTTTTGATTGTAATCTGCTGAACCTTTATTATCAGTATGGGCATTAATTGTAATTGACATTTCAGGATTGTTGTTTAAAACTTCAACAATTTTATTTAATGATAATGTAGATTCTTGTTTGATTGTTGCTTTATCAAAATCAAAATAGATATTTTCTATTACAATAGCATCTTCAGTAACAATAGCTTTTTTCTGTTTTAGAGTTATATTTTTATTAGTGTCTGAAGAATTTAAATTAGCTGTTTTAGTTTCGTAACCATCTTTGTTTAATGCAACAGTATATTGAGTTAAAGGTTCTAAATCTAAACGGATTTTTCCTTTTTCGTCCGATTTTGTTTTTAATACTATTTCTCCAAATTCATTTGTAACTACCACATCTGTGTTTGGAAGTGCGATGCTTGATTTTTCTTCTACAACTGTATACGTTTGACTTAAATTATCTTGCTTTTTAATCTCAAATTTAAAAATGTCAAAATTTCCTTGTTGGTGTTTATCAGTAGAAATATAACCTTTTGTAGGTGATGTCATAATAAATGCTACATCGTCTCTTCTGGAGTTTAAGTCAGTACCTAAGTTTAATGCTGGTGAATAGTCATTTTTCAAAACAGATGATCTAAAAACATCATACCCACCCATGTTAGTGTGTCCTTTTGATGAAAAATATAAATATTTACCATCTGCAGACATAAAAGGATATTTTTCATCTGTAGATGTGTTTACATTTGGTCCAAGATTAACTAATTTTCCAATTGATCCATCAGCTAATACTGGCGCTTCATAAATGTCAAATCCTCCAAACCCTCCAGGAATGTTTGAAGCAACATATATTTTTTTCCCATCAGCAGATAAACTAGGAGTCTCAACTGAATATTCAGCGGGAACAGCATTTAAATTTGTGATGTTAACCCATTTTTTTGGGTCTTTTTCATTTAAATCTGCTTTATGTAGTGTGTAAATTTGATTATTATTTGGGTTTTCTTGTGTGAAATAAATTGTGCGTTGATCTGCTGAAAAACTAATTGAACCTTCATTTTTTTCTGAATCTAGAGCCTGAGAAAAAAGTAAAGGAAATGAAAGACTTCCATCTTCTTTAATATCTACACAATATAAGTTGTTATTTGGTTCGTTTGTAATTGGATTTACAGTTACTTCAGCATGTCTTCTTTTCTTATTAGATAAAATGATGTATTTGTTTTTAAAGAAAGAAGTTCCAACCTCATTTAATTCTGAATTAATTCCAGTATCACCAATTAAATAGTTAATGCCTTTTGTAGATTTGCTAATTACATTTATAATTGAATCTAAACCTTCTGAACGTTTTGGTTCTTGAGAAAAACATGAAAAAGTTCCTAAAAGGAATAATATGGCAAGTAATTTGGGGTAATTCATAAAGTTAATTGCTTAATTGATAATGGGGTAATAAATTTTAAAATCGAGTGCAAAATTAACACTATATTTTACATAAAAAATCTTTTATATGATAATTATCATAATATCCGATGAACTGCAAAAAAAATCGATTTTAGGTAAACTGAAATCGATTAAATTTTGATTATTTTTTTGTTAACAATATTTATGATAGTTGAATTTTGTTAATTTCGTTATAATTTTGGGGTTTTATTGAATTTTCTTTTATTTCGCAACGTCTATATGGACCACATTTATAACGTCTCGGACCACAAGAAAACGATGAAATGATTACAACAGATACGAGTAAAATTATGGCTATTTTTTTCATAATATTTTTTTATAAATTTAGTAAACTTTCTAAATAATTTCTGTCATTAGAAAGCCTTGGAATTTTGTGTTGTCCACCCAATTTATCATTTTGTTTTAACCAATCATAAAACAAGTTTTTTCGGGCAACATTTAATACTAACGGATTAAGTGTCATATTGTTGTATCGTTTAGCTTCATAGTCAGAATTTAAAGATTGAATATTTTCATCCAAAATCATACTAAATTTTTCAACATCTTCTGGTGGATTTTTAAATTCAATAATCCATTCATGCGAACCTTTTTGCGTTTCACTCATAAAAACAGGAGCAACCGTATAATCTACAATTTCGCAGTCAAATAAAGCGCATGTTTTTGCAATGGCAGCATCTGTATTTTCAACCATCAACTCTTCTCCAAAAACGTTAATATGATGTTTGGTTCTTCCAGTAACTTTAATTCGGTAAGGACTTAATGAAGTAAAGCGAATCGTATCGCCAATTAAATAGCGCCATAAACCTGAATTTGTCGTAATTACCAATGCATAATTTTTATTCAACTCTACTTGATTCAATCGAATAACGCGTTGGTTTAATGTTCCAAAAGTATCCATCGAAATAAATTCGTAGAAAATTCCGTAATCCAACATCAATAATAATTCGTTTGAATCATTTTGGTCTTGAATGGCAAAAAATCCTTCCGAAGCATTGTAAATTTCGTAATATTTAAAACTGTCTTTTGGAAATAATTTCTTGTATTGTTCTCTATATGGATCAAAATTGACACCACCATGAAAATACACTTCTGCATTTGGCCAAAGCTCTAATAAATTAGATTTGCCAGTGGTTTCTAATGCTTTTTGAAGTAAAACCAACATCCAACTTGGAACGCCAGCTAAACTTGTCACATTTTCGTTGATGGTTTCATTGACAATGGCTGGAAGTTTGGTTTCCCAATCGCCCATTAATGATATTTTACTGCTTGGTGTAGAGCTAAATTCGGCCCAAATCGGCATGTTGTCAATCAAAATTGCCGATAAATCTCCAAAAAAAGTATTATTATCTTCATACAATTGCTTGCTTCCGCCTAAACGCAAACTTTTTCCAGTAAACATTTGCGACTCTTCGTTGTTGTTTAAGTATAAACACAATAAGTCTTTACTAGCTTTGTAATGGCAATTTTCTAATGCCTCTGAACTTACAGGAATAAACTTGCTTTTTGCATTAGTAGTTCCGCTCGATTTTGCAAACCATTTAATATTAGAATGCCAAAAAACGTTTTGTTCACCTTTTCGAGTTAATTCAATTAAAGGTTCTAAATCTTCATAGCTAGAAACAGGAATTCGTTCTGAAAAAGTAGTATAACTTTTCATGGAAGAAAAATCATATTTCTTTCCAAGTTGCGTATTTTCGGAAGCTTTTATTAGATTAAAAAGTAATTCTTCTTGTACTTCGTGTGGATATTTTAAAAACAATTCCATTTGATGAATTCGCTTTTTTAAAATCCAAGTGGCAAAAGAATTTATTATTTGTAATGGCATTTACCTATTGCTAATTTTGAATTATTAAATTGGAATAATAACTTTACCAAAAATAGCATTTTTTTCAAATAATTGAACAAAAAAGAAAATCTTTACACGAAATGATATATCAAGGCACACTTTCAAAAATGCAAACCGAATTTGGTAACCCAATTCAGTATTATTTGGTTTTTGAAAATAGTTTTTTAAACATCAACCAACTTTTAGGAAAAGACATTGAAATTGAGTTTCAAGGCTACCAATGTTTAAATTGCGGAAAAGCGAAAAAGATTTTTCGACAAGGATTTTGTTACGATTGTTTTATGAGCAGCCCAGCAGTTGGCGATTGGATTATGAAACCCGAATTAAGCACCGCTCATTTAGATATCGAAGATAGAGATTTAGCATACGAAAAGCGTGTGCAATTGCAACCGCATGTGGTGTATTTAGCTTTATCTAGTGAAGTAAAAGTAGGAGTTACAAGAAAAACCCAAGTTCCAACTCGTTGGATAGATCAAGGTGCTGTGCAAGCTATTCCAATTGTAGAAGTACCAAATAGATATTTAGCAGGAATTACGGAAGTAGCATTGAAAAACCATTTTGCCGATAAAACCAATTGGCAAAAAATGCTAAAAAACGAAGTACCTAACATGGACTTGATTTCAGAACGAAATAAAGTATTGGATTGGCTACCAAATGAAGTGAAAGACTATTTCCCAAAAGAAGAAAAAATCATTCAACTCGATTTTCCAGTTTTACAATATCCTAAAAAAGTAACAAGTTTAAATTTAGACAAAACACCAAATTTTTCAGGAACCCTAACCGGAATCAAAGGCCAATATTTACTTTTTGAAGACGGAACTGTTTTCAATGTAAGAACTTATGAAGGTTATGTAGTGAAGATGAGTTTGTAAAAAAGAAACCCTTTCTAAATTTTAGAAAGGGTTTTGTTTTTATTTCGAATTTATTCTTTTTTCTTCTTTTTAAGCCAACCATTTAATGCATCAGTTGCTTTAGTCTTAATTTCTTCCTTAGGAGTTGTTTTGGGTTTAGTGGTGTCAGTTGCAGTAGTTGTTCCAGAGTTGTTGCCTTTTGTTCCACCCAATAAATTACTTAAAGCAGTTGTTCCTTGATTGATGTATTTGTCTTTTTGCATTTTAACCAATTGTGTTGCCAAATTAGTTGTGGCTTGCTTCATGTCTGTAGTAATTTTTGGCTGTTTGAAGTTTCCTCCAAGTACTGCATTTACAGGAACATTTTGAATTTTATTTTGGTCAGCAGGCGTTAGTTTTGCTAGTAAATTATTTACTTCAGTTCCTAAATATTTTGCAGGTACGTCAAATTTTAAATTGTAATTCATGCTTTGATCAAAACCATGAGTTCCACCA
This sequence comes from Flavobacterium odoriferum, assembly GCF_025499515.1. GTDB lineage: Bacteria > Bacteroidota > Bacteroidia > Flavobacteriales > Flavobacteriaceae > Flavobacterium > Flavobacterium odoriferum. The sequence continues at coordinate 23,497 of NZ_JAMKFA010000020.1, forward strand.
ACATTTACTGTTATATCTTGGTATTTGATATCGAATGGTTTTACATTCACTTTTCCATCTTTAAAAGATAAAGCTGCTTTTACGTCGTTCAAGTTCACTTTGTTCATATCAATAAATTTTACATTTGAACTTAAAGCTGTAAGCAGTGCAGAATTTTTTTCGTTAACTGTAGTTGACAACAATTGACCTAATAAATCTCCAGAAATAGTTTTTAAATTTGGAGTCATATCTTGTTGTAAATCACCCGATAATTTGATGGTTGAATTCAATTTTCCATTAATTACACCAGCAATTGGAGCAATCGATTTTAGCATGTCTAATTGTGTGAATGATTCGGCAATATTGACTTTATCTAAACCTAAATTCATATTAAACGTTGGCGTTTTTCCTTTGGTTGAAACCGTTCCTGTTAAACCGATATTTCCTCCAAAAACACTCATTTTTAAATTATTTAAAGTTACCGCTTCGTCACGAATTACCATATTTCCCGAAACATCTTTTAAGTTTAAATTATCGTAAACCACTGTTCCTGCTTTTGCAGTAACACTACAATCTAAGAATGAAGGAATTTTTACCGCTTCTGTAGTTTTTTTGCCTTCTTCAGTAGTGGTTGTAGTTGGCGCCATAAAATCAGAAACGACTAATTTAGTCGAATTCATATTGAAGTTTCCTTTCAGAATTTGGTTTTTGAATACAAATCCGTAGAAGTTATCCAATGTTCCTGTTACATTCAAATCGGAAGCTCCTGTTTTCGCATCAAACTGATTCAAACGAATTTGATTTGGATTGAAAGCAACAGCTGCTTGATTGATTTTAAACGGTTTTGCCATTTCTGGACCTTCATAATTGAATCCAGTTAAACTTGCAATTCCAGAATTTTGAATGTTTTGATATTGAGAAGTTTCAACTGATTTCATATCAAACTTCGTTTTTACATCGGCTTTTAAAATTCCGGTTAACGGTTTGTCTAACTTTACTGGATATGCTTTGGTAACGTTTGCTAAGTTGATGGTTCCTTTTAATTCGGCATCAACTAAGGCATTTGTTGCGATGTTTCTAATATTCGCTTTCGCATTAAACACATCTTGATCAATTGAAAACGAAAGTTTATTCAAATTCACATACGTGTCGTTCATTAAACCTGTTTCGTTGATAATATGTGTATCAATTACGATATTTTTAACCGATTTTGGTAAATCTGGATATTGGAAAGACGCATTATTGGAAGCGATTTTTACATCAAAAGCAGGAATCGTAGTTTCGGTTAATTTGCCTTTTACTTTTCCGTCTACTAAAAATTGTCCGGTTGTTTTTACTTTGTTGATATCACCTGAATAAGCTGCTGGAATTAATCCCAAGAAGTTTTTAAAATCAGATGTTGGTGTTTTAAATGTCAAGTTATACGTTTGACCCGCTTCCACCATTTGAATAAATCCATTGAATTCTAATGGCAATTGATTGATTAAGGCTTTGTTGTCTTTGAATTCGTATTTACTTTTCTCTAAATCGATTCCTAAAATGGCATCTAATGAAATGGCTACATTTTTCATATAGTTCATTTTGTCCATATCAAAAGATAGTTTTGCAGTAGTTTTAGTGTCTAAATCCAATTTTTGAGCTGCAAAATTTCCTTTTCCTTCGTGATTAATGCTGTCTAAAACCATTTTCATTTTAGAACCTTGGTCTTCATAAGTGAATTTCAAATTTTCAACTTCATAATCTTGAATATTCAAAGCAAAAGGTTTGCTGTCAGAAGGTTTTTTTTCTGTTTCATCTTTTAATGCAATATCAAAATTTCCTAAACCATCTTTATTAAAAATGATGTTTACAATTCCGTCAACTACACTAAAACTTTCTAAATTCATAGCTTCTCCATCACCTTTAAAAAGCTCTTTTACACTCATGGTTACATTGGTCTCACCCGAATATAAAAGGGTGTCGTTTTCAAAAGGCGCTTTAGTAATAATGCTTAATTTTTCAATTGTAACATTAGCTTTCGGAAAACTTTTGAATAAACTCAAATCTACGTCTTCAAACGCTATGTTGGCATTTACATTTTCGTTCAAAGTTTTAGCAATCATTTCCTTGATTTTATCTTTGAATAAAAAAGGCGCAGCTGCCAATGCGATGATGGTTACCAATAGGAAAATTCCAGTTCCTTTTAAGATTTTTTTCAACATAATTTTACTTTTTAAGAGTGCGAATAAATTTTTTGTTTCGATTTGTAATCAAATTATCATGTATTTACTACAAAAGTAGTACCAAAAATATAGTTTAGGATTAAAGCTACGTTAAACTTATAAAAAAAATCCCAAAAACAATTGCTTTTGGGATTTTTTATGTGTTTGAATTTGAATTAGTTTATTACAATTTCATAAGGCATAATGGCTTGAATACCTTTTCTGCTTTTAACGCGTTTAATTTGTTCCAACATTTGGAAACCTTCTTCGCCTAATTGCTCTTTTAGTAATTGTTCTTTAGTTTTAAACATTGCCATTCCAGTGAAATTAGCTAATAAATCTTCAAAGTTTTTCTCGTATTCTGGGAAGTTTTCTGTTCTATACGAAGTTGTTTTTCCAAGTTTAGCTGCGTATTTGATTGCTGCATCTAAACCTCCGATTTCATCAACCAGTCCAAGTTTATGAGCATCAATTCCAGTCCAAACTCTTCCTTGTGCAATAGCGTCTACTTGTTCGGTTGTCATTTTTCTACCATCAGCTACACGTTTTAAGAAAGTTGCGTATGTTTTTTCGATGCTTTCTAAAACAAAACCTTTGAAGTTTTCATCAATTGGTTCAAAAACACTGTAACCACTCGCATTTGCATGAGTTTTTACTTGTTCGGCATTAATTCCGATATTTTTGCCTAGTTGGTTCATGTTAGGTAACATTCCAAAAACACCAATCGAACCCGTAATCGTATTTGGTTCAGCGAAAATTCTATCTGCATTAGCTGCAATATAATAACCTCCAGAAGCCGCATAATTTCCCATAGAAACTACAACGGGCTTAACTTTTTTAGTGATTTCGATTTCTCTCCAAATTAATTCCGAAGTCAAAGCACTTCCTCCTGGACTATTTACACGTAAAACAATTGCTTTTACATCTTTATCATCGCGAGCTTCTTGTAAAGAACGTTTGATTGAACCTTCTCCAATTACGTTTACATCGCCTTCACCGCCTGCAATTTCGCCTTGCGCATAAATTACAGCAATGATATCATCTTTTGAATAATCTTCAACAGTTGAAGCTGCTTTTTTAGCATAATCGGTAATGCTAACAATATCGTATTTTTCCTTTTTGTCAACTTTTAATTTCGCTCTAATCATGTCGTGATACTCATCTTCATAGGAAACTTTATCGACTAATTTATTGGCTAAAGCTAACTCTGGAGTTCTTGCGCCTAACGTATTTGCAATGGCATTCAATTGAGCAACTGATAATTTTCTACTTTTAGAAATATCAGCAACAATGGTGTTCCAAACCGAATTTAATAAAACCGTCATTTGTTCGCGGTTTTCTGGACTCATTTCTTGTGCTAAGAAAGGTTCCACGGCACTTTTGTATTTTCCATGACGAATCACTTCCATTTTTACACCCGATTTTTCTTGTAAATCTTTCATGTAAATTATTTCAGAAGAAAGTCCTTTAAAATCAACTTCTCCCATTGGATTCAAATACACTTGGTCGGCAACCGAATTCAAATAATATTCGCCTTGGCTATAATAATTTGCATAAGCATAAACGAATTTGCCCGATTTTTTAAAATCTTCTAATTTATCACGAACGGCTTTGCTTTGTGCTAATCCTAATTGTGATTGATTATTCAAAATAGAAATTCCTTTGATTTTGTCATCGGTTTTAGCTGCTTCAATCGCATTTAAAATGTCCGTAACACCATCATGATGCGCTTCAAAATAATTGAAGTCTTTGTAATTTGTTTTTCCAGCGTAGTCTAATGATACTTTTGATAAGTCTAATTCAATAACCGAATTCTTTTTTACACTAACCGTGTCATCTCCACTGCCTGCAATGGCTCCAATGATTATAATTCCGAAGAAGAAAATCATGCAAAAAATAAATATCCCTACAATTGTAGCTAATACATTTCCTAAAAATCTCATTTCAATTTCATTTTAATTTATAATATAAGTAGTTAAAAGAACAAAATTGTTACATGTTCATAAAAAAACAAGAAAGGTAAATTATAAGTCTAAAATTGTTTGTTATTTTGCCAATATGAGTCAGCATCAAGTCATTTTATCGTTAGGAAGTAATCAAGGCAATCGATTAGAAACGATTCAGTCTTGTATTGATTTGATTCATAATGAAGTAGCAACAGTTGTAAAGGTTTCTAAAATTTATGAAACTCCGGCTTGGGGTTTTGAAAGTGAACCGTTTTATAATGCTGCGATTCTAATTCATACCACGAAATCGGCTCAAAAGATTTTGAATCAGGTTTTGAAAGTAGAAAAGAAATTAGGTCGAATTCGTTCCAAAGATTCAGGTTATCAAGCTCGAATAATTGATGTAGATGTCATCGCTTTTGACGAAGAAATTATTTCTACCGAAAACCTGCAAGTTCCTCATCCATTAATGCAAAACCGAAAGTTTGTGTTGCAACCGATGTTGGATTTTGGATTGAATTGGGAACATCCTCTTTTGAAAAAATCGGTTACACAACTATTACTTCAAACTGAAGACAAAAGCGAAATAAAAGCAATTCATTCCATAGTTTCTCCAATTGAAAAATTAGAATTACAACAATTCAATTACATTGCCATTGAAGGAAATATTGGTGCTGGAAAAACAACTTTATCTACGAAATTAGCAGAAGATTGCAATGCCAAATTAGTATTAGAACGTTTTGCTGATAATCCGTTTTTACCGAAGTTTTATAAAGATCAAAGTCGCTACGCGTTTCCTTTAGAAATGTCCTTTTTAGCCGATAGATATCAACAATTATCCGATGATTTAGCGCAATTTGATTTGTTCAAAGATTTTGTGGTTGCCGATTATCATATTTTCAAATCGTTGATTTTTGCCAAAGTTACACTTCAAGAAGATGAATTTCGTTTGTACAAAACTATGTTTGACATCATTCACAAAGAAATGCCAAAACCTGATTTGTACGTGTATTTGTATCAAAATACCGAAAGATTGTTGGAAAACATCAAGAAACGCGGTAGAAGTTACGAGCAAGAAATTCCGGCAGATTATTTAGAAAAAATCAATCAGGGTTATCTGGACTACATCAAAACACAAACCGATTTGAATGTGTTAATTATTGATGTTTCGGATTTAGATTTTGTGAAAAAACAGGAGGATTATGTTTTTTTGTTGAATGAAATTAATACCAAGATTAAAAATTGATTTTGGAACACAGATTAAACGGATTTACACAGATTTTAAAAATTTATTTAATTTCTTCAATCAGTGTTCCGAAAATTTTACTTCAACTTCTGAAACAAATCCCAAATCACAATTCCAGCACTCACCGAAATATTCAACGAATGTTTACTTCCTAGTTGCGGAATTTCAATTACACCATCGCTTAAATTAATAGCTTCTTGTGAAACACCTTTAACTTCGTTTCCAAAGATTAGAGCATATTTTGTATTTGCTTCAGGTTGAAAATTGTCCAACATAATCGCATTTTCGGTTTGTTCCACCGAATATACTTTTACATTTTCTTGTTTCAATTGGTTCACCACTTCTAAAACGTCTTTCGCATATTCCCAAGTCACAGTTTCCGTAGCACCAAGAGCTGTTTTGTGAATTTCTTTATTAGGAGGAACGGCCGTAATACCACACAAATAAATCTTCTCAATCAAAAAAGCATCCGAAGTTCTAAAAACCGAACCAATATTATGTAAACTTCTAATATCGTCTAAGATTACAATGATAGGTGTTTTTTGAGCTTCTTTAAACTCGTTGATGTTTTTGCGTTCTAATTCTGCGTTGGCTAATTTTCTCATGTGGCAAAGATATTTTATTGAGTTGAAGTTTCAAAGTTTCATGTTTCAAAGTTTGTGTTGTGAAATAATTAACAACTTAATAACAGCAACCTGAAATGATGCTTTGTAAATTGGCAAAAAAATAATTGTATGAAATTCGTATTTGTTTTATTTAGTTTGTTTTCCATTTTTGGATTTTCTCAAAATTCAAATGCTTCAAAGGAAGTTCAAGAAAAGCAAGAGTTAATAGTAAAAGAACATCTCAATGATTGTGCTCAACAGTATGATTATAGAATTTTAATGTCTGAACGTCAAAAATGTTTAGATGCAGGTTTAGCTAAAGATTCAACAATAGCTTATTTGTGGCAACAAAAAGCAATGCCATTATTTAAAATGCGAAAATACGAGGCTGGAATGGTTTTCTTAGATAAAGCTGTAAAATATGACGAAAAAAGATGGTTAGATTATCGAGCATTCATAAAATGTATTTTTGTTAAAAGCTATAAGGATGCTATAGTAGATTTTGAAAAATGTAAAACTTTATCTGGGAACTCTTATGTTATGGATCATAGTTATGATTTTCATATTGCTTTAAGTTATTTACAATTAAATGAATTTCAAAAAGCGGAAAGAATTTTTAAACAGGATACAGATGATCAAAAGGAGCGTTTAGGAGAAGCGCATCATTTGGATTTATTTTACTATGGAATTTCACTTTATGAACAAAATAAATTTAAGGAATCAATTGAAATTTTCAATAGAGCTTTAAAACAATATCCAGAGTTTTCCGATGTAAAATTTTATAAAGCAATTGCAATGATTAGGGCAGGACAACCAAGAGAATTGGCAGATATATTACTTGAAGAAGCAAAAAAAGATTTAGAAAAAGGATACTCAATTAATGAAGACCAAATTTTTTATGAAATGTATCCCTATCAAATTAGAAAATTAATAAACTAAACCATTTTGTTCATAAAAGCCTTTGCGAACTTTGCGAAAAACTTAGCTTCTTAGCGTTAAAATTTTAAACTTGAAATTGTATTTGCTTTTGCAATTGTAAATTGTTCTTGTCCTTGCCCTTGAAATTGAATCTGATTTTCTTACCTTCGCAATCATACTTAAAATTACAAATTGTGGCTAAAAAATCTGCAGCAAATTCCGATAAAGCACCAAAGGAAACACCTTTAATGAAGCAATACAACGAGATAAAAAATAAATATCCCGATGCTTGTTTGTTGTTTCGTGTGGGTGATTTTTATGAAACTTTTGGAGAAGATGCCGTGCGTGCGTCACAAATTTTAGGCATTACATTAACTAAACGTGGTGCAGGTTCTGAAACCGAAACTGCTTTAGCTGGATTTCCGCATCATTCAATTAATACTTATTTACCCAAGTTAGTTAAAGCCGGACTTCGAGTAGCGATTTGCGACCAATTAGAAGATCCAAAAATGACTAAAACCATCGTAAAACGTGGTGTTACGGAATTAGTTACGCCTGGAGTTTCGATGAATGATGAGGTGTTGCAATCCAAGTCAAATAACTTTTTAGCATCTGTTCATTTTGGTAAAAAATCACTTGGTGTAGCTTTTTTAGACGTTTCTACAGGTGAATTTTTAGTTTCGCAAGGCAATGAAGAATACATTGATAAACTATTACAAAACTTCCGTCCAAGTGAAATTTTAATTCCGAAACAGTTTAAAAATCAGTTTAATTCGGTTTTTGGAGACGATTTTCATACCTTCTTTTTGGAAGATTGGGTGTACAAAGAAGATTATGCGTTAGAAAGTTTGACGAAACATTTTCAAACCAATTCACTAAAAGGATTTGGAGTAGAAGAATTAACCGAAGGTTTGATTGCTTCGGGTGCGATTTTGTATTATTTATCGGAAACGCAACATAATAAAATCCAACACATTACCAATATTCAACGTATTGCCGAAGATGCTTATGTTTGGATGGATAAATTTACCATTCGAAATTTAGAATTATATCATAGTTATAATCCGAATGCGGTAACGCTTTTAGATGTGATTGACAAAACGCTTTCGCCAATGGGAGCAAGGCTTTTGAAACGTTGGTTGGCGCTTCCATTGAAAGATATTTCAAAAATCAGAGGCCGTCATGAAGTGATTTCGTATCTAAAAACCAATCCCGAAGTCTTACAACAAATTCAGTATCAAATCAAACAAATTTCCGATTTAGAGCGTTTGATTTCAAAAGTAGCCACTGGCAAAATTTCGCCAAGAGAAGTTAATTTTTTGAAAGATTCGTTAGATGCCATTATTCCAATTAAAACATTGGCTTTAGCTAGTGAAAATGAAGCGTTGCGAGTTATTGGTGATAGTTTGCATGCTTGCGAATTGTTGCGAGAAAAAATTAAATCTACTATTCAAGAAGATGCACCAGTAAGTGTAAATAAAGGAAACGCAATTGCCGTTGGGGTTCATTCGGAATTAGATGAATTGAGAGCGATTTCATCCACTGGAAAAGGCTATTTAGAAGAATTAGAACAACGTGAAAGTGCTGCTTCAGGTATTCCATCATTGAAAATCTCGTTCAATAACGTTTTTGGTTATTATATTGAAGTTCGAAATACACATAAAGATAAAGTTCCACCGGAATGGATTCGTAAGCAGACCTTAGTGAATGCAGAGCGTTACATTACGGAAGAACTAAAAGAATACGAATCTAAAATTTTAGGTGCGGAGGAAAAAATCCATCAATTAGAAACCCAGTTGTTTGAGCAGTTGGTGAATTGGATTGCTACTTATATCAAACATGTTCAGTTGAATGCTAATTTAATTGCACAATTGGATTGTTTGACATCTTTCACGCAATTAGCGATTGATAACAAATACGTTTGTCCTGATTTAGATGAAAGTTTTGATTTGGAAATCAAAGAAGGTCGTCATCCTGTTATTGAAAAGCAATTGCCTGTTGGTGTGCCGTATATTTCTAATGACGTTTATTTGGATAGAGAAATCCAGCAAATCATCATGATTACCGGTCCGAATATGTCGGGTAAATCGGCAATTTTGCGTCAAACGGCTTTGATTGTGTTGATGGCGCAAATGGGAAGTTTTGTTCCAGCTGAAAGCGTTAGAATGGGTGTGGTGGATAAAATCTTTACCAGAGTAGGAGCAAGTGATAATATTTCGATGGGTGAATCTACTTTTATGGTGGAAATGAACGAAACCGCTTCGATTTTGAATAATATTTCAGAAAGAAGCTTGGTGTTGTTAGATGAAATTGGAAGAGGAACTTCAACTTATGATGGAATTTCAATTGCTTGGGCGATTTCAGAATATTTGCACGAACATCCAAACAAACCGAAAACACTTTTCGCTACGCATTATCATGAATTAAACGAAATGGAAGTTACGTTTGACAGAATTCAGAATTTCAATGTTTCGGTAAAGGAATTAAAAGATACAGTTTTATTTATTCGTAAATTGGTTAAAGGTGGAAGCGCACATAGTTTTGGTATTCACGTAGCAAAAATGGCAGGAATGCCGCAGATTGTGATTCAAAAAGCACAAAAATTGTTGAAGCAATTAGAGAAAAGACATTCGAGCGAAGAATTATCGGGAATTAAATCGGCAAATGATGAATTGCAATTGAGTTTCTTTAATTTAGATGATCCGCTTTTGGAAGAAATTAAAGAGGAAATTGTGAATATCGACATTAATACATTGACTCCGGTAGAGGCTTTAATGAAGCTAAACGAAATAAAACGAATGTTGGTAAAAAAATAATTTTAGAACTTATATTTTAGCTGAAAAAGTACATAACCACTTAAAACGGGTTTTCTTACAAGTTCTGAATAGTTTGAATTACTGTAATTTTCTAAAACATTTACATTATCTATGTTTAAGATATTATTACCAATTAATGAATATTCAAAGTTTGTTTTTTCTTTTGAAAACCTTAAAATTGGGCTAATGTTTAAATAATTAGTTTGTATAGATTGATTTTTGAAATTAAAATAATCAGTATTTAAATTCCAATAGACATTTCTAAATACTTTACCATTTAGTTTACAATATATTTGATATGAGTTTAATTCACTTTTGAAATCGTTATATAAATAGGTGTCGTTAGATGCTTTTATGCCTACATTAAAATAAACTGGAAATTCTTTATATCTTGATTTTATTTCAAACATTCCAGAGAATAAGTGATTTTTAAATTCTACTTCGTTATTATTATTAAGCACTGTTTTGGATAAATTTGTATAAGATGTACTAATAGAAAAAGCGAATGGTAATTTTCGTGGTTGCTTTTCAATGAAAATTAACATGGAATTAAATTTTTCTCCTGAAATTATGCTATTACTAAGAAAAGTAATGTTTTCTGTTGAGATTATGTTATTTTCAATAGATTTTATGTTTCTTCTGTGTGAGGCATTAAATATGAAAGAAAATTTATTTTTAATATCAAAACTAAAATAATTTAAATTATATTGTTGTGAAGGTAAAATACTTGTTGATGCTACATTATAATTATTAGTTACTGTTCGGTAATCTTTTACAATGTCATAAACTAATAAGTTGTCAACATTAGTATTGTTATTTGATAAAGAATTGCTTATTTGTAAAATATTTGTAGAATTAAATCGCGCTTTTAAACTTGCGTTATATCCAAAATAAGAAACAAATTGCGAATTGTTATTAAAATTAATATTGTTAACAGAATAATTTGGTTTAAATGAAATGTCAAAAATAGAGTTAATTTGATATTTGATACTCAAACTTGACGAACTTATAAAATTGTTTAATTTTAAATTATTTATGTTGTCAGAATTATTTAATACTGAATTTAGTTTAGAATTATTAATATTAAGAGTTTGTAAAAATTGAAACGTAAACTTATTTTTTGTGAACTGATATGATCCTAAGTTTTTAAATTCACTTGTTGATTTTTTTGAGTATTGAACTAAGCTATTGTCACTATTTAAGTAATTTGTTGTTAAAAAAACATCATTAGATTTGATTTCCAAATCATTGTTGTTGTTTGAGTTTATGTAGAAGGTTTTAAAATTAAAATAACTATTTTTAATTTTTTTACTTAAATTATAGGATAAATTGAAAGTTTGATTTTCTAATTGATTGCCCTGATTAATTTCTTTTGAGATAGAATTCGTAAGATTCAGTATATTATTTGTGTTTTTGTTTATATCAAATAAGAAATTGGATTTTATTGTATGAATTGTGTTTTCGTTTTTTTTATATACTAATTTTGCATTTAGTGTTCCAAATGTGTTTTTTTCTATATTTCTTTTATCTTCAATAATTGTTAAATCAGTTTCTAAATCATAATATTTTTGTTCCCTAAATAAATTCAAAGTTTGATTGGAGTTATTTATTATAGAATAAAAATCGAATTTAGTTTTCTTGTTAATGTTATAAATTAAGTTGATTGAATTGAAAATATTTTTTTTAGAAGAAACCCTGTCTTTTGAAGTTAAAAAATTAGGAATGTCATTGAGATTTGAAAAAACAACTTTACTTTCATTGCTTTCCTCTTTTTCTTCTGTTAAATCCAAATAATCATCTATTGAAATAGGATTTTCAGCAATGTTATTTAAGTTTGTTATTACAGAAAATTGAAATTTTTTATTAAAGTTGAAAATTGAATTTTTTACTTTGTATTGCCTGTCAAAACCTTTTCCTGCCTCAATAAAACCAGTAACTTTGTTTTTATATTCTTCTTTGATTTTTATGTTAAGAGCCGTTTTTCCAGATTTTTCTTCTTTGTTTAAATTTTCATAGCCAATATAATTTTGTATTAATTCAATGGAATTAATTAAATTAGAAGGTAAATTTTCTGTTGCGATTTGATGCTGGTTTTTATATAAATCTTCACCATCGATTAATAATTTATCAATTGTTTTACCATTTGCAGTAATTTTTCCTTTATCATTTACATTTAAGCCAGGTATTTTTTCTATTACATCTTTCAAGTTTTCCTCTGTTCCATTTAAAAATTTCTCTACCTTATAGGTTGTGGTGTCTCCTTTTTGAGAAATACCCGAAGATTCAGCTTTTACTATTACCTCTTTTAATTCTTCAATATTTTCAATTAATGTAATTGTGCCAAAATCATTTAAGCCATCATTAATTTTAATTTGCTTTTTTATGGTTTCAAAACCAATAAATGAGATTTTTAATAAAATTTGAGTTTGATTTAATTTTTTTGATAATTCAAATTCACCATTCGAGTTGCTTGTTGTAAAAAGTAGCGTATTTGAATCATCAAAACTTTTAATTTGAATAGAAGCATTGCTAATTGGATTACCATTGGTGTCCTCAATTTTTCCTTTGAATGTTTGACCGAAACTTATAAATGGGAATAACAGTATTAATAGTTTAAATTTTAAAATGAAATTTGAATTATTTTCCATTCAGAGTATTTGTTTCGTATTCTTTTATAGTTATCGGTTTTGTTGTAATTTCAGGTAATAAAATTTCTGTAGAAGTGTTTGAAATTATTTTTATTTTTTCAAACTTTAAAATTGTTTTGTCATCAATTTCAATTTGAATTATAAATCCAGGCAGTCCGTTAAAATCCATTGGTCCATCATTTATACTTATATCTTCACAATACCATGCGGTTATGTATTGCGATTTGTTTAGTATATTTTTTATTGTTGTAGCTTTTTTACAATTGTATCCAGATATTATTTTGCTTTCGTTTTCTAACTTCCATTCGTAAGTTGGTAAATTATCAGAAATGTATATCTCATTGTTGTTCTTTTCTGAGTACACTCTGTAATTTGAAATAGAAAAATCTTTATAGTAAAATATTTTTTTTGGTTTAATTGTAATAGCTTCCGATGCAAATTTTTCACCTGGCACTTCTTTATACTCATTGTAGATGGTGTCAATATAAGTTCCTCCACCTTCTATTAATTCTTGCAAGGATTTATTCTTAGAAAATGTATAGCTAAAGTATAATGGTTTTTTTGCACGTTCAGATAATTCACTCGTGTCTCCAATACCTTTTAAAGCTTGTCTTGTGTAAATTCCTTTAAGTGTTTGGGAATAACATATAAAACCAAAAAAAAATAATAATATAAAAAAAGAATGTTTTGTTTTCATTGTTTTAAATTTAAAACAGGCTTTTTAAAGCCTGTTTAGTTTTTATAGTGAATACCATCTACATCTGTAAGTGATTGTTACAGTTGTAGTTCCTGCTAAATCGTTATCTTCCTCCACTCTTCCAATTTCATAACAAAACCAAAAATCATCTTCATTTAATTCTTGAGTGTTTGTTAAAACAATTTCTTGATTTTTAATAAAATCATTCTCTTTCATTTCATTTGTATTTGCAATAGCAAATGATGAAATCATAACAGTAGCAATTAAGCTAAAAAATAGTTTTTTCATAATTTATAAAAAATTTAAGATTATGAATTCGAAATAAAAAAAAAAAAAAAATGAAAAACAAGTTTTTTGTGTTAAAATTTCCTACAAGTTTATTTCTGGTTTTTTTGTAATGTATGTTTAAGTAAAATATTTTTAAAATAAAATATTCGTTATCAAAAGGTTATAAAAAAGTTTTAATTTTTATTTAAAAAGTACTTGCAAGAATAAAAATATGTACTATATTTGCACTCGCAATACGGAACAAGTATAGCAACGTTCTTTAAGAGATTACAATACGAAACGCGAAAATAGCTCAGTTGGTAGAGCGCGACCTTGCCAAGGTCGAGGTCGCGGGTTCGAACCCCGTTTTTCGCTCTATACCAAAATATTTGCTTGAGTGGTGGAATTGGTAGACACGCTGGACTTAAAATCCAGTGGGTAGTAATGCCCGTGCGGGTTCAAGTCCCGCCTTGAGTACAAAAGCTCCGAACATTGTTCGGAGCTTTTTTTGTTTAGAAAATTCTTAGTTTAAAAAATTCTATTATCTTTAAAGAATTCTTTATAAAATTATCAATCACAACTATGGGTACATTTGTAATCGCACAACGATTAAGTGGAGTTTATAAATATGAGTTTGTTTCCAGAAAAGGAAAAACTATTTTTACGAGCAACGATTTTGAATTGCGTTTTGAATGTGAAGAAGAGATAGAAAAGCTTAAAAGTTCTTTAGAAAGATGCGTTTTTATGCGCTTTAAATCGTCTAGTGGAAAGTTTTTCTTTAGATTGATATTAGATGAACATGAAATTGCAGTGAGCAGGAGATATACTACACAATTGTTGCTTCAAAAAGGGATTGATGAAATCATCAAGTATGCTGACAAAGCGGAGTTTTTAGACTTTTCATCTGCCGAAGACATATTTGGTAATTTATAGGAATAAAAAAATCCCGACAAAATCGGGATTAATTTATTTCAGAAAGTTAAAATTATTTTTTAACAGCTTCTTTAACGTCTTTAGCAGCTTCTTCAACTTTAGCAGCTCCAGCTTCAACAGCACCTTCAACTTTAGCAGCAGCAGAATCAGCAACTACAGCAGTAGAATCAGCAACAGTTTCAACAGTTTCTTCAACTACAGCAGCAGTAGAATCAACAGCAGCTTCAGTGTTTTCAGCAGCTTCTTTACAAGAAACGAACATAGCAGCAACAACTGCTAAACTTAATACAACTTTTTTCATTTTGTTTTAATTATAAAAGGTTAAAATTTTGTTTTGAATTGACTTTCACAATTCTGGTTTTTTTATATTTTAAAAAAAGCCCCACTTAGTGGAGCTTGATTTTTTCTGTCAGCAATAAATTACTTAGCAGCTGGAGCTTCTGTAGCAGCTGGAGCTTCAACAGCAGCAGAATCAGCAACAACAGCAGTAGAATCAGCAACTGGTGCTTCTTCAACAGCAGGAGTTTCAACAGCAGTAGAATCTACAGCTGGAGTTTCTGTAGCAGCTTCTTTACAAGAAACGAACATAGCAGCAACGATAGCTAAACTTAAAACAACTTTTTTCATCTTACTAAATTATAAAGGTTAATTATTAATTCGGAGCAAAGATATAAATTTTTTAACATGTCAAAATATTTTTAGACAATTTTTTTAATTTTTTTTTCTTTGGATTCCGAAATGCTATATTTCAAATGCCGTGCCAAACTTTATTTTTTAAAAAAATATTCTAATTATTTGGCTTTTTGAGACTTAGGATAAACAATAGTCATCTCTTCTATAAGGTTTTTCGCACCAGCAAACTTGTCAATTACGAACAAAATGTATCTTGCGTCAACCATAATGTTTCTACAAATCTCAGGACTGTAGTAAATGTCGCTCATTGTACCTTCCCAAACTCTATCAAAGTTTAATCCGATTAGGTTTCCTTTTGCATCTAAAGCAGGACTTCCAGAGTTTCCTCCAGTAGTATGATTCGTTGCAATAAACGCTAATGGCATTTTCCCGTTTTTATCGGCATATCTTCCGTAATCTTTTGCATTGTACAAATCGATTAATTTTTTAGGAACATCAAATTCGTAATCGCCAGGAATATATTTTTCGATAACACCATCTAAATAACTTACAGGTTCGTAAATAACTGCATCGCTTGGTTTGTAGCCTTTTACTTTTCCATAAGTTACACGTAGTGTACTGTTAGCATCAGGGAAAATTCTATCGTTAGGAAAGAATTCCATAATACCTTTCATATAGGTTCTTTGTAATGCAATGTTTTTTAAGTTGATCTCATCAAACTTAGGTGCTACATTTTTTTGGTAACTATCTGCAATTGATTTTACCAATTGATAGCCTTTATCCTGATTTAATTTTTCTAAAACTGATTTAGCATCACCATTCAATAATTCTTTCAAACCATTGAAGTTAGTTAATTTAGAAGAACCAAAAACACTAGTTGTTAAAGAAGAAGCATTAACATTGTTTAAACTTTCAGGTAAAAATTGTTTTGGAGATTTTGTAGCATATAAATTAATTAATTGTTCAAAAACTTTCTCATCAACTTGAGCGCTGTAATCTTTATATAGACCTTCAAATCCTGAAATTAAATTGTTCTTTCTGTCATTAAATGCTTGTTCGCCTTTTGTATTGTATACTTGTTCTAATTGATACAAACGGTATCCAAAAGATAAAATTTCTGAATTACGTAAAACAACTTCTGTAAAGTAATCTCTAGCAATAGCATATTCTCTAATGTCTTTGTAGTTCTTTTCAAAATCAGCTAAAATAGTTCCGTATTCTGCTTGCTTTCCTGCTTTGTTAACTCTTTCTTGGAATTTCTTTTCGAAATCTTTTTTAATGGCAACTGCATTGGATTTTTTCAAACCTTTAGTTTCTCCAATCCATTTTTTCCAATAATTCGCAACACCTGCGTATTTTGAAGCGTACTGAATTTTAATTGCGTTATCTTTTCTCATGAAACCATCTTGCACTTTTAAAGCGGCATCACGAATTTCAATTTTAGCCGGATTCAAATCATTTACAATTTGTTCTACGGCGAATGATGGTAAATATTCTTGTGTTCTTCCTGGATAACCCATTACCATAGTGAAATCGTTTTCTTGAATTCCTTTTGCAGAAACTGGGAAAAAGTGTTTTGGTTTGTATGGAACGTTGTCTTTTGAATAGTCTGCAGGACGATTGTTTTTATCAGCGTAAATTCTAAACAAAGAGAAATCTCCTGTGTGACGAGGCCAAACCCAGTTATCAGTATCAGAACCAAATTTTCCAATTGAACTTGGTGGTGCTCCAACTAAACGAACATCTTTGAAATTTTCGGTTACAAATAATAAGTATTGGTTTCCATCATAAAAAGCACGAATCATTACATCTTGCCAAGCTTCTTTTTGGAAACTTTTGCTAACAGTAGCAATATTTTGTTGGATTTTCTTTTGTTTATCGCTTTCGGTTGGAAGATTTAAAACACCTTCAAAAATTTTATTAGTAACATCTTCAATTTTAATGATGAAAGTTACTGTTAAATCTTTGTTTGGCAATTCGTCTTCCATTTTGTAAGCCCAAAAACCATTCGTTAAATAATCATTTTCAACAGTAGAATGACTTTGAATATTGTCATAACCACAGTGGTGATTGGTTAAAAGAAGTCCTTTTGGTGAAATCATTTCAGCTGTACAACCGCCATCAAAATGAGGAACAGCATCTTTTAAGCTGGAATTATTTACCGAATAAATATCATCGGCACTAATTTTCATTCCCAAAGCTTTCATTTCTTTTTCATTGGTTCCTTTTAAAAGCGAAGGAATCCACATGCCTCCTTGTTGCGCTTGAACTTGGAAAACAACTAAAACAAGTAGTAATTTTAAAAATTTCATAGGTATAATTTTATTTAGGGACTTTGTATTTCATTAATTTTCGGTTGTGAATTACAAAATCGTGTGCAAGATACAATTTTTGTGCGTTTTCGTTATGCGGTTCGACTTCTAAATACAGTAATTTTAACGATAATTTAGGAACTTCTTTCTGAATAAACTGAATAGCTTCTTTCCCAATTCCTTTTCCACGAGCGGTTTCTTTGATGAATAATTCGTCTACAAAAGCAATTTTCCCACCATATTCGAAACTGAAAATAAATGTTAGAATGATGTAACCTACAATTTCATTTTCAGTATATATTAACCAAGATTTTCCAAGATGTTCATTCGAAATAAATTCCTGAAACAAATTTTTAGCTACTTCAACATCAATCGGATAATTGTCAATCGCATAGAAATCTTGCATCATTTGAGTGATGGTTGAAATGTCTATTATTTCTAATGGTTTGAAGCTTGTCATTAGTTCAAAATATGATTCATAATCGTTTGAGTCGCTCCTTTATTCATTTGAACAAATGTGCTGCAAATGTGCCCTTTTTCTAATCGTTCGTCTTCGTTGTGAAGCAACAAATCAAAAGCTTCATTTAATTGGGTTTGATTTTGAATCGAAATACAACCTTCCATATTTACCAAAGCCGTAGCTTCAGCAAAATGCGAATAATTTGGTCCAATTACAACCGGAACACCAAAAGTAGCCGGTTCCAAAATATTATGCACACCCGGATTTCCAAAACCTCCACCTACATAAGCAATATCGGCATACGAGTAAATTTTGGTTAAAATCCCGATGGTGTCAATAATGAAAACCTGAAAAGCCTCTATTTTGTCATGCTGAACTTGTTTCAGCATCTCATCTTTTTCCGAATACAAAATCGTTTTCTTTTGAATTTGATTTTTGAGATTTGAAATTTGCTCTTGTTTGATATTATGTGGCGCAATAATAAATTTCACGTCATCCGAAATTTGATTAATGTAATTCACTAATAAACTTTCATCTTTTGGCCAAGAACTTCCAATAACGATAGTGGTTGTATTGTCTTTAAATTGTTCGATAAAATCCAATGAATTATCACGTTCTAAAATTGAAACTACTCGGTCAAAGCGCGTGTCGCCAGAAACTTTTACGTTATTAAAACCGATACTTTGTAAAAGTGTTTTTGAACTTTCATTCTGAACAAAAAAGTAATCAAATGTTTTAAGTGCGTTTCTGTAAAATCCGCCATACCATTTAAAAAACGCTTGATTTTCTCGTAAAATTCCTGAAATTAGATAAGTCTTTATTTGTTGTTTCTTAAGTTCGTTCAGATAATTTGGCCAATATTCATATTTAATAAAAAACACCATTTCGGGATGAACTAATTTGATAAATTGTTTCGCATTTGAAATCGTGTCCAAAGGCAAATAAACCGTAACATCAGCAACGGCATTGTTTTTTCGAACTTCATAACCCGAAGGCGAAAAAAAAGTAACCACAATTTTATGACTTGGGAATTGTTGTTTGATTGCTTCAATAACAGGTAAACCTTGCTCATATTCGCCCAAAGAAGCGGCGTGAAACCAAATTGTTTTATCCGAAGTTTGAATTTTATTAGCCAAAGTTTGAAAAACCGACTTTCGTCCATCAACAAAAAGTTTCATTTTTGGACTAAAAACCGCAATTATTTTTAGCAATTGTGAAGCTAGAATTACAATTAAATTATATATTTGTTTCATGCCTTTAATTAAGATTATAAAAGTACGATTGTTTCATCAAATAAAAAAAAACATGAAATTATTTTCAATACGAATGGGTGTTTTTGCTGTTTTATTTTTCGTCTTCAATTTATTAGCAAAGAAGTATCTTTTTGAAGATCAGATTAATGAAAAATCAATATTTGCTACATTAGTTTCTACTATAATAGTTTGTTTATTTCTTTATTTTTTAAACAGAAAAAAAACTACATCAAAAGATAATTAGTAATTTTGCTAACAGAAAATTTCAATTATGAGAAAATTGCAAATGGTTGACTTAAAAAGTCAATACGAAAAAATAAAAGAAGAAGTAAATGCTTCTATTCAAGAGGTTTTAGATACAAACACATACATTAATGGACCTTTGGTTCACCAATTTCAGGCTGATTTAGAAAAATATTTGGGCGTAAAACACGTAATTCCATGTGCTAACGGAACCGATGCGTTGCAAATTGCCATGATGGGATTAGATTTGAAACCAGGTGACGAGGTAATTACTGCTGATTTTACATTCGCTGCAACAGTAGAAGTGATTGCGTTATTGCAATTAACTCCAGTTTTAGTAGATGTCGATATGAACAATATGAACATTTCATTAGAAGGAATTCGTAAAGCAATTACACCAAAAACTAAAGCTATTGTTCCAGTACATTTATTCGGTCGCGCTGCCAATATGGATGCGATTATGGAAATTGCTCGCGAACATAATTTATACGTTATTGAAGATAATGCGCAAGCCATTGGAGCAGATTACACTTCGAAAGATGGTTCTAAAAAGAAAGTAGGAACTATTGGTCATGTAGCGGCAACTTCATTTTTCCCATCTAAAAACTTAGGGTGTTATGGTGATGGTGGAGCAATTTTCACGAATGATGATGCTTTAGCACACAAAATAAGAGGAATCGTAAATCACGGAATGTACGAAAGATATCACCATGATGTAGTAGGGGTGAATTCGCGTTTAGATAGTATGCAAGCTGGAGTTTTGAAAGCGAAATTACCACATTTAGATACGTACAACAAAGCACGTCAAGATGCTGCAAGAAAATATAGTTTGGCTTTGGGTGTGAATCCTAATATTTGGGCTCCAACTATTTGTGAATCTTGTGATTGTCATGTATTTCATCAATATGTAATCCGAATTATGAATGGAAAACGTGATGGTTTATTAGAGCATTTACAAGCAAAAGGAATTCCTTGTGCAATTTATTATCCAATTCCATTACACAGTCAAAAAGCGTATGCAGATGCACGTTACAAAGAAGAAGATTTCCCTGTAACAAATCAATTGGTAAAAGAAGTAATCGCATTACCAATGCACACAGAATTAGATGACGAACAAATTAAATTTATTACAGATTTGGTTTTAGAATTTGTTTAATTCATATTTGAGAGACGCGATTTATCGCGTCTCTCAATTTAATAAAAAAGAATGAAAATACTGGTTACAGGCGGTTTAGGATTTATAGGTTCTCACACGGTTGTTGAATTACAAAATGAAGGTTTTGAAGTAATTGCAATCGACAATCTTTCTAATTCATCAATTGATGTTTTGGACGGAATTGAGCGAATTACAGGGAAAAAGCCTTTATTTGAGAATATCGATTTGCGAGATAAATCGGCTGTTCAAAATTTCTTTTCTAAATACCAAGACATTTCAGGAGTGATTCATTTCGCTGCTTCAAAAGCAGTAGGAGAAAGTGTTGAAAATCCGCTGTTGTATTACGAAAATAACATCAATTCTTTAGTGTATTTACTTCAAGAGTTACAGAAAAAATCAGAAGCTCATTTTATTTTCAGTTCGTCTTGCACGGTTTACGGTCAAGCCGAAAAAATGCCAATTACTGAAAATGCGCCTATTCAATCTGCGATGTCACCTTACGGAAATACAAAGCAAATAGGTGAAGAAATTATTACAGATGTTGCTAAAGTAACCAACATTAATTCCATTTTATTACGTTATTTCAATCCGATTGGAGCGCATCCTTCGGCTGAAATTGGTGAATTACCTTTAGGAGTTCCACAAAATTTAGTGCCATTTATCACACAAACCGCATTTGGACTTCGTGAAAAATTATCCGTTTTTGGTAGTGATTATCCAACTTCTGATGGAACAGCAATTCGTGATTACATTCATGTGGTAGATTTAGCAAAAGCACACGTAATAGCTTTACAACGTTTGTTGAAGAAGCAAAACTCCGAAAAAGTAGAAACCTTTAATTTAGGAACAGGAACTGGAAGTTCGGTTTTAGAAGTGATAAATGCTTTTGAAAAAGTGTCCAATCAAAAATTAAATTATCAAATCGTAGGTAGAAGAGAAGGAGATGTAATCGAAGCTTATGCAAATACTGACAAAGCAAATACTGTTTTAGGTTGGAAAGCACAATCTACTTTAGAGGAAGCTTTAGCAAGTGCATGGAAATGGGAGAATAAAATCAGAAATAAATAAAATAAAAAAATCCTCAATTGAGGATTTTTTTATTTTTCGACAGATTCTTTTACTTTTTTAGCGCCTTTTTCAACTTGTTCAGCGCCCTTTGCAATAATAACTTTTGCTTTTTCACCTACTTTTGAAGAATCTATTGCTTTTTTAGCTTTTACTTTTGCTGAATCTGCCGCTTGTTTTAAATCGGTTCCTACTGATTCAGAAGCTTCTTTTACTTTTTCTTTTGTTTCTTCTTGACAAGAAAGTAATGTCGTTGCGATTGCAATTCCTAAAAATATTTTTTTCATGGTTGAATTTATTTATAAAAATAAAGTTACAAAATTAATGCCAAATGAAAGTGAAATATTTTTTTGCCAAAAAGTAATTACTCAATATCGTTGTTTTTCTTAAACTCTTCTACTTCTTCCTTGGCATCTTGTAATGTAGTAGCTTCTAATTTTAATTCTACTACATGAATTATTTCTGCATATTTTGAAGGTTTAATAGAACTTCCAAATTCAATTGCATAGCACTTTGCAAATAGCGCTCCTAAATATAAAATGACAGAAGAATAATAAACCCAAACCATAATAATTACTAATGATCCCGCAGCTCCATAAATGGTTCCTAAAGACGATTGAGAAATGTAAAATGAAATTAAAAATTTCCCAAACATAAAAAGTAAAGCGGTTGTAATTGAAGATACTCTAACTTGCTTCCAAGTAATGTTGGCATCAGGTAATATTTTGAAAATTACTGCAAAAAGTAATGTTATCACTGTTAATGTTACCAATGTTTGTCCGATGTAAACCGAATAAACAGCCGCTTCAGAAAAATGGGCAAATAACTTTTGGTTCAATGAATCTAAAATGGCAGATAATCCTAAAGAAGCCAATAAAATAAATCCCAAACTTCCAATTACACCAAAAGAAAGTAGTCTTGATTTGAAGTATAACCAAAAACTAGAACGTTTCTTGAGTCGAATTCCCCAAATAGAATTAATAGAATCTTGAATTTCAGCAAAAACAGAAGTTGCTCCTATTAATAAAGTTACGATTCCAATGAGTGCAGGAAATCCACTTTTGTTAGAAATGGCAATATTTTTAATCATTTCTTGCAATTGAATAGCGGCTTTTTCACCTAAAAAATCTTTGATTTGAAGAAATATTTCACCTTCAATTGCATCGGTTCCAAAAAAAAGCCCCACTACATATAGTAAAACCATAAGTAGTGGAGCCATTGAAAATACGGTTGTATAAGCTAATGAGGCACTTTTTTTCATGATTTTGTGTTCTCCAAATTCGGAAAACGTGGAATGAATTACATCCCATAAATCTTTGTAGTACGCTTCTCTAACTCCTTTCAAAATAGGTTATGCCGAAATCGTTTCGACTTCTTTATCAATTTTATTTACTAATCCTACTAATACTTTTCCTGGACCAACTTCTGTGAAACTCGTTGCGCCATCTTTAATCATTTGTTGTACTGATTGTGTCCATTTTACAGGAGCAGTTAGTTGAATGATTAAGTTTTTCTTAATTTCATCTGCATCAGAAACCGCACTTGCAGTAACATTTTGATACACTGGACAAATTGGAGCTGAAAAAGTAGTTGCTTCAATCGCTGCAGCTAATTCTTCTCTTGCTGGTTCCATCATTGGTGAGTGAAAAGCACCACCAACAGGTAAAATCAAAGCACGTTTTGCACCAGCTTCTTTCATTTTTTCGCAAGCTAATTCCACTGCTTTGTATTCTCCAGAAATTACTAATTGACCCGGACAGTTGTAATTTGCAGCTACCACAATGCCATCAATAGAAGCACAAATATCTTCTACAATTTTGTCGTCTAAGTTTAAAACAGCAGCCATTGTTGAAGGTTTAATTTCACACGCTTTTTGCATAGCAATTGCTCTTTGCGAAACCAATTTTAACCCGTCTTCAAATGATAAAGCACCATTGGCAACTAAAGCAGAAAATTCACCTAACGAATGTCCGGCAACCATTTCAGGTTTAAAGTTATCTAACGTTTTTGCCAAAATTACTGAGTGCAAGAAAACAGCTGGCTGTGTAACTTTAGTCTCTTTTAATTCTTCAGCTGTTCCTTCAAACATGATATCTGTAATTCTAAAACCTAAAATTTCATTCGCTTTTTCGAATAATTCTTTTGCTACTGCTGAATTTTCATATAAATCTTTTCCCATTCCTGAGAATTGTGCTCCTTGACCTGGAAATACGTATGCTTTCATAAATTTTGTTTCAAGTTTAATGTTTCAAGTTTTTCTTGAATAGCAAAAATAACATTTTTATTATAATTCGATTGAATTTACAATTTCCAATAATTGATTTTTCAAATCTTCATTTGTGATTCCTTTTTCAACATCAAAATTATCGTTGAAACTAGGTAACGAAAAACTACCTTTTACAATTCCGCCTTGAAACGGAAATCGTTTTGTAGCAATATCTAAAACCGAACTTCCACCACGAGCACCAGGAGAAGTTGCTAATAACAACATTGGTTTTTCTTGAAAAGTTTTAGCATTTATTCGAGAAGCCCAATCTAAGATATTTTTAAATGCTGACGAAAAATTCCCATTATGTTCGGCAAACGAAATCACAATGAAATCGGCACTTCCTATTTTAGCATAAAAATCTTGCGCTAATTGTGGAATTCCATTTTCTTTTTCGTTATCAACAGAATATATTGGCATTTCATAAGCATTCAAATCTAAAACTTCTACTGTTGAATTTTCAAATTGATTGGCTGTATAAGTTGCCAATTGTTTGTTGATAGAATTCTTGCTTGATGAAGCTCCGAAAGCGATAATTTTTTTCATGTATTTATTTGTTTAACCAATTCCCCATTACTTTTCTTAATATTGGTAATAAAACAAAAATCATTAGTGGAACCAAAATTCCAGTCATGATTAATGTTTTTAATGGTAATGGTAAGTTTTTAATGTAATCTCCAATTAAGTAGGTTAAAAGAGTTATGGCTGGATAAATGGCCAACCAAACCATGATGGCAAATTTCCATTTAGGCGATTGATTCATTAATTTTCTTCTATATACTTTTTTGTTTTTAAAACAGCACTTTTTAATAATTCTAGATTTCCAATGGCTGCTTTAGATGTTTTATCGTTCCAATTTGTAGTAAAAGTCATTTCGGTTTCTTCCTCCGAAACAAATTTTGCATCATTATCTACATATCCTTCCATCGTTGGATGTTCTAAAAGTAGAAATCTAACTTTATAAGGAATGAAAGTAATTTTTTCTTTTAGAATGGTAGTTGTTTCTGGAGTTGTTACAGTCATTTGTCTTATTACAAATTCTGTGTTTTTTTCAGAAATAATCACATCACTAACCCCTGGAACAAAATTTTCAGGATGTTCAATTTTATTGAGTAAATGACTCCAAACTTTTTCGAGTGAAGCATTAACAGTAACGGTGAATTCAGTCATTTTATTTTTCGTTTAAATAATACGTTAATGCTCCAGAAGGGCATTTGTTAACGGTTTCAATAATTTTTTCTGTGGTTGAATTATCAGGTGTAATCCAAGGTTGTTCTTTTGGTTTAAAAACATCTGGATTGTTCTTAACGCAATTAGCAGAATGTGTACATTTTCCAGACTGCCATACAATGGTTACTTCACCATTTGTATATTCTTTTTTAATGTCTTTTGGATCCATGATTACTTCGTTTAAAATTTATAATACGTCTCTAAATTCAGGAGTTTTATCAAAAACATTTTTCGCAAACGGACACAAAGGCAAGATTTTAATTCCTTTTTCTCTTGCAAATTCCACAGCTTTGGTTACCATTTTTTTACCAAAACCTTTTCCTTCGTTTCCTGGATTCACTTCGGTATGGTCAATGATGATTTTATCTTCGCCAGCAAAAACAAATGTCATCATAGCTTCTTGTTTGCCTTCTACTTCAATGTAAAAAGCACCTTTGTTGTCGTTTATTCTAAGATGCACTTCTTCGGTCATAATTATGGTTTTTAAATTTCAACATTCGTTATTCAAAATTGAATATTCAACATTTTAAACTTGGAACATTCAACAAGGAATTTTGAATGTTGAAATAATTAATTTATTGTTCCATCGGAATTTCTATTACTAAAAATTTAGCATTAGAATTCGCTTTGATTTCAATTTCATTGGTTGCCCAAATTCCGATTGCGTCTCTTCTTTCTAATTTTTCTCCATTTACTTCAATTTCACCTTCAATGTTCATGATGTAAAATCCGTTTCCTTCTTTTTTCAAATTTAATTTTTTTGAAAAACCGTTGTCAAAATCACTCAAATAAAACCAAGCATCTTGATGAATCCAAACTCCTTCATCGTCTGCATTTGGAGATAAAATTTGAGCAAAATTATTTTTTTGTGATGATTGGTCTAAAGTAATTTGTTGATAACGAGGTTCCACATTTCTGTACTTTGGAAATAACCAAATTTGAAACAATTTTGTGTGTTGGTCATGATTTGGATTAAACTCGCTATGTTGAATTCCTGTTCCAGCACTCATAACTTGTACATCACCTGTTTTGATGGTTGCGGCATTTCCCATACTGTCTTTGTGTGCTAAATCACCTTCAAGCGGAATTGTAATAATTTCCATATTATCGTGTGGATGTGTTCCAAAACCCATTCCTGCTGCAACTGTATCGTCGTTTAAAACGCGCAACATGCCAAATTGAACTCTTTCTGGATTGTACCAACTTGCAAAACTAAAACTATGATACGCATTTAACCATCCATGATCTGCATGGCCTCTTGAATCTGCTTTGTGTAAAACGATATTTTTCATAATGTATAAATTTAGTAATTATTATGATACAAATTTACAACCAGAAGATTCTGAAAGCACTTAATGTAGATTAAGAAATTATCGTATAGCCGAACGATGATCTATATCTAAAATTTCATAAATAATTTTTAAGTGATATTTTACGGTGTTTTCAGATATAAAAAGTTTGGTAGCAATTTCTTTATTGGTTAAACCAGAACGAATAAGTTCAATAATTTCTTTTTGACGATCGGTTAAATTATAGTTTGATAAATTTAAAGTTGCATTTCCTTTTTCGTCTAATGCTTGGGTTAAACGTTCAATTTCATTGTGAATTCTTGTGTTCTCTTTTTCAACTAAAATTCTTTTTGCCATATTTGATTGGTATAATCTAAAGGCAAAATACAATAGAAGAAGTAATGATATAATAACACCATATAATATGTAATCTATATATTTTTCATTTTGTTCTTTTAGCTGTCTATTCTCGTCTTCTAATTTTTTTTCAGCTAATTCTAACTTTCCATTGGCATCGGTTGCATTGTAATATTTTACAATGGAATCATATTTTTTTTGTGTAAAAAAAGCATTTTTATAATCTTCATTTTCTTGTAATATGTTTCGCATCACTTGGTATAAATACATTTCATATTTTACCTTATTGTATTTTTTTGCTAATAATAAACCTTCTTTAAAAGCAGTATCACGCTTTTCAAAAAGCTCCATTTTATTATAAAGCTCCATTTTTTTACCATAAATATTGGGTAAATTCTCAGGAGAATTTGCTTTAACTAATGCTGCTGCTTCATTTAGTAATTGTTCTGATTTTGCATAGTCTTTGTTTAACATTTTAATATAACCATCTTGCATAATAATCCAAGATTGTGTGGGAATTGATAAATGTTTAAAATTTATTTTTCTTAGATGAACTATTAAAGCTTCTGCTTTTGGATAATCTTGTGTGTCAAAATAGACAAAACATTTTTCAGCATCAATGGTGTTTTTAACCTCTTCTTTGTGGTCACTTTGCAAGCCTTCGGCAAGGGCTAAATCTAATTTATAAAGAGCTCTATTGTAATTAAACAATCTCTTGTATGTATAAGATTTTAATAAATAAGCATAATATTTATCATAGTGAGTAGCATCTTCACTATTGGTAATTTCTGATAAAATTGCTATAGATTTTTCATATTGCAAATTATCATTAAACGTTTTGATTTGGTTTTCTAATTTTTTGAGTTTTTCAGATTGCCCAAAAGATTGAGTAAATACAAACAAAATTAAAAGCAATAAGGGGAAATGCTTTTTTATCATACCTAAAAATTTTCTCAAAGATAAAAAATGAACTATTAATTGTGAAAATAAGTTTTCATTTTAAAATATTGATTATCAATTATTTGAATAAAACTACCCATTGGGTAGTCGTAAAAACTACCCGTTAACTACCCGAACAAAATTAGATTTTAATACAAGTCTTGCTCAACTTTGTAGCAAACAAAATACAAATGAAAATTTTAGAACGTATTAAAAATTATTTCCGTCTTTTCTCCATTAAAAGAAATGAAGCGATTTACACATGTATTCAAAATGATATTCCTTTAACAGATGAAAATATTAAAGAAGTAATGCAAGTATTAAAACAAAAAGAAAAAAACAAATGTTAATAAAAAACTAAAAATTAGTTTTTAACGTACTTAGATGAGGACTCATCTAAGTACATAATAGTTCTGGAAAATGGATAAAAAAACAAAAAAATATTACGATAAATTTTTTAAAAAATTTTAATATGGAGAATAATTCAATTTCAATTTATGTAGACAGCTTGCCTAAAGGATCTGTAATAATGTGGTACGGTGAAGATACTAACGTTCCGAAAGGTTGGTGTATCTGTGATGGAGGCAATGGCTCACCTGATTTAAGAGGTAAATTCCCCATTGGTATAAACAACATGAGTATTAAGGATAATGACAAGTGGTATTCTTTTAGTAAGGGAGATCATAAGGAAGGTTTTAATACTCATATTACAGAGCAAAATATCCCAACACACTCTCATACTGCAACAGTTAGTGAGAATGGTAATCACAAACATAAAATTGGTATGAGAGGAGCTACTGTAAATGTTACACAAGGTTATGTCTATGGTGGGAATGATTCTGGAAAGTCAACAGAAGATTATGTTGAAGAAGCTGGAAGTCATACTCATATCGTTACAATTGGAAATACAGGAAAAGGTGAACAATTCAACGTAATCCCACCATATTTAGCACTGTATTTTATTTATAAATATCAATAATCTAACACAAATGAAAGGAGGAGTCGTTATTATTGGTTCTCTGCTTTGGCAAGATGGTTCTACTCACGAACCATGGAAACCTGTGAGAAAGGAATGGAGAGATAATTATCTAAAACCTAAAGAAAATTATATTCCCATTAAGTTTCCCATACGATATGGAAGATATTCTGAAAACAATGAATTTCCTGTTCAGATTAATAATGCTACACATAGTGGTTACGAAATTAAAACGAATATACAAAATAGAAAAAATGATGGAAGCTATTATTTGAATACTAATAACAAAGCAATATTTCCACTTTATACTATGGTTTTATCATTAGGTAATAAAGATTTAAAAAATTATGGAACAGCTTTTTTGTGCCCTTTCAAAACTGAAGTAAATACTATTGAAGATATCAAGGAATGTGTCAAGCAACTTTCTATTGCAGAAGGAATTTTTTTAAACGAAAATACTTTTTTTAGAAAAAAGTGGGGTGGCGTTTCTATCTACGTTAGCCCAAAATTTATTCGTGACAATAAACCATTCAGCGATGAAATTTTTAATTTATGGAAGGAGAAATTAGGAAGTAAAAAATGGCTTTCTCAATTTGAGGGTTTTGAAGATGATAATGCTTGCATACTTCATACAGAAGGAAACAAAATTGGTACCATTAATTTAGATACTATTATTGCTCAAGATTCAAAACTTCAATCAGAAGTACATTCGTTTGATTTTTTATTGGTAGCAGTTACTGTTCCAAAATATGAAAATGATCAAATAAAGAGATATCCAAGTTCTAAAGAAATTGGTCAATTTGCTCAGTCTGATTTAAGAAGATATTTTCAAAACAATTATAAAAACGGAATAACAACTTTTCAAGATGTTGATATTCTAAAACATTTCAACTAATATAATTTTAAAACTATGAACAAAACAATTACATTATTTTTTTTGATACTGGTCTCAGTCAACAACATTACAGCACAATGCACAACAGGATATAACGGTAACAATACCATATTTACCGAAGCCTTACGAACAGGGCAAACTTTTCAAGTTACATGCACAGGTTTGTTGAGCACAATTGTTTTTAATCCTACAAACCCTAATGTCGATGATTTGAGAGGTCAGAATGTTTTTGTTGGAGTTCGTTTAAGAGATAATGCCGGTGCTATCATAGCAACAGCAACTATAAATGGAGCTTCAAACACAGACCAATGGTTTAATGGTGCGACTATTACGGCTGATTTTACAACTGCAAACCTTACATTAACTGCAAATACAACCTATCGTTGGGAGGTTTTTGAAACTACAGATAATATACCATTATTCTTATTTGGTAGAAATAATACAAACCCATATGCTTTAGGGAATTATTTTCAAGACAATACTTCTATTTCAGGAGCAGATGCAGAGGATTGGACTGTTAATGTACAAGCAAATTTAAGTTCTGAATTATTTGAACAAGAAAAAATAAGCGTTTATCCAAACCCCTCAAACGGAATTTTTAACATTGAAAATGAAGGTTCTACTACTATTGAGATATTCGATATTTTAGGAAATCAAATTACAACACAAAAAGCTACTGTTGGTACTACAATGGTAGACTTAAATGGTTTTACAGCAGGCATTTATTTTGCTAAAATCACCACCGAAAACAACCAAACACAAACAGTAAAATTGATTAAACAATAACCTTGAAAAACATAGAAAAATATCGTTTAGAAATTCTATTATTTATTTTATACACAGGTATAATTTATACCATATTATTTTTTTTTTAATTAACTAATTATGAATCAAATGAAAATTAAAAAATTACTCATTGCCACACTTTTACTGGGAGCTTTTCAAACACAAGCGCAAGAAGTCGTAGCTACTTCAGGAGGTAACGCCTCTGGTACAAACGGAAACGTTAGCTATACAGTAGGACAAGTGGTTTACACGACTAACACAGGAACCACGGGTTCAGTAGCACAAGGTGTGCAACAACCTTTTGAAATTCAAACTGTGTTAGGTGCAGAGAATTTTAATATTAACCTGCAATTAGCGGTGTATCCAAATCCAACAACCAACTGGTTACAACTTGAAGTGCGAAATACAGATTTCGCAAATCTTTCGTATCAATTGTTTGACTTAAATGGAAGAATGATTTTAAATGAAAAAATTACTGCCGAAACTTCTTCCATTCAAATGGAACGCTTACCAGCAGCTATTTTTATGTTAAAAGTGGTAAGCAACAACAAAGAAGTGAAAACGTTTAAAATCATTAAAAAAGAGAATTAATCATGAAAAAAATTACACAATTAATGTGGGCAATAACACTTTTCATAAGTGCATTTACCCAAGCTCAAACTCCAGGTGACATTGTTCAAAGTTTTGGAACCGCTAAAGGTTTTAATAGTGCTGTATTTTCTACCGTTGTTCAACCTGATGGTAAAATAGTAGTAGGAGGTAGTTTTACTACTTATAAAGGTGCTACTGAAAATCGTCTCGTTCGTTTGAATGCAGATGGCACAAAAGACGCTTCGTTTGATATAGGAACAGGTTTTGATGCTCAAGTTCAAACAATGGTACTACTATCCGATGGTAAAATCTTAGTAGGAGGTAGTTTCACTTCCTACAATGGAGTTACTGAAAATCGTATTATTCGTTTGAATGCTGATGGTAGTAAAGACGCCTCATTTGCAACAGGAACAGGGTTTGGTAGTACAGTTAGAGTAATTACATTACAATCTGATGGTAAAATTATAGTAGGAGGAGATTTTACTTCATATAATGGAGTAACTGAAAGCCGTATCATTCGTTTGAATGCAGATGGTACAAAAGATGCATCATTTGCTGTAGGAACAGGTTTTAACGGTAGTATAAATGCAGTTGCACAACAACCCGATGGTAAAGTTTTAGTAGGAGGGGGTTTTTTTATATTTAACGGTGCAACTGGAAAAAACTATATTATTCGTTTGAATGTAGATGGTAGCGAAGATGCTTCATTCAATGTTGGAACAGGGTTTAGTACTTCTACAAATTCATTAGTAGTGCAACCAGATGGTAAAGTTTTAGTTGGAGGTCAATTTGTTACTTATAAAGGTGCTACTGAAAATCGTCTCGTTCGTTTGAATGCAGATGGCACAAAAGATACTTCTTTTAGTACAGGAACAGGGTTTAATGGTACTGTAAATCGTGTTGCACTTCAACCTGATGGTAAAATTATGGTAGTAGGGCTTTTCACTTCATATCAAGGAATTACTGAAAATCGTATCATTCGATTAAATACTGATGGCACAAAAGACGCTTCGTTTAATTTAGGAACAGGTTTTAATGACGCTACAGCTCAAGTTGCAATTCAATCGGATGGTAAAATTTTAATTGGTGGAGTTTTCATATCATACAACGGACTTAGTTTAGGTCGAATTATTCGTTTAAATACTGATGGTAGTAATGACGCATCGTTTAATACTGGATTAGGATTTAATAATTCGATCTCAACAACTGTAAAGCAACCCGATGGTAAAGTTTTAGTCGGCGGTTTGTTTGTTACGTACAAAGGTCTTATTGAAAACTATATTATTCGTTTGAATACTGATGGCACAAAAGATGTTTCGTTTGTTACAGGAACTGGATTTAATACTACTGTTAGGGCAATCGCATTACAACCTGATGGTAAAATTTTAGTAGGAGGAAGTTTCACTACATATAATGGGTTAACTTCAAATAGCATTATACGATTGAATAGCGATGGGAGTACTGACACTTCGTTTAATGTAGGAACAGGATTTAATAATATTGTTTACTCAATAGTAATGCAGCCCGACGGTAAAATTTTAGTAGGAGGAAATTTCGTTAACTATAATGGTGATGTTAGTTCCTATATAATTCGTTTGAATACAGATGGTAGCAAAGATGCTTCGTTTAATATTGGAAATGGATTTAATAATACGGTGTTTTCAGTTGTACTTCAACCCGATGGAAAAATGGTAGTAGGAGGTAATTTTACTTCATTCAACTCAGTAACTGAAACCCGTATCGTTCGTTTGAATACCGATGGAAGTAAAGACGTTTCGTTTGTTGCTGGTACAGGTTTTAATGCTACTGTTCTAACAATTGCGGTTCAATCCGATGGAAAAATCTTAGTAGGAGGTATTTTTACTTCATTCAATACAGTAACTGAAAATCGTATTATTCGTTTGAATGCAGATGGTACTAAAGATGTTTCGTTTGTTTCAGGTACAGGTTTTAATAATGGTGTTAGGGCAATCGCACTGCAACCCGATGGTAAAGTTTTAGTAGGTGGTGATTTTACGGGTTATAATGGAATTACGGAAAATCGTATTATTCGTTTGAATGCCGATGGTAGTAAAGAGGTTTCATTTGTTACAGGAACAGGATTTAATGGTCCAGTTAACACTATTTTTCTTCAATCAAATGATACAGTGTTAGTGGGAGGAGGTTTTACAACCTATAACGATGATAATTCTTCTGCTTATTTAATAGGTTTACACGCTCCATCAACCACTTTGGGATCAAATGATTTTTATCAAAAAACGTCATTTGTAGTCTATCCTAATCCAGTAAACGATGTATTAAACTTGCAAATAAATAATGTTGCAAGTATCAAAAATGTAAAAATATTTGATTTGCAAGGTAAATTATTATTACAAAGCACCAATGAAACAATTAATGTAAGCGAACTTTCAAAAGGAATCTACATTATTAAAGTTAGTACAGAAAATGGTGAAACCACTAAAAAGTTCATTAAAAACTAAATACAATCATGAAAAATATTAAAAAACTTATAGTAGCTACTTCTTTATTTATTGGAAGTTTAGCTTTTGCCCAAGCTCCAGAAAAAATGAGCTACCAAGCCGTAGTGCGTAACACTACCAATAATTTAGTAACCAACCAACCGGTAGGCATGCAAATTAGCATTTTACAAGGTTCGGCTACAGGTACAGCGGTTTATATTGAAACGCAAACCCCAACCTCTAATGCAAACGGTTTAGTGAGCTTAGAAATTGGTGGAGGTGCAGTAGTTTCAGGAAACATGACAACAATCAACTGGGCTAATGGTCCGTATTTCATCAAAACAGAAACCGACCCAACAGGCGGTTCTTCCTACACTATAACTGGAACTTCCCAATTATTGAGTGCCCCTTATGCTTTATATGCGAAAACTTCAGGTAGTTCAATACCTGGTCCAGCAGGGCCAATGGGTCCTCAAGGTCCACAAGGTTTAACAGGTCCTCAAGGTCCAGCAGGAGCAAACGGTTTAGATGGTGCAACAGGTCCTATGGGTCCACAAGGTATCCA
Source organism: Flavobacterium odoriferum (assembly GCF_025499515.1). Lineage (GTDB taxonomy): Bacteria > Bacteroidota > Bacteroidia > Flavobacteriales > Flavobacteriaceae > Flavobacterium > Flavobacterium odoriferum. The sequence continues at coordinate 57,228 of NZ_JAMKFA010000020.1, forward strand.
AGGTCCAGCAGGAGCAAACGGTTTAGATGGTGCAACAGGTCCTATGGGTCCACAAGGTATCCAAGGTCCAGCAGGAGCAAACGGTTTAGATGGTGCAACAGGTCCT
>NZ_JAMKFA010000021.1 GCF_025499515.1 Flavobacterium odoriferum
CTTGGTGCTGAATTTGCCACCTGAAAACAAGCCGTGGAACGTTGTGTGCTATTATACCACAAAATTCGAATGAAAAATGAATATGAAAAACAAAACTTTAATTTTAATATTTTTTCTCTTAACTGTAAAGATTTTTTCTCAAAATCAAGTTCTACCTGAATTAGATTTGAAAAATAAGGAATATGAATTTTATATATTCAATGAATTATTTAAAATTGACGAAAACGGAAATTCATTAGAACCGAAAAAAACTTTAATAACTGATAAATCAGTAATTTCAAATTTGATTAACACTTGGAAAGGCGAAAAAACTAATCAAATGTATAAATGTGGTTATGACTATAGAATTTACATAGTTTTAGATAATAAAATCATTGAACAGGTGAACTTTAATTCAGAATGTAATCAAGTTGTAAGTTCTAAAGGTGCTTTCAATGTTACAAATAATCCATTTAAAGATTTAAGTACGGAAAACATATTCTCTGAATACAGATTTAAAACAAAAGATTTAAATTCTGCTCGTAATTTTATAAACAAAGTATCCGAAAATAAAAATATACAAATTCCTTATATTAATAGTTATGAATGGATAAAATACAGTGGATATTTTTTTATTCAAATCAATAAATCGAAAAAACAAAGAAAATTAAAATCTACTGAATTTTATGAAAAAGAAATGCATGAAGTTTATAAAGAATATGATTTTAAAGTGCATTTTTGGGGTTGTTGCGACACTTATGAGGCTTGGATTTATTGCGACAGAAATTTAAGTGAAAAATTCAATTTATATGGAAGAAAAGGAGAATTCGAAAATATTAAAAAAGATTATGAAATATATGTTTTTGGAAAAGTAGAAGATATAAATTCAATTTTAAAAGAATAAAAAAAACAGCACACAACCGCAGTTTAACAATATAGCGGGGTTTGTGATTAATTTAAAGTTTTTTTCTTATCTTTGATGTGTAGTGATAAAACAAGGTGAAAGGCTTATTTAGTCCGCTACATTGTTAAGCTACCTAACGTTAGCAGCAAGCTTACCGCAAAAACGTAAATTAAAGAACCGAATAATAAATTAAGCCAAAATGAAAATCTTTACAATTATTTTGTTTTTTACATCATTATCATATTCCCAAATAACTAAAAATAATTGGTTAGTTGGCGGAAGCGGTAATTTTAAAACAACGAAAACTGAAAAATTATCAGATGGAACTAAACCTTATGATGACAGAACTATATTTTCTATTTCACCGAATATCGGTTATTTTTTTTATGACAAATTAGCTGGTGGAATTAGTTTAAGTTATACTTATGACAATATATTTGAAGACTATCAATATTTTGGAGTTGGACCTTTTGTTAGATATTACTTTTTAAATTCAGAAAAAAGAATAAACATATTTTTACAAGGAAATTATAACTATTACGAAGGTGGTTCAAAAACAGTTGATGGTAATGATAATGGAAAGTTTCACAACAATGGATACGGATTCAAAGCTGGATCGGCAATTTTTTTAAATAGTAGTGTTGCTGTAGAACTATCATTAGACTACATTTCTAATAAATTAAATAGTACATTAAGAGAAGAAACATTTATGATTGGAGTTGGCTTTCAAATTCATTTAGAAAAATAAAGCCAGCTGCTAACAGCGGTTTGCTTCAATGGCTACTTCCGGATTTTCCTACGGGAAATCCGCTGCTGAATGGAATGTTTTGTTATATTTGTAATGGCTTGGTGTTGGTGCAACGCCACTGAGAGCAAGCCGCAAAACGTTGTGTGCAACATATTTTCCGAACTTACGCCGAAAGCTTCTCTCCTATTTTTCCGAAAGAAATTTATTGAAATTGTTACCGAAAAATTTTGCGTGATAGTTGAAAACCGAACCGAACTTTGTCGATAAACTTTGTGCTGAAATTACGTTTTCGGGAAAATCCGTTGTGAAATGAAAAACTGAAACCAAACGTTGCGTGAAAATATGCTTTGCGTGACAATCCGAACTTTGCCGAAAAACTTTGCGTTGAGTTTTTTAAGTTCAGAAAATATTATGCAGCACACAACAGCGGTTTAAAAATATGGCTGGTTTCGGGAATTTTTGAAATGGCGCAGTTGTTTAATTTAAAGTTTTGGCTATATTTGTGAAGGCTTGGTGTTGCATTTTCGCCACATTTTTAAGCCGCATAACGTTGTAAACAATTTATGAAAAAAATACTACTTACGACATTAATCATTATTACTTTAAGTTGTAATAAAAATGATATCGAACAGGAAGAATTAAAAATTTTGACTGAAAAAATTACTTTACTTGAAGAGGAAAATAAGAACCTAAAAGATTCTATAAAGAAAGCTGAGGAAGATTTTTTATATTCCCTACATTTAGTTGGTGTTCCTCATAATAAAACATCAAAAGTTGGAAAAAAAGATAGTATAGCTGTTTTACTTCATCCATTTGGACATAAACTACCGAAATACGAGTTCTATAAAATTGAAGACAACAAAAAAATTAAAGTAAATAGTAATAATTCTACATTTTTTAATTATCAATTCAAACCAAAATCAACCGATGATAATAAAATAAAACTATTTATTAAAATTCCTGATAAAGATAGATTTATAGAACTAAATGGTGAAATTACAATCGACGTAGAAAATTAAACTGTTTACAACAGCGGTTTGCTTCAATGGCTACTTCTGGATTTTCCTACGGAAAATCCGCTGCTGAATGGAATGTTTTGTTATATTTGTAATGGCTTGGTGTTGGTGCAACGCCACTGAGAGCAAGCCGCAGAACGTTGGCAACAAGTTAAAAAACATAACTATGAAAAAAATAATTTATTTAACAATATTAATATTTTCAATTCTATCTTGTGATAATGAACCTGTAGATTTCAATCCAAACATTGATAATGATTATTCAATTGCATTAGATACATTAGTAAATTATGACAATTACTTTATTGGAAAATTTAACGGAGAAATTTTAGTTAGTACTGAGCCTTTTACCTCTGGAAGAAGTGTGAACAACACACTACAAGATTCTGTTTCTCTTCGATTTGATTTTGCTTATAAAATATCGAATAGTGAAGAATTAAAAACACCTTTTATTAATTTTATAGCCTATGAATCAATAAATAAACTTAATTCTAATAATTATTTCAAATATAATGAATACAATGATTTTTATACTTTTTTCAATAGAACAAGACTTGAATATTGGAATGTTGACAATTATAAAAATTTGACAACACAAGTCTTAATTAACTATATTGATTATTCGCAATTAATTAATAATACAGGAATAAGTTATTTATCAACAGATTTTGGAAAACCACCATTTAATGAAAATAATTTTCAAATTGAAAGCATTAGGGAATTTGAAAGTCCTTCTAAAGGTATCGAATTAATATATTCTTTTAACTGTATTTTATTTTCAGATTCCAATGAATTAATAAAAATTGAAAAAGGGAAAGGAAAATGTACTTTCTTGTATTAAAAAAACCAGTTGCCAACAGCGGTTTGCTTCAATGGCTACTTCCGGATTTTCCTGCGGAAAATCCGCTGCTGAATGGAATGTTTTGTTATATTTGTAATGGCTTGGTGTTGGTGTAACGCCACTGAGAGCAAGCCGCAGAACGTTAGCAGAAATTTCATAAAAATACCGCAAACAAACAAAAATTTATATTATAGAAATGGAATCAATAAAGCTAAAAGAATTAAATGACCAAGAATTACTTCAAGAAAAAAAGAAATTTGACACTAACAAAATAATAAATGCATCATTAATTGGATTACTTTTAGGGGTTTTTGCATATAGCGCAGTAAAAAGCGGATTTACCTTTTTTACTTTTTTTCCTTTGTTCTTTGCTTTTATACTGTTTATCCGTGGACAGAAAAGAAATGAATTTGAAAAAGAATTAAAAAATGAAATAAGTTCAAGAAATTTAAAATAAAATGAGCGAAAATTGCCAAAATTGCGGACAAGTTGTAATCGGAAATTTTTGTAGTAACTGCGGACAGAATTCTACCTTTGACAGAATTGACAGAAATTATGCGAAAAATGAATTTCTTAACTTAATTGGTTATGAAAAGGGGTTTTTATATACTTTCAAGGAATTGTTATTAAGACCACCTCAAAACATTTCCGCTTATCTAAAAACAAACAGAAATAAACTTACAAAGCCATTAACATTTTTAATTTTATCCTCCGTTATCTATACTCTAGTTGTAAATTATCTTCAAATAGTAATAGAAAACGAGGAAAAATTTAAAGAAATTTATGGAAATTCAAGCATTATCACAATATTTAATTGGATTCAAGGAAATTATGGATATGCAAATATTTTGATGCTTTTATTTGTTGCTTTTTGGACCAATATTTTTTTCAGAAAATATAAATTCAATTTTTATGAAGTCATTGTTATTCTTTGCTTTGTAGTCGGTGAATCTATGTTATTGTTATCTATTGAACCAATTATTTCAAAATATTTCAAAATTCCAATTTTAAGTAGTGCGATTTATTGGCTAGTTTTTGCATATATTAGTTTTGCAATTGGAAGTGTTTTTGAAAGAAAATTTTCTAGTTATCTAAAAGCATTTTCCGCATACATTATAGGAATGTTTACCTTTGGAATTTTAGCATCAATAATTGCAATAATTTATGACACAATAATTAAATGATGAATAAAGAAACTTCTGCTAACAGCAGTTTGGCAATATGGCGGGTTTTGGGCTTAATTTAAAGTTGGTTTTGTACTTGCATAGTCAGTGTTTAACCGAAAGTTTAGGCTTCCTTAATCCGCCACATCGCCAAGCTGCAAAACGTTGTGTGATATTATATCAAAACTGTGCAATTAATAAAATTTATTTTTCTTTTAGAATAATTAGTTATCTTTATCAATAAAATCTTTACTTAAAAAAAACTTATATGCAATTAAATAATATATCTCGACTTAAAGATACAAGAACCAATTGCTTTTCTGTGATTGTGGAAATGACAATTATTGATTACATTGAATTAATAAATAAAATTTATTTAGAAAAAGGAGGTATTAAAGGACAAAGAGAACCTCTAAAATCAAGTTCTGCAATGAGAATAAGGAAACAAATGGTAAAAGATATAAAATCTGGAACTATCCTACCTCCAATTGTATTAGGATTGATTGTTAATAAAGATGAGTTTATGGAAATACCAACTATAGACCTAGAAAATTTAATCAATATAATTAATGCTCCTGTCGAAGGAAATTTAACAATTATTGATGGAATGCAAAGAACTACAGCATTAAACGAAGCAATTGATGAAGGAGCAAATCAACATCAGTTAATAAGAGTTGAATTTTGGATATCAACAAAATTAAATAGTCTAATTTACAGAATGTTAATTTTAAATACTGGTCAAGTTCCTTGGAATTTAAGAAGACAAATTGAAACAGTGTTCAGTACTATGATAAATGAAATATCAGTTGCTGTTCCTGAAATGGAAGTATATACGGTTGATGAACCAAGTAGAAGAACAAAAGGCGGTCAGTATCACGCTAATGATTTAATTGAATTATATCTAGCATTTGGAGGTAGAAAAGAAAAAGTTGATACTAAAGAGAGATTAGCCGATGAGTTTACACGTTTAGACTTTATTGAAGCAACTGAAAACCCAACATTTTCTGATATTTTCTATAATTCATTAAAAAGTTTGACTTTAATTGATATAGAAATTAGTAGATATCAGTCTCCAATTAATGAACATAGGTTTTCAAATGGAATTGAATTATTTAAAAGTCAGCCTGCTAGAGTTGGTTTTATAACTGCAATAGCAAAAAGTATATATGGAAGACCTGGAGTAGAAAGAACACAAGAGGAGATTGAATATCTTAAAATAAAAATTTTCGGAAGTTTAGAAACGATAATAGAAAAATTACATAAATATGAAAACGAGCAATTAGGAACTTTCCTTTCATTAAATTTATTAAGTGAAAAACTTTCTGTAAAATCATCGAGAGTTGGAGATTTTGAAAGAGAATTTTTTACAAAATCATTTGAAGTTTTAATTGAAGAAGCAAAAAATATTAATTCCATGGATGTTTGTTGGTTATCATACTAAATAATATATCATGAGGAATATGATTAAAACAAATATTGAAGCTTTTAATAATATTTGCAAACAACTGTTTGAGCTATCACAAATCAAAACTGAAACTGGAAGAAGATATTTTTCTACTACAGAAGAAGAAAAAAAATGGTTGATTGAAACCAATATAAGTGGTGTTGAATTCTTTCTTCCAAGTATTAGAGCATTTAATTTGGAGTTTAATGGATTAAAATACATTGCAGTGATTGGAGCAAATATGCAAAATTTTAATGAAGATCCTTCAATATTACTGGTAACAGAATTAAATTCAGGACTAATAACATTATTAATTTCGGAAGGTTTACTGAAAATAAACCCAACAGCAAACTTGCTAGAGTTTGACGATAATATAATGTCTCAACACAAAGATGCTGATTACAAAGGTCATGATTATTTTGAAATATTGTCATATTTAGAACCAATTAAACTATTTCAAATTACAGAAAATTCAATCCTTAAAGATGAAAATTTATATCGAATTTTAGTATATATATATTCTAACAATCCAAATTACTTAATTTTAGAATTTAATAAATTTGTACTAGAAACTTTTACAGAAATATCTCTTGTAGGTTCAAAAAACATCTCATACAATCTATTATTACATAGTTTACTATCAACGAATTTTAAACATTCGTTTTTAGAATTATACAGACTTGTTGAAAGATTATTTCCAATAAATTATTTAAAAGATTTCCACGAAAGAGTTGATACAAAATTGAATTTTATTGAATTTTCATCCGAATTGGAAAACATAACCAGTTGGAGACCAAGAGAAGAAGACGCATTAGAAAAAATTTTCAGTATCGCAAAACAAAATACTAAAAATTCATTTGATAATTTTCAAAAATCAAATCCAAATCTTCAAAATCAAAGTGATTATAAATATTTTTATAAATTAAGAAATTCAATTGTACATTTTAGATCTTCACATGAAGAGTTTAAATTAAATAGTGAACAATGGAATTTATTGATTATTGCAACCTTAACACTAATTGATGAACAATATAGTTTTTATAATAAAATTTTAGAAGAATAACATCACACAACAGCGGTTTCAAGAAATGGCTAGCCTCGGGATTTATTTGAAATCGGAAAGGTTTTTAATTTAAAGTTTTAGTTATATTTGTAAAGGCTTGGTCTTGGTTCATCGCCACTTCTTGAAGCCGCGACACGTTAGCGGAAAATTTTGAAAAACTAAACGCAGAAAATGATATGTTAAAAAAAATATTGAATTTAATTTTATTAATCATACTTCTAAACATTTTAAATTCTTGCCAATTTAGTAGTTTGTTCCATAGAGCTAATAAGTTAGAAAAAAATAGGAATTTTAATAATTTGCCTCCATTTGCAATAAATGGCGAAAAACATCACATTGAAAGAGACGCTTTAGAATCGACAATCTGTATATTTAAAGATACGGTGAGATTAAACAAGACTTATGAAATTAAACCAATAGATTTCGTAAGTAAATCAGGTAATAAATTGTCTGGTTTGTTATTATCTCCAAAAAATAATTTAAGAACAGACTTAATTTTTTTACACTATCACGGAAGTGCCGGAAATTTATTGGGATATCATTTTCAAATGGTAAGCCAACTCACTGAAAAAGGATTTCAAGTATTTACATTTGATTATAGCGGCTATGGCTTTTCTGACGGAAAAGCAACAAGGAAAAATGTATTAACTGACGCATATTCTGCATTAGATTTTATAAAAAATAATCCAATCTTTAAAAATAAAAAAGTGATAATTTTTGGACAATCCTATGGCGGACATTTAGCATCTGTAGTTGGTTCAAACAGACAAAATGATATTGAAGGAATGATAATTGAAGGAGCGTTTTATTCGCACAGAAAAGAAGCTGTTTATACAGCAGGTTTCGTGGCAAATGTTGTATATGACGGAATAAGAGCAGAAAAAGAGATAAAGAAAAACAAAAAACCAATATTAATTATTCATTCAAAAGAAGACAAAAGAACACCAATTAAATTTGGGAGAAAAATTTTTGATGAAGCAAATGAACCAAAATATTTTATGGAAATTGACAAAAACCATTTAGAAGGTTTACAATATTATGGAGATAGCATTAAAGTGAAAATAAATGAAATCTTCCGCTAACAGCCGTTTCACGAAATTGCGGGGTTTGGGATTTATCAGAATTGGTAATTTTTGAAACTAAATTTTGTCTATATTTGTAATCAAAAGTGTTGAAAATCCGCAACTTCGTGAAGCTGCAAAACGTTGTATACAATGTATTTTCCGAACTTACGCAGAACGCTTCGCTCCTATTTTTTCGCAAGAAAATTAATGAAAATTGTAATCGAAAAATCTTGCGTGATAATGAAAAACTGAATCTAAACTTTGTGGAAAACCTTCAAAGACAATTTTCGGATTTTAGCAATTTAGAGACAATTCTCAACCGAAAAACTTTGCAGAAAATTGAAAACCGAACCAAACTTTGTGGATAAACGTTGTGTTGATTTTTTTCAGTTCGTGAAAATACAACACTGTATACAACAGCGGTTTGCATTAATGGCTGGGCTTGCGGAAAATCCTCAATGGCACAGTTGTTTAATTTAAAGTTTTTTCTATATTTGTAAAGGTTTGGTGCTTTGGTTCGCCATTAATTCAAGCCTCAGAACGTTGTATGCTATTATATTTGAAAACCGCAGAAAAACGAACAAAATGATAATATTACCATATAAGGAAAAATTTATTCGAGAAAATTTCATTGAATTTTCATTCGATAGCGATGACGAAAATTATTTACCTGACTTTAAACTTTTTGAAAAGCTAAATTCTACAGACCAATATTATCTTGCTGAAAACTATAATTGGGATGATGGAGTTGAAATTCTGAAATGGATAATTGAAAGTAAAAAGTGTGATAAAGGAACTGCTTCTCTGATTTTTTGGACATCCGAACCTGATTATTACTTTGAAAAATCCGAGAGTGAAATTTCGGATTACGAAAAAGACACTTTTTTGTTGCTTAAACGAATTGTAGAAAAATTTAACAATAACGACTTTAAAAAGTCAAACTTAAAATATAATCCAACTGATAGAGAAAAGCGAATAGATTGGAGTAAACAAAATGCTGAATGGAAAATCCCAGAAGAATTAAAAAAACCAACAAAAGGGTTTTCTATAATTAGTTTAGGAATTATACAACATAAAATTTGGCAATGGCAACGAAGCAAAAAAGAAGCCAAACGTGCTAAAAAAAGAATGAACCGAAAAAAATAACAGCATACAACAGCAGTTTGGCAAAATGGCGGGTTCAGTGCTAAATTGAACATTTGGTTTTCAAATAAACATTAGTGCTAAATTGAAAGTAAGTGCTTCTAAAACCGCCACTTCGCCAAGCTGCAAAACGTTAGCAGAAATTTAAACAAAAAAAATGAAACATATGAAAAAATTTATTTGGTTATCTTTAACTTTAATGACAACTCTTAGTTATGCACAAAATGTGGAAATAAAAAAAAATTCTATATTAGTTGATAATACTGAAACATTAAAATTTGAAAAAATTAATTATTCAGAATATTCAATAATTGATAAATTAGGAAACGAAATAATTAATCTTCAATTTAAAGACAATGGAACTTCTTTTGAAAGTGATGACTATATGACTATTTATTTTGTTAATTCAAAAAAAATTATCGATAGCTCAAACACAGGTAGAATTGCAGGTTTTGGGGTAAAAAATATGATAAAAAATTTCATAACTTGGCTTCTTAAAGAAAAAGTATTAGATTCCAATGGAGAAATAAATGAAGATAAAATTAATGATTTTAAATTAAAGTACGGTAAATAAAAACTTCTGCTAACAGCGGTTTAGCTCCATTACGCCTGTAAAGCACCATATTTATTGATATTTTTAGTTTTCAAACATCCATTAGTACAACATAAGTACAACAAATCAGAACTTTTTTACATGCTTGTAAATACCTCTTTTTTTAAGTTGTGCTTTGCGATTCATTTTTTGAAATTCTGCTAATCGTCCACAATAATATTCGTCTGTTGCTTTTGCAAATCCATTGATCAAAAGCAAATCATTCAAGCACTCCCCTCCTGGCAAGATTACATATCCTAATTGTCGGTTCCAATAATCGTAAAAGTTATCCTGTTCTGTAATTATCGTTACAACCGTTTTAGGCGGTGCTACTTCCAAAACATAATGCAAGGCTTCTAATCCTAATTGGATTAAAAATTGGGCTGCTAAACGTGTTTTCAGTTCGTCCTCTTTCATCTTTCTATTGTACTTTACTTCTGGTGCATCTAAACCATATAGTCGTATCTCTTTTCGCAAACGAGTGAAAAGATTGCTAATGATTATGCTGTCCCCATCTTTGACTTCATCTATTTGCCAATGGGTTTCCACTAAATAGGGTGCTTTTGCGTTGTATTGCATTGATTTTCAGTATTTTAAGTTATTGTAAATCAAAGATAATGAATGATATTTGAGTATAAAATTTCACTTAAATATTAACTTCTAAAATCTTTACAAAATGGCTAGACAGAAAGGCGTTTTAAAGTATGTGGGGACTCTTGGAGATGTTCGCCACTTTAAAATTAAAGGACAAGAAGGGTACTTTGCCGGAATGGTAGGTGGACCTTCAGGGGAGCAAGTTTTATCAGCTCCAGAATTTGAAAGAACTCGTGAGAACATGAACGAGTTTGGTGCTTGTGCTAAAGCAGGAAAATCGGTTAGAACTGGTTTATCACAAATCGTGAAGCAAATGTCTGATACGCAAGTAGCAGGACGTTTAACAGCTATCATGAAAAAAATCAATTTGGAAGACCAAACCGAAGCCAGAGGGTATCGCAAAATTGAGATTACTACTCAAAGAAATTACTTGGTAGGTTTTGAGTTTGACAAAAACACTTCCTTAAATGGTATTTTCAATGCTCCTTACAGTGTTACGCATGACCCAGCAAGAAACACTGCTGATTTTGTAATTCCTGCGTTTAATCCAGCGAATTTGATTAATGCTCCTGCAGGTGCTACTCACTTTAGATTGATTCACACGCTTTCTGTAGTGAGTGACTTTGCTTACAATGCTGTAACGAATAGTTATGATCCTATTGACACAGCACAGAATGAAGTGAGTGATGTTCAATTCAGCACTTTCTTGGATTTGTATGCTCCTGCAACTGCAACTACCATTACAGCAACTTTGCCAAATGGTATTACGCCATCAACTGATGTTACCGTTCTTCAAGGTATTGGAATTGAGTTCTACCAAAAAGTAGGTTCAAACTATTACTTATTTGCAACAGGTAACTGCTTGAAAATTGAGGACGCATTTTAAGAATCCTACTTACAAATCCCTCAGCAACTCTGGGGGATTTTTTGTTTTAACTTACTAATTCAATTCCCATGGAAACAAAAATCATTCGCGTAGCACAGGGCAAACAAAGTACATTAAGCCAATTATATATCAACGGAGTTTTTCAATGTTATTTACTTGAGGATAAAATACGAACAGAAAAAATCAAGGAACAAACTGCCATACCTACTGGAACCTATTCGTTACAGCTTAATACTTGGGGTGCAAAAAATGTCAACTACAAAAAAGCATTTGGAAAAGTTCATGAAGGTATGATTGAAATTACAGGTTTACCAAATTTCAGTTATGTGTATATCCATACAGGAAATACGATTGAAGATACTGCAGGATGTCCGCTTTGTGGATTTGGGTTCCAACTTATCCAGGGCGATTACCGAGTTACGCAAAGTGTTATGGCTTACCAAATGATTTATCCTAAGTTAGTTGCATTAGCAAAGAACAAAGCAAACAAGATTAGTATCGAAAACAATTTCCAATTTTAAACTTGTTATGCCATGGAACAAGCTCCACAATTAATGGTACTTTTTGGAAGTTTAATAAGCTTATTATTATCGGTTGTAGCCTATTTTATCAAACAATTGCACACAGATTTCAAAAGAATGGAAAAAGACCTTGTTGAAGTAAAAACCATGGCATTATTAATTAAAACCGAGTTTAAAAGTAGTAGTGATTTACTGAACCAAAAAGTAGATTATTTAGAACACCGAGTACAAAAATTAGAAATGCTTTGCATTCACGAACACCAAAGCGAAACAATTAAAAAAAATAAGTGAGTAATTATCCATCTTTAAAAATCACGAACATGAAAAGTAATGAAATGAATATCGTTCAAAGAGTAAAAGCTCCAACACCAAAGTTTTTCAAAGTATTGAGAACAATTGGTTTAGCCTTGGCAACCGTTGGAGGAACTATCATCGCTTCACCAATTGCATTGCCGGCTGGATTAGTTGCAGCTGCAGGTTATTTGGTTTTGGGCGGTGGTGTATTGTCGGCAGTATCGCAAACTGCTGTACAAGATGACGACGAACCGAGAGTTCCACAGGAAGACAGGGTTCAATAAACCTAAATTTGCTTAAAAATTGCAATCAAAAGCTCCTATTTCAGGGGCTTTTTTTGGTTTTATACCCAATTGCATCGCTTTTTCCAATTTTATTTAATTGGTGCGTTTATATTGCGGTTATGTATTGTTTTGCTTCGGGATAGGGATTATTTTTGGAAATTTGATGAAATGGAAAAACCTAGCCCATCGGGGCCAGGTTTGTGTTATTTGTTTCTGTAACGGAGTAAGATGGCGTTACGAATTTCGTTGATTAAGTGGATGTTTTTTGCGTGGTGAGCTTCTTGTTCTTGCAGCAGCTTGAGCGCTTGGATGTTTTTATGGTGCAGCTCGTGTTCACGCATTAATCGGGTGGCTTTTGGATTGAACTCTTTTTTGAATTCATAGAGAGATAAGAACGGAATAACCGAACCACGAAGAAAAGGCATCCAGAATTTGGATTTCCATAGGCTCATGGCTATCCAAAAAATGTCTTCTTTTTGAGCTTCGGTTTGAAATACAAGTACAAAGCTGTTTGTAAAAGGTTCATTGCTAGGTTTTCCGCTATTTAGTCCTTTTGATAATACGAAAAAATGCGGTTTGGCATAGTGCGCCCCAGGTTGGTGGGTTTTGATAAAAATTGTGTCCATAATACAAGGATTTAACAGGTTAACTTCCTTCGTCTTTCCTTCGTGATTGCCCGAAATGTGATTGAAAACCGAGATGCCCCACACACATTTTTGCAAAAGAAAAAAGGAAAAAAAAGAAAGCCGTCTTGCCTTGTGGAGGGTTTCAAAAAAGCAAGTTTTACGGGTAAAATACTACCCATATGCGTCTGTGGAAACGCTAAGTGGATGTTGTGGTTTTGAAAATGTATGGGTGGAGATTTTATCCGGAACCGAAGGCTTGAACTTGCTTTTTTGAATACCCGGAACAAACCTTTGGCTTCTTTTTAATCCTTTTTTTTGTAAAAATGTTTACCTCAAATGTTCTTAAGAAATGGTGATTTAGGGGTGTTAAATCGGGACTGTTAAACAAGGGTGTGGTTTTCTTTTTTTTACTGGAGGACCTCGACTACGCTCGGTTTGACAATGTTTCTTTGTGAAGATGAGAAAAAAGAAAAACACACTCTTGTAGTATTTTGATTTTTGAGGATGCTTTGAAAGTGTTCAGTATTCAGTTTTTAGTGTTCAGTGGTGTGCGTGAACTGGAAATGGGAAGCATCTTCAAAAAACAATGAAAATTACGTTAGCGGTAGCGTTCCTATTATTCTTCGGGTGGGTGCGGCTGGGAGCGGATATTTTACATAATAACCCTTATAACTTTCAGGGGGACTGCGTGGGGTGTTGGGAATGAATTATAAGGTTTATTATGTAATAATAGCTTGGGAGTGGTTTTTGTGTGTTTTTAGCGTTTGTTTTTGTATTGGGTGTAAGTGGATAAAAAAAGGCGGACTGTGCGCGAGGGCCCTTCGACAAGCTCAGGATGACGGTTAACGGAATTGTGCTTTTTAGTTGAAAACAGGGAGCCTTTTTTTATTGACTTACTTTGGGGAAAACAAGTGCTAAAAACACACAAAATACCACTAGTGCGGTGGGGAGCGTTTGACTGGGTGGGCGCAAATAACTTAGCGAAGCGTTCCTGTTTTTATTGATGTATTTCTTTTTTTAAAATTTCAATTTACCAATATGATTCAAATAAAAAACACCCATTAAATCCTTTCGAAATAATGGGTGCTTTACTTGAATTAATAACTTACAATTTGTGTTTTAATAGTGTGGCAATGACATCATAATATTCCTTTTCTATTTCTAAATAAGAATTTTGCGAGTCATTGTAATAATTTAATTCTACAAAATATTCTAAAACCGAAATTTGTCCAGCTGATAAGGCTTTATCCAATAATTGTATTGGTTCCACCGATTTATTTATCTTTTCGTATTCAGTTAAAATACTTTTCAAACTTTCATAACGGTCATAAGTTTGTTTTATTTCATAATAGTATAAATTACTATGATCGTTTAAAGCACTTTCTGCAAAAGTCATTTTGGCTTTTTGAAGTTTTACGGTGTTTTTACTTTCCCAAAGCGGTAAAGCAACTCCAGTATGAATTCCGTTATAGGTTTGGCCTAAAATGCCTTGGTAATGATACCCAACTTCCATTTTCGGTAAGGCTAATGCTTTGCTTACTTCAATTTGTTTTTGAGTAATTACTTTTTCTTGTTCTAACGTTTTTCTAATGTAATCTTGTGCTTCAACTTCTTTTACGAATGTTTCAAAGTCAGCAATAACAGGAGTTTCAAAATACCCAACATCTGTTAAGCGTATTGCAATTCCTCCGTTTAGACTTGTAAGTTGTTCGTTGAGTTTTGCGATGGTAGAAGCATTGTCTTGAAACTGTTTTCTAATTTCTAACAATTGAATTTCTGCTTTATTTACATTCAAAATAGTGCCGTCACCTGTGGTCAATTTCTTCTTAAAATGTGCCAACCATTTTTCTGTTGCTTCTTTTCTTTTGGTTAAAGGAATTTGCAATTTATTTCGGTACACCAATTCAATACAAATCTTTTTGGCTTCTAAAAGTAACTCTTGGTTAGCCGCTTTCAATTGTAAATCGGCTTGAATACCTAATTGATTTGCTAGTTGGTTTTTCTTTCCATACACTGTTGGAAAATCAAAAGATTGCGTTACTATAATATCTGTTTGATTTCCTGCTTCGGCTGGACTTCCTTTTAAATAGTCATATTCAACCGTTGGATTGTATAACGAATTGCCCGTTTTGTATTGTACTTTTTGAGCATTCCAATAGCTCGTATTGGCTTGTATGGTTTTGTTGTTTTTAGCAATTTCAGTTAAGATATTTTCAATATTAGATTGAGCATATCCCAAACCAAAAGACATCGTTACTAAAAATAGGATTATACTATTTTTCATTTGTTTCTTTTTTTCGATTAGATAAATAATACACTACTGGAACAATAAAAATGTTCAATAAAGTAGAAGTCAATAAGCCTCCTAAAATAACTTTCGCCATTGGACTTTGAATTTCATTTCCAGGTAAATCACTTGCAATTGCTAACGGAATTAAAGCCAATCCTGCTGTAAGTGCGGTCATTAAAATGGGACTTAAACGGTCTTTTGAACCTTGAATTACGGTTTCATAAAGAGATAATCCTTCTTTTTCTAACGTTTCATAATGGGATACTAATAGAATTCCATTTCGGGTGGCAACACCAAACAACGTAATGAATCCAATAATTGCTGGAATACTCAAAATGCCACTCGTAAAATAAATACTGAAAACACCGCCAATTAAGGCTAAAGGTAAATTCAACAAAATGATAGAAGCGGTTTTAACCTTTTTAAATTCTTGATATAGAATTAAGAAGATTACCAATAATGAAATAAGTGAAGTTAATACCAATGTTTTTGAGGCTTCCGCTTCGGCTTCAAATTGTCCGCCATATTCGATATGATATTCTTCAGGTAGTTTTACTTCTTCATTTATGATTTTCTGAATATCCGCTACTACACTTTTTTGGTCACGACCCGAAACATTGGCAGAAACCACCGTTTTACGTTGCACATTTTCACGATTGATTGTATTTGGTCCTGAAGTGCTTACTACATCTGCAACGTAGTACAACGGTATTTTTTTTCCATCGTGTGTATCAATCATCGCGTTTTTAATGTTCTCGATTTTACCTTTATTAGCATCATCAAAACGAAGTATCAAGTCAAAGGTTTTATTACCTTCATAAATTTCAGATACTTTTTCACCTGCAAAAGCTACATCTACAAACTCATTAAACAGACCAATTGTAATTCCATATTGGTTTAACACATCACGTTTCGCTTTTATTTGAATTTGTGGGATTTCCACTTGTTGCTCCACACTCAAATCTACCAATCCTTCCACATTCTGAATTTTGGCTTTTATTTCATTGGAAAGCGTAAAAAGTTTATTCAAATCATTACCAAAAATTTTGATAGCAATATTCGCTCTAGTTCCTGATAACATATGATCAATACGGTGACCGATGGGTTGCCCAATAGTTATATTTGCACCTGTAATTCCTGATAATTTTTCACGAACATCAGCCATAAATTCATCACGACTTCTTTCTTCAAGAGTAAAAGGAGCGTCAATTTCTGCTGCGTTTACCCCTTGTGCGTGTTCATCTAATTCGGCTCTTCCTGTTCGTCGAGTGGTGATTTTAATTTCAGGTACAGAAAGCAATGCTTTTTCAACTTGAGTACCGATTTTATTACTTTCTTCTAATGAAATTCCAGGCAAACTCACAGCGCTAATTACTAAGGAACCTTCATTAAATTCGGGAAGAAAACTTCTTCCCAATTGGCTCATTACTAATAAGGAAACCAAGAATAATCCACCGGCAATAATCAGTACTGCTTTTTTCATTTCCATTACTTTGTTCAAAGCCTTAGCATATACATTTTGCAAACGTTCTACTAACCAACTTTCTTTGTGCTGTTTTAAAAGCATTTTATCGTTAGTCAGTAAGTAACTTGCTAATACTGGCGTAAGAGTAATTGAAACGATTAACGAAGCAAATAATGCCACTATAAATGCAATTCCAAGCGGTGCTAATAATTTGCCTTCCATTCCTGATAAAAAGAACAGCGGTAAAAAGGCAACGATAATAATAAAAGTTGCATTAATAACTGAACTTCTAATTTCAAACGAACCATCAAAAATTACGGTTATTTTGTCTTTTTGTTCGGCTTTTGGTTTTAAGGCATTTTCTTTGAGTCGCTTGAACACGTTTTCTACATCAATAATGGCATCATCTACTAAATCACCAATAGCAATTGCCATACCTCCTAAACTCATAGTATTAATGGTAAAACCAAGCCATTTTAAAGTTAATATCGCAACAATTAATGAAATTGGAATTGCCAATAACGATATAAATGTAGCTCTCCAATTCATCAAGAATAAAAACAGAATGATGATTACAAAAGCAGTTCCTTCCAATAATGTTTTTTGAATATTACTAATAGAAGCATTGATAAAATCCGCCTGACGGAAGATTTTAGTATTAATTTGGACATCTTTTGGTAAGTTCTTTTGGATATCAGCAATCGAGGCATCAATTGTTTCAGTAAGTTCTAAAGTATTGGTTGAAGGTTGCTTCATAACTGTCATAATCACAGCAGGTTTTCCTTTCAAAGAACCATCACCAATTTTTAAAGTAGCTCCAATTTTTATTTCAGCAACATCTTCAATTTTTATCGTATTTCCGTTAACCGTTTTGATAACCGATTTCCCAAGTTCATTTATATCAGAAGTTCTACCAATTCCTTTAACAATATATTCATTGTTGTATTCATTCATAAAACCACCTGAAGAATTACCATTGGCTTCTTGACTTGCCTTTAATAATTCATTAAGTGAAACGTTGTAATAATTCATCTTCTGGGGAGAAGCTAATATTTGATATTGCTTGAATTCTCCACCAATAACAACCACTTGAGAAACGCCACCTGTTGCTAATAATCGTGGTCGAATTGTCCAATCGGCGATGGTTCTTAAATCAATTTGAGATGTTTTATCTGCTGTTACACTGACCAACATAATTTCTCCCATGATAGAAGATTGTGGACCCATTGTAGGATTTCCAACACCTTGAGGTAATTTTTCAGCAACAGCAGTAATTTTCTCATTTACAATTTGTCTTGCTTTGTAAATATCTGTGTCCCATTCAAATTCAACCCACACAATAGAGATTCCAGCTGAGGAAGACGAACGAACACGTCTTACATTAGTTGCACCATTTACGGAAGTTTCAATAGGAAATGTAACTAATTTTTCTACTTCTTCAGGAGCCATACCGTGAGCTTCTGTAAGGACTACAACCGTTGGAGCAGTCAAATCAGGAAATACATCTACTTCCATTCTTGAAGCAACTACACTACCAAAAATCAGCAGTAAAACTGATGCTATCACTACAAAAAACCGATTCTGTAGTGAAAATTTAATTATTTTATTTAGCATAAGTTACGTATTAATGTTCGTGTCCGTGAGCTGGCATTGTACCAGAAGCACTAGCGAGTTTAATTTGATAACTACCTTTGGTAACGACTCTTTCATTTTCAACTATCCCAGACAAAACTTGTACATTTAAGCCATCACTTGCACCAAGTTTTACTTCTCTTTTTTGGAAACTTTCGCCACCTGTTTGCACATACACATAGAAAATTCCTTGTTCTTCAATTAAAGCCGAAACCGGAACAACTAAAGCATCTGCAATAGGAGAAGATTTAAGATAAATTTCTATAATAGAACCTGAAATTAATTGTCCTTCATTGTTGATTTCAAAAGTTACTGGAATAAATGGTATTGAAGCCGAAGCACTTTTTCCATAAGAAACAATTCTGCCGTTTAATGCAGTTGTATTGTACACCACATCGCTTTGAGGTGTTTTAAAATTAGCGGATGTAATACTTGATAATCTGCTAAAGTAGTTTTGAGAAACATTCGCTTGCACCAATAATCTTTTGTTTTTTGAAATAGTGGCTAACGGAGTTCCTGAAGCTACAAATTGTCCTTCTGTAACTAAAATATTTTTAACGAAACCCGACATTGGGGCTAACACATTTTGACCTTTTCCACTGTAATTTTTAGAAACGGTGTTGTAGGCAGTTTGTGCATTTTCAAATTGCAGCTTCACTTGTTGATGGTCTTTCTCCGAAACAATTTTGTCAGCCACTAATAATTTAGAACGCTCATAATCCGCTTTAGCTTTTAAGTAAATAGCTTTAGCATCTTTCACAGAAGCATCAATATTGCTTTCTGTCATATCAGCTCCCGTAATGGTAAAAAGTGAGTTGCCTGAATTTACAGCCGAACCCACAATGGTATTTTTACCTGAAAAAACAACTACACCACTAGCTTTTGCTGTAACAATCATTTCGTCTCCAGGAGCAGAAAGAATTTGACCACTAGTTTTAATTACATCATTAAACGTTTGTTTTTTAATTGCTTGATTAGCAAATTCAACTTTCCAAGCTTGCTCTTTTAGATAAGAGACATCTGTACTTTCTGAATGAGGCGCTTGTTTGGCTAAAGCTGTTTTTTCATCAGGATAGACCACCACATTTTCTATGGTAATTTTATCGGTAAAATCTTTAGTAACGATGTCAAAAACTAATGTTCCTGTTCCAGCAGTTTTTGGTTTTAAAGCCAATCGAAATATACCAGGAGAACTTGGTGTATCAACTGAATTTTTAATGCCTTTATCATCTACAATCAAACTGACTGTAATTTTAGCATCAGTCAAAGCTTTGAAGTTTTCGCCTAAAACTGTAAAATGGGCTGCAAACTTTGAAGTTTCGCCTACAATCAAAGGTTTAAATTCAACAAATAGTTCTGAATTTTCAGTGTAAAGGGTGTAAGCTAAAGGTTCTAAATGAGCCTCGTGCTCAGCTTCTTCTTTGTTATTGCAACTTGTAAATCCTATAAAGAATAAACTCAATAGCAGTATTTTATTTATTATTTTCATATATTTTAATCATTTAGAAGATGCCCATAATGATTGATATCATGGGCATCAGAAATTAATTAATGGTCGTGTTTTTCGCCATTTTCGTGTTGGTGGTCGTGTGCTTCTTCTGTAGCAACACTATCTTTACCAACAGTAAATTCTTCTTGAGAAACTGAATCCGTTTCGTGATTTGCGTGCTCTTCACCATCAGCGTGTTGGTGTGTTCCATCTGTGTGATCATGTCCGTGTTCTTCGGTTTTGTTACCGTTACAAGCTGTAAATAAAAATGCTACAGCAGCCATTGAAAGCAATACTTTCTTCATTGTTTTAGTTTTTAGTAATTAGTATATATGAAAATAACTTAATGCCCAGAATAGGCAATAAGTGTCCTGTAATTCAAATAATGAATAGTTTAGCTAAAAAGTGTGGGCGGGCCACGAAATTGTAAGGAGTGTAAATGGGGTGAAATAAAAATGAGTGGTTCTTTATTCCGAACGACTTCTTTTTTATTGTGAATAGTAAAGTTTAGATTCCAATTTGAAGGTATTTCAAATACCAATACTTCATTTGAAACCTTTTTAATAATTTTAGTTACTTCCTCTACATGAGAGTTCGATAAAGTATCTGAGTGGTGATTAAAATGGGAGAAAATATGAGATAAACTGTCGTCATCATTATGTTCTTCTTCATGATGATGGTGATGATGTTTTTCTCCATGGTGATGATGATGTTTTTCTGCATGTGTATGCGGAAAAAGGTTATGTCCTAATTGTAGCGAACAAGCTAAAAAAAGAAAGTAAATATAGATTTGCTTTTTTATCATCTTTACAAAAGTATGGAAAAAATCAAAACATAGTGTTAATTTTAAAAAGTCTAACCTAACTCTTTTTAATCTATTTATATAATCCTTTATTTTTGGTAAAAAGTTTTGATGACAATCGGATATTCTTCTACTGCGTTCAGGATAAACCATGGACTGGGTGGGTGAAACTACTTCAGCGAAGCGTTCCTATTTCAAAATAGCATTACGTTTATCTGAAAGGATTTCTTTTTCGAGCAATGTATTCATTGGCTTCATTTTCTATGTCTTGTCTTGTTTTGACTTTATTTGCGTATATCCATTCATCTATTTCTTCTTTTTTAAAAAATAGCTTTTTACCTAATTTGTAATGTGGGATTTCTGCAGTTGATGTTAACTTATAAATTGCAGATGTAGAAGTACCCATATAGGCAACCACTTCTTTCAAATTCATTGGTTTGGATTCTGCTACAATACTATTTTCTGTTTTTAGATTTGATATTGCTTTTTCAATTCTATCTAATCTTTCCATGATTAACTCAAAAGGATTTTCCATAATCAAAAGTTTTTAGTTTTAGTAAAATTAGCGAAATGAAGCAACCGATACTACTATTTTCATCTTGGCATAGACCTTTTATTCATGGAAACCATTGAGTGTTAAAATGTTATAATTTTCAGTTTAGCTTCGTCGTGTTCTTTGAAGGCGTTGCTTTGGGTAAGCTGATTTTCTAATGCTTCCATTTCACTAGCTACTAATGTTGCGCTGAATTCTTGTGCTCTTTGTAACATTCTTATATACACTGCTGGATCATCGTTTCTTGTTAGTCTTCTTAATGCTCCCAAATAATCATCGCGGTAGACTGTTGGAATTATGATTCTTGTTTGGTTTGCTTTCACTAATTCGGCATTCATCATTACTCTTGCTATTCTACCGTTTCCATCTAAGAATGGGTGAATTTCACTTATCATAAACATGATGTAAGCTGCTTTGGCAAATGGTTCTTGTAATGCTTGATAATAGTCAAACCCCTTTATTAAAGTTCCTCTTACTAAGGTATGGTCAACAAAATGTGTTTCTCCCGCACGGTTGTTTTTATCTTTGAATTGACCGGGCTTTTTTGAGGTTCTAGCTGCTAAAAGTATTTGATGTCTGTACTGTAAAATATTCAACAATTCCTCTGGATTTGATGGCGTTGTAGCCATTTCCTTTTGATTGCTTACTAATTTGTAGGTTCCTAAAATGTCGTGTGAATCTTCATCACGATTTGGAATTGGTGTTTCTGTTTGAATGATACTTTTGGCTTCTTCTATTTCAAAAATAGTTCCTTCGATATAATTTGAAAAATACGCTTCAAAGAAAGCAAAATTTCTAAACGCAATTGTTTCTGTATTTATATCTTTTCGGTCTTTATAGGGTTGTTGCTGTAATTCTATGAATAATTTTTCAAACAACTCTATTCTGTGTTTGTCATATGGATTTCCTAATGCTCTTGCTACAGCAATTGGTGAAGTAAGTATTTTTGAAGGTTTTGTTGTTAATAAAGCGCTTATTAGTTTGTTTAGTTTTTCAAACTCCGATTGCATTTCCAGTTTTTCTGCTATTTCTCTGGCTTTGTCTCTGAATTTATTTAGCCCTTCTTCTCCTTTTACTTGAACAATTTGTTCTAGTTTGTTTTCGATTTCGGGTAATGTAAGTGTTTTGGAAGTTGGTCCTACTTGTCGAGACGTTTGCATGTTTTCTAGAAAAGCTCTTTCTTGTTGCGCTACAAATAATTCGCCAGCGAATGGGTTATCGCCTTCGATTGCAGGGCTTCCTTCCATAAAACGAATTGTGATTCCAGGAAGTTCAATTTTTTTGGTATAGGTATAGGTAACAAAAATTTGATTAGCCGCTGTTGGTTTAAATTCTAAAGCAGAACGATGACTTAACACCGCTCCTGGATACAACTTACCCAAAATGGAAAAGATGTTTCGTTTAATAATTATATCTTCTGATTCATTAAGATTTGAAGAATAGATACGTGGTGCAATTTTTTTAATTTGCCCTTCTTTTTCCAATTTACTTAATTGCCTATTTAAAGCAGTATCGCTTGTTGCAAAAATGATTTCTTGTAAGTGGATTGGGATATTATTTTCCATTATAATTGCTTTTGAAACTCAAAATTAGTTCTTATTTTCCACTAAAGAGTGTTTTTTTGCAAAAATTTTCCATTATAAATGCAGTGTTGGTTGATTTTGATTTCCACTACATGTACTTTTTAGTGGAAAATAGTATTGCATTTTCCATTATAGACCTGTTTTTTGCAAAAATTTTCCAGTAACTACTCTTTTTATTATTGTTAATTAACCCTTCGACTGAGCTCAGGACAGGCTATGAAGCAACCGGCAGCAACGTTTTAGGAATACCTGTACTAAAGACGGTTTTTGTGCAGGTGAATGAGGTAATTAAATCACTTTATCTAAATCATTGTAATTCTGAAAGCCAAGGTTTTATTTCTACAACTTGGACAGTAATTTCCTTCTTCATTGATTTATTTCATTTAAACGTATAAATACTTTTGATACTCTATAAAATTATTTCTGATGGTTTTTAAATCTCCAAGGATTGGTTTTGCATCAGCGATGGTTTTGTATTTTAATTGGAGGAATGTCCCTAATTTTTCATCGTCTAATTCGTACACTCCGTTTAGTATGTATTGGTTTAATACGAATTCTAAAAATTCTTGGTGGTTGGCATTTAACGCTGCGAAATGTTCTCTCATTTTAGCAGCTCGTTGTTCTCTTTCTAGAATTTCTGATTGGTAAGCTACATAAGATAATACGTCGTATATGTCACTGTTTTCTGCATGCAGGATTTTTTGAAATTCTGATAGTTGCTCTTTTGTAAAACCTTTTTCAGAAAGTTTTTCTAATAAACTTTTTCTTGTTGAAGGAACACTCCATTGTGTTTTTAAATCTTGTTCTGAGTTGAATAAATCAGGAATTGAACCGTATAGTGTTTTTAAGAATTCTGTTGCTGTAATGGGTTTACCATCTGGACTCCAAAAAGTACTAGTTGTCATAGATTGTAACTGACGAACTTTTCCATCTGATAATACTACTTCGATTATTTCTTTTTGATTGTCGCAACGACAATCGATGTAACCGCACATTTCGCATGGTTCTTTATCTGGTTTTGGACAAATACATGGTTTTTGACCGCAAACTGAACATTCTTTTAATGGTCCTCGAGGTTCTTTTGGTTCTGGTTCTATTGGTTCGCCATCCCAAGCTGGGTCATTGAAATGTTTGTAGGCTTTTACAAAATCGTAAATGGTGAAGTAATCTTTCCCTTCAAATAAACGTGTACCACGTCCTACAATTTGCTTGAACTCAATCATAGAGTTAACTGGTCGCATTAAAACAATATTGCGAATTTCGGGAGCATCTACACCTGTACTTAACTTTTGTGAGGTAGTAAGAATTGTAGGTATCGATTTTTCATTGTCTTGGAAATCTCTTAAATGTTTTTCTCCTATTTCACCGTCGTTTGCTGTTACTCTTTGACAATAATTTGGGTTTTTACTTTCGCAGTGTTGGTTGATTAAATCTCTTACCGCTAAAGCATGGTCTTGTGTAGCACAGAAAACTAAGGTTTTTTGATTTTGATTGATCATTTTCAAAAATTCCTTTACTCGGTATTCTTCTCTGGCTTTTATTGTAATGATTCTGTTGAAATCGCTTTCTGTATATTCTTTTCCTTCTTCTACCATTCCAGATATTACATCATCATCTGAAGTAAATTGGTATTCATCGATATTGGTTTGGATTTGTTTTACTCGGAATGGTGTTAAGAAACCATCGTTGATTCCTTCTTTTAATGAATACACAGAAACTGGTTCACCAAAATATTTGTAGGTATCGCCGTTTACATCGCGTTTTGGTGTAGCGGTTAATCCTAATTGAGTTGCAGGTTCAAAATATTCCAAAATAGCTCTCCAGGTACTTTCGTCATTAGCGCCACCACGGTGACATTCGTCTACAATAATAAAGTCGAAGAAGTCTTTTGGATATTGACCGAAATTAGGTTCTTCACCTGACATAAAGGTTTGGAAAATGGTAAAAAAGATACTTCCGTTTGTTGGTACTTTTCCTTTTTTACTAATTTCTGAAGGTTTAATACGAACTAAGGCATCATCTTCAAAAGCACCGAAAGCATTAAAGGCTTGGTCTGCTAAAATGTTTCTATCGGCAAGGAATAAAATTCTTGGGCTACGGATTCCATCTTTGTTGATGTTCCATTTGGCTTGGAATAATTTCCATGCAATTTGAAAAGCTACGGCTGTTTTTCCTGTACCGGTTGCTAATGTGATTAATATTTTCTTTTGGTCGTTTGCGACCGCTTTCAATACTTTATTGATGGCGTTTTGTTGGTAATAACGTAGTTCCCAACTTCCTCCTTTGGTTTCGAAGGGTACATTAAAAAAGCGTTGTTCCCAATTGAAAGCTTCTGGATCTTTCTTTTTTTCTACTGCATACAACTTTTCCCATAATTGTTCTGGTGTAGGTACTTCTGTAATGTCTCCTTCATTTCCTTGAAGGTCTGCCATGTAATATTTTACACCATTAGTACAAATGGCATATCTCAAATTTAAACGAGTAGCGTAATCTTTAGCTTGTGCCAAACCTTCGGTATAGTAGCAGCCTTCTGCTTTTGCTTCTAAAACGGCTACATTACGATTGTTGAATTGCAGAATGTAATCGGCTTTATCAGGCATGGCACGTTTACCGCTTCCAATAAGGCGACCTTTTGTAATGGGATATTCTCTGCGAATTCTACTTTCAGGAACAATAGACCAGCCTTGTTGTTGCAAGTGTGGGTCAATTAATTCGGCACGGGTTTCGGATTCGTTTCTCATCTTTACTTGATTAATTTGAAACTTATTTTATACTTATAAAACTCTATATTTTGTGTAACTGATAAAGCTCTTTTTATTCTAATATCGTCTTCTAAACCTATTATTACACCTTTAACTTTTTGTCCTGGTTCAGCTAGTTCTTCTTTTACAAACCCCATATATCGCTGAATTTGTCCTACCACATTATCACTTACTCTACCTTTTTTTAATTCGACCACCAAAAGTTCTTTTTTATCTTTACTGATTGCTAATATATCTAATGGACCAGTATCACTTGGAAATTGTTGTCCTATTAATTCACCGTCTTCTTCATAAATATCATATTTCTTACCTAGTTCCGTTGATTTCCAGTTTTGAACTAGAAAATCTTCTAGATGCTTTTCTAATACAAAGGAAGTTGTATCTTCAATTGTACTATCTGTCGATATAATTACAGGTTTGTTAATATTACCTATTAAACTTTCTATTTCATCAGCATATTGAGTAATGTTTGCAGAAGTACCTGTTGATCCTGTAGAATTTTTCAAAGACTGAGACATAGCAGCTCTTTCAATCAAAATAGAATACCATTTTACCTGTCTTCGATGTTGCAAGTTTTGACTTGGATGATAGCTATAACTCGAAGTTACTTCTCCGACATAATAATTACCATTACCATCAGGACAAAGTACTATATCTCCAATTTGATATCCTTTCGATATTGTCCATAACATTCCGCATGCTAAACCTGCTGCAACTTTAGTTTTATCAGGATGAGATTGTAACCAAATATCACGAAATTTTTCATTAAAATCACGCCAATTATCTGTTAGTTCGTTGGTTAAATCTTGATTTATACCATAATCAGCTCCTATGAAACCATTGTCATAACATTCTTTTGCAAATTTACTTTTAGCACCTAATATTACTCTGAAATAGTTCTTCATCTGTTTTAAATAATAATTAAACTAACTCCCCTTTAAACGCTTTCTCTAAAATACTTTTTTTGAGTTCTTCTAAATTAGCTAGTTTTTGTTGGTATTTGGTTACTAATAAATTGGTTTGTTCTTGCAATTGATCAAGTTGTGTGACTATTTGTTGCTGTAATAATAGATTTGGAATGAAAAGATTTATTTGTTTTAACTGATTTAAATAAATTCCTTTTTGTGCTACCCCTCTTGAATTTTCTTGTAAATAAACAATTGCATTTCTCAAAGTATATTTTAAAAATCTTGAGTTTATTTCAGTAGGTATAGGTTTTAAAACTGCAACACTTCTCTGCAATACAAAATAATTATCCAATCTCGGAACCACAGCAACTCTACCAATTGTACCTACAATAGTTAATAATACATCGTTCTCTTTTACATCAGTTCGTTTATTTTCAGATATAAAATCTTCTTTAGTAAGATATCTTGGGTTGGAAAAATTTATTGAATCATCGAATACATTTTTTGAACTTAACATTAAATAACTACTTTTTTCAACACCTTTTGGTGGATTATGACTACCATCAGTAATCTTTTCACATAATTCTTGCAATGTTCTTTCCTCCCAACCCTCAGCTTTTTGAGAAAAAATTTGATTCAATTTAGATTGAAACAATTCTTTAGCGTTGGCGATGTTTTTTTCAATGTTGGCTTTGGCTTGGTCTATGGCTGCAAAAGCTTGGTCTAGTTTGGCTACTATGGCTTTTTGTTCTTCTAGGGTTGGGATTGGGATTTCGAAACTTCTTAAATAGCCTAATCCTACAAATTTTTGAGTTGTCCCTTTTGCATCTTCTAACATTTTAGAAACAACACTATCTGATTCTAAATAATATTTTAAATATTGTCCATTTTGTTCTTTTCCTACTTTAAATAAAGCAACATTCTTTATAGCATAATTTGGTTCTTCTGTAATTAAAGTTGGATTACCAATTGTTCCAATCATAGCAAATAATACATCACCTTTATCAACCTTACTTCTTTTATTTATGTTAATAAAATCAGTATCAGAAATAAATTTTACTTTTTCAAAATTTACCTCACCATTTTTAAGATTTTTTGATGTTACTAATGGATAACCAACTTCTATATATTTTGGTGAATCATGAGTTCCATCTCTTACATCGTAAACTTCACCTAATTTTTTATTTTCCCAATTCATATCATTTCTCATTACACCAACTCATTTAAAGTTCCTAAAATCTCATTGGTTTCCTCGTCTAAGGTTTGCATTTCTTCTAAAATTAGTGCTGGTTCACGTAGAGGCACTTCTTCTGGTTTGTTTGGGTTTTTAACGGATAGGTCGTAATTAGACACTTCGACTGCGCTCAGTGTGACATTCCAAGATTTTTCAGTTTCGGGTTTTGTAGCTAGTAAGTCTATAAACTCTTGTAAATCATTATCGTTTAATGGGTTGGTTTTTCCCATGTTCCTACCTGCATCAAATTGATAGTACCAAATGTTTTTTGTTGGTTCGCCTTTCGTAAAAAACAATACTACTGTTTTAACTCCTGCCCCTAAGAACGTTCCTTGAGGCATGTCGAGAATGGTGTGTAAATTACAGGTTTCTAATAAGTGATGGCGTAAAGCTACCGAAGCATTATCAGTATTACTTAAAAACGTATTTTTAATGACTACCGCTGCACGACCGCCAGCTTTTAATGACTTAATAAAGTGTTGCATGAACAAGAAAGCTGTTTCTCCTGTTTTGATGTCGAAGTTTTGTTGCACCTCGATACGTTCTTTTCCTCCAAATGGAGGATTAGCTAGGATGATATCGTAACGGTCTTTTTCTTGAATGTCACGTATGTTTTCGCCAAGGGTGTTGGTGTGCACAATGTTTGGTGCTTCGATGCCATGTAAAATCATGTTCATCGTTCCAATGATGTAGGCTAAGTTTTTCTTTTCTTTTCCGAAGAATGTATTGTCTTGCAACTGCTCTAAATTGGCAGCTGTTTTTTCCATTTTCTCATATAAATACTCGTACGCTTCACACAAGAAACCTGCAGAACCACAAGCAGGATCGTATATTTTTTCTCCAACTTTTGGATTCATTACTTTAATCATCGTACGAATCAATGGTCGTGGTGTATAATATTGTCCACCATTACGACCGGCATTACCCATGTTTTTAATCTTGGTTTCATACAAATGCGATAATTCGTGTTTGTCTACACTGGTTCCAAATGGTAAACCGTCGACCATGTTGATGATTTCACGCATGTTATACCCCGATTTGATTTTGTTGCTCAACTCGGAGAAGATTTCGCCAATTTTATATTCGATGGTTTTTGGATTATCGATGTGTTTTTCTTTGAAACTTGCTAGGTATGGGAATAATTCGAATTCTACAAACTTTACTAAATCGGGTCCGATTAGTGCTTTGTGGATGTCGATTTCTCCTTTTTCATTTTTAGGAGCTGCCCAAGTTTCCCATTGGAATTTTGGTTCTAAGATTGCTGTATAGTTTTTTCCTTCTAGTATGGCTTCGTCTTCGCGGTTTTTGTCAAAACTATCTAAGTATCTTAAAAACAATACCCAAGAGGTTTGCTCGATATAATCGATTTCTGAATCTGCTCCTGAATCTTTATATAGTAAGTCGTCAATGTTTTTGAATGTTTGCTCGAAATTGGCCATTGTATTTTTGTAAGTTTATTAATTCGTAAATATAGTGAAAAGCAATTGAAAGAAAAATGAGGAAAAACGTATTTGAATAAAAAATAATGAAAATTAAAGAAAAAAAAAGCAGGGTGTAGGGTGTAGGGAAAAAACGTGTAAAAGATTTTTATTTTTTCAGAAATAAAAAAAACGGATTTATTTGAGGAATTGGGTGCAAATTACACATAGCAGTTTATTGATTTGCTTTTGATTGTGCTGATGTTGCTAGAAAATTTGAAAAGTAAAAAAACTCAAAATGTTTGTGTGGAAATTTGGTTACACCCCTTACACCCTCTGTTGAAGTGGTCAGTGGTCGGTGATCAGTGATCAGAAAAAAAGTGGCAACTTGCGTTTACCACTTTTAATTTTTTTGAGTTTATATTTCGGATTGTCGGTTAGTTTGATCTACTTCTTCGTAGGTGAATTCTTTTACTGCGTAGACTGGACTTCCTTTTCGCATTAGTCTTGTGAAATTGTGCTTTTTTAAAGCTTTTCCGATTTTGTTTATGGTTCCATCGGTGATGGTGATTTTTGCTCTTTCGGCTAGTTTTGCTGCTATTTGTGAGGCGTTTAGATAATGTGTGGCATTTTCTCTGTCGCAAGGTTCAAACCATGTTAAAAGCAATTCTTCTTCTGGGCTTCGTAGTTGGTATTGTTCGTTGTTTTCGGTGATGTTTTTTATTTCTTCTTGGTCGAACCAATATCTAAATCCTGTTTTGAATAGATACAAGGCTTGTGATAATACATTGTCAATGTTGATTTCGTGTTGGTATTGGATGTTTTCTACTTCAAAACAAAGAAATCTTCTGCTTCCTGTACTGTCGTTTAAGAATTGCGCTGTGTTGACACTTCCGGCAAATGATGCGCGTCTTGGCATGGTTTCGTTGTTGTGTCCGTAGGCTTTTCTCATTCTGATTTGTGTCTTTGTAATGATTTCTTTTAAGCTTCCAATTTCGGAACGGTTTAGATTTTCTAATTCGTCCAGGTTGATTAACATACATTCTGAAAGTTGCACTAAAGTGTCTTTGTTGTTCGGGTTTATGGTTCCAGAGAACAAATACTCTTTTAAATTTCTAGGTACTAGTTTTTCTACCCAAGTGGTTTTTCCTAATCCTTGTTTTCCGCTGAATACAATAACTGTGTGATTGATTACTTTGTCATCCAATACACAACCGACCATTGCTACAATCCATTTTTTAAAACACTCTTGCCAAAGGTCTTGTTTTGTTGTAGTTATCGTATTTGCCAATTCTAAAATATAGTCTGTTTTTTCGTCATACGATGGTAAATTATAAAAGTAATCTTCGAATGGATTGTACAATTCACAGAAATCGGAATACAATAGGTTTCGCAAAGAAGAAAGGTTTGTTTTGATTCTTCCTTTTAAACATTCGCGAAGAATTGAGTTTTCTATAAAGTCGTTCATTACATGCCATTTCTTTTTGCCGAAATACTGAAACTCTAACTTGCCTGAAACCATGTTGTGCCGAAATACATATCTTGTGGATAGGAATAGTTCTAATCGGTCGATTTGGGTTGGTTTTGGTTTGTCATCATCGATTTCATCGATGTTAGCCTTCTGCGAAGGAGTTTCCTCGGCATGGCTCGGAATGACAGCGTTTTTTGATTTACTTTTAGTGTTTCTTTTCGTTTCAAAGTTTTCATCTTTACCAAATTCGTGAATGTTTCCGTAGGCGCTGTGAATGGTTTGTGTTACTTCTTTTTCATCATAGCCAAAGTCTGTTAGTATGAAGCTTAGTGCTTCGTTTAATGAAATGCCTTTTCGGTTTAGGTTGCACGCGAGTTGGTGTACGAATACATTTCGGCTACCTGTCGCGAATTGCACTTTTTTTTCGGTGAAGCGGATGCAGTGATTGTACACAGCTTCGCTGTTAGTCGCAGTCGCAGTCGCAGTTGGCGGTTGAGGCACTTCGACAGGCTCAGTTTGACTAGATTGGTTTGAGGCTGTTCCGCTCAAACTCATCTCGCCCCTCGACTCCGCTCGGGATGACAGCATTTCATTTTGCTCTTTTGTGACAAATGTCTTTGCAGCTTCGTTTTGATAGAGGTTATCGTCGAATGAGTAGAAACATAGTCGGGTTATGTCTTTTCCGGATTTGTCTATTTCATGGTTTAATAGGGTTTCGTAGTGTTTTTGGATTGCCAAAAAGGTTTCTTTGTGGTCTTCTTTTGTGGTGTTTACTTTTACTAGAATCTTTAATCCATTGCCTGATGGACTTATGAAACTTGCATAGGTGTATTCGGATTGGTTGGCTTTATGTTTTGCGTTTTGTAAATCGGTTTGACTTAATTTATCGATGTCTAAGATAATGAAATTGGAGTATGCTTCCAGAAATTCCATTTTTCTTCCACCTACAAATTTTCCTGAAGGTGTGAATGCAGGCAATGATTTTTTTGCTTTTTCATAGGCTTCTAGTTTGTTTTCGGCTAATGATTTACGCAAATAGGTTATCCCTGGTCTGTACTTTCCTGTTTTGATTTCGTGCAGGATTTCGGGAATTGTTTTGTGTTCTATTACTTCGTTGAAGTTTTTGAAGATTGTTATCATGTTTGAGTGATTAGTGAAAAGTGATTAGTGAATAGCTTTTGTGGTTGTTCCTGTTTTACAGTCACATACCTCACATGTTCCGTTGCACTGGTTCATACTATTTTCCTTTGAATGATTTGTTGTAGTGTTCTTGTAGCAGTTTTTCAACATCAGAAAGTTTGTAGTAGATTTTGCTTCCTACTTGACTGAATGAAATTTTACCTTCATCTCTCCAAGTTTGAGCTGTGCGTTTGGAGATTTTCATGAGCATGATGAACTCTTGATTGTCTAAGAAGGTTTCTTTCTTTGGGTCTGGCTTGGTGTTTAGTTGGCTTTGAATTGCGTCTAATTTTGCCATTAAGTCGTTGTACTGGTCTTTTGTTAAAATAATTGCTTCCATTTTCGTAGTTTTTAAAAGTTTATGGAGCAAAATTGTGAAGTAAAAAAAAGTCCCTTAGTCCCAATCGGGTCCCAAGGGACTATTATTTTTTAGAGGAAGTTATCGAGGTCTATTCGTTTGTGGGTCTTAGGTCTTTTATCGCCTCGTGATGGTTTGAGGATGGTTTCGACTGTTTGGGGACTTATTTCGTTGTTGTCTTTATCGATGAAGTTGTTAACTATCATATTTACTATTTCGCCATTGGAAGCATCAATAAATGATTTTCCATCAACAAATAATTCCCGACTTAGTTGGTAGAATATGTCTACTAATTGATTTAGATTTCCGTTGAATTTCAGTTTTTTAGTGGTTAGTTTTTTCTCCAGTTCTAGTTCTTTTTCTTTCTCAATTTCTGAACGCATTTTACGAAGCGTTTGTAATTTTTCAATGAATTGAACGCATTGTTGGTCATAAGCTTGCAGCTTGTTGTTTATTGAAATGATGTCAGCTTGTCGGTATTCGAAAATTTCTTCGTTTAAAAACAAGATTTGTTCATTGAACGATTCCATTTTTTCAACCTGATGTTTGATTTCAAAAAATGAAAAATATCGATCTTCCGATTCGGCATTGATTAACCTTTTTGGAGTAACTTGTTTGGTTTCTTTTACGCTCGAAGATTGCAGTTCTGTTCGTTTTTTCTCGATGATGTTGTACAATTTGTTGAATCTACTCAGTGCCTTTTGGCTAAAGAATAGTTCTTCATTGTTGGCTAATAATTTTTCGAATTTGTTTAACCAAGTATTTCCGTCTTGGGCAAGTTGGAGTTGGTAGTTAATGAATTCGGGTAGTTGGGATTGTGGGATTGTAAATACTTTTTCGAGTAAAGCAATACAATAGTTTTCCAGTGTGGGTTCCTGGTCGTGAGTAATGTCAAAAATAGAAGCTGCACTTTGTGCTGTGTCGATGGTTCTCCATTCTGAGAACAATGATTTTTTGATGTTTTGCCCTTTCAAGTTCACGTTTTTTGCCGGTGTTAAATTTGTTCATTATTTGTTATTTGGTTACACTTTTTCCAATGTCACGACTTGAAATGATTTAGTTGCTTGAAGTTCAGGTATACTTCAAGTAAATTTCAATATGATTTTGGAAGTTTTTTACTATTTGGGATGCCTAAAATTAGAACAAATTCAGTACCGTTTTGCGTTGTTTTTCGTACAAGTTTTCAACAATTTTGCGAAGGCTTGTATTTGCTAGGGTTTTGGATTTCGAGAGTAAAAAAGAGTAAAATTTACCTTCGAAAAAGAAAACGAGAGTAGTTTTTTGAAGTAATTACTCTCGTTCTGTTTTAGTAGATGTAGTTGTCAACCGCTTTGTCTAATTCTTCTGAAATGATTTTAGCATATACCTGGGTTGTGCTGATATCGCGGTGGTCCATAAGTTTTGAAACGTGCTCAATTCTCATTCCGTTGTTTAAAGCATTGGTTGCAAAGGTGTGGCGGCTTATGTGAAATGTTACTTTTACTGGAATTTCTAATTTCTTTGCTATGCGCTGTAATTGAAAATTAGCTGCTTTATTGGCACTTTCTATAAAAGTATAACGGTATTCATCATTCTTTAAATACAGCTCTTTATTTGTGATTACAGGAAATATAAAGTCGTCTTGTTCTGCATCTTCCTTTTTGTATTTATTGATGATGTCCAATGCTAACTGACCTATTTTAAACTGATGCATTCTTCCTGTTTTACGAATTACTTTTTGTATTCTTCTTTCTTCTTCATTGAAGTGTTTTACTTGAAATTCTAATACATCACTGAATCGTAATCCTCCAGCGAAAATTGAAAAGATAAACATATCACGATATACACTCGCTTTTGATTTTTCATCTAGTTTATAATTGATAATCGCTTCGAATTGCTCTTTCTTTAAAAACTGTCTTCTGCTTGGGTCTTTCTTTAATTTCAACTTACTAAACGGATACATGTATTCCGGAATTAAATCTTCTTTGATAGCTTCTTTGAACATAATCGCCAATATCATAATGGAATAACGTTGTGTTGTATTTCCGTTTTTTAGTTCGTTGCTTAGATAACTCATGTAATCCATCAATAATGAAACTGTAATGTCATCAAAATAAACCTCCTTAGTTCCTACCCATTTTTCGAACTTATCTAAATAGGCATGGTAATTTTTATAGGTTGAAATTGATACGTTGTTTTTAATTCGTTCACAATGTTTACGTGAGTACTCGAAGAAATTAGGCACTTCTTTACCTTTTATGGCTTCTTTTAGTTTTTTAATGGAAACGGTTTTTACTTTACGCTCCATGTCGGCAACTTGTCCTTCAGCATCGGCAATTTTTTGAGCAAGTGCAGCATTCATTCGCGCGCTATTAGGATAGCTTTTCTTAACTCTCTGCTTTGCTTCATCCCAATCACTTTCTTTAAGCTTGAGTCCGGCAGTGATAAATTTCGTTTTTCTATCTTTTATAATTCTAATGTACAAAGGGCTTTTACCTGTTTGATCTTTCTGGTTGGTGCGTAGTATTAATTTAATGGATGCCATAATTATAGAATATTAGAAATGTTATACTATATTTGTAAAGCGGTGCAAACGAGTGAAAGTATTGATTTTACTAGCATTTCATTCTAGTGCAACGGAGTACTAAGGTACAACAATTGGTACAACAAATCAAGTATTTTGATGCTTTTTTATGCTTAAATTTGCTTTAGTGTTTTTTATAAAGTCAATAAATACAGTACTTTAAGTGCAAAAGGATACTTGCAGAATTATTATAGAGATAACAGCGGTTTGCTTCAATGGCTACTTCCGGATTTTCCTACGGAAAATCCGCTGCTGAATGGAATGTTTTGTTATATTTGTAATGGCTTGGTGCTGGTTCAACGCCACTGAAAGCAAGCCACAGAACGTTAGCAAACATATGTTCAAAAAACGTAAAAAAACTAAATGAATAATATTGATAAAATAATTTTAAGAGGAAGAATTATTGTCTTTTACGGAGCAATTTTATTATTCTTTTTTATGTTTATGGTCTTTAATTATTTAAAAATTGATAACATAATTTCACTTTTATTATCGCTATTAATATGTATTTGTTATTATTTTATTAGTTCTACAAATTGGTTACTAAAAAATATTTTAAAAGTTGAAAACGGGCATGAATTAATTGAACAAGCTTTATTTTATCTCATTATTAGTAAAAATAAATTTGAAAACATTAATTTATTTTTATTTACAAAACAATCAAAACAAAAATGGATAGAAATCGAATGTATATTAAAAACTCAAAATAAAAATTATTTTGAAAACTATAAATATGAAGACTGTTTGACAATAAAATCAAATAAAAAGTATTTCAATATTTTATATTATTTGTTTATTGCAATCTCAATTTTATTTTTTATTTATGCAGCATATCAAATCAAGTTTGAATATGCTCTTTTTGGTGTATTTTTTTTATTATTTGGATTTTTTTTTCAAAGAATAAAAAAAGATAATGATATTAAAATAGTATTAGATAAATCTGGAATGAAGATTGACAATAATGCGATTATGAATTGGTCAAAGATTACCAATGAAAAATTGATTTTTTCTGCAAATGGTGTTTTATTGAACTTAAAATATGAAAATCAAAATATAACTTTAAAAATAGAACAATACGATATTAATCCATTTCAAATAATGAATTATATCCAACATTTTAAAAAATACGTTTGCTAACAACGGTTTGCTTCAATGGCTACTTCCGGATTTTCCTGCGGAAAATCCGCTGCTGAATGG
Source organism: Flavobacterium odoriferum (assembly GCF_025499515.1). Lineage (GTDB taxonomy): Bacteria > Bacteroidota > Bacteroidia > Flavobacteriales > Flavobacteriaceae > Flavobacterium > Flavobacterium odoriferum. The sequence continues at coordinate 36,067 of NZ_JAMKFA010000021.1, forward strand.
AATGTTTTGTTATATTTGTAATGGCTTGGTGTTGGTTCAACGCCACTGAAAGCAAGCCGCAGAACGTTAGCAAACAGTTTAGAAAAAAATGAAATCAGGAACAATATCTATTATTTTAGGAGCTTTAGGAATTCTTTTTATAATTTGGTTTAATTATCAAACTTATGAATTATACCAAACAGAATTTTTAAAAATTCAAAGCAGCTCTTTAATAGAACCGACAATTGTAACAACTGGAAAATCTTACAAACTAATAGCTGTAGGAATAGCCATACTCGGAATCTTATTTGGAATAAAATCTATGCGCGAAAAAAATAAAAGCGGTAAAATTGGTATTATTTTATCTATTATTACTTTAATATTAACTTTTATTCCTGTTTGGACATTAATAATTTAAAATGACAGATTTAGATATTTTATTAGGAATTCAATTTTTTGCTTCAATTTTTGTATACTTTTTAATCGCTTTTATTAACTACTTAATACTAAAAAATGAAAAACCAGATATTCATGGACATTTAAACTTTACAAAACTATTTTCATTTTCTCAATTTGAACCTTTTCAAATTTTAAAATGGGAAATAAATGGTGAAAATTTAAAAAACAAAAGAATAGTTAACAAACTATCTAAATTTTTGAAAATAATTTTAATAATAATGTTGATTACAATAATCATTGGAGTATTTATATAAAACCGTTTGCTAACAGCGGTTTGCTTCAATGGCTACTTCCGGATTTTCCTACGGAAAATCCACTGCTGAATGGAATGTTTTATTATATTTGTAATGGCTTGGTGTTGGTTCAACGCCACTGAAAGCAAGCCACATAACGTTAGCAACAATAATTGAAAAAACTATGAAAAAAAGAAAACTTATTACATTTTTTATATTATTCATCAGTCTAAATTTATTTTCGCAAGAAATAATTACAAAGTTTGAGTCAGTGCAGTTGATAAAACCTAGAGTAATTTCATTAAATGGAGGTATGAAATCTGCCGCTGGTGGAAAATCGAGAGAATACATCAAAATTGACTTACCACAAAATACAGTGGAATGGTATTATAGTTTTACAACAAGTCCAGGTGTAAGCGGAACAAAAAATTTAAACTTGGCAACCCAAATTGCAGCAATGTTAGCTTCAAAAACAAATGTAATAGGGACAGCTTTAACTTCAACGGGAATTACTAAAGAAGTAATGAAATCAATTGAAATTCCTGCTGGAACAAATTCAGCAGATATATATTTATGTGATAGAGCAAATATTGATAAGTTTCTAGCAAAAGAAGATTTAAATCTTTTTGGAGGTTCATATTCTTACACTATGGAAGGTACTGTTCAAAACACAAAACAAGCAATCGTACAAATTAACGACATAACAAAAGGAACAGTCTTTTTAGGATTAAAAAACCCGAGTTCTCTTGATGGAATTAATATAACTATTGAAGTTGTTGCTATTGTAAAAACTCAAGTTATAGTAGAAAAATCAGATGAAGAAAAAAAAGCTGAATTATATGGTGGATTAGGATGGAAACAATTCGAAAATGGTGATTTTCAAAAATGTATTGAATATTCGGACAAGGCTAATGAATATTCTCAATTAGGTTGGGTAAATGCAAACAAAGGGCTTGCTTTACTAATATTAAATCGTGAAACTGAAGCGATGGATATATACATAAACGCAATAACATTAATAAAAAAACAAAACAACCCAAATTATGTCTTTACAGAAGTGATTAAAGATTTAGATAATGTAATAAATAAATATCCTAATTTATCAGGCGCAAAAGAAATAAAAGAAATTATCCAATTAGAAATAAAAAAATAAATTACTGTTGCTAACACAGGTTTTACGCTATTGCGGGTTTAAGGCTTAAATTAAAGTTTGATTTGTGTCTTTCAAGTCAATGCAAAACCGAAAGTTTCGGCTTCCTTAATCCGCAACAGACGTAAAGCCTGGAAACGTTGTACCACATTATAAACCAATGATTACTACAAAACGAAATTTCCTAAAATTTTACTTATCAATTTCTTTTGCGTTTCTATTTTTTAATGCATTAGGAACTTTTATGATATATACATATTTTGACTTAATAAATAAAGGAAAATCAGAAATCAAAACTTTATTTATGCTTTTATTTGGTATTGCCGTAATCTTAATGGCTTTTTATACAGTTTGGCAATATTTTAGAAATTCACCAACTATAAAAATTGACAATCATAAAATAACATTTAATAAAAATGAATATTTAATTTCAGACATTAAAAAAGTATATCTAACGGGTAAAATGCCTTTTAAATATTTAATAACTTTTCCTATGGAAGGAACAAGAATTAAATTTAAGGATAATTCTGTAAAATATTTTTTTAATGATATGTACCAAAATAGTTGGGAAATAAAATATTTTCTTCAAAAAGTTGTAATTGAAAAGGGAGAATTTTCAAAACCTGAAAATAATAAAATTGATCCTAAATTAATTCGTTTTATAAAAACTGAAGATTTCAAAGGCAATCAATGGACAAGTTTAAGAGGAATTAGTCTTTGGGGTTTAATATTATTTGTTTTATTTATGGTTTTCTCTAAAGGTAAAGTCCCAACTAATATTAATTTTTGGATAGTCTTTTTAACCTTCGGTTTTTTTTGGTTTTATTTTAATTCTTGGTTAATGCATTATTTCAGTTTAGATAAAGAGTTTCTAATTATTAAAAATCATAACCTTATTTGGAAACAAGACATTTATAAAATAAGTAACATCAAAGAAGTAACATTCGAAACACAAGGAAAAATGCCGAATTGTTTGAGAGTTATCGAAAATAATTTCAAAGAAAAATTATATCCAGCTGGAACATTAACAGATGGAAAATGGATTGAGTTTAAATTGAAACTTGAGAAAAATGGGGTTAAAGTGAGGAATGAATGTGTTTATGAAGAATAACGTGGTACAACAGCGGTTTGCTTCAATGGCTACTTCCGGATTTTCCTACGGAAAATCCGCTGCTGAATGGAATGTTTTGCTATATTTGTAATGGCTTGGTGTTGGTGCAACGCCACTGAGAGCAAGCCGCAGAACGTTGTAACAAATTTTATAACCAACTAAATGAAAAAGCTAACTTTTTTTATTTCATTTATCTTTTTGACTACAATTTATTCATGTGGTCAAAATAAAATTAAAACTCCTATAACCGCCATGAATAAGTTTGAAGAATTTATTTCAAAAGAAAAATTTTTACCTGATTCGAAAATATTTTATCCTGGAATTGGTGAGGAAAAATTGAAACCGATATTAACAGAATTGATAAATGAATCAGCTAAAGATTTTCAAAATATTGCGGTGAAAGGAATTGCATCTGATAATGATTACCATAAAGCTATTGAAAAAGGCTTAAATAGATTTTCAAAAATATATTTAGAATTGGACACAGAAAATCGGGAAAGAATATGTACTTATTTTGAAGAGCTGATGGATATCGTAGGATTAGAAAGCTCGGGAGGTTTACTTAATGAATTTATGTATGGTTATGACTTTTCTGAATAAAAAACTTGTTACAACAGCAGTTTGCTTCAATGGCTACTTCCGGATTTTCCTACGGAAAATCCGCTGCTGAATGGAATGTTTTGCTATATTTGTAATGGCTTGGTGTTGGTTCAACGCCACTGAGAGCAAGCCGCGAAACGTTGTGCATCAGTTTTGAGCGACAAAAAACGGAATATAAATAAACTCTAAAATTAAATTCTTAAAATAAATGCAAATAATATTTCTTCTAATCGGAATAATTGGATTAGTTATGTTTGTTTTTGGTATAAAAACACTGATAAAAAATTACAGAAACGAAATTATTAGCGAATTAAAACTAACTGAAAATGAAATAAATTTTCAAAAAATTGGTACGTATTCAATTTCTGTAGTTGGTGGAGGTTATGCAAATAATTTGGTAAACTTTGAAACTCAAATTACCCATAACGAGACGAAATTAAATACTATTGAAAAAAATCTGAAATTCAAATTTCATTACAAAGGAAGATTAGCAACCGAATTCTATAGTTTTGAAATTGAAAATCTTGGAATACACAAAATCTTTATTAAAAATATTGAAGACTTAGAAGTAAAAGAATCTATGTTAGTATCTAAAAGATTATTTCAAAAGAAATTACCAATTGAAAAAATAGGTTTAATAGTGAAAGAAACATCATCAAGTTCAAAATTTATAATTGGTTTGTTAATGACTGTATTTGGAATTAATATTTCAATTTGGGGAATAATTTTAACATTTAATCCACAACTAATTGGATAAAAACCGAATGCACAACAGCGGTTTGCTTCAATGGCTACTTCCGGATTTTCCTTCGGAAAATCCGCTGCTGAATGGAATGTTTTGTTATATTTGTAATGGCTTGGTGTTGGCTCAACGCCACTGAGAGCAAGCCGCAGAACGTTAAATGCAATATATTTTCCGAACTTACGCAGAACGCTTCGCTCCTATTTTTCCGTTAGAAAATTAATGAAAATTGTAATCGAAAAATCTTGTGTGATAATTGAAAACTGAAACCAAACTTTGTGGAAAACCTTCAATGACAATTCTCGGATTTTAGTAATTTAAAGACAATTCTCAACAAAAAACTTTGCGAAAAATTGAAAACCGAACCAAACTTTGCGTGACAAATCAAGTTTGCGTGACATTTGAAAACCGAAAACCAAACGTTGTGGATAAACGTTGCGTTGATTTTTTCAGTTCGTGAAAATATAATACTGCATTTAACAGCGGTTTGCATTAATGGCTGGGCTTGCGGAAAATCCTCATTGGCACAGTTGTTTAATTTAATGGTTTTCTTATATTTGTAATGTTTTGGTACTTTGGCTCGCCATTAATTCAAGCCGCAGAACATTAGCCGTCAGTTTGGCGGAACGAAACGAAAATTAAAACAAAAATAAATGGAAGAAATTGAAATGGAAATAAATATTGTTTTTGTTGAACATAAACAGAAATATATTGACGTTTTTGATAATAGTGGTGGATTATTAGCAATGCAAAAAAATGCAGAAAACTTTACTCCAATTTTAAAAGATTTAACTGACAGTTTAATTTCTAAATCAAACAAGTTTTTAAAAAAAAATGAAAAATTTTCAAAAACAGAAATTGAGAACATTATAAAAATCAAAATAAAAGAGTTTAATAAATTTTTAATATCTCCTTTCTAAATTCAATACTATGAAAAAAATTATTTTCGCATTAATTCTATGCTCATTTTCAATTTTAAGTTATTCTCAAACTTCTGTTAGTGGAGTTGTTACATATTACTTTAATGAATACCAAGGAAACAAACCAGATTTGGGTGCTTCTGTAACTTTGATAGACAGTGCAAAAGTTAAAAATTTTGATTATAAACTTTATGAAAAATTTTATTATGGCAAGTTTTACCAAAAAATGTATTTTTCATCATTAGAAAGATACGAAAAATATTCTGCTGCTTATAAAAAGACTGAAGGCAAAAAGAAAATGGCTGAACAGAGCGAAACTTTTAAAAAAGGAATGGAAGATGCTCAAAAAGATATGGAAAGACATATGAAAGAATTAGTAAAATATGATTCTGAAACTCCAGAAAAAGCCGCAAAAATTTCTACAGAATTATATATGCAACTTCTAAAACTTGATGACGATTTGCCGAAAAAAACTGTTGATGCAAATGGAAATTATTCACTAAATGCAAAACCAGGTGTTTACTATGTTTTAATAAAGTCAAAAAACAGAACAGGTAGTTATGACATTTTAGAAAGTGATGGAAAAATTTACATAAAAAAAGTGAAAATTTCAGAAAATGACAATAAAGACGTTAGTTACAATTTTGAATTATAAAAAACCGAACGGCTAACAGGCGTTTGGCAAGATTGCGAATTTTGTAGTAAATTCACGTTTACATTTCGCAAGAAATTTTATCTTTAACAGAAAATAATAAGTTCCGAAGTTCGCAACCTCGCCAAGCGCCGGAACGTTAGCGGTAATTATAAAAATAAAACCTTGAATTCAATGATAAATAAAGATAAAGTAGTTATAATGTTTTTTGTTCTATTTTCAACATTTAAAATATTTGGACAAAACAACTTTCCGGCTGAACTCCAAACAGAAAAAACTGACCAACACAGCTTAATAACAGGTTCACGGGTATATTGTAAAATACCCCAAAAATTTATATTTTTCAAAGAGTCTTTAGATTACCGACTAGATGAAAATTTATCTTTCCAAATTTTAGAAATCAACTCTTCAAATTTTAAAGAATATAGCCAATACTTTACAAAAAAATCTTTGGATGAAAGAGGACTGAAAATTGATGTAGTTAAAAACATTAAGCTAAATAGCTATGATGCAATATATTTAGAAGGACCATCAGAGAAACAAGGAGAAACTAAACTAATATTATTATTCGGTGACGAATCTTTTGTTGTAATCGTTGGTGGTATATTTAAAACAGAAGATATAAATGGAAGAAACACATTACAAAATATATTTAAATCAATTTATTACGACAAGTTTTTACAGTTAGATCCATTAGAGTTTGCTAGATTTGATTTTGACCTAACAATAACAAACTTTAAATACGCAATGACATCACCAAATTTAAGGGTTGCAACAATGATAAAGTTTACTGAAAATGGCCAAAGTGATGCTCAAAACCCGACAACTAACTCACTACATTTTAAAGTTTTATTTGAATTTAATGAATATAATGCTGAAGGATATCTTGAAAATATAATTTCAAATTATGAAAAAACTGGAATTAAGTTCGATAAAAAAATATTTTCTAAAACAAAGATAAATAATCAAATAGCTTATGTTCTAGAAACTAAAATACAATATCTAGGCAAAGTCGGTATAATGTATCAAGCGGTAATATTATTTGAAAAAAATCCAATTTTATTTGTTGCAAGTTCATACAATGACGTTGAAAATTATTTAACTAAATTTAAAAAAACCACAGAAACAATTAAATTAAAATAACTACCGCTAACACAGGTTTTACGCTATTGCGGGTTTCGGGCTAAATTTAAAGTTAGTTTAGTATCTTTGAAGTCAGTGCAAAACCTAAAGTTACGGCTTCCTTAATCCGCAACAGACGTAAAGCCTGGGAACGTTAAATGCAATATATTTTCCGAACTTAAGCAGAACGCTTCGCTCCTATTTTTTTGCAAGAAAATTAATGAAAATTGTAATCGAAAAATCTTGCGTGATAATGGAAAACTGAAACCAAACTTTGTGCTGAAAATCCTTTTTGGGAAAATTCTCTGTGAAATCAAAAACTGAAACCAAACTTTGCGAAAAATTGAAAACCGAACCAAACTTTGTGGATTAACGTTGCGTTGATTTTTCAGTTCGTGAAAATATAATACTGCATTTAACAGCGGTTTGCATTAATGGCTGGGCTTGCGGAAAATCCTCATTGGCACAGTTGTTTAATTTAATGGTTTTCTTATATTTGTAATGGTTTGGTGCTTTGGTTCGCCATTAATTCAAGCCTCAGAACGTTAGCAAACATTTAAAAATCTTATTATGAAAAAAATTACATTTCTATTCTTTCTATTACCAATTACTCTATTTGGTCAATTATCTGATTCCTTAGAAGTAATGAAAGCAGACAAAAATGTAAATTATAAAAATTATGAAAAATTGCTTTTTAGAGCAACTAACTATATTTTTGAAAATCCTGTCGACCTGAAATCTCAAGAATTTATTTCTGCTACTCAAATAGTGAATTTTTGGATGAATAAAGAAACTGAAATGGGAATTCCAACATTTGGTAATTTTTTCAAATCATTAACGAATGATGACAAACAACAATTTCTTTACATAGTTGCAATGATTAATTATGGTTTAAACCAAAAAATCAACTACAATCGAAATTTAGAATGTAAACCCAAAAAAGGTGAAAAATATAGCGAACAAGTTGATGTTAAAGAAGTACAAATTGAAGGAGCAAAAATCGTTCTAAAATACATTGGTAATAAAAACAATAATGTAAAAATAAGTTCTCAAACAAAAAAATATCTAAAAGCATACGAAAACGGTAATCTAGAAGAAATATTTTTTGAATAAAACGTTTGCTAACAGCGGTTTGCTTCAATGGCTCCTTCCGGATATTCCTCCGGAAAATCCGCTGCTGACTGGAATGTTTTGTTATATTTGTAATGGCTTGGTGTTGATTCAACGCCACTGAAATCAAGCCGCAGAACGTTGTGCGAGATGCTACGAAACCGCCAAAGAAGAAACCCAAAACCAATCAGTTATTTCTTTTTTATTTAAATCGCTTCCAGCAGGAATTAAAATATCAAAGCCAAAGTCTAATAATAATACTTGACAATGTTCTTCGTTCTCGTTATAACTTTGTAGTTTATTTTTAAAACCACAAGCATTTAAATATCCACTCAAAGGGTCGCAAATTAACCAAGTACTGTTTTTTAATGGAATACCTAATCCTTTGGTAAATTCTTTTGATATTTCTAAAATTTCTTTTTTAATCAATTCTTGTGATGATATCGTTTTCATAATATATAATTTTTACGTTTTTTTGTATATAATTTTAATCGAAAGTTGTATTTTAAAAGCACCATCGCACAACAGCGGTTTGTTTCAAGTGGCGGTTAAGTGATAATCCGAAAACGCCGTTGTAAAATTTAATAATTAGTTTATATTTGTAATGGCTTGGTGCTGAAATCGCCACCTGAAAACAAGCCGTGGAACGTTGTACACTATTTTAAAAATGAACGAAACTGAAATAAAAACTGAATTAGAATTAGAACAATGGTTAAAAGAAAACTGTTACTCTATGAATAATTATAGTATAAATGGAAATACGATTTATGAAGGTTGTGGACTTGAAAAAAATGGAGGTCTATACCAATGGTTTTATACTGAACGTGGAGAAAAAAGAGTCTTGGAATATTTTGCTAACGAAAAGGAAGCTGTTCAATATGCTCTTGAAAAAATAAAATCGGACAAACATTCAATTAGAAATTATATTGGAATGTTTAAATCTGAAAATGAAGTCGAAAAAATAAAATCCGAACTTGAAAAACGTAATGTTGAATTTTGGACAGACAAAATACCATATAATGGGATTAACGATATAAGAACAAGAGTTTTTGTTATTGGTTGTGGTATTAAAAAAGTTCAAGACTTAATTAGAAAATAAAAAAACAGTGTACAACAGCGGTTTGCTTCAATGGCTACTTCCGGATTTTCCTTCGGAAAATCCGCTGCTGAATGGAATGTTTTGTTATATTTGTAATGGCTTGGTGTTGGCTCAACGCCACTGAGAGCAAGCCGCAGAACGTTGGCAGTAATTTTGAAAAAAATCGTACTAAAATGACAAATGAAGTAAAACAGTATTATGATGAATTAATAAATTGTGATGATGATTATTTGATTCATTTAACAACTATTTTGAAATTTGACTATAATACTATTTACATAGAAACTGCAAAAAATATTTTAAAAGAAAGAAAAATAGAAGTTGATTTTAATGATAGAGATTTTTTTGTTGAGCTTTTTATAAAAACAAATTATGAAGGTTGGCAAAATGAATTAAGAAATATGTTTTCTGAGTTAATCTTAAATGGTTGGGAATTAAACATTCCTATAAAATCAAAAGAAAAATATGGTAATTTTATTTGTAATATTGAATCAAATAATATTAAACTAAAAAGTACTGTTGAAAAATACAAAAAAATCATTAATAGTTTATGTTCAAGATGTGGAAGCCAAGAAAATGTTTTTAATGACCAAACAGATTATTGGATAGAAAATATATGTGAAAGTTGTTGGACAAACAAAATGAAAAACCAACATACAATCAGCGAAATAACAGAAAGTGGTTTTAAATATGGCATTTTAATAAATGATTTTAAATTTGAACTGAAATATTTTGAATGGAATCAAGTAAAAAACATCAATATAAATATTCCCGAATACGGAAATAATTTTGAACTAGAAATCAACTTTGATTCTGAAAATTTATATTTACAAGCCCAAACTGATGTTAATTTTTTTAGACTTTTAAAATACATTCCAAAAGAAAAATTAACTAGTACAGATTACGATTTTATAGATAATCTATTCTTAAATTTAACTGATTGCAAAATATGTGGAAAAATTTCGGTTTACGAAAGTAGTTGTTTAGTTTGTAATGAAAATCTTGAAGAAATTTTAAAAAACCCAAGAAACCAAAGTTAGAAACGATATAATAATATCGAAGAAATAATTAAAACGGAGCAAGAAAACTTTCAATATAACACAAAGCATATAATAACCATTAAATATAGATTTCAGAACGATATTTCGTTTTAAAAATATTTGGATTTTGTAGATTTAAAAACTAAAAAATAAAAACTACTGCCAACAGCGGTTTGCTTCAATGGCTACTTCCGGATTTTCCGTAGGAAAATCCGCTGCTGAATGGAATGTTTTGTTATATTTGTAATGGCTTGGTGTTGGTTCAACGCCACTGAAAGCAAGCCGCGAAACGTTAGCACACATTTAAAACCAAGATTATGAAAAAAATATTTAATATTCTTATTTCTTTAATTATAATAAGTTGTAGTAATAGCGATGATTCTAACAACCTAAACTCGGAAAGTTATTTACACGGAAGTTGGAAAGTAACAGCAATGAATAAAGAAACTGGCGAAAATTTGTTAATTCTTTGTTCTAATGGAGAATTGCCTTCTTATACTTTTACTTCAAATAATGAATTAAATACACTTCTTTGGATTGGTTCTGCTTCTACTGTTGGCGCTTGTCAAAGTGAAATTGTTTTTTATGACTATTCATACAATCCAGATACCAAAATATTAACAATTACAAATCCTGCTGGAAGTGGTTCTTCTGCTGAATATAAAACACAGATAATTGAAATGAGTGAAAATCGTTTTAAAACTAAATATATTTCAGGAAATGTAAGTATGCAGACAACTGTTCCAAATTTCACAACAGTATTTGAAAGACAATAACTAAAAAATTTATTATGACAATTTTTAATCCATTCAAAAACGAGGAGTTTGATAAAAAATATTCTAATCTTAAAAATTCTATTCAAAAATACTTATTAGAGTATGAAATTGATTTAGACGGATTGACTGTTGATGAATTAATTGGTTGGCATAGCAATGGTTACAAAAGAATAATTCAAACAACCGAAAATGTCCAAAGGAAATTCAAGGAGTTATAATTAATTTTATAAAAGCCGAATTTCCAATTGAATAAAAAAACGTGTGCTAACATTGGTTAGCTGTTATTGTGGCTGCTAGCCTACTTCCGAATTTTCTCCGAAAATCCGAAAGTATTCGTATATTTGGTTTGGCTAGTATCAAAATACCACAACATCAGCTAGCCAAGGACCGTTAAATGCAATATATTTTCCGAACTTACGCATAGCGCTTCGCTCCTGTTTTTTCGCAAGAAAATTAATGGAAATTGTAATCGAAAAATCTTGCGTGATAATGGAAAACTGAAACCAAACTTTGTGCTGAAAATCCTTTTTGGGAAAATTCTCTGTGAAATCAAAAACTGAAACCAAACTTTGCGAAAAATTGAAAACCGAACCAAACTTTGTGGATTAACGTTGCGTTGATTTTTCAGTTCGTGAAAATATAATACTGCATTTAACAGCGGTTTGCATTAATGGCTGGGCTTGCGGAAAATCCTCATTGGCACAGTTGTTTAATTTAATGGTTTTCTTATATTTGTAATGGTTTGGTGCTTTGGTTCGCCATTAATTCAAGCCTCAGAACGTTAAATGCAATATATTTTCCGAACTTACGCTGAACGCTTCGCTCCTATTTTTCTGTTTGATAATTTTAAAAAAACTTGCCGAAAACTTTTGCGTGATAAGTGAAATCTGAACCGAACTTTGCCGAATAACTTTGTGTTGAAAATACGTTGCGGGAAACCAAACTTTGCGCGACAGATCAAGTTTGCGTGACAATGGAAAGCCGAAAACCAAACTTTGCGGTAAAATGTTGCGTTGTCTTTTAAGTTCCGAAAATATAAAACTGCATTTAACAGCGGTTTAAAAATATGGCTGGTTTCGGGAATTTTTGAAATGGCGCAGTTGTTTAATTTAAAGTTTTGGTTATATTTGTAAAGGCTTGGTGTTGGTTTTCGCCACATTTTTAAGCCGCGAAACGTTAGCAGAGATTATGAAAAAACAGACAGCAATCATATTGACACTTATCTTGACAACATTATTTAGTTGTAAGAATGACAGAAAGTTTCCAAAAGTGAAAAAACTATCTGGATATAAAAACACGCAATTCATTCCGACTTTGGAACATAAAATTTCAAATAACAATAATTCGGTTTATTGTGCAACTTTACTATTTGCTTGGGACGAAATAAGAAATCAAATTAATTCACCTTTAACAATTTCTGACAAGTATGCTGATTTGAAACTGCTTGACAACTCAACTTCTTTTAAAAACGTATTAAAAAGCAATGAGTATGAAGTGAGCGGAGAAGTTGAAGATGATTTAATAAAAGCAAGAGCCGAATTTAATAAGTCATTACCATTTGAACTCAAACTTCAAAGTTTCACAAACAAGTTGATTTTTGACGGACAAAAAGTTTCTTCATTTGGCGTTAATGGGTTTGACAGTTACGAACAACTGAAAATTGTAGAAATCATTTACTATAAAAACGACAACAACTTTATTATAAAACTGCTTCCAAAAGACAAGGAACACGAAATCATTTTGTTTAAGACAGAACAAAATTTCAAATCAATAGCCAAAATGACGAATGAAATTGAAAAACTAACAGAAATCGGGAAGAGTGAAAAGAAGAACAAAAAGGTAAATTGGAAATATTATTACAGTGAAGAAGACATTGTAATTATTCCAAAATTCAATTTTAACATTGAGACAAATTATACTAATTTAGAAGGTAATAGATTTAACTCAAACAAACAGAATTTTCAAATAGAACGTGCTTGGCAAAGAACTGCTTTTATTTTAGACGAAAGTGGTGCAGAAATTGAAAGTGAAGCAGAAATCGCTGTTGCAGTTGAAGAAATGGAAGAAGAATACGAAAAGCCAAAACCTAAAAAAATGGTTTTCGACAAGCCATTCTTAATTTTACTAAAACGAATAGACGCTAAAAACCCATATTTTGGACTATGGACAACGAACACAGAACTAATGACGAAAGAATAACCTCTGCTAACAGCGGTTTGCTTCAATGGCTACTTCTGGATTTTCCTACGGAAAATCCGCTGCTGAATGGAATGTTTTGTTATATTTGTAATGGCTTGGTGTTGGTTCAACGCCACTGAGAGCAAGCCGCAGAACGTTAACTGTAATTTAGAAAAAATGAGAATAAAAACATTGTATATTTTAAGCCTTTCTGTTATTGCCTTATTATCTTCTTGTGATA
>NZ_JAMKFA010000022.1 GCF_025499515.1 Flavobacterium odoriferum
ACTGTAATTTAGAAAAAATGAGAATAAAAACATTGTATATTTTAAGCCTTTCTGTTATTGCCTTATTATCTTCTTGTGATAAATATGTGGGAACTGACGGAATAGTAATAGATAAAATATCAGGCGAAAGAATTCCATGTGTAATTGTTAAAATGACATCAGAACAAGGTAATAAAAATGATGTTTCTAATGATATAGGTTATTTTCATACTGGAAAATCATTTAGCTGTGGAATATCAAGTTGTAACACTGATTATAAAATAGAGTTTTCAAAGGAAGGTTACAATACTAAAGTTATTAATGAAAATTTTTATAGTTCATCAGAAGCTGAATTTTTGAACGCTGATAAGAAAGATACTTTAATTATTAAATTAGATAAAATTTAAAACTACAGTTAACAGCGGTTTGCTTCAATGGCTACTTCCGGATTTTCCTTCGGA
>NZ_JAMKFA010000023.1 GCF_025499515.1 Flavobacterium odoriferum
GGATTTCTCTTCTACGGAATGACAATTGCTCGCATGGCGAGGAAGTATTGCTCGCAGTCGCGAGGGATTAGTGCTCGCTTTGCGAGCCAGTGGAATAGTTATCTGGAATACAAAGCGTCTTGTATAGCCCCGATGGGAACGGCATCCCACGCCTTAGCGCGGATATAGTGGACAGCGGGACTAGGAGTTTTATGGAATGCTGAACGGCTGCTTCAAATCTTTTTTAACATTATACCTTATATATATTGTATGGATTTTATTAAAGGTTTATATTTGCACCTTATAAATTTTAAAAAATGATAAAAGTTACTTTACCCGACGGGTCGGTTAAGGAGATGGCTCAAGGAGTTACTCCAATGGATGTTGCGAAAAGCATTAGTGAAGGTTTGGCTAGAAACGTGATTTCGGCTTCTTATAATGGTACCACTATTGAAACGACGACGACCTTAACGACGGACGGTACACTTATATTATATACTTGGAATGACAAAGAAGGTAAGAAAGCTTTTTGGCATTCGACTTCGCACGTGATGGCACAAGCTTTGGAAGAAATTTTCCCTGGTATTAAATTAACGCTTGGACCTGCGATTGATAATGGTTTCTATTACGACGTAGATTTTGGTGATAAAAAAATTACGGATGCGGATTTCAAAAAGATTGAAGACCGTGTGTTAGAAATTTCAAGAGAGAAACATGAATTTAAAATGCGTTCGGTTTCTAAAGCGGAAGCATTGGAAGTTTATAAAAATAATGAGTATAAAACTGAGTTGATTTCGAACTTAGAAGACGGAACGATTACGTTCTGCGATCATGCCAACTTCTTTGATTTGTGTCGTGGTGGTCATATTCCGAATACAGGAATTATCAAAGCGATGAAAATTTTATCGGTTGCGGGTGCTTACTGGAGAGGTGATGAAAAAAATAAACAGTTAACTCGTGTTTATGGTATTTCGTTCCCAAAACAAAAAGACTTAACAGATTACTTAGAATTATTAGAAGAAGCAAAACGTCGCGATCATAGAAAATTAGGAAAAGAATTGGATTTGTTCCATTTCTCTCCAAAAGTAGGTCAAGGCTTACCGTTATGGTTACCAAAAGGTGCTGCTTTACGCGATAGATTAGAGCAATTCTTGAAAAAAGCACAGAAAAAAGCAGGTTACGAGCAAGTAGTTACGCCTCATATTGGAATGAAAGACTTGTATGTAACTTCTGGACACTATGCTAAATATGGTGCGGATAGTTTCCAACCAATTCACACACCAGCTGAAGGCGAAGAGTTCTTGTTAAAACCAATGAACTGCCCACACCACTGTGAGATTTATAACGCAAGACCATGGTCGTACAAAGATTTACCAAAGCGTTATGCTGAATTTGGAACGGTTTATCGTTATGAACAATCGGGTGAATTACATGGATTGACTCGTGTTAGAGGATTTACTCAGGATGATGCACATATATTTTGTACACCAGATCAATTAGATGCTGAGTTCAAAAATGTAATCGACTTGGTATTATATGTTTTTGGTTCGTTAGGATTTGAAAACTTTACAGCTCAGGTTTCGGTTCGTGATTTAAGTAATCCGGATAAATATATAGGTAGCGTTGAAAACTGGGAAAAAGCAGAAAATGCAATTATCAGTGCAGCGAAAGATAAAGGATTAAATTATGTGATTGAAGCTGGTGAAGCAGCTTTCTATGGTCCGAAATTGGATTTCATGGTAAAAGATGCTTTAGGCAGAAGTTGGCAATTAGGAACTATTCAGGTAGATTACAACTTACCAGAGCGTTTTGAATTGTCTTATAAAGGTGCGGATGACAAGTTACATCGCCCAGTTATGATTCACCGAGCGCCTTTTGGTTCGATGGAACGTTTTATCGCTATTTTATTGGAACACACGGCAGGAAATTTCCCAATTTGGTTGATGCCAGAGCAGGCTATAATCTTGTCTTTGAGTGAGAAATATGAAAATTATGCGAAAAAAGTTTTAGATTTGCTAGAAAATCACGAAATTCGCGCCCTAATTGACAACCGAAATGAAACAATCGGGAAGAAAATTAGAGAAGCGGAGATGAACAAATATCCGTTTATGCTGATTGTTGGCGAGGAAGAAGAGAAAAACGGAACCATTTCTGTGAGACAACGCGGACAAGAAGGAAAAGGAAATATATCGGTTACTATTGAGCAATTTGCTGCAATGATAAACGAAGAAATCAATAAAACATTAAAACAATTTTAAGTTTAACTAAAATAATAAAGCCATAGCAATTAGAAACAACAGAGGTTTTCAACCTCGCGAAGAGAAAAAAGCAGCACATCGTATCAATAATTTAATACGTGTTGCTGAAGTACGTTTAGTAGGTGAAAATATTGAACCAGGAGTTTACAAAATAGCTGATGCACTTCGTTTAGCTGAAGAGCAAGAGGTTGATTTGGTAGAAATTTCTCCAAATGCTGAACCGCCAGTTTGTAAGTTGATGGATTATGGTAAATTTTTGTACCAGCAAAAGAAGAGAGATAAAGAATTAAAAGCTAAATCAACTCAAATTGTTATCAAAGAGATTCGTTTTGGACCTCAAACAGATGAGCATGATTATGAATTTAAGAAAAAGAATGCCCTTAAGTTTTTACAAGATGGTGCTAAATTAAAAGCATTTGTATTCTTTAAAGGACGTTCGATTATCTACAAAGAGCAAGGACAAATTTTGTTATTACGTTTAGCTCAAGAATTGGAAGAGTTTGGAAAAGTAGAAGCGATGCCAGTTTTAGAAGGAAAACGTATGATTATGTACATTGCTCCGAAGAAAAAAGGAAAATAGTTTTAGTGATTAGTGACAAGTAATTAGTGATTAGTCTCTAAACTAAATAAATAGTGATTACTTAGTAATCCTATATGAAAAATAATAAGTAAGATAGATTATAAATACAGGAAGAAAATGCCTAAAATGAAAACGAAATCTAGTGCTAAGAAACGATTCAAAGTTACTGGTTCTGGAAAGATCAAAAGAAAACACGCTTTTAAAAGTCACATTTTGACTAAAAAATCTAAAAAGCGTAAATTAGCTTTAACTCACTCTGCTTTGGTTCACAAAACAGACGAGAGAAGCATTAAACAACAATTGAATATTATTTAATTCGTTGTTTGGTTAAAACAATTTAGTAACCCTGGAGTGGGCTGAACGAAGTACGAAGTATGAAAATACAAAGTACGAAGTTTATAAGTGTTGAGAAACCGCCTTACTGCAAAAAACATTTAAAATTATGCCAAGAGCAACAAATTCAGTAGCTACAAAAGCTAGAAAAAAAAGAGTATTAAAACAAGCCAAAGGTTTCTTTGGAAGACGTAAAAACGTTTGGACTGTAGCTAAAAACGCGGTAGAAAAAGCAATGTGCTATGCTTACCGTGATAGAAAACAAAACAAAAGAAATTTCCGTGCTTTATGGATTACGCGTATCAATGCTGGTGCACGTTTACATGGTATGAGTTATTCTCAATTTATGGGGAAAGCAAAAGCTAACAATATCGAATTGAACCGTAAAGTTCTTGCTGATTTAGCTATGAACCACCCAGCTGCTTTCACAGCTATCGTTAACAAAATTAAATAATTACGTCTAACTCAGTTTATCTTACTTATATATTAAACCCCGATGAAAATCGGGGTTTTTTATTTTAAGCACGGAATGCAATTACTCTCTATAAGGATAATGGATACGGAATGTGATTACGACCTAATTAATTATAATTTATTTTCCTTGCCTCAAAACTTCGTTTATTATTTTTTGATACTTTTCTTTAGTTTCCAAATTGTAATCAGATTTATTTCCACCAATTACGGTAATTTCAAAATTTTCCCAATCGTTAATATAAATCTTAACATTATTTGAAATTTTACTTTCTTGTTTGAAACTTTCAAATTTATTAGTCTTTTTGTTTACTCCAGACATTTCATATTCGCATATTCCTGTCGTAATTTCAGTTATTAATATTGGAACATTGTTATCTAGAAAAATTGCGAAATCTTTAGTATACTCTTTACAGTTTACATTTGAATCTATTTTATAGTTTATTCTTTTTATTTGATTTTCAATCTTAGTGAAATAAACTAAAGTATTAATCTCTGGAGAACAATTGAAACATAAATTTTGGTTGATTTCTGCTTTTTTAGCTATCTCATTTTCAATTCTAGAAACTTTTCTGTTAATTGATTTAAATTCTGAAGAGCAACTCGAATTTACCAAAATAAACAGAAGTAATCCTACTATTTTTTTCATATATAAATTTAATTTCTGTTTGTTATGTTTTAAGTTTTTAAGTCATTTATTTGGTGTGGTTTTGATTTTTTGATAATAAAAATGCGAAGATATTCGTTCACTAGCTGAGATATACTAAATAGTTTTTACTCATCCAAATATTCCTTACCTTCTTTAGACAACCAACCTTTTTGACCATTAGGTAATTCAAAACGTGCAAAGTTTCCTTGAAAATCTTCGAGTTTTTTGTAACGAAATTCTTTATGTAATGGAAAAAGTTTAACTAAATTATTTTTCTTCATCTTATAAAATGGATACTTGAACTCAACAAACTGTAAATCTTGATATTCATTAAAATTATTGAATTCTGAAGATGCGCTATTGTTTTTAAAATCTTCATTGTTTACAAAAAAGTTTCCTAAGTAACTCATTCCAAATGTTCCATTCTCTCTTTGGAAATAAACCACAGTATAACTAAAATCAACCATTTCTGTAATTCTAGTTTTATAGTTATCAAAGTGATAAAATTCACGATTAGATGAAATTGTATCTTTTGAATTGTTATTCTGAAAATAGAAATTCTTAATTCCAATTGCATTTGTTAAAGATAAAGTATCCGATTCGGTTTCGTTTGTTTCAAATCCAAAAACATCAAAATTTCTTGTTTTTAAAATGAATTTTTCTTTTGATTTAGAAATAGTTAATTCATACTTATACTCATGTTGTGGAGCTTCAGGAAGTAAAACTATTGGAAAAGAAAAACCTTTTTTTATTTCTTTACCTGTCCAATCTATCCATTTTAATTTATTCTTTTCAAGAATTTGCATACTTCCTAAATGTTCTTTAGAAGCTTGCACAGAAAACTTGTTTATTTTTTTAAATGATAAATTATATAAATCCATTTTATTATTGTTGAAACACTTAATTATCGAGCTTAATACAATTGAATCATATGCTTTTGAAATTAAAATTTCATTATGAATGTTTTTCAACCTAACTTTTTTTGACGGCAATGTATCAACAACAAAAAATTCATCTTCTAAATCATGGAATGCATGTTGTGAAAATTTATAGATTTCTTCATTATAGATTTTTAATTTCTCATTTTTAAATTCATTACTTTCTGAATCATATTGATGAATTATTTTATATGACTTATTGGTTGGAATAATAAATATCTCTTCATTATCATAAGTGTAAATAATTCTTTTATTCTCAAATTCAATAAAAATGAATGGCATGTATTCTTCAATTTCAGTATACTTATTTTTGTCCTCATACTTATTTGTAAAATAGGCAAAAAAATTCTTATTTATTAAGTACAATTTATATTCATCGTATTCTTTTTCATCATTACTATCACGATTTATATAATTGAAGCTTATTTTCTTTAAATCATCGAAATCATTATTTTCTTTGATATCAGAATAAGTAACAAAAGATTTTCCTTTAGAAAACAATTTCAATGATTCTTCTGAAATAGGATAAAGATTTGTTTCAATTGATTTCTTTGATTTGTTCAAAACAACATTAAATTTCATCTCAAAAAACTGATCGTCTTTTTTTATGATTATTCCTTTTCCTGGCATAACAAACTGCAATTCTCCTTCGGTAACTTTGTAAGTTTGTTGTCCAAAAGATAAAATGGAAAAAAGGAAAAATGATATGTAAAGAAGTTGTTTCATTTTTAATTAATCATTTTAATTTCTTCAATTATCTTATTTATTTTTGGTTTCTCAGTTACAAGATCTTTAATATATCTTCCATTCTCGTGTTTTATGAATCTATTTGCAACTTTATTATTTTGCCAATCTAAAACATATAATCCTGTTTCTGAAACTTGTTTTTCTTGGTCGGGACTAACCAAATAAACTATTAATGTCGGTGTTAAATTTTGCAAATAAATTGTTGTAATAGAGACCGAAATTTTCTCTCCATATTTATAATATCTGGCATAACTAACTTTCTTAATTTCACCATCTTTTTTGAAGATAGTTATAATTTTATTATCCGATGTACTTTCAGTATTTGTTGTTTTTTTTACTGTTTTAATTATTGAAATATCATTGTCAATTTCGTTTACTAATGCATCAATTTTTCTAATGTTAGAATCATTATACAAAGAGACTTTTGGATTGCCCCAAGTATCAAATAATACATATGCAAATTGATTATTAATTTTTACCAAGATGATTTTTAATCTGCTGTATTTGTCTCCAACATAGGAAAATAAAATCTTATAATCTTGTATTTCATTTTCAGCCATACAAAATGCAACAATTTCTTTATCATCTCTGAGATTTGTCTGCTTCCAGTTGTAAATTGATTGATTTTGGCCACCTCTAAAATAAAATTCTTCAATCTCTTTAGACTTTGTGACAATTAAATTATAATAAATTACATTTTTTTTGTCCTGTTCTAGATTTCCAGAACTTCTTACTAAGCGAAAGCCATTTTCGGTTTTATAGTAATAATACAATCCTAAATCTTTTTTAGGCTTAGAATTTTCTGAACATTCTCCACTTTGAATAATTTCTTCTAAATAAAAACAAATATAATTTTCGTCAATGATTTTATATTTCCCTTTAGTTGTAGTAAAACAATCATTTCCACATTCTGCACTATAACTACTTATAAATGTTTGGTCTGAATTAATTGAAATGTTATTTCCGTAATTTTCATCTCTATTTGTACTTTGTGGGCTTAATAAATATTCTTTGACTTCTGAATTGGCAATTAATTCATTTATCCTCCATTTGCCACTCAGGATTGTTATTTGAGAATTATGGATAATTTTTTCATAACCATCATAATTAGTTTGTTTCTGTGCACAACTATTAGTTAATACAAACAGTAACATTAAAAAAATATTTTTCGTAAACTTATATTTTATATTGAAGCGCATAGTTTTGGATTCGGTTTTCTTTTAAGAAGTGTCGTTTGAAAGTAGCACACATCTTGTTTATTTGATTAACAAACTCAAATATAATGAATATATCCAAGTATTATTAAACTTGAAATCATTATAACACAAAAAAAGTGCCACAAAAAGTACAAGATTTTATTCCCCAGAATTCAATACCTTTACACTTTTAAAAATACTACTTTGAATACAACCAAAACCATAACCGGCTTTCATCCGAAAAACAAACACCACGGCAATTACGATTTCAAAACTTTAATCCAATCCAATCCAGATTTAGCGCCATTTGTTGCGATGAATGAATATGAAACTGAAACGATTGATTTTGCGAATCCTGATGCGGTGAAAATGTTGAACAAAGCGTTGTTATTGCATTTTTATGGTTTGAAAAATTGGGATATTCCAAAAGGTTTTCTTTGTCCGCCTATTCCAGGACGAGCAGAGTATATTCATCAAGTTGCCGATATTTTAGAAGATACATACGGAACGATTCAAACGAAGCATAAAATTCGAATTTTAGATGTCGGAATTGGTGCGAATTGTATTTATCCAATTATTGGTGTATCGGAATACGATTGGCGTTTTGTAGGTAGCGAAATTGACAAACAAGCTTTTGAAGCGGCTCAGGAAAATATCAACTCCAATCAGAAATTAAAAGAAAACGTTACGTTGCGATTGCAAACATCCAAACGAAACATTTTCAAGAATATCATTCTTCCAGAAGATAAATTTGACATGACGATTTGTAATCCGCCTTTCCATAGTTCAAAAGAAGAAGCGAATAAAGGCACAATTCGTAAGAATAAAAACTTAGGTATTGAAGATTCTAAAAAACCAACATTAAACTTTGGTGGCGTAAATAACGAATTGTGGTGCGAAGGTGGTGAATTGACGTTCATCAGCAATATGATTTATGAAAGTGTGCATTTTAAAGCGCAATGCAAATGGTTTTCCTCGTTAGTTTCTAAAAAAGATAATTTAAAATCCTTGCTTTCGCATCTTAAAAAAGTAAAAGCTACCTATCAAATTACAGAAATGAAACATGGTAATAAAGTGAGTCGCATTTTGTTTTGGACGTTTAAGGAGGAGAAATAACTGTTAGTTTTTTTCTTGTATTTTAAAAATTATTATCTTTGAGTATAAAATTAGTTTCAAATGAAATCTGACGTAACATTATCCAACAAAAAAATAGAATTAATTCAGTGGTTATCTACTATTGAAGATGTTTCTATATTGAATAAAATAATGGAATTAAGAAAAAAAGAAAGTAAAGATTGGTGGAATTCTATCTCGGAAAACGAAAAAAAATCCATTGAAGCAGGATTAAATGATGCTGAAAATGGAAAATTAAACGATCATTCTCAAGCTAGGAAACTTTATGAAAAATGGCTTTAGAATTCGTTGGACTGATAATGCTTTAAAGGAATTAGCAGAAACTATTGCTTTTTTAGAAACATATTGGACAGAAAAAGAATTACGCAAATTATCAAACGCTCTCGATAAAACCTTGAATCTTATATCACAAAACCCATATTTTTTTCAATCATCTGATTTTAAAAAAGATATCAGAAGAGCAGTAATACTTTCATTAAATTCATTATACTATAGAATTAAAGACCAAGATGTAGAAATTCTTTCATTTTTTTCTAATAGACAAAAACCAACAAAAAGAAAATTGAAATAAAAAATTCTGCCAAGCTGAACTCGTTTCAGCTTCTCATAACTGATTCTGAAATCGAAGATTCAACGAAGTTAAACAAGTTCAGAATGACAAATTTCAAGACGATTTCTATTCAAAAACTTCCTCATTTTCTCCATCAAAGCTGGCAAAAACCATACTTGGATGCGAATCTTGATGAAAGATATTTCCTTGTTTATCAATTCCGATGGCTCCTGCAAAACCATCATAAGGTTTTAATTCGGCAAAGGTTTTTTCGAATGCTTTTTCTATTGAAAATCCGTCTGTAACGCGGGTTACAATTTTTGCTGCTGTGGCGTTACTTACGATGTCCTCGCCTACTCCAGTTAAACTTACCCCACAAAATTCGTTGGCATAATTTCCTGCTACGGTTGCTGAATCTGAGATTCTTCCTGGAATTTCAAATCCTTTTCCACCGGTTGAAGTCGCTACTGCAATTTTTCCGTTATTGTCTAAAGCTACACAACCTACGGTTCCCGTTCCTAATGAGGCTAATTTAGCTTCATATTCGGCTCTTCTTTGTGGAATTTCGGTTGAAAAAGGTTCAAATCCGTGTTTTCTGGCAAAATTTGTGGCACCGCTTCCTCCTAAGATTCGGTCATCGACATGCATTAAAACTTGTGCGACTTGGATTGGGTTTTTTACTTCTTCAATATTGATAACACCGCTCATTTTCTGCGATTCACCATCCATTAAAGAAGCACTCATTCTGATTTTTCCATCCGATTGAATTTGGGAACCAATTCCGGCATTGAATAATTCATCGTCTTCCAATTGAGAAACCGCATATACCACCGTTTCTAATGCCGAATGATTTTGCAAATACGCATACGAATCTTTCACAATGCGTAAAAGTGCTTGCTGCTTAGCTATTTTGGTTTCTAAACTGGTTGATGATTCCGAGAAAAATCCGCCGTGAATGATGATTTTTGACATAAACGTAAATTAAAAAGGAACACAGATTAAAGAAATTTTTAAATTAAAATCATTTCCATAATCTGTGTTCCAAAATTATTTTAATAAATTAAACGTATTGTGAAGAATGAATCGTCATTTTGAACGTATTCAAATCGAATTTATCATATTGACTCATAACGTGCGTAACCAAGTGATTGATTGAGATTGGCTGACCTAATTCAACTTGTGTTAAATTGGTGTCTTTTACTTCTCTTCCATCCACTAAAATTACTAATCCAGAACCGATGGCTTCCATTTGGCGACCATTTGTGATTAATAATCCAGTGTCTTCTCCTAAACCTATACCTAATACTTTTGGATTTCCTACCACCGCTTGAAACAAACGACCGATTCTTCCTCTTTGTACGAAATGCGTATCGATAACTACATCGTCAATTAATCCTAAACCAGAAGTGATTTTTACTTCACCTTTAAGCAAAGCTTCCGAACTACTTCCTTGATAAATCATATTGTTCGAAGCAGCCGCAGCACCAGCTGAAGTTCCTGCATAAATAAACTCTTCGTTTCTATATTTCGAAATTAGCAAATCATCAAAAGGCGTTCCTCCTAAAATAGAAGTCAAACGCAATTGATCGCCACCTGTAAACATAACTACATCAGCTGCTTTTAATCTTTCTAAGATTTCAGGATCGTTAGCTTGTTCTCTTTTCTCAATATATAAAACATCCACATTGTGAGCTCCTAAATAACTGAAGGCTTTTACGTATTCTGGGCCAATTTCTCTCGGGATTTTTGAAGCTGTTGTAATAACTTCTATGCGAGATTCCTCTTTATTTTTTGATTCTTTAATGATTCTTTTTAAGATTCCTGTTTCGAAAAAATTCAAATTCTTTGAAGCATCTTTATCCAAATTGGTTTCTGTAAAACTTCCTTTATCTACAGCACCACCAATGATTATTAATTTTCCTTGTATTTCCATGCTGTAAAAATAACTATTTCTTAATACTACACAAACCAAAATTTAAGAAAGAAATGAAACTTATTGCATACTTTTCAACAAATTAAAACTTACACAAGTAAATTCTTATAAATAGTTAAACGAACATTAATTCTATTAAATTTTTCATTTTTTTTCATAAAAGCTATCTCTATATTATAATATTTTCTATTTTTAACAAAATCATTACTACATTAAAAAAATCAATTTCTATTCTTTATGAAAATATTAAAAATACAAGCCCTTAGAGGTCCGAACATTTGGAGCGTTCAAAGAAAAAAATTAATTCAAATGCGATTAGATTTGGAAGAAATGGAACAATTTCCTACCAATAAAATCGAAGGATTTAGAGAGCGAATTGAAGCTATGTTTCCAACCATGATTGAACATCGTTGTTCAGAAGGTTGTAGAGGTGGTTTCTTTTCACGTGTTGAAAGAGGCACTTGGATGGGACATGTTATCGAACATATTGCCTTAGAAATCCAAACCTTAGCCGGAATGGAAACAGGTTTTGGAAGAACCAGAGAAACTAAAACACCAGGTGTTTATAATGTAGTTTTTAGTTATACCGAAGAAAACGTAGGCTTATTTGCAGCTGAAAGTGCTGTCGCTATTGCCGAATCTCTTATTGCAGGAACTGAATATGATGTAGAAGCGGATATTCAAAAAATGCGAGAAATTAGAGAGCGTGTTCGCCTTGGTCCTTCAACAGGAAGTATAGTGGAAGAAGCCGTTGCAAGAGATATTCCGTGGATTCGTTTAGGAACTAATTCACTCGTACAATTAGGTTACGGCGTGAATCAAATGCGTTTTCAGGCGACCATTACTTGTAAGACAAGCAACATTGCAGTAGATATTGCTTGTAATAAGGAAGAAACTAAGCGCATGTTAGAGATGGCTTCGATTCCTGTAGCAAGTGGTGGCATTTGTGTGGATGAAGAAGATTTAGAAAATGTAATTAAGAAAATTGGTTACCCAATTGTAATCAAACCTTTAGATGGAAATCATGGAAAAGGCGCTTCGATTAACGTAAAAAAGTGGGAAGATGCCGTTGCAGGGTTAGCTTACGCGAAAAATTATAGCCGAAGAGTTATCGTAGAAAAATTTATTACCGGTTATGATTTCCGTGTGCTGATTATTGATAATAAATTGGTAGCTGCTGCTAAAAGAGAACCAGCTCACGTAAAAGGTGATGGAACACATACGATTCAGCAATTAATTGAAGAAACAAATAAAGATCCAAGACGTGGTTACGGACATGAAAATGTGCTTACCCAAATTGACGTTGATAGAGATACAACCGATTTATTAGAAAAATTAGGCTATACATTAGAAACCATTCCTAGAAAAGACGAAGTGGTTTATTTAAAATCAACTGCTAATTTGAGTACTGGTGGAACTTCGGTTGATGTAACCGATATGATGCACCCAGAGAATATCTTCCTTTGCGAGCGCATTTCGCGTGTGATTGGATTGGATATTTGTGGTGTGGATATTATGGCAGAAAACTTAACGCAACCATTGAAAGAAAATGGTGGTTGTATTTTAGAAGTGAATGCAGCACCAGGATTTAGAATGCATTTAGCGCCATCGGAAGGTTTACCAAGAAATGTGGCTGCTCCTGTAATTGATATGCTGTATCCTCCAGGAAAACCAAGTCGTATTCCAATTATTGCCGTAACTGGAACCAATGGAAAAACTACGACAACTCGATTAATTGCTCATATTGTAAAAAATAACGGATATAAAGTTGGTTTCACGACTTCTGACGGAATTTATGTGCAAAATCACATGATGGAAAAAGGTGATACTACTGGACCGATTTCGGCAGAATATATTTTAAAAGATCCAACTGTGGAATTTGCTGTTTTAGAAACGGCTCGCGGTGGAATTTTAAGAGCAGGTTTAGGTTTTAGTCGTTGTGATATTGGTATTGTCACCAACATTCAAGAAGACCATTTAGGATTAAATGATATTGATACCTTAGACGATTTGGCAAGAGTAAAAGCTACTGTAGTTAAAAGCATCAAAAAAGATGGCTGGGCTATTTTAAATGCCGAAGACGAATATTGCATGAAACTTGTTAAAGATTTAAGTTGCAATATTGCTTATTTTAGTATGGATGAAAATTCAGCTGTTGCCAAACAATTAGCTAAGGAAGGAAAAATTGTGGCGGTTTATGAAAATGGTTTCATCACCATCAAAAAAGGCGAATGGAAAATTAGAGTGGAAAGAGCTACTCACGTTCCGTTGACGTTAGGTGGAAAAGCAAAATTCATGATTGCAAATGTTTTAGCAGCCACTTTAGCAGCCTATTTGCAAGGATTCAAAACTGAAGACATTAGCTTATCATTACAAACATTTATTCCAAGTGCAGCACAAACTCCTGGAAGAATGAATATTTTCGAATTCAAGAAATTTAAAGTATTGATTGATTTTGCTCACAATCCTGCTGGTTATCGCGGGGTGGAAGAATATTTATCTTCTGTAGAAGCTACCAAGAAAATCGGAATTATTGCAGGTGTTGGCGATAGAAGAGACGAAGACATTAGAGAATGTGCCACAATTGCAGCACGAATGTTTGATCATATTATCATTCGCCAAGAAAAACACTTACGTGGTAGAACCGAAGAAGAAATCAACAATCTTATTATGGAAGGAATTGCTGCAAGTGGCAAAACCGTTACACATGAAATCATTACGAAAGAAGTTGAAGCTTTAAAACACGCTATTAATAGTGCCGAAGATGGAAGTTTTATAACTGCTTTAAGTGATGTTATTACAAATGCTATTGAGGTTGTTCAAGACTATTTAGACAAAGAAAACGAAGAAGCATAATAAAAGTTAATTCTTAAATATAAATCCCGATTTCATAAAAATCGGGATTTTTTATCCTATTCGCAAACCATTTTCAACAGGTTTATCTGACGATAATAAAACAATATCATTGTCATTTCCTACTGAACCCAAAACCAAACATTCGCTCATAAAATCAGCAATTTGTTTCTTTGGAAAATTTACCACAGCAATAATTTGCTTTCCAACTAATTCTTCCTTGCTGTATTGTTTTGTAATTTGTGCCGAAGATTTTCTTAAACCAATTTCAGTTCCAAAATCAATGGTTAGTTGATAAGCTGATTTGTTTGCTTTTGGAAAATCATTCACTTCAATGATAGTTCCAACACGCATTTCTATTTTATCAAAATCATTCCAACTAATCATTGCTAATTATTTTACAGTTGGTTTGTTTTCGTTGTTCCAGTTCGTAATTCCACCTTCCAAATCAGTAATCGTAGTAAAACCCAATTCTTTTAAACGTTCAGAAGCTCTTGCACTTCTTCCACCAGATTTACAATACACCATCACCGGTTTTGATTTGTCTAATGAAGCTACTTGCGCATCAAAATCCTCTGCCATAATGTTGATATTTTTAGCATTTTCAAGATGTCCTTGGCTAAATTCTTCTGGAGTTCTTACATCAATTAATTGTACTTCTGGCTGTTTTAATTGTTTTTCATAAGTAGCAATATCAACCACTTGCACACCTTCTACTTGTTTTTTAATACATGATGTTAAACTCATCAATACAACAAATACACTTAAAATTCTTAATTTCATTTCTTACTTTTTAATTTGTTTAAATATACAAAAAAATATTAATTCAACTGATTTTGAATTATAGCAACCAAATCTTTAGTACTCAAAACACCCGATTGTCTCCAAAGCATTTTACCCGATTTAAACAGCATCAACGTTGGAACTCCTCGCACCATAAAATGACTGGCTAAATCTTGATGTTGGTCTACATTTATTTTAATTATTTTTACATCATCTTTGATGATTCCTTTAACTTCTTGTAAAATTGGAGACATCATTTTACATGGACCGCACCAATCTGCATAAAAATCGACCAAAATTAATTGATTGGAATTTATTATTTCTTTAAACTTCGCATTCATGTATTTTTCTATTTATTATTTTCAAAGGTATTGATTTTACTACCTTTTGTATGTAATATTTGTTACATAAACCCAATATGATAATTATCATTTTTTGTTTTATAAGGCTGTTATATCTTCGTATTCTGAAAAAAATGTTTCCGCTATGCAAGTTTCTTTAGTACAAAAATATAACGTTCCAGGTCCTCGATACACGAGCTACCCTACCGTACCTTATTGGGAAGAAGATTATTTCCATGTTGAAGATTGGAAAAAATCATTACTTCAATCCTTTAAAGAATCAAATACTACCGAAGGAATTAGCTTGTATATTCATTTGCCATTTTGCGAAAGTTTATGCACATTTTGTGGTTGCAATAAACGAATTACAAAACGTCACGAAGTTGAACATCCTTATATTTTAGCAGTTTTAAAAGAATGGCGAATGTATTGCGATTTGTTTCCAAGAAAGCCAATCATTAAAGAAATTCATTTAGGAGGCGGAACACCAACTTTTTTTTCACCTGAAAATTTAGAATTATTGATAAACGGAATTTTTAAATTTGCTGATAAAGCAAAAACATATGAATTTAGTTTTGAAGGACATCCAAATAATACCACACGCCAACATTTACAAAAACTATACGATTTAGGATTTAGACGTGTTAGTTTTGGTGTGCAAGATTATTCAGAAAAAGTTCAGCAAGCCATTCATAGAATTCAACCTTTTCATAATGTTGCAAAAGTTACTTTTTGGGCAAAAGAAATTGGATATACTTCGATTGGTCATGATTTGATTTTTGGCTTACCATTTCAAACGTTAGAAAATGTAATCGATACAATAGATAAAACTAAATCCTTACAACCAGACCGATTAGCTTTTTATAGTTATGCGCACGTGCCTTGGATCAAAGGCAATGGTCAACGTGGATTTAATGATGAAGATTTGCCAAAAGATGACGAAAAACGCAAATTATATGAAGAAGGAAAAAAATTGTTAGCAAAAAACGATTACCATGAAATTGGAATGGATCATTTTGCCTTGAAAAACGATAGCATGTTTACTTCTTTTAATGAAGGAAAATTACACCGAAATTTCATGGGATACACGGCTTCAAAAACAAAATTAATGATAGGACTTGGTGTTTCTTCAATTAGCGATAGTTGGTATAGTTTTGCTCAAAATGAAAAAACAATCGAAGATTATTATGCGCGTTTAGAAGCCAATCAATTACCTGTTTTTAGAGGACATTTACTTACTCCAGAAGATTTAGTAATTAGAAAACATATTTTAAATTTAATGTGCCAGTTTACAACTTCTTGGAACGATACGTCAATGCAATTTCCTGAATTAGATGAAATTCATGCAAACTTAGAAGAAATGGAAACTGATGGCTTATTGAAATTCTTAGATCATGGAATTATCGTAACCGAAAAAGGAAAACCTTTTGTACGTAACATTTGCATGGCATTTGATTTACGTTTAAAACGAAAAGCACCAGAAACCAAGCTATTCTCAATGACAATTTAAGTTAAACCTGAAACTTGAAACTTAAAATCAAAAAACTACTCATATCGAATATAAGCTGGTTTGCCTAATTGAAAATCATTCAATGTTAAATCGGTGTTTTCAAACGAATTGGTTTTTAAAATATTATCGCCTTCAAAAGGTATTGACGGATAATATGAAAACGAAATTTGAAAGCTATTAAACACTAAAAAATCGTTGTTTATTTGAACGCCAACACTAAATTTTGAATACACTTTACTTGCAAAAAGTGCTTTTTCTTCGGCTAACGAACCCATCGAAATATTCAAATATGGACTAAAACGAAATCCATACCAACTTCCAGGAACATATGATTGTGTTTGTAACGAAAAAACCCATTTTTGCGAACCTAAAATTCGATTATTAAAACCTTCAATGCCATAATAATTATTCAATGACAATTGATCTTTGAAAGAAGCATCGCGATTGTTTCCCCAAATATAAGTGGGTTTTATAAACTGTCTAAAACGCCATTTTCCCCAGTTTATTAGCGGACTAAAATAATTAAATCCGACCTTAAAAGCAGTTTGCTCTGTAATACTTTTGTTGTAAAAACTTCCCCATTCAATAAAACTACTTAAATAACCAAAATTATATTTTTTACCGTGCGAAATCATAATCCCAGAATACAATCTAGAAATATCATTTTTATCTTGGTAACCAAAAATTAGAGCAATATTCTGCCCGTAAGGAATATCTTCAATAATATCATAATTAAAAATATATTTATCCTGATAAAACTGTTGCTTCGAAATACCTACATAACCAATTATATTATTTTCAGACGTAAAAAAAGAACTTGAATCTAATAATTCATTGGGCTTTCTTAAAAAAGCTTTTCTATTATAACTAATTGCAGTAATTAAATTGGTGTAAACATCAGTTTTAAAACGCTTTTCCTTAATTTTAAATGCTCTACCGTACCAATATTCTTGAAATTCAAATTTTACAGGTTCAGCTACTAATGAATCTGAAACAGGAAAAAATTCGGTACTCAAAGTATTTCCGAAATAAACACCTCCAGCATTTTTAGCATAAACTGAATAAAAAGGGCGAGATAAATTTACACTTCGACGGCTGTTATTATTGAATTCATTAGTATATTCTAAATCTAACTTAATGAAACTATTTTTAATATTATTGATAGTGTATCGTGCAAAAACGGCTTGCTCTTTTGGCGAAAACTTATTCTCAAGATTTCCTGCAATTTGATGACCAAAACCAAATAAATTTCTTTCGGTCAACTTTACACTACTTTGATTGCTTGAATAACTTCCGTTTGGAATTAGGCTCCATGAATCTAAAACACGTACTTTAACATCAATCGAGTCATTTGTTGTCCCCAAAAATATCGGAGTAACTTTAACTTCACGAACATAGCGCTGACTTCTAATTAAACGTTCTGATTCTTTTAAAATTAACGAATCACAAAGTTCATTTTTTCTAAAAAGTAGTAAATTCCGAATGGTAAATTCTTTAGTTTTCAAATGAATTGAATTACCAAAACGTTCAAATCCATTTCTTGGTTTTTTATTCTCATTAGAAACCGATTGCCCAAAAGGATCTAAAGTTTCAATAATAATATTCCGAATAATCTTTCCATTTGACTTATTAGTAATCAAAGGTTTCTCAATAGGTTTCCTATCTGGAATTAAATTTTCTGCTTTTAACGCCGAAGAACGAAAAAGAAGTTTATATACAAATTTGTTGAACTTACTCTTCTTAGACAAATCATGAATATCTTGATAAATTGCAGCTGTACTGTCATTTTCTTTTACTTGAGCAAAAACGCCCTCGCAAAAAAAACAAAAACAAAACAAAAAATAAATTACAATTTTCTTATCCATAATTAAGTAAACTCCTTTTTATACAATTTTAGTATCAACAATTTTGTAAAGTAAATAAAAATGTAACAAACAACGTTACATCGCAAAAAAAATCATTACAAAAAGTTTATGTACCTTTGCACAAATTTAATACCCTTTATGAAAACGTTCAAAGAATTCGATTTACCAAAATCACTACAAAAAGCATTAGACGAATTAGGTTTTGTTCACGCTACGCCTATTCAAGAAAAATCGCATGCTGTAATTCTTTCAGGAAGAGACATGATGGGAATTGCACAAACAGGAACTGGAAAAACCTTTGCTTATCTACTACCTATTCTAAAACAATGGAAATTTCAAAATAACGAATCGGCAAGAATTGTAATTTTAGTTCCAACGCGTGAATTAGTAGTACAAGTTGCGGAAGAAGTTGAAAAACTAACCAAATATATGAGTGTTAGAACACTTGGAATTTATGGTGGTGTCAACATCAATACGCAACGAAAAGCATTAGCTCAAGGTGTCGATATTTTAGTAGGAACGCCAGGTCGTGTAATGGATTTAGGTTTAGATGGTGTTTTACGATTTGACGAATTACAAAAATTAGTCATTGACGAATTTGACGAAATCCTAAACTTAGGTTTCCGTGCGCAATTGACTTCGATTTTATCGATGATGCGTGGCAAAAAACAAAACATCTTATTTTCGGCAACCATGACCGAAGAAGTAGATGCCATGTTAGATGAATATTTCGAATTCCCAGAAGAGGTTTCATTAGCACAAAGCGGAACACCATTAGAACAAATTGAACAAATCGTATATCAAGTTCCCAATTTCCTTACCAAATTAAACATGTTGAAACATTTGGTTCGTGAAACCGAAACCATGGAACGTGTTTTAATTTTCGTAAACAACAAACGTATTGTTGATTTGGTTTTTGAAACCTTAGATGAAGAATTTCCAGAACAATTTGGGGTTATTCACTCGAATAAATCGCAAAATTATCGTTTGAATACGATGGCATCTTTTCAAGCGGGCGAATTAAGAGGTTTGGTTACGACCGATATTATGGCGCGTGGTTTAGATATTTCTGATATTACACACGTTATCAATTTACAATTTACCGAAGAACCTGAAAAATACATGCACCGTATCGGTAGAACAGGTCGTGCCGATAAAACAGGTATTGCAATCAGTTTGGTTTCACCAAGTGAAGTAGAAAGTAAAATTGAGGTAGAATTGTTAATGAATACTGAAATTAAAGAATTTCCACTTCCAGAAGATTTAAAAATCGAAGAACGTTATTTAGACTTCGAAAAGGAAAAGAAAAAAATGAAATTCTTGTTGAAAACACCTAAAAAAGAAGGTGGAGAAGCCTTTCACAAGAAAAAAGATAAAAATGCCAAAGTAAACCTTGGCGGTCCAGGAAAACGTAAACCACGTAAAACCGAATCGAGAAATAGAAACATCGAACGTAAAAGAGACGAGAAAAGAAAGAAGAAATAGACAACTTTTGCCATACTGAACTAGTTTCAGCATCTAAAATCTGTGAAAACTTCTCAAATCCGTGTCATCTGTGTTCCAAAAAATTAACGCACAACATTTTCTGAAATCTAAATTCTAATTTCTAAATTGAATTTTGTACTTTTGACAAATTCTAATTATAAATGCAGTTCAAACATCCAGAAATTCTCTACTTCCTTTTTCTGTTGGTTATACCAATTTTGGTGCATTTATTTCAATTACGTCGTTTTAAAAAAGAGTATTTTACTAACGTAAAACTCCTCAAAGAACTTCAAATTCAAACCCGAAAAAGTTCTAAAATCAAGAAATGGTTGTTGTTAGCCACACGATTATTGCTATTAGCTTGTTTAATTTTCGCTTTTACACAGCCTTTTTTTGAGGCCAAAGACACTACCAATAAAGGCAATGAATTAATCATTATATTAGACAATTCGTTTTCCATGCAAGCTAAAGGTGCAAAAGGCGAATTACTCAAACGTAGCGTCCAAGAATTATTAGAAGAATTACCTGAAAACCAACAATTTTCGTTAGTAACCAATTCAGAATTTTTTTGGGATACGGATATTAAATCGATTCAGAAAGAATTACAAAATTTAGAGTATTCTGCAATGCCGTTTCAGTTGGATTATTTGATTAATCAAGTCGAAACCAAAAAGAAAAATACTAAGAAAGACTACGTTATCATTACCGATGCCATTCAATCCGAAAGTAAAAAAGCATTGGATTTGGCAGAAAATAATGTCGTGTATTTCATCCAGCCTGAAGCCGAAAATAAAACCAACATTAGTATTGATAAGGTTGTGATTTCCCAAGTTTTGGATCAATTTTATGAATTGAAAATCACACTTCAAGCTTTTGGGAAAACTGAGAATGAAGTTCCTCTTTCTGTTTTCAGCAATAATAAAGCGATTGCCAAAACCATTGCAAAATTTGAAAATCAGAAAACAGAAATTTCGATAACCATTCCAAAAAACGATTTTCACGGGAATATTAGTATCGAAGATAAGAGTTTAAGCTATGACAACGATTTCTATCTAAGCATTTCCAAACCTGAAAAAGCAAATGTAATCGTTATCGGAAATTCAGACAAAAACAATTTCTTAAGTCGCATTTTTACAGCTGATGAGTTCAATTTCAAAAGCACTGAATTAGCCACTTTAGATTACAATCAAATTGAAAATCAAGATGCGATTGTGTTGAATGAATTAGAAGATTTGCCGGTTGCTTTAGGAACAACACTAAAATCGTTTTACGAAAAAGGTGGCAATATTGTTTTGATTCCGAATGCAAAAAATTCGCCTTCTTTATTGAATGCTTTCGCGAAAAACTTCGGTGGATTGAGCTATTCCCAACTTTCGACTTCTGAAAAACAAATCACGAAAATTAATTTTAGTCATCCATTATACCAAACGGTTTTTGAGAAAAAAGTAACTAATTTTCAATATCCAAATGTAAAAGAAAGTTTTACTTTATCAGGAATTACGAACATTTTACAATACGAAGATAACTCGGTTTTTGTAGGTTCAACTACCAATCGATTGGGTACTTTTTACGCTTTTTCGGCACCAATAAACAAACAAAATAGTAATTTTCAGAATGCACCATTAATTGTTCCAACCTTTTACAACATGGGACAAAATCAAGGCAAAACAGGGATTAATGCTTATACCATTGGAGAAAACGAAAACCTAATTTTAGAAACTATTTTAGCCAAAGACGAAGTGGTTTCGGTTCAAAAAGAAGGTTATAGTTTCATTCCGATGCAACAAATTTTAAATGCAAAATGTAAACTTTCATTTGGTGATTATCCTGAAGAAGCAGGAAATTTTGATGTCATCAAAGCAAACAATTCGCTAAAGAAAATTAGCTTCAACTATCCAAGAACGGAAAGCGATTTAACGCAAGTTACAACTGCCAATTTTGAGAATTTTACCAAAGTAAACAACATAGCCACCGTTCTAAACGACATTGCTTCTGAACGCACAAGTAATGAAATTTGGAAATGGTTTATCATCGCAACACTACTATTTTTAATAACAGAACTACTAATCCAAAAATTTGTAAAATGACGCAAGTTATTCTAAAACAAGCCAAAATAATCGACGCTTCAAGTCCGTTTCACAACCAAGTGATGGACATCAAAATTGAAAACGGAACGATAACTCAAATAGAAAAAGAAATTGCAGGTACTTCAGGTTTTGAAGTGGTAAATATTCCTAATTTACACGTTTCTCAAGGCTGGATGGACAGCTCGGTTTCTTTTGGAGAACCAGGCTACGAAGACCGCGAAACCATAGAAAACGGCTTGAAAGTCGCTGCTAAAAGCGGATTTACAGCGGTAGCTTTACAACCTAACTCAAATCCAACTATCGACAATCAAGCGCAAGTGCGATTTGTTTTGGACAGAGCTAAAAACCAAGCAACAACTTTATATCCAATCGGAGCCTTAACTAAAGGTAGCGAAGGAACCGATTTGGCCGAATTATTCGATATGAAGAACGCTGGAGCGATTGCTTTTGGAGATTATAAGAAAGCGTTACAGAATGCCAATCTTCAAAAAATTGCGTTGCAATACGTACAAGATTTCGACGGAATGGTAATCGCTTTTTGCCAAGACAGCACTTTAAAAGGAATTGGAATTGCAAATGAAGGCGTGATCAGTACAAAATTAGGTATGAAAGGAATCCCAGCTTTAGCCGAAGAATTACAAGTCGCTCGTAACTTATTTTTATTAGAATATACAGGCGGAAAATTACACATTCCAACGATTTCAACACAAGGAAGCATCAAATTAATCAAAGAAGCTAAAACAAAAGGCTTGAACGTTACTTGTAGCGTTGCGGTTCATAATTTAGTTTTAAACGATGAAATATTAATGGGATTTGATTCGAGATACAAAGTATTGCCTCCATTAAGAGAAGAAGCTACAAGAAAAGCTTTAGTGGAAGCCGTTTTAGATGGAACAATCGATTGTATTACTTCAGACCATAATCCTTTAGATATTGAACTTAAAAAATTAGAATTTGATTTAGCCAAAGATGGAACCATTGGATTAGAGAGTGCTTTTGGTGCTTTACTAACGATTTTACCACTTGAAGTAATAGTTAACAAATTAACAGCCAACAAACTGGTTTTCAATATTGATAACCCTTCAATTGTAATTAAAAACAAAGCTGATATTTCACTATTTACCACAGAAGAAAATTGGACATTCGGAAAAGAAAACATCTTATCAAAATCTAAAAATTCGGCTTTCTTAGGACAAAAAATGAAAGGGAAAGCTGTTGGAATTTATAATAATGGGCAATTAATAATGAACAATTAATAATTGATAATTTAAGCATCATGAACGAAATTGAACAAGGAAAAAGCGATATCGAAAGAGGAAAAATTACTGCTATTACTAGTTATATTTTGATTATTGGAGTGTTAATTGCACTTTCAATGAATGCTGAAACAAAAAATAAATTTGCATCGTTTCACATCAAGCAAGCAATAGGACTAAATCTTACTTTTATTTCAATTGGATTACTAATTTCTAACTTTAGTAATACACAAATTTATGTTTCTTTTTGGGTGTTTTTTACTGTATTATGGGTTTTCGGAATTTTATCCGCTATTAAAGGTGAAATAAAACCAATACCATTAGTTGGGAATTTATATCAAAAACTATTCAAATCCTTTTAAACTTTTAAACTCATAAACTTATAACCTTTATCCAAGAATGAATTTACATTATTTAGTACAAGAACCAAAAGTTAAACACGATAAAAATCCATTATTACTACTTTTACACGGTTATGGTAGCAATGAAGAAGATTTATTTTCTTTTGCTCCTGAATTACCAGATGATAGTTATGTAATATCAGTTCGTGCGCCTTATGATTTACAACCTTATGGACATGCTTGGTATGCCATTCATTTTGATGCGGATGAAAACAAGTTTTCAGATAACGTACAAGCCAAACAATCGGTTGAAATCATAGCGAGTTTTATTGACGAAATCGTAAAAAAATATCCTATAGATACTGAAAATGTAACTTTAATTGGTTTCAGTCAAGGAGCAATTTTAAGTTATGCTACTGCCCTAACCTATCCTGAAAAAATATCTAAAGTAGTCGCTCTAAGTGGTTATTTTAATCAGGAAATCCTACCAGAAGTTATCGATACTAAAGCTATTTCTCATTTGAAATTCTTTGTATCACATGGTTCGGTTGACCAAGTAATTCCAGTAGACTGGGCTAGAAAAGCAAAACCAGCTTTAGAAAATTTAGGTTTAGAAGTGGAATACCAAGAATACCCTATTGGACATGGGGTTTCACCAAAAAACTTCTACGATTTTAAGAATTGGTTACAACGATAAAATAAAAAAGCTCTGAATGTAAGTTCAGAGCTTTTTGTTTAACCAACTATAAATAAACAATCTATTATGAGCTTATGATTTAGGGGTTACCACAGCATCAATAACATGAATAACTCCGTTTTTTTGATTAACATCTGCAATAGTCACTTTAGCACTATTTCCATTTTCATCAGTAATATAAACATCTTTACCTTTCATCCAAGCTGTTAGAGTGCCTCCACTTACCGTTTTAAATGAATACTTCCCATTTCCTTTTTTAATAGCATCAATAATATCTTTTGCGCTCCACTTTCCTGCTGCCACGTGATATTTTAAAATGGTTTGCAACATTTCTTTGTTTTCAGGTTTTAGTAATGTTTCAACCGTTCCTTTTGGTAATTTATCAAACGCTGCATTTGTTGGGGCAAAAACGGTGAATGGTCCATCTGACATTAATACATCTACTAATCCCGCTGCTTGCACAGCCGCAACTAAAGTAGTATGTTCTTTAGAATTTACTGCATTTTCAACAATATTCTTACTTGGGTACATTGGAGCGCCGCCCACTTCAACAGTTTTTTCTTTAGACTGTGCATAAGTATTTGTACTAAAAAATAATACGAATGCAACTAAGCCGTTAGCTAAAATTTTGTAGGTTTTCATTTTTGTGAATTTTTAAGTTATAATTGCATTTACGCAGAAAATAATTTCTTGGTTTTAAAAATTGAAAAATAATTTAATCTTAAGACTTTATTTCTTCAAATTCAATTATATTCTTTAAATTTGTTTTTCAAAAAAAATCACAAGGTATGGCAACAGTAACATTAGGAGGAAATCCAATTCACACATCAGGTGAATTACCAAAAGTAGGTACAAAAGCAACAGATTTTAATTTAGTTAAAATAGATTTAGGAACTGCATCTTTAGCTGATTTTGCTGGTTCAAGAGTAGTTTTAAATATTTTTCCAAGTGTAGATACTGGAACATGTGCCGCATCTGTGCGCAAATTCAATGAAAAAGCAAATACTTTGGAAAACACAAAAGTATTATGTATTTCAAGAGATTTACCATTTGCTCAAAAACGTTTTTGTGGTGCTGAAGGATTAGAAAATGTAATTAATCTTTCTGATTTTAAAGAAGGAAGCTTCGGTAAAAATTACGGATTAGAAATTACAGACGGACCTTTAGCTGGTTTACATTCTCGTGCAGTAGTAGTTTTAGATGAAAACGGAACTATCCTTCACACAGAACAAGTGAGCGAAATTGCTGACGAACCTAATTATGAAGCTGCTTTAGCTGTATTATAAAAATATGAAATTCGAAAAAGACGAAACACTTTTTACAGGCCGATTAAAAAGTATGGTATTTGCCCTTAAAGGTGCATTCAAGTTAATTACAACCGAACATAGTGTAATGGTTCAATCGTCATTAGCAGTATTAATGACGATTGCTGGTTTTTATTTTGGCATCAATCGAATGGAATGGATGATGCAAATTCTGGTTTTTGGATTGGTATTAGGAATTGAAGGTTTAAATACCGCAGTCGAAAAAATTGCCGATTTTATTCATCCAGATTATCACGAACGCATCGGTTTTATTAAAGATATTGCTGCTGGAGCTGTATTTTTTGCAGCCTTAACTGCAATCACAATAGGATGTATTATTTATTTTCCATATTTGTTTTAAATTAGCTACTTTTGTAAAAATTGTTCCGTTTAAATGGCTAAACAAAACTCAAAAGATTCCGTTAAAACAGCTCCCGAAAATCCTAAAGAAAAATTCTCTTGGAAACTAAACCGTCAGCAAAAATTTGTTGTTGGAGTGTTACTTATTTTCTTTTCTTTAGCTTTATTGCTGTCGTTTATTTCCTATTTTGTAACTGGAAATACCGATCAAAGCGAGATTAGTCAAATAGCCAATAGAAGTGCTAAAACCGATAATTGGTTGGGTAAAATTGGTGCATTTATTGCTGATTTTTTCTTGTACAAAGGATTCGGAATTACTTCATTCATATTTATTCGAATTGTGTTTTTAGTTGGAGCTTATCTAGTATTAGACATGGCGTTAGCTAAATTGAAAAAAAGCTTCTTTTGGGATTTATTTCTAATCATTATTGGTTCTATCTTACTAGGTTTCTTCTGGAATGTAATTCCGCAATTAGGAGGAACTGTTGGGTATGAAATGAATTTATTTATTCAAGATTACATCGGAAAAACAGGAACTTTATTAGTTTTACTTTTCGGAATTATAATTTTCTTAGTCTTTAAAATCAAAATATCACCAGACAGCTTTACTTCTATTTTTGAAAAATCAAACAATTCATATAAAGAAGATTTAGTTGACGAAAAAACTAAAGAAAATTCTCTAGCGGATAATCTTCCATCTGAAGAACATTTAGAAGCCGAAAATGATTTACCAATCGTACCAATTTCTTCAAAAGAAGACGATTTCATTTTGACTGAAGACGAAGAAGAAATGGGTAATTTTGAATTAAAAACATATCCAAGTTCGTTTGAAATCAACAAAGAAGCTTTAAAACCAACAATTTCAAACGCTTCTGAATTAAGTTTAGAGCCAAAAATAAAAACTGAAACTCCAGAAGTAACTAATTTTTCAATAGAAGATAAAAGCATTCCACAAGAAACCTTTGTTAACGAAGATGCTTTTGTAATTGAAAAAGTAGAAGAAGAAGTTTTAGTAGAAGAAAATTTAGCAGCAAAATTAGTTCAAGATTTTGGTGAATTTGATCCAACATTAGAATTATCGCATTACCAATTTCCACCAATTGATTTATTGAAAGAATATTCTTCGGGCGGAATTACCATTAATCAAGCCGAATTAGAAGAAAATAAAAATAAAATTGTTGATACCTTAAAAAATTACAGCATTGGAATTTCGCAAATTAAAGCAACAGTTGGTCCAACAGTTACTTTATACGAAATTGTTCCCGAAGCAGGAATTCGTATTTCAAAAATTAAAAACTTAGAAGACGATATTGCGCTATCTTTAGCGGCATTAGGTATTCGTATTATTGCTCCTATTCCAGGAAAAGGAACTATTGGTATCGAAGTTCCTAATAATAATCCGACGATGGTTTCGATGAAAAGCGTAATCTCTTCACCAAAATTTCAAACGGCCGAAATGGAATTACCTATTGCTTTAGGAAAAACCATTTCTAACGAAACATTTGTAGTCGATTTAGCAAAAATGCCTCACTTATTAATGGCAGGTGCAACTGGACAAGGAAAATCGGTAGGATTAAATGCAGTGTTAACTTCGTTATTGTACAAAAAACATCCTGCAGAAGTTAAGTTTGTTTTAGTTGACCCAAAGAAAGTAGAATTGACACTTTTTAACAAAATCGAACGTCATTATTTAGCTAAGCTACCTGATGGTGGCGATGCTATTATCACCGATAATACGAAAGTAATCAACACGTTAAATTCATTATGTATTGAAATGGACAACCGTTACTCTTTATTAAAAGATGCAATGGTTAGAAATATCAAAGAATACAACGAAAAATTTAAGCATAGAAAATTAAATCCGCAAAACGGACATCGTTTTTTACCTTACATTGTTTTGGTGGTTGATGAGTTTGCTGATTTAATTATGACTGCAGGAAAAGAAGTAGAAACACCAATTGCACGTTTAGCACAGTTAGCTCGTGCTATCGGAATCCATTTAATTATTGCAACGCAACGTCCTTCTGTAAATGTGATTACAGGTATGATTAAAGCCAACTTCCCAGCTCGTATTGCGTTTAGAGTAACTTCAAAAATTGATTCAAGAACCATTTTGGATTCAGGTGGAGCTGATCAGTTAATTGGACGAGGTGATTTATTATATACACAAGGTAACGAAATCGTCAGAGTACAATGTGCTTTTGTAGACACACCAGAAGTAGATAAGATTTGTGATTTCATCGGTTCGCAAAAAGCATATCCTGAAGCTTACTTGCTTCCAGAGTATGTTGGCGAAGAAAGTGGCATAAAACTTGATATAGACATATCCGAAAGAGATTCTTTATTTAGAGATGCTGCCGAAGTTATTGTTACCGCACAACAAGGAAGCGCATCTTTAATCCAAAGAAAACTTAAATTAGGCTACAACAGAGCAGGAAGATTGATTGATCAATTAGAAGCTGCTGGAATTGTAGGCCCTTTTGAAGGAAGCAAAGCCCGTTCAGTTTTAATTCCTGATTTAGTTGCTCTGGAACATTTTTTAAATAATGAACAAAATTAACAACAAAATGAAACGTATTTTAAGTGTCGTATTCGTACTTTTTATAGGATTATCAATGCAAGCACAAGATGCAAAAAAAGCGAAAGAGCTTTTAGACCAAGTATCTGCTAAAGTGAAATCGTATAACAATATTGTAATCGACTTTAAATATTCTTTAAGTAATCCAAAAGAAAAAATCAATCAAGAAAGTAATGGAAATGTTGCACTTCAAGGAAATTTATATCACTTAAATTTCATGGGAGTAACTAAAATATTTGATGGCAAAAAAGTATATACAATTGTTCCCGAAGACGAAGAAATTACGATTGAAAATTTTGATGCTTCTGATGAAAAAGCTATAACACCAAATAAAATGCTTACTTTTTTTAATACTGGTTATAAATATGCGTGGGATGAACTTCAAAATGTAAAAGGAAGAAAAATTCAGTATATAAAATTAATTCCAAACAGCACAAAAGATTCACGTAAAGAAATTCTCATGGGAATCGATACCCAAACCAAACACATTTATAATGTGATAGAAGTTGGAAAAAACGGTTCAAAAACAACTTTAACTGTTAATTCTTTTAAAACAAATCAGCCATTATCGAAA
The DNA here is from genome assembly GCF_025499515.1 of Flavobacterium odoriferum. GTDB lineage: Bacteria > Bacteroidota > Bacteroidia > Flavobacteriales > Flavobacteriaceae > Flavobacterium > Flavobacterium odoriferum. The sequence goes on from NZ_JAMKFA010000023.1 coordinate 28,803, forward strand.
AATCATTTTACCTTTACCAAATCAAAATATCCTAATTATTACATCAATAAATTAGACTAAAAAAGTTCGGGTGAAAATTTTAGATAAATACATTATTAAATCCTACATGATTACATTTACTACGGTATTTGTAATCTTGTTTTTTATATTCGTTTTACAAGGAATTTGGTTATTCATTGCCGAGTTAGCCGGAAAAGATTTAGACTTATTTACCATTGTAAAATTCTTATCCTTCTATGCTCCTACTATTGTTCCGATGGTTTTACCGCTATCCGTTCTTTTAGCAGCAATTATGACTTTTGGTAGCTTTGCAGAAAACTATGAATTTGCAGCCATGAAATCATCAGGAATTTCTTTGCAAAGAGCCATGAAAATGTTAACCATTACCATTGGGATTTTAGCGTTAGTTTCGTTCTTTTTCGCTAATAATGTAATTCCAGAAGCACAATACAAGTTCATTAACCTTAGAAAAACAATTGTTCAGCAAAAACCGGCTATGGCAATTGCGGAAGGTCAGTTTAATACAATTGGTACTTCAAACATAAAAGTTGATAAAAAATCGGGCGAAAATGGTGAAATCTTAGAAGGTGTTACCATGCATGTGAAAAACATCAATATGGGACTTGGCGCCAATACCATCATCAAAGCAAAACGAGGTTTATTAACAAGTGAAGACGATTCTAATTATTTACAATTGGAACTATACGATGGATATTATTACGAAGATGTACATCCTAAGAAATATGAAGAGCGCAAAAAAGTACCTTTTGCAAAAAGTAGTTTCAAACGATATGTCATTAATATTGATTTAACCAAATTAAATCAAGCAGAAATTGACGATGGAACGATTACATCTGAAAAAATGCTCACCGTTTCAGAATTAATTTATACCATTGATTCATTAGATGTTGGTTATAAAAAAGATGTAATTTCTTTTGCAGATAATATTATTTCAAGAAATGATAACATCTTTAACAAAGCGCAACCATTAAGAAATTCTATTTCTGCAAAGAAAGAAAACGAAATAAAAGATTTATTAAGCATATTTACACCTGCTGAAAAAATTCAAATTGCCGAAACGGCAAAAAACAATGTTTCGAGTACTGAATTTAGCATCCACAACAGTAAAACAGAATTAGAATACAAGTCAAAAAATATCAATCAGCATTGGTTAGCTATTTATGAAAAATTCATTATTGCCTACTCTTGCTTACTAATGTTTTTTATTGGAGCGCCATTAGGAGCCATCATTAGAAAAGGTGGTTTAGGCTTACCAATTGTATTTGCTATGTTAATTTTTATAACATTTCACTTTATAAATACATTTGGTAGAAAATTAGCACAAGAAGACAGTATTCCTGCTATTTTAGGTTCAACACTTTCATCAATAATACTAACACCATTAGCAATTTTCTTAACCTATAGAGCTACAAACGATATTGGTATCATAATTAATTGGGATTGGATTATCGATCCAGTAAAAAAACTATTTAGTAAAAAAATAACTAACGACAACAACTAAACCCCATGTCAAACAAAATACAACTAAACACCATTGAAGAAGCTATAGAAGACATCCGTCAAGGAAAAGTAATCATAGTAGTCGATGATGAAGATAGAGAAAACGAAGGTGATTTTTTGGCTGCAGCCGAAAAAGTAACACCTGAGATGATTAATTTCATGGCAACACACGGAAGAGGATTAATTTGTGCGCCGTTAACAGAAAGTCGTTGCAAAGAATTAGATCTTCATGCTATGGTTCGTAACAATACCGACCACATGGAAACTGCTTTCACGGTTTCGGTAGATTTAAAAGGAAAAGGTGTTAGTACCGGAATTTCTGCTTCAGATAGAGCAAAAACTATTGAAGCCTTGATTGATCCAGAAACCAAACCTTTTGATTTGGCACGTCCTGGACACATTTTTCCATTAATTGCAAAACAAGGTGGTGTGTTGAGAAGAACTGGTCACACTGAAGCAGCTATTGACTTTGCTCGCTTGGCAGGATTTAAACCAGCTGGAGTAATTGTTGAAATCATGAACGAAGACGGAACAATGGCACGTTTACCACAATTGGTAGAAGTAGCTAAGAAATTCGACTTAAAATTGGTTTCGATTGAAGATTTAGTTGCCTACAGAATGCAACACGACAGTCTAATACAAAAGAAAGAAGATTTTGATATAGAAACGCGTTTTGGAACATTTAGAATGCGAGCTTATTTACAAACTACCAACAAACAAGTACACATTGCTTTAACAAAAGGAACTTGGAATGCAGGAGAATCAGTTTTAACCAGAATCAACACCACACAAGTCAATAATGACATTTTAGGCACGCTAACAAGCGATAATGATAAAAAGTTAGATAGTGTGTTTCGTTCGATAAACCAAGCAGAAAAAGGCGCTATTGTATTCATCAATCAAGAAGTAAAATCATTAGAACTTTTAGAAAGAATTGCAACATTAAAAACATTACAAAGCCAAGGCGAAATGAGAGCACCTCAAATTAAAATGGATACAAAAGATTTTGGTATTGGTGCGCAAATTCTTCATGATTTAGACATCACTAAAATCAAATTACTATCTAACAGCTCTGCTCCTACTAAACGAGTAGGAATGATAGGCTACGGATTAGAAATCACCGATTATGTAAATTATTAATAAAAAAACGCTCAAGACAACTTGAGCGTTTTTTTTTATTCTGTCATTCAGCTAAATAGGAATTTCCTAACCCATGGCAAAAGCTTCATGCAATGAAACCCACAACATCAAACAAAAAAAGAGGCTTCCGCCTCTTCTCCTATTTCACTATCGCTTGCGCATAATACACTTCAGCACTTCCACCACCTCTATTGTAAGTAATGCTAATACCTCCTTGCAACTGCCAATTCATTTTCAAATGGTTATTTATTTTTTGCTCTAAATCTACAGTTGAATTTCCTACTATTACTTTATATTCTTTCATAATTAATTTATTGTTGTTAAATTCTTTAAATGCTGATAAAACTCCATAGACCAAACGATTTTATACTCGTAAGTTATGGGATTAAAAACCTTGTAAGCAATTAAGTGACTCTTCTTAAAATACAGATTTTCAAGTAAGAGTACTTTCTCCTTAACATTTTTAAATTCGGGATGCTGATAAGGAAAATCTAAACCAACGTCTTCTGGACGAATGAAAAAATTAGTATTTCTAAAGCCTAAAACATTTTTGAAAAACGGATGCGCATATTTCTCATGCAATTTATTCGTGTTTTGCCAATGAAATTGCAATGGTTCTTTCGCAATAATTTTCTCCATGAAAGGAATCGTTTTATGACTCTCTAGAAATGGAAACTCATATACATCCACCAGTTGCAAATCTCTTTCAATGTAATGCAATTGCAATTCATCATCGTAATCTTGATTGAAATTGAAACCAACAATTATATCTTCATGGATGTAGAGTTTAGACAAAACTTCGCCCGATAAATTCTCAGGAGCAACTACCCAACGCTTTCTTTTTTTACTATTTGCTTCTTTGTCAGATTCATAAAATGGAAATTGAGAAACAAGGTTAACAATTTCTTCATTGCTTTTGCCTTCAATATCAAAAGCTTGTATGTTTAGTTTGTTCATAAATTAAAAATTTTAAAACCTCAATAGCAAAAACTATTGAGGTGAATAAATCCATTACTTCTTAGGTGTGTTTCCTCTATTAGGTCCTGATGGATTTCCTGTTGTACTAGGATAATTTGGATTGGGTCTAGAACTTGGAGCGCTACTCGGTTTTGAAGTACTTCCTTTACTTGTGCCTGAATTTGAATTTAATTTACTCATGATTTTTTGGTTTTTTAATAAGTTACCTACTCGTTAGCTTTTCGGTTTCCGCTGTAATTACAAACCAAAAGTCACAAGAAAAAAATAGCTGATATAATATTGAATCATATCAGCTTATAACAAAGAATAAAAGCGGTTTTTTGAGGAATGAAAGCGGTTATTTTCGAAACGATTTTAAAACCGATTGATAATTTTCAGAAACAGGTAACTTCTTGGTTTCTAACTTTCCTGAAGCTGTAAACACATCTACCTCAACAATTTCTTCCTTCTTATTGTAGTGTTTAATATGGTTAACATTAACTCTAAACGATTTATGAATGGTAATAAACTGTGACTTCAACAATCCTTTATCTTCCATTTTAGAAAATGAAAAATCAATTAAACCTTCCGATTTTCTATTAGTAAAATAAATTTGTTTGTTATTCGATTCAGAGCCACTAGCTTTATCAGCAACTAAGTACACAATAGATTCTAAGGCTATTTTTGTGCGCTTTTGTTTTCCTAAATCAAGGGTAACATGATGTTGATTACCAAAGAATTTAACCTCTTGTAAAAAACGAGTGAGTGTTTTTTGAAACTCAAGCTCAGTAAAAGGCTTTGTAATATGATCCACACATAACACTTCATCACGCTTCAAACGTTCCATCTCCTTAACATATTCAGGCGTATTACTACTAGCAAACAATACCGGCAACTTTAATTCAAAAGCTACTTCCATTCCTGTCATGTACGAATCACCTAAATTCAAATCTAAAACCAAAATCTCAGGCTTGGATAACTTAACCTCTTGTAAAAAAGTCTTCGCACTTAAAGAAGCTGTAACCACTTCCACAGCTAAGTTTTTTAAAAACCTTTGATTTCTCTCCAATTGTTCCTGATTATCGTCTAAAAGGGCAATTTTCATTTTAAATATTCTAAATTAGTAACTAAACATTCATAATTAATTCTTCCTTATCATTCCCTATTCTGTCGCACTGAGCCTGTCGAAGTCCCCTACAATGTGGGTTAATACTTCACGCAATGAAGCTGTCATTCCACAGAATAGAAACGTAAGTTCAGCGTAGCTAAATCTCCTACGCAGTAGGCAACCGCTTCACGAAGTACAAGCCTGTCATTCCGCAGATTAGGAATCTCCTAACCCTAGGCACACGCTCTACGAAGTAAAGCCCACCTTCCCCATCCTATCCAAAACCCATTCATCACTCAACGATAGTTTAAAATCTCATTTCGTATAATATTTAAAATTGCTGTATGAAAATAAAACGTTTTCTTCAAATTGTCAGTTTCATAAGCAACATTTTCAAGCACAATTACACTTGTCTTCGTTTTTGGAAAATAAAAGTTCATCGAAACAAATCCAGGAGCAAAACCTGTCTGTCCAAGTTGTAAAATATCTTCTTTGGTATCAATCGTTATTCCATATCCATATTCCGTAACTCCAAATATTGGGTGATTACGAACAGCTCCGTTTTGTTTGGTCTTTACCATTTTTAGAGTCCTACTTTTTAACAATTTTCCACTATAAAATTTTTCATTCCAAATAGTTAAATCTTCCGCTGTAGATAAGAAAGAACCCGCAGCAACATAGTTTTGAAATGTTTCGGTTTCAAATTCAATGATACCATTTTCATTTTCTGTATATCCCTTAACCAAATTAGTATATTTTTTAACGTCAGGATGGAAAGTATTTTTCATTCCACATTCCTCAAATAAGTTTTTTGAAAGCGTTGCAAATGATTTACCAGAAGTGCTTTCAATTATTTTAGCTAATAAATCATAACCAATTTGTGAATAGGAATATTGAGTTCCAACTGGAAAACTTGTTGGTTTGTCTAATTGAGTAATACCATGCGTATGCGTCAACAAATGATGCACAGTAACCGTATCTGCCCAACTTTGCGTCAATTCAGGTAAGTAGTTACGAATGGGTGCAAATAAGTCAACATTTCCTTTATCAAATTCTCGAAGCACTAAAACTGCTGTAAATTGTTTGCTAATTGAACCTACCACAAACTGATCATTGGGTTGTAAAGGCACTTTTTTAGCAATGTCCGAATAGCCAAATGTTTTAAAATAGTTAGTTTGCCCTTTTTGTGAAATAAGAATAACACCATTAAAAGGCTTTGTAGTTGTAGTCAAAATTAAACTATCAATTTGTTTTTCAATAGAATTTTGCTGTCCAAACGTTACAAGTGTAGTTGTAAGAAAAAGTAGTAAAAAAACTAGGTATTTCATTGTGGTGCTTGCTGTTGCTATATTGTTTTATAATTTTTAAAATTTGGTGTTTGCTTGTGCCAACTCTTCAGAACCGAGATACATCACTCATTGCCAGACAGCTTTGCTCGAAGCGTCAAAACATTCACCATTCAACATTCCCTATCCCTTGTCATGCTGAACTCCTTTCCTCTTGTCATGCTGAACTCGTTTCAGCATCTCCTACACAGTAGGCAATCGCTTTACGCCGTACAAGCCTGTCATTCCGCAGAATAGGAAACTCCTACATCGTAGGCTGTTGCTTCACGCAGTCAAAGCTGTCATTCCGCCAAAATAGGAATCTCCTACATAGTAGGCTTTTGCTTTACGCAGTCAAGCCATCAAAGGGCAACCCAAAAATCCGCTACCATCAGCGCTTCAAAGAACCCGTTTCATCCGCGTTCCCCCCAAGTGCAACGCCCCTCACTTCGAACTCCGTGTCCCTCACTCAACACAAACCACATCAAAAAAAACTCTGTGATACTTTGTGTAACAAAAAACAAGACAACATCTTTGCGCACTTTGCGACCCGAGACCAAAGGTCGAATTGACGAAGTAAAAACATAGCGTTCTTTGCGTTTAAATAAATTAATAGCATCCGCGTTCCCACCAAGTGCAACGCCCCACTAAAGCGCAAACTCAGCCCACAACGGATAATGATCCGATAACATAAACGACAAACTCTGCTTCGTCAAATTTCGATTCGCCAAAGCCTTACCCACAAAATCGTAGCAACCACCATTTACAAACTGCAACGACAAGTTAGGATGATTTTGAGAATCAAAAAACCAAGCAATCTGATCATAATACTTCGTTTCATCAAAAATGGAGCGCGTCACTTGTTCATCTTGCAATGCTGCCGGAATCGTCAATCCCTCCGAAATAAAAGTCTGATGCAACAAATCACCCCGTTTATCAATATTAAAATCACCCAGAGCAATTAAATTCTGATGATAAGCATTCACATCCTTCGCCCAGTCCGACATCCATCGCGCAATCCCTTTCAATTCCTTTATACGGTCTTTAGAAGATTTCCCGTATAAAATATGCAGCGTAACCAAAATAAACGTTTGGTGCTTAGCCCTAAAACTCACCGCATAAGGCGAGCGTACAAACTGTTCCGTTAATGCCTCTTCCGAGGCAACATCAATCCATTCTTGCGGCACCACTAATTCACTCGCTAAACCCGATAATTGAACCCTTCTGCTGTCAAACAAATACCCCATGCGTTCACCATTACCCACATCACCACGGTTCACATCCGTAAGAATCAACGACCAATCATCGCCCAAAACTTTCAAGGTATCGCGCAACGCCTTCAAATTAGATTTAATCTCCTGCACCGCAATCACATCAAAACACTTAATAATTTCAGCAATACACAAAACCGAATGATAATCACGCTTCGGACTATCCTTGCTACCCGACGCCTCCTTTCGGGTAATGTCTCCAAAACCCCGAATGTTCCAAGTGCCAATAATCAAATTTTGATCAATCTTTTTTGCCGGCATTTTTGCTTTCAAATCGGCACGCAATAGGGCTAAATCCGCTAAAGTTGCGGCACTGGCTTTGTCTAATATGTGTTGCATAAGGCATTAATTTTTAATGAAACGTATTCAAATTTAATAAAATATATAATAGAAGTTTAATTTATTATAGAATAATGACTTCAATCAAAAACCTAAAAAAATCTTGTTAAATCGAGCGAAGTAAAGACTTTTTCATACTATTCAGGGTTATCATCTAAAGTATAATTTTCAATATTGTTTTTTAGAATTCGATTGTGTTTAAAAAAGATTTATTATTTAATTACTAGGATTATAATATATTGCTATTTGTCTATCGTTCATTTGAAAGCCTAATCCATTAAACCATTCTTCATTGTTAACTATCCAAAATGCTCTTATAGTTCTATCTTCATTAAAAACCAATCTTAATTCTCCTCTATGATCATTTTCACCATCAAAATAAAACACATCATATCTATTAATTATTCTACCACTCGTATCAGTAACCGAATTAATAAATCGAGCAGTTTCAGTTAAAATTCTATTTAATGTTGGAGATTGATTATTTGCATAAACACCATTCAAATGACCATTAAGCTGTATATCATAGAGTACAATACCTACAAAATCTTGTTCCATCAGTTATTATACTTCTTAAAATTCTCAGCCTGTTCAAAAATCTCTTTATACACTTCATCTCTGTCAACTGGTGGATAATCGTTTTCAGCTAATAGTATGATTAAATCTACTTTTAGCTCCGCTTTAATATCATCTCGTTTACTCCAATCGGTGTATTTTGCTTTGTCATCAACTACCGTTTTTACTTTTTGAGCCAATGCAATTAACTTGTCATTTGGATAACTGAAATCATATTTAACTGCTAATGCTTTTAAAATATCGTAAAAAGCTTTTTCTTCAAAGTCAATACCTAAATCTTTGAAGGAATCTTTTTCTTTTTTAAGCGCATAATACAAATCGATAATTTCATCCGTAAAGTCTTCTAATACTTCGCTTCGTAACACATCGCTTTCTTTGCGTTCATTGTATTTATCTACTATGGACTGTAAACGTTTTGAAAAATCAATTCCAGTTATTTTATTTATTTTTTTAACATCATCAATGGCTTTTGCTAAAAGCTTTTGCAATAGTTTAATTTTGGTATTCGGTAATTTGATTTTATCAATTTTGGCCATGTAATCATCAGAAAAAATATCAATTTCGGTTTGACTATCATCACCTAATTTGAAAATTTCTTCTACCCCATCACTCTCAATTGCATCTTGAAGCATTTGCTTTACACGATTATTCATTTGAGCGGTATCTGGTGCAACTCCTTTTGTTAATTTGAATACTATGGAGCGAACCGCCAGATAAAAATGGATTTCGTCTCTTTGCGTTTCCGTAAAAGCGCCACTACCTGAACAAATATCATAAGCCGATTTCAAACGTTTTACAATGTACATGAATCGCTTTTCCAACTCTTGTGTCAATTGTACAAACTCAGCTGCTTGATTTAATGTTTTTAATTGTGCTAACGGAACGCCTGACAAATATCCCGAAGTATCAAACTTGTGAAATAGTTTACCCAGTAAATCTAACTGGTCTTTAACCACTACAATAGATTGCTCAATATCTTCAATGTTTTGATTATCGGCATTGTTGTAATGCGCTAACGCTAGATTCATTTGCTTTTTGATACCTATGTAATCTACTACCAATCCTTTTTCTTTGCCTTCAAATTTTCGATTTACTCGAGAAATAGTCTGAATCAAGTTATGACGTTGAATAGGTTTATCAATATACATGGTATCTAAAAAGGGTACATCAAAACCTGTTAGCCACATATCTACTACGATAGCAATTTTAAAATTAGATTTTTCATTTTTAAATTGGCGGTCTAATTCTTTGCGGTCGTCTTTAGTTCCTAGTGCATTATACAAGTCTTCTTCATCATCTTTACCTCTGGTCATCACCATTTTGATGCGTTCCATTGGTTTTATTTCTTTTTTGTCTTTATCGGATAACTCAACACCATCTGCAGCAATTTTCACTTCTCCCCATTCTGGTCGTAAGGCTAGAATGTTTTTATACAATTCGTATGCAATTGGTCGGCTACTACAAACAAACATGGCTTTGCCACGAACTGTTGCTCCTTCAGCAATTCTATTTTCATAATGGGTAACAAAGTCTTCAGCTACAGTTTTCAAACGAGTTGGGTCACCAATGATAGCATTCATTTGCGCCATCGCTTTTTTACTTTCTTCTATTTGATTTTCATTACTACCTTCTTCCGCACAACGGTTGTAATAAGCTTCAATCTCCTCTAATTTGTGATTATTCAATAAGACTTTAGCTGCTCTTCCTTCATACACAATACGAACGGTAATTTCATCTTTAACCGATTCGTTCATGGTGTAAGCATCAACAATATCTCCAAACACATCAATGGTAGCATCAATTGGTGTTCCTGTAAAGCCGACATAAGTAGCATTAGGTAACGAATCGTGTAAGTATTTAGCAAAACCAAATGTTTTTCTTACACCCTGTTCTGAAACGACTACTTTTTGATCTAAATTCGTTTGACTTCTATGTGCTTCGTCCGAAATACAAATTACATTTGTTCTATCGGTTAGTAATCTTGTATCTTCGGTAAACTTATGAATGGTTGTTAAGAAAACACCACCGCTATTTCTTCCTTGTAGCAATTCTCTTAAATGCGTTCTGCTTTCTACACTAATAATCGATTCGTCACCCACAAAGCCTTTTGCATTGGTAAATTGTCCTGATAACTGGTCATCTAAATCGGTACGGTCTGTAATGATTATAATTGTTGGACTTGAAAAATGAGTGCTTCGCATTAATAAGCGACTTAAATACAACATCGTGTAACTTTTACCACATCCTGTTGTACCAAAATAAGTTCCTCCTTTACCATCGCCCAAAGGTTTTTGATGGTTTTTTATATTTTCAAAAAGTTTGACTGCCGCATAATATTGCGGATAACGACAAACGATTTTTTCATTCTTTTTAGAACTATCAGGTAGATAAATAAAGTTTTGAATAATATCTCGTAAACGCTTGCGATTAAACATCCCTTGAATGAGTGTAAACATAGCATCTATACCATCCACTTCATTAGGCATGCCTTCTATTTTTCTCCAGGCATAAAAGAATTCATACGGTGCAAAAAACGAACCTGATTTGGTATTCACACCATCACTAATCACACAAAAAGCATTGAATTTAAATAACTCCGGAATATCTCTTTTGTAACGTGTAGTTAATTGCACGTACGCATCATGTATGGTGGTGTTTTCCTGAATGGCAGTTTTAAATTCAAACACCACTAAAGGCAATCCGTTGATGTATAAAATCAAATCAGGAATACGCATTTCGTAGCCTTTTATGGCTAATTGATTCACGATTTTATACGTGTTGTTATCTTTTTCAGAATAGTCAATCAATTGGATGAATATATCTTTCTGATTTCGGTCTTCACGTTTTAACAAGAAACCATCACTTACCATTTTCATGAAAACTTTATTGCTTTCATATAAATCAGAAGATGGTAAACGTTCCAAATCACGTATTATCGAATTTACTTCTGAATCCGTTATGTTATCCTTAGCGTAATTGGACTTCAAATAGTTTTTTAAATCAACATCAATCAACACTTTTTCAGTAACGATATGACCGTATTGTATGGGTGGTTCTGATACGCCTTGAAACTCATTTTTACGCACTTCGCCACCTACAAGATGCGTCATTTGCTCTTCTTGTAATAAGTGAATAAAGGCTTGTTCTAATTGTGCTTCTGTGAATTTCATGCTATTTTTAAGGATTTCCCTTTTGAAGTTAATCTGTATTTTTGTTTACTGCTACTTGGTTTTTCTGGAATAGTTATTTCAATTAAACCTAATTCAATAGCTGGCTGTAAATAATTTTTTCTAAAATTAGGCTTATGCGTAAGTTTCATAAAGCGCATTAATTCGCTAATACTATATTCTTGATCCATTATTAATAGTAGACTTTTGACTGGGTCGGTAACTAGGTCGGTAACTAGGTCGGTAACTAGGTCGTTTGTTTGGCCACCTAGACTATCAACTAAATCATTATGCAATGTAACTAAAATACCACCATCTAAACCTGTAATTTCTGGTTCAGGAAGACCTGCTGCATTGCAAGCTTCATAAATTTTAAGAGTACCACGACCCCAAGAATCAATGTAACCTGCTTTAAAACAAACATCGGCAATTAATGGATTTCTAGTTATCAAATTATTATTATTTTTTATGTTTTGAAATTTATTTTAAAAAAGTAGATTCAAATCTATCTATTTTTACCTAATTGAGATAATTAAGCTTTTTTTGTTTTATAAACTATTTATTTATCGTTATCGTTTAGTTTCTCAGGGTTTTTCAATGCTTTCTTCTCTTCGGTTTGAAGCCTACGTTCTATTTTATTTATATCTTCTTCTGGCTTCAAATTTTCAGGAACAATTCCGCGGGATAACAGCGTATTTCTAACCGATTTGTTATTTGTAATATGTTCATTTGAAATCTGATTTTCAGTTTTCATTTTATGCTGTTTTGCATTGAAAATAGTAATTTCAGTAGCAAAATCTTTTGCTTTTAATAAAATGGTTGGCATATGGTCAGCTAAGGGTTTAGTTCCTGATAATCCCCATTTAATTTTCATTTGTTGGGTAGTTCTGTTAAATAGAGCTGTATCTCCTTTACTTCTTATTAAAGCGAAATTTTGATTGCCACCTGTTTGTTCAAAAATTACTTGTGATAATTCTTTTTCTGTTGCTCTAAGCTTGTTACGAGCTTGAACACGTTCATATTCTAATATTTTTTGCTCAATTAATTCTGCTTTTCGGGTTTGAATGGCAAAATATCGTTGTGCAAAAGCAATGGTTTCTTTACGAGGATCTCCATTTTGTGCAATCAGATAACAAGCGTACCTTGTAAGCATTAAATCAGGTATTTCTTTTTCTGCACCTGAACCAATGGATACCATTTTCCCGACGTCGGCAAAATGGTCATCAATACTTTCTCCTGATATTTCGCAAGCGGTTTTTGCTTTTGAAATTACACCTAAAAAATTATCCCATTTAGTGTATTCCAAAAGGTGTTGCAAATCTCTAGCCAACCAAAATTCTGTACCGTCTTCCGTTTGATTGGCATGAGATTCAAAATTATGAGTTAAAGTATGGATGATTTCGTGTTTCATAATAATTGTTTTAATTAATGTAATTTTAGATAGTCGTCATGCCAAGATTGTTTCCATTCTATGTTTTGCGATTCGCTCATATTCTAAGATAGCATTGTAAATATATTAATTTTATAATTATTCATTTTCTCAAAAAATCGTAAAGAAATACGCTTATTTTTCAGTTTTTTGAGCATCTAAAAACAATACCAACTTATTAAAAATGGATAACAAATGGTCTTGATTTAGTTTATCAATAATAAATTGCGATAAATTAGAAATTTCATCTTCCGTTGGATGATAGTGTTGTACAGAAAAATGCGACCAATCAACAGAAGTTGTTCTAAAATGTTCTGCAAAAGCATGTTGTTTTTCTTCTTCAGTAAAATCAATTGCGTGATACCTCTCTCTATCTTTCAATAAGTTACCTTGCATTTCAATTGCGATATGCATTTTCTTTTCATCTGTTAGTAGTTTTTCGTAAACTACCGTAATCATTAAGTTACTATGTTTGTTAGAAACATAATAAACCAATCGTTTATCATTAAAACTATTTGCTCTGGGTTCGTATTTACTAACACCTTCTAAAGTGTTTCCCGCAGCAATTACTTGACTTAAAATATGGTCTCTCAACTTAAACTTAAACTCAACTAGTTGATTAATTTCTTGTTGATTTTTATAATAAAAATGAATATTTTCTTTTTCCATAACAGGACGACTTAGATTGATGATATTTTGATAGAAATCTTTTAAAAAAACCAAGTATTTATCACTAGCACTTAATACATAACTACCCAAATTAAACATTACTTTTTCCATGAATTGTGAATGGGTAATATTAATAAAATGCGGATGCTTTATATCTGAAATGGGATGAAGTGATAAAACAATTCCAACTTTAGTGGCTACATTTATTTCATTATAGTATTCGTCTAAATCATTATTTAAGGTGTGATACACTTTATTTTCTATTATAATGGCTTGTTCCTGATTTTGCAACAGTATATCAATACGCTTTTGATTTTTAGTACCGTATTCTGTTACCACTTCGAAATTTAAAAAAGTTTCAAATACTTTAGCTTCCTTTGCTAAAGGCGATACATTGATTAGTTCAATTAAACTAGTAATAAACAAGTCTTTTAATTTATGTACTTCGTGAACATCAAAATAAAAGGCATAAATATTAGACAATACATTCTCATAATGCGGTTGTTTAGCTATACCTAAAAAGGTTTTGGGTTTACCTTTGATTAATGGAATATCGTTTTGGTTTAAAAAAAATTGTAATGTATTTAGCTCTAATTTATCCATTTATCCTGTTTATTTTATCATTTTCAGGGTCATTATTGAGTTCTTGTAATTTCTTTACAGACAAACGATAATTGTGTTTGCGTTCATTGGGTAAATGACTTAGCATTTTATCATAAATTAAAGCTCCTAAACCATTGAAAACTTCTTCAAAAGTACCATCTTCCTTAAGTTGTACAGCAATAAAATATTGAGGAATATTGTTTAGGTCTTTACTAAAATAAAAGTAATTATTAAAAGACGCTTTTATCTGTACTTTTTTATTTTCATCACCTGTAACAAAACCATCATGAACTGGTGTGTTATCTCCATAAAGCGTTAAACCATACTGCTCTGCTACTAAAACTTCTCCTATATCGCCTACTAACTTACCATCTAAAGTGAAACTTTTGTTGTGGTGTTTGTACTTTTCTTTCAAAGATCTTGTTAGGGCTAAAAGCTGTTGGACTTCTTGCATTGTAATTATATTTCATTAAAATTAAATTGCTTTTCACCTGCCAATAATGTTCGAATACCAAACCTTCTGTCTAAATAATTTGTTAGGATGATAAAATTACCTAAAGAATATTCTAATTTTTGCAATCCCATAAACTCATCAAAAACAATATTGCTTTCTATAAACTCGTTTTCGCTTCTCAATGTGTTTTCAAACCGTCTCTCTTCATCATTTTGAACTAAATTTTTAAGAACTGTAGATTTTACTAAATTAAATATTTGTTCAAGTGATTTGTTTTGTTCATTTTTATTAGAATTTAAAGTCGTATTTACATTAGAAATAAACTCTTGAAAACTTTCACCATTTTCAATTCTTTCTGGCTCTGAATGAAATGAAATTTGTCTTTTCCTGTTGAAAAAATATTTATGATGAACTCTTGCTACTTTCGTTTGACGAGCATGGGGTTTAATTAAAATAGAATGTGGAAAATATAAATAATCTCTCCAATGTATTGTGTTAGTTCCGTAAGACATTCTATTATCATAAAATGTGTCCCAATAAATAGTTTCAAGACTATATTTTAATTTCATTAGTAGACCATACCTAACAAAGTTTGGTGCTATATACCTAACATAATTAAAATCATTACTTAAATCAACTAATTGCAAATTCCAGTGATATTGACCACCCAATTCCAATTTAAAGTGA
>NZ_JAMKFA010000024.1 GCF_025499515.1 Flavobacterium odoriferum
TTGGTGCTGAATTTGCCACCTGAAAACAAGCCGTGGAACGTTGTAAGAGATTTTTGAATAGATTGCGTATAATTAGAAATCTTGAAATTGATAAATTAAAATGATTATTAACTAAAAACAGCGTTACACTTATGAGGAAAAAAATTAAAATCTCATTTTTACTTTTATTAAGCTTTATTGGCTTAGTTTTTGTATCTTGTGAATTGCAAGAAGAAGCAATTCATCAACATGAACACAATTCAAATCTCAAATTATATGAGATGAAATTTGAAGAACTTATGACAAACAAAAAATTTGTTAATTCTTTTTCAAAACTGCCTAAAAGCAAAAGAAGTATAACCAATGCAACTTTTGGTAGAACTGTTATGGAAAATGAATATGGCTTTACAATTGCTAATAAACCAGCAAAAGTTATTGAAAACAATGGAGTAACTTCATACACTTTTTTAATAACACGTGATTCTACAAGTTCAGAAAGTTTTGAAAATTTAGTCATTCAAACAGATTCATTAAATACTACTAAAGCTGTAATAATAAAGTATAATTTAACTTCACCTATTACAACAACAGAAGATAATTCATACTCGTTTTCTTCTAATAACGAAATTACTCCAATAGTTTATAACAATACACAAGTAAGCGAGTCATCTAAAATGATTATTATTTGTTACTGGATTACTACAACTTATTGTAATTATGGAGGTAGTAAGCATATTGCAGGTGCAAATTGTACTGCTTCATATATGTATACTAATTCAACATATCATTGCACTGCTGGCGATGACGGAACAATGGACGACATTCCTTCTGGTGGTGGTTCAGATGGTGGTGGAGGCGGTGGAAGCACAACAAGCACTGGTTCAAATTATGACGGTTCAGACACAAGTATTCATGGTAATGGTTCAAATTCTATTAACACCGCACCAGTTTTAGATGAAAATGCTCCAATTGACCACGTGGCTGAGCTAAAAAAACTTACTAATAATAAAAAAGATGGAACTAAAACCAATATAAAATTAAAAATAGATGAACTTTTATCAAGATTAGAAAATACTGGTTCAACAACAACGACAGAAGAAGATGGTGCGATGTTTGATAGTAATCAAAACTCATTACCTCCAAACCAAACTGGTGGTTATTTTACAAAATGGTATGGCTATGGTCCAGAATATCATATCACTTTACATATGCATCAAAATAAGTACTGGGACTTAACTGCTACTCCTGCTCCAGTATTAAAACTTACCAACCCAGTACCTTCTGACAAAGACACTTATAATTTACTTTTAAACTTTGATTTTACAAATAATCCTAATTCAACTTCAATTATTGTTTCTCGCTTAGGTGTTTTTGCATTAAGAATCGAAAATCAATCAAATGCAGACAATTCATATAATCAGTTGACCAATAACCCTGATGAAATAAGAAGATTTCAAATAGAATATGATGATCTAATTATGACTCCACTAGGATTAATCCCCTCTGATGAAAATCTTGCTTTACAAGGTTATATATCATTAATAAATAATTATCAAATAAATGGTGAAAATCTTGGTCTTGTAATTTATCAAGCTGTATTTGATTCAAATGGCAACATTATTAACTGGATAAAACTTTAAATTATGAAAAAAATATTTTTATACACTTTACTATTTCTATCTTTAATTGTAAACTCTCAAACTTTAATTCCAATTGAAGAAAAATTTAATAACCAATACAATAGTTCAATCAATAATTTTTATTTTAAAGATATTAACAATGTTTACGATAAATTTATTGGCATTTGGAAATATGAAACCGCTACTGATTTGCTAGAAATTGAATTATATTTAGTAGAAAATGTAAGTTTTTCAAATTTTAATAGAGATGAGCTTAGAACAAAGATTAAGTATATTAAAAATGGAATGTTAATATTTGATACTTTTTCAGATATCACAAAACATATATACGTTTCAGGAGGGTTCTTTCCTAACCCAACTGAAACAGACAAGATAAACATGAGTTATACTGAGCCAGATGAAGCGCACTTAATAGATAAAAGACGTTATGAGAGGCTTAAGTTAAATTACATAAATGATTTGGGTGTTGAAAAACTTGAATGGAAATTATGGTGGCAACCTTTACAAGATTCATGTCCACTCCCTAAAATACCTACAGATATAATATTAATAAAACAATAAAACCTCTTACAACCACAGTTTGTAACAATAGCGGCTTTCGGGATAAACTGAAAGTCGCTTTTGCAATTGTAATTGTTCGTGATTAACCAAAAATTTTTGATATATTTATCCGCTACTGTTACAAGCTGTATAACGTTAGCAGTAATTGTAAAAAAATCAACATTGAAAAGAAACCTTTATTTTATTATTTCAATTTTCTTTATGTTACTAACATTAATTTCATGTTCCGAAAAAATAGTTAGTGGAAAATATCAAACTAACTTTAATACTTACGGAATGTTCAGCAGAACTTTGACTTTAGATTGCAATGGAAATGCAATTTTAAATTTTCGAGGAGATTTGCAAAACAATAATTCATTTGGTAATTGGAAAACTGATAAAGATACTTTAGTAATATTTTTTGACTCAGTAAAAAACAGAAACAATAAATATCAAGGAGAACTAAAATTCCTCATAAAGAGAAACAAACTTGAAAATCCACCTTTTCCGAAAAAGAAGTATTATGAATTAGTTGAATCCTTAAAAAAAACAGGTAATGATACTTTGAAAATTTTATCTTACAGAAAACTTAACAAGATGATGAACCAAAATATGAAAAATCATTACGGTAAAATTGGAAAACAATATTTTAAAAAAATAGAATTTATTGAATGTAAATAAAACAACTACTGCTAACAGGCGTTTGGCAAGATTGCGAATTTTGTAGTAAATTCACGTTTATTTCTCGCAAGAAATTTTATCTTTGATAGAAAATAATCAGTTCCGAAGTTCGCAACCTCGCCAAGCGCCGGAACGTTGGCAGAAACCTTAAAAAAACATAACGTATGAGAAAAAGCATTTTATTAAAAATAATATTTTTTTTATTTACAATTACGATATTCATAAATTGTAAAAATGAAATTAGCAAACCGAATATTGTAAAAATAACGCCTGAAAAATATTTAAACCTAAAAAAAGGAATTAACAAAAAAACTATCATTCATTTTTGGTTTTCTTATTGTTCTCCTTGCATAAAAGATTTTCCTGAACTATTAAAAATAAGTAAAGAAAATAATATTGATATAATAAATATTAGCTCTGATAAAAGTGATAGCAAAATGCAAGATAATCTTGAAAAAGTTATGTCAAAACTAAATGTTAAAGATTGCTATATAATTGATTATGATAATTTATATCCGAACGGAACAAAACATATTAATATATTAGGAGATTTTGCAAAAAAAATTGAACTAAAAGAATATACTAATCCATATTACATATTAATTGACGAAAGTGGAAAGACAATAATTGCAACCGAAGAAATAGAAAAACTAAAACAACAAATAAAATAAAGGCTTCTGCCAACACACGTTTGTAGCAATGGCTTGGGCTTGGTTTTTCCTTCGGAAAAACCGCTGTCGGCAACAATCTGGTTTGTGTTTGTTAAGTTCAGTCTTAAATCACAAGCCACTGCTACAAGCGTGGGAACGTTACCAGTAATTTTACCCAAAAATCGTAAATGGACAATTTAATATTTTATAGTTTAGGTTTATTGATATTTCTTCCAATAATTATTGGATACTATTTTGACTATAAAAACAATCCAAAAGAATTCAAATTATCATTTAAATATTTGTGGAATAAACGCACTTCAAAAGCATTACTATTTCTAATAATTTATTTCTCTTTAGTTAAAGTTTATGAATACGGAATTCCTTTAAACAAAAACAACGGAATTGAATTTAATTCGACAAGAGAAAAACTTGGAATTCCATTAATTGGAAAAAATTGGAAAACAAACGAATCAAGATTTAAAACTTTATGGTGGAAAGTTGATTCTACTGATGGACATTTTAAAAAGATAATTGAATACGGAATTTTGGATGCAAAAACTGAAATTGACTTTTATAAAACTAAAAATCAAAAAGAAACTTTTGCATGGTCAGTATATAATTATGAAAACAACTCTTTTGAATACTATTTAGAAAAACCAAACGAGAAAATATTTTCTGTAAGCGAAAAAGGTAATTTGAAACACGAAAATCCAACAATTGAAACAAAAGTTAATAAAGCTGAATTTGAAAAATATATAACAGAATAAAAAACTACTGGTAACAGCGGTTTGCTTCAATGGCTACTTCCGGATTTTCCTTCGGAAAATCCGCTGCTGAATGGAATGTTTTGTTATATTTGTAATGGCTTGGTGTTGGTTCAACGCCACTGAGAGCAAGCCTCATAACGTTGTACAACATACTAAAATGACTTCTTAATGAAAGAATATCATATAGAGAAAAAACTAAATAAAATTATAATAAAATTTACATTTGATAAAACTTCAACAATATTTAGTGGAATTTTCTCAATTGTTTTGATTTTTATATTGTTTTATAATATTAAAACAAATAGAATATTTGATATTTGGGGCTATATCCTAATACTAATATTAATTTTATTTTATTTAACTTTTAATAAATATTTTGAATGGCAGAAAAACCATACCAAAAAACTTGAAATAATTGAAGATGATTTAATAATTAATGATACTTTTTATTGTAAATTAAACAATATCCAAACTATAAATATATCATACAATGTAAATCAATTTGAAAGTGGCTGGACAGTTTATCTAAATAATTTCTCAAAAGAATATATAATCAAAAAAAGACTTAAAGAAAATGACGCTATAGAAATTGCAAATGAATTAGCATCTTTTCTTAAAAAAAATGTATTGAATGAAAATTAAATATATTTGAAAGTACGTTGCACAACAGCGGTTTGCTTCAATGGCTACTTCCGGATTTTCCTACGGAAAATCCGCTGCTGAATGGAATGTTTTTTTATATTTGTAATGGCTTGGTGTTGGTTCAACGCCACTGAAAGCAAGCCACATAACGTTAGCTACCATTTTAAAAAACGAGGGGAATTTGAATTACTTAATACAAAAAATGAAACGAAATCTAATATTAATCTTACTGTCTGTTGGAACGCTGATTTTATTTTTATTTTCTACTCTGATTACACTAATTCACGAAGAAACATTTTCAGAAGTTGATATTAGAAAATCAAAAACAATTTTTCTTGAAAAAGGTAAGTATGAAGTCAATTTAGTAAACTCAAAAAAAATCAGTAATTACATAATTCATTTAGAAAATGATACGGTTATTTTGAAGATGTCCTCCGAGGATAGATTTGGACCGACTCTCACAATAACAATTCAGGATAAAAGCTATAATTATATTGGCTCAATAATTATACCTAAATCAAAATCATACCAGTTAAAGACAATAAACTTAAACCCAAAATATCCTAAAATTGCATTTCAAAAGAGTACAACAAGGAAGTTTAATTTCAACAATTATCCTCTTATCTACTCTACAACTCTAGTATTTGGAATTTTATTAGTATTATTTATTATCATTAAATACAGCTCACAAAAAAACAATAAAAACGGCAGCTAACAGCGGTTTGCTTCAATGGCGAGATTCGGGAATATTTGCAATGGCACAGTTGTTTAATTAAAAGTTTTGTCTATTTTTGTGTTGGCTTGGTTTTGGTTCATCGCCACTGTAAGCAAGCCGCAGAAACGTTATGGGCAATCGCATCAAAAATGGCGAAAACATAGGATTTGTAATAGATTATTCTGTAAATAAATTAATAAGCATATGAAAATTATTAAAATATTGTTTCTTGCATTAATTTCTTTTTCATGCTTTGCTCAGAAGAATATAGAAATTAATTTCAAAATTGAAAACGATTCAACCATCATTCAATATTTGAAGGAAAACAAAATTGACTTTTCAAATAATCAAATCGCAACTTTAAAAGGAATTGGAACATTTAGTGAATATGGAAGAGCTGAAAAGTTAGCAGTTCCTGATGCATATTTCTTTAATTCAAAAGGTGAATTGATTAAAAATAAAGGGAAAGGTTTGTACTGCGGTGCAGAAATAAAAAAGTTAGAGAAGGTTTCAAAAATGAAATCAGATCCTAATCAAACTTTGGAGAACTTCCTTAATGACATTACTATTTTAGATGGTAATAAATTAACTGATGAAAATATTGACATTTATATTGTTATCACTTGGGGAAAATTTTTAAGTTCTGAAAGCGAAACTTCTTTAAATTGGTTTTCTAGCCTCAAAAAACAAGAAAATTTAAAAATAAAAGTTCTTCTGCTTAATTTGGATATTCAAGAAAGATGGAACTTAACGGAAGCTCAAAAAAAACAGTTAGGAATAATGTAATAACGTAAATAGCAACAGCCCATAACAGCGGTTTGCTTCAATGGCTACTTCCGGATTTTCCTACGGAAAATCCGCTGCTAAATGGAATGTTTTGTTATATTTGTAATGGCTTGGTGTTGGCTCAACGCCACTGAGAGCAAGCCGCGAAACATTGTGCGACACCCTATTTCGAAAGTACTAAATTTCAACAATATTGATTAGTAAAATATTTTAACATTGATAAGAAGATAAGTTTTATGTACTTTTACAACTTAAATATTTTTTGAATAAATGGTAATAGATAAAACAATAAAAAACAGAAAAACGGAACTTCTTTCTTATTTTAGGGATAGAGCTAGCGAAGCATTGACTGCAATAAAAACTAAATTTGCCGAAACTCAAGCAGATAAAAGAGCAAGAGCTATAAATGAAAGTTTAAACCAAAGTAAATCTGTTTTAATAACAACACTTTTACAGAAAGCAGAAAACGAAAACTGGCCGAATATAGATAAGCTTGAATGCATTCTAATGATTACATATTGTAATATAGTTGTAATGATTGAAAGTAGAAATTCTGTAAGACAATATGAGTATATGGATTTTTCTCGTAGAGTTGGAGAATTATGGGACCCATTTTGTAAGCTTTGCTTTTATTATCCTATAAATAATTTATCGTTATTCATTCCTCCTCTTTTTTCAGAAGTAAAAAAGAAATTAAGCGATGAAATTTCTGAATATATTGACAAATTAGCTATTTCTATTGAGGAAAAGACAGAACTTAAACTTTATTATGATAAAGTATGGAGTTTAGTAACTTCAGGAGAAATTCAATTAGAACTTGACTTGCATTTTTCTCATAATGAGCAAAAATATGTTGTTGACTTTAAAAGTGGCTTTGGGTCTAATGAAAAAGGAAATACAAATAGGTTATTGTTAGTTGCAACAATATATCAAAATCTTGATGAAAATTATAAATGTTTACTTTTTGTTAGAGCAGAAGAAAACAATAGTTATTTTAACACTTTAAAAAATTCTGGTATTTGGGATGCATATTGTGGCAACGAAGCATACCAAAAAATAAAAGATTATTCAGGTTACGATTTAAAACTTTGGATTGATACTAATATTGATTGGTCAACAGACTTTAGTCAAGAAACTACGGCTCATTTTACTGAAAATAACTTACTACAATATCTACTTTGGTAATGATTACAGAAGCACGTAAATATCAAGCATTTTACACAAAATCGACACCAATTGTCGATTATATGGTTAGTAAATTACAATTAAATTCACTAGATAAAATTTTAGAACCTTGTGGTGGAGATGGAGTTTTTATCGACTGTATAATAGAACATAATGAATTTGCAAAAATAGATATTTGTGAATTAAATCCATTTGCAATAAATATTTTACAAAAAAAATATTCTAATTTCCAAAATATTAATATTCGAGAATGTGACACACTTCTTGATGATGAATTAAGCTTTAATTCTAATTTTGGAGGTTTTTACGACAAAATAATTGCAAATCCTCCATATGGAGCTTGGCAAGATTACGAAAAAAGAATTATATTAAAAAAAATGTATTCAGATTTGTATGCAAAGGAAAGTTATACTTTATTTTTATATAGATGTATTGAATTACTTAAAGATAATGGTATTCTATCATTTATAATTCCTGATACATTTCTAAATTTACATATGCATAAATCGATAAGAAAACATATACTTACTAAAACTAAAATTAAAGAATTAGCATTATTTCCATCATCTTTTTTTCCTGGAGTAAATTTTGGTTATGCAAATTTATCAATAATTACTCTACAAAAATCTAATAATCAAATTGAAATAAGAAATAACTCATTTGAAGTTAAAACTAATTATAATAATGTTGAACAATTAAATAACAGGAATGAAGATGATTTAAAAATATACACATTTTCCCAAAATGAAATACTAGAAAATCCAGATTACGCTTTTCTTATTTCTGATAATTCTTTAGTATCTAAAACAATAAATAACTCAAAATTGAAATTGGGCGATATTGCTAATTGTGTCACAGGATTTTATTCGGGAAATGATAAAGTTTACTTAAAAGTAAATAGCCATAATTTAAAAAATGGTAAAAATTACGAAATAATTGATTCAAAAAAAATAAATAAAGATTATAAAAACATAAATGATATTTTGAATGGAATAGAAACAGAAAAGTGTTATTTGCCAATTGTAAAAGGAGGAAATACAAAATTCCTAAAACCTGTAGGTTGGTATATGAACTGGAGTACTGAAGCTGTATCACATTACAAAAACGATAAAAAAGCAAGGTTTCAAAATCCTAAATTTTATTTTAAATTTGGCATTGGAGTTCCGATGATAAGTTCATCAAGTATAACTGCTTCCTTAATTGAAAATAAACTGTTTGACCAATCAATTGTGGGGATTTTTCCATTTGAAGAAAACCTAACTTATTATTTATTGGCATTTTTAAATTCTCCAACTTGTAACAAACTAATCAGAACTATTAATCCGTCTGCAAATAATCCTGCAAATTATTTAAAAAAAATCCCTTACAAAATCCCAACAGAAATTCAGAAAAATAAAATAGACGAACAAATAACAATTATACTAAATAGTATTAAGGAAAATGGAAATTATAGTAGTGATAATGAAAAAATTATAAACTTAATAATAGAAGAAATCTACGGTTTCTAAAACAACAAGGGCGATCGCACAACAGGCGTTTGGCAAGATTGCGAATTTTGTAGTAAATACACGTTTACATTTCGCAAGAAATTTTATCTTTGATAGAAAATAATCGGTTCCGAAGTTCGCAACCTCGCCAAGCGCCGGAACGTTAGCATTAATAATAGAAAAATTGACACTAATATTTATAATCGTTGGAATTTTAGCAATTGTATTTCTAGGTCAAACAAAGAGTTTTGACAAGAATACGATTTATGATTCGTATTCTGACGAAAAAAATGAATGGTCAATATTATCAACATTCGCTGAATTGAAAATCTTAAGCAAATATGCTGGTGAATTAAGATTTGGACCTACTTTTATTCATATTAAAACTGACCCAATAAACGTATTTGGAAAAGAATTTTATGGAGATTGGTTTTTTAGAACGCAAAACGGAATTTATCTGCAAAAGTGGAATTCAAATCCTATTAAAACAGGAGTTCATACTGAAGCAGATAATGACTTAATTTATTATGATTTTAAAAAAAATAAGACAAAAGTTTTAAAAACTGGAATAAAATCTTTTCATTGGACTATTGAAAAGAAAGAAAATGATGTTTTGGTTTTAATAACTGACAATGGTAAAATAAAAAGCCGTATAGAAATTACTAATGCTAACAGCGGTTAAAGTAAATGGCTTGGTCAAGAATTTCCCGAAAATTCTCCGAATTTTCTAAATTTTGTCTATTTTTGGATTGGCTTGGTTTTGGCTCACGCCACTTTCTTTAGCCGCGGACCGTTATAGGCTATACTTCCAAAAATCGTAAAAAAGAAAATATGAAAATTTATTATTTAGTTTTTTTACTTATTTCAACTATAAGTTTTTCCCAAACAAAAAAAGAAAAAACTTTTGTTGGCTATGAACCAATTATGTGGAATAAAGATAAAGAAGGTAATGAAACAAATGCTGATTTTGAAAATCCTAAACAGAAATGGTATCATAAAAATATATTGAAAATAAAAAATGACAGTGTTTTTCTAGACAGAGTTCCTGTTTCGAAAATTAGAAAGAAAACTTTATATTCATCATCTGATGGAGGTTTTTACTATTACAAAGGAATAATTATCAAAGAACATAATCAAACTAAAATTGAATTGACAGAAATAGGTTGTGAATATTGCCCAACTGTAGTTTCTAAAAACAAAAATGAGATAATTCCAAAAAGAAAACTTTACGGTAAGATAACTGAAGAAGGAATTGAAATAAATAATGTAAAAATTAACGAAATTGAGTATTCAGAATTTATATTGAGAAGTGAAAACTGGAAAGAGAATTAACAAAGTACAGCCTATAACCGCGGTTTGCTTCAATGGCTACTTCCGGATTTTCCTGCGGAAAATCCGCTGCTGAATGGAATGTTTTGTTATATTTGTAATGGCTTGGTGTTGGTGCAACGCCACTGAGAGCAAGCCGCAAAACGAACGTTGTAAAACAGTTTAGAAAACCGTTGATAATGGAAAACATAAAAATATTAGATGAATTATTAAAATATTTAGAAATTACAGATTTTAGAACATTTGCTGAAATGAGAAACGATGCGAACGAAAAATCTGAATTTTTAAAAGATATTGACAATTTCATTTTTAAATCTGCTTTATTAAAATTAGTAAAAGACGGTTATGTTATTGAATATTCAGAAACAATAACCGACAGAATTTTTGGCGGTGAAAAAACTAATTATAGTTATGATATTAGTTTTGAAGGAATATTTTTTATTAAAAATGGCGGTTACGAAAATGAGTACCGAAAAAACCAAAAAGAACAAATTGAGTATTCCGAGTTGAAGAAGAAGCAATCTCTTCTCGAAGAGAAGCAAGTTTCGAATCAATTTCAGATTGTTGTTTTGACTTGGATAATAGCACTTGGGACATTAATTGCTGGTCTATATTATATTCTTGAAATTCTTGCTTTTTGTGGTGTTTTGACAAGCCAAAAAAACTGATAATTTTTTTAATCATAACTAAATAATTTAAACTTACTTGACACTTAAAAAGGCGGACAAGTTAAACCTTATAAAACCGATTTTACAACAGCGGTTTGTTTCAAGTGGCGGTTTAGTGATAATCCTAAAACGCCGTTGTAAAATTTAATAATTAGTTTATATTTGTGTTGGCTTGGTGATGAAATCGCCACCTGAAAACAAGCCACGAGAACGTTGTGCGTCAGTTTCGAGCGACTGAAAACCGAAAGAAATCCCAAGAAAAAAACAACCTAAAATAAGATATTAATAAGAAAGTATGAGTGGAAAATTTACTTTAACTGGTGGAGCAAGAATTGGAATGGCAAATGCAAGTTATCCATTTGCTGATTTATATGTAGACAATGAAATACTAAAAATAAATGCTTCGATTGTTGGTAATTTAATGTTTCAACCGATAGACATAATTTCAATTGAACCTTACACATTTATTCCGCTTATTGGACAAGGAATAAAAATAAATCACAGAATAGAAAATTATAATTCGAAAGTTATATTTTGGACTTTTAAAGACCCAAATTTTGTAATTAGCGAAATAAAAAAAACTGGCTTTTTACAAAACTTAAATAGTGAAATAAATTCTCACGACATAGAAATTCTTAAAAAACAAAACGAAGGTGGATTTCCAATAAAAAAATCAGTTGCAATATTTTTTGTAATTGCTTGGAACTTACTTTTTCTTTCGGACATCATTCCATTTTTTCTGAATGAAAAAAAAGAAGGTTCGCCAATTGGAATCGGAATGAATTTAGCGATTGGATTAATATTTACTAGTTCAATTTTAGCAATCGTTTCCGAAAAGTTCCGAAAAATAATTCTGAAAGAAAATAGAAATTTTGAAGACATAAAAAAGTTTGTATATTTCATAGCACTTATAACTGGAATTATGTTTATCGTATTTACAATTGGAAATTTGAATAAATAAAAAACCGATCGCACAACAGCGGTTTAAAAATATGGCGAGTGTCGGGAAAATCCGAAATGGCTCAGCTGTTTAATTTAAAGTTTTGTGTATATTTGTGTTGGCTTGGTGTTGCATTTTCGCCACATTTTCAAGCCGCGAAACGTTGTGCGTCATTTTGCCCGAACTAAACGAAAAATAGAAAACTTACAATGAAATTTTTTAATCTAGAAAAAAAAAGAGTTTGTTATTTACCAGAACATCAAAATGAAATTGTCAATTACTTTGATAATAATGAAGATGCAACTTTAGTAGTAAGTTTTGATGAATTTATTCTTGCGGAAAAACCAATTGATTTTAATAAAGTATCGGAAATCAATATTAAAAAACTGATGCTTTCAGGAAATTATCATAAAACAAATGAACTTGGAGCATTTCTAAAATTACCAACTGTAATAGAGTTAGACAATAGAGATATTGAACTTCATTATGATTTTATAAATTTTCCAAATCTTGAAATTCTAAGATATACTTGGCAAAAAAAATGTTTAAATATATCTGAATGTAAAAAACTAAAAGAATTAAGTTTATGGAATTATAAGCCAAAAAACCAAAATTTAACCGAATTCTCAAAATTAAATTCATTAGACGAATTACGAATAATTCAAAGTAATATTAAAAGTATAAACGGCATTGAAAATCTTCAAAACATAAAAGAAATGGTTTTTATTGCGAACAAATTACTATCGTTTGATGATATGAATTGTATTTTTCCTAATGTGGAAATTTTGCACATTGAAAGTTGTAAAGAAATAAAGATTGAAAAAATAATCAAGTTATTTCCAAATATTAAAGATTTAAATTTCTTTAGTAGTAATGAAATCGAAAGTTTAAGAATAATTTTAGATAACTTGAAAAAGCTTGAAAGATTAAATGTGTATAATCTTAAAATTCTTGAAAGCGACAATACATATTGGAAAAATTATAAAAATTTAAAAAGTTTCAATTTTCAAGACAGAAAACATCATATTTTGAAAAGAAAAGATTTTGAAAATATATAAAAAAACGAACGCACAACAGCGGTTTGCTTCAATGGCTACTTCCGGATTTTCCTACGGAAAATCCGCTGCTGAATGGAATGTTTTGTTATATTTGTAATGGCTTGGTGTTGGTGCAACGCCACTGAGAGCAAGCCGCAGAACGTTAACTACTAGTTTACCTCAAAACCCTGCTAAAAACAAAATTCAAAAAAGCTAAACAATTGAAATGAAGAACTTTAAATTATATTTTGTTACATTTTTTGCAATTTGTTTTTCTGTTTTTATATCAATTCCTGATGTAAAAAGTAACTTATCAGACTATATAAAAAAAACTAAAACTTATGAAAGTTACGAAATTGACTCCTTAAAACGAACTAGACTTTTTAAAACAACTTATGACAGAACTTTGATTTTGAAAATGACTGATGGAACTAAATGGAATATTAGCAGAGTTTACTCAAAATATTTTGACGAGTTAAGAGCAGAATCGAACGTTGGGAAAAAATACACTTTATATGTTACGAGTGAAACTGATGAATATCCATCACAAATTGAAATTGAAGACAAAGTGATTTACAACATAAAAAGTGTAAGTTCATATAATTACTTCATAATTGTAGCAACTTTAATTTTAATATTCTTCTCATATGTGGAGTTGAGAACAAAAAAAGTAAAAAAGGAAAAAGGAAATAAAACCAGTAGTTAACAGCGGTTTGCTTCAATGGCTACTTCCGGATTTTCCTACGGAAAATCCGCTGCTCAATGGAATGTTTTGTTATATTTGTAATGGCTTGGTGTTGGTGCAACGCCACTGAAAGCAAGCCGCAAAACGTTAGTGGCTATTTTAAAACACACATGAGAATAAAAGACATAAATATACAAGTCGGAGATTTTTTTTCGTTTAAAACGGCAGACGAAACTTATCGAGTAATTTTTTGCATTGAAACCCAAGTTAAGAAAAGTCCTTTTTACTATTTGTTTGCTGCAACTACTATAAATACGACTTACAGACCTACAAAACAGGATGTTAAAGAATGTGGCTTTTACGGAATAGTAAATCGAAAAAAATTTTACTTAAAGACCAATAAAAATGCTGAATCTATAATGTGGAAAGATGATTTTCCTGAATTAAATCCATTTATTGTTGGGGCTTTTCATCTAATAATCAATCGCAAAGACCTTTTGAAATTTGAAGGAGATTTTGAGTTTATTGAAAACTTACCTATTCGTGAAAATTTACACATGACAGGAAATAGCGGAATGAATGCCAGCAGTCAAGAAAGCCTAAATAAATTATTCCTTTCTGATATTGATAATTATATGGGTATTCAAGGACAAAAATCAATCGTATTAACTTGTATCTTGAAAAATAAGGAAGAATTACAGGATACAAAAAATCTTTGGTCTAAGCTAAAATCCATTTGGAAATAATTTAAATGTTTACAATGTTAATAAAAAAACAGCCACTAACAGCGGTTTGCTTCAATGGCTACTTCCGGATTTTCCTACGGAAAATCCGCTGCTGAATGGAATGTTTTGTTATATTTGTAATGGCTTGGTGTTGGTGCAACGCCACTGAGAGCAAGCCGCAGAACGTTGTGTGTAATGTTAAAAAACCGCATATGAAAAGACGATATTTTAAAATATTTACATTATCACTTTTAATAATATTAACTTATACAACTTTAGTATATTATATTTCAAATTCTTTGCCAAATACATATGGTACTGAAATGAACGGAAAAAGAACTGAATTAGGTTTAAATCTAATTCAGGACAATTGGAAACTTGACAGTATTGAATCTTTTGAATATATTGAAAATGAAATATCAATTTCTAAATTCATTCTTCAAATAAAAAACGAAAAATTATTTTGTCAACATTGGTCAAATCAAAATCTAGACACACTAAAACCTTATCTTAAAGAGAAGAAAATATACTACACTAAAAGTTTTTGGCTTTGGAAAAACAGAATAGAAGCTGAAAATGAATATTTTATAAATCCAAAGTCAAAATATGAAAAAATAGTCTTAGACAGAACTTATGACTTTGGAATGAAAAAATGGTATAATAGCATTGATACATTAGCAACAGAATTAAAAATATTACAAGATTTTAGAAGAGCTGACAGTTTAGGTAATCATATGTATTTCTGTGCAACTGGAGATATTAATGAATCTTCAATTTTGTCAAATTCAGAAACTATTAAAGTTTTAAAAAATTGGAAATTAAAATAAACACTACACACAACAACGGTTTGCTTCAATGGCTACTTCCGGATTTTCCTACGGAAAATCCGCTGCTGAATGGAATGTTTTGTTATATTTGTAATGGCTTGGTGTTGGTGCAACGCCACTGAGAGCAAGCCGCAGAACGTTAGCCGTCAGTTTCACCGAACGTAGAAAAAAACAAAATGTCTTAAATATGAAAAATATATTCTTAATCAATTTCATTTTTTTTCAAATCTGTATGTTTTCACAAAACAGAAATCTAAAGGACAATTTTATTGTTAATATAACTGAAGTTAAAGGCGATTTAAATAAAGACAATTTAATAGACAAAGTTTTGGTAACTCAAGACACGATAAATGAAAAATCACCATATAAATTAGAAATATTTTTTGCTAAACCAAACGGAAGTTTTGAATTAATTGTTTCTTCAACAAAAATTATTGAAGCACAATATCCCGATGGAAGAGACGGTTATATAACTGGAAATGGATTTTCTGACATTACTATAAAAAAAGGAGTTGTTATCGTTAATTTTGAGTTATTAAGAGGACATTTTGAACATAAGTTTAGATTTCAAAATGGGAATTTTGAATTAATTGGTTTTTCAGAAGTATACTCTGATGGTCACGGTGTAATTACTACAATAGATTTCAATCTTTCGACTGGTATTAGAATTGAAAAATCAGAAAGATATGATAAGGACGAAGAAATTAGTAATACAAAAAAGAAAATATTAATTAGACCTTTGCCCAAACTTCAAGATGTAGAACCTTTTGAAAATGAATTATATTGAAAAAAACCGAACGGCTAACAACGGTTTGTGACAATTGCTCGGCTTGGTCTTTGTTTGAATTTTCTCCGAAAATTCTAAAGTAGTTTTGTACTTGTGAAATTAAGTGCTAAATTTACGCAACTGTCACAAGCCGTCAAACGTTAGCAAACATTTAAAAAAAAAAACGAAAAAATGAACACAATCAATTTGAAATCTCAAGCAAATGGAGAAATAAATCTCAAAGAAAATACTATTGAATTTAATGACAAAAGTAGTAGAATGAATAAAACGCTGTTTAAAATATTTCCTTTTCTATTTTTAATTTTTGGAATATATCAACTTTATTCAGGAATAATAGCAGGAAGAGAAATTCAAATAATATTGCGAATTTTATCTGGTGTTTTACTATTAATAATTCCTGTAATGTTCTATCATTCAAATTTCATTAGAACCAATAAAAAGATAATCGAACTGAATGAAATTAAAGATGTGAAAATGAAAAAGATATTTGGAGAAATCTTAATTGACTTCAAGTTAAAAGACAATTCAACAAGAAGAGTATATAATGTTAAAAATATGACTGATTGGAATTTGGTAAAAACTTATTTGTTAGAAAAGAACATTAATTGCTCCAATTAAAAAACGTTTGCTAACAATGGTTTTATAAAATGGCTTAGGCTTGGTTTTTCCTTCGGAAAAACCTCTACGAGTCGAAAATTTGTCTATATTTGTTTTGGTCTGTGAGTAATCAAAGCCACTTTATAAAGCCACTAAACGTTAGCGGTCAGTGTAAAAAATTTCAAAATCCTAAAATTTGTTAAAACAAAATATATCGCTTGCGATTTAATCTTCAAAGATATACTTTTGCACTTAAATATTTATCATTCACTTTAAATTAAATAACTATGAAGTACAATCAATTAGGAAATTCAGGAATTTTAGTTTCAGAACTTTGTATGGGAACGATGAGTTTTGGTAGCAGTGGCTACTGGAGTGTGTTAGGTTCTCTAGGCTATGAAGATAGTAAGCGATTAGTGGACATCGCCATAGACTCTGGCATTAATTACTTCGATTCTGCTGATGTTTATTCTCACGGCCAATCGGAAGATATTTTAGGAAAAGCAGTGAAAGACAAAAGAAAGGATGTCATCATTGCTACCAAAGTCCGCGGTAGAATGAGTAAAGAAATTAATGATGTGGGCTTGTCCAGAAAACACATCATCGAGAGCTGCCACAATAGTTTAAAACGATTGGGTACCGACTATATCGACCATTATGTGCTTCATAGTTATGATCCTATTACCCCTTTTGAAGAAACCATTTCAACCCTTGATGACCTCGTTTCACAAGGAAAAATTAGATATTATGGGGTAAGTAACTTCCCGGCTTGGCAGCTAATGAAGTTTATCAACACCGCTGAAAAAAATCATTGGGAAAAACCCGTCTCATTGCAAGCCATTTATTCACTTATATCCAGAGATGTAGAATATGAATTGATACCGCTTTGCTTGGATCAAAAACTAGCCTTTACCCCTTGGTCGCCACTTGGAGGCGGATTTTTAACCGGTAAATACAGAAAAGACAAGCCAATGCCGGAAGGAGCAAGAAGAACCAATGAAGAGCAGAATTTTATTCAAATCGATCCGGAAAAAGGCTATGCTATTGTTGATGAGTTGGAAAAAATTGCCAACAAACACAAGGCTTCTATAGCACAAGCAGCCCTAAATTATCTTTTGAGAAAACCCGGAGTAACTTCCGTACTTATTGGAGCTACCAAGCCTCACCAGTTGGAAGACAACATCAAAACTACTACCTGGGAAATGGATGCAGAAGATGTTAAAATCCTGGATGAGCTAACAGCATTAAACCCTATTTATCCTTATTGGATGTTGCAGTTTACAGCTATGGATAGAGCCAATGGAGATTTCTTTTTATAAAATTTAAAAACCAAACAGAATGAATACGATAAATTTTAAAACATACATTTTATTGCTTTTTACACTCCTTTTTAGTGTAGAAACTCTGACTGCCCAAAACAGCAAAGAAAATGTAAAAAGCAAGGTTAAAACTGAAGAAATTACCTATAAAGATGGCGAGGTTACACTCAATGGCGTTGTTTATTATCCTGCAAAGCAAAAGGGAAAACAACCTGCCATTTTAGTAGTGCCCGAATGGTGGGGGCTGAACGACTATGTGAAAAATCGTGCTAAAATGTTGGCAGAGTTAGGCTATGTAGCTATGGCGGTGGATATGTACGGTAATGGATTGGTCGTAGAAAACCCTGCCGATGCCCAGGCCAATGCCGGAAGGTTTTATGGGGATCCTAACCTGATAAAAAGTCGGATGCAGGCGGCTTATGATGCTGTAGTTCAACTACAACAGGTGGACGCTTCAAAAGTAAGTGCCATAGGTTATTGCTTTGGTGGAACGGTTTCGCTTTTTGCTGCCAGCTTAGGGGTACCATTAGAAACTGTGGTTAGTTTTCACGGTGGACTAAGCGGCTTTCAAGCTAGTCCTGCAATGAAAAACACCAAAGTATTGGTTTGCCACGGTGAAAGTGATTCGTTTGTGCCGCAAGCTGATGTGGATAATTTTCATCAACAAATGAAAGACAACAACATTACCTACCAGTTTAAGTCTTATGCTGATGCCACACACGCTTTTACCAATAAAGCATCTACAGCTACCGGGGAAAAATTCAACCTTCCCATTTCCTACAATGAAGCTGCCGACAAAGCTTCTTGGAAGGATATGAAAGCCTTTTTCAAAACTTATTTTCCAACTAAAAAGTAATTAAAATGGAAGCGAGCTTATTTGAACTTGAGGCAAAAAAACTCAACGGAGAAACCATTTCTTTGAAAGAGTTTGAAGGTAAAACCATAGTGGTGGTAAATACTGCTAGCAAGTGCGGACTTACCCCACAATATGAGGGATTGGAAAATTTGTATAAAATATACAAAGACAAGGGGTTGGTTATTTTGGGATTTCCTTGCAACCAATTCGGAAAGCAGGAACAAGGCACAGCCAATGAGATTAGTGAATTTTGCGAAATTAATTACGGGGTAAGTTTTCCCATGTTCGACAAAGTAGAAGTCAATGGGGCCAATGCTCACCCCGTTTTTAAGTATTTAAAATCCAAACTTGGAGGCATTTTAGGTAGCAACATCAAATGGAGTTTTACCAAATTTGTCATTGACAAAAACGGAAAGCCGGTCAAACGATTTGCTCCTACCACCAAGCCGGAGAAAATGGAAAGTTACCTGCGAAAAATTCTTTAAAAATGAAAAATTCTGCTGAATTAGAAATTGAAAATCAGTATTGTTTTCCGATATACGCAGCATCTAGAGTGGTAACCAAACTTTATACGCCCCTGCTCAACGAGTTGGGGCTTACTTACCCTCAATATTTAACGATGTTGGTGCTCTGGCAATACCAAAACCTGACGGTAAATGATATTGGCAGTAAACTAATGCTGGAGTCCAATACTCTAACCCCTTTACTTAAAAGGTTGGAAAGTCAAGGTTTTATTTCAAGGAAACGCTCTAGTAGTGACGAACGTGTAGTGGAGATAAGCCTTACAGAAAAAGGAATAAATTTGAAAAAGAAGGCGAGTTACATACCTGAAAAATTATCTTGCTCCATTAGTCATTCAGGGATAAGTCAAGAAGAAATGGACCAGATGAAACATACCTTGCAAAAGCTAATTGCCTTAACTAAAGAGCATCATTGTAAATAATTTTAAAAAAAGTATAACCAAAAAATAATTGAATATGCAAAATTTTAAAAATCACGTCCGTTACAATCCACTTCATCATTTTATTCTATCACCGCTCACGCTCGTTGGGGTGATATTGAGTATTGTATTGCTATTCTCTGACCACAGTCTGACTGAAAAAATCTTTTTTCTGATTTTAGCTTTAAGTGTTTTTCTCGCTTCTTTAATAGCTAGATTGTATGCCACAAAAAATCAAGACAGAACCATAAGAGCAGAACTACGATTACGCTATTATATTTTGACAGGCAACAGATTAGAAGAATTAGAAGATAAATTAACAATGGCACAATTGGTAGCCACCAGATTTGCATCAGATAAAGAATTAGCAGCATTGATAGAGCGGGCAGCCAAAGAAAACCTTAGTCCAAAAGCCATAAAAGAAAGCATAAAAAACTGGACGGCAGATGAAAATAGAGTTTAAACCTTAAAAACATCAATTATGAGCAAAAGTAGAAAAATTACAGGTTGGGTAATGGCAGGATTGCTTACCGCTTTATTAGTAATGAGTGCCAGCCAAAAGCTATTAGGCAACCCCGAAATGGTTGAAAATTTCGGTAAATGGGGCTTGGGCTCAATGATAACCATTATAGCTCTAGGTGAATTGGTAAGTGTATTGTTGTTTTTAATACCTCGCACCGCTGTTTTAGGGGTGTTGTTATTGAGTGCTTATTTTGGAGGTGCCATATTGGTACATATGGCCAATGACGAGCCTTACGCTTTTCAATCCATCGTTCTGTTGTTCATTTGGGTAACTGCTTGGGTGAGAATCCCTGAAATGTTTAATAAACTTTTCAATGGAAATCTATCATAATCAAATTCCTAATTTTGAACAGTAGAATATAATGAATCGAAAACAATTTATATTAGCAACATTAGGACTAACAATTGTGAATACCTTAAGCAGCTTTAGAAAATATACGGATGAACTTCCTGTTCAAGGAAAAAAGATGCCTGTTTTATTTACTTCGCACGGCAATCCTATGGATATTCCGCTTTCAAGAGAAGAACGCACCTTTTGGAATACCTTATTTCAATTGGGAAAGGAATTGAAAAAAAATTATGAGGTAAAAGCTGCTTTGGTGGTTTCGGCTCACTGGTGTACCCGAGGAACTTTTGTTAACGTATCGCCTGAACAGCAACAGATTTTCGATTACTATGGGTTTCCTAAAGAATATTATGATGTATTTTACAAAGCTAAAGGCTCCCCTGAAATTGCAAAAGAAGTAAAACGCATTATCCCATCGGTTAGCGAAACTACCGACTGGGGTCTCGACCACGGAGCTTGGCCTATGCTTATGCACTTGTTTCCTGAAGCGGACGTGCCTGTATTTCAATTAAGCATCGACTATTATGCAAAACCTGAATATCATTACGAGTTAGGAAAACAATTAAAATCACTTCGTGAAAAAGGAGTACTCATCATTGGCAGCGGTGCATTAATTCACAATCTCCCACTTGCTATGAAAAAAATGCAAAGCAATGATAGTTCGCCCTATGGTTGGGAGATGGAATATGATAACTGGGTTAAGGAACAAATAGATAAAAGAAATATCTCTAACATTATTAATTATCAAAACAGTCATAAATTAGGCAAACTGGCAGCTCCTACGCCCGACCATTTTGTGCCTGTATTATATAGTTTAGGGTTGATGGATTCCAAAGATGAAATACATTACTTTTTTGAATCAGAGTCTTCCCTTCCCGCTTTTGGGGAAAGGAGTTTTATCATCAAACAATAATGACAGTATCCTGTTATTGGTACTTACTATTAATCGTTTTGATTTTCACTTCATTTAGCGTCAGTTTCAATCAAGGAAAAATACAATTAACAAAATATGAAAAATCAATCCCTAAAAATATGATAAACGAAAACACCTTTGAACTTCCCTTACGAAATGGGATTAAACCCAAAACTACACCAAGCAACCCACATATGCAGCTGAATCAACAGCCCGAAGACCGTAAACTCGTTGATTCACTAATGGATTGGGCATTCTCGCTTCCTGAAATCAACAAAGAGTTCAGCAAAATATCTGTTCCCGGGGCCCAAGCTATGTGTCTCTCTTCCGACAAAATGTGCAATGATTGTCACGCCTTTATGATTGGAAATGAGTTTGCTCACTTTCATCCAGTGCCCGTTGGCAGTATGCACTTAGGTCTAACATTAAAAGATGCTGAATATGTCATAAGCCGAGGTTGGGGTGAGTTACACCCAGTTGCCAAAATGGGCTATCTTACTCATAATTTTATTATGGTGTATGCCCCTCGAAATGAAGAAGAAAAAGAAATCATTAAAAAAATTATCTTGCGGTCTTATTTATTTGCAACCGGCAAATTAAATGACAAATAAAGCCATAAAATATGCAAAAAGAATTTATTGAGTTATTAAAAAAAGGCATTGAAGAATTGATGCCTGCTAATCAACTATTAGGTATAAAAATTTTGGAAGTGAAGTCGGGTTATGCACATCTTCACGTTCCTTTTAAAAACGAATTCATTGGAGATTTCATTCAGCAGCGTTGGCACGGAGGGTTTTTAGCTGCTATTGCAGATACAGCAGGTGGCACTGCAGCTGCTACTACGCTGCAATCTCCCAAAGACAAACTCAATACCATTGATATGCGCATAGACTATCTACACGCTGCAACCTCCAGCGATATAGAAGCTAAGGCTCAAGTGATTAAAGATGGGAAAACCATCGTTAAAGTGGATATTCAACTTTTTCAAGACCACCAAGAAAATCCTGTAGTAGTTGCCCGTTGTGTTTTTAGCAAATTAATAAAAGAAAATAGTGATAAGCTTTCTGGATAAGATTAGATGTGTTGGCTTTTTCAAGAATTTAAATGAATCAAATTTTTCTATCTAAAAAAGATGAACAAGTTTTTTCGAAAATTAAAAAAAGTGATGATTGTATTTATTGTAATAGTTTCCATTTTAATTCTTGCTCTTTGGCTTTTTATGCAACAAGATAAATTTGGGGCTTCTCCAACCAAAGATGACAGGCAAAAATATGAACAACTCTCTAATTATAAGGATGGTAAATTTCAAAATATCAGTCCAACACCGATGCTTACCCCTAATTATTCTTGGACACAAGTGATAAAAGAGCAACTATTTGAAAAACCTTCTAACCCTATTCCTGATAAAACATTACCTACCATTAAAACCGATTTGAAAAGTTTAGCAATTGAGGAAAATGTTCTTGTTTGGTTCGGTCATTCCAGTTATTTTATGCAACTCGACCAAAAAACCTATTTGGTAGATCCTGTATTCAGCGGCAATGCATCTCCCGTTCCCGGTACCAACAAAGCCTTTGCGGGAACGGATATTTATCAAGCAGAAGATTTTCCCAAAATCGATTACCTTATCATTACCCACGACCATTATGACCATTTAGATTACCCCACTATAATCCATCTAAAAGAAAAGGCAGAAAAGTTTATAGTTGGTTTAGGGGTAGGTAATCATCTTAAAAAGTGGGGCGTTCCCGAAGATAAAATCATCGAATTAAATTGGTACGAAAGCACACAACAAGGCACCGACCTAAGCATTCATTGCGAGCCTGCTCGGCATTTTTCGGGCAGAGGATTTTCCCGCAACAATACCCTTTGGGCATCCTTTTTAATTAAATCACCATCGATGACTATTTATGTAGGTGGAGATAGTGGTTACGATAGTCATTTTGCAGCCATTGGGAAGAAATATGCAACAATTGATTTTGCTATTTTAGATAACGGTCAGTACAATGCTGCTTGGCGAGCGGTTCACAATTTTCCGGAAGACGTTATACAAGCTGCCAAAGATTTAAAAGCCAAGCGCATATTGCCTGCACACTCTTCTAAATTTAAAATGGCCAATCACAATTGGGACGACCCTTTAGAAACCCTAACACAGCTTAATAAAACAGAAAACCTAAACATTGCAACCCCAAAAATTGGCGAAGTGGTTTACCTAAAAGATACCACCCAAGTATTTGATTTTTGGTGGAAATAAAAGACCTAAATTACTTTTGATAAACACCGAACCGCTAACAGCGTATATAACTTATGGCGGGGAAAGTGGTAAATTCAAGTTTTTTGCTTTTAAGTAAGTTTGGTGCAAGCCGACAAGAAAGCACTTCGAAAACCGCCACAAGTCATATACGCAAACCGTTGTATGTCATTATGAAAGAAGAAATTCAGACAGAAAAACTTGTAAAAAAGTTTAACATTGAAAAAGAAAGCCTGACAGAAGAGAGTATTCTGAAAGACTTTCAAGAAGATATAAAAAACTTACCTAACGAGTACAGAAGTTGATTCTAAAATACCTATAACTTCTTTTAAGTTAGATAATGATTCTTCAGATTGACCTGAATAAACAAATTCTTTGACAGAAAGCTGAACTAACTTTTTATAAACTAAACCTTGAAAAGGTTGTTTTGGATTATGTTTAAATTCTAAAGACATTACTTCTTTAGCTATATCAATATAAATACTTTGATATGTAGTTTTATCAGTTTCGTTTTTTAGTTTGTTTAATAAATCAATTAATTGTTTTGGTTTTTCTGTTACCATAAATATTACAGTTTTTAAATTAGTTCTTTGAAATTTACGTTTGATTAATAAATATAATCTATCAAAAATATAATTACTATAAATTAATAATATAGATAGACTATTGTTCATGTTGTTCGTTTTTGTATTTTTGTCGGTGTTAAGAGTTAGGAAAAAGAAAAGACAGTAGCGGGAACTACTGCCTAATCAAAATTAAAAACTACTGAAGTGTAGGAAAAATTAATTTAACTATCTCGATAACACAATGAATTGCGAATATGGATAATTCAATTTTTTTCAGACGGGTGGGTTTCTGCTCCTGCTCCATACTTTAAAAAAATTAGTTAGACATGTTAACTCTCTGCTTAACCCGCAGTTGGGTTTTTGATTTAAAATGTTAGTTTTCATAATAGTTACATTTTAAGTTAGACGATATTTTTAAGAACTTCAGACAACTCCTTCTATTACAGATTGGAGTATTTTTTATGTTAATTCACAAAGATATTGAAAAGATAACGTTTTACAAAATATTTTGTAGTACTTTTATTAACAACTTTATTAACAAACGTAAATTTTACCGAACTGAGCCGAAAAAAATAACGCCATACAACAACCGTTTACATCAATGGCTACGCTTGGGTGTTTTTTAAAAATTTCGGCAAAAACAAACTAAAAGAATAGAATAAACAACAGTAAAAAATCAACGCCACTGTATGCAAGCGGTGAGAACGTTAGCAACAATACTTTAAAAAATCTGCAAGTGAAATATTATTTAATAGTTTCTTTAATTCTGTTTTCATGTTCTGAAAAGAATTCGAGAATAGAAACTAAAATTGATTTAAGTAGTAGAAAACTTAACTCAATTCCAGATAGTGTTTTTGAATACAAAAATTTAACTGAATTGGAACTTGGCGCAAAAGAAGTAATATTTTATCCGCCATTATCAGCTTTAAGTGGAGGTGATAAGGACAGAAATCGTATTGTTGAATTACCTGAAAGAATATCCGAATTAAAATACTTAAAAGTTTTGACATTGAACTCTAACGAACTGAAAAGCTTACCAAACTCATTATCAAACCTTCAAAATCTTGAAATTTTAGATTTGGCGTTGAATAAAAATCTGAATGTAGTTGCAGAAATACCAAAACTAAAATCACTTCCAAAACTTAAAGTTTTAAAAATTGTGGATACTAAGCTTGACAAGAATGATTTGGAAATTATAAAGAAATCACTTGGCACAAAAATTAAATTAATTTATTCGGTCAGTGACTATATGGAAAGTTATGGTAATGAATAAGTACTGTTGCTAACAGCGGTTTGCTTCAATGGCTACTTCCGGATTTTCCTGCGGAAAATCCGCTGCTGAATGGAATGTTTTGTTATATTTGTAATGGCTTGGTGTTGGTTCAA
Organism: Flavobacterium odoriferum; assembly: GCF_025499515.1. Taxonomy (GTDB): domain Bacteria; phylum Bacteroidota; class Bacteroidia; order Flavobacteriales; family Flavobacteriaceae; genus Flavobacterium; species Flavobacterium odoriferum. The sequence continues at coordinate 25,770 of NZ_JAMKFA010000024.1, forward strand.
CGCCACTGAAAGCAAGCCGCAGAACGTTATAGCCAATTTTAGAACGAACGAAAATGATAGAACAAACAGAAACATATAAACTTGACAAAAGTATCTGGACACATGACGACTTTGAAGAAATGGGTTGGCATGACGCAAACATATATGGGCTGACAATTGAAAAAGACGAAGACAATTGGACAGCAGACTTCTTGCTTGACTTAGATTACATTTTTAAATGGGTTCATCCAATTCCACCAGCACAGACATTTACATTTTGGGTTGCTCCTTGCACACTAATTTTTAAAGATTGCTTTGACTTGCAGTTTGACTTTAAAACTGACGGTGGTTTTCTTGACTTAATGGAAATTGCTGATCTTTATTTAAAAAGCAAAGTTGAGCAAGAGAAAAATAAGTTTGTTTACGAATGGATAATTGAGCTACAACAAGGACAAATAACTTTGAAGTCATATGGTCTTGAACAAATTGTTAGACAACACCCCCAACACGTGAAGGGACAAGTATTAACTTTGGACGAACGTGGTGGAATAAATTTCGGTCGAAAACCATGCAGATAGTAATAAAAACTGGCTATAACAGCGGTTTAAAAATATGTCTAGTTTCGGGATTTTTTGAAATGGCGCAGTTGCTCAATTTAAAGTTTTGTTTATATTTGTGAAGGCTTGGTGCTGGTTTTTCGCCACATTTTTAAGCCGCGAAACGTTATGTGTAACCATAAGAGCGGCCGCATAGAGAATAAAACGACATAAAAATGATGAACTTTTTTAAAAAACTATTTGGCAAATCTGACAAACCAGAACCAAAAGAATTTAGTGAACAAGAGTACGAACTTCACTATGAATTAAAATCACAAGGACTTGAAAATGTTCTTGGAAAAATGCACGACTTGGTTGGACACGCAATTATTCCCTTTGCAGTCGGTGGAGCAGTTGATATGTATTATTTTCCAAATCATATTAATGGGACAGGCTTTGCTACAATGGAGCTTTTAGAACCTGACGGAACTGGACCTTTGCCGAACAGACTTGGGACATATGAACTTGTTGCGTTTACAAAACACGCATACAACGATATCGAAGACACACAAACACCATTTAACCTTATTGAGAGAACATTTTGTGGATTTTTCACGACAATCGGATTTTTCTCTCGAGAAGCAGTTTTAAATCCAAATGAGACTTGCGAAGTTCCTAATGGAGAAGGTGAAGAAAACACTTGTTTGGTATTTGACCTTTACCAACCCGACAACAAAGAATTTAGAATTGGTGAAAGAAAGCATCATTTACTATTGTGTTTGCAAGTTTTTAGGAGTGAAATGGAATTTTCAAGAGCAAATGGAAGCGAAGAATTATTTAAGAAACTAAAAGAAGCTGGACATTATCCATATAGTGACTTGGACAGACAACCAGTAGCTTAGAAAATGGAAAGAATGGCTACACATAACAGGCGTTTGGCAAAAAAGCGGGTTCAGTGCTTAAACGAAGCTTTGTGCTTCGTATCAAGTTCAGTGCTGGCAGACAGTTTAGTGCTTCGAAATCCGCTTCTTCGCCAAGCGCCAAAACGTTGTGTGCAACATATTTTCCGAACTTACGCCGAAAGCTTTTCTCTTATTTTTCCGAAAGAAATTTATTGAAATTGTTACCGAAAAATCTTGCGTAAAAATTAAAAACCGAACCGAACTTTGTCGATAAACTTTGTGCTGAAATTACGTTTTAGGGAAAATCCGTTGTGAAATTAAAAACTGAAACTAAACGTTGTGTGAAAATATGCTTTGCGTGACAATCCGAACTTTGCCGATAAACTTTGCGTTGAGTTTTTTTAAGTTCCGAAAATATCATGCAGCACACAACAGCGGTTTAAAAAAATGGCTAGTTTCGGGAATTTTTGAAATGGCGCAGTTGTTTAATTTAAAGTTTTGGTTATATTTGTGAAGGCGTGGTGTTGCTTTTTCGCCACATTTTTAAGCCGCGAAACGTTATAGGTAATGCCAAATCACCTCATTTTAAAGACATGAAAGAGTTAGAAGACGTATTTTTACAAATCAAAAATAAGTATGTAAATCTATTACATTATGTCAATGAATATGAAATTTTATTCGCTGAGAATAAAGAATTAGACACTATGATTAGTGAAACAAAGTCATCTTTTTTTAGTGATTTGTATTGGCTATATTGGAATTTTATAACCATTCAGACATGTGCTTTAATGGACAAAAAAATAATGATGGGAAAAGAAAATCTTACTATACCAAAATTAATTGATCTCATTGAAAAACTTGATTTTGAATGTACTTCAAGCGCTAAACTAAAACTCGAAACTATTAATGAAAAAATAGGTCCTTTTAAGGTTGCTAGAAACAAAGCTTTTGGACATTATGACTTAGAATCCGTAATGTCAAAAAAAGAATTTGATAGACTTGAACTCGATGATTTAAAAATTATCTTTAATTCTATTGAAGGGATATTTAATTTAATTGAAGTAGAGTTAGGTCAATCAACAAAACTATATGGTTTTAGAATCCAAACTGGAGCAATGAGATTATTAAATTTCATAAGACTTGGAATTGAAAAGAAAAAAGAAATAATAAATCGGCGTCGACAATAAGGCACTACCTATAACAGCGGTTTGCTTCAATGGCTACTTCCGGATTTTCCTACGGAAAATCCGCTGCTGAATGGAATGTTTTGTTATATTTGTAATGGCTTGGTGTTGGTTCAACGCCACTGAAAGCAAGCCTCATAACGTTGTACACTATTTTAACGCGAACTCTAAAACAATGATTATAAAAAAAACACTAATTACTATATTTCTAATATTAATAAATTTCTCTGGATATTGTCAAGATAAAACTTATCAAGATTTTATTAATGATATAACTCCAACATTTCCAGGTTGTGAAAATTCAAAAGACAAATCCGAATGTTATAGTTTGGAGGTTGGTAACTTAATTTTATCTAATTTTAATAAACCTGATAACCTTGATAAATTGAATGACGTTGATGGCGTCTTAGAAATTAAATTAACTTTACGAAATGAAATAAATGGTAAGACAACTATTTTAAAAGTTGAAAATGTAAATGATGTTGTTAAGAACTTAGTAATAGAAAGTCTTGAAAAATTACCTCTGATACAACCAGTAACTTCTTTTAGAGATGGTGAATCAAAAGTTTCATCTACAAGCTTTTATATAATTATCGAAAAGAAAAATAAATCAAATTATTTTGAACAAGTCATAAGAAAATCTAAACAAGATTATTCTAAAATGCCTTCACCAAATCCTGACAAGATAAAACATGTCTTAATAGAAAATTGTGAAAACGATGATAGGAGTTCAGATTGTTTTTATTTAAGTATAAAACAATATATTATAGATAAATTAGATAAAAATATAATTGACGAAATTAGAGGCGAAAAATTCTATCTCAAAATAAAGTTTGATAAAAATGGAAAAATAGACTCAAACTCGTTTGAATGTAGCTTGAATGGTAAAAAAGAAATTTTCCATAAAATAATTGAAACTATAAAAGTAAAGAAAGCTGCCGAATTGAATAATGAAAATATCGACATAACTTACTCTATACCAATCCAAATTGAATAAAAACAGTGTACAACACCGGTTTGCTTCAATGGCGAGTCTCGGGAATCTTTGCAATGGCACAGTTGCTTAATTTAAAGTTTTTTCTATATTTGTATTGGCTTGGCGCTGGTTCATCGCCACTGAAAGCAAGCCGCAGAAACGTTGTGCAACACTTTAATTGGTATGAATAATAAAAAATACATATTTGAAGTTTTAAAAATTGGTTTTTTATGGACTGTAATTCCAAACTTATTTTTATTTCTATTTTGGAAATTTGACAACTCGTTTCCTTTTGCCTCAATGTTTTCATTAGGTTTTAATTCATTGATTTTACCAATTGTTTTATTAATAGTTTTAAAAAAAATTAATGAAAAATATCAGAAAAACTGGTGGTACATAAATTATATATTTCTCTCTTTATGTGTTGTGTTATCAATATATTTAAATCTATTTAATTGGATTTTATCAGTAGAAAAAGGAAATAGTATTTACGGAAGACATAATATAGATCAAGGAACTTGGATGATAATAAATCTCGAATTGACAATCAGTTTGGGTATTCTTTGCATCAATTTAATTTATGACATAATTAATCTTATTCCGGAAAAGCATTTAAAAGTGGGAAAATAAAAAGCGATTGCACAACAGCGGTTTGCTTCAATGGCTACTTCCGGATTTTCCTACGGAAAATCCGCTGTTGAATGGAATGTTTTGTTATATTTGTAATGGCTTGGTGTTGGCTCAACGCCACTGAGAGCAAGCCTCATAACGTTAACTGCAATTTTAAATCAGCAATATGCCAAAAATTAAAACTTACACATTATTTAATTTCAAATTTCTATTTGCATCATTACTATTTTTGCTTTCGTGTTTTATCTGTACATTCTGCATTTTTGCAGGAATAAATTTTATCCCTAGATTTTTTAGTTCTAATTACAAAACTATTTTTTTAGCAATATTTTTTTACTTCTTACTATTCTATTTATTTTATCGTTGTGGTCAATTAGCTTATATGTATTTGAAATATTTTTGGCACGAAAAATTCACAAGAATTATTATTGATTATCAAAATGAAACAATTACCACAATTAATAATTCTGGATACATTTTTAATTCGGAAAATTTGAAGCTTATAGAATTTCACTTATCTACTAAAGATCACAGAAATCCTTTGTATGATTTTGGATATACAAAACTATATTCTCACGATGGAAAAGAAATAATCATTACCAGTTTAATATTAAATTATTCAAATATTGAAAACATACTCGATGGTGTAAAAAAAATTAAAAAACTAGATGAAGTAATTTATCTTCCATAAAAAAACTGCAGTTAACAGCGGTTTGCTTCAATGGCTACTTCCGGATTTTCCTACGGAAAATCCGCTGCTGAATGGAATGTTTTGTTATATTTGTAATGGCTTGGTGTTGGTTCAACGCCACTGAGAGCAAGCCTCATAACGTTAGTAGCCATTACAAAAGCACGATATGAGAAAAATTTTAATAATATTAATATTTCCTTTATTTACAATTGCTCAAAATCATCTTCTTCCTGTTCAAGGATATTTTGACACCTATCCACATAGATTAGAGTATTTTCCAGTAATCAAAAAAGTTCTTTTCGAAAATCTTTCAGAAACACCAAGTGTTCAATTTATCGTAACGCCTTCTTTTTCGCCAGAGTTTGTAGTCCAAATTAACCAACAAGGAGATAAATTCATTTTGAATTACAACATTGCAAAGGAAAGTATATGGTACTCAAAGAAAAGAAATTATGTAAAAATTGAAAAGTTTAAAAAAGAAATTCAAAATGATGTCGCTTTAAAATTAATTGAGCTTTATAAACTTTGTATTTACCAAACAAAATATGAAGAGGAAGAAATATTTGGGCTTGATGGAACTAATTATTACTTCACAATTTTTGATAATGGCTTAAAATCAGGAACTATTTGGTCTCCAGAGGAAGAAAGTAAAATGGGAAAACTGGTAGAGATTAGTGATATTCTTGTTGATTACGCAACCGATTCTGATATAAAATTGGATGATAATTTTTTAAAAAAAGCAAACGATTTAATAAACTTACTAAAGTAACGGCTACTAACACCGGTTTGCTTCAATGGCGAGTTTCGGGAATATTTGCAATGGCACAGTTGCTTAATTTAAAGTTTTTTCTATATTTGTAATGGCTTGGTGCTGGTTCATCGCCACTGAAAGCAAGCCGCAGAAACGTTAGCACCAATTATAACAGAAGACACACAGACAATGAAAAGACTGACAACAATATTGAGTTTGATTTTACTAATTTCTTGTGGACAACAAGAAAACAAAACGAATCAAGCAACAACTGAAAAAGTAGAAAACCTTACGACTGACACAAGCCATACTAAAATCACTTTTTGCAAAGTCAACGGAAAAGGAATTTTACTTGGCGACAACTTAAAATTATTGAACGGAAACTTTAAAGAAATCAAGGACATTTCATATTTAAACGAACAATTTGTAGATATAACAGAAGTAAGTGACAAATACTATAAAATCAAACCAACAGACGACTATTGCCAAGAATTCAAATATATCAAAATAAAAACGAAAGACTTTGAAGGCTATGTTGACGGAAGGAAAATTTATGAGCCAATTAAACACTTTCAAAACAAAATAGTAAAAATTGACAATAAAGAAGTTTCATTTATTGCGACAAATTATTTTGGAATTGGAGTTTCGGACGATGACGGTTTAACAGGTTGTTCAATCAACACTCCTGTAGTTTTTTCGGACAAGTCTGTTAACTACGAAGGACTTGTAAAAATGGTCAAGAACGAAAATTACGAAGACAATTATCCTTATTTTGAACTTAAACAAGACGATGGAGCGAATGACGAAATTTTAAGCATTGAAAAGCAAGGCGACAAATATTTGCTGAATATAAAGCGAACATATCAAGAAGGTGGAGCAAATCTTTTAGTGGAAGTTTACAATGACAAAAGCGGAACATTTATTGCAGAAATTATAAAGAATGAACGGATAGAAGAATAGAATAACTGCTGCTAACAGCGGTTTCACGCTATTGCTGGGCTTGCGCTTGCCATTTTTGCTTCGGTGGACATTTGGCTTGTTTTCAATAATTGAGTTCGTTAGAATTTCTGTATATTTGTTTGGTCAGTGTTCGCAGCAGCAACAGACGTGAAGCCGCGAAACGTTAGCAACAATTATAAAAATGGAAGTATTTCAAGAATTTGCAACAAAATATAACAATAGCGAAGAAGTAGAAAAAACAACTGAATCAGAAATTCAAAAGCTTGAATCTGAGTTTGATATTTATTTACCTGATGATTACAAAATATTCCTACTTAATTTCGGAAATCTATGGACTCCCGACATCCTTGATATTATAGTTGATAACGAACTAGATCTAAATGATGTCCAACAATTTTGGGATGTTGAAAGCATCATCTTTGATAAAAAAAATGAATTTACTTCTCAAATGTCGATTGATATGATACCTTTTGCTTCTGATTGTATGGGAAGTATTTTTGGATTTTTAACATTCGACCTAAAAGAAAAAAAAGAAAATTGCGCAGTATATTTTTTTGACCACGATTTAGAAAAGGTTAAGAAAATATCTAATTCATTTACTGAATGGATAGATAATTTTAATCGAATACAATAACTGTTGCTAACAGCGGTTTGCTTCAATGGCTACTTCCGGATTTTCCTACGGAAAATCCGCTGTTGAATGGAATGTTTTGTTATATTTGTAATGGCTTGGTGTTGGTTCAACGCCACTGAGAGCAAGCCACAGAACGTTAGCAGAAAATTTTGATAATAAAACGGAAAAAAAAA
>NZ_JAMKFA010000025.1 GCF_025499515.1 Flavobacterium odoriferum
AATGTTTTGTTATATTTGTAATGGCTTGGTGTTGGTTCAACGCCACTGAGAGCAAGCCACAGAACGTTAGCAGAAAATTTTGATAATAAAACGGAAAAAAAAACGTTATCAAGAAATTATAAAGTCGAGAAAGCCGAAAATACGACTATAAAAATAAAAGTAGGTCAACTAAAAATATTTAATTTATTATGAGAAAGATTTTATTAGTTTCACTATTAACAATTACAATAGTTTCTTGTGCTAAAAAAGAAGAAGTTAAAAATTTTACTGAAGTTAATTCTACAGATGAACTTTTTGAACTTAAAAGTTCAATTAATGAAACAAATTCTGTAGATTTTTTAAAACATTTTTATGTGGTTTCAGTAGTTGAAGAATTCCAAAATAATAGTCCTAAGAAAAATGAACTTATAAAAGAGTTTGATAAAATTATTAAGGATAATCTAAATTTTTCTTGTATTGAATTAGATAACAATAAAGTACTTGAAGTAATAAAAAAATGTAATTCAAAAGAACAATTAATTAAAGAAATAAATGAGAGTAAATCATTTTTTAATGACCCTGAACTTGAAGAAGGCATAAGAAATTACGAAATAATTAAATTAACGGAACAAACTTATGCAATTTTCGGAAGAGTTTGTGGAAGTGGTTCTGGTGAATGTGATAAGTATTTATTAATTTCTGATATTGATAAAAACTCTAAAGATTTTATGTTAGGAGAAAGTTACATGGATACAAAAACAAAACCTGCGATAGAAAAATTACAAAGTGACTTAAAAACAAAATTTACTTTCGCAAATCCTGCTGTTCTAAATTATGGTTCTGCTAAAATTAATGGTGAAGATTATATAACAACTGCATATGCCGAAGGAGAAATAGAAAGTTATCGTCCAATTTATAATTTAATTATAGCTTGTAATCTAAAGAATAACAAAATATTCTACTTGTATGACAGTCCAAAATCTGAAAATGATAATTGGAAATACGATGTTGAAACATTAGATGGTGCGGAATTTAGTTGGGTAACTGAAAAAAATCCTGATTGGAAACAACTTGATTAATTAAATCTTCTGCTAACACAGGTTTTGCAAGATTGCGGGTTTTAGGCTTAATTTAAAGTTGATTTTGTATCTTTGAGTTCAGTGTTAAACCGAAAGTTTCGGCTTCTTTAGTTCGCAACCTCGCAAAGCCTGGGAACGTTAGCGACCATTTTATGAAAAACTACCTAAAATATATTATTTCATTTATGATTGTAACTATTATTAGTTGTAATAAAGTCGATGATAAAGTAAATGAAAATCAAATAAAAAATAGGACTTTCTTGTTTTATGGAAATTCAGAAATAGAACCTTTTTATATAGATTTCAAAGACTCTACTTATTATTTCATAGACAATGAAGGCAATAAACCTAAAGAAATGCCCTGGAAGTTTGTTGATTATGACAACAGTAATTTCATATTATTTAACAACAACGTTTTTGGAATAAAAAAAGATTCTATCGAAAAATATTTTCTGAAAAACATTTCCACAAATGAACAAAGTTTTAAAATTTTAGAGCAAAAACCTAAATGGAAAAAATCAATTTTATATGGCGAATGGATTGATGAAAAGTATAATTCTATTGAAATGGAATATATACCAATTCCACCCCCTACTCTAAATACTGAAAATAATAAAAAAATATGGCCACCAAAATTTATAATTAAAAAGGATACAATTTATTATGAGTTTTTAAATTTTAGATCAAAATCTAAATATATAATATCTAATTCAAATAATTTTATTTTACTAAAACTTGAAACTGTAATTTCATTTAATAACAATCACTTTTTATGGGAAATTTATGAAGTTAATGATAGTTTACTAAAAATAAAAAGCAAAAAATATGATGAATACAATACTTCAGGTGATTACTTTGAGGAAGAAGTAATAGAATTAAGAAAAAACGGTCGCTAACAGCCGTTTGTAGCAATTGCTAGGCTTGGCTTGTGTTCGGAATTTTCTCCGAAAATTCCACGAGGAGTTTTGTACTTGTAATCTTTTGTCTTAAATTTACGCAACTGCCACAAGCGGCAACACGTTGCACACAATATATTTTCCGAACTGCCACATAACGCTTCGC
>NZ_JAMKFA010000026.1 GCF_025499515.1 Flavobacterium odoriferum
TCACTTTAAATTGGAATTGGGTGGTCAATATCACTGGAATTTGCACTGTACCAATCCTATTAACCCTACCTATACGTTGCATTAACCTAGTAGAATTCCAAGGCACATCATAATTGATGATTACATTAGACCTATGTAAGTTAATACCCTCTGCTAATACTTCTGTTGTTAGTATTAAATCATAATTAGTTTCCCATTCTTTCTTTTCTAAATTAGCATCAAAATTTAATCTAATTGTTTCCTCTTTATCTTTTCTATTCGCTGCACTAATTGATAAGGTTTTGTCATATCCATTTTTATTCAAATGGTTTTCTAAATATCCAATAGTTTCTTTTGACTCAGAAAAAATAACAAGCTTTCCAGAATGATTAAACTTTTTGTTTAAAAAGACTTTCTTAATGTCATTTAAGAACTTATCTAACTTAGGGTCATACTCAATTTTACTCCAAGCATCAACTAAATATTTGATATATTCTAAATCCAATTTCAATAGAGCTAAAAAGTCATCTTTAAAATCTTCTTTTTTGTAGATTAGATTATTACCTCCTTTTTCATTTATTTTCTTTTCAAGTCCTTCTTCATCTCCCTCATTTAGATATTTATTCACATCAATATCAGGAGCTATATAAATAGTATCATCTTCAAACATTTTTATCATATGTTTGGTATTGTTGTGAAATCTATCTAAGGACATTTTAAAAGCGTAGAAGCTACTTTCAAGTCTTTTTACAAGTAATGTTTTCATTATTGCAGAAAGTCTTTTAGAAATGGATTCTACATCACCATATCTTTCTCTATCTTCTTTTTTTAGTAAAAATTCAATTGCTCTATATCTGTAATATCCTATACTATTAGTTTCTTTACCATCTTCATCAAAACCTGTTAGATAGGTAATAGTTAGGTCAAATAGTTTAGAAAGATTATCATCAAATTCATATTCCACTTTATTAGGTGGATTAATTTTAGGGAATTTTATTCCTTGTATTTCTAGGTCTTTTAAATACTCTTTGTTGTTTTCAATATCTTTCCTAGTTCTTCTAATAACCAAAGGTTCTACAACCTTGTCCCTAATTTTGTCAAAGATTAATTTTACTTTTTTTACATCTAAAACTTTTTCTTTTTTTAGGTTATCATACTCTTCTTTTAATGGAGCAAAGAATGATTGTAAATCTTTTATTGTTGGTAAATTAGAATTTCTTTTGTCTTGGAATAAATAAACCTGATTCTCTATATCAGATGGATGATTATTTAATGGTGTAGCAGAAAGTAACATTATTTTCTTTCTAATATCCCCATTTGTGCCAGGTGTTTTTCTATCTGTTTTAGTTATTGTTTGAAGCTTCTCATACATTTGAGAAGTGTCATTTCTAAATTTATGAGCCTCATCAATAATGATTAAATCATATTCATTAGGATTTGGATAGTCTAAATTTTTGCCATCAATAACTTTGTGCAAACTTCCTGTTGATACAAAATAAACATTATTCCAAATATGAAAGTCTTTTATAGTTCTTTTCCAATTTCCCTCTAATGCAGGAGGATATACTACTAATATTTTGCTGTGATATCCATTTTCATAAACAAACTTTTTAGCAATAATTGAAGCAATAATTGTTTTACCTAAACCAACTACATCAGCTAGGAAAAAACCATTATAACGCATTAGTTTTTCATAACCCTCAATAGCAGCTTCAGCTTGATATGTTAATCTCATATAACTATCAGGCAATAATAAATCTACATTAGCAGGGTCATAATCAATTCTTCTTCCAAAATATTCTATAAGTAGTTTTATATATAATTCAAATGGGGTAAATGAATCATTCAAATAAGTTTCATCTTTGATTTTTGTAACATCTACAGGAAGAATATCAATAGCTTCATCCCAAAGTTTATCAAATTCATCTGATGCAAACTTCACATCATCATAATCACGTAACTCAACATTAAATTCATAAGTTGGATTTTTAGTTAAACCCAAACCACTTTTACTAAAATTAGATGAACCAGTGATTACACTACCTGTAGAATATTGATTGAAGTTTTCAGGTTTAAAAATGTATATTTTCGCATGTAACTTTTTATCAGGATGAGCTTTAATTTTAATTTTTCCTGAAACTATATCTTGAATAAATTGAAAAATTCCTTGTTCAGTTTCATTGTCATATTCAGCCTGTTCAATATCAATTTTTAATCTATCTGTAAATGCATCTTTTGTCTCTTGTGGGTCAGTTAAAAACTGTTGTCCTTGTGAATAATACTTTTCACTAATAGCATCCACATCAATACCTGCTAAAATTCTAATCTCAGGTATATTCTCTAAATAAGGGCGTAATTTAAAATATCCAGAAGCTCTAAAATACCCAACTAATACATCAAAGGAATGTATGTTAGGTATATTTGATAAAACTCCTTGTAACTTGTTAAATAAGGTGTTTTCCTCTAGGTTGGTAAAAAATCTAGTTGACATTAATTATAAAAATTGATAATCTCCAAAGATAGTGTTATTGTTAAAATATTTTTAAACATTTTTTTGTTTATGTAAAAAATTTTTATAGAAAATTTCTGCCAAGAAGTTTACACACATACAAGCTTCCGTACAAAACACCCCCGCCACTTCTAAAACCCACTAAATACCCCCACTTATTTGGAGCAAGAAAAGATTTCTTGTGCCATATTTTTTTCATTCTAAATTTTAGCTTACATAAATTCAAGGTGATAGTTGTAATTTTTTAAGTTCTGAGGTGAGTTTAAAGTTTGGCAAAGTTCAACTCAAAAAAATTAAATCAATGGTACGAATTATTGACTACAAAAAAAGACAAGCAGAGGATGGTAGAGAATTCTTTGTTTTAGAAATTTCGGGAGGTATTGAAATGGTAAAAAGTCAAACCTCAAATCAGTTTTATGCAACTGCTAAAAAGGCATTTATTTCATCAACATTTGATGAGCAAACTTGTAAAGCTCTTATTGGTACTGAAATGCCAGGTAATGTAGTGAAACAAGAATGTGAACCTTATGAGTATGTAAATAAAGACTCAGGAGAGGTAATGATGTTAAGCTACAGATATGTTTATACACAAGATGAAGCTATTACATCTAAAGAAGACAAATCTATTCAAAGACTTCTAGCTGAGGAACATACTTTTTCAAGTAATGGGCATCACAAAGAAGAATTTGTAATGTAAAATTAACTCGTCCATTTTTGATATAGCTCTATTAAGGGTAGTATCATTTGTGGACGAGTTTTTTATTTTCTATTCCTATGGAAGTAGCTGAAATTAAAGTTTCCTATTCAAATACTAATCCTGATAGAGTTCAAGTCACAAATAGCCAAAAGATATTTGAAGTGATTATGAAGCATTGGGATTTAGATATTTTGGAGTATCAGGAACAAATGAAAGTAATATTGCTCAATAGGGCAAATATTGTATTAGGCATCTATGAGATGTCTAAGGGTGGTATATCAGGAACAGTAGTAGATATTAGAATTATTTTAGGTGTGGCTTTAAAATGCAATGCATCAGCTATTATTTTAGTACACAATCATCCAAGTGGTAAGTTAGTACCAAGTGAACCTGATAAAGCTATTACAAAAAGATTAAAAGAAGCTTGTAATTTGCTTGAGGTGTATTTACTAGACCATTTAATTATATCTAAATTTGGGTATTACAGCTTTGCAGATGAAGGTACTTTATAATACACATTTAGGAGGCTGTTACAAATATCAGTGCGAATGGATGTGTGAATAAGGAGGCTTTTTGGAGTGTTGTTGATTAGTTTGAAAAAAATCAAGATATAATAATATAGCCAAAAGTTGTAAAATAACACTTGTTTTATGTTGCAATATGAATACTTTTATTGCCCTAGATACTATTTCCCAAGCAAATAGGCTGCTAACTAACAAATAGCCAAAATGTATTATATTTCATTAAACTTAACTAATTCATCAACTGTAGTTTCCAATGCAACAGCTATTCTATGTAATGTATAAATGGTAGGGTTAGTTCTACCTGATTCTATTCTTGAAATATTAGTTGTATCAATATCTCCATCAATTTTACCTACTAAATCCACTTGAGTTAAACCCTTACTAACTCTAATATCTTGGATTCTTTTACCCACACTTTTTAATAATTCTTGCTTATCCATAACTTGACATATTTGGCAAGTCAAGAAAAGATTTATATGTTTGTAAGTTAATGCCATATATGGCAAGTTTCAATGTTTTGTATATGAAGAAAATTGATTTAATAAACTACCCTTTAAATAATGTAGCATTCTTTAGGAAGATTGATTTTAATCTTGATAAGGAATTTAAAAAATCATTTTTAAACATCCTTTTACTGAAAATTTTTGGTAATCAAAATGCAGATTGTTTATATGAAGTATTGACTTTTCAAATTGATGAAAGCACAAATACATTAAAATACGGCAGAATTGTTACTGAAGAACTTTCCAGAGAAAGTATTAAATATAATACTCCAAATAGCCTAAAAATGTTTAATGGAGAATTGCTATTTGAAAATCAAAACTACTCTTACAGAACAACAAACTTTAAGAGTAATTTACTTGATTTATGGGTAGCAAGAACAAACAAACAGACTGATGAAATAGATAATTTGGTTTATAACACTTTAATATTTAGGTGATGAATCATACACATAAAAACATCAATGAAATAAAATCTTGGCTTACTGATAATTCTGAAAAAGTTAAGCTAGATATATCAAATTCAAAATGTAATAAATGGGAAAATTGGCTTGAAGATAAATCAACACATATTTACCCTTGTATCTGTTCTAAAAGAGAGCAAGACTGCATATTTATTGAAACCTATTACCAATTAGATAGAGTTATACAACTACATCAGAAAGAGGAATACTTTAATATCCTAGTACAAGAATACAAGCAAATTAGTAGTGATAAAATTGCTTTATCTGAATGGTTCAATAAATACAAAAAGTTAGCTTCTGAATTAGCTTTTGATACAGAAATATCAATAATGCTAGAATTAGAGCCATATAAAACTTCAAAAATTATACTCAATGAAAATGAGTTCAAAAACATCATTGAATTTCAAAACATCTTCAATGAATTAGAATACAATCAAATCATTAATTCTTAATTAAATTCAAATGAAAAGTATTATTTCCCTTTTGTTTTTCCTGACTTTTGCAACTACTAAAGCACAAGATAGTCATGTTTATGTAACTTCACATTATAAAATAGATGGCACACAATCAGTAATATATAGTAAGATTAGTTTTATGATGATTACCAGTAATAACTATGCAACACTTTATGTTAAAAATAGAGATATTGACAAATGGTTAATTGAAGATTATCCATTAGAATTAATTGAATCAGGAAATAAAGATGGTTTGTATTTCGAAAAATATAACATTTCTAAAAGTTCAGGGGCATTTATTGAATCAACAAAAAAATATGAAACTAGAGGGTATTATTTTTTCTTTGATGAAAAGGGAGGTGCTATAAAATCTATAGTTGAAGTAATAATATATTCAAAGGATAATATAGTCACAAAAAGATATTACCCATGAACAAATTAACCACCAATTACAAGGTGGTTTTTTTATACCCAAAAGTTATGAAACAATTAAATATACCTTTCAAGTTAGGCATGCAATATGATAATTGGGAGTTTGATTTGGAGGTAACAAAGGATAGAATAGAGGGTTGTGATAGTTACATTTATACAGGTAGAAAGTTTAATAAATTTCTGAATTATTCTACAGATAAAACTGAATTATTATTCAGTTTAGATGTATTAGAGGCAGTAATATTAAGATTTACTTATAGAAATATTAAATTCTATTATGAACTTTTGAAAGCTATAAGTAAATCTAGTAGAAGTAAAGTGAATTATCATAATAACTACACAGCTCATCTAGTTTCAAATAATCTAACACATATCTTTTATAATAAAAGTGATAGTACCATTATTCTCATATATGGTAAAATTAGATTTATCCAAAAACAATTACTACTTTTGCACTGAAACAGAAGAAAGAGTGGTTTTGAAATGTTGGTCAAGGCACACATTTAGGCATACACAAAAATTAATTCTTTGTAAAGTCTTGGTTTTTAGCCCAGAAGTGTCACAGGTTCGAGTCCTGTTCCCGCTACTAAGCTTCACAGAAATGTGGAGCTTTTTTTATGTAATTAATTCATTAATAAATGGTTATGTTTTATTTATTGTTTTGGTTTTTTGGCTTGATTCAATAATAAAACACTACTTTTGCACCTTTATTTTAAAATAACTATGAATCCAAAGAAAATTGCCGAGTACAGAAAGTTACTTGATGTTACCAAAACAGCTACGCTGAAAGAATTGAAAACCATCTACAGAAATAGTATGAAGGAAGATCATCCTGATACTATTGCTGATCCAGTAGAGCGTTTAGCGGCTGAAGAAAGAAGTAAAAATATTATTGAAGCGTATCATTTCTTAGTAAGTATTGCTCCTGAAACGCAAGAAAAAAACAAAGAAGTATATCAAAAAACAACTACAACTGTAAATATCCAAGATTTTTATATGGATAATGGTGTGTTGTATATTTCATTTTTAGATGGGAGCAATTACGAATATTTTAGTGTGCCAAAAGTAACGTACATTAAAATGGTAAATGCCGAGTCTCCGAGTCGATTCGCAAGAAGACACATTTACAATGAGTTTTTATACCGTAGTGCAAGCAAAATTGTAGCTGAATAAACAAATGTTAATTTTTTTCTTATATTTGATATACTAACCAATAAACTATATCAATATGGAATTAATTAATTTTCCAGCAATTTTGGTTGCTGCTCTTTCAAGTTTTGTTGTTGGATTTGTTTGGTACAATCCAAAAGTTTTTGGAACGATTTGGATGAATGAAATCGGAATGACCGAGGAAAAAGCCAAACAAGGTAATATGGCAAAAATCTTCGGATTAACTTTTATTTTTGCTTTTATGTTGGCATTTATTATGCCCACATTTGTAATTCATCAATTTGGTGCATTAGGTATGGTAGGTGGACCTTCTGAGGTAGGAAAAGCGCTACCTTCTTATGCTGCATTTATGGCAGATTATGGAAATGTATTTAGAACGTATCAACATGGTGCTTTACATGGTGCTATGATTGGTCTTTTTGTGGCGTTACCAGTTATTGCGACAAATTGCTTGTTTGAGCAAAAATCATTCAGATACGCAGCAATAACTTCTGGTTATTGGATTGTTGTAATGACAATAATGGGAGCTATTATTTGTGGCTGGAAATAAAATAAATTTTAACATTTAATTATATAGGAATCGCTCTACATTTGTGGAGCGATTTTACTTTTACATTGGACCAAATTTCATTTAAAATATATAATTCAGTTGCGGAATTACCTGCACTTTGGGACACTGTAGCTCAGAGCAATGTTTTTCTGCAAACATCCTATCTATCTGTACTTGAGCGTTCGGCTCCTGTAAATATGGAGTGTTTTTACATTGGTATTTTCGAAAAATCAGAATTAATAGGTGTTTCTTTAGCACAATATTTAGATTTAAATAAACTCGAATCGTTTGGAGAAAGAGACAAGTGTTTTAAAACCGCTATTCGTAATTTTATTTTTAAAAATTTTGCTTCGCACACGCTTTTCCTTGGAAATAATATGATTACAGGTCAAAATGGTTATGTTTTTACAAAAGAAATCGATTTTGAGTGTATAAGTGATATTCTAATTCAAAGTGCAGAGGAAATAACCTTGTATTTCAAGAAAAAAGGGATAAATATTCATTTGGTTTCTTTCAAGGATTTTTATGAGCACTGTTCTGTGGAATTGAAAAAGTTTCGTTTTTCTGATGTATACGAGTTCAATACGCAACCCAATATGATTTTCTATTTAGATAACAAATGGAAATCTGAAGAAGATTATGTAGGTGCACTTTCGAAGAAATATCGCGACCAATATAAGCGTGCTCGCAAAAAAAACGATGGAATCATTGTTAAAAATCTTTCTTTTGAAGAAGTTATTCATCATGAAAATACGATTTACGATTTGTATCATTACGTAGCAAAAAATGCTCCTTTTAATACATTTTTCTTAGCAAAGAATCATTTCTCAACTTTAAAAGGACAATGTGGTAATCGTTTTCAGATTTTTGGTTATTTTTTAAATGATAAATTAGTTGGTTTTCATACGCTTTTATTAAATGACGAAACCTTAGAAACTTATTTTTTGGGATACGATGAAACCATTCAAAAAGAAAACATGCTGTATTTGAATATGTTGTACAACATGACGAAATACGGAATTGAAAACGGATTCAAAAAGATTATTTTCGGGAGAACAGCTTTAGAAATAAAGAGTTCTGTAGGTGCATCACCAGTTCAAATGTCTGGGTTCATTTATCACAACAATAAATGGATTAATAAATTTATTGGCAAAATATTTAAACAATTAGAGCCAGAACTAAATTGGCAACAACGCCATCCATTTAAGTAAAAATCTTTATATCTTCGTGTAAAATTTTAATCATGGCACGAACATCTTCTACAGAAACCGCAATAAAAAACATGTTAATTCCATTAGTTCAAGCCATTGGACGTTCTGGAAAACTATTGTATTTGATTATTTTTATGGTAATTGGCTATTTTGTTTATCAATTTTTTACCAAAAAATCGGAAACATCAACCATTGAATACGATACAAATTTGATTCAAGTTCAAATAAAAAATGTTGGAAAATTGGTCGTAACTGAAGGCCATTTCGCTGAAGTTTTAACGTATAAAGACAAAAAAGAAACCTATATTCCTGGATTATCTTTTGATAAAAAAGCATTAGTTGTTATAAATGCTGATGTTACTGTTGGCTTTGATTTGAGTAAAGTAACGTATGATATTGATTCAAAAAATAAAATTTTGACCATTACAAATATTCCAAAAGAAGAAATTAAAATTAGTCCCGATTTTAAATATTATGATACAGAATCTTCTACATTTAACGAATTTACAGGTGAAGATTACAATAAGATAAACAAAATTGCTAGAGCAAATTTGGCTAAAAAAATTGAAAAATCTACCCTAAAAACAAATGCTCAAAATAGATTATTGAGCGAGCTTTCTAAAATGTTGATTCTTACCAATTCTATGGGTTGGACGTTATCTTACAAAGGAAATGTAGTTAAAAATGACAAAGATTTAGAACTCAAAATAATCAATTAAATACGCATTTATTCGTATTGAAAAAACCAAGTCATTAAGTCAAATTTGTAATTGATTTAATGACTTTTTTTATGGATAAAATAATAATACTAGTTCTTGTCTCATTGTCGCTTTTAGTGATTAAGCTTGTAATGGCTAATAAAAGAATAAAGCACATACATTTTCAAAAAATGAAACAATTAAAAG
This sequence comes from Flavobacterium odoriferum, assembly GCF_025499515.1. GTDB lineage: Bacteria > Bacteroidota > Bacteroidia > Flavobacteriales > Flavobacteriaceae > Flavobacterium > Flavobacterium odoriferum. Next base: position 9,397 of record NZ_JAMKFA010000026.1, read on the forward strand.
ATGTTTTCAAAAGCTTATCAAGTAAGCAGGAAATATTAAATCAAAAAGCTTCTATTTCATATGATTTTCAATCGAATTATAAATCCGATATGAAAAAATTAAGTGAAGAAATTTTTGTACTTCAAAAAAGAATATTTGAATTACTTTCAAAGAAATAATTTAGTACTTTTAGTATATAAAATCCAAAAAATGAACAAATATTTAGTTATAGTCTTAGCGTTATGTTTTCATTTTGTAAATGCACAAAAAGAACCTAATACGACTTATCAATTTCTAAAAAAAATAGACGAGATCAATTATTTGAACGATGCCAAAAACAAATCGTCTATCGATTCTTTACAATTGATAATCGATAATAGTTCAAACGATACAATCAAAGGATATTTTTACAGAATTCAGGCTAAATTTTTAATCAGTCAATTAGAACATGATTTAGCTTTAAAAAGTTTAGACAAATCCATCGCTTTTTATAAAAATGCTAATAATTCATTGGGAATTATTAAATCAATGATGAATAAAGGCGGTGTTTTGTATCAAAAGGGAGAAACCAAAAAAGCAACTCAAGAATATGTCAATGCTTTAACAATTGCAGAAAAGAATGGATATAAAAACGAAATTGCAGCTTTGTACAAGAACATCGGACTCGTTTATTATTCACAAGGAAAAACTAAAGAAGCATTGGCTTACAACAATAAAGCTTTGGCCATTTTTAATCAGTTAAAATCTAAAAAAGATATTGCGGCAACTTATGTCAATATAGGAAATTGTTATTTTGACGATTACCAACCTCAGAATGCTTTGTTGAATTATAATAAAGCTTTGAAATTGTCTAAAGAAACAAATGACAATCAAACTATTGCTAAACTGTATAATAACATTGGTTCTGTTTACATCAACGATTTACAAGATACAATCAAAGGAATCGATTATTTATTAGATGCTTTAGCCATAAAAAAACAGATGAATAACCAAAACGATTTGATTATTCAATACAACAACATTGCAGCAGTTTATTTAGATATTAAAAAATACGATTTAGCGTTGAGTTACAATGATAAAGCTTTTGAATTGGCTTCTAAGTCGGGAAATCTGGAAGAGTTAATCAATGTTTATGATACTTATGCGCTGATTAATTCGGCAAAAAAAGATTTTAAAAAAGCCTACGATTATCATAAATTGTATTCAAAAACAAAAGATTCTTTATTGAATATTGACAATTTAAAAGCAGTTGAAGAAATAAATACAAAATACCAAACGGCCGAAAAAGAAAAGCAACTGTTGCAAAAAGAAGCAGAAGCCAAAAAGAAAACCACAACCATAATTATTCTTTCCTTGTTAGCTTTTTTCATTGCGATTGTTGGATTTTTAATTTACCGTCAACAGCGATTGAAAAACGTGCAACAAAAGCAAGAATTTGAATTGCAATCAGCTATTGACCAAATAGAAAATCAAAATAAATTACACGAACAACGTTTGGCGATTTCAAGAGATTTGCATGATAACATTGGAGCGCAATTGACATTTATTATTTCTTCGGTTGAGAATTTAAAATTCGGTTTTCCAACGATGGAAACGTCTATTAAAAATCATTTGACCAAGATTAGCGATTTTACAAAAACCACAATTGTAGAACTTCGCGATACGATTTGGGCTATGAATGCTAACGAATTTACGTTTGATGATTTAAGTTCCAGAATTTATAATTTTATCGAAAAAGCGCAATCGGTAAAAGAAAATACAGCGTTCAAATTTTTGGTTGATGAGAGTTTGAAAAACAGTAAATTTTCATCTTTAGAAGGTGTTAATTTGTATCGAACAATTCAGGAAGCAGTAAATAACGCCATTAAATATGCCGATGCAACAGAAGTGTCAGTTCAAGTACAACCAAATGAAAACGGAATTATAATTGAAGTTTCAGACAACGGAAAAGGCTTTGATTTGGATACAATCGATTTAGGAAACGGAATTGTAAACATGCAAAAGCGAATCGAAGAAATTGGTGGTATTTTCAAAATCCAATCCGAAATTGCTAAAGGAACTCAAATTACTATTTCATTAAATAATTAATCCATGATTCGAATTGCCATAGTTGATGATAATACTTTTCTACAAAAAACGATACAAGATAAATTGAGTTTTTTCACAGATATTGAGGTGCGAATGAAAGCCATTCACGGCCAAGATATCATCGAAAAATTAGAAAAAAATCACAATCTCGATTTAATTCTAATGGATATCGAAATGCCAAAAATGAATGGTATTGAAGCAACGGCAATCATCAAATCAAAGTTTCCACAAATCAAAATCATTATGCTAACGGTTTTTGATAATGATGAGAATATTTTCAAAGCCATAAAAGCGGGAGCTGATGGTTATTTTTTGAAAGAAGTCAACCCGCAAGAATTATACAACGGAATTCAAGAAACCTTATCAGGTGGTGCTGGAATGACGCCTTCCATTGCATTAAAAACACTCAAATTATTACGTGAACCTTTAGTTTTTGATGATTCGATTGCTAAAGAAGAAATCCGTTTGACTATAAGAGAAGTTGAGGTATTGGAACAATTAAGCAAAGGATTAAAATACAATGCCATTGCCGAAAACTTGTTTCTTTCACCAGGAACGATTCGCAAACACGTGGAGAATATTTACACTAAACTTCAAGTGCATAATAAATTAGAAGCCATTCAAAAAGCAAAAAATAATAAGTTGATTTAATCAATATACGAATTTCTACGTATTTCTTTACGTATTGCTTCCGCATAATTTTACTTCATAATTAAGAACAAAAAATGTGTAACTAATTCTGAAGAAATTATGAAAAAACTACCCTTATTTTCAATACTTGTTTTGGCTTTTGCTTTTCAAAATGCAACAGCTCAATTAGACAAATTAGCCGTAAAATTCAATACGGGAATGTCGTTCTCAAAACCTGGAGACGATTTAGGCGAAGTCGCCGACAAAGGAAAAGCAATGCAATTATTTGCCAGTTTGGAAGGCTCTTACCATGTAAATTTCACCAAAAATACCAAGTTTGGTTTCAAAGGAGCAGTCGTTGTTGGTCAAGATTGGGCTAACTTTTTAGCAGCTGATAGAAGTACCGAATTAAAAGTTGCTGTTACAAGTGCAAAGCTAAGAGTGTATCCACTTTCTTATGACGGTCGTATAGATGATGGTTTAGAACAATTACTTCCTGGCGATTTGCCATTGATGGCTCAAATTCCAGTTTACATTGGTATTTACTCGGTTTTTAATAGTTTGCATTTTGATTATGGTGTAGGAAGTGGTAAAATTTTAGAAACAGATTATGCCGGAATTGGATTTCAAGACGAAACCGTAAAACGCACCATGAAATACTTCGGTTGGGGATTTCAACCACAAATTTTCCAATCCGATTCAGAAAAATGGTCGTGTAATGCAGTTTTCGATTTCGGGAAATATTCTTGGAAAAATGCTGGCGGTGGAACTTCATCTTTTAAAAGCAATCACGTAGGTTTTGGTGTACAATATAACTTCTAAAAAAAATATAAAAATGAAAAAATTAATCACAATTATAGCCGTATTGGTAGTAAGTTTTACGAATGCGCAAATCGTAAAATACAAAGCTTCAGATTTTAATTTATCTGCTGATGTAACAAAATACGAAGAGAAAGAATTCTATTATGATTTCGGATTAAATAAATATAAGTTATCAAATACTAGAACTATTTATTTAGATAAAGGTTTGGTAACAAAAATCGAAAACATGTCTAATTATTTCATGTCTATGGAAGCTACTAACACATTTAATTATAAAAATGGATTACTGCAATCGATTCATATTAAAACACAATTGGGTGAATTCACTGAAAACTTCGTACACAAAAATGGTAAAATCGTTGAAAAAAAGGATACTACTAAAAAGAGCGTTTTTGAATATGATACTAAAGGAAATTTGAGCAAAGAAACAGTGTACGAAAAAGATGTAATGGTTGAAAAAATTACTTATGCTAATTACACTTCACCAAATTCATATATCAAGAAATCAATTAAATATGCTAACAATGAAGAAGATCAAGTAAATGAACAAATAATCAAAAATGGTTTGTTGATTTCGGAAAAAAACACGACTAAATATTCAACTTTAACCGAAACCTATCAATACGATAAAAATAGAAATCAAATTCAATATACAAGAGATGATAAGGTTTTTAAAAGCAGCTATGAATACGACAGCAAAGGAAATATTGTGCGTTCGCAAATTCAACAACTCGATTTTGATACTGATGATAAAGTTAACTATTTCACTTTCGCAAAAGTTACTTACTCAAACGGTAAAACTGCAGGAAATGCTGAATTTGATGTGAATTACGTTAAAAAATATGACACAAATTCGGCTTCTTATGACGTGAGTACCTCTTTTCACGGCGCTTCTGACGAAGTATTAAATAAGGCTTTAGCTGATTTACAAGCAATCGCTAATCCAAAGTGTAAAATCAAGAAAAATGAAGGAAATACGTTTACTATTAAAGATGCTAATGGAGAAGAAATTACAAATGATGTAGAAGCTGTAAAAAGTAATTATGATATTTTGGTGTACGATATTTTATTCAAAAAAACAGTATTGTTAAAAGGTTTTTATACCGAAAATACAAAAGTTGGCGAATGGTACAACATGGAAGAATTTTCTTCTCCAACTGGAATGTACTGGATTTTTTCAGAGAAACCTGAGTTTTTTGTGATTCAAAATGGAGTGATTTTAGATTCATCTTTATACAAATTAGTAAAAACGCAAAAAGAAGATGATTTCATCGTTCAAGAAGCCGGAATTGACAAATACATCATTCGCGATTTGAATTCAAAAGGTTTTGAAACATTTTATCCGTTGGAATTTTTAAATAATTAAACATGAAATCGCCACTAACAACAAGTTGCGTAAGCAACACCAATGAAGAAAGGCGATTACATATGACCTTTAAAAAACAAATAATTATCTACATATGAAATTTTCTATTCTTTTTCTTTTTTGGTTTGCGAATATTTTTGCCCAACAACAATTTAGAACTTCCGATTTTGGTTATTCTGATGATGTGATAAAAGTGGAAGAATCGCTTTATAAATTTAATATTGAAACAAAAGAATTTGTTAGAGAAAACACCTATACAACTGAAATCAAAAACACCTATTTCCATAAGCAAACACTTGAATCTTATTTTGGTGATAAAACATTAATTGGAGAATACTCATATAGTTATAATTCAGATTTCACGCTTAAAGAAATCATTTATAAACCATTGGAAGGAAATTTTGGTTACCCAATGAAATTTTTATTTCAGTACGAAAAAGGAAAGTTATTAAAAATGATTATTGAAGGTATATCAACCACTTATTACGAATATGATAGAACGGGAAATCTAATCAAAGAAATTCAAAAAGATATAAAAAATGAAGTGGCCAAAGTGACTACTTATCAAGATTACAAAGGTAAAAGTAGTTATGTAAAAATTCAAAAAGATGGCGATGGAACAGGAGCTGATTTTACAAAGGAATACTTCGAAAACAGTATTATTAAACGAAAAGAATTAGTTTCTGGTGATTTTAATTCAATTACTACTTACACTTATGATAAGAATAAAAATGTATTATCACAGGTTTATGACGACAGTTCTCGAATTGATTTTAATTACGAATTCGACGCCAAAAATAACCGAATCAAAATTGCAAAGTTGAGTCAAGCAGTGCCAGAAGATAATTCGTTTACATTTATTAAAATTACGTATGCTAATGGAACTACTTCAGGAAGTACATCGTTGGATTTAGACTTCGTTAAAAAACACGATAAGTTGTTCAGAGAGAAAGATTCTTTGATGCAACAATATCAAAAAGTTGTGTATTCTAGAAAAAATTATTTATCGGTTTTAAAAGGCGAAGATAATGTAATCGAAATCCAAGATTCGTATGATAATAATTTTGAAAAAGTAGTGCAATTAACTGATACACCAGAGCATTCTAGTTTGGTAATTTTTAATGAAGTAGATCAATCGGTGCATTTTGTGAAAGGATTTTATTTGGATGATTTTGCAAAACATGAATGGCATGATGCTATAAAATTGGAATCGCCAACAAGAATATTTTGGGTAAAAGACAACAAGTTTAAAATTTCATTTTATCAAGACGGAAAGTATTTACAAAGCAGTAATTTTTCTATCTATGATGACGAAAATCCAAATCATTTGATTGTAAAATCAGCTGATGGCACAACTTACCAAATTCAAAATGTTGAAACTTCAGAAGCGGGAAGATTATATCCATTATTTAAAAAGTAACAGAATGAAAAGTTTATTATATTCAATAATTGTTTTATTGGGTTTGAGTTTACAAGCGCAAGAACAATTTCGTACGTCGCATTTTAATTGGTCACCAAAAACACAAACCATTCAAAAAGAAATTTATGGTTTTAATTTGGAAACCAATGCGAGAGAATGGATAAAAACGGAAACTTATGTTTTTTATAATACCTATTTAGATACAATGGTGGTTGATTTAGGAAATGCAAAAGAAGTTACCGAGTGCAATTATAACATCGATGGAAATTTAAAAGTAAAATATACTTATTATCTACAAAGCGAAACACAAGATAAAACCTTATTTTTCTATGATAAAGAACTTCGTCTAACCAAATCGCAAGAATTTGTACAAGGCAGATTGTTTTCGGAAACGAAATATTCATACGACAAGCAGAATCGATTAATAAAATCAGTTTGTAGAGAAAAAGAAACCGGTTTTTCTGAAATTACCGAATATTCTAATTACACTTCTGACGATAGTTATACCAAAACTTCATATTACAAAGATGCCAAGAAAGAAGCAAATTTGGCAATAGAAATTTATAAAAACGGATTATTGATAGAAGGAAATTATCAGATCTTCGATTTAAAAAGTAAAGTAGTTTATCAGTACGACGAAAAACGAAATGTAATTTCCGAACAAAAAGATAACGACGCGCCAACATTGTATCAATACGAATATGATGCAGAAGGGAATCCAACGAAAATAACCATTTCAAATACTCAAAATCCGTATTTGAATTCGGAGATTATAATAAAAAGTACGTATTCTGATTTTGTGACAAAATAAAAAGTCCCGATTCAATCGGGACTTTCTTTTATAATTTACTTTCTAAGCTTTGCCAACCACCACCGTTGATGCAATCAATTCCGTTTTGTTTTAAAATAGAAGTCGCTTGACCGCTTCGCATTCCAGAACGGCAACATGCTATCACTGGTTTGTTCCATTTTTTGATGGTTTCAATGTTTCCGTTTAAAACTTGTAAGGCAATATTTTTTGAACCTTTGATATGTCCGTCTTTAAATTCTTCTGGTGTTCTTACATCTAAAATAATAGCACCTTTTTGAACGTATTCTTGTACCTCATTGGTTTTGTTTCCTAATCCTAAAAAATCTAATATTCCCATAATTGTTTCTTTTTTTAACAAAGATAGAGCTGATTGAAAATCTTTTCAGTAACAAAAGTTACTTTGGTTAAACGTTTGCTTTCTCAAAAATCAATTCTAATCCACCGTCAATTAAGTGAGCAACTTCTGGGCGATTGGTTTTAACTTTTTCTAAATGATTTAAAACTTTATCCACTAAATCCGAATTTTCTTCTTTTTTAGCCAATTCAGCAATTTCTACTGATAATAACCAATCGTTTGGATGTCCAGCAGAAACTGAAGCAAATGCTTCTTTTAAAGTCGTACTAGCCGCTTTCCCTTCTCTAATATTACGAACACTTAAGTATAGTTTTTCTAATTCTTCTCTTTCAACCGATTTTTTCTGTTTAATAGTTTGCGATGATGGAACGTGATTAATCATATCAAAACTGTTCACATCTGCTGGGCCTGAAAAAGCAGAAATTACTTTTTTACCAACAGCCATATCGTAAATTCCCCATTCTGGTTGGAAAAGGACGGTGTCGTTATGGGTAACCGTACAATTTTTGAATTTAATCAATAAAATTTCACCTTGTAAATTGCGAGAACCTGTGATGATTTCTCCTTTAACCGTAATATTTCCTTCAAATTCTAAAGTTACTTGCTCGCCTTCGTAAATGTCATAAGCGCGTAAATCTCTCGGACTCATTTCCTCAATAGCCAAGTTGATGCCTTTTAGTTTTCCAATTGGAGAACCAAAACCTTCAGCATGATATTCTGTTCCATGACCTACTAATTCTTTTTCTCTGTACGAAAGCGCCGTTTTACCTGTTGTTTGTACATAAACCGATTTTCCTTCGTGTTCAATTACATTGGTAAAAATTCCAGAAATCTGAATTCCGGTACTTAATTCAATGGTTCCTAGCGATTTTGAATCAATCAATTTTTGAACGCTTTTTGGACCACCTTTTCGAAGCGCCATAGTATTAGCAAACTCTTCTAAAACCGAATTTAGTTGAGCAAAATCGGGAGTAACATATAATTGTGGTTGAGGTTTTGTTATGTCAAAACTTTGGTCTGCTGCCGAAATATCATACGGAATTTTCTTCACGTTATCGGTCATGCACCAAGCACTTTCTCCAATCGAAGAAAGTAATCCTGCGCCGTAAATTTTTGGGTTTTCAACAGTTCCGATTAAGCCATATTCAACTGTCCACCAATGAAGGTTTCTAATACGCGACATTTCTGATAATTCGCCCATATTATTCTGTAAGAAATCAACATGCTCTTCTGCTTTTTTGATTTCTGATTCAGGCGTATCTTCTGCTTCTTTCAAAATTGAAAGTAAACGAATGGCTTCGTATAATTCATAATCACGAGAAGAGGAAATAGCTTTACAACCAATTTCACCAAAACGTCTTAAATATTCTGCATATTCCGGATTAGCAATAATAGGAGCGTGGCCAGCACCTTCGTGAATAATATCGGGTGCTGGAGTATATTCAATGTGTTCTAATTGGCGAATATCGCAAGCAATAACTAAAACATTATAGGCTTGAAACTCCATAAAAGCATTAGGTGGAATAAATCCGTCAACGGCAACTGCAGCCCAACCAATTTCTTTTAAAATACGATTCATTCCATACATATTTGGAATGTTATCGATTTCTAAACCTGTTTTTTCTAAACCTTCTAAATAAGAATTATGCGCTACTTTTGAAAGATAAGATACATTTTTACGCATTACATAACGCCAAACCGCTTGGTTTATCGGTGTGTAATCATCATAAACTTGAGGTTTAATGAATTGTTTTAAATGCTTTGGTAATCTGTCAATCAGCGGATTGCTTTCAAAATGCGTTTCCATAATTTTACTTGTCATGTTTGAGGTAAAATTACGAATTTTTAAGAAATCAGGAAAGCTTTTTAACGATTTGATACCAATTGTAAATTATCAATCTGCTTTTTCAACAGGAACTGAAGGTTCAATTTTTGGAATACTATCATTTGGGACTGTTTTTGGACCAGGTAGACCTTCGCTTGTATTAATTGGAGTTACACCATCAACATATTCGGTTTCTTCTAAATCTTCTGATTTTCTTCCTAATTTGATATCTGGATTTTCTTGTGTTCCCAAAACTTTGATTGGAATTCCTAAAATTCCTAAAGGTGGTAATCCAATACGCATTTTTAAATTTAATTTTCCGTCTAAACTCGTTTGTCCTTCAAATCGCAATCTAAAACCAGCTACTTTAAATTTGAAACGTTCAATAGTTACGATATTGTTCTTGATAGTAGTTTTTATATCTACTTTAGAAATATCTGGATCTTTAATATCAGGATTTTCGGTTTTAGATGAAACTACATTTAATAATTTAAAGCCTTTCATTTTTACTTTCTTCACTGATAGTGTTCCGCTTCCTTCTAAAGACGGCATAATTGGCTCCATTTGATTATTTAAAACACCTTTTATCGAATAATTTAAACCTACAATTCCTTCCGCACTTTCAGCAGCTGTTACGATTTCTCGGAACATTTTAATTTCGTTGTAAGCGCGCTTAATATCAAATTCTGAAGCATTAATTTTATAATCGAAATAGGCTTTTTGGGTACCTTCGTTTTTATACATCGCTTCCATTTTTGCAGTGGCTCCAATAATGCCAAGTGTTCCGTTTGAAAGTTTTAATGTTCCGTTTTGAATAAGTACATTTCCTCTTAAATTTTCAATAGTAACATCGTCGTATTGTGTTTTTGCAGCATTAGTTTGGATAGCAACATTCAAATTGGTTGGAATTTCAACTACTCCTGAAACTTCTGTTTTTTCAGCTTCTTCATCAGTTTCATAAGTTATTGTTGGAATAAATTCGTTAATATTCAAGAAATTCGATGTAAGATTGAAGTTTCCTTTTAAAATTTGATTTTCTGAAAGCACAAAATTAATTACGTTTTCTAAATTTCCATTCATGGCAATGTCAGACGTTCCATATTTTCCGTTGAAATTAGAAAAGTTCATCTTATCTTGATTAAACGTGAATAATCCGTTTTCAATTAAGAAAGGTTTTGCTAAATAATCACTCTTGGTTTTTATGTTTTTAACTTCAAGTGTTCCGCTGTTTTTTAAATTGTCAATTCTTCCATTTGAAACATCGCTTTGTTTTCCTGCCAAACTCAAATCTACTTTAATGAAACCATCTACATCCAATCCTTTTTGAGAGAAAACTTTGTAAATTCGAGCAACGTTTAAAGTTCCTTTTGCTTTAACATCGTAATTAATATCATCAAAGTTTTTAAAAGAGGCAGTCATGGTAAAAGGTTCACCTTCAAATGTAAAATTCGCTGGCGAAAGCACAAAAGAAGCATCTTTAAAATCGCCAGTTGTGCTATTCAAGTTTGCTTTTAAGTTGATATTTTGAATTGGTTTTGGATAATATGCTGTTTGGATTAATCCGTTTTTGATTTCAAAATTTCCTTTAGTAATAGGGAATTTTCTATCTTCTTTACTGTAATTTCCTTTGGAAACAATGTCAGTATCTAAATTTCCAGCTAATTTGAAATTCGGAACTTGAAGCGCATTACTCAAAAAAGCTAAATCTAATTTTGATTTCACTTTTGAGTCGATAGCTATCTTTTTTCCAAAACCATCCGAAATTAAAATCGCGCTTAAATTATTCTTATTAACATCAAAGTACAAAGAGTCTAATCGAACTTTGAGTTGATTAATATCTAAATTCGGCAATTTGGTATCGAAATTCAAGAAAATATTCTCAACAGGATAAGGTGCTTTTGTGTGTTTTACATAACCATCTCGTACTTTAATGTTGAAATTTAATTCGGGACTTAAATTCTCTGAAGCAATATATTTTCCTTTTAAAGTTATGAAAGCTGAAGTTTTTCCTTTCATTTTGGTTTCGGTCATCCAAGAAACATATTCGGCTGGCAAAGCAGTAAATAAATCGTCAAGATTGCTGTCTTCGGTTTTTAATTTAAAATCCATCTGGTAGCCATTTTTAAGGAAATCAAATAAACCAGTAAATTCAACAGGTAATTTGTTAATCACTAAATCATTCTTTTCAAAAATAAACGAAAGTGAGTTGGTGTTGATTTTTGTAATTAAATCTGCTTTTACTTTTTTGCTTTTTAAGTATTCTTTTTTGTCATAAGTAAAGCTTAAACTATCAATTTTTGCCGAAGTTTTTAAGTTGAAATTCGATTCTAATAAATCGCCTTTTCCTTTATAATTGAAACCTTTTGCCTCGATTAAAATCTTTGTAGATTTATCATTATAGACTAAGTGACTGTTGCTAATTTGGATGTTTTCTAATTCTAAAGAAGCACTTTCAGAGGAAGTTGTGGTGTCTTTTGAATTTGATTTGTAAATGTTGTAATTGGCTTCTCCTTTTTGATTAACCAAAATATTGATTTTAGCATTATCAATGTAAATCTCTTCAATTTGAGTTTGGCTTCCAAAAAGAACACTCCATACGTCAATTCCAAAACCAATTTCTTTAGCTGAAATCAAAGATTTATTTTGATACGGTTTTGATCCGTTAAGATTTAACTCGTTTAGTGTTAATGTTAAAGAAGGAAAGTGTTTGAAAAACGATAATTCAGAATCGTTAAAGTTTAGTTCTCCTTCTAAATTTTTATTGGCTAACACTTTTACTTTTTCAGTAATAGTATCGGCAAAAATTATAGGTAATACAATAAAAGCTAACAATGAGATTACAAAAGTTATTCCTGTTATTTTTAAAATTTTAGAGAGAATTGTTTTCTTTGATTTTTCCATTTTTTATAGCTGTATCGAGATATGGCAAAATTACTACAAATATTATTTGTAAGATTTAAAATGAGTAAAAAAAAGAGCTAGTATTAAACTAACTCTTTTCTCTTATCTTTTCATTGAAAAATGCGCTTTAAATTGTTTTGC
>NZ_JAMKFA010000027.1 GCF_025499515.1 Flavobacterium odoriferum
CATTATAAACTTAGCTAAGCAAGAAATTTCAAAAAATGAAAAAAAATTAATTTTTACAAATTCAATTTTTGATGAGGTTGAAGAAAAGGATTTAAAAGTTGAACTCAAAGAAGAAAAAAAGTTGCGCGAAAAAAAGAAGAAAGTTGAAATTGAGAAATCAAAACCCACTCTCGAAGAAACCCAAATCTATTTCCTCGAAAAAAACTTTCCCGAAGTCGAAGCACAACGCTTTTTCAACTACTTCGAAAGCAACGGCTGGTTAGTCGGTGGCAGAACCAAAATGAAAGACTGGAAAGCTGCAGCAAGAAATTGGATGCTTAACACAAAGAAGTTTGGAAACAAACCGAATACTTCAGTTCGTACAGAAACCAAAACCATTAATCTAAATCCAAACCACCTTCACGTAACAAATCAAAAAAACTATGGAGAAGCACTTTAACACCATCAAAGACACTTTCGTTATTCAAAACGGAATCAAAGTTTACAACTTCAATTGGTGCTTAAACTACATCGAGTACCAGGGCAAACGCTCCTATGGTCGTTATTTCAAAATTGAAACCATTGACCATCAAACCATTCTCAAATTGGTAATTTATGCCATTCGAGACGAAAAAAAGGCTTTAGAGCTCGATTTAGACCTCAACAAAGGTATTTTGTTGTCGGGACCAATTGGATGCGGGAAAACGTCAATTATGGCGTTAATTCGACCATTTTTTTACCACAAACACGACTACAAAATCAAAACATGTAGAGAAATATCATTCGAATTCGCAAAAAACGGCTTCGAATCACTTCATCATTATACCCAAAAAGAACACACGCAAACACGTTTAACCGGCTACTGTTTCGACGACTTAGGAGCAGAACAAAACATAAAACACTACGGCAACGACCTCAACGTAATGGCAGAAATAATCATTTCACGCTACGAAGACTTCGTTCAAAATCAATCCGTCACCCACATTACCACAAACCTCTCCGCCAGCGAAATCGAAGCACTTTACGGCAACCGCCTCCGCTCAAGGATGAGGTCAATGTTCAACCTAATCACCTTCAGCAATGAATCTAGGGATAAAAGATAATTTTCAATATTTCTAAAGAATTGAATTGTCATACTGAGCTTGTCGAAGTATCTCCTACGAAGTAGGCTTACTCTTTTAAGCGCAGCTTAAAACCACAACCTGAAACCTTAAACTTGAAACAAAATGAACAAACAACTAAACCCTCGCCAAATAAAAACCATCCAAAACTTTTGGAACTGGTTCCAAGATAACGAACAAGCCATCTACCATGCTTGCAAATTAGAAATTGACAAAGAAGAAGTTTTCTTTCACATCCAAAGAAACCTCAACTATATCTCAAAAAGAATAGTCATCTACATTTACATGCAAAACAATCAACCTAACAAATTTTGTGTTTTATTTTCAGCTCACGGATATCGTAAACTATTTCCTAAAATCATTGCGTTAGGAGAAAAAGCACCAAGATTAGAATACTTCACAGCTCACACATTTCTAAAGCCATTATGTGCCGAAAACAAAAACCAATTTTCAGACAAAATGATAGAGATGATTAAATCAATTTTAATCAAGTTAGAAGACTACAATACAGCTAGTAAAAAAATTATACTAACGCTTTATATGCCTGAAAACATTTCAAATGAAGACAAGGTATATTCAAAAAAATATGTAAAATCATTATTGCGTTTTACTTTGGGTGAAATAATCTTCAAAAAGCACATCAAAGAAGTCCACTTCAAACCTTTACCAAGAAACACAAACGGCTTACTATCACTCTCTGAACTCCCAGAATTCATAGACTATCTCGCAAAAATCAATTACAGTAGAAAATTAAAAATATTCTTTGAGTAAATTATTATGAAATATGTGATTCAAGTATAGAACTATCAACACATTACATTTGATTATTTAAACATTTAAAATGGGTTTACTTTCTAAATGGGTTTAATTCATATAATTCAACATTTTTCTTTCGATTGGATTTTTATATATTTACAACCAATTGCCAAAAAACAATTTTTAGTGTTTTTAAATTTATTCTACTAAAATATAGAGTCTTAAAATAATTATTTACAATATAACATGACAAGCACAGCACAAAGAGCAGAATTACAAGCCAAGATATGGAAAATTGCCAATGAAGTAAGAGGTTCAGTTGATGGATGGGATTTCAAACACTTTGTATTGGGAGCACTTTTCTATCGATTTATCAGTGAAAATTTTACAAAATACATAGAAGGTGGTGATGACAGTATTGATTACGCCAACATATCAGATAAGGTAATAACACCTGAAATAATAGACGATGCTGTTAAAACAAAGGGATATTTCATTTATCCAAGTCAATTGTTTATAAATGTTACCAAAACGGCTAACACCAATCCAAACTTAAATACCGATTTAAAAGCAATATTTAATGCCATTGAAAGTTCTGCAAATGGGTATCCATCAGAAGAAGATATAAAAGGTTTATTTGCCGATTTCGATACTACCAGTACTCGCTTGGGTAACACAGTAGAAAACAAAAACAGTCGTTTAGCAGCTGTTTTGAAAGGGGTTGAGGAACTAAATTTTGGTAATTTTGAAGATAGCGAAATAGAACTTTTTGGTGATGCTTATGAATTTCTAATTGGCAATTATGCAGCTAATGCGGGTAAATCAGGTGGTGAGTTTTTTACACCAGTGCACGTGTCAAAACTAATTGCACAATTGGCAATGCACAAACAAGAAAAGGTGAATAAAATTTATGATCCGGCAGCTGGTTCAGGTTCACTGTTGTTACAAGCAAAAAAACACTTTGATAACCACATCATTGAAGAAGGTTTCTTTGGTCAAGAAATAAACCATACCACTTATAACCTGGCTCGTATGAACATGTTTTTACACAACATTAATTACGACAAGTTCAATATAGCTTTAGGCGACACATTGCATCATCCGCATTTTATTGACGACAAACCTTTTGATGCCATTGTTTCTAATCCTCCCTATTCAGTAAAATGGATTGGGGATGATGACCCAACATTAATAAATGATGACCGTTTTGCTCCTGCAGGGATTTTGGCTCCTAAATCAAAAGCTGATTTTGCTTTTGTACTGCATGCTTTAAGCTATCTGTCAAGTAAAGGAAGAGCGGCCATTGTTTGTTTTCCTGGTATTTTTTATCGTGGCGGTGCCGAGCAGAAAATTAGAAAATATTTGGTGGATAACAACTTTGTAGAAACTATTATTTCAGTAGCACCCAATTTGTTTTATGGAACTTCTATAGCGGTAACAATCCTAGTACTTTCTAAACATAAGACCAATACTAAAACTCAATTCATTGATGCTAGTGGTGAAGATTTCTTTAAGAAAGTGACCAATAACAATATGATGACAGATAATCATATTGATAAAATAATGGAAATCTTTGACCGCAAAGAGGAAGTACCATATGTAGCAACTTGTGTTGACAATTCTAAAATTGCAAACAACGATTACAACCTCTCTGTAAGTTCTTATGTTGTAGCTAAAGACAATCGCGAGCAAATTAACATTGAGGTATTAAACAACGAAGTGGCTAAAACAGTGCTAAAAATAGATAAACTTCGGATAGATATTAATGCCATTATAAAAGAAATTGAAGCATGAGTTTTCTAGATAAAATATTGGATGATGCTACTGTAGAATGGAAACCTTTGGGAGAGGTTGCAAATTTAAGTCGTGGTCGAGTAATGTCTAAAGAATATTTGATTGATAATGCAGGGGAATATCCTGTTTATAGTTCCCAAACTGTAAATAATGGAGAAATTGGAAAAATAAATTCTTATGATTTTGAAGGTGAAGGTGTAACATGGACTACCGATGGTGCTAATGCAGGAACTGTTTTTTTTAGAAAGGATAAGTTTTCTATAACAAATGTTTGTGGTTTAATAAAAATAAAAGATTTAGAAAAATTAAACTATAAATTTTTGTTTTACTGGCTTTCTATTGAAGCAAAAAAGCATGTTTATTCGGGAATGGGAAATCCTAAATTGATGAGTAATCAAATGACGAAAATCCAAATCCCAATTCCATGTCCAAATAATCCAAAAAAATCACTTGAAATTCAACAAAAAATAGTTGGAATTCTCGATAAGTTTACAGAGCTTACAGCAGAGCTTACAGCAGAGCTTACAGCAGAGCTTACAGCACGTAAAATGCAATATAGTTATTACAGAGAGAAATTGTACCACTTTGATAAAAATAAAGTACAACATTTACCAATGGATGATGAAAGTATTGGAGTGTTTCAAAGAGGAAAACGTTTTGTAAAAACAGATTTGATTTCAGAGGGAGTTCCTGTCATTCATTATGGTGAAATGTATACACATTATGGTACTTGGGCAGATAGAACTAAATCATTTTTGAGTGAAGAACTTGTTAAAAGTAAAAATCTACGTGTAGCTCAAAAAGGTGATGTTGTTATAGTTGCAGCAGGTGAAACGATTGAAGATATTGGAATGGGGACTGCATGGTTAGGAGAAGAAGGAGTAGTAATACATGATGCTTGTTTTTCATACAAAACTTCATTAAATCCTAAGTTTGTAGCTTATTTTACTCGTACTAAGCAATTCCATGACCAAATAAAAAAACACATATCTTCTGGTAAAATTTCTGCAATTAATGCTAGAGGTTTAGGTAAAGCATTAATTCCTGTTCCTTCTCAAGAAGAACAAGAACGAATAGTATCCATTCTTGATAAATTTGATACACTTACCAATTCAATTCGTGAAGGTTTACCAAAAGAAATTGAGTTACGTAAAAAACAATATGAATACTATAGAGATTTGTTATTAGCATTTCCACAAGATAATTAGTATAATTTATGAGTCAGACTTTAACAGAAATAGCACAAAAATTAATAGCTGCAAATAAAAAAGTGCAATTAATATATGCGTTTAATGGTACAGGTAAAACACAATTATCTAATGAGTTCAAAAAAATATTTGGGCAGGATGAGGAGGAAGACGAAGGGAATTTAAATAAAAAGCAAATGCTTTATTATAATGCATTTTCAGAAGACTTGTTTTATTGGCAAAATGAAGATGAAAATAATATATTGAAAATTCACTCAAACGAGTTTACGAATTGGATTATTAGAGATAGAGGTCAAGATCAAAATATTATAAATCATTTTCAACGTTATACTAATGATAAACTTAACCCTTTGTTTAATGAGCAAACAAGGGTTATTAATGTAGATGGTGCACTTCGTAATCAAACATTCTATCCTGAAGTTACTTTTTCATATTTGAAAGGAACAGAACGATTTGACAATATCAAAATTTCTAAAGCAGAAGAAAGATGCTTTATTTGGAGTGTGTTTTACACACTTTTTGTTGAGATTGTTGGAATTTTGAAGTATATAGAAGATGATAGGGATGAAGAAACTTTTAACGATCTGAAATATATTTTTATAGATGACCCTGTAAGCTCATTAGATGATAATCATTTAATTGAGTTGGCTGTGGATGTTGCTAAATTAGTAAAGTCTTGTGAATCAAAAGATTTAAAATTTATAATCACTACTCACAATCCTTTGTTTTACAATGTGATTTCAAATGAATTAAATAATAAGTATCCAAACAAAAATCCTAAAATTATTGATAACAACGGTTCACAAAAAGAATGGCTATACAAAGAAGATCAGTCGTGTAAGTATAAATTAGTTAAAAAGAATGATGGAACTTTTAATCTTTCTCCAATAGGTAGAAATACACCTTTTTCATATCATCTTTCTCTGCTATTTGAACTACAGAAAGTCAAGCAAATAGAGGAAGTGAAAAAGTATCACTTTAATTTTCTAAGAAATATATTGGAAAAAACCGCAACATTTTTAGGGCATTCTAAATGGGAAAGCTTATTGCCTTTGATGCCTGATGGTTCACGTGATCCATTCGCAAATCGTATTTTAAATTTATCTAGTCATTCAGCTCATGCTGGTGAAGAAATAGCGGAAGTTCAGGAAAACGATAAAACTAAATTTATTGAATTGATAGAATTTTTAGAAAGAGAGTACAAATTTTCTAATCTGATTACATCAAATGACACAGTATAAAACCATAGCAGAATCAAACAATTTTATTGTTTTAGATAAATATACCAAGTATTCTGAAGTTAATGAACCATCTATGGTTTATCAAACGGAGGCGGCTCTGGAAAAAGAATTTATCCTGGATCTAATCAATCAAGGGTACGAAAATCCTAACCTAAATACTACAGAAGGGCTGTTGGCAAATGCAAGAATGCAATTGCAAGCTCTCAACAATATGGAGTTTTTAGACAGCGAATGGGTTCGTTTCTTAGAAGAATACTTAGATAAACCAAGCGATAACCTAATCGATAAAACAAGAAAAATTCACGAAAACTATATCTATGATTTTGTTTTTGACGATGGACATATCCAAAACATTTATTTAGTTGATAAGAAAAATATAGCTCGAAATAAAGTACAAGTAATTAAACAATTTGAACAAAAAGGAACGCATGCCAATCGGTATGATGTAACCATTTTAATCAATGGCTTGCCTTTGGTTCAAGTAGAATTAAAAAAACGTGGAGTAGCTATTCGAGAGGCATTTAATCAAGTGCATCGCTATACCAAAGAGAGTTTAAACAGTTCAAATTCGTTATTTAAATACTTGCAAATTTTTGTAATTTCTAACGGTACTGACAGCCGCTATTTTGCGAATACTGTGGAGCGAAACAAAAACAGTTTCGACTTTACAATGAATTGGGCAAAAGCGGATAATACGCTAATCAAAGATCTTAAAGATTTTACAACAACATTTTTTGAAAAACGTACGTTGTTAAATGTATTACTAACCTATTCAGTTTTTGACACCAGCGATACATTACTAATTATGCGACCTTATCAAATCGCAGCTACCGAGAGAATGTTGTGGAAAATCCAAAGTTCTTTTCAAGCTAAAATTTGGTCTAAAGTAGAAGGTGGTGGTTATATTTGGCACACAACAGGTTCAGGAAAAACATTAACAAGTTTTAAAGCTGCACGTTTGGCCACTGAATTAGACTTCATTGATAAAGTATTCTTTGTAGTGGATCGTAAAGATTTGGACTTTCAAACGATGAAAGAATACCAACGCTTTTCACCTGATAGTGTAAACGGTTCTGATAGTACAGCAGGATTGAAGAGAAACCTAGAGAAGGACGATAATAAAATTATTGTCACAACCATTCAAAAGCTAAACAACCTAATGAAAACGGAGAGTGATTTAGCCATTTATCAAAAACAAGTAGTTTTTATTTTTGATGAAGCACATCGCTCTCAATTTGGCGAAGCACAAAAGAACCTGAATAAGAAATTTAAAAAATTCTATCAATTTGGTTTTACGGGTACTCCAATCTTTCCTGAAAATGCTTTGGGTGCTGAAACAACTTCAAGTGTTTTTGGTCGTGAATTACATTCATATGTCATTACCGATGCAATCAGAGATGAAAAAGTATTAAAATTCAAAGTAGATTACAACGATGTACGTCCACAGTTTAAAAGTATAGAAAAAGAGTTTGATGAAAAGAAATTAACGGCTGCTGAAAACAAAAAAGCATTTTTACATCCTGCGCGTATCAAAGAAGTTTCGCAATACATTCATAAGAATTTTAGAATTAAAACCCACAGAAACCAAGGTGGAAACAAAGGCTTTAATGCCATGTTTGCTGTGAGTAGTGTGGATGCAGCCAAATGTTATTACGAAGAATTAAACCGCCTGCAAAAAGAAAGTGATAAACCTTTAAAAATTGCAACAATATTCTCTTACGCTGCCAATGAAGAGCAGAGTGCCATTGGTGAAATTGTCGATGAAAATTTTGAGCCAACTGCATTGGATAGTAGTGCCAAAGAATTTTTAACAGCAGCTATAAACGACTACAATGCTATGTTTAAAACTAGTTTTGGTGTTGAAAGCAAAGAGTTTCAAAACTATTACCGTGATCTTGCAAAACGTGTAAAAAGTAAAGAAATTGACCTTATCATTGTGGTGGGTATGTTCCTTACAGGTTTTGATGCTCCAACATTAAATACCTTATTTGTAGACAAGAATCTGCGTTATCATGGTTTAATGCAAGCTTTTTCACGTACTAATCGTATTTATGATGCGACAAAAACCTTTGGAAATATTATTACTTTCAGAGATTTAGAAACCGCAACTGTAGATGCCATAACGTTGTTTGGAGATAAAAACACTAAAAACGTAGTACTTGAAAAAAGCTATAAAGAATATTTAGAAGGTTTTACCGATGTTGCAACTGGACATGCACGCAGAGGATTCATAGATGTCGTAAAAGATTTAAGTGAAAAATTTCCGAATCCTGATGAAATTGTAACTGAAAAAGACAAAAAAGAATTCTCAAAATTATTTGGAGAGTATTTACGAGTGGAAAACATCCTGCAGAATTACGACGAGTTTACCAATTTAAAGGCTTTTAAAACAATTGATTTAAATGATGCTCTAGCAATACAGGAATTTAAAGAAACTTACTTTGTATCAGACAACGATATTGCAGTAATGCAAGATATAAGTTTATTACCTGAACGAACGATTCAAGATTATCGCTCTACCTATAATGATATACGTGAATGGTTAAGACGAGAAAAAAGTGGCAAAGAAGCTGAAGAATCTAAAATAGATTGGGATGATGTTGTCTTTGAAATAGACTTATTGAAATCTCAAGAAATTAATCTTGATTATATTCTAGAATTAATTTTTGAGCATAATAAAAAGAATAAAGACAAGGCTACTTTAATAGAAGAAATCCGTAGAGTAATACGTGCAAGTATTGGCAACAGAGCAAAGGAAAGTTTAGTTGTAGATTTCATCAATGAAACAGACCTGGAAACTATTCAAGACAAAGCAAATGTTATAGATTCATTCTTTAAATATGCACAAGAAAAACAGAAAAAAGAAGCTTCCGAATTAATTACCGAAGAAAACCTAAATGAAGTGGAAGCAAAACGATACATTGCTAACTCATTAAGACGAGAATTTGCAACTGATACTGGAACAGAACTAAATGCACTTTTACCAAAAATGAGTCCTTTAAATCCTCAGTATTTGACTAAGAAGAAAAGTGTTTACCAGAAAATTGTTGAATTTGTGGAGAAATTCAAAGGTGTTGGAGGGCAATTATAAAGTAAAATGAAGTTACGTTATTGTTTTTAAAACTATAGGAAAAGAAATTATAATGCTAGATAATGCTCAAACAGAAGTATAAAAAATAATATTAGAATAAGCAATGAAAGTATTCGTAGTAAGATCAGATTTTGGTAGATATACAAAAGCATTTAAAGAAAATAATTATGTGGGTATTGGTTGGTTTGACCAATTGATTGACAAAACTTTGTCTAGAGAACAAATAAAAGATGAATATAGAAAAGTTTACCATAAAGATGGAAACATGAGAGTCAATCAAAATGCAGGTCAAGTTTATCGCTTTATTAACGATATCAAAATAGATGATATTGTAATAACACCATATTCAGATAATAGATTATTGGTTGGTAAAGTAACTTCAGAGGTGTACTATGAAAAAGATACAACTTCACGTTATTATCTAAGAAAAAAAGTAGAATGGTTTTCAAATACATTAGACAGACAAATTCTTAGCATTCCATTACAAAATACACTAAGAAGCAGCTTAACAGTGTATACACTTTCTAATGGTAATGAGATATTAAAGCATTATAATTTAGTTTCAAATACAAAACAAAAAGAAATACAAGAGTTCAATATTCACGAAACCATAAAAAAGAAACTGTTAGAATTAGATGGTTTCGAGTTTGAAACACTCGTTAGTTATTTGTTACAAACAATAGGTTTTGAGAAAACAGATGAAAAACAAGGTGGCGTTGCTGATGGAGGTATAGATTTTGAAGGGATTTTAAATATTTATGGTATGGCAACTATTAACTTACAAGTTCAAGTAAAAAGATATGAGTCAAACAGTATCAAATGGAAAGATATCGCAGCTTTTAGAGGAGCTATGAAAAAAGATTATCAAGGTTGTTTTATTACATTAAGTAAGTTTGACAAAAAAGCTATAGAAAATGCACAAGACAAAGATAAAGTAGCAATAAATTTAATTGACGGTAACAAATTAATAGATATTTTTATTAGGCAATATGATGAAATTATTGCAGCAATGCGGGAAGATGATAACGATGAACTTGCCGATAAATTAAAATTTAAAAAAGCTTTAGTGCCTTATTAAAATGATAATAAAATTTGAAGACGATATAAAAACAGATTTTGAAGGCTATCAAAAACTAATAGATTTAATTCCAAGAATTAGCAAAAGCATAGAAAAGGAAATAATATTAGATTTTTCTAATGTATTTTTTTTTGAAGCCAATTTATGCGCAATATTAGCCACCATAATCGAAATTTTAGAGAAAAACGGTAAAATTGTAAAATTGGTAAATTTTAACAATAGAGTTGAAACCATTTTAAGGAAAAATGAATTCTTAATTTCATATGGGTATGGTAAAATTTTTGATAATTACCAAACATCTATAAAGTATAGAAAATTTAACCCAGCAGATAAAAAAGATGATAATAATTTTGAAGATTATATAAAAGAAGAATTATTGAGTAAAAATGATTTTCCATCGCATAGTAAACTTTTAGGAAAACATATTACACTAAGAATTTTTGAATTATATGAAAATGCTAGAACTCACGGCTCTTGCGATTTTATCCATGCATGTGGTCAATATTTTCCAAAAAGAATGGAAAAACCATTAAATGTAACAATTGTAGATACAGGAAAAAACTTTCAAGAAAATGTATCAGAATTTTTAAATGAAACAATTTCGGCAGTCGATGCAATTGAATGGGCTATGAAAAAAGGAAACACTACTAAAACGGGAGATATATCCGGTGGTTTAGGTCTAGATCTAATTTTCCAATTTATTCAGCATAATAAAGGTAAAATTCAAATTATTTCATCAGATGGTTTTTGGGAATGGCATAGAGGTAAATCAACTAAAATGATATTAAATAATCCCTTTAATGGTACTATAGCTAATTTGAGATTTAATTTAAACGACAATTCACATTATAAACTAGTAGAAGAAACAGACGACGATTGGGATAATTTATTTTAATAACTATTTTGTATCTTTGCATTAAATTCAAATAAATATGAGCAATTTAATTGTTAAAAATATTATCGATAGCGATATAGCTGTTGCTACAGATGCTGGTGATAAGGTATTTAATGAAATTGTAAACTATCTATCTAAAAATAAATCTGTAACTCTTGATTTTACTGACATTTCTATCCTAACTACAGCTTTTTTAAATGCTGCAATTGGACAACTTTACAGTAATGATAAATTTTCAAGTGATTTCCTAAATGATAACTTAAAAGTTATTAATGTCCAATCGGAAGATAAGCCTCTTTTTTCAATGGTTATTAGAAGAGCCAAAGAGTATTTTAAAGATAAAAAAGGGTTCGAGGATTCTGCCAATAGTGCTTTTTATGACAAATAAAATTTTTCAATCTAAAGATTTTGATTTCAAATCCAATCAGAGTTTCTTTTTTGATAATAATATTTGGATGTTTCTTTATTGCCCTATTGCTCAATATAATGAAGCTAAACAAAATGTTGCATCTACTTTATTTGAAAAAATTCTAAGTAGAAATGGCAGTATTATTGTAAATAGTTTAATTGTTTCAGAATTTAGTAATGCATATTTAAGATTAGATTTCAATCTTTGGAAAGAAGAAACTAAAAATCCATTAGCAAACTTTAAAAATGATTATTTTTCAACAAAAAGAGCAATTGATACAAGGTCTGATATAGCAAATACTGTAAATAACAAAATATTAAAAATTGCTGAGAAACATCCTGATTCTTTCAATGCATTAAACTTTAATAATATATTTTCTGCATACAAAGTTTTAGATTATAATGATGCTATAATATATAATGAATGTATAAACAAAAATTGGATATTAGTAAGTGATGATTCAGATTTTACAAAATTTGATGATTTAACAATCATTAGGATTTAATTTAAAATCTATTCAAAATTTAAAGTTTAATTGTTTTGAATAATTGAAAATATAAAAACTACCTCATTCACCTGCACAAAAATTGCTCCTAGCCTGTGCCGATAGCTATCGGTATCCAAGTATTCCTAGCATCAATGCTGCCGTTTGCTTCATAGCCTGTCCTGAGTTAAAATCGAAGGATTAATTTTTGCGTTGCTAATAACTTCTTTAGTAACTTTGTATAAAATAGAATTTGCCATGAATACTTTTGAAAACCCATATAAGGAACCAGTTCTAATAGTTAGAAATAACTTTGATATTCAAGAAGATAATGATAGTTTGGAACTAATAGCTAACAAACTAAATCAAAATCTAAAAGTATTCAGAAACAATAATTTACTAAGGGAAATTGTAACAAACAATCAACTTGAAAGTATAGAATTCAACTTTCACAATTATGAAGAAAGCAACATAGAACATAAAGTACTAGTTCATGGTGACGAAGCTTTCTTATTTCATGATGAACATATTTATATTCATTTACCTTTTGAATTAGATTATGATTCATTATTTGAAATGCACAATACCAATAAGCTAGCTGATGATTCATACTTTAAGTTATTATTTCAAAAAGTAAAGGACCTAGGCTCAGATGCAATTCATATCACAGTTTTTGATCCAGGAAATATGGAAGTCTTAACTGATAAAAATTGGTTAGAGATTGAACAAGTGTTACAAACAAAAGAAGAGTATTTTAAAATTGTATTCTAAGAAATATGAAACTAAAGAATTTACAAACTACTAAAGTGTTTGATTTTTACACACCTGATTTCTCAACAGAATTGGAACTACCGTATGTTGATGTAGGTATTAGTGCCGGATTTCCTTCTCCTGCAGATGACTTTATTGAGCTAACTATCGACTTAAATAGAGAATTAATAAAACATAAAGACAGTACTTTTTTCGCTAAAGTAAAAGGGGATTCCATGAAGAATGCAGGTATTTTCGATGGTGATTTATTAATTATTGATAAGAGCTTAGAACCGCAAGATGGAAAAATAGCGATTTGTCAAATAGATGGAGATTTTACAGTAAAAAGAATCAAAAAAGAAAATGACGTAGTTTGGTTAATTGCCGAAAATGAAGACTACAAACCCATAAAAGTTACAGAAGAAAACGAACTAATGATTTGGGGAATAGTAATCCATAGCATTAAAACATTTTAACCGTAGTTTGTCATACTGAGCTTGCCAAAGTATCTCCTACATAGTAGGCTTTCCTTTTGAACAAAGTTTAAAATAAACTAATCACTAATCCCTAATTACTAATCCCTTAAAAAAAATGTTCGCCCTAGTAGACTGCAATAACTTTTATGCCTCTTGTCAAAGAGTGTTTGAACCTCATTTAATTGGAAAACCCGTAGTAATACTTTCCAATAATGATGGTTGTGTTATTGCGCGTTCTAACGAAGCTAAAGCATTAGGCATTCCAATGGGTGCTCCTGCATTCGAATTCAAAAAACTATTCGAAGACAATAATGTATTTGTCTATTCTTCAAACTATGCGCTGTATGGTGATATGAGCAGCAGAGTAATGAACATACTTTCAACTTTCACACCCGATATTGAAGTATATAGTATTGATGAAGCGTTTCTAAAATTTGAAGGATTTGAATTCTTTAACCTGGAAGAGTACGGAATTAAGATTCAAAGAACCGTAACTAAAAATACAGGTATTCCAATCAGTGTAGGATTTGCACCAACAAAAGCACTAGCTAAAGTAGCCAATAAAATAGCGAAGAAGTTCCCAGAACGAACCAAAAGTGTCTATGTGATAGATACTGAAGAAAAGAGAATAAAAGCTCTTAAATGGACTAAAATTGAAGATGTTTGGGGTATTGGAAGAAAACACGCAAAACGCCTACAAGCAGTTAATGTTTTTAATGCGTATCAATTCACTCAATTACACGATGATTGGGTAAGAAAAGAAATGGCAGTTGTAGGTTTAAGATTAAAACACGAATTGGAAGGTAAACCAACATTGGATTTAGAAACTCCAAAGAGTAAAAAAATGATTGCTACAACAAGATCATTTGAAAAACCAATGACAAAACTGGAAGATGTTTCTGAACGCATTGCAACATTCACAACTTCTTGTTCCGAAAAACTAAGAAGACAAAACAGCCATTGCAACATGATTATGGTTTTTCTTCACACCAACTATTTCAGAAAGGACCAACCACAATACTCAAGAAACATAGTAATCAACACCGATTTCCCAACAAACTCCACAATCGAGTTAAACAATTATGCCCAAATTGGATTAAAAGCAATTTTCAAAGAAGGCTATAATTACAAAAAAGCAGGCGTAATAGTAATGGGTTTAACACCAAACGACCAAACCCAATTATCACTATTCAAAACCTCAAATCCAAAGCATCAGCCTTTAATGTCAGTAGTTGATAAACTTAATAGAGCCTACGGCAAAAACAAAATCAAGTTCGCTAATCAATCACTCGGCAGACAATGGAAAATGAAACAAGAAAAACTATCAAAGTCATACACAACAAGAATTGATGAGATAATAACAATTAAAATTTAAAAGATTCATTATATTTGAAAATAGAAAAACTATACAAAACTTTCGCCAATCTTGTCAATTTGGTATAAAAGTGGATTGAAAGTTTCGCATATAAACGAGTTGGCGGTAATTTGAAGAAACGATTAACAACGAAAAACATTCAAGAAAATGAAGCTATAAGTAACTGTAAGATAGAATAAGAATTGAAATATCCTTTACTACGCTAAGTAGAAAGTACGATTGTTAATATTAAAAAATTAGAAAATGATACAGTTACAGATGATTGACAAAACAAAGTCAATAGCTCAAAATGATAAAAATATTTCTGCCGTATTTATGTATGGGTCATTTACCAAAAATGAAGGGGACAAATATTCAGATATTGAATTCTACATCTTCTTGAAGGATAAAGAAAAATTTTCCGCTGAAAATTGGGTAAGCCAAATTCATCCTTTGGCATTATATTTTACCAACGAGTTTGGAAGTGAAGTTGCCATTTTTGAAAATATGATAAGGGGGGAGTTTCATTTTTTGACAAACGACCAAATGGAAGTTATCAAATCGTGGGACGGATTGGTAGAGTTTAGCGACTTTGACAAGATGATTTTAGTAGATAAAGAAGATTTATTGACTAACACGCTCAAAGAAATAAAAACTAAAGTACCTGATCGAACAACAAATGAAAATATCCTGTGGTTGAGCCAATCATTGTTGAATGTTTTACTTACAACAAGCAACTTAATTAAACGACAGGAATTTGCTCACGCTTACCAAAGCTTATCAAATGTTCAAAAATATTTACTTTGGTTAATAAGAATTGAAACATACCAAACCAAACATTGGGAAAGTCCAACAAAAAGCTTGGAAAATGACATAGATCCAGATTGGTATTCGTTATTTCAGCAGACAACATCAGAATTAGATCCGACAGATATTAAAACAGCTTTCAAGAAGACATTAACATTGACTGAAAAACTTTTTGATAATCTTGGAGTTGAAGCAAAATTAAAGGGGGTATTAAGGAGAATTGAATAAATAAACTACCGCCAACATTGTATAAGCGTAATGCGGGCGAAGTGGCTAAAATTTAGTATTTTGCCATCTATCAAAGTTCGTGTTGGCGGACAGTGTATTGCTCCGAAAACCCGCACTACGCTTATACTTGACCGTTATGTGAAAGAATAAAACGGCACCTCCAAAAAAGAAAGTACCGTTTCGAAATCAAATTTACATTATTCTCAATCCACTATTTCTGAAACAGTTGATTTTTCTATTAGGAAAATCCCATCAAAAGAATCTACTATTTCAGTTTTTAGATGTATAGAATCAAAACGAATCTTACTACAATTTTTTAATTCCTTACTTTTATTGATTATTAAACAGCATTCTTTTCCTGATAATTCCTGCATAAAAAATTCAACAGAATCCGACTCTGGAGAATCAAGTGGAAATTTATCAACCCTAAAACCAAATTGATAATCATTATCAGGATACAATGCGGCAGTTTCTCCACGTAGATTAGTTATTGCAAATGCTTTGTATTTTTCTCCAAAAGTCATCGAAAGTCTTTGCCCCATTGGATAACAACTAATAAATCCGTCAAAATCGACCGGAGTTTTTTGAATGTGAGCATTGTGGGCAACTAAAATAATCTTTTTACCAAGTGAATTTTTCAAAAACCAATCAATACTTTCTGCCATATACTGGTCTTTTGCTCCCATATCTCCCTCAATTCCCTTTTCAGTAATGAAGCTTTCCATAGCATCAGCATTATAATTCATATAAATCAAGCCTTTAACTTGATGAAGTATCGATTGAAACTCTAAACTTTCCAGTTTTGGTTGAAGAGTGACCAAACGAATGTAAACTTTTAATAGCAATGCTTTTAATTCATTATGTTCTGCTTCGTCAAAAAGCGATAAATTTAACGCAAGCTGAGAAGTCGAATAGAAATCAAATTTTTCAGCAAGATTTAAAATCTTCTGTAAGACATCAGAAGAAACGATTGAAAGTCTTTGTAAATAATCAGACACAATGTGAAAGTTTGGAAAATAAGAACCTCCATTTTTAGGAATATCAACACCCAAAAAGGTAATTTGATTATTATTGTCTTGATTATACCGACGAAGCCATAGCAAAGTATCTTTAAACTCATTTGGATAATAAAAGTGTGACAGTAACTTATCCAAATCGTCGAATGGAATTTGTGATTTTATCCACTTATCAACTTCTAATCCTTCAGAAAAACCAAACTCAAATGCCAAGGTGTCAAAATCACATTCAGTTACTAAAAACTCAATAACTTGATGTCTGAATTTAAAAAACTCTTTTATAAAATGTGAGTTTTCGCCTAAACCAACAATTGTAGAAGAATCAAAATATTCTCGAAATTGAAAAAGACTTTGCTTTATAGATGTATTATTTTCCGAATTAAACGGAAAAGTTAAAGGTTTTATATTTTTCATTATTACCTTATTTTAAATTAAAAATTAACGTACTAAAAAGTAATCATCTCAAAAAAGACGATTTAATCATTTACTTTAATTTTTAATTACCAAGGCTTGCTGAAATACATAAAATGTGAATTATTTGAATACAAAGATACTAAAAATTCCTTCACATAACATCGCATTGGCAAAATGGCGGATTAAGTGCAAAACTCAACTTTTGTGCTTTTTTACACGCCGAATGTGTTCCACATTTGCTTTTTATTTGTAAGTTAGCGATGTGTAAACACATCGGCTACGTTCGGTCTAAATTGAACTTTCGGTTCAATTTATCCGCCACTTCGCCAATGCGTTTCCCGTTGTAGTGCATTTAAAAAACGAATATTAACACTTAAAGCTAAAATAATGAAAGCTAAATTTTTATTTCTATCGTTGATAATTTTGTCAACTTTCGGCTGTAATAAGGAAGATGATAACATTGAAACCAGCATTGACGGGAATTATATTGGAATCTTTGAACGAAGCGGAAATACCTCCAATGTAGAGTTGACATTTAACAATGGGATTTGGACAGGAGAAAGTGAAACTGTGAAATTTCCTGCTTTGTGTAACGGTACATACTCAGATTCAGGAAATGTAATGACCTTTGAAAATTCTTGTCCTTGGACTGCCGAATTTGATTGGACTCTAATTTTAGGGGGCGACTGGTCTTATACTTTTAATGGAAACTTATTGATTATGACAAAGTCAAATGGAGATAAATATACTTTGACGAAACAATAAAAACGCACTACAACATTGTATAAGCGTAATGCGGGCTAAAGTGCTAAATTTAAACGAATTGAATATTAATATACATAGTGGTAAACCGAAAGTGAAGTGCTTCTTATCCCGCACTACGCTTATACGAAACCGTTCAACATCCCTTTTTAAGCATAAAAATATAAACATGTGCTTTCATTCAAAACAAACAAAAACAGCTCAAGAAGTTGAAAACAGATTTAAAGCTACTATAGAAAAGAAATAACTTTTCAAACCTGCTATGGATATAAATGGTTTTGATTTTGGAATAAATCCAGTTATCACAGATGAAAACCCTAATCTAATTAAACATTTCAATTGGGGTTTAATTCCTTCTTGGTCAAAAGACGAAGACATCAAAAAACTTACACTAAACGCAAGAATAGAAACAATCGAGGAAAAACCATCATTCAAGAATTCTATTAATAAAAGATGTTTGGTTATCGCTAATGGTTTCTATGAATGGCAATGGCAAGACAGTAAAGGCAAAAATAAAATCAAGTACGAAATTGGTATTGGTAATGACGATTTATTTGCTTTTGCAGGAATCTATTCCCAATGGGTAAATCAAATCACTGGAGAAATTAAAGACACTTATTCAATTGTTACTACACAAGCTAATCAACTAATGGCAGAAATCCACAACACCAAGAAAAGAATGCCAATAATTCTAAAACCAGAAGACGAATCAAAATGGTTACAACACGAACCAATCAATGATTTTGCCTATCCCTATGAAGTAAATCTAATTGCAACCAAATTAGATATTACTCCACAAGGTCTTTTGTTCTAGTAATCATATACAGAATATTATGAAGCGAATGGCTCGGGCATTCTTGGTTTCCATTTTCCCGCTGTCCGTTAAACACGGTATCACTCCCATCGGGGCTAAATAGTAAGCAAATGGCTTTCTTGGATTCTTTTTCTAATAGGAACGCTTCGCTAAGTTATTTGCGCCCACCCAGTCCAACGCTCCCCACCGCATAAGTGGTATTTTGTGTGTTTTTAGCACTTGTTTTCCCCATAGTAAGTCAATAAAAAAAGGCTCCCTGTTTTCCCAACCCCTCGCGCACAGTCCGCCTTTTTTTATCCACTTACACCCAATCCAAAAACAAACGCTAAAAACACACAAAAACCACTCCCAAGCTATTATTACATAATAAACCTTATAATTCATTCCCAACACCCCACGCAGTCCCCCTGAAAGTTATAAGGGTTATTATGTAAAATATCCGCGCCCAGCCGCACCCACCCGAAGATAAATAGGAACGCTAACGCTGTCGTAATTTTCATTGTTTTTTGAAAATGCCTCCCATTTCCAGTTCACTG
>NZ_JAMKFA010000028.1 GCF_025499515.1 Flavobacterium odoriferum
GCCCAGCCGCACCCACCCGAAGATAAATAGGAACGCTAACGCTGTCGTAATTTTCATTGTTTTTTGAAAATGCCTCCCATTTCCAGTTCACTGAACACTAAAAACTGACCACTGAACACCAGCAAGGCATTCTCAAAAATCAAATTTCCCCCACAAGCGTGTGCTTTTTTTTCAATTTTCAACAGTCATTACAACTTATCCTTTTTTCTTATCACTTTTCACTAAAAAACCACACCCTTGTTCCGCTACTGCCCAATCACTAGGAAGTATCACATTGTTTTTTGAAGATGCTTCCCATTTCCAGTTCACTGAACACTAAAAACTGACCACTGAACACTTTCAAAGCATCCTCAAAAATCAAACCACCACAAGAGTGTGTTTTTCTTTTTTCTCATCTTCACAAAGAAACATTGTCACACCGAGCGTAGTCGAGGTCGTCTAACAAAAAAAATAAAACCACCACAAGAGTGTGTTTTTCTTTTTTCTCATCTACACAAAGAAACATTGTCAAACCGAGCGTAGTCGAGGTCGTCTAACAAAAAAAAGAAAACCACACCCTTGTTCACCACTCCCGATTGAACACCCCCTATAACCCCAGTTCACAAGAAAATTTGGGGTAAACATTTTTACAAAAAAAAGGATAAAAAAGAAGCCAAAGGT
>NZ_JAMKFA010000029.1 GCF_025499515.1 Flavobacterium odoriferum
AATGAATACTTTTAAACCTTCGTTACTTGGACTTATAAATGATGCAAACGTGTATCTACAGCCATTTACAAGCGTTACAAGATTGTTTATTTCAGTTAAGGGTATATCATCAAAATCTAAACATACTACTTGTGAATAGGTAACTATATTTGCTTTGGTTCTGCTTTCTCCAAATGTTCCAGAAGTTGTAAAACCTAATAAATTACTTTTGATTTCTTCGGCTGTTTTTTCATCTCCTTTATGCAAAGCATATCGGATTGAATTTATTTCACTTTGATATTTATCGGATTTGATTTCCTGTAATACTTCTAAAAGATTTCTTTCTCCTAAATTGTATTTGAACTCTTTATAAACACTAACCATCAGTTTACTATTTGCTATCTGTTCCATTACTACTTAGAATTATAGTTATCATTTAGTAATCTTTGGATATCTGAAAGTCTGTAATAGATTTTATTACCTACTTGCGAAAACTCGATAATCTTCTTGTTTCTCCATTCCTGTGCTGTTCTTTTACTGATATTCATTAGTTTCATAAATTCACCGTTATCAAAAAAAACATCTTCGGGATCTAATTTGCCACCCAATTTCATTTGTGCAACTAATAAGGCAACACTATCGTCTAACCTTTTTAATACTTTTTCGGCATCGTCATAAAAATTATTCATGGCTTACTTTTTTAATAGGGTTAAACATTCCATTATTTCACTCTTTTTGTAGTAACGTCTTGCACCTATGCCATAGGCTTTGACTTTACCATTGTTTGTCCATGCCCAAAGTGTGCTACTATCAATTTTAAGAAATTGGCAGGTTTCTTCTCTGGTCATTAATTCTTCTGAATTGTCTTTTGTTTGAATTTCCTTTTGAAGTTCAAGAATACCGTTTCTAACGGATGTACCTATTAGCTGTTGAAGTTGCTCAACAGTTAAGGTTTGAAGTAAAATTGCATTGTTTTGCATGACTTGTTATATTTAAGATTAACAAGTCAAAGGTTGGAACGAGGTCGTGTTGTGGATTGAATGAAATCGTGTGTTTTATGACACGGTTGTTTTGAGCTCTTTTAAATTCTATTATAAATGCCTTCTCTCAAATCGTTATTACCTAATTGACTAATTGGTTTAAGCCTATCTAGATGTATTTCAAAAGAGGATAAGAAATCAATAAACTCTAATTGCTTTAAGTCTTTGTAAATAAGATGGTCTTTTTTCATCCTATGAAATACAAAGCTATAATTTGCTAAATTTTGATTGGACTTTTCAAATTCATCATAAAGATTTTTGAATTTTATATAAGCACCAACGCTTGTGAAAATTCTAGGATATGGATTATCTTCACTTGGTAATTTGTTTTCCGTTTCTTTACTTTCAACTTTTACTACTACCGGGCTTTTGGTTGTAGGTTTCATTAAATCAGAAATTGTTTTTTTTCTTGTTTGTTCTTCAACTTCATCTGGAGTTTGAAAAGAATTAAATTCTTCAATTCTGTCCCAAGCTATTGAAGTTATTACATCACAATCATGGCAAAACGCTTTATTGTTGTAAGCTTTTACATTATCAAAGTTTGTTTTATCATAATCAACTCTGATTTGTTCTGTTAGTCCCCAATATTGCCCAACACGTTTACAGTTTTCATAATTGTAATTTTCTGATTTTCTTGTGAAATAAAACAACTCTGTAAAAGCAGTATTAAAATCAAAATGCTTGTAATCGTTTATTGTGCCTGACATGAAAGCTTCCAATTTGAAAAAAGCATCATTAAGTTTCTTAACTACTTTATCATAATTTAATTCGCTATCGTTTGGAATATCAAGGAATGATTTATAAGTGAAATAACTATTTACATCACAAACCCCTTGAACAAAGTCTTTTAAAGGTTTGTAATCATAACCTAAACTTTCAATAACACTTTCAAATTGATAACGCTCTAAATCTTTAATATCACTGTTTACTAATTCTTCAAAAAGCTCATAGTATTCAGTATATAGAAAATTTTTAGTGATGATTTCTCGTAATTCTTCAAATTCAGTATTTAATGGGTCGGGAGTTGTTAAAGCATTAAGATAACCTGCAATGATTGGATTGCATTTACTTAGTCTTTTTTTGAATTTCTGAACCTTTTTAGTAGTTATAGTTTGTTTTTCGGCATCATCAGAACATAGAGAATAGTCAAGTCTGCCCAAGTCTCTTTCTTGCTGCTCAATGCTGAAAATTTCCATGTTTACAAAATCCAACAGGAAGTCTAAAACTTCCTGTTCTTTATCGCTTAACTTACCCATCAGTTTGCGTAATTATTTAAAAAATGTGAAAGTATGAAAAACCTTTAAAATTTAAAAGTAATTTGTTAACTCCATTGCAATATCCTTGTTACTCTTACCGATGTAAGTTAAAAACATTGCTTCTGTTGTATGCCCTGTAATGTACATTAAAAATGAGGTTGGAATTTTACCATAATTATTAGTTGCAAAGCTTCTTCTTCCAATATGAGAAGAAACCAACAAATGTTTTGGATAATCTTTTGTAACTTTTTCTTTTAGTTTATGATCGAATAATGTGCCGTGAGTAGGAGTGTTGATTTTTGCTTTCTCACATACTTTTTTGATATGTTCATTATAACGCTGGTCTGATATTTTTCTTGGAAAATTACCTTCGTATTTCTTCATTATTTCAATGATTTTTGAATGAAGTGGTATTGTCATTATTTTATCTGTTTTAACCTGTGTAAACTCGATTAATGGCTTTAATTCTCCTGCTTTGTTCTTTTCGTATCTAATCATAGATTTATCAAAACGTAAAAAATCGGAAACCCTTTGACCACAATAACAGCTTATCAATAACCAATCACGTGCATTTTCTAAACCATCGGTTAGATCCTTGCTTTTTAGTTTTTCTATTTCTGCAATTTCCTTTTCATCTAAATAGATATTTTCAACTTTATGATATTTTGCTTTGATGCTATCAAGCTGATAATGTGTTTCTACTCCGTTAGCTTTTGCATGACGGCAAAATGTTTTTATAAAACGAATGTTTCTTGCTGTTGTGTTTGGTGCATAACCAACACTAATGCAATATTTTTCAAAGTCAATTTTGAATTTAGCATCAATATCACGAATGTATAAAACTGATTTTGTGTGTTCTTGATAACGCATTAATAAATGCTTAATAACATTGCACTTTGTAATAGTGCTGCTTTTTACATCGGCTTTTTTAAACTCAATGAAAGTATCAATATAATCTACTAATTTATCTGGATGCTTTTCTTGTTCCTGTGGTGGATTGATAAAATCTTTTAACCATTGAGCATCTATAACCTTGTTGCCCTTGCTTCGGTTGTACTCTTTTAATAGGTCGTTTTTTAATGTTGACAAATCTGTATCCAGGTTTGCAATATCAATATCTTTTAAAGCTTTCTTTGTTGGTCGCTGTTCTGCATCATCCCAATTGATTGGGTCAATATGATAATTTGTTTTAGCTTTGATGTCAAGTGTTCGTCCATCACGTAAACGAATGTAAATTACCGCAGGACTTTTTTTGCTCTGAAGGAGTAGATAAATAGATGCCATATTTTTGCCTTTTTATGTTCCATAAAGATACAAAATCTAGTCCACATTTAGTCCACATTTGTCAAAAATTATCCTAATTTATCCAATATTATCCAATGCCTTTTATTTTAAAAACCTTTGTAAAGTATTGATTTTATTGATTTTTTGTATATAAATAGTAATTTTGATTTTTTATGAGTTTGGAAAGTTGTAGTCCCTCTTTCTCCGCGAGAGAATTCTCAAAATGAACTAAAACCCTTTAAATACTAGTATTTAAAGGGTTTTTTCTTTTTACCATTTAGCCAATTTATTCATTTTTTTGCAAATAATAGGTGCACTTTTGGTGCACCTAGGTAGTGCTCAAAAAAAGTGCACCGATTTTTTTCTTAACCCTTGTAAAATAAGGTGTTCAAAGATTAAACATCTTGACCTATATTGACAATTTTAGTACATTAATTATCAATTTAAAGGTTACCATTATGACAACAAAAATCTCCGTCCTTTTCTATTTAAGAAAATCTAAGGTCAATTCTCAAGGGCTAATGCCAATTTACCAACGCATAACTATCGAAGGAGAACGCTTCGATATTAGTACCGGTCATTTCGTAGAAGAAATGAAATGGGGCACCGAAATGGGCAAAATGAAGGGCAATTCAGAAGAAGCCCGTACAATAAATAGCCGACTTGATTTGCTGAAAAACAAAGTCTATGAAATCGAAAAGCGATTATTCATGGGTGAAATTAAAATCAACCTTGAAAACTTCAAAAACGAATATTTAGGCAAGAAAGCAAGAGATCGTTATTTAATGCCAATATTCGAAGAACACAACCGAAAAATTAAAGAACTGGTTGGGCAAGAATATGCACCTGGTACATTGGAGCGTTATGAAACTTCATTGAAGCATACGAAAAATTTCTTGCTATGGAAATACAACATTTCAGATATTAGTATCGAAAAGATTGACTATTCGTTTATTATGGAATACGAATTCTATTTACGTAGTGTCCGAAAATGCGCCAATAACACTGCGGTAAAATACATTAAAAACTTCCATAAGATTATAAATATTTGCTTGGCCAATGGATGGCTTACGAAGGATCCATTTGCAAATTATAAATCGAAAGTCAAAGAAGTAATTCGTGAATACTTGACCGAAAGAGAAATTCAAGATTTGATGGAAAAAGAATTGGTATCGGATCGTTTAGAATTGGTTCGCGATATTTTCATATTCAGCTGCTTTACGGGATTAGCTTACATTGATGTCAAACAACTTTCAAACGATAACATTGTGCTAGGTATCGATGGCGATAAATGGATAAACAAGAACCGACAAAAAACCGATACGAGTTCTAGAATTCCGATATTACCGACGGCCCAATTCATTATTGATAAATACGCCAATCATCCAGTTTGTGTAAATGAAGATAAATTACTTCCGATATTTTCTAATCAAAAAATGAATGCGTATCTAAAAGAAATTGCAACGGTTTGCGGAATCAATAAAGAACTAACATTCCATATTGCCCGACACACTTTTGCAACTACCGTGACATTGAGTAACGGAGTTCCAATTGAAACCGTAAGTAAAATGTTAGGACATACTAATCTAAAAACAACGCAGCATTACGCTAAGA
The DNA here is from genome assembly GCF_025499515.1 of Flavobacterium odoriferum. Taxonomy (GTDB): domain Bacteria; phylum Bacteroidota; class Bacteroidia; order Flavobacteriales; family Flavobacteriaceae; genus Flavobacterium; species Flavobacterium odoriferum. Next base: position 5,174 of record NZ_JAMKFA010000029.1, read on the forward strand.
TTTTAGACAAGAAAATTAGTGAGGATATGAAAATACTTAAAGATAAATTTTCAATCAATGTAAATCGACGTAGTTGCCAAAACTCTATTTAACAATATTTTATACAAACAACAATTCATTTTTTATACATTTGTGATGTTTTAAAATTAAAAATGAAAAAATATCACATAATATTAATAGTTTTACTAGGCATGTTTTTAATGCCTAGTACGGCTATGGCTTGTGGTAACTCTAATTCAAAACATTCTTGTGAAAAAGAAGTTTCATCTAAAAAAACTGAAAAGAAATGTTATTGTAGTAATGACAGTTCTGAAAGCAAAGATGAAAATGGATGTAAAGGTGATTGTGGTCATGCAAATTGTGGTTGTTCTATGACTTGTCCTTCTTCTTCAATCATTTTTATACCAGAAATTACTTTTAAAATTAACTTTATTCAATATTCTTCAATAGAGAAAGTTAAGTTTTCATACACGGCACCATCAATCTCAGATGGTTTTCATTCTATTTGGCTAATACCTAAAATAGGCTAAATTCTTTTTTTGACAGCCATTAGTGTGTCAAATTTATAGCATTTTGCTATCAGATTAATCATCAGTTTACTTTCCGTTTTTATTTTTAATTATTTCAAGCAGATAGACTTGTAAACTGTTATTCATTATTTTTTTATCAACTTATCAAAGGAATTCACTTTGATTACTAATACATTATTAAAATGAAAAATTCATTTAAAAATATAATGCTAGCAACTTTTATATTGCTTAGTATTGCTGTCAATGCACAAATTAAAAATGCAAAAACAGAAACAGTTAAGATTTATGGAAACTGTGGAATGTGCGAAACCAAAATCGAAAATGCAGGAAATATCAAAAAAGTAGCTAAAGTAGATTGGGATCAAGATTCGAAGATGGCCACTTTAACTTATGATACTACTAAAACTAATCCAGACGAAATACTAAAAAGAATAGCATTAGCAGGATATGATAGTGATAAGTTTCTTGCACCAGATGATGTCTATGACAATCTTCATGGATGTTGTCAATATGACAGAGTTGCTAAAGTTCTAGTTAAAGAAGAAATCAAAGTGGAAGAAACTACTGAAATCCATAATAATCATGTAAACCACAATGAAACTTCAAAGATGGTACTTCAAGAAGTTAACCAACTTAAAGTTGTTTTTGATAACTATTTTGTGGTAAAAGATGCTATGATTTCTTCTGATGGTAACACAACTTCAATTGCTTCAAAGGAATTACTAACTGCAATAAACAATGTTAAAATGGACAAATTGGATATGGATGTTCATATGGTTTGGATGAAAGTTGTAAATCAAATTAAAAAAGATACTGAACTGATTTCAAAATCAAAAGATATTAATAAACAACGAAATCACTTTACAACATTATCAAAAGACATTTATTCATTATTAAAAGTTGCAAAGTATGAGGTTCCAGTTTATTTCCAACATTGCCCTATGTACAATGATGGTAAAGGTGCAAATTGGTTAAGTAAAGAAAATGCAGTAAAAAATCCTTACTACGGCTCAATGATGTTAACTTGTGGAAAAACGGTAGAAACTATTAAATAATCTAAAATGAGAAGAATAATTTTTGCATTTTTTTTAATTACTAATATAGCCACTGCACAGATTGATGTTGGAGATACAATACCATCAATAGCATTAAAAAGTACTAGTAATACAGAGGTAAATATTACATCTTTTAAAGGGAAATATGTATTAATTGATTTTTGGGCATCATGGTGTGGTCCTTGCAGATTAGGCAATAAAAAGTTAGTAAAACTACATAATGAAGTTAGTTCAGATAAAATAGAAATAATAGGAATATCAATCGATACAGATACTAATAAATGGCTAAAAGCTGTTGAAAAAGATAAAATTAAATTTACCCAATTGATAGACTCAAAAGGTTTTGATGCTGAAACAGCAATACAATTTGGTGTAGAGGAATTACCATCGAAATTTTTATTCAATGAAGAAGGTGTTCTAATTGCAAAAAATCCAACAGAAGAAGAAATAATTAAATTAATAGAAAAGTAAAATGAAAAAAATAAATAAAGTATATCTAGTAATTGCATCAATCGTTTTGATGTTTTCAATAAAAAGTAATGCACAAATTGTAAAAGCTGAAATTAGAGCAACGGGTTTAACTTGCTCAATGTGTTCAAATGCTATAAATAAGCAACTTAAAGCATTACCAGAAGTTATCAATGTTGAAACTGACTTAAATACTAACACATTCACGGTAACTCTTAAAGAAGGAAATGAATTAAGTCCAAAAACATTTAAGGAAAAAGTAGAAAAAGCAGGTTTTTTTATTGGATCATTAGTGATAACTGCCAAAGCTGAAACCATTAGTAAAAGTCCTTACATTTTAGTAAATGACAAAAAAGACACTACAGAAGTTGTTAAATTTCAAGTAGTTGATAAAGGTTATGTTACAGAAAAAGAGTTTAAAAAATTATCAAAATCATATAAGGACATTTCGACTTATGTTGCAAACAGTGAAGATGATTTTCATATTAAAATTTTAAACTAATGAGAAAGTTTTTTATTTTAATAATATTATTCAGTATTCAAAAAAGTGTAAGTCAAGAACTGTTTCTAATCACAGATCCCGCTAGTAATGTTCCGGCAAACTCATTAGGTGTCAATCTTCTTCAATCACGTTTTAAAGAAGAATTTAAATCAGGATATAGTTATCATCTGATGCCCGAAGTTACATATGGGATTAATAAAAATTTGATGGTTCGTGCATCTGCTTTTGTGAGTAACAGAAGTAATGATTTAGTAACAGAGGGAGGAAGCTTTTATGCCAAATATCGTTTTTATTCTACAGATGATTTAAACAGTCATTTCCGTATGGCAGCTTTTGGAAGATATAGTTTCAATAATGCCGACATACATCAGGAACAAATTGAAGTCATGGGACATAATACGGGTTTTGAATCTGGAATTGTGGCTACTAAACTGATTAAAAAATTAGCAATTAGTTCATCAATTAGTTTTGAGAAAGCTTTTGACAACAAACCAGATTATCCATTTCCAAACGAATTAGGAGATAATGCCACTAATTACACTCTTTCTTTTGGAAAATTAATGTACCCTAAAAAGTACACTAGTTTCAAACAAACCAATATCAATTTAATGGTTGAATTTGCAGGTCAAACCATTAACGAAAACGGTAAATCATATTTGGATGTTGTGCCTGTAATCCAATTTATATTTAATAGTCAGGCTAGAGTAGATGTAGCTTACAGACATGAGTTAATGAGCTCAATGGTGCGTTCGGCGCCAAATGGAGTGTATTTTAATTTGTATTATACTTTCTTCAATTTAAAAAAGCAAAGTAATTAATTTTAAAAATCAATTATCATGAAAACACTATTTATTACAGCGTTGTTAGCAATTACAATAACTTCTTGCAATCATAAAGCAAAAGAAACCGATGGTATAGAAACAAAATCAACTTCGAACGAATTGTATGCTTGTTCTATGCATCCAGAAATTACAGGAAAAAAGGGTGAAGAATGTTCAAAATGCGGAATGGAATTAACGGAGCCTGTACCACAAAAAGAAGCAACACATAATCACAATGATGGTTCACACGAACATAAAGATACAACAACAGTTGAAGCTCAAAATGTTCAGGAAAAGACGGAAGTTTCTCAAGAATCAACAAAACAATTTTCAACATCAGAAATTATTGCTACCTATTTAAAACTTAAAAATGCTTTGACAAAAGATGATACTAAAGCAGCTGCTATAGCTGCAAAAAGTTTATTAGAAACATTTAATAGTACTGATACATCTTCTCTTGATACAAAATTAAAAAATGAACTTTTGAATTTACTAGAAAAAGGTAGCGTTCATGCAAAGCATATCGGAGATAATTCTGGCAAAATTCATAATCAAAGAGAACATTTTATTATGCTAAGTAATAGCATTAATGATTTAATCATAACCTTTGGTTCAAAGCAAAAACTATATCAAGATTTCTGTCCCATGGCAAATGATGGTAAAGGAGCTATTTGGATAAGTGAGGTTAAGGAAATTAAAAACCCTTATTATGGTGCTGAAATGTTGAGTTGTGGTAGTTTGAAAAAGACATTCTAACATAAAAAGGCAATGAAACTCTATATTAAAAATATGGTTTGCGATCGTTGTAAAATGGTTGTTAAAAATGAAATCGAAAATTTAGGATATTCACTAGTAAAAGTTGAATTAGGAGAAATTGAACTGAATCAAGAGATTACAGATATTCAAAAAAAGGATATTAAATTAAATCTTGAGAAGTTTGGTTTTGAAGTAATTGATGATAAAAGAAGTCGAATAATTGAACTTATCAAAAATAAATTAATTGATTTAGTTCAAAATAAAAATGCAGATTTAGATAAAAATCTATCGTTATTTCTCTCAGAAAACCTAAATCAGGATTACAGTAAACTAAGTAATTTATTTTCAGAGATTGAAGGTATTAGTATAGAAAAGTATTTTATAAATCTAAAAATTGAAAAAGTTAAAGAGCTTATTATTTATGATGAATTAAGTTTTAGTGAAATTGCTGATTTACTTAATTACAGTAGTGTAGCACATTTAAGTAACCAATTTAAAAAAATAACTGGTTTTACACCAACGCATTTCAAACAAATAAAAGAAGCTAAACGAACGCAAATCGATAAATTATAAATAGTGTAAATCATTTCCATAATTATACAAGTCAACTTAAGTCAATCATCAGAACTTTGTACCAATAAAACTCATAAAGATGAAAACTGAAACAAGAAAACAGATTTACATTCCTCTTGAAAATGTTGAGAGTGAGCACTGTGCTTTAATAGTTGATAAAGGTATACAGTCTGTAAAAAACATTACAAGTCATACTGTAGAGTTAAATAACAATCGAGCAGTTATTGAAACAGATAAACCTGAAGAAGTTATTCCGAATGTTGTAAAAACTATTCGTGATTTAGGATATGAAGTAACAACAATAAAAAAGACAATTCCGGTGCTTCAAATGACTTGTGCTTCATGTGCGATTAGTACAGAAAGCATCGTAAAATTTTTACCTGGTATTGTTTCATCACAAGTTAATTATGCAACAGCCACTTTAACAGTTGAATATATTCCGAGTTTAGTTACAGTAAATCAAATGCGTCAAGCAGTTCAAAGCATTGGTTATGATTTATTTATTGAGGAAGGAAATGAAAATTCTGAAACTTTAGAAGAACTTCACCAAAAAAAATATAATTTACTAAAAAAGAAAACAATTGGAGCTGTTTTTTTGACATTACCACTAGTATTTATAGCCATGTTTTTTATGGATATTCCTTACGCTAATTACATTATGTGGGTGTTATCAACTCCTGTAATTTTAGGTTTTGGTAAAGACTTTTTTATAAATGCTTGGAAGCAAACTAAACATGGGTCTGCCAATATGGACACACTAGTTGCATTAAGTACAGGTGTTGCTTATATATTTAGTGTATTCAATACTCTTTTCCCAGATTATTGGCATTCAAAAGGATTACACGCTCATGTTTATTTTGAATCTGCAACAGTAGTAATTGCTTTTATTTTATTAGGTAAGTTACTGGAAGAGAATGCTAAAGGAAATACATCTTCAGCAATTAAGAAGTTAATCGGCTTACAACCCAAAACCGTTAACATATTAGATACTGAACAGAATCAAATAGCATTACCTATTGAACAAGTTGAAGTTGGAATGACCATCATAGTTAAGCCAGGAGATAAAGTAGCGGTTGATGGAATAGTAACACAAGGAAGTTCGTTTGTAGATGAAAGCATGTTAAGTGGAGAACCATTAGCTGTTAAAAAGGAAGTAAATGATAAAGTGTTTTCAGGAACAATCAATCAAAAAGGAAGTTTCCAGTTTAAAGCTGAAAAAATTGGTTCAGATACTATGTTGGCTCAAATCATTAAAATGGTTCAAGAAGCACAAGGTAGTAAAGCTCCAGTGCAGAAATTGGTGGATAAAATTGCAGGTATATTTGTACCAATTGTTATAGGAATTGCAATTCTTTCTCTTATATCATGGGTAATTTTAGGAGGTGAAAATGGATTTACACAAGGAATACTTGCTTTAGTGACAGTTTTAGTAATTGCATGTCCATGTGCATTAGGTTTGGCAACTCCAACAGCTATTATGGTTGGTGTGGGTAAAGGAGCTGAGCAAGGTATTTTGATTAAAGACGCTGAAAGTTTAGAATTAGCAAAAAAAGTAGATGCTATAATTCTGGATAAAACAGGAACTATTACCTATGGAAAACCTACTGTAACCAATAGTAAATGGTTGGATGAAAATGATATCTTAAAACAAATATTATTAAGTATTGAAAAACAATCTGAGCATCCATTAGCTGAAGCCGTTGTAAATTATCTAAAAGATATAAATACGGTTCACATACATCATATTGAAAGTCTAACAGGTAAAGGTGTTAGAGCAAATTATAAGGATATCAATTATTTAGTGGGTAATCAAAAACTATTAACCGAAAACCAAATACTAATAGACAATTCCTTAAAGGAACAAGCAGATAAATGGTTGCATGAAGCAAAAACAGTTATATGGTTTGCGGATGACAAAAAAGCTTTAGTAGTTTTAGCTATAGCAGATGAGATTAAAGAAACTTCTATTGAAGCAATTAAGGAATTACAAAAAATGGGTATTGAAGTCCATATGTTAACCGGAGATAATTATAATACAGCTAAAGCTATTGCTGAAAAAACAGGAATTTCAAGTTTCAAAGGTGAAGTACTTCCAAAAGACAAAGCCGATTTTGTAAAAGAACTTCAAGCAAAAGGTAAAATTGTAGCTATGGTAGGTGATGGTATTAACGACAGTACCGCATTAGCTCAAGCCAATGTGAGTATTGCAATGGGGAAAGGAAGTGATATTGCAATCGATGTTGCCAAAATGACAATTATATCATCCGACTTAATGAAAATTTCAACAGCAATAAAACTCTCAAAAAGCACTGTAAATACAATAAAACAAAATTTATTTTGGGCATTTATTTATAATGTTGTAGGTATTCCAATTGCAGCTGGAATTCTTTACCCAATCAATGGTTTTTTACTTAATCCAATGATTGCTGGAGCAGCAATGGCACTAAGTAGTATAAGTGTTGTTGGCAATAGTTTAAGGCTTAAATATTTCAATAATTAATTAAAATCATAAAACAATGGAAAAGAATATTTTTAAATTCAAAACGAATATAAATTGTATGGGCTGTGTCGCAAAAGTTACACCCACATTAAATGAGATTTCTGAGATAGAAAACTGGGAAGTTGATGTCCAAAATAAGGATAAAGTTTTAACTATTGAAACACAATCTTTAAATCAGAATGAAATAGTAGCAGCAGTTGAAAAGGCTGGTTTTAAAATTGAAAAAATAACTAACTAACAAGATGAGAAAAATAATCTTTACAAGCTTTCTATTAATTCAAGCGTTATTAATAAATGCTCAAGAAAAAATTCAAATAAGAACAACATCTGCAAGTCCTGCTTCATCATTTGAACAGGAAGTCGGCAGTGCAAAAATTAAAATAGCCTATAGTAGACCATTAGTAAGAGGCAGAAAAATATTTGGTGAGTTAGTGCCATTTGATAAACTTTGGCGAACTGGTGCAAGTGATTGTACCGTAATTACAACTTCTGAAGATATCTCCTTTGGTAATAGTATATTAAAAGCGGGTAGTTATTCAATATTTTCAATTCCTTCAATTAATGAGTGGACAATAATCATTAATACAGATATAACTTTACATGGTGAAACCGGCTATGATGAGAAAAAAGACGTAATGCGTTTTAAAGTTCCCACAGAAAAAAGTCCCTATTTCTATGAAACATTTACAATTGAATTAAATGACATTAATAGCAAAGGTGAAGCATTTCTAAAAATCTTTTGGGAAAATACTATGGTCAAAATACCAATTAAAAGTAAAGAGGACGATATGTTATTAGCGTTGATAGACCAACATATCGTTAAAGGAAAAACGCAAGATGCCAACTTATTATTTCAAGCAGCCAACTATTATTACAGTACAAATAGAGATTTCAAACAAGCAATTAAATGGCTATTGGATGCTGAAAAGTTAAATCCTCAAAATTTCCATTATCCAAATTTGAGACAAAAAATAGCATCGGAAAACAAAGATTACGCTAGTGCTATTGAAGCTGCAAAAAGGGCAGTATCATTAGCAGATAAGGAAAAAATGAAAAAAAATATAGAAACATTGAACAATAAAATAGCAAGTTGGGAATTGCTATTAAAAAAATAAAATCAAAAATGCTTGATTTTCAAAAATTTGAAATAACTAAAATGAAAATATCAGATATGGATTTACAAAATATTTTTTCAAAAAAAATGTTGCAAATAGTACTATTACTTTTTGTATCACAAATCTTATTCGCTCAAAAAATAGTACGTTACGATTTATACGTTCGCGATACAATTGTTAACTATTCTGGAAAAGAAAAAAGAGCTATAGCAGTCAACGGTCAAATCCCAATGCCAACCTTAACTTTTACAGAAGGCGATATTGCCGAAATTTACGTACATAACGAATTAAATGAAACTACTTCGTTGCATTGGCACGGATTATTTTTACCTAACAAAGAAGATGGAGTACCGAATTTAACCCAAATGCCCATTCAACCTGGCACAACGCATAAATATACATTTCCCATCATCCAAAACGGAACGCATTGGTATCATTCACACTCAGGATTACAAGAACAAATCGGAATGTATGGTATGTTCATTATGAATAAAAAAGAAAACGATCCTACTTTTAGAAAAGGTATCGATGATTTACCAACTGTTCCTTTAATTTTAAGCGAATGGACCGATTTAAAACCCGAAAACGTTCACCGAATGTTACACAACGCTTCCGATTGGTTTGCCATAAAAAAAGGCTCAACACAAAGTTATAGTGAAGCTATCAAGCAAGGACATTTCAAAACCAAATTGGGTAACGAGTGGAAACGTATGAATGCCATGGATGTGAGCGATGTTTATTACGAAAAGTTTCTAATCAACGGAAAAAACGAAAGCCAATTAGCACAGTTTAAAGGAGGCGATAAAGTCCGACTGCGTATTGCTAATGGCGGTGCTTCCTCTTATTTTTGGTTAACCTATGCCGGTGGAAAAATAACGGTAGTAGCTAGTGATGGTAATGATGTAGAACCTGTGGAAGTAAATCGATTACTAATTGCTGTTTCAGAAACCTATGATGTCATAGTCACAATTCCAGCCAATAATACGTCATATGAATTTTTAGCTACTGCCGAAGATAGAACAAAATCCGCATCCCTTTACATTGGAAACGGTATCAAACAATTGATTTCACCTTTGCCAAAATTAAAATATTTTGAGGGGATGAAGATGATGAACGACATGATGAAAATGAACGGTGAGTTAGACGATATGGGAATGAGCATGTCATTAAATCAAATGGATATGAACGTAGTTATGTATCCTGAAATTACGGGTGAAGAAATAGAAAAAAGTAAAGATGCAACTCCTAAAACGGAAATGCATCAAGAACATTCAAAACATAATAAGTATGATGCTAATGCATTGGCGAACATCACCACACTTAATTATGCTATGCTAAAAGCCACAGAAAAAACAGCGCTACCAAAAGATGTAGAAGTTAAAGAACTTCGATTTGAGCTTACAGGAAATATGAACCGTTATGTTTGGAGCATGGACAACAAAGTAATTTCAGAAACCGATAAAATCTTAATTAAGAAAGGCGAAAATGTTAGAATTACGCTCTACAACGGTTCCATGATGCGCCATCCCATGCATTTGCACGGACATGATTTTAGAATCATTAACGGACAAGGGGATTATGCACCTTTAAAAAACGTAATGGATTTAATGCCAATGGAAACCAATGTAATAGAATTCAATGCTAATGTTGAGGGCGATTGGTTTTTTCATTGTCACATCTTGTATCACATGATGGCAGGCATGGGAAGAATTTTTACGTATGAAAATCAAGAACCCAATCCATTAATTCCTAATCCAAAATTAGCCCAACGCAAATTATTTGCTGATGACAGAGCTTTTCACTTTATGGCTGAAAACGATTTTGCTACCAATGGTAACGATGGTATGGCAATGGTACAAAATACCCGTTGGAGTTTAGGTGCAGAATGGAGATTAGGATACAACGATATGCACGGTTATGAAGCCGAATTCCACTTGGGGAGATACATCGGTAAAATGCAATGGTTTATGCCGTTTATTGGTTTCGATTGGCGTTACCGAGATATGGAAGGAGAAGTAGAAAAAAATATATTCGGACAAAAAAACACTAAAGACCACAGAGCCGTTTTCAGTGCCGGTTTTGCATACACCTTACCAATGCTATTACAATTCCAAGCTGAAGTGTTTCAAGATGGAAATCTAAGATTGCAGTTAATGAGAGAAGATATCCCAGTGTCCAAGCGATTGCGAATGGGGTTCATGGTTAATACCGATACCGAATACATGTTAGAAGCAAGATACATCCTAAAACGAAATCTCAGCCTAAGAACCCATTACGATAGTGATATGGGATTTGGAGTAGGGTTAAATCTAAATTATTGAATTTAATATAAACCTATGAAAAACAACGCTACGCTAAGATTTTAGACAAGAAAATTAGTGAGGATATGCAAATATTAAAAGCAAAATTCAATGCTAATACTCAAACTCAAAGTAAATCAGTGAATTACTAAAATTTTGAGAATATTGTAATATTTTTAGTATTTATTTGGCAATAATTTTAATAGATTTTAGTTTAATTTGACAAACTAAAATCTATTTTTTTATGATAACAACTATAAAAAACAACTCTTTGGTAGATTTTGAACACGAACTTTCTCTAATCCTTAACTCAAATTCTAATGAAGTAGAAAAAGCAAAAAAGATTATTATTTTCATAGAAGACATTTTAAAACAATTAACCGACTGGCTTAAACATCACGTCTTCGAAACCGTTCAAGAAGAAATCAAATTCTTCAAAGAAATCAAACCCAACATTGTTGCTAAACTTATTTTCTATAAAGAAATACTTTTACTTGTTGCAACTCTTCCCTTGGACAAGAACAAGAGGGTAAAACATTATGAAAAAAAGGTAGATGCAATCAATCAGTTTCATAGAAAAAACAGAGAATTCATCAAATACATTAAAAGCCAATCCACCCATTTTGATGAATTGTATTTTTCCAGGAAACAGTACAAAGACATTTTTTTAAATGATTGCTCCGTGATTATTCATGATGCTAAAATATGTACTTCGCATGATTTTTTATTAGCGGAAGTAATTGCTTATGAATTACTCGTGTTACACATCGAAAACCGTATTGATAGTTTAAATCAATCATGTGCAATCACCAACAATCAATTCCATTCCAATCTACACTGGACAGCCAAAAAAATCGATTTAATCGAACTCATTTATGCGTTACACGAATTTAACGTTTTTGATAATGGTCAAGCTGATATCAAAGAAATCACCTATGTTTTTGAAAAAGCGTTTCAAATAGAATTAGAAGACAACATCTACGGAAACTTCAATGCTATTAAAAAACGCAAAACAGATCAAACTCGATTTTTAAGTCATTTACAAAAGCTTTTGGAAACTAAAATCGAAAACGATTTAAACTAAAACCTACAAAAAACAACCAAATCATATAAAAATCGTTCCCAAGTTGGTACCAACTTGGGAACTTTTCTTTTTCAAATGCAATTGTTTTGTACCAAATAACTTCAAAACATAGCATTATGAACTTCAATCACAAAGCCCTGTTCCCTGAAACAGACAACATCGAATTACTTAACCACCAAATGGTAACTAAACGAGATTTGCTAAACTTTGGAAATCTACTTTTAAACGAAATCAAAAACTCAAAAACCACCGAAACGCCAACCAAACAATGGCTCAAATCAACCGAAGTCCGTGAAATACTAAAAATTTCCCCAAGCACTTTACAAAGCCTACGCATCAAAGGAATATTAAAGTACAAACGCATCGGTGGAATAATTTACTACAACTACGAAGACATCGTAAAAATGCTAGAAAAGTAATATGAATGAAAACACAAACACCTGTAACGGTACTTGTGAAGTATGTACCTGTAAATCGAAAATTGATTCTGTCATTTCGAGCTTGCCGAGAAATCACCTACATAGCTAGATTAATCTTGAACAAGGTTCAAGCTGCACTAGTCACTAATTACTATTCACTAATCACTCAATCATGAACTACATCAAACACCTAACCGGCTTCTTCGAAAAAGTAAGCGCCGATTACGACCTCAACCCCACCCACATAAGCCTCTACATGGCTATTTTCCAACTATGGAACCAAAACCGCTTTCAAAACCCAATCAGCATTTCTCGTGACGAACTCATGCGTATTAGCAAAATTGCATCTACAGCAA
>NZ_JAMKFA010000003.1 GCF_025499515.1 Flavobacterium odoriferum
TTTCTTTTGAAAAGCCCTATCAGTAATGATAGGGCTTTTTTGTTACCAATATAGCGTCCCGATGGGACTCTAACTATAACAAAACCACCTCATAGGGTGGTTTTGTTGTTTATATGCTTCATGAAAGGCTAACGTGAGAGTCTGCTAGCGAATGTACTTGGCTAGTTCGGCTAAAGCCTCCTAGCTTTTTTGAAATCTTTATGAGGTTTTTGTTACCAGTATGTCGTCCCGATAGGACTAAAAAAACTCAATAGGCTGGTTTTCTACTTCATGAATCGTTAAGGAGAGCAACTCGCTTGTGAATCTGTGAGCACGATGAATATTTTAATGAGTTTTTTTACCTTTATATCGTCACTACGGGACTGGGAAAAGTATAATTATTCTAATGAAAACCAATTCTGCGTTAGGGATAGCAGCATTGTTTGAGCTCTTACTTAAAATTCTTCAAGATTTTAAGTAAAGCGAGTGCGGATAGCCCGACCCTTAGGGGACGCCCTAAAACTCTAGAATTGTATCGTAATGTTTGTGGTGATTTTTGAATTCTTGTACACCTTCTTTAAAAGTTAGGTATTTTGCCCCGTTATTGTGGTTGTTTTTACTGATTAGGTACATGTAATGAAAATGACGTGTGAGTTCTTTCCAACCGAATAAAAGCGAATGTTTTGGATCGTACATGTGAGTAGGTTCGCTGATGGCACCGTTTATTTCTACGATTTGGAAGTTTTTACCTTTTGCTAAATCTTCATAGGAATGGTACATAATATCCATTCTTCCAAAATGAAAACCACTGATTTGACTACAAATGGTATTGAAACTTTCCATCATTTCTGAGGTGATTTCGTGACTCGCATCTACGAATTTTGTTCCGCGACAATGGTTTCCATAAGGAACCAAATTAATGGTTTCTCCTTCGTTTAAAACAGTGTTTAGTTTGTCTTTGTATTCTTCTTCAAGTACTTCTAATTGTAGCAGATAGCGTTTGTCTTGATATAGTAATTCTCTAAGGGTGTTTTTACCGTTTCCGGTTAAAATCATGAATTCTTTGGATACAATACCGGTTATTTTCCCGGGTTGGTTTGGCAATTTTACATAGAAAAGACCGATTTCATTTTCATAAGGAATCAAATCCTGAATTAAAATGTCAAATTTTGCTTTTTTGAGATAATTTTCTAGCTCTTCGGTAGTGTGAATTTTTTTTACTGCAGTTCCTCTTAAACCAATATCAGGTTTTGCAATTAGAGGAAATTGAATATTTTCGGAGTTAATTCTTTGTAAAATAACTTCTAAATTTTCATTAGGACTAACTAAAAGAGTTTTAGGATAATATTGGGGTGGAATCAAATCGTAAATTTCTTTTTTCGATTCCATAAAAAATCCTCCGTTTTTTATTGTTGGATTTGAAGCATTAAAGAAAAAAAATGATTGTGTTCTAATCACATAATATAAATATTGGAAATATACTGGCAAATACACCACTTGATAGGGCCAATATTCCCAATGGGTTAACTTATGTAGGAAAAGATTCAGTTTTGTCATTTTTTATTCGAATAAATCAAGATACTCCATTTTTATTGTATTACTAGTTACTTTGCATTGTGTTATACTGATGGTTTTCAATACATCGTTGCGATTAATCTGCAAGCCAAATTCTTTATTTTCTGATTCTGTAAATTGATGAAAATGTAAAATTTCTTCTGGTGTTGGAGCGTTTTTACTTTTTATAAAATCTTGAAACCATTCTTTTCTTTGTTCTCTAATTTCTTTAGAATATAGAGTAGAAGAGGACCAAATATGAAATTGCTTCGCATCAAATTCTGTTGTGCTTTTTTCAACTTCGTTCCATTGCAATTGCGTTAATTTATTATTTTCAATTAATACAATTGTGAACGGTTCAATGTCAGACAAATCAATTTTTCCCCAATAATCTATGGTCTTTTTAGCGGTCATCAAATCTAAGACAATTAAACCTCTGCTTTTGCGATAATGTGGTTTGGGAATGTGTTTTTCTCGCGCTCCATTGAGTAGAACAATAATTTTAGTTTCGCTATGTGCTACCCAAGTTCCTCCAGCTTTTGGGTCTTTTGGGAAGATTATCTTTTTTCCATCAATTAAATATTCTTGTGGTGAAAGTGCTCTTTCACGAGTAATTTTTTCATCTCTGTTGGAAGTAATAATACAACCTTCAGGAGTCGGAATATACGTTACTGTGCACATTGTTTGCGGTATTCTAATGTTGATGGCGCTACTCCGAATGAACTAGGTATTTTAATATGTGGCAAATTATGTAATGCCACTTTTATCAAGGCTTGATGATGAATACTGTGTTCTAAATTGTATAATAATTCACGAAAATAATTAGTTGGCAACACTTCTTCGGTACTGAAACAATTGTGAATTAATGACAGTTGTTTGTTTTGTTTATCAATAATTGTTAGCTGTTTTTCCAAAATAGAAATCGCACAATTTACATCTGATTGAATTTGAATGTTGCGATTTCGATTGTCGTAATTTATGATTCCTTGTTCATAATTATCCAACAAACATCCCATCAATTCTATAATATGACGCATATGTTCGCCAATTGTTGCTTGACTTAATTCAGGATTTTTTTTGCAGAATTCGTCATTCGAAAGTTGACGAATTAATTCAATGTTTTCTTTTAAGTTATCTTTTACAAAACGTATTAGCATAGTTCTACTTGGTTTCTGGAACAAATTTTATGGAAACAGAGTTCATACAAAAGCGTTGACCGGTAGTTTCTTTTGGGCCATCATCAAAAATATGACCTAAATGACCATCACATTTTGCACACAATACTTCAGTTCTAACCATTCCGTAGCTCAAATCTTGTACATAGACAACTGAACCTTTAATCGCTTTGTCAAATGAAGGCCAACCACAGTGTGAATCAAATTTGGTATCAGAACTAAATAAATCATTTCCGCAAGCAGCACAAACATATTTCCCTTTTTCAAAATGATCCCAATATTCACCAGTGAAAGCTCTTTCTGTTCCTTTGTTTCTTAAAACTTCATATTGTTCTGGAGTAAGCTCAGCTTTCCATTGCGCTTCGGTTTTTTTAGAATTTGAATTCATAGTTTTTGGTTCTTTAGTTTGGGATTGACATGATTGTAAACTTACAATTGTGATTAATAAAAATAATTTTCTCATAGCTAACATTTTTTCAAATTTAAGTGTAAGAATTCAAATAAAGTGTTAACAATGTTACAAAGTATTTGAATTAGGTATTGATTTCTAAATCTTTAATATAGTCTTCGTTTTCATAAAAGAAACGTTCAAAAGCATCCATTTTTTCGGCAAAAAAGTCAAAAATTTCAGGCCAAGTGGTTTTGTTATTAATGCTAATTCCTGTTTTTTCAACCCAAACACGACTAATTACTTTTCCATTTTCTAAATAAAAATTACGTTCAAAAATGGCATCCTCTAAATAATCTTCTAAAAGAATATTCTTTAATGACTCTACCTTTTCATAATATATTATACGTTTATTTTCGTCTTTTGGTTCTATATCTAATAAAACTTGTGCTTTTTTATTATCAACATAAAACTTAAAAGTAACATCTTTTATTTTTGTGTTGTATAACAACCATTTGCGAGGATATTCGGCAGCAAATGCAATCCAAAAATCCTTTTTTATTTGAAGAGCTTCTTCTTTACTAAACATACTATTTTTTAAAAATATTATTTTTCCTGTAAAAATTAATTATCTTTAAGTTTACAAAAACGGTTTCCCTATGCTTTTTACAGATTTTATTAAATTTATTCCAAAGATAGAAAAAGAAAAACTGCTTTCTACTGATGCCCACATAAAAATGGCACCACTTGAGCGTATTTCTTATTTAAAGGAAGAAAATTATATGGATAAAAATCCAAAGAAAGCTGCTGTTTTAATGCTTTTTTATCCTAAAAATGAAATTACACATTTGGCTTTAATTGTCCGAAATTCTTATCCAGGAGTGCATTCTTCACAAATAGGATTTCCTGGCGGAAAAGTTGAAGAAACTGATTTTAATTTGGAAGAAACAGCACTAAGAGAAACACATGAAGAAGTGGGTGTGCATCCTGATAAAGTAAAAATAATCAAAACATTTAGCGAAATTTATATTCCGCCAAGCAATTTTTTAGTAGCTCCTTTTATGGGAATTTCGCATGAAGAATTAACGTTTATTCCTGATTTAGATGAAGTTAAGCGTGTTTTGGAATTTTCAATTGTTGATTTTTTAGATGAAAAAAGTATCACTAAAGTAAAAATGTCAACTTCATATGCTACTGATATTGAAGTGCCTGCTTTTATGGTGGATAAATATGTTGTTTGGGGCGCTACTGCTATGATGATGAGTGAGTTAAAAGAAACTATTAAAAGCGTTTTGCGATAAACTACTTTATAGTCGCAATTTCAATTTGTGATTTTATCTTTTTTTTCTTTTTAAAATGACTGATTTTACTACATTTGCTTTCTTGTTTTGTTAATAAAGTTAAGTATTATGGGCTTATTCAAGAGAAATCCTTTCGGACATATATTGTTTTTAAAAACGTGGTTAATTCGTATCGCAGGAATAATTACGCACCGTCGTTACAGAAGTTTTAACGAGTTACACATTGAAGGTTCTGAAATTATTAGAAGTTTGCCAGACACAAATGTGTTGTTTATTTCTAATCATCAAACCTATTTTGCAGATGTTGTAGCGATGTTTCATGTTTTTAATGCTAGTTTAAAAGGAAGAGAAAACAATATTAAAAACGTGCTTTATTTGTGGAATCCAAAACTAAACTTGTATTATGTAGCGGCTAAAGAAACTATGCAAGAAGGGTTATTGCCAAGAATTTTAGCATATGCTGGTGCTATTACAGTTGAACGAACTTGGAGAGCCAAAGGAAAAGACGTTACCGAAAAAAAAGAGGTTAACCCTAATGATACCGAAAACATAAAAATAGCTTTAGAAGATGGTTGGGTAATTACTTTTCCGCAAGGAACAACTCGTTCTTTTAAACCTGTTAGAAAAGGAACTGCTCATATTATTTTACAACACAAACCTATTGTTGTTCCTATTGTAATTGATGGATTTCGACGTTCGTTTGACAGAAAAGGGCTGCGCATCAAAAAGAAAGGAATATTACAATCATTTGTAATTAAAGAGCCATTGAAAATTGATTATGAAAATGCAACAGTGGACGAAGTAGTTGAAATGATTGAATTTGCAATTGAACAACATCCATCACTTTTAAAAGTAATTCCTGCTGAAGAATTGGATGAAAAAGCAAAATTAGACAGAGAAAGAATGTGGAAATATTAAAAATAAAAAAAGAGGCAATCGCCTCTTTTTTTATTTTACCGCTTCTACTTTAAATCCTTGTTTTCGCAATAGTTTAATTACACCTTCTTCTCCAGCTAAATGACCAGCACCAACACCAAAAAAGGTTGCTTTATTTTTCATGGTTTTAATCATAATTGGAATCCATTTTTTATTTCTATTGTTCAATAAAACATCTTGGTTTTCAGAAGTAATTTTATTATCTGAATCATCCATCATTCTTAACATGCCTTCAATATCTTTTTCTTCATAAATCACCAACATTTTTTTGAATTCATCTTTTTCGTTAGATAAATCACCTTTCGCTGTTTTAAGTAATTCTTCTGCTTGTGTTTTGTATGGAATTGCATCAAAAACTTTCATTTGATCTTCCATTTTTTCTAAACCAAAAACTTCTTCTCCTTGCTCTTTGGTCACTTTCATTAATTCTGATTCAACTGATTGAAAGTCACAGTCTAATAGCTTTGGTAAAAGCATCGTACTGACCATGAAAGGTTTGAAAGTGTCAAACGTTTTGGCAGACATGTTCATGTTTTTTTTCAAGAAATCGTCTACAATTTTAAATTCCTCTGCAGTTAATAATGTTGATAGTTTAGTACCATCATTCATTTTTATGTGCTTTAGCATTTGCATTTGCATAGATTTGTCGTCCATGTCTAATTCTAAAAACAATTGCTTGGTTTCATCTAATGCTTTTAATGTATTTTCATCTAATTTGGCATCGCAAGTAGCATGAATTGTTCCATATAAATACGATGGCTCTTGTAATTCATTACTCGAAATCCGCCAAAGTAAACTTTTATCTAACTCTTGTGAATTCCCTAATATCGTTGTTAAAAGTCCAGCAATTAAAAATAAATGTTTCATTAAAAATCTATTTTTTGAAGTTCGTTATAGTTTTTTTGAAGTCTTCTCAATAAAATGCCATAAAGTAATCTATAAAATAACCAAAATAGTAAAAGTATAATTATTACGAAGAAAAATCCACCCAAAATAAAGAACAATTGGTATTTATCATACAAGTGATTAATATTTTTATCATACATAAATTGAGAATAAATAACAATAGCACTTGTGATTCCAACCAAAACAAGATTATACCAAACATAATACTTAACAATTTTTCTTGTGTTAATTATGTCTTGCATGAGTTTTTTTACAGAAGAAGAAGAGTTTATTGCCTTTAAATTTCTATAGAAGTAATAAATAAAAACAAGTAAAACTACAAAATTGAAAATAGTAACAAATTTTTCAAAATCATAAATATGATGTTCTTTCATTCTATTAGAATACTCATCATCTAAAAATATAGATAGGTCTAAAAGTCTTAAAAATAAAAACTCTAAAATACTAATAATCAAAATCCACTTCACAATTGATGATGATCTTTTGTGTAGCATTCCGTATATTTCTTTTTCTGTAACTTGGTCGAAAGCATTTTCGTTTTTCTTCCAATCTTTTTTTAATATTTCTAATTCATCCATGATTACGGATTTAATATTTTTTTTAATTTTCCTTTTACACGGTTCATTTTTACCCGTGCATTTACTTCACTAATACCTAATGTTTCAGATATTTCAGTGTAATCTTTGTCTTCTAAATACAAGAAAACGAGCGCTTTTTCAATATCATTTAATTCACTTATGGCGCTGTATAATAGTTTTAATTTTTCTTCTTCCTCAAAGTTATAATCGTCTTGTGTTACCTTATGAAAAGTGCTGTCAAACTCAATAGTATCAATGGTTCTTTTCTTTTTTCGGTAAAGTGTAATTGCAGTATTTAAGCCAACTCGGTATGCCCAAGTTGTAAATTTAGAATCTCCTCTAAAGTTTGGAAAAGCCTTCCATAATTGAATCGTAATTTCCTGAAACAAATCTTTGTGCGCGTCAGCATCAGTAGTATACAATCGACAAATTTTGTGGATTATATTCTGATTTTCTTTAAGTTGCTTTACGAAAAGTGCTTCCGATTCTGATTTCATATACAATAAGTAGTCGTTTGAACTAATTTGTTACAAGTTTACTATTTCAAATTTAATTAATCATTAACTATTTTGCGAAACATTCAATTCTTTTTCTTCTTATCTTTGACTTGATAAATTTACAATGATAAATGAATATTCCTCGTAGTAGTTTTCCTCGAATTGTCATCATTGGTGGTGGTTTTGCTGGAATTTCTTTAGCGAAAAAACTTCGCAACAAGAAAGTACAAGTCGTTTTATTAGACAAACACAATTATCATAATTTCCAACCTTTGATGTACCAAGTAGCAACTGGCGGTTTAGAGCCCGATTCTATTGCGTACCCAATTCGAAAAATTGTTCAAGAATATAAAGATTTTTATTTTCGATTGGCAGAAGTTCGTGAAATTGATGCTAAAAACAATACGCTTTACGCCGATATTGGCGAATTAAAATTTGATTATTTAGTCATTGCTACCGGTTCAAAAACCAATTATTTTGGGAATAAAGAAATTGAGCGCAATAGCATGGCGATGAAAACCATTCCGCAATCGTTGAATATTCGTAGTTTGATTTTAGAGAATTTTGAACAAGCATTGCTTACCAATGATATCGACGAACGTCATGGTTTGATGAATTTTGTTTTGGTAGGTGGTGGACCAACAGGAGTAGAGTTAGCAGGAGCTTTAGCCGAAATGAAAAAAGCGATTCTTCCAAAAGATTATCCCGATTTAGATGTTCGAAAAATGGAAATCAATCTGATTCAAAGTGGCGATAGAATTCTGAATACGATGAGCGAAAATGCTTCTGAAAAGGCAGAAAAGTTTCTTTTGGATTTAGGCGTTAGCGTTTGGAAAAACGTTCGTGTAACAGGTTATGATGGAAAAACTGTTACAACCAATTCCGATTTATCATTCGATTCCGCAACTGTAATTTGGACAGCTGGTGTACAAGGCTCTTTACCTCACGGTTTAAAGGCAGATAGTTTCATCAAAAATGTAGACAGAATAAAAGTCAACCAATACAATCAAGTAGAAGGGTATGATAATCTTTTTGCGATTGGAGATATTGCAGTAATGACTTCTGAAGCCTATCCACAAGGACATCCCATGATGGCACAACCTGCTATGCAACAAGGAAGATTATTAGCCGAAAATGTAATCCGATTATTAGATAAAAAAGAAATGAAACCTTTTGTTTACAAAGATAAAGGTTCAATGGCAACCATAGGAAGAAACAAAGCCGTTGTGGATTTGCCAAAATTTAAATTTAGTGGTGTTTTTGCTTGGTTTGTGTGGATGTTTGTGCATTTGTTTTCGCTAATTGGATTCAAAAATAAAGCTGTAGTATTCTTAAACTGGGTGTATAATTACATTCGTTTCGACCGAGAAGCAAGATTGATTATGCGTCCGTATAAAAAGAGAAATCAAGTGAGTTTTACGAGTGATGAGTTGTAAATAGGGAAAAGTAAAAAGGGATTAGGGAAAAGTTAATACGTTATGTAAAACTATTCCCTAATCCCTTTTATCTAATAACTTATTCTCATATCCAATCGCTAAACCTACAAACTTACTATACCCTTCCATGCCATCTTTTTGTTGGTTGGCTTTAAGGAAATTGTCGTAGAAATATTCAAAAAACGTATTGATTGGTGTTTGGTATTCCTTCCAAAAGGTTTTGTTTTCTTCAAAGTTTTTTAAAACGCCTTTGTTGATTTTTTTCAAATAAGACTCTGAACTTCCTTCTTTTATCATTTCCAAATTATGCAATGCATAGCGCAACGCAAAACTGTATGCTGAATATTGGAAATACAAATCCTCGTTTTTAGCAGCGGTTACAAATCCGATAAAATTGCATTCGCTTTCACTTCCAATTCCCGTTTGATGCGCCATTTCGTGGCCAGTGGTTAAAGGTGAAGTGTATTTAGGTTTCAAATAATTCACTTGCGCTTCATTGGTAAACGGATTCAAATAACCGCCAAATCCCATATAACTCAACGGATAACTGAACAACGAAGATTTGATGCTTTTTACTTCGTAATGAAATTCTTGTAAGTTTGTTGGTAATTTTTCATACCCTTTTAAAGATAAATTGTAAATTTCTTCATCTGAATATGGAATCACAACGGCAACCGAATCATTTTTAGTGATTTGGATTTGCAATTCGTTGGTTTTTACCAACATTTTTTCAATGAAAACTTTCAATTGGTCTATTGAATATTCTTTTTCAATCTGCAATTTTTCATGTAACGGAATACGGTAATAGTTCATTCCCCAAAGAATATGGAAGAAAAAATAAAACACCGAAACCCAACTCAATATCGCCAATCCGTTATTTTTCCATTCTTTAAAAAAGCCAATTCGGTGCTTCCAAATCCAACGGAATAAGAGTAAAATCAGTATAAAATAGATCACATCACCAAACGAAAACGGCAACCAGCCTAGTGCTTTTCTCGACAAGAAAGCCAATTTTGGATAAAAACCTTTACTGTACCAATTTTCTACAAAATCAGGAAATAAACCAATCGTTTTCACAACGATAATTTGGATAAGTAAGAATAAAGGAAGGACGAATTTTCTTTTCACGAATTTATATTTGCCATAAAATTAACTAATAATATAGAATAGCGCATTTCTTTTTTTGTAAATTTGTTGTTTAAATTAGGGATAATGACAAAAATAACTTTAAATATTCCGGATAATGAATTGACTTTCTTTATGAAATTGATTGAAAAATTTAATTACGAGACTGTAGTTAATGATGTTTCAGTTTCTGAAGAGATGAAAGTAGCTTTAGATGAAAGAAGAGCCTCTTCAAAAAAGGAAAATTTTGTTTCTTGGGAAGAAGCAAAAAAGCAAATTCGTTTGAAAACTAAATAATGAGTTATAAAATCGTAATTGAACCTCGAGCTATTGCCGATATTCAAGAAGCTGTAGAATTTTATGAGTCAAAAAGAGAAGATTTAGGAAACTATTTTTTTCAAATTGTTGATGAATATATTGAATCGATTGCAACAAACCCATTTTTTCAAATTCGCTATAAAGATTATCACGGATTACCTATTAAAATTTTTCCTTACATTATTCTTTACTTTATAGATGAAAAAGAGAAAACAGTTTTTATTTTATCTGTTTTTAATACATCACAGAATACGACTAAATACCCAAAATAAACAAATATAATGAGCCAAGAAATTAGAAATCTGGAACCAAAGCCACTTTGGAACAAATTTGCCGATTTGAATGCGGTGCCACGTCCGTCTAAAAAAGAAGAGCGTGTTATTGAATTCATGAAAAACTTCGGAACCAGTTTAGGATTAGAAACGTTTGAAGACGAAATTAGAAACGTAATCATTCGTAAACCAGCAACGCAAGGAATGGAAAACCGTAAACCAATTGTTCTTCAAGGGCATTTGGATATGGTACACCAAAAAAATAACGACACTAATTTTGATTTCGATACACAAGGAATTGATATGTATGTTGATGGTGACTGGGTTCGTGCAAAAGGAACTACACTTGGTGCCGACAATGGGTTAGGAGTAGCGATGATTATGGCGATTTTAGAATCTACAGATATCAAACATCCTGCAATTGAGGCTTTGTTTACGATTGACGAAGAAACTGGAATGACAGGCGCTTTGAACTTAAAAGGCGGTGTGTTACAAGGTGAAATTTTATTGAATTTAGATACAGAAGAAGATGATGAAATAGATATCGGTTGTGCGGGAGGAATTGATGTAACCGCTACAAGAGATTACAACGAAGAAGAAACGCCAGAAGGTTCTGTGGGTTACACGATTACTGTAAAAGGTTTACAAGGTGGTCACTCAGGAATGGACATTCATAAAGGATTAGGAAATGCAAACAAAATCATGAACCGTTTGTTATTTGACGGATTTGAGAATTTTGGATTGCAAATTGGTGAAATTTCAGGAGGAAGTTTGCGTAATGCAATTCCGAGAGAAAGTGTAGCGAAAGTAATTATTGCAGAAATGTATGACGAAGCCTTTGTTTTTGACATGCAAGAAGTAATTGGCGATATCAAAACCGAATTCAAAACGATGGAACCGAATTTAACGATTGAAATTGTTAAAAATGATACAATTCCAGCGAAAGTAATGGATTTAGGCGTACAAGAAGGTTTGTTACGAGCGATTTATGCAGCACACAACGGCGTTTACAGAATGTCGGCTGATATGGAAGAATTGGTAGAAACTTCGAATAATATTGCACGTGTAATTGTAAAAGACGGACAAATTTCGATTCAGAATTTAACGCGTTCTTCTGTGGAAAGTTCTAAAATGGATTTAGCAAATAGCTTACGTTCAGCTTATGAATTATTTGGTTGCGAAGTAGAATTTGGAGGAAGTTATCCAGGTTGGACACCAAACGTAAACTCGGAAATTCTAGATGTATTGACTTCAATTTACGAGAAACAAAACGGTGAAAAACCAAAAGTAGTTGCTTGTCATGCAGGATTAGAATGTGGTATTTTAGGTACGAATTATCCAAACATGGACATGATTTCTTTTGGACCAACCATTCACGGAGCACACAGTCCAGATGAAAGAGCGTCAATTAAATCGTCTCAGAAATTTTGGAAGTTTGTTTTGGAAATTTTAGAGAATATTCCGGTTAAGAAATAAGAAGATAGAAAATAGAATAAAGAGAAAATCCCGAGTGAATGCTCGGGATTTTTTTGTGCTGGCGCGAGCATCTTGCTCGTGACTATTTCTATGCTTTGCTTTGTGTGCACGAGTGTGACGCTCGCACTAGCTGAACTAGCTTGGGTCAAGCGTCATAACGGAAATTATATGCAATTATATTTTTTTGCTATATGTTCGAATTTTTCAAAACAAATGTTGATTAATTCATCAAACATAAATATAAAATTATCTTTATCATCAAAAATCATTGCTGTTAATTCCATTTTAGAATCTCCAAAAACATTTAATTCATTTTTACTATAGGAAATGCCTGCAATAGCTCCGGGTTCAGAGTTTGAAGTGAAATTAATCATTTGCATAGCATGTTTAATTATTGGATTTTTGTCTGAACGATTACTTTTTTTTAATGGATATCCGTGTTTCTCTTGGTTTACAATATCGATAAGTATTTGAAGATGTAAAGAATTATTTATTTCATCTTCAATAATTTGTGGGTTAATATTTTTGCCTTTTAAGTGGTTTTTTAAATGATCTTTTAAACTTGAAAGATTATATAGAATGATGAATATTTTATTGATGATAGTCTCTTCATCATCATTACCTGCAATTATTGAAAAACTACTTTCGTTCTCATTTTGACTATAATTAACATAAACAGCTACTTCCTCATCAAATCTTCCATTAAGTGATGATATAGTTCTTTTTAATCTTGAAGAAAAATCGTTGTAATCCATTTGCTAAGTTTTGAGATGAAAATAATAGAAGTTATTTTCATCTCAAAAATAATAATAACTAATTCAAACCAAACGAATCACGAATTTAACTTATCAACAAAAAAGGCCCACTTTCGTGAACCTTTTCTTTATTTTTTAACTTCTTTATTCTTTTTATAAATCGGAATAAAATAACTTATCGTATAATTCAAACCAGCTCCAAATTTTCCGTCATAAGTACGATTAAATCCCGGAATGTATAAATTATCAAAGTTTTCAGGTCTTTTATTAGAAACCAAATAGTTCAATCGTAATGAGAAACCTAAATATAAATTATTGAATAGTTCAGCTTTTACACCGCCAATAACTTCAATCCAACTCGCATTTAATCCGCTAAATTTTTCTCCAGAAGTTATAATCGTTTCACCATAATAATTGGTTGGGTCATAAATTTTATATGAATTACGCGTTTGGCTAAAACTACTCACACCATAACGCATTCCCACATAAATCATGTTTTCCATGTCTAACCAGTTTTCAAAAGAGTTGTAGTCAAAACCAACTTTAAAATACGTTCCTTTTGTAGTAAAGTTTAAACGATCATCGTCAACTATTTTTTCTTCGTTACCAATTTCTCCTGCAATATAATAACGTCTAGTTAAGCGATAATCAGCAACAACTTCTAATCCTTTATAATTGTCATCATAAAACGATTTTGTTAATCGATGTAAATCAACACCAACGCGTAAACCATAGCGTTCTGGATACACAATTTTGGTAGTGTCTTTTTTTTGTGCGTTTCCAATTATCGAAAAACACAGCAAAGCGATACTAAAAATAAATCTTAACATGTACTTCATTTTCGTTTTCGATATTAGGTTGAGAAACTACAATATTTTGAATCCAATTAGCTGCATCTGGTGATAGTACAATCGGATTTGTTGGGTCTAATTGAAAAATAGTTTTGTAGCCACAAGCGCGTGAAATATATACATTACTCGTAGCATAATTGAATGTTATTGCATCTGGGTTATCATCAGAAGTATCTGTTGTGTCACCTCCATTTTCAATAAAATTCAAAGTTGTTGTAGTCGAGTTTGTTCGCAAAGGAACTTCAATTTTACTAATTCCAGTAAACGAAAAACGTGTATCAAAAGTAGGTTCGCCTACACCTAAATTGGTAACATTTTTTAATGTTGTTGTGTTTAAAGCATCATAAAATTCTATAACAACGAATGGCGTATTTGCATTTCCGTCGGCACAAATATCATCTTTTTCGCAGTTCCAAAACGAAACGGCTAAAAGCAAGGATAGGGTTATAAAAACTATTTTTTTCATATTTATCTTATTCTGTCAAAATGAGCTTGTCGAAGTCGTTTTGTAACATTTCGACAGGCTCAATGTGACAAGTATTATCTTTTTTCTAAAAGAACCACGTTTTCTACATGATGCGTTTGTGGAAACATGTCCACAGGACGCACACGAACTACTTTGTATTTTTCGTCCATCAAAGCTAAATCACGGGCTTGTGTTGCCGAATTACAACTTACATACACAATTTTTGGTACATCTGTTTTTAATAACATTTCTACCACATCTTTATGCATTCCATCTCTTGGTGGATCGGTGATGATAACATCTGGTTGTCCGTGTTGGTTGATGAATTCGTCATTGAAAACGTTTTTCATGTCACCAACATAAAACTCACAATTTGTAATGTTATTGCGTTCGGCGTTAGCTTTTGCATCAATAATCGCTTCTGGAACAGCTTCTACACCAATTACTTTCTTCGCTTTTTTCGAAACGAATTGCGCAATAGTTCCAGTTCCTGTATATAAATCGTAAACGGTTTCATTTCCTGTTAAACCTGCAAATTCTCTAGTAATTTTGTACAATTCATACGCTTGATCTGAATTGGTTTGATAGAACGATTTCGCATTAATACTAAAATGCAAGCCTTCCATTTCTTCCAAAATATAATCGCGACCTTTGAACAAAATAATGTCTTGGTCATACAACGTATCATTCAATTTTTGATTGATAACATATTGTAACGACGTAATTTGTGGAAAACGTTCAGCCAAGAAATTCATCATCAATTCGATTCCGTTTTTATCGTTTTCATAAAACTGAATCAACACCATAAGTTCTCCTGTTGAAGCAGTACGAATCATCAATGTTCTCAATAAACCTTCTACAGCTCTTGCATTGAAGAATGTTAGGTTGTTTTCGTTTGCAAAACGTTTTATTTCGTTACGAATTTCGTTTGATGGATCTTCTTGTAAATGACATTTTTCAATATCTAAAATTTTATCCCACATTCTCGGAATATGAAATCCTAATGCATTTTTATTATCAAATTCAGTTCCCGATTGAATTTCCGCATCGGTCATCCAACGCGCATTCGAGAAACCAAATTCCATTTTATTTCTGTAAAACAATTGCTTTTCCGAACCTAAAATTGGCTCGAATTCAGGTAATTCAATCTTACCAATTCGTTTTAAATTATTATAAACTTCCTGATTTTTATAGAACAATTGTTGGCTGTACTTCATGTTTTGCCATTTACAACCGCCACAAGCACCAAAATGCTCACAAACCGGTTCAATTCTATGCTCTGAAAATTCATGGATTTTAATTGCTTTACCTTCGTAGTAGGCTTTTCTTTTCTTCATTGTTTGTACGTCTACCACATCGCCTGGTACTACATTTGGAAGAAATATTACTTTGCCATCAGGAGCTTTTGCTACCGATACACCTTTTGCACCTGCATCAAGGATTTTTACGTTTTCGAATACGATTTTGTCTGTTTTCTTTTTTCCCATGAGGCAAAAATAAGAATTGTTGGGTGGATTTGATAGGATTTTTTCATTTTCTATTATTTTTAAAATCAATTTGATAGAATCCAATGTTTTTAATCGTAAATTAGCTAAAATGTTTTTGAATTATGAGAAGCAATAAAACTTTTATAAGTGCTATTTCAAATATTGAATTTCCTCTACAAGATCAGGTATTTGGAAAAACCATACGAAACTCTATTTTAAATCTAATTTTAGAAGATTATCCCGATTTTGATGTGAACGATTCCATTTCTGTACAAGAATTGAATGTGTATCGTGAAAAATATATTTCAAAATACTTGCAAACCGAAATTAGAGAACTTTCAAAATTAGAGAAAGATGTCATCAAATCATTAGGTGACGATACCTCATTTGTAGCCAAAATAGAAGACGAAGCAGATACTAGGAATTATGGTCAAATAATTGCTGATAAAGTGGCATCTTTTGGCGGAAGTTGGACTTTTATTATCTCTTTTTTTATTTTTATTACCATTTGGATTGGTTCCAATGTTATAATTTTCACAAACAAAGAATTTGACCCTTATCCGTTTATTTTATTGAATTTGATTTTGTCTTGTATAGCGGCATTACAAGCGCCTGTGATTATGATGAGTCAAAACCGTCAGGAAGAAAAAGATCGTGAACGTGCCAAGAAAGATTACATGATTAATTTGAAATCAGAACTTGAAATTAGAATGTTAGATGATAAAATTGATCATTTAGTAATGCATCAACAACAAGAGTTAATTGAGATTCAAAAGGTACAAATCGAAATGATGAACGATATTTTGAACCGAATTAAGTAGGAAATTCTATTTTTGTACCAAATTACACCAAATGAAAACCCATTTAGCCTTACTTCGGGGAATTAACGTTTCCGGTCACAACATGATAAAAATGGACGTTTTGAAATCGCTTTTAGAAAATGCTGGATTTCAAAATGTACGCACGTATATTCAATCGGGAAACGTTTTTGTGGATTCGGAAGAAGAACATGGTGCTAGTGTTGGGTTTAAAATCAAACAAGAAATCTTCAAAGAATTAGGATTGGAAGTTCCAGTTGTGGTTATTACTAAAGAAGATTTGGAGGCGTGTTTCAAAAACAATTCATATCTCAAAGAAAAAGATTGCGATACTAAGAAATTGTATGTAGCATTTTTGTCCAAAGAATTACAAGGAAGCGCCATTAATGATTTAAAAATAAGTCAATTCAAACCTGATGAAGCTACAATTGATAAAAGCAGAATTTACATAAAATACGCTGTTGGTGCTGGAAAAACCAGATTAGATCAAAAATATATCGAGAAAAAATTAAACGTTGTCGCTACGATTAGAAACTGGAATACGGTTTCGACGTTGTTGGAAATGTTTGGATAAAAGTTTAAAGGTTTAATTGTTTAAAAGAGTTTAAGTTATTCATAGATTTTTAAAATTTCTATAATTTCTTAAATCTGTGTTCCAAAAGTCAGAAATTCTACAGATTATTAAATTTGAATTTGAACTTGCCCTTGATTTTTGTATTTTTGACAACTATTCGGTTGATTTCTCACCATTAAGAAGGAATTGCGATGTAACAATCAATAAAAAAACATTTTATGTCAGTTTTAGAAAAAATGAGTTCGGCTGAAGCTATTGCATTAGAAGACAAGTATGGTGCACACAATTATCATCCACTACCAGTAGTTTTAAGTAGAGGAGAAGGAGTTTATGTTTGGGATGTAGAAGGAAAGAAATATTACGATTTTCTTTCGGCTTATTCTGCGGTAAATCAAGGACATTGTCATCCAAAAATTGTAGGAGCGATGGTGCAACAAGCCCAAACTTTAACGTTAACATCAAGAGCATTTTACAATGATAAATTAGGGGTTTACGAACAATTTGTAACGAACTATTTCGGATTTGATAAAGTATTACCAATGAATACAGGAGCTGAAGCAGTAGAAACCGCTTTAAAACTGTGTAGAAAATGGGCATACGAGAAAAAAGGAATCAACGAAAACGAAGCGCAAATTATCGTTTGTGATGGTAACTTCCACGGAAGAACTACCACAATCATTTCATTCTCAAACGATGAAAACGCACGTAAAAACTTCGGACCTTATACAGCAGGATTTATTAGCATTCCTTATGATGATATTGAAGCTTTAGAAAAAGCCGTAAATTCCTCAAAAAATATTGCTGGATTCTTAGTAGAACCTATTCAAGGGGAAGCTGGCGTTTACACTCCATCAGAAGATTTTCTTAAAAGAGCAAAAGCAATCTGTGAAGCAAATAACGTTTTATTCATTGCTGACGAAGTGCAAACAGGTATTGCAAGAACGGGTTCGTTATTAGCCGTTTGTGGAAATTGTACTTGTGAAGCAAAATGTGAAAAACAAGCAACTTATACACAACCAGATATTTTAATCTTAGGAAAAGCTTTATCAGGTGGTGCTTATCCGGTTTCGGCGGTTTTAGCAAATGATAGCATTATGAATGTGATTAAGCCAGGACAACACGGTTCTACTTTTGGAGGAAATCCGGTTGCAGCTGCTGTTGCGATGGCGGCTTTAGAAGTAGTTTCAGAAGAAAGTTTGTCTCAAAATGCCAGAAAATTAGGGAAAATCTTCCGTGAGGAATTAGCAAAATTTATTGAAACATCAAATGTAGCAACTTTAGTAAGAGGAAAAGGATTATTAAATGCTGTTGTAATTAACGATACTGAAGAAAGCGACACCGCTTGGAATATTTGTGTACGTTTAGCAGAAAACGGTTTATTAGCAAAACCAACACATGGAAACATCATTCGTTTTGCTCCACCATTAGTAATGAATGAAGAGCAATTGAGAGATTGCGTTGCGATAATAGTTAGTACCTTAAAAGAATTTGAAAAGTAGAAATAAAGTCTAAAAATCCTGCTCATTGCAGGATTTTTTTATATTTACAAGATTAAACTAACTGACATGAAAACTAAATTAATTGCGATTGCTTCATTTTTTCTTATAATTTCTGCTTGTTCATCAAATAAATCAACTATTCAGGAACCAACAACAATAGCTGTTAAAATGAATAAGGATGAAGCTGGGAAAATGTTATACGAAAATAATTGTGCTAAATGTCACGATTTATATAGTCCTAAAGATTTTAATGCAGAACAATGGAAGCCAATTATGTTAAGTATGCAGAAAAAAGCTAAAATTTCAGATGAAGAAAGAGAAATAATTTACGCTTATCTAACAAAATAATAAAAAGTAATCCGTCAATTGGCGGATATTTTTTTGGTATCATTTTTGTATTTTTACCATCAATTAATAGCCATGAAAATAAAATTATCTTTTTTCTTTCTTCTTTTCTCTTTGTTCTCCTTTGGGCAAGTGCCGCATTGTGGCTTTGATTTTACGTCGTATTTAGTAGTAAAAGCCCATGAAGAAGGAAAATCTGATAATATTCCCGATTTAAAAATTACGTTGGTCAACGAAAAAGGAGAAGAAGTCATCAACGAGAATAACAAATACAGTTGGAAATACGGTAACCAAGCTTTAGTTTTTACTCGAAATCATTTAATAAGTAAACCAAACGAAGCTGAGAAATGGTTTTTTCCTTACGCTGGTGATACGTATTTACTTTCAGTAACGAATACATTTCCTGCGGAAGAATTCTTTATTAAAATTCAAGATACTAAAGGAATCTACAAAGAACAATTGGTACAATTACAAGCTTTTAATATGTACATTTTATGTTCGAGTGAAAACGAACGTCAAGCCAGAAGTTTCGGACCAAGAAGCAATAATCCTATTGAAGTGATTGTTGAACGAAAATAAAAAAACACCTCAAAAAAGGTGTTTGCTAAATTAATTACCGTTGTTAACAGCAATAACTTTTAATGTTTTGTTGCCAGCAGGCAATTCCCAATCTACTTGATCGTTTACTTTAAACCCAATAATCGCCACACTAAGCGGAACTAAAACTGAATATTTACTTTCTTTTATATTCGCCTGAGAAGGCAAAACAATTTGAAATTTCATTTGTTTTTGAGTGCTCATGTCTTCAATGATTACCTCAGAATTAATTCGAATAATATCATTTTCGATAGCATTATCTTCTACAATATTGCCTCTATCTAATTCTTCCATTAGTAATTTTATTTCTCTTGCACTTGTTGCCGAAAGATTCGTTTTGGTAATCTTTTTTAGCAGTTTATGATCGCTTGACGTAAATGTTGGTATTGGTTTCATATTATTTTAATTTAAATTCATGAATTCTTCTCGGTTGTACTTTATAGAATCTTTATAGTAAATCTCTGTGAAATTTTGATTGGAATTGTGTTCCACTCTTTTATACAAGAAATCGGGCGTTATTTCTTTCGGATTTTCAAATCCACAAGCACCAATAAATTCACCAAAGGCTTTTAAGGTGTTTTTATGAAAATTAGCAACTCTAACTCTTTTATCGGTTACATCTAATCCTTTGTATAACGATTTATCTTGCGTTGCAATTCCCACCGGACATTTTCCGCTATCGCATTGTAAAGCTTGAATGCATCCAAGAGCAAACATCATTCCTCGGGCACTATAACAAGCGTCAGCACCTAAAGCCAACGTTTTTGCAATATCAAAAGCAGAAATAATTTTTCCAGAAGCTAAAATTTTAATTTCGTCACGCAAACCATATTCTTTTAGAGTTTGGTTTATAAATACAATTGCATCTGAAAGCGCCATTCCCATATAATCGATAAATTCAAGAGGTGCCGCACCTGTACCTCCTTCAGCACCGTCAATGGTAATAAAATCGGGATAAATTTTAGTGTGTAACATTGCTTTTACGATATCTATAAATTCATCTTTTCTACCAATACAAATTTTGAAACCCACTGGTTTAAAGTTGGAAAGTTCTCTCAATTGTCCAATAAAATATAGCAATTCGGTAGCATTTGAAAAGGCGGTATGACCAGATGGCGAATGTACCGTTGTAAAAGGTTTTATACTTCTAATTTTTGCTATTTCAGGTGTGTTTTTTTCTGCTGGAAGTAATCCACCATGTCCTGGTTTTGCTCCTTGCGATAATTTTAATTCAATCATCTTTACTTGTTCGTAATTGGATTTTTGAGCAAATAATTCACTAGAAAAGTTTCCTTTTTCATCTCTACAGCCAAAATATCCTGTTCCAATTTGCCAAATCAAATCGCCTCCCATCAAATGGTAATCACTAATTCCTCCTTCGCCTGTATTGTGAGCAAAATTTCCAAGTTTAGCTCCTTCGTTTAACGAAGTGATGGCAGTTTTACTCAAGGCGCCATAACTCATAGCGCTAATATTATAAATACTAGCATTGTAAGGTTGTAAACAATTTGAGCCACCAATTAGCGTTCTAAATTTTTTCTCGTCCGCTTTTTTTGGATACACTGAATGAGCTGCCCATTCATATCCAATACGATTAGGGTCGTCTTGCATTCCAAAGGAAATGGTTTGTTTTTCGTTTTTAGCTCTTTGATAAACAATAGAACGTTGTCTTCTGTTAAAAGGCTTTCCATCTAATTCACCTTCAAAAAAGTATTGACGAAATTCAGGGCGAACCGATTCAAATAAATAACGTAAACGTCCTACTAATGGATAATTTTTTCGCACCGAATGCTTAGATTGAAAGCTGTCAATGGTTACTAGAACAAGCATAAGTAAAGGGGCAAATAAGAAAACAGGATGCACTTTATAATACGCAACCAAAAAAAGAGTTCCCGTCAAAAATGATAACGTGATTAACCAAATTATATGGCGTGCATATAATTTTCCTAAAAGTTTTTTTTGCGACATGATACTAGAATTAAAAAAAAATAATGATTACAGAAGATACTTCTGAAATGAATAGAAAATGTTGTAAGTAAAAATCCTCCGTCTGAGAATTAGGAATAGGGTAGACGGAGGCCTAATTGATAAAGGCCTTGCTGTGTGTAAATGCTACTACTTTTGTAATAGTATTTGAAATTAAAGTGATATTTGAAACTAGGTATTTCAAAATGAATAGGTTTAATTTGGGTACAAAGTTAAGGAAACTAACGAGATAAAAAAATTACTTCCACTTAATATTACACCCAATACTCGGTTTCTGTTCCGGATTAATTAATCGATTCATCACCACACCATCAATAGCGCTTCGTAAATCAGAACCACTCAATGGAATTCCGTTTGCAGGTCGGCTGTCGTCTAATTGTCCGCGGTAAACTAGTTTGTTTTGATTGTCAAAAAGATAAAAATCAGGTGTACAAGCGGCATCGTAGGCTTTGGCTACTTCTTGTGTTTCATCATATAAATAAGGAAATTCAAAACCATTTTCAAAGGCAAATTCGGTCATTAATTCAGGAGCATCTTGCGGATATTTTATAACATCATTGCTCGAAATCGCTATAAAACCAATTCCCTGAACACGATAATCGTTCACTACGCGAATTACTTCTTCTATCACGTGATGTACAAACGGACAATGATTGCAAATGAACATTACCACCGTTCCTTTTTCACCTTTACAATTAGCAAATGTTTTAAAATCGGTAGCATTGGTATCTCTCAAATTGAAATCAGGAGCAATTGTGCCTAATGGTAACATGTTGGAAGGAGTTTGAGCCATTTTAAATTTAGAATTATATTTTAATACCTTTTACTTTAACCTTTTTACTTTTAAC
Source organism: Flavobacterium odoriferum (assembly GCF_025499515.1). Taxonomy (GTDB): domain Bacteria; phylum Bacteroidota; class Bacteroidia; order Flavobacteriales; family Flavobacteriaceae; genus Flavobacterium; species Flavobacterium odoriferum. The sequence goes on from NZ_JAMKFA010000003.1 coordinate 22,168, forward strand.
TTCATTAATTATACGCACCAAATCTTTTATTGTTACAAAATGCGTCAATACTTTTTTTTGGAATAGCATTTTCTTACTTTTGCACAACAACACAACACACTATGTACAAAATCTTCATTCGTCCGTTACTTTTCTGTTTTGATCCAGAAAAAGTGCATTATTTTACCTTTTCATTAATTCGTTTTCTGAATAAAATTCCAGGTTTTTCAAGTTTATTTCAAGCGCTTTACGAAGTAAAAGATGCCCGTTTAGAGCGAGAAGTTTTCGGAATTAAATTTAAAAATCCGGTTGGATTAGCGGCTGGGTTTGATAAAGATGCGAAGTTATATCAAGAGCTGTCAAACTTTGGTTTCGGATTTATAGAAATTGGAACATTAACTCCTGTAGGACAAGAAGGGAATCCAAAAAAACGTTTGTTTCGCTTAAAAGAAGACAATGCGATTATTAATAGAATGGGATTCAATAATGGCGGCGTTAAAGAAGCGGTGGAACGTTTGAAACAAAATAAAGGCGTTTTAATTGGTGGAAACATCGGAAAAAATAAAGTTACGCCAAACGAAGAGGCGGTTAAGGATTACGAAATCTGTTTTGAAGCTTTGTTTCCGTATGTCGATTATTTTGTGGTGAATGTGAGTTCGCCAAACACGCCAAATCTTCGCGAATTACAAGATAAAAAGCCTTTGACTGAGTTGTTACAAACACTTCAAGATAAAAACAATGCAAAACAAAAACAAAAGCCAATTTTACTAAAAATCGCTCCTGATTTAACTGATGAGCAACTTTTAGATATCATTGACATTGTTAATGAAACCAAAATTGCAGGTGTAATTGCTACCAATACTACGATTTCTCGCAAAGGTTTACAATCGGAAAACAAATCAGAAATGGGTGGTTTATCTGGAAAACCATTAACCAAACGTTCAACTGAAGTGATTCGTTTTCTTTCGGAAAAAAGTAATAAGTCGTTCCCAATCATTGGAGTAGGTGGAATTCATACTGCTGAAGATGCGATTGAAAAGTTGAATGCTGGTGCAAGTTTAGTGCAACTTTATACAGGATTTATTTATGAAGGACCAGCTTTAGTAAAAGCGATTAATGAAAAGATTTTAGAAAATTGCTAATTGAACGAGTAATCCTATTAGTAACGCAATCCCGAAACTTAACAAGGTTCCAATAAGTACATATTCCGTTAGTTTTCGGTCTTTTGCGGCTTTTAAATCACCAAATCTAAAAATTGACTTTGCTGCCAATAAAAATCCAATAGCTTCAAAATGATGGGTCAAAATGAAGCAAAAAATGAATAATCGTTCTAAAATTCCAATATAATTCCCAGCATTTTCAAGCGAATTGTCTTTTGCTTTTTTTTCTGGTGTCCAAATGGAAATGATATTTCGAATGATGATTGATGTGGGTTTTGTTAATAATACAATTCCTGTTATGATAATCCAGAAATTATTTCCAAAAAAGCTAAAATCTATTGTAGTATTTGTGTAAAGAAATGCGATTCCTACAAGGGTTATTATGTGTAAAAATTGATCCAAAAGAAACCAAAACCGTTTCGTTTTTTTAGTTTGAAATTGCAATTTGAGATAATCTATTACACCATGTAGAACTGCTAAAAGTAGTGCAAACCAAAGGAAATTTTTCTCAAAAACGAGTGTGAAAGCTAAAATACCGTGAAGAAGTATATGAAAATATAAATAAATACTTTTGTGTTTTTTAGCTTCTTTATCTAAAACCCAAGTGGTTGGTTGCAATAAAAAATCGCCAATTAAATGTGCTAAAAGTAATTTTACGAGTACAATCATACTTCAAGAGTTTTAACTTTTTTTCTAAAATAGTGTTCCACTTGCATCATCAATTCAAAATTAGAACGTTTTTGTCTTCTACTTACAGCTGCTTGATTAATGCCAAGTTTTACACCTATTTCTTCTTGTGAAAGTGTAGGGTTTTGAATGGCAATTAAAACAAATTCTGCCGACTGCTGCAACCAATTGTCCATGAATGACAAGCTTAATTTAAGCATTAAATTCAACTCTTCATCAAATGCTGTATTGCCTGTATTTAATACTAAATTTAGTTTCTGCTTTTTTAAGGTTTCAAATGTTTCACCTGAGCGAACAAAGGCTGTTCCGTTGCTTTCTGTTATTTTTCTCGTTTTATATGTTTTGTCTCCAAATCCTAAACTCATTCGTACATCTAAATTGATGGATTTGAAAAAAGCTTTAATTTGAAACGCGATTAATAACGCATCTTCTGGATTTTTAATTTCCATCTGAAATTCATCGCCACGGTAAATTTCCCAATCATTTGGAGATTTCCCAAAAGTCAGCAATAAAGCTTTTAAATCATCTATCCATTTCTTGGAAGAAAGCTTTCTCGATTTGACTATATCTGCTGTAAGTATCACAATCATGACTCAAATGTATAAAAATATTTTATAAAAACAAAAAGTATTACCAAAAAGTGTAATATTTACAATTATTACCAAAAAGCGTAATATTTACAATTATTACCAAAAAGCGTAATATTTGATTTTTAAAGAATGTAAAAAACGATTTCGTAAAATAGAATACTTTATTATCTTTGAAGCTATGAACGAAATCAAAATTATTGAATGTCCGCGCGATGCCATGCAAGGCATTAAACCTTTTATTCCTACTGAGAAAAAGGTAAAATACATTCAATCGTTATTGCGTGTAGGTTTTGATACTATTGATTTTGGAAGTTTTGTTTCTCCAAAAGCGATTCCGCAAATGCAAGATACGGTTGAGGTTTTGGCACAATTGGATTTATCGGCAACGAATAGCAAATTATTAGCCATTATTGCCAATACACAAGGCGCTCAGAATGCTTCAATCCATAAAGAAATTCAATATTTAGGTTTCCCTTTTTCGATTTCGGAGAACTTTCAAATGCGAAATACACACAAAACTATTGCGGAAAGTTTGGTGACCTTACAAGAAATTTTAGAAATTGCTGATAAATCAAATAAAGAAGTCGTGACTTACATTTCAATGGGCTTTGGAAATCCGTATGGAGATGCTTGGAATGTTGAAATTGTTGGAGAATGGACTGAAAAATTGGCGAATATGGGCGTGAAAATTCTATCGCTTTCGGATACTGTTGGAAGTTCGACTCCAGAAGTTATTGATTATTTGTTTTCTAATTTAATTCCGAAATACCCAAACATTGAATTTGGAGCACATTTACATACCACACCAGACAAATGGTTTGAAAAAATTGATGCAGCTTACAACGCAGGTTGTCGTCGTTATGATGGCGCTATTCAAGGTTTTGGTGGCTGTCCAATGGCAAAAGACGATTTAACAGGTAACATGCCAACGGAAAAATTGTTGTCGTATTTCACTACGAAAAGAGAAAACACGAATACCAGTCCAATGAGTTTTGAAAGTGCGTATAACGAAGCAACTAAATTATTTGGAGAGTTTCATTAATTTGATTTTCTTCGTTTAAACGCTTTATAAATTTCTACCCAAAGCACCGAAATACTTCCCACTAAAACACAAATTCCTATTTGGGAAACACATACCATTTCAAACAAGAAGAACTTTGAAAAAGCAGGAATAAACAATAGTAATCCTGTTAGTAAAATGGTGATTCCAATGATTAATCCCACCAAGTTATTTTTGTACTGAATTGTTTTAAAAATCGAATAATAAAACGAACGATTGGCTAACGTTAATACGATATTAGAAGTGATTAATGTTAAGAAAATCAAAGTTCTAGTACCGTTTTCGGACATGCTTTCTCCAATAGCATATTGATAAATAAATAACAATCCTAATGTAATAACCAATCCTTGAATGATGCTAATAAGCACTTCTTTTAAGTTGAAAAAAGTAGTAGTTAGCGGTCTTGGTTTTTGTAGCATCAGATTGTCTTCCATAGGTTCATTTTCGTAGATGATAGAGCATGTTGGTCCCATAATAATTTCCAAGAAAATAATATGAACGGGCGTAAAAATATTCGGATAGATCCAACCTAAAGCCAATGGAATAAACACAATTAAAATAATCGGAATATGAATTGAAATGATGTATTGAATTGCTTTTTTGAGATTAATGTAGATTTTTCTTCCCATAGCGATGGCATCCGTCATTTTTTCGAAATTATCATCTATAAGAATTAAATTGGCGGCTTGTTTGGCAATTTCGGTTCCTTTTTTACCCATTGCAATTCCTATATGTGCCGATTTCAAAGCGGGTCCGTCATTTACGCCATCACCTGTCATGGCTACAATTTGATTATTTGCCTTTAAAGCTTGAATAATTTTAAGTTTAGCTTCAGGAAACATTCGTGTAAAAATAGCGGTTTCCATTACTTTCTCTTTTAAAGTCGCTTCGTCCATTGCCATTAATTCGTCGCCATTCAAGACTTTATCTGCATTTTTAAATCCGACTTGTTTTGCGATGGTTGAAGTAGTTTCAGCATTATCGCCAGTAACAATTTTCACTTGAATTCCGGCTTTGTAAAATGTTTCAAAAACTGCTTGAATATTGTGTTTTGGTGGATCATAAAAAGCAACCAAACCTTTAAAGTTGAATTTTAATGCTTGTTGGCTTTCAGGATAATCCGTTCCTGAAAAGTCAGAAACTCCAACACCTAAAACCCTGAAACCTTTTTGAGTCATCGCTTTCATCGCTTTCATCGCCTGATTTTTTTCAGCTTCACTCAAATGACTTACTTCGATTAACGCCTCAGGAGCTCCTTTTGCTGCGATGATTTTTATACCCGATTTGTTTTCGAAAATATGCGTCATCATAGGAGGTTTTCCGCTTAACGGATATTCGTGAACCAATTTAAAATGAGGTCTTTCGTCTTCGCTTTCAAAATTGGAATATGCTTCATGAATCGCAATTTCCATCGCATCAAACGGAATGGGTTCGCTTGACCACATGGCGTAATTCAAGACTTCTTCGGCTTCTGTTGTTAGTTTTTCTTTCGTATCAATAATCGTATCAGAATCAAAAAGATACAACTCGGCCAAACTCATTTTATTTTCCGTAATGGTTCCAGTTTTATCTGTGCAAATTACGGTCGCGCTTCCTAAGGTTTCAACGGTTTTGGTTTGTTTGGTAATGATTCCCATTTTCATCAAACGCCAAGCACCTAAAGCCATAAAAGTGGTGAATGCTACTGGAATTTCCTCAGGAATAACGCTCATTGCTAAGGTTAATGCTTTCAATAAACTATCTAATAATTCTCTAGAATTGTAATAATTAATGCCCCAAACGATTCCGAAAATCACTAAACCAATAATCGACATTTTAGTAACGAAATTGTTGATTTGAATTTGCAAAGGTGTTTTTTCGTCTTCAATAGCATTCAAACTAGAGCCGATTTTTCCTAGTTGGGTGTTTTTTCCAATTGCTGTTATTTCACAAATAGCAAGTCCAGAAGCCACAATCGTACCTTGAAACACTTGTTTGTTTTCAGATTCATTGGATTTAAAAACCGATAAAGATTCGCCTGTTAAAATAGATTCGTTAACCGAAAAATCGTTTGAAGAAAGTATAATTCCATCAGCAGGAATAAATGCACCTTCTTCTAGCTGAACACAATCACCAATTACGATTTCTTCTGTTGGAATTTCGATGATTGTACTGCTTCGAATGACTTTACATTTGGGTTGCGATAATTTTTTTAAAGCTTCAATCGCATTCCGACTTCTGGATTCTTGAAAAACAGAAATTGCAATTACAAAAACAATCGCAATGGCCATAAAAATGCCATCACCATAATCACCAGTTATGAAATAAATACTCGTTGCGGTGAACAATAAAATAAACATGGGTTCCTTAATAATGTCTACTAACGAAATCAAGAAATGGTTTTTTTTAGCGTGTTCAACGGAGTTTTTGCCGTGAATTTTTGCGGATTCTAAAACTTCTAAATCGGTTAAACCAGTACTTATTTTTTTAGAATCGCTCATTGTTGATGGATTATTATTTATGCAAGTTACATAATTTATTCTTAAAAGAAATAGATTATTTGCTTAAGATTTACTATATTTGCACGCAATTTAACAACAACTACAAATTGCACCATGAAAGCACACACAACTAAAATCGTTGGCGAAGGTCTTACTTACGACGATGTTTTGCTTATTCCAAATTATTCAGAAATTTTACCACGCGAAGTTAGTATTCAATCGAAGTTTTCGAGAAATATTACTTTGAATGTTCCTATCGTTTCCGCAGCAATGGATACGGTTACCGAAAGCTCTATGGCAATTGCTATGGCACAAGAAGGTGGAATCGGTGTGTTGCACAAAAACATGACGATTGAGCAACAAGCAGCTAAAGTAAAGAAAGTAAAACGTGCAGAAAGCGGTATGATTATCGATCCAGTGACGTTGCCTTTGACAGCTAATGTTGGTGACGCGAAAATGGCGATGAAAGAATTTAGTATTGGCGGAATTCCAGTAGTAGATGAAAACGGAATTTTAAAAGGTATTGTTACCAATAGAGATTTACGCTTCGAAAAAGTAAATACCCGTTCTATTTTAGAAGTAATGACTTCTGAAAATTTAGTAACGGCTGCTCAAGGCACTACTTTGCAAGAAGCAGAAGGGATTTTACAAGAAAATAAAATTGAAAAATTACCAGTAGTTGATAACAACAATAAATTAGTAGGTTTAATTACCTTTAGAGATATTACCAAATTAACGCAAAAACCAATTGCTAACAAAGATAGATTTGGTCGTTTGCGTGTGGCTGCCGCTTTAGGTGTAACAGCTGATGCAGTAGATAGAGCAACGGCTTTAGTAACTGCAGGTGTTGATGCTGTAATTATTGATACCGCTCACGGACATACGAAAGGTGTGGTAGATGTGTTAAAAGCTGTAAAAGCAAAATTCCCAGATTTAGATGTAGTTGTAGGAAACATTGCTACTCCAGAAGCAGCATTATATTTAGCTCAAAACGGTGCTGATGCGGTGAAAGTAGGAATTGGTCCAGGTTCTATTTGTACAACTAGAGTTGTTGCAGGTGTTGGCTTTCCACAATTTTCAGCAGTTTTAGAAGTTGCTGCGGCTTTAAAAGGAACAGGAGTTCCAGTTATTGCAGATGGTGGAATTCGTTACACAGGAGATATTCCAAAAGCGATTGCTGCGGGTGCTGATTGTGTGATGTTAGGTTCACTTTTAGCAGGAACAAAAGAATCGCCAGGTGAAACGATTATTTTTGAAGGAAGAAAATTCAAATCATACCGTGGAATGGGTTCTGTTGAAGCGATGCAAGAAGGTTCGAAAGACCGTTATTTCCAAGATGTAGAAGATGATGTGAAGAAATTAGTTCCAGAAGGAATTGTTGGTCGTGTACCTTATAAAGGAGAATTAAACGAAAGCATGCAACAATTCATTGGTGGTTTAAGAGCCGGAATGGGTTATTGTGGAGCAAAAGATATTCCAACGTTACAAGAAAACGGTCGATTCATTAGAATTACAGCAAGTGGAATTGGCGAAAGTCACCCACACAATGTAACGATTACAAAAGAAGCTCCTAATTATTCGAGATAAAAATGTGTTCAGTGCTCAGTGAGTAATGATCATTAAAATAAAAACCTGATAGCCAAAAAGCTATCAGGTTTTTTATTTTGCTCCAAACATTTGCACCGCATAAATTTTCTTATTTTCCCAATCGATGCTAAAACCAATTTCTGTGTAAAAGTATTGATGATCTAAGATATTTTTCAAATGATTGGGTGATTTTTTCCATAGATTGAACATTTTTAACGCTAAAATATCTAAATCGGTTTCAGAGTAAATTTGGTCTTTAATTCCTGTAAATAATAGATTTTCACCCACTAATACAAACGAGTTTCCACCATAAAAGTAAACACGTTCTTTTGGGCTTTGTTTTTTAGCATCGGTTTGTTCGTGTGATAACTTTTGAGATTTTGCAATGTATTTGGAATGGTCGTCAGCTGCTTTTTTTAAATGAGCATCCAAACCAAGTACTTTTCTGTCGTTATTGGAACGTTCTTCGTTTACCAATTGATATACTTTTGTTTTCAGTTTTTCCAAATCAATTTTGTTTTGATATTGACTAAAACTCAATACAGAAAAAAGAAGTAGGAATAGGGTGAAATGGGTTTTCATATCGTATGTTTTTCAATACTTTATATAACTTAAAAAGAGATTAAATAGTATTTTACCCCTTCAAAAACTCATTAATTTTCTTTTTATCACCAGCAATCCATAAAATATCATCTGATTCTAAAATCCAGTGCGATTCTGGGTTTAGAATACGCTTTCCGTTGCGTTCGATACCTACGATGATGCCGTGTGTTTTTTCTCTAATTTGTGATTCACGGATGCTTTTTCCGATGCAAACGCGGTTTTTAAGCTCTAATTGTTGCAGAATAATATCTTCTTTAATGAAAGCTTCTGGTTCGTCGATTTCGTGTTTGTCTAAGAAGTTTTTGAATAATTTTACTTGTTCGTCCGTACCAATTATGTTGATTTCGTCTCCAGGGAATAAGCGTTCGGTTCTTATCGGAATATTAATCGTAACATCACCACGTTTGATAGATGCAATATTAATTCCGAATTGCTCTCTGATTTTTAATTCTTCTAAGGTTTTGCCTGCTAAATTAGATTCTTTGGCAATAATAAAATCCGCCATGTGACCATCCCAAGGCGACAATACATTCTGACGTTTGTTGGCTTGCTTCGTAATTTCTCTATCGTTAAAATTTTTCAAGAAATGACCTTCAATTTTGTTGTAAAAAGCATGCAATCTTTTCGGGAATAAAATGTAAGAAACAATTCCAATAACTAAAGCAATAATAGCAATTACGGGAGAGAAAAACTCATTCAATACAAATCCCATATAGAAAAGCGAAAGTGCAATTCTAAAGAATACCAATACAATAATAGGACCTTGATATTTTCTGACTTGCATTAATTCTTGCACTTGTTCCACAGCCACTCTTCTCAATGATAATGCCCATAAAAATGGAGATAAAATTACAACCGTTATTAATGCTGCGATGGCATTTCCAAAACGCGAATCTTCAACCAAAGGCAAAATATATTTCGATGAAAGTAGAATAATCGCCACAATAATAATCGAATGAATAATCACCTGAGTTAAGTAGGCGCGAAGTACAATTTGCCATGTACTTACCGATTTAATAGCTTCTGTATTGGCACTGTAACGTTCGATTTTTTTGACCCAACGTCTTGGTAGTTTTTTTTCTAAATACAACGAAAATGGCGTTGAATATTTCACCATAAAAGGCGTTGTAAATGTGGTAATCGCCGAAACAGCTACGACAATTGGATACAAGAAATCGCTCGTTACATTTAACGTCATTCCTAATGTGGCGATGATGAACGAAAACTCTCCAATTTGCGATAAACTCATACCAGTTTGTATGGATTGTTTCAACGGTTGTCCCGAAAATAAAGCACCAATGGTTGCACTTAACGATTGTCCTAAGATAACAACCAACGTTAGAATGGCTACAGGAAATCCGTATTTCATTAACATTTCAGGATCTATCAACATTCCAACCGATACGAAGAAAACGGCTCCAAATAAATCTTTTACTGGTTTGACCAAATGTTCAATGTGTTCGGCTTGCGTAGTTTCGGCAATAATCGAACCCATGATAAACGCACCAAGAGCAGGAGAGAAGCCCACATTTGCGGCAAATAAAACCATCAATAAACACAAAGCCAATGAAACAATTAGCAACATTTCATCGGTTAAAAGGTGTTTTGCTTTTTTAAGTAATGTTGGAATAAAGAAAATTCCCGCTACAAACCAAATGGTTAAAAAGAAAACCAATTTTAAAACAGATTGAAATAATTCGGTCCCTGAAAATTGTTGACTAACAGCAACCGTAGACAATAAAACCATCATTAAAATGGCTAAAATATCTTGTACAATTAAGGCTCCGATTACATTTCCAGCGAACTTTTGAGTTTTTACGCCTAATTCGTCAAAGGTTTTTAGGATAATTGTAGTGGAAGAAATGGATAAAATAACGCCTAAAAACAGACTATTCATTTTGCCCCAATCCATTAGTTGACCTACGAAATAACCCAAGGCTACCATTGAAATGATTTGAGTTAAAGCGGTTATGGAAGCTGTTCCACCTACTTTCATTAGTTTTTTGAAACTAAATTCGAGTCCAAGGCTGAATAAAAGGAAAATTACACCAATTTCTGCCCAAACTTTAACACTATTCATGTCTTTTACCGTAGGAAAGAAATCGAATTCACTTCCCGCTAAAAATCCGGCTACTAAATAACCTAAAACAAGAGGTTGTTTTAATAGTCTAAATATTAATACTGCGATTGCAGCAGTGACAAGAATTAGTCCTAAATCGCTAATTAAATCAGGAATGTGCAAGGTGGTTGAGGATAGAAATATTGGCATATATTTGAATTTTGACTAAAATAGTAAAAACAGATTTCTTTTCAAAATTTCTTTGAAAAATAGCGCTATTTTATTCATTTTTTAATGAATTCAAAATAATTCAATTCAGTTCAATCTAAAAGAAAAAACCTATCAGTAAACTAATAAAATGAGTTTTATACTGATAGGTTTTGGCATATTATATTAAATCAAATTTTAATCAATTGCAACGTAAAGTTTTTTCTTGAAACATAAATCCTGCAATATATGAAGCATTTTTATCACCAAGTCCATTTCTGGTTGTGGGTAATTTTTTTTCAAATTCTGATAAACTATTCATTATCTCAGGACAATTTGAAAAATGTTTTTTAATATCAGCAATGGCTTTTTGTTGATCAGCTAATCCTTTTGAAAATCTAGTTTCAACAAACGTTCCTTCTTCAAGAACTGTTTGTGTTTGTTTATTAATTATTTTATAAGCATAGATAAAACGAGATTCAGTAGGATTGAAAGAAACTAATAGCATTTTATCATTAGATTCGGCAACAATTTTAAAAAAACCAGTAGCTTTTTTTTCATTTTTTGTAATTTCATATGGAATATAGGTTATCTCTCCCGCAACCAGTTTCTCAACTTCATCAATATCTATACCTTTAACAAATTCAGTTCCTTTTTTTTCTAAAAGAGTATATCTAATTTTCTTAAAACTCATATAGTGATAATGATTTCCGTCGATTTCTATTTTTGTTCCATCTTTTTTCAAAATATAACTATCTTGAGCATTAGAAAAGATTGTTGATAACAAGATAATTGTAAAAAAAAGTTTTTTCATTTATAGTAGTTTTTATATATGTATTAAATCCCCAAATAGTTACTAGGTGTAATTTGCATTAACTCCGCTCTCACTTCTTCAGATACGTTTAATGTTCCGATGAAATTATGAATTGCTTCTTTATTAATTACGGTATTTGTTCTGGTTAAGTCTTTTAGAGCTTCGTACGGATTTGGATAGCCTTCACGACGCAAAATTGTTTGAATTGCTTCTGCAACTACCGCCCAGTTTTTCTCTAAATCTTCTGCGAATTTTTCTTCGTTCAATAACAATTTGTTTAATCCTTTTAAAGTAGCTTCAAATGCGATTAACGTGTGTCCCATCGGTACACCAATATTACGTAAAACTGTACTATCCGTTAAATCGCGTTGTAATCTTGAAAGTGGTAATTTTGCTGAAAGATGTTCGAAAATCGCATTTGCAATTCCTAAATTTCCTTCTGAATTTTCAAAATCAATTGGATTTACTTTATGTGGCATCGCCGAAGAACCAATTTCGCCTGCTTTGATTTTTTGTTTGAAATAATCCATTGAAACATACGTCCAAATATCTCTATCCAAGTCGATTAAAATCGTATTGATGCGTTTTAAAGCATCAAAAAATGCTGCAAAATGGTCGTAATGTTCAATTTGTGTTGTTGGAAACGAATGGTGTAATCCCAAACTGTTTTCTACGAAATCGCTTCCAAATTTTTTCCAATCGGTGTTTGGATAGGCAACTTTGTGTGCGTTGTAATTTCCGGTTGCACCACCAAATTTAGCTGCAAAAGGAACGTTGAATAACAAACGTATTTGCTCTTCTAAACGTTCCACGAAAACTAAAATCTCTTTTCCTAAACGAGTAGGTGAGGCTGGTTGTCCGTGTGTTCTGGCTAACATTGGAACGTTTTGCCATTCCATTGCTAATTCTTTCAATTTCGCAACTACGCTTACTAAACCTGGTAAATATACATTTTCAAATGCTTCTTTAGTAGAAAGCGGAATTGCCGTATTGTTGATATCTTGAGAAGTCAATCCGAAATGGATAAACTCTTTGTATTCTTGTAATCCTAAACCATCAAACTTCGATTTGATGAAATATTCCACCGCTTTTACATCGTGATTCGTTGTTTTTTCGGTTTCTTTAATCCAAAGTGCATCTTCAGTAGAAAAGTTCTTATAAATAGCTCTTAAAGAATCGAAAATCGATTTATCAATTTTGGCTAATTGAGGTAAATCAGCTTCGCGCAAAGCAATAAAATATTCAACCTCTACCAAAACTCGGTATTTGATTAAGGCTTCTTCAGAAAAATAAGGAGATAATGAAATAGTTTTGCTTCTATAACGACCATCAATTGGCGAAATAGCGTTTAATTCTGTTAATTGCATTTTGTTGTGTGTTGTTTAAAGAAGTGCAAATATAATAAGAAGTTAGAAGTTAGAAGTTAGAAGTTAGAAGTTTTTTGGATTGAATTTACCAATTCTTCTTTGACAATTTTCATTCCTTCAACTGCGGTTAACGGTAATACTTTCAATTCGTTTGGTAAATCATAAATCGTAGCAGGTTTTGGATCGATGTAATAAACTGGAACGCTTTGGTCTACATAATTCATTAATCCAGCAGCTGGATATACTTGTAAAGAAGTTCCGATAATAATTAAAATATCTGCGGTTTCTACAATGTCAATTGCGTGTTCAATCATAGGAACATCCTCGCCAAACCAAACAATATGTGGTCGCAATTGGTTACCTTCCAAATCAAAATCACCTAAGTTTAAATCTTGCTTCCAATCAATAACAAAATCTTCGTTTGAAATGCTTCGAACTTTTAATAATTCGCCATGTAAATGAACGATTTTATTACTTCCGGCTCTTTCATGTAAATCGTCTACGTTTTGTGTTATGATTTGAATGTCGAAATGTTCTTCTAATTCGGCTAAAATTTCGTGGGCTTTATTAGGTTTAACAGTTAAAAGTTGGGCTCTTCGTTTGTTGTAAAAGTCCAAAACCAATTCAGCATTTTTGTTCCAACCGATAGGCGAAGCGACTTCCATAATGTCGTGACCTTCCCATAAACCATCAGCATCACGGAACGTTTTGATGCCACTTTCGGCACTAATTCCAGCACCTGTTAGTACTACAATTTTTTTCATTTTCTTTTTCTTTTGCAATTTTAAAAAACAAATGCGCCTTAAAGACGCATTTGAGTATTATACTTTTCCTAAGGTATAGAGTTGTTCCATTGTTGGTCCAGCACTTCCTCCCGCAGGTTCTAATGTAATTCCGAAGGCTTGTGCTTCGTTTGCGTTTTCTACTTTAATTACTTTTGTAGTACTTGTAGCATATGAATCAAGCAATCCGATACTTGTAGGTGTTAAAACAGGTTCTAATTTTAATGCCCAAACTTGGTAAACCATTCCTTCTGGAGGAGTTGGTAAGCCAGATGCATCGATGTATACTTCTTTTGTGTTTTTGTTGTAATAGGCTTTTGCGTAAGCGTTTGGAGCAACTTGTTGTCCAGCCAAGGCTACAGCAACATTACTCGTATCTCTTAAAACAGCTAAAACAGATTCAGATTCTTTCTTTTTCAATTCTAAATCAACAACAGATTCTTGAAGGTTACTTTTTTCTACAGATAAAGTGTCAATTACATTGTTAGATTCGTTTAACTTGTAGAACTGAATTCCCATTCCTAAAACAAATACAGCGGCGGCAACCCAACCCATGTATTGTGTTAAAGAGTTTTTAGGTTTCATTTGAATTACCTTTTGTTTTTCTAACAGCTGATTTCTGATTTTTTCAAAATTTGTGGCTGATAAATGTGGTGCAATACCATACGATAGATTAATTACGGCTTTTTCGATAGCTGTAATTTCTTCTTTTACTTCAGGATATTGTGCTGCCATTTGGTTGACTTCCGCAATTTCTTCATCGGAAAGTTTTCCAAATACGTATAATTCTAATATACCTGATTCTATATATTCTCTACTATTCATTGATTAATAGTCTTAATTCGTTCATACAATTTCTATTCTGAGTTTTTACCGTACCTAAAGGAATCTCTAACTCGTCTGATGTTTCTTGTTGTGTATACCCTTTAAAAAACAACAAATCGATAATTTGAATGCACTTTGGTTTTAATTTCTTTATAAACTCCTTAATACCTATCGCATCTATTTGATTGATGGTTTTTGAGTTATCGTCCAATATATGTACGAAATTATCAGCAGATAAGTTTTTTTGATTGTTGTTAAATCCTTTAGAACGCAATTTATCAATAGAAGTGTTGCGTGCAATGTTTAACATCCAAGTGTACAAACGTCCTTTTGACTCGTTATAAGAATCTATATTTTTCCAAATTTTAACAAAAACCTCCTGGAGTACATCTTCTGCTTCTTCACGGTCTTTAATTAATGTAAAAATTACGCCATACAAACTTTTGGAATAATTGTCATAGAGTAGGGTAAATGACCTATCATCTTTTTTTAATAATAAGGGGATTAGTTCTTCTTGTGTCATGCAATTTTAATTTTTCACTAAAATAATAAAAAAAGTAGTATTATTTTTGTTTCATGAAAAATAATGTAAAAGACTTATTAGCATATTTAGAAGGTTTTATTTCAGAAAATAGAAAATCAGGTTTTTTAAGAGTGCTAAAAAATAGAACTAAACATTTTACTATAGCAATTGAAGATGTGTATCAATTACACAATACAAGCGCTGTAATGCGAAGCTGTGAAGTGTTTGGAATTCAAGAGTTGAATGTAATTGAACAAAAATTTGGCAAACGGATTGATACCGAAATTGCTATGGGTGCTCAAAAATGGGTCGATGTAAATCGGTTTAACACGGTTCAAAGTTGTATTGATCAAATGCGAGCTAAAGGATACCAAATAATAGCAACAACACCTCACAACGATTCTTGTATGTTACATGAATTTGATATTTCTAAACCATCTGCATTGTTTTTTGGTACAGAACGAAATGGATTGTCTGAGGAAGTAATTCAACAAGCTGATGGGTTTTTAAAAATACCAATGGTGGGTTATACCGAAAGTTTGAATATTTCGGTTTCAGCTGCGATTATTATTCAAGATATTACGAATCGATTAAGACAATCTAATATAGATTGGCAATTATCAGAAGAAGAAGTTTTAGAAAAACGCCTTGATTGGACACGGAAATCTATAAAAGATATTGAATTTATTGAAAAAAAATTTTATGAAAATTCTGAAAATGATTAATTTTCTTCTTCAATAACTTCTTTTGATAATGTAAGTTTTAAACTGATAAATCCAATTAAACCAGCTAATAATGAGGCTAACAGAATAATAAATTTTGCATTATTAATAATTGTTTCGTTTTCAAAAGCCAAAAGCGTTATAAAAATAGACATTGTAAATCCGATTCCTGCTAAAAATCCTACACCAAGAATTGACTTCCAGCTTAACTCATTTGGAAGTTTACACCAACCAAGTTTAATTGCTATAAATAAGATGGTAATAATTCCTAAAGGCTTACCAATAATAAGTCCAAGTGCAATTCCTATGCTATAATTTTGTGTAATAATTGTAGTAAAATCCGTTCCAATTACTATGGCTGTATTTGCTAATGCAAAAATGGGTAAAATGATAAAAGCAACTGGTTTGTGTAAAAAATGTTGTAATATATACGAAGTAGATTTTTCTCCACCATTTCCAAAAGGAATTGCAAAAGCCAATAGAACACCAGTAATCGTAGCGTGAACCCCAGAATGAAGCATGAAATACCACATAAAAACGCCTCCAATTAAATAAGGAATTAAGTTTCTAACTTTCAGACGATTAAGAACTAATAAAAAAGAAAAAATACCTAAAGCAATTATTAGGTTTGACCAAAATAATGCTTTTGTATAGAAAATCGCAATAATCATTATAGCACCTAAATCGTCAATTACGGCTAATGCTGTTAAGAAAATTTTTAATGAAGTTGGTACTCTATTTCCTAATAATGATAAAATTCCCAATGCAAACGCAATGTCTGTTGCCATTGGAATTCCGGCTCCAGATTGTGTTTCGGTTCCAAAGTTAAATAGCAAAAAAATCGCGGCTGGGATAATCATTCCGCCAATAGCACCAAAAATTGGAAGTAAGGCATCTTTTATATTGGATAATTCGCCTTGGTAGATCTCTCTTTCAAGTTCTAAACCAATCAATAAAAAGAAAATAGTCATCAATCCATCGTTTATCCAATGCTCAATACTATGTCCAGCAAATGTAGTTTCCCAGAAATGTAAATATGAATTGCCAAAAGCTGAGTTGGCAATTGCTAATGAAATTAGGGTAAATGCAATAAGTACTAAACCGCCTGATTTTTCACTTTCGAAAAAATCTTTATATAATTGTGTTGCTTTCATTCTATTTTTTTTGGAATTGATAAAAAAATCAATCCGATTATCAAATAGTTTAAAAAGGATAAGAAGCCTTTATTTTATTTGTTTTTTTTCAAAACTTTATACTCTTCATAGCATGAACTAATTGCATCCATGATTTGTAAGTCGTTTGCAGTTTTTATGAAGTATTCAGAGTAATTACAATTTTCTAGGATTAATGGAATATCATCTTTATTGATTTCTAATAAAGCCGCTAATGTTTCTCTATCAAATTTTGTAGCCAAAAGATTTCTAACGGTATCGTCTTTTTTCATTTCTTTTAGCTTTTTCATTTCTTTAGGGCGTTTTCCAAAAACATTATAAAGAAAGTCGGCAGGATTAAATATAGATCCTAAAACTTTAGAAACAGCATTTGGAGATTTATCACCCACTTCGTATCCAACTTGCAAACCAGGAATGCTGTAACGATAATTGTCAGAGGCAACAGGAATAAGTTCTGTGTCAACCTGAACGTGTCCAGTTAAATTGTATTTAAAAACAGTTACTTCGTCTAAAACATAAGACTTTTCACTAAGGTAAATTTTGGTTGGATTTTCTTTTATCCAGTCGTTAGTTACTTTGACTTTTATGGTTTCATATCCTAAATAACTAAATAAAAGAGTGTCGTTAACTTGAGCAGCAATTTCAAATAATCCACTTGGAGTGGTTATAGTTCCTGAAACTTTTGTAGCATTAATAACGTGCACACTCCCCATAGGTAAACGCGTTTCGTTATGAATTACGGTTCCTTTAATGAATTTTACTAGCGTATCATTTTGCGCATTGGCAAAGATAGAGACAAGTAAAAAAAGAAAAACTACAAAATATCTCATGCTTTATTTATTGATTCAAAAATACGAATCTAAAGCTGATATTTTGTAGTTTTATATAATTTTATAAGAAAATTAACGAAAATCGTTAGCTTCTTCTTGGTCTTCTTGGTCTTGCAGTATCTCCAGTACTTTCTGCACGTCTTGGTGCTCTGTCTGAAAATCCGCCTTCTCTTCTTGGTGCTGAACTGCTTCTTTCACCTCTAAAACTACCTTCTCTCTTAGGAGCTGAACTTCTATCGCTTCTTAAACCGCCATCTCTACCACCTTCTCTTCTTGGAGCAGAACCACTTCTTTCGCCTCTGAAGCCACCTTCGCGTCTTCCACCACCAAAACCTCCGCCAGAGTTTCTTCCATTGTGGTCACGTCTTCCACCACCATCATTTTTAGAAATTTCAACGTTGATTCTTCTACCGTTCATGTCATATCCGTTAAGAACAGACATTACTTTGTCAGTATGTTCTCCATCAGTGTTAAAGAAAGAGAAACCTTCTTTTACATCCACTTTAAATACATCATCTCTGCCTAAATCTAAAGTTTCTTTGATAAAGTCTTTTAATTGCATCCAATCGAAATCATCTCTTGCTCCAATATTAATGAAATAACGAACTGGATCGCCAGCTCTAATTTCTCTTGGTTCAGAACTTCTTTCTCTATCATTTCCTCTTTCACCTGATAAATCACGTTTCGATTTGTAATAGTTGATGAATCTATTAAATTCAACAGATACCATTTTCTTAATTAACTCTTCTTTAGATAAACCATCTAAAACTTCATTAATAGCAGGTAAGTAATTGTCAATTTCGTGATCAACTTCTGTATCTTTAATTTTGTTTGCTAAGTGTAATAACTGAATTTCGCAGATTTCAATTCCAGAAGGGATTGTTTTTTCTTCGAATTTTTGTTGGATAATACGCTCAATTGAGTGTATTTTTCTGATTTCACTTTTCGTAATAATCACGATAGAGGTTCCTAATTTTCCAGCTCTACCAGTTCTTCCTGAACGGTGGTTGTAAGTTTCAATTTCGTCTGGTAATTGGTAATTTACTACGTGAGTAATATTATCAACGTCAATTCCACGAGCCGCAACGTCTGTTGCTACAAGCATTTGAATTTGACGACCTCTAAACGATTTCATTACGCCATCACGTTGTGCTTGCGATAAATCTCCGTGTAAAGCAGCTGCGTTGTAACCATCTTCGATAAGTTTTTCAGCAACCGCTTGTGTGTCTCTTTTCGTTCTACAAAATACAACTGAGAAAATATCTGGGTTTGCATCTGCTAAACGTTTTAAAGCTTCGTAACGGTCACGAGCATTCACACAGTAATATTCGTGTGATACGGTAGCCGAACCTGAGTTTTTGCTTCCCACAGTAATTTCTACTGGAGATGACATGAATTGTTTTGCAATACGCGCTACTTCAGCAGGCATAGTTGCAGAGAATAACCAAGTGTTTTTCTCGTCTGGTGTGTCCGATAAAATGGAACAAATGTCTTCGTAGAATCCCATATTTAACATCTCATCTGCCTCATCTAAGATACAAAAATCGATGTTTTTAATGTTAACAAGACCTCTGTTAATCATGTCTTGCATTCTACCTGGTGTAGCCACAATAATTTGTGCACCACGTTTAACTTCTCTAGCTTGTTCTGTAATGCTTGCACCACCATAAACAGCCACTGTATGTAACCCCTTTATGTACTTTGAGTATAATTTAATCTCGTTGGTGATTTGTAAGCATAACTCACGTGTTGGCGATAAAATTAATGCTTGTGTATTTTTATTCTCAGCATCAATTTTTTGAATTAGCGGGAAACCAAAAGCTGCGGTTTTCCCTGTACCTGTTTGCGCTAGGGCAACTAAATCTGTGTTTTGTTCCAATAGTACTGGAATCGCTTTTTCTTGTACTTCTGACGGATTCTCAAATCCTAGATCTTTAATCGCCAGCAGTAGCGACTCATTCAATCCTAATTGTTCAAATTTATTCATAAAATATTTTAAATTGGGTGCAAAGGTACGCTTTATAAATCACATAAACTAATTTGTTATATATTGATTTTCAATTTGTTACGTTTTTTGGTTTTTTCACATATTTTATAAAAAATGTTTTATTGCTAAAATTAGAATGGAAAAATTAGAAAGTAAGGTATTTTTGTATCAAAATAAGAACCATGTTTGAACTGTTAGACATTATTGGAACATTAGTATTTGCCATTTCAGGAGCTTTAACTGCTATTTACAAGAAGTTAGACTTGTTCGGCGTGTATTGTATTGCTTTTGTTACCGCTTTAGGCGGAGGAACAGTTCGTGATGTGTTAATAGGAAGAACTCCAGTAGGGTGGATGTTGGATATAAATTATGTGTATATTATTACAGTTGGCTTTTTACTTTCTATAATTTTCAATCGTTATTTAGAGCGTTTGCGAATTTCTATGTTTTTATTTGATACGATTGGATTAGGTGTTTTTACCTTAATAGGTTTAGAAAAAGGATTAGAGTTTGGATTAAGTCCTGTTGTTTGTGTGATTTTGGGAACTTTGACAGCTACTTTTGGAGGCGTTATCCGCGATATTTTGTGTAATGAAATTCCAGTTTTATTCCGAAAAGAAATTTATGCCACGCTTTGTATTGCGGGAGGAATTCTGTTTTTCCTTTTGCAAGAATTACAAATACAAAGTGATATTATTTCGTTAATCGTAGCGGTTTTTATTATCTCGTTTCGATTGATTGCTTTTAAATACAATTGGAGTTTGCCTATTGGGACAGTTTTTGTAAAAAAAGAATAAGTTCTTTCACTGCAATTCCTCTGTGACTGATAGTTGATTTTTCTTCCATGCTTAATTCGGCAAAAGTTTTATCAAATCCGTCAGCTACAAAAATTGGGTCGTAACCAAAACCATTTGTTCCAATTTTTTCTTCAATGATTTTTCCGTTGATTATTCCAGTGAATAAGTTTTGTTTACCATTAAGATTTAAAGCAATCACTGTTTTAAAATTGGCTTTTCGATTCGATTTATCTTTTAATTCCGATAAAAGCTTATCCATATTATCATTTGCATCTTTTTGTTCGCCAGCATATCGCGCAGAATAAACTCCGGGCGCTCCGTTTAAAGCTTCGACTTCTAAACCCGTATCATCAGCAAAACAATCGTAACCATAGTTGGAGGTAACGTAATTGGCTTTTAGGATGGCATTCCCTTCAATCGTATCGGCTGTTTCTGGGATATCTTCAAAACAACCAATATCTTCCAAACTTACAATTTGAAAGGTATTTGGAACTAAAGCCTGAATTTCCTGAATTTTATTTTTATTGTTTGATGCGAATACGAGTTTCATGTGAAGTAATTTAGAAATGTAAAAATACGAAACGTCTATAAAGTATAAAAGCCGATCTGGAGCGATCGACTTTTACGGTGAACGTGTAACCACATTTCTGTGTCGTTCGGTGCAAATGTAAGACCAATAATTCGATTATGAACTATTATTTCTATAATTTTTTTTCTAATCAAAATAAATTATAATAAAAGTATTTTTCTTTTTACTTTTTTTTACTTTTGTCGAGTTTTAAACACCTATATATTATGGTAAAAGATTTATTCGAAAGAATTCAGAACAATAAAGGTCCTTTAGGAAAATGGGCTTCACAAGCAGAAGGATATTTTGTGTTCCCTAAATTAGAAGGAGAATTAGGTCCAAGAATGCAATTTCAAGGAAAAGATATTTTAAACTGGAGTTTAAATGATTATTTAGGATTAGCAAATCATCCAGAAGTACGTAAAGCAGATACAGAAGCAGCAATGCAATTTGGTGCGGCTTACCCAATGGGTGCTCGTATGATGAGTGGTCACACTAAATATCACGAACAATTAGAACAAGAATTAGCTGCTTTCGTAATGAAAGAATCGGCTTATTTGTTAAACTTTGGTTACCAAGGAATGGTGTCTATTATTGATGCTTTGGTTACTAAAAACGATATTATTGTATATGATGTAGATTCGCACGCTTGTATTATTGATGGTGTACGTTTACACATGGGAAAACGTTTCACATACAAACACAACGACCTTGAAAGTATGGAAAAAAACCTGCAACGTGCTACTAAAATGGCAACCGAAACAGGTGGAGGAATTTTATTCATTACCGAAGGTGTTTTCGGAATGCGTGGTCAACAAGGGAAATTAAAAGAAGTTGTTGCTTTAAAAGAAAAATACAATTTCCGTTTGTTAGTTGATGATGCACATGGGTTTGGAACACTTGGTAAAACAGGCGCTGGAGCAGGAGAAGAGCAAGGTTGTCAAGACGGAATTGATGTTTACTTTTCAACTTTCGCAAAATCAATGGCAAACATTGGTGCTTTCGTTGCAGCAGATAAAGATATTATCGATTATTTAAAATACAACTTACGTTCGCAAATGTTTGCAAAAGCGTTACCGATGATTCAAACTATTGGTTCGTTAAAACGTTTAGAATTATTACGTAATTCATCTGAGATAAAAGATAAATTATGGGAAAACGTAAACGCATTACAAAGTGGATTAAAAGAAAAAGGATTTAATATTGGCGATACAAACACTTGTATTACACCAGTTTATTTAGAAGGTTCTATTCCAGAAGCGATGATAATGGTAAATGATTTACGTGAAAACTACGGAATTTTCCTTTCTATTGTGGTTTATCCAGTAATTCCAAAAGGTATTATTTTGTTGAGAATGATTCCTACAGCTTCGCATACAATTGATGATATTAATGAAACACTAACAGCTTTTGAAGCTATTCGTGAAAAATTAGTAAACGGAACATATGCTAAAATTGCAGAAGCAAGCGTACAAAATGTAGAATAACATTTATTAAGAATATAAAAAAAGGGATTCAATTTGAATCCCTTTTTTGTTATAACTCTTTTCTATAAGTTCTTCTTCGTTTATTAATTTTCGAATTAAAATGTTTCCATAAATTATGAATGGCATGATTTTCTTCTAATTCGGGAGTTCTTATACAGGTTTCAATTCCTTTTGCTTGACACACTTTGTAGTATTCATCAAAAACAATTGCGGTAACGCCTTTGCTTTGGTATTCAGGTGTTATACCAATTAAATAAAAAACTACTTCTTTAGAATGTTTTCGAGCTTGTAATAAATGATAAAATCCAAAAGGGAATAGTTTTCCATTCGCTTTTTTAAGTGCTTGTGCAAAACCAGGCATCACAATAGCAAAAGCAATCATGTTGTCATTTTTATCGACGATAAATTTTATAAATTCTGGATTGATAAAACCAATGTATTTCTTTTTAAAATAAGCTTTTTGAATATCATTTATTGGAACAAACGATTGTAGTTTGGCATAGGTTTCATTAAACAAATCAAACATTTTGTCCACATAAGGCATAATGTCTTTTGTTTTTGTGAAATTCAGACTACGTAACTCGTAACGTTTTTTTATCAATTCACTTGCTTTTTGAAAAGGTTCAGGGTTGATACCATTAAAAGAAAAATCACTTTCAATGTATTCTTTCTCTTTTATAAAACCAAGTTGTTCAAAATGAGTAATATAATAAGGCAAACTGTACCAAGTAATCATGTTGCCCATTTGGTCAAAACCTTCACTTAAAATACCAACTTTGTCCAAATTAGAAAATCCCATAGGACCTTCCATGTGATCCATGTTGTGTTTACGTCCTAATTCTTCCACTTTATCTAAAAGTGCTTTCGTAACTTCAATATCGTCAATAGCATCAAACCAACCAAAACGAGCTTTTCTTTTCCCTAAAAGGTTGACTTCTTCCCAATTTATGATTGCGGCAATTTTACCAACAATTTTGTTGTCTTTGTAAGCTAAATAAAAATGAGCTTCAGCTGTTTGAAGAGCTGGATTTTTTGTTTTGTCAAAAGTTTCTAATTCTTCTGCGATTATTGGCGGAATCCAGTATTGGTTGTTTTTATATAATTCGAAAGAAAACATCACGTAATCTTTCATTTCTTTTTTGGTAAGGGCTTCTTTAATTGTTATCATTTTATTCTTCTACTGTATCTTTACGTTTTTTAGCATCTTTTTCGCCTTTTTTCTTCATTTTTTTATCCATTTTACTACCATTGTCTTTTTCAATTTTGACTTCTTTGTAGTTTTTGGTAAATCGCCACGAAAATCCAATTCCTCCAGTAAATAAGCTCGGTGTGTTTTTTATATTTTTTCCAATAGAAGCATCAATTTGCATGTCTTTATTGAATAAATATGCTGCTCCCATTCTAAATAATCCATCAGAATAATAATCACCCATATATCCTTGATTTTCAATAAATCCAGACCATTTTGAATTGAATCCTCTTGTAAGCGTAAGGATATAATCGATACTTGCAAATTCAGAGCCAATCTTGTTGTAAGCTACGTTTGTTACTAAAACCCATCTACTTCCAAAATGATTTTGCGCAATAATCATTGCTTTTGGACTTACTTTTGGTTCTTCAATACCAACAGGAGCAAAATTAAACGGATTGTCAGAAAAGTTCAAATTTGCACCTCCATACACTGCTACAGCAGGAATTAATTGTCTCCATTTGAAGCGGTGATTGGCTTTCCAGCTATATAGATTTGGTTTTTCTTCATAGTTTTTAAATGGGTCATAAATCAAATATTTGGCTCCAAAAAGTGTTTTTTTCAATGCACTTCTGTTTTTATCAAGCAAATCGGATGTATAATTATCATTTTGATACTGAAATTCAGCAATAAGTTCTAATTGCTCAAAGAATAATCCCCAACGAATATCAAATTCTGCCATAAAACCACTGGCTTTATAATCTAATGTATTGTGATCTTCGTTAACATAATGCAATCCTGTTTCGGTTTGAAAAACAGATTTCCCAACAGAAAATGCCATCATTGAACGACCAGGGCGATTGGAATTGATGTCATCTGTAAATTGTGCAAATGAAATTTGAGACATAATTCCTAAAATTAAAACAAAAAGTGTTTGAATAGATTTCATAAAAAAATGATTTATGTCCAAAAATAGTTATTTTATCATAATTTTAAGAAACAAATTTGAAGTTTTACCAACCAATATCTGTAATTTTGAATTTTAAATTTTTATAGCATGGAAATGGCTTCTTTTACAGGTTTTATAAAAACACTTTTTTATATCATACTGTTTTATTATTTGTTTAAGTTTTTGATGCGAATTTTTGCTCCTATTTTAATGCAAAAAGCAGTGAATAAAATGCAACAAAAAATGCAAGAACAATATAGACAACAACAAGAACAACAGCAAGATAGAACTTCTCAGTCGCAACAAAGTATGCCAAAAGAGAAAAAGAAAGTTGGCGAATATATTGATTATGAAGAAATCAAGTAGTTAGTATTTCATACATTACCCAAAAGGATATTTTAACGATATCCTTTTTTTAGTTACTTTAGCATCTTATTTTATTACACATTCACATGAAAAACATCAAAGCATTATACCCTCATTTATTAGTTTTAGTAGGGTTTATTCTGGTTTCAATAATCTATTTCTATCCAGTTTTACAAGGAAATAAAATTTTTCAATCCGATATCGTTCAATATACTGGAATGGCAAAAGAGCAAAATGATTTTAGAAAAGAAACAGGTGAAGAACCTTTTTGGACCAATAGTGCTTTTGGAGGAATGCCTACTTATCAATTGGGAGCAAAATATCCAAACGATGTTATTGGAATGTTAGATGATGCTTTACGCTTTTTACCACGACCAGCTGATTATTTATTCCTTTATTTCTTAGGGTTTTATGTATTGTTAATGGTGTTAAAAGTAGATCCATTAAAAGCGTTTTTTGGAGCGTTAGCATTTGGATTGTCTACGTATTTGATTATCATTTTAGGTGTTGGACATAATGCTAAGGCACATGCAATTGCGTATATGCCAATGGTAGTTGCGGGAGTTTTATTGGTTTTCCAAAGAAAATATATAATAGGAGGCTTACTAACTATGGTAGCGGCAGCATTAGAAATTAATGCGAATCACTTCCAAATGACGTATTATTTATTGCTATTGTTGGCAATTATTGCTGTTTATTATGTGGTAATTGCACTTAAGAATAAAGAATTTAAAGAATTAGGAAAAGTTATTGGTGTCTTTGCTATTGCAGGAATTTTAGCCATCGGAGCCAATGCAACCAATTTAATGGCTACTTCAGAATATGCCAATCATAGTATTCGTGGTAAAAGCGAATTGACTTTTAATGCAGATGGTTCTCAAAATACTGAGGATTCGTCAATGAAGTATGAATACATTACAGAATACAGTTATGGTGTTGCCGAAAGTTTTAATCTTATTGCGCCAAGACTTTTTGGTGGTGGAAATGGAGAAGAATTAGATGAAAAATCTGCATTGTATGAGTTTTTATTGAATTATGGAGCTACACCAATGGAAGCTTTACAAACGGTTCAATATTATGGAAAGACGTATTGGGGAGAACAACCTATTGTAGAAGCACCAGCATATATTGGAGCCATTGTGTTCTTATTAGCGGTTTTAGCATTGTTTCACGACAAACGAAAAGTAAAATATTTATTCTTAGCTGGAGCCATTCTTTCTTTATTACTTTCATGGGGTAAAAATTTTGATGCTTTGACGAGATTCTTTGTTGATTTTGTGCCTTTGTATGATAAATTCCGTGCGGTTTCTTCTATTCAAGTAGTATTAGAATTGTGTTTTCCAGTTTTAGCAATTATGGGACTTCAATCGTTTTTTACTTCGGAAAAAGAAACACAATGGGCAAGTTTATGGAAAGCAGCTGCGACTAGTATAGGAATAGTAGTTGTATTATACTTAGCAAAAGGATTCTTTAATTTTTCAGCTCCAATTGACCAACAATTAATGCAAATGTTTGGCGAAAGTCAAGATAAATCATTCGGAATCAGTTTTATAAACGCTTTAAAAGAAGATAGAATGAGTTTCTATACTAGCGATTTAATGCGTTCAGGTTTATTCATGTTGGCGGTAGCAATTGTTTTATGGCTGTATATTCAAAATAAATTAGCACAAACTACAGCGGTTATTTTGGTTGGATTTTTCATGGTTTCCGATTTATTCATGGTCGATAAACGTTATGTAAACAATAATCCAAACCAATTTAAAAGTGCTCGCGAAGTAGACATGCCTTTTGAAGCTACAGATGCAGATAAGCTAATTTTAAAAGACACATCAAATTATAGAGTGTACGAAATTCAAGGAAGATTGCAAGGAAGAACCTCTTATTTCCATAAAGCAGTTGGAGGTTACAGTGCAGTCCGACCAAGAAGAGTAGATCAATTATTTGAATATAATGTTGAGAAAAACATCAATGCATTAGGGAATTCGATAGATTTTCAAACGTTAAGTTTTACAAAAAGCAATCCGGTTTTAGATATGTTAAATGTAAAATACGTTATTGTACCAACAGGTGAAGGCGATGTTCCAGTTACCAATCCTTTTGCTAATGGAAATGCTTGGTTTGTAGAAAAAGTTAAACTTGTAAAATCAGCTGATGAAGAAATAAAGGTTTTAGATAAATTAGATACGAAGAGAGAAGCTGTTATAAACCCTATTTCTTTAAAAATGAAAACAAGTTATAATTTTAATGATTTGAAGAGGGATTCAACGGCAATAATTCAATTAAAATCGTATCAACCAAATCAATTAAAATACGTTTCAAATAATAGTAATGAAGGTTTTGCTGTTTTCTCTGAAATGTATTATCAAAACGGTTGGAAAGCAATGATTGATGGCAAAGAAGCTCCAATTTATAGAGTAAATTACGTCTTAAGAGGCTTAAAAGTTCCAGCAGGAAAACATACAATCGAATTCAAATTTGAACCTCAAGTAGTAAAAACAGGTAGTACAATTGCTTTAATCAGTTCAATAGCAATGCTTTTATTGATTGTAGCGGGAGTTTATTTTGAGAACAAGAAAAAGAAATCAGTACAATAAACTTTCAACTTGCAACCAACAAAAAAAATACTCATCATTTCGTATTACTGGCCACCAGCAGGAGGTCCAGGAGTACAGCGTTGGTTAAAATTTGTCAAGTATTTACCCGATTTTAATATTGAACCTCACGTTTATATTCCAGAAAATCCAACGTATCCTTTGATTGATGAGAAATTATTGAGTGAAGTTTCTGACAAAGCTGTTATTATCAAACAACCGATTTTTGAACCTTATGGATTGGCTTCGGTTTTTTCGAAAAATAAGGCAAAAAAAATCAGTTCCGGAATTATTCCCAATCAAAAAAAGCAATCGTTTGTAGAAAAAGCTATGCTTTGGATTCGTGGTAACGTTTTTATTCCCGATGCAAGAGTGTTTTGGGTAAAACCTTCGGTTAAGTTTCTGAAAAAATATCTTCAAGAAAATCAAATTGATACTATAATCACCACAGGTCCGCCACATAGTTTGCATTTGATTGGTTTGCAATTAAAAAAAGAACTAAGCATCACTTGGTTGGCCGATTTTCGTGATCCTTGGACTACGATTGGCTATCATAAACAATTAAAATTAAGTTCGCGGGCAGCTAACAAACATAAAACTTTGGAGAAAGAGGTTATGACGACTTGTGACCAAATTTTAGTAACATCTCCAACGACAAAAACAGAATTTCAAGCTATTACTTCAAAACCTATCGAAGTCATTACGAATGGTTATGATGTGGAGAAAGTAATCAAAAAACCTTTGGACGAAAAATTTACTTTAGCACATATTGGTTCTTTTTTATCGGCCAGAAATCCAAGGATTTTATGGAAAGCGCTGAAAGAATTAACCAAAGAAAATCCTGAATTCAAAAATCATTTCCAATTAAAATTGATAGGAGCGGTGAGTGCTGAGGTGCTTCAAGCGATTAAGGAATTTAAGTTGGAAAAATACGTGAATCATTTAGGCTATTTGCCACACGATGAAGCCATTATTGAACAACGAAGTTCACAAGTATTATTACTTATCGAAATTGATTCAGAAGAAACCAAATGCATTATTCCAGGAAAATTATTTGAATATATGGTTTCAGAGCGGCCAATCATCGCCATCGGTCCAGAAAATGCTGATTTTGCTCAAATCATAAAGGAAACTAATACGGGAAATTTCTTCAAATATGACGAATTAGAAGCTTTGAAAGCACAAATTCTGACTTGTTTCGAACAATTTCAGCAAAATAATTTAAAAGTATATCCAGTTGGTTTGCAACAATACAGCAGAAAGTCCTTGACTGAGAAATTAGCCAAACTGCTAATCACTAATCACTAATCACTTTTCACTAAAAACATGGGAATTGTCATCAAACAATCGATTAAAAACACCATCATTACCTACATCGGTTTTGGAATTGGCGCGATTAACACGTTGTTTATGTATGGACAATTTCTAGGCGATACTTTTTATGGTTTGGTTGGATTTATTTTGTCGGCGGCTAATATTATGATGCCTTTGATGGCGTTTGGAGTGCACAATACATTGGTGAAATTCTACAATGAATACGAAACCGAAGAGAAAAAAGCGCAATTTCTAACGTTTGTTTTAGTTTTACCTTTATTGATTGTACTTCCCATAAGTTTGATTGGTTATTTCGGATATCATCAAATAGCGGAATTATTATCGAGGAAAAATCAAATTGTTTACGATTATGTTTGGCAAATTCCAGTAATCGGACTTTGTATGGGATATTTTGAGATTTTTTATGCTTGGGTAAAAGTACATTTGCAATCGGTTTATGGTAGTTTTGTGAAAGAAGTTTTACTTCGAATTCTAATTTCGATCTTCTTATTTGCGGTTTATTTTGATGTTATTTCGCCTCAACAATTCGTTTTTGCGTTAATGGGAATTTACTTTTTATCACTTCTCGCTATGTTTTTATATGCGATGAAAGTCAAAACACCACAATTTAATTTGGTTTTTCCTGATAATGCAAAAGCGGTTTTAACCTATTGTTTCTTCATAATTTTATCGGGAAGTGTAGCTAATTTATTGTTGGATGTAGATAAATTCATGCTTAATTTTTACATCAAAATTGATAATATTGCTTTTTATTCTGTCGCTATTTTTATTGCTACTGTTATTGCGGTACCAAGTCGTGCGATGCATCAAATTACATATCCCATTACAGCAAAATTAATGAGTGAAAACAAGCATGAGGAGCTAAATGAATTGTATAAAAAGTCTTCGATTACGCTACAAGTTATCGGTGGTTTAATTTTAGTTGGGATTTTAGTAAACATCAATGAATTGTATAGCGTTTTACCAAAAGGCTATAGTGATGGAATTGCCGTGGTGTTTTTTATTGGAATTTCGAAGTATTTCGATTTGGTTTTGGGAAACAATAATGCTATTATTTTCAATTCAAAATATTATCAAGCGGTCTTGTTTTTGGGATTATTCTTGGTTTTTCTTACGGTTTCACTAAATATGATCTTCATTCCGCTTTATGGCTTGAATGGAGCGGCTATAGCAACGTTAATTTCAATTACGTTATATAGTTTAGCTAAATTACTTTTTGTGGTGCTTAAAATGAAGCTATTTCCGTTTACTAAAAATACGCTTGTAGCTTTGGTTCTAACAATAGTAAGCTTTGGAGTGTTTTATTATTGGGATTTTAGTTTTCATCCTTTTGTAAATATTGTTCTAAAATCTATTTTGGTGTCTATTTTCTATTTAGGATTGAGTTATTATTTAAAGATTTCTTCAGATATTAATTTTGTGATGAATTCTGTTTTTAAGAAATTTTTGAAATAAAAAATCCTGCTTCATCTTCCCAGAATCCGCAGGATTAAAAAACAAACTTAACCAACCAATTTTTATTTTCTTTTAACTTCTAAAGTTTCTCTTTTGATTTCTTTTACGTCATCATCAGACATTTTTGCTTTAGAACCGTCTTTTCTGTAGTAGTAATAGTCATCGTCATTGTAGTCGTCTCCATAATCATCGCCATCATCATAATGTCCGTTTCCACTTGAGTAATAAGTTCCAGGGTTGTAGTTGTATCCGCCGTTAGCGTGGTTGATAAAACCATATACATCTACAATTCTACCTCTTCTGTCATAAACTATTCGCATATTACCCACTTTAGTTACAGCAAAACTGTTATAACTCATATAAATAGTTCCAATACGTTTTACTCTTCCAAAAGCGTCGTAGTTGATGTAAACATTTCCTACGCGTCTTACTCTACCAAAGTTATCGTGTTCAACTCTAACGCCTCTTTCTGAAGTTCCGTAGTACATTCCTCTTGGTGCACCACTTGTTCCATTGTCTCTTGGTCTAACCGCTGGTCTTGTGTTGAAGTCGAATTCTCCATTTGGAAACAACATAAACTCAATTCCGCGTTCTCTGAAGATAATAGGCTCTGCATCTCTATAATCGATGTAATAACCTCTTCTGTTTGTGTTGTCAGAAAAAACAGGGTTTTCTGACGCTAAAGCCATGTTCCCTACCAGAAGGATACTGGCTACTACTAAAAGTGTAATTTTTTTCATGATACAACAATTTAAAAGTTGGGCAACTTCATTTTAAAACTCGTTTCTAAAACTTGTTGCTTGATTAGGTATTTCCAATTGCTGTGCCAAACTCAAAAAAAGTGTTGTGAACGATTTGTTAATGAGTTGTTATTAAATAAAAAAAAGACAGTTAAGTAGCTGTCTTTTAATGATTTATATGTTTTTGTTTTTATTGAACTCCAAAATATCTGTTCATTTCTTCTTTTAATAAATCTGGATCTTGTAGTGAATCAAAACCAAATGTTGCTATCATCCATATCATCATAAGTAAATAAATCACACCTAAAACAATTCCTATAATATTTAGCGTTTTACCAATTTTAACATTGTTATAATTTGTATAATTTGTTGGATTTTCGGCATAGAGTTTAGCGTCTTTATTGGCTAAAACAATTCCTATTGTCCCTAAAATAACACTAAAAATTCCATAACAACAACAAGTTATGATTGATAAGATGCCTAAAATAAGTACAGCTGTAGCATTTGGTAATTTTTGATTTTCCATTTTTATAAAGTTTAATTGGTTAAATAGGTAAAATACATTTTGTATACATAAGAAACTAAAACTACAATGCCGTTTAAAATGGCAATTGCAATTACTAATTTAGTGTAATTTCTTTTCTTATCTAATAAATGTAATAATAAAAAAACAAACAATAGTGCCAATGTATAAATAGCAGGAAAGATTTTAAAGGCTTCATAAAATTCTCCTTCTAATAAAAAAGCAATGGCTCTTTGCGTGCCACAACCCGGACATTCAACTCCAAAAAGTTGTTTGTTCATACAAGGCAACATATGTTCTTCCATAATACTTTTTGAAAGTTGAAAATTTGTTTCACAAGTTTACAAAAAAAAGTTCAAAAACAAATACTAATTTTAAAAACACTACTTTTGAAAACTTTATTAAAAGAAAAAATATGAAGCAATTTTTATACATTTTGATGTTCGCAGCTATCGGAATTTTTGCCATGATTGAACAATCAAAACCAGCTCCAAATCGATTTATTATGATAGGAGCAATGGCTGTTTTTATGTTTGGATTATTTAGATTGATGAAGAAAATTCCATCTAAAAATGATGGAGAAAATGAAAATAAAAATGACACAGAAGTTTGAAATAGGAGATAAGGTTGCCGTTTTAGACGACGACATTTCGGGAGTGGTAATTAAGGTTCAAAATAATGAAATTTCAGTGGAAACTACCGATAAATTCTTGATGACATTTTTTGTCAACGAATTGATTAAAATAAACAATTCCAATGAGTTAAGTGGTTTTTTCTCCACTCAAAGTTTAGGTTCGGTTTTAAAAGACAAAGAAGAGCCGAAAAAGCGCAGTTTTGTCAAAGAAAAGCGTTCTCGTAAGGATGAATTTGTCTTAGAAGTTGATTTGCATATCGAAAAATTAGTACCTTCAAAACGAGGAATGAGCAACTATGATATTCTGACTTTGCAAATGGAAACCGCTAAACGACAACTCGATTTTGCTATCAAAAATCGAATGCCGAAAGTGGTTTTTATTCATGGTGTTGGTGAAGGTGTTTTGAAAGCCGAATTAGACTTTATGTTGGGACGTTATGACAACATTTCATTCCAAGATGCGAACTATCAAAAATATGGTTTGGGAGCAACCGAAGTTTACATTAAGCAAAATGTGAAGTAAGATTTT
Source organism: Flavobacterium odoriferum (assembly GCF_025499515.1). GTDB lineage: Bacteria > Bacteroidota > Bacteroidia > Flavobacteriales > Flavobacteriaceae > Flavobacterium > Flavobacterium odoriferum. The sequence goes on from NZ_JAMKFA010000003.1 coordinate 54,765, forward strand.
GGACTAAAATTTCACTTGAATTTCACTTCAAGAAATAAAAAAAGGACTACTCAATTTTGAATAGTCCTTTTACTTTTTTGATGTTTTTTCTATAAGTCGGTTTCGTAATTTCCAAAAATATATTCTGTAAAACTAAATGAATTGTCCGGATTTGAAAAGTTTACATTTTTAAATTTAATATTATGTGTGTAGCCGTTAATTGTAATTCCATCTACATCGTAAAGCGCATCTGTAATAATTTCTATCGTTCCACCTGAAGCATTCCATTCTTTTTCAACAACAGGCGAAGCAGGAGGCAGTGTTGAACAAATTGTAGCAGAACTCACATTTCCAGAATATAATCTATAAATAATTTGATTTGTGGTTCCAACATTTATAATTCTCGGACTCCCATCAGGTGTCTCTTCGTTAAGAAAACTGCTCTCCGGAATACTTAAAAGCAACAACTCTTTATCGTTAATTTTAAAAACAAGGTTGTTATCTGTACAATTTTGAATAGTTGCAGTATCAAAATTGAAAGATTCTAGCGTAATATCGCCATCATCACAGGCTTGTAGCATAAAAACTGAGGCTACTAAAACTATAAGTTTTTTCATTTATTCATCGAATTTATGCAACAAAAATAAAGGTTTTAATTTATTAATTTGCTAAAGTTTGTTAATTTAAACGTGAATTGAATTTAAGACTTTCAAAATAAAATGATTTGTATCTTTGCGACATGAGAAAAGTGTATTTAGATAACGCCGCAACCACGCCTATTCATCCAGAAGTTATTACTGCAATGATGAACGTGCTTCAAAATGATTTCGGGAATCCATCTTCAACGCATAGTTTTGGTCGAAGTGCGAAAACGTTGGTCGAATCAGCTCGAAAATCCATTGCTAAACTGCTAAATGCACAAGCTTCAGAAATTATTTTTACGTCAAGCGCTACAGAAGCTACGAATTGGATTCTAACTAGTGCTGTTAAAGATTTGGGAATTAAACGAATTATAACAACTAAAATCGAGCATCACGCTACGTTACATACAGTTGAACATTTAGCAAAAGAATTCGGAATTCAAGTTGAATATGTTACGATTTTATCCAACGGAAACATCGATTACCATGATTTTGCTGATAAATTACATTCAGATGTCCCAACATTAGTATCATTAATCCACGTTAATAACGAAATAGGAACGATTTTAGACATCAAACGTGTTTCGGACTTATGCAAGTATGCGAAAGTGCTTTTTCATTGCGATACGGTGCAGTCTATCGGAAAAACGAATTTAGATGTGCAAGAGTTGGGAGTCGACTTTTTAGTGGCTTCTGCCCATAAATTTCATGGTCCAAAAGGAATTGGGTTTGCGTATTTGAAAAAGAATTCAATGCTACAACCGATGATTTTTGGTGGCGAACAAGAGAAAGGCATGCGTGCCGGAACTGAAGCTGTACATCAAGTTGTTGGAATGGCAAAAGCGTTAGAATTAGCTTGTGAGAATTTAGAAAACGACACCAATTACATTTCTGATTTAAAAAACTACTGCTTTTTAGAATTAAAAAAAGTATTTCCAGAAGTTAAAATCAACGGAGAAAACACGTTTTATAACCTTTTGAATGTGCAATTACCATTATCAGAAGAAAAGACTTCCATGTTGTTATTTACATTGGATATGAAAGGAATTGCCGTTTCTCGCGGAAGTGCTTGCCAAAGCGGAAGCATCAAACCATCTCACGTTTTAGCCGAGTTTTTATCACCAGAAGAAGCTAAAAAACCAAGTTTAAGAATATCATTCAGTCATTTTAATACGAAAGAAGATATTGATTTGTTAGTTGAAGCTTTGAAAACAGCATAAAAAAAAGTCCATTTTAAAACGGACTTTCATTTTTATTTAAATCAGAGAATTACAATTTCCCCATATTCTGAGCCAATGTCTCAATGAATTTGGTAATAGGTCCTTTGATCATCATTGCCATCATTGGGTTGAAATCACCTTCAAAAGCTAATTGAACTTCTGTGTTGTCAGCGTCAATTGCGTTTAAGTTTCCAGTTAAGGTAAAAGGTAATTTGCTTGAAGCCGCTCCTAAAACAATTTGTGAGTTTGGAGTTCCACCTTTTTTTACCAATTTAATTTCTGGCATACCTTTTAATCCGAATTCAAAGCAATTTTCGTCGATTACTTCAAATTTTGCGATATTTTCAGGCATTAATTTCTCGAAATTCTTTACGTCGTTCAAAGCGTTGAATAAATATTCAGCCGATTTTGCTACGTTTACTTTTGGACTTTCTAAGTTCATATTTTTTTGTTTATAAGTTTATAAGGTTAAGAGTTTAAAAGGTTATAGGAACAAGTTTAAAAGTTAGTTTTTACTTCCAACTCCCAACTTCCATCTCCCAACTAAACTTCCACGTTCCACTCCGCTGGATTCGCGTTCCAAGCGCTTAATGTTTCCATTTCATTTTCTGAAACATATTGTTTGTCTACCGCTTTTTGTAATAAGTTTTCGTAATTACTTAACGTGAAAACATCCAAATTAGCTGCTTCAAAACGTTCTTTTGAAACTGGAAAACCATACGTAAAAATTGCTGCCATTCCTTTGATGTTTGCGCCTTCGTTTCGTAAAGCTTCAACTGCTAATAAACTGCTTCCTCCAGTTGAAATCAAATCTTCTACGACTACCACGTTTTGTCCTTTTTGCAAGAAACCTTCCACTTGATTTTGTCTTCCGTGTTTTTTTGGTTCAGGTCTAACGTATACAAAAGGCAGTCCCATTGCTTCTGCAACAAGTATACCAATTCCAATTGCACCAGTTGCAACGCCTGCAATTACGTCGGGTTTGCCAAATTTCTCTTCAATATGTTTGGCAAATTCATCGCGAATATAATTTCTAACCGCTGGAAATGAAAGGATTATGCGGTTATCACAATAAATCGGAGACTTCCAGCCTGAAGCCCACGTAAAAGGATTTTTAGAATTTAATTTAATTGCGTTTATTTGTAAAAGCAATTCGGCTGTTTGTTGTGCTGTGTTGTTGTTAAAAATCATATTGCAAATGTATAAAGTTTTTGTGAACGATAAGCCACTTTTTTTGACAAATCAAGTTCAAAAGGAGACCGATTTCAAACTTTTTTTATTGGAAAGTGTTGATATCAAGAAGTTGATTGTTAAAATTTTTCAGAATAAAATTCAGAAAGCTTTTCTGTATCATCCCGATGAAAAGTTAATCATGAAAACACTTCGTGCCAAATTACCTGTGGAAAAAGCAGGTGGTGGATTGGTTTACAACAAAGACGGCGATGTGCTTTTTATTTTCAGAAACGGCAAATGGGATTTACCAAAAGGTGGCACTGAAAAAAATGAAACCATTGAAGAAACCGCCATGCGCGAAGTAGAAGAAGAAACAGGCGTAACGGGTTTAGTCATCACCGAAAAACTACAAAGAACCTACCATATTTTCAAACGCAACGGTCGCTACAAACTAAAAATTACACAATGGTTTGAAATGCGCACCAAATACAAAGGCACACCACAAGGCCAAGCCGATGAAGGTATTGAACGTGTAGAATGGGTGAATCCAAAGGATATTAAGTTTTTATTAGAGAACTCATACGAGAATATTAAGTTGTTGTTTGAAGCGGAGAAGGTGGTTTGAAAAATTAATTAAGTTTTTTATTATTCTTCTAAAACATAATATGTTTTAATTTCCTGTTTTATTGCTTCTTTTCTTTTTTTTCTATCTTTAATTAATGATCTGTCATCTACTAAAAAATAACCTGTTCCACTCGTATTTCTAACTATGAAAATGATAAGTCTTTTTTCTCCTTTTACTTTTTCAAAAGTAAATTCCCATATTTCATTGTTCTCGAATTCTAAGCATTTATAAAAATTAAACATATTTAATTTATCGTAGTTTGCAAATTTTATTTTTTCAATTCTGCAAGGAGTATTAATACTATCTTTATTGTAAAAAATAACTGTACTATCTGTGATTTCTATATATTCATAATTATAGTCATTGAATTTTAATTGTTTTAGTTTCCATTTTCCTTTCCATTTTTCTTTTTCAATTGCTTGATAGATTGGTAACAAAGAATCTACTTTTGTTCTTGCATATTTTTCATATTCAGTCATTGGTTCATTATCAAAGTTAAAGTTTGTTGCAAAATAAAAGGAATAAAGGGCATTTAATCCTTTAGATTTTGAAAGAAACTTATTACCTGAATTAATATATTCTAATTGATATGATTCTATGCTTTTTTCTTCTTTTTCTTGGGCAAAAAATGTGATTGAAAAAAATAATATAAAAAATGTAATTTTTGATTTCATGATTTCAAGTATTTAATTCACTCGATAAACCGGATACTGCAAATGCACTTTCTCATAGTAAGGCGATTGTCTGTACACCCAATCCAATTGCGCTGCACCATTTTCAGCGAAAGCTTTGTCGTTTTGTTTCTTTTGTTCTAATTCGGCTTTTATTTTTGGATTTTTATCTAAGAATTCTTTCGCCAAATCTTCAAAAACATAACTCGAAAAATATTCTTTTTGTTGTAAAATTGGGTCGAAGAAGTTCCAATTGAAATAACTATCAACTGCCTCTGGTTCTAATGTTTCTACTAAATATTTCACGCCTGGCTGATTCGTGTAAAATACATAATCACCATAATGAAACTGTACTTTTTGAGTTGATTTAGATACTTTCGTATTGTAATGTCCGTAATGTCCTTCGTATGGCGACTTTGAAGTTTGATAACTTTCAATTTTATACGATTCTACTTCAATAATTGTGTCATTTTGAAGACGATGCGCATTGATATTGTTCAATTTTAATATATCCAACACTTGCCATTGCGATTGCGGAATAATATACGCTTTCGGAATACTCACGAATTTCGTAGGTTTATAATTTCCATAAAACGGGATTTTCTTGGTAAACGGTTTGCTTTTGTCGTAAAACAATCGATCTTTTCCTGAAATAGTACTTGGTTTGTAACCGCCTTGATAGCCTTTAAAATCAATATAAGACACTTTCGTTGAGTCAATTGCCCAATCCAACGGGTATTGCATTCCAACTTGATATTCGTTCAAAGCTTCTTTTCGCATTTGCTTGATTTTTTGCCAATTCGTATCAGCGAAATTAATCGTGCTGACCATAAATTCGTAAGTCACTTTCACACGTTCTTTGTATACTTTCAACATGTGTGTTTCGGGAACAAATCCTAAAGTGTGGAATAAAGTCGAATAACCTGTCGCATATCTTGGTGTATCAGTAAATTGTTCAAAACCTTTGTCAGGTGTAGTACTGTGTACATTTACATACGGAACCACATCGATTTTCTTTTTGTTCATGTCTTTCACCACCGAAGGATACAATTCGTTGATGAAATAATTGCCTAATTTGTTTCCCAATCGTTCATGTTGGGTCGCAATGCAAGTAAACGTATACTGATAATCAGCACCGTTGGAAACGTGATTATCTAAGAAAATATCCGGATTTAATTCGGTAAATAACTTTTGAAAACTTCTCGAGTTTTTAGTATCTGATTTAATGAAATCACGATTCAAATCATAATTGCGAGCATTTCCTCTAAAACCATATTCTTCAGGACCGTTTTGATTGGCTCTGGAATGTGAATTTCTATTCAACATCCCACCAACACTATACACCGGAATAGCAGCAATTAAAGTGTTTTTAGCCGTTTTGATTTTTCCCATGGCTAAATCACGCATCAACATCATGGTAGCGTCAATTCCGTCAGGTTCACCGGCATGAATTCCGTTATTGATTAAAATCACAGCTTTATTCTTAGTAAAATATTCGTCAAAATCAAATTTTCCTTCGCTTGAAAAAAGTACCAAATGCAGAGGTTTTCCGCTATCGGTAGTTCCTTTGTGAATCATTTGGATGTTGGTAAAACTTTCGTCTAATTTTTCATAAAACGTAATACATTCTTCATAAGTAGTGGATTGATTGCCGTTGCCACGTTCAAATGGTGTGGTGAAATTGTTTTGCGAAAACACAGAAATCGAAAAGAAAAGCAAACTTATTTTTAAAAAACGCATAGGAGAATTGTATTTGATTTTCAAAAATAAAGAATCTTTTTGAGGTAGAATTTTATAATTCGTAATTTTTAATTAATTGGCTTTATCTTTGCCACATGAGTCAAAATCCATATTCCAACAATGTACTATTGAATCTTGGTATTCAAAGTTTAAACAAAATGCAAGAAGTAGCGCAACATGCTATTTTGAATGAAGATAATATTTTATTGCTTTCTCCAACGGGTTCGGGGAAAACATTAGCGTTTTTGTTGCCTATTTACCAATTATTAGAAGAAGATGTAAAAGGTGTGCAATGCTTAATTTTAGTGCCTTCGCGCGAATTAGGTTTGCAAATTGAACAAGTTTGGAAAAAAATGGGCACGCATTACAAAGTCAATACGTGTTATGGAGGCCATTCGATTGATATCGAAATTAATAATTTGAGTAATCCTCCAGCACTATTAATTGGAACACCTGGAAGAATTGCCGATCATTTAGACCGAGGAAGTTTTTCTACCGATAACATCAAAACATATGTTTTAGACGAATTTGACAAATCGTTGCAATTGGGTTTTCACGAGGAAATGTCCTATATCATTGGAAAAATTACCCGAGCCAATAAACGAATTTTAGTTTCTGCGACTTCTGGTGTGGAAATTCCGAAATACACCAAAGTAATTGATCCGAAAGTAATCGATTTTATTCCGAACCAAAAACAGAATGATAATTTAGATGTTCGTATCGTATTTTCAAAATCGAAAGATAAAATTGATTCGCTTTTTCAGTTGATTTGTTCTTTAAATTCAGAAGCTGCCATTATTTTTTGTAATCACAGAGAAGCGGTAGAACGCATTCATGAAATGTTAACTCAAAAAGGCATTATTTCCACTTATTATCACGGCGGATTAGACCAAGACGAGCGCGAACGTGCTTTAATTCAGTTTAGAAATGGAAGTGTTTCCTATTTGATTACGACCGATTTAGGGGCACGTGGTTTGGATATTCCAGAAATGAAACACGTAATTCATTACCATTTACCCGCAAAAGAAGACGAATTCACTCACAGAAATGGAAGAACCGCACGTATGTTAGCAACCGGAACCGCTTATGTGCTAATTCACGAAACCGAAAAGAAATCCGATTATTTTGATTATGGCAAACGTCGATTAGATGTTTCCAATGCGAAATCATTGCCGAAAGCGCCTTTATATCAAACGCTTTACATCAGCGGAGGAAAGAAAAATAAGTTGAATAAAATTGACATTGTAGGTTTCTTTTCGCAAAAAGGAAAACTAGAAAAAGATGATATTGGATTAATCGAAGTCAAAGATTTTATTTCGTTTGTAGCGGTGAAATATCCAAAAGTGAAATCGTTATTACAAAACATCAAAGAGGAGAAAATGAAAGGGAAGAAATATAAAATTGAAGTAGCGAGAAAGGTGATTAAGAAAGAGGAAGAAGAGGAAGAAAACCATCCAAAATTTACGTTACGTAAAGAGAATAATAGGAAATAGTGCTTTATTTTAATTAAAAATGAGATGAATTAGTTTTTTTGTCATTCCGACGCAAGGAGGAATCACATAATGTAGATTGAATTATGAGATTTCTCCTTAGGTCGAAATGACAATGTATTCATAAAATAATTGATTTATTAAAAATGTTATGAAGTATAATTATTTAGATGCTTTGATATTAAATTCAATAGTTAGTTCCGAAAAAGAAGATTGCGGAGCAGAATTAAGCAATATTATAGCTTATGCAGATTATGTAGATCATGCCATAATAACATTATCAGAATTGAATAATTCGATTGAAAAATTATATTTAGATGGTTTGGTAGAAACGTTAGACAATAAAAACTTATTTGTTAATGTAATCTACAAAAGTTGGTTAAATAAAAAGTTAGAAGGAAAATCAAAATTTTCAATTCTTAAAATAGTTGAAGAAACTGAAAAGTTTTTAATCAATTATAAAAATGAGAATAAATCTAATAATGAATTAAAAAAAGTAGTTCTATTCCAAGAATCTGAATATATTAAAGCAGTAGAAAGATATTTAAGTAGATAGTAAATTTGTGATTTTATATTTATGAACATGACCTGCCCATTATGTAATTCCACAGCAACGGTTTTTTGCGAAAAACCAAAGCATTTGTTTTATAAATGTACCAATTGCGAAGGCATTTTTAGACCCAAGCACACTTTTTTAACCGCTGAAGAAGAGAAAGAACACTACGAAAAACACAATAATGATGTTTTTGATGAACGCTACCAAGCGTTTGTTTCACCAATAGTCAACGCTGTATTGCACGATTTTACTGCAGAAGCTAAAGGTCTGGATTTCGGATCAGGAACGGGTCCAGTTATTGCTAAAATGTTGACTGATAAAGGTTTTCAGGTGCAGAATTACGATTTGTTTTTTGCGAATGAACTATCGCTTTTGAAAGAAAAATACGATTATGTTTCCTGTTGCGAAGTAATGGAACATTTTCATTATCCGTATCAAGAATTTGAATTACTGAAAAGCTTATTGCTTCCAAAAGGAAAATTATATTGCAAAACTGAGGTTTATACCAACCAAAAGCCTTTTGAAAATTGGTATTACAAAGATGATTTTACCCATGTTTTCATTTACCAACCCAAAACATTGGAATGGATAAAAAACGAATTTCACTTTTCGAAATTAGTAATTAAAGAGAAGTTGTTAGTTTTTGAAAACTAATCTATTTTTTATCCAAAACCGATTCTGGAACTAACTGCGAAATATCGCCGCCATTTCGCAATACATCACGCACAATACTTGACGAGATAAACGAAGTTCGAGCAGCTGTTAATAAGAAAACCGTTTCAATTTTTGACATCATTCGATTGGTGTGTGCGATGGCTTTTTCAAATTCAAAGTCGGCCGGATTTCTTAGTCCGCGTAATATGAATTCAGCATTTTCTTTTTTACACAAATCAATGGTTAAACCAGAATAAGTAATCACTCTAACTTTTGGTTCGTCTTTGAAAGCTTCTTCTATAAAACGTTTTCTTTCATCTAATGAAAACATGTATTTTTTTTCGGCATTCACACCAATGGCTACAATGACTTCATCAAATAAAGAAACGCCTCGTTTGATAATATCGAAATGTCCATTAGTAATTGGGTCAAATGAACCTGGAAATATTGCTTTTTTCATCTTTTACTTCTTTAAAGCCAATTCAATAGCGTTTTCAAATAATTCGGGTAACGAAATTCCAGCTTCACGAGCTTGTTGTGGTAAAATACTTTCGGTAGTTAAACCTGGAATCGTATTCATTTCTAACATGTGTGGTTCATTGTTTACAATAATGAATTCACTTCTCGAAAAGCCTTTCATTTTCAATACTTCGTAGGCTCTTTTGGCAACTGTTTCGATTTTTACTTTCAATTCTTCTGAAATTCTTGCTGGCGTAATTTCTTTCGATTTGCCTAAATATTTCGCTTCGTAATCAAAAAAGTCGTTTTCAGATACGATTTCGGTAATGGGTAAAACGGTAACCGTTCCTTTATAATTAATCACACCCACTGAAACTTCTGTTCCGTCCAAGAAACTTTCAATAATGATTTCGTCGTCTTCTTTATATGCGTTTTCAATAGCTGGAAGAAATTCTCCTGCCGTTTTTACTTTCGAAATTCCGAAACTTGAACCTGATTTATTTGGTTTTACGAAACAAGGTAAACCTACTTTAGCTAAAATGGTGTCTACGTTAATTTTGTCTCCCAAATTCAAATAATATGATTCAGCTGTTTTGATTCCGTAAGGTTTTAAAACCGACAACATATCTCGTTTGTTGAACGTTAACGCTGCTTGGTAATAATCGCACGAAGTTTGAGGAATATTTAATAATTCGAAATACGCTTGCATCAAACCATCTTCGCCAGGTGTTCCGTGAATGGCATTAAAAACGACATCAAAATTGATTTTTGAACCATTTACAGTTACTGAAAAATCGTTTTTATCAATAGGAAATTCGGTATCATTTTCATCCACATACACCCATTTTTCCTTGAAAATATGAATGCGATACGGATTAAATTTTGAACGATTAATGTTGTTAAACACTACATTTCCGCTAGTTAACGAAATTTTGTACTCGCTAGAGTAACCTCCCATGATAATGGCTACGTTTTTCATTGTAAATTTCAAATTGATATACACAAAATTACATTATTTATTGAGATTTTACGTTCTTTTATTTGTTTACCAAAGAAATATTTTTGCAATTCATTCGTTTTAAATGTGTGAAGAAATCAAAAAGAATTGCATCGTTATTTCTTTTTGAATTTTATATCTTTGTCAAAATATCATATTCTATGAGTTTATTTAAGTTTTTAACAAGTCGAACTTTTTTTATTCAAGCTTTTTTAGCATTGGCTATTGTAGTGGGTTTTACTTTTTTAGTAATTCAATTTTTAGATTTTAGAACCAATCATGGTCAGGAAATTAAGGTACCTGATTTATCTAAAATGAAATTGGAAATCGCGGAAGAGAAACTAAACGAATTGGATTTAGAAGTGTTTTTATTAGATACAGTAGAATTTAATGCCGATTTTCCTCCTTTTACTATTTTAGAACAAGATCCTAAAGCAGGAAGTTTAGTAAAAGACGGTAGAAAAGTCTATGTAAAATTGAATGCTGGTGAATTTACGGATATTACCATTCCAGAATTCAAAGACAAAACGTTCCGACAAATTTCGGCTACTATAAAATCATTAACCTTAAAAGAAGGTAAAATTACTTATAAACCGCATATTGCTAAAGATGTGGTATTACAAATCTATCAAGATGGTAGAAGATTAAGAGCAGGAGATAAGGTGAAAAAGAATTCTACTTTAGATTTTGTTTTAGGAGATGGAAAAGAAGTTTATAACGAAGAAACGTTTAGTTCAGAAGAACCATCAGATACATTGCCTCCAACTGAAGAGGTACAACCAGAAGAATTTAAAGAAGAAAATGGCGGAATATAAGGTTGAAAACGAACTCGAAGACGAGTTATATGAACATCATCGTTTTGAAGCAAGCAAAGGACAATCAGCTTTGCGTGTGGATAAATTTTTGATGAATATGATTGAAAATACTACTCGAAATAAAATACAGCAAGCAGCAGAAAATGGTTCTATTTTAGTGAACGATGTTGCGGTAAAATCAAATTACAAAGTAAAAGCAGGCGATGTCGTACGTTTAGTATTGGCACACCCAACTTATGAGCAATTGTTAACGCCTGAAAATATTCCGTTGGATATTGTGTATGAAGACGATCAGTTGTTGGTTATCAATAAACCAGCAGGAATGGTTGTGCATCCAGGTCATGGAAATTATTCAGGAACTTTAGTGAATGCGTTAGCCTATCATTTTAAGAATTTACCAATGAATAGTTCGGAAAGACCAGGTTTGGTTCACCGAATTGATAAAGACACTACAGGCTTACTAGTAGTTGCAAAGACAGAACATGCGATGGCTTATTTGACAAAGCAGTTTGCTGAGAAAACTTCGGAAAGAGAATATGTTGCTTTAGTTTGGGGAAATATCGAAGAAGATGAAGGAACTGTTGAAGGAAATATTGGACGACACGATACCAACCGAATGCGAATGGCAGTTCATGAAAGTGATGAAAAAGGAAAACCAGCAGTAACGCATTATAAAGTTTTAGAGCGATTTGGGTATGTAACCTTAGTTTCTTGTCAATTAGAGACAGGAAGAACACACCAAATACGTGTACATATGAAACATATTGGTCACACCCTTTTTAATGATGAGCGTTATGGTGGCGATTCCATTTTGAAAGGAACTACTTTTACCAAATACAAACAGTTTGTAGATAATTGTTTTAAAGTATTACCTAGACAAGCGCTTCACGCGAAAACTTTGGGTTTTGAACATCCTGTCACAAAAGAATTTTTACGTTTTGATACGCCAATTCCTCAAGATTTACAGGAATGTATCGAAAAATGGCGTGTGTATTCAAAAGCACAGACGTTTACAGAGGAATAAAAAAAAGCGAAAATTAATTTTCGCTTTTTTAGTTGTATTCACCATCTACATAAAACCAATTTCCATTTTCAAATTTAAAAGTAGAATGTTCATAATGAACTTGAGCCTTTAAATTTTCGTCTAAAAAATACGCTTTAAAAGTAACGGTCGTTTCAGTTGAAGTTATAACTTCTAATTTTAACCATTTATTATTTTTGGACCAAATTAATATGTCGGCTTTTTTATACAATTTTCGGGTTGTAAGGTGTGTAGTTGCTACCAAATAATCGACTTCAGTGGTAGCATAAGCGCTATATCTCGAACGCATTAATGCTTCACACGTTGGTGCTTTTTTGGTTCCTTTAATGTAAGGTTCACAACAATCTTGAAAAGAAAGTGAATTTCCGCAGTAGCAACCCGACATAGATTACGATTTAGATTCGTTGAATTTTCGTTGAATTTCTTTTAATTTTTCGGCACGAGCATTCTTTTTAGCTTTTTCTTTCGATTGCTCTTTGTGTAATTTATCGTTGTGCGCTTTAATATTTTTTGGATTATTTCTTCCCATTTTACAAGCTTTTTTAAAGTTTCAAAGATACGAAAATATAATTGGATAATTTTTGGCACAACAATTGGATAATGCATAAGTAAGTAAATAATTTAAAACTTTAAGATTATGAAAAAAATTACTTTATTGTTGGTTTTTATCGGGATGATAACACTACAAAGTTGTACAGTTAATGAGGTAAGAGATGAATATGATAACGATACTATTAGCGAAGTTTTTGAATACTCAAATGTCGATTTAACTTCTGGAAACGGATACAATCAAATTTTAGATTTTCCTCATACCATTTATTCATCTGATATGGTTTTAGTATATCGATTAGTTGGTGGCGGAAGCGCTGGTGATGTTTGGAAATTATTGCCAGAAACCTACTATTTTGATGATGGAACTTTAGATTTTGGTTATGATAGTGATTTTACTCAATATGATGCACAAGTAAGTTTATTTGGGTATGATTTACCAGGATTAAGCAATGCTAACAAATTAGACCAAGTATTTAGAGTAGTAGTTATTCCAGCTTATTTTGGAAATAAATCAGCTACTGATAAATTAGATTTTAAAGATTATAATGCAGTAAAAGAACATTACAAATTAGATACTGCTAAAGTAACTAAGGTTGAAATGTAATAATAACTAAAAGAGCTATCTAACCCGATAGCTCTTTTTTTATACCGATATTTTATCTATTTTTAAATAACCAATATGTTTTTCATCTTCTGAAATTGCATTGGTTTTTGTTATTTTTAAACGATACTGCGATTTGAATTTATCCGAAAGTATATCTTCAATATTGTGAATATCATCAACATCAATACCATATTTATCATCAATGTGCGATTCGGCTCCTTTGAAACCACAATGTTTGTAGAAAGTCGTTTGTTTTGCTTTTTTAATAGCTTCGGCTTTCGTTTTGGCAACCACTAATACTTTATAATGGTATTCTTCAAATTCTCCTTCTTTATAACCTCCCAAATTCAAAAAGAATAATTGCTCTTTTTGATTTAAACTTTCATTATTGGCAACTACTTCAATTGTAAATCCGTCAACAAAAGTAACTTTTTGCCAAGCATCAATATGAATTCTTCCTTTCGCTTCGGGCCAAAATGCATTCATGTCGGGAACTAATTCTTTCAAACTATTTCCAATACCAAAAAAGATATCATGTTGTTCGGTAAAACGTCCTTTTGGGGTACAACCCAACATAATCATATGTAAATTTACTGTTTTCATAGTGTAAATATAATAAAAAATATTTTTACCCCTAAAAAAATAGGGGTATGTGTAAAATTATTTAAAAAATTTATATATTTGCATAACTTTTCAAGGGTATAACTTTAAACACACACAACTTATGTCAACATTTCGTTTTCAAGCTTTAAGAAAAGCAACCGACAGAAAACCAGTTCATGTAGAAGAATTGGACAGAAAATCAGCTATTTTTGGTAGTAATGTTTTTGGCGATAAAGCCATGCGACAGTTTTTAACATCGGAAGCTTATAAAGCAGTTAAAGCGGCAGCTGAAGGCGTAAAAATCGACAGAAAAATTGCCGATTATATTGCTTTGGGAATGAAAGAGTGGGCATTATCTAAAGGAGTAACTCATTACACGCACTGGTTTCAACCATTAACTGGAACCACTGCGGAAAAGCACGATGCTTTCTTCGAAACATTTCCTGATGGAAGTGACCCAGTAGAAAAATTTGGTGGAAGTCAATTGGTACAACAAGAACCAGATGCGTCTTCTTTTCCAAATGGAGGAATTCGTAATACATTTGAAGCTAGAGGATATACGGCTTGGGATCCAACATCACCAGCATTTATCTTCGGAACTACATTATGTATTCCAACGGTTTTCGTATCGTACACAGGAGAAGCATTAGATAACAAAACGCCTTTATTAAGAGCGTTACATGCTATTGATTCAGCCGCAATCGACGTAGCAAAATATTTTGATAAAAACGTAAAAAGAGTAACACCAACTTTAGGTTGGGAACAAGAATATTTCTTAGTTGACACCGCTTTAGCCAACTCAAGACCTGATTTATTAGCAACAGGAAGAACGTTGTTAGGTCATACGGCAGCAAAAGGGCAACAATTAGACGACCATTATTTTGGTTCGATTCCGACACGAGTTTTAACGTATATGCGTGATTTGGAAAACCAATGTATGTTATTAGGAATTCCGGTTAAAACACGTCATAACGAAGTAGCGCCTAACCAATTTGAGTTAGCACCAATCTTCGAAGAAACGAATTTAGCGGTTGACCACAATTCATTATTAATGGATGTAATGCAAAAAGTGGCTGAACGTCACGATTTTAAAGTATTATTCCACGAAAAACCATTCAAAGGAGTAAACGGTTCAGGTAAACACAACAACTGGTCATTAGCAACAGATACTGGAATTAACTTATTAAGTCCAGGAAAAACGCCAATGAGCAACTTACAATTCTTGACTTTCTTTATCAATACGATTAAAGCGGTTCATGATTATGAAGAATTGTTAAGAGCGTCAATTGCTTCGGCAAGTAACGACCACCGTTTAGGGGCTAACGAAGCACCACCAGCAATTATTTCGGTTTTTATCGGACAACAATTGACTAAAGTATTAGCGGAATTAGAAGGTGTTTCTCAAGGGAAATTATCTCCAGAAGAAAAAACAGATTTAAAATTAAACGTAGTAGGAAAATTACCAGACGTTTTATTAGACAATACAGACAGAAACAGAACATCACCATTTGCTTTCACAGGAAACAAATTTGAGTTTAGAGCCGTTGGTTCTTCTGCAAACTGTGCGGTTTCTATGACGACTTTAAATACAATCGTTGCAAAACAATTAAAAGATTTCAAAATTGAAGTTGATGCTTTAATTGAGAAAAAAGATTTAAAGAAAGACGAAGCGATTTTTAATGTATTGAGAGAATATATCAAGCAAACAAAAGCTATCCTTTTTGAAGGTGATGGTTATAGCGATGCTTGGGAAAAAGAAGCTAAAAAACGTGGCTTAAGCAATCACAAAACTACACCAAAAGCATTAAAAGCAAAAGTTTCTAAAAAAGCAATTGAATTGTTTGGCGAAATGGGAGTAATGAACCATGTTGAGGTTGAATCACGTTACGAAATTGAATTGGAAGAATACGTGAAAAAAATCCAAATTGAAGGTCGTGTTTTAGGTGATATTGCACGTAATCATGTGGTTCCAACGGCTATTCGTTACCAAAATGTGTTGATTGAAAACGTAAAAGGATTAAAAGAAATCTTCGGAAAAGATTTTGAAAAAATTGCAAAAGAGCAAATTTCGTTAATCAAAGAAATTTCAGAACACATCGAAGGCATTAATACGAAAGTAGAAAAAATGACCGAAGAACGTAAAAAAGCAAACGCCTTAACTAGCACAGAAAAAATGGCAGATGCATACTGTGATAAAGTAAAACCTTACTTCGAAGAAATTCGTTACCACGCTGACAAATTAGAATTGTTAGTAGACGACGAACTTTGGACACTAACAAAATACAGAGAATTGTTATTTACGAAGTAATTAAAATAGAAATCCCAATCGAAAGATTGGGATTTTTGTTAAGTTTTTTTTAGATTTATGTGCCGTTTTTGTATAAATTGATTCAATCGTTGGCATAATGTTTGATATGTTTTATCTTATTAACTTTAAACTTGCTTAATTATGAAAACAAAACTCACATTTTTAATTTTAATTTTTTTTATTTCTCTTAGTTCATTTACAATTTTTGGAAATAGGGACTCAAATAAAAGAAATAGTGAATTTTATGAAGCAAAATTGGTTATTAAAAAGGAATCAGAATCGAGTAGTTTTTCATCGATGTTCTATAATGAGTATGTTCCAGTAAAAGTTGAAATGGATGAGAATAATAAAATTATTAAAGTTTCAAATTTAACAACAATTAAAGTTGATGAAATATTATTCAGTTTTGTTGGTGAAATAGTAAATTTTGATAAAAAAAATATTGCATTGTCTAAAGAGATATCTGTTTATGATGAAAAAACAAAAAAAATACAATATTTTTATTTAAAGATAGACAAAAGAATTTTAATAAAAAAAATATAAAATATTTTAAAACTTTTTATTGTTTGATTATGGACTTTAAATATGTTCTATCTTAATGTTTGTGAAATTTTCGTCATTAAATGAACTTTTCTGAATATGTAACACAAATTTAGAAAATTGAGTATAGCAAAAATCCCAATCTTTGGATTGGGATTTTTTATTTGATATAAATCAGTATTATTCCTTAACAATTGTCATTTTTACTTAAATCGCGTTCAAAAAGCACTTTGTTGTTGTGTTCAATATAGTTGCTTGATAAAATCAAATAAGGATGATTGTTGGAAAAGCCAGCGCTTCGGCTTTTGATAATTATTTTATCGTTAACTTTTAGACTATTCAATTTTTCAAAATCATTTGGAATAAATTGCATCATATAATTTTCGCCATTAATCTTCACAACTAGCCATTTTGGACTTGATGGGTTTGTGGTTGGAAATTGAAAAGTAACTGATGTTACAATGGCTTCCATTTCAGCAAAAGCATTTATTTCGTTTTTTATTTTCTCATAGCTGGCTTGTACTTTTTTGCCTTCGGGAGAATCTTTCCATTCATTAAATTTTATGCCATCTGGTGAAGCTTCCCATTTTTTTCTTTTCTCTAAATTGGATAACGGTTTTGAAGAAATTGTAGTGTCGTTTTTAATTTCACGATTAACATGTAACCCATTGGCAAAAGTTGAAAAGCTAAATACAAATCCACTTATCACAACCAATGAAAAGATTAGAACATAAATTGTTTTTTTCATAATTTTCACTTTTTTAAATTGATTACACGAATTTACATTCATAATTTTTTGTTAGAACAATTGGGATTGTAAATAAAAATGTAAACTTTGTAAATAATTAATTGACACAATGAATAGTAGACAAAAACTCCTTTCTGGGAAAACTAAATATGTAATTGCATTGTTATTACTAGTGTTAATTTCATTGGCTTTCTTTGTAAATACGAATAGCGATTTTGATCTTTCCAGAAGAGAAGTTTTACTGCGAAGAATTGGTCAT
Source organism: Flavobacterium odoriferum (assembly GCF_025499515.1). GTDB lineage: Bacteria > Bacteroidota > Bacteroidia > Flavobacteriales > Flavobacteriaceae > Flavobacterium > Flavobacterium odoriferum. Next base: position 72,441 of record NZ_JAMKFA010000003.1, read on the forward strand.
GAAATACTTTTGCAATCTGGAGATAGTACTTCGAGAGTGCTTCCGATAAAAAAGATAGCTGAAAATGAATACCAAATTAGTTTTGAAAAAGAATTTTCATTTGTAACCGATTCGTTAGTAAATACTACCCAACGTTTACTAGCCAAAGATTATCACGTTTCCGATTATATTGTAAATGTAATTAATTGTAATAATTCTAGTGTAGCTTATGGATATGCAATTTCTAAAAACAAGAAAGAGGATGTTTTAGCTTGTGTGGGAAGAAAACAACCTATTGCTTGTTACAAGATAAATATCAAATTTAAACCAAGCGATGTAGTTACAGCAAATAGTAAATATTATTTAGTAGGATTAGCGATTTTATTATTGATTGGATTTGTTTTTTGGAAATTAAAACCTAAAAAACAATTATCTAAAATTGATAATAGCAAGCTTTTTACCTTTGGTTCAGTGGTGTTTGATGCGCAAAAGCGTCAACTAGAAATTAATAAGGAAACCATAGATTTAACAGCAACCGAAACACGTTTGTTGCTCATTTTTGCCTCATCGCCTAATGAAACAATAGAAAGAAGCCGACTACAAAAAGAGATTTGGGAAGACGAAGGCGTAATTGTAGGACGCAGTTTAGACATGTTTATATCAAAACTTAGAAAAAAACTAGAACTTGACCCGAATATTAATATTGTAGTGGTTCGTGGAAAAGGGTATAAGCTTGAGGTTAATTCTTTATGATTGTAGGCACGGATTCGGATTCCATACGAAGTATTATTTCAGACTAATTTTTTCTCCAGTAATTGTTTTGATTAATAATTCAGCAGTTTCAATTGATATTATACTTTCAAGGACTAAATCATTGAATTTACCTTTAATTAATTCAATCCAATTCTTTTTATTCAAACCATTTATAAGGTCTTTTATTTCGTCTGTTTCATTAAAAATAATTTCTTGCCCGAATTCTAATCGTTCTATTTGATTTTTTAGTAATTCAAAATTGTGATTGAAGAGACTGATTTCTTCTCTTGAGAAATAATCAATTTCATTTTTTATTTTGCTTTCTCTGAAGTACCATTCTATTAATTCAATAAATGGTTTAAAAAAATAGGTATTGAAAAATTCTTGAGATTCATTATAATTGCCTTCTACTTTGTACCATTTGTTAGAGAGTTCAATATAAGAACTGTTATATTTAGGTGATTTCTCAAACATATTTTTAATCTCAAAATATCCAAAAGCACCTTGTAATTCCCTTGTTTTTAGTAATTCAAGAACTTCTTTTTTTATTTTGTGATTATTAAAAGAACTTTTGGATTCTTGAAGTTTAATTTCAACTTCTTTGAAGTCTTCACCGATTCTTTCTAAAGTTCTTCTTGAAATAGGTTGTTGATGTAAGAAATTAAAGAATTGATCAATCTTGATTTCAAGATGATTTCTATCCGAATAAATAATATCTGATGAATAATCTGAAATTTTTTCAGTTATTTCGTCTAAGTCTAAGTTTCTCATTTTTTCAAAAATTTGCGCCTTATTCATTTATATATTTGAATAAGTTTTCGCTTTATTCTCCCAAAAATATAAAAAAAAGTGTACAAAAAATACAACGATTATACAATTTTTACTATTTTCGATAAACTAAAACCTACCCAATGAAAAAAATACTTTTTCTGTTTTTGTTGCTGAGTTCGATTTCTTTTGGGCAAAACAAGTTTACGGTGTATTTTGATACGGATTCTGACCAATTAAGATTAAATGAATTGACTCGTTTTGATGATTTTTTTAGAAATAAAAAGGTTAAATTCACTAAACTCATTGGGTATTGCGATTATCGTGCAACCAATGGTTATAACGATACTTTGGCGTTCAATAGAGCTAAATTTGTATCTCATATTATCGAAAAAGTTGCCGATCAAAAACAAATCGAAATCGAAAGTAAAGGCGAAAATTTCGAACAAAATTCCGATTTAGCCTTAAACCGAAAAGTTGAAATTTATTACGAAGAAACCCCAATTGAAGTTGTTGAAAAAGTAGCAACAAATAATTTAATAAATCAGGTTTCAAATGCAAAAGTTGGCGATAAACTCATTTTAAAAAACCTTTATTTTTATGATCGTTCCGGAATTCTTAGACCAGAATCTAAACCCGTTATGGAAGAATTGTTAGCGATTATGCGTGCCAATCCAAAACTAAAAATCGAAATTCAAGGTCATATTTGCTGTCAATTAGGTACTGATGTTGAAGACACCGCAAGAACAAGAGCGTTAACAGTTTATAATTATCTCATCAACAAAGGAATTGCAGTAAATAGATTGAGTTTTAAAAGTTTTGGAAGTACAAAACCAATTCATAAAATTCCAGAAAAAACAGAAGAAGAACGCAACGAAAACCGCAGAGTAGAAATTCAAATTATTGAAAATTAACTTTGGCATACTTTTGTATGTAGTATATTTGTTGTTATTTCGTAAAAAGTAAAAAAATGAAGTTTGTATTTTCAATAGTATTTTTCTGGTTCGGCTATTTTGCCTTTTCGCAAGAACAGGTTACGTTCTATTTTGACAACGATAAATTTGAATTAAACAAAGTAGAAGCCGCCAAACTTCAAAAGTGGATTGCCGAAAATACCACTTCTAAAATCCTTTCCATTACTGGTTCTACAGACGAAGTAGGAACTTCGGGTTACAACGATACCTTGTCGCAAAAACGTGTGAGTTATATTTTTAAACAAGTCAATGGTAAAATCAACATCAGACCCGATTTTAAAAGTATTTCTCTTGGCGAAAAAGGAGCAACATCAACCAATAAAGCAGAAAATCGAAAAGCGATAATTCACTATTTGCTTGAAAAAGATTTGGCAAAAGAAAATGAAATTTTAGGCATTAAAGAAGCAGTCGAAGTAATAATTCCGGAAAATGCAACGTTAGAAGAAAAAGTAAAGTTGTCTAAAGTAGGAACAAAGATTGTCTTAAAAAACATTAACTTTTACCAAAATACTTTTGCAACTATGCCCGAATCACAAGCAACATTGTATGATTTGTTGTTTATAATGCAAAATAACCAAAACCTAAAAATCGAAATTCAAGGACATATTTGCTGTATTGATAAAGATCATCGAAATTTATCTACCGATAGAGCAAAGCAAATCAAACGTTTTTTAGTGTATAATGGCATTCCTCAACATCGCATTCAAACCAAAGGTTTTGGTGTTTCGCAACCTATTTATCCAATTCCTGAAGCTAGTGAAGAACAAGCTGCTGCCAACAGAAGAGTTGAAATTGAAATTTTAAGCAAATAATTTTATACCAATGAAAAAGTATATTCCGTTTTTACTATTAACAATTACTTTATTAACTTCAAGCTGCGACAAATGTAACGAAGGCGATAAAGCAACTCCAGCATCAATATTTGTTGAGATTATTGATGAGACAACCTTAGAAAATGTTTTTGAAAACGAATCATTTACTGCTGCTCAAATTTCGGTTAAAGATTTAGAAGACGAACTTATTCCGTTTAATTTTATTCCGAATAATAATTTAATTCAGTTGTTTCCAAATACTGAGAATCCAATTGGCAACACATTCATCATTACACTAAATAATGAAACGACTTCAACAATGGAGGAAATTACAATTACACATGATGTTTCGGCTACCAATGAAGAGTGTTACACTACTTACAAAATTGAAAATGTACAAGTGCCAAATAATTCATCAGAATTAGTGAATGGAATTTATGTGATAAAAATGTAACAATTTCTAAATTCATACTTCTAAATTCTAAATTTTAGAACTATCTTTGCGCCACAACAACAACACACTACATACATGAGTTCTGATACGAGCAAACGCTACAATTTAAGAGGAGTTTCGGCTTCTAAAGAAGATGTGCATCAAGCTATCAAAAACATCGACAAAGGCTTATTTCCACAAGCATTTTGTAAAATCATCCCTGATTATTTAACAAACGATGGCCAATATTGCATCATTATGCATGCTGATGGCGCAGGAACAAAATCTTCCTTAGCGTATATGTATTGGAAAGAAACAGGCGATATTTCCGTTTGGAAAGGCATTGCTCAAGATGCTTTAATCATGAATATCGATGATTTATTATGTGTTGGAGCAACAGATAATATTCTACTTTCATCAACTATCGGAAGAAACAAAAATCTAATTCCAGGCGAAGTTATTTCGGCTATCATCAATGGAACAGAAGAATTAATTGCAGATTTAAAAAGTCACGGAGTTACCATACATTCAACTGGTGGAGAAACTGCAGATGTAGGTGATTTAGTTCGTACAATCATAGTAGATTCAACCGTTACGGCTCGTATGAAACGCGCTGATGTAATTGATAACGCAAATATTCAAGCTGGAGATGTTATTGTAGGATTGGCTTCTTTCGGTCAAGCTACTTACGAAAAAGAATACAATGGCGGTATGGGAAGCAATGGCTTAACTTCAGCTCGTCATGATGTTTTTTCAAAATATTTAGCAGAGAAATATCCAGAAAGTTTTGATGCTTCAGTTCCAAATGAACTAGTGTATTCAGGTCAAACCAAATTGACTGATTCAGTTGAAAATAGTCCAATTGATGCTGGAAAATTAGTACTTTCTCCAACGAGAACGTATGCTCCGGTTATCAAAAAGATTTTATCAAAATACAAATCAAATCAAATCCACGGAATGGTTCATTGTTCTGGTGGTGCGCAAACAAAAGTGCTTCACTTCGTAGACAACGTTCACGTGATTAAAGATAATTTATTTCCAGTGCCACCATTGTTCCAATTAATTCAAGAACAATCAAAAACCGATTGGAAAGAAATGTACCAAGTTTTCAACTGTGGTCACCGTATGGAATTATATGTTCCCGCCGAAGTAGCGCAAGACATTATCGAAATTTCAAAATCGTTCAACATCGAAGCACAAATCGTAGGAAGAGTTGAAAAATCAGATAGTAAGAAATTAACAATTACATCAGAATACGGAACATTTGAATATTAAAATATTTGTTTCAAGTTTCAAGTTGTTTTTGTTTCAAGTTGAACAGAAATAACCTGAAACTTGGAACCTGAAACAAAAAACACACAACAACAATAAAATGCAACACAACGTATTAATTTTAGATTTCGGTTCGCAATACACCCAATTAATTGCCCGAAGAGTTAGAGAATTAAACATTTTCTGCGAGATTTTTCCATTCGATAAAATTCCAGCAGATTTATCAACATATAAAGCCGTTATTTTAGGCGGTAGTCCTTGTTCGGTTCGTTCAGAAGAGGCACTTCACCCTGATTTATCTCAAATTAGAGGTAAAATGCCATTGTTAGCAGTTTGTTACGGAGCACAATATTTAGCCCATTTTTCAGGTGGAGAAGTAGCAGCATCGAATACAAGAGAATACGGAAGAGCAAATCTATCATACATCAAAGAAAACGAAGTGTTTTTGGAAGGTGTTTCTGAAAATAGTCAAGTTTGGATGAGTCATTCGGATTCAATCAAACAATTACCAACAAACGGAATTAAGATTGCAAGCACAAAAGACGTAGAAAACGCAGCTTATAAAATTGAAGGTGAAACCACTTATGCGATTCAATTTCACCCAGAAGTATATCATTCAACAGATGGAAAACAAATGTTGGAGAACTTCTTAGTGAAAATTGCTCAAGTACCTCAAAATTTCACGCCAAATGCTTTCGTAGAAGAAGTGGTTGCCGAAATGAAAGCTAAAATCGGAAACGATAAAGTAGTTTTAGGACTTTCTGGAGGTGTAGATTCAACAGTAGCAGCGGTTTTATTGAACAAAGCAATTGGAGAAAATTTATATTGTATTTTCGTAAACAACGGATTATTACGTAAAAATGAATTCCAAAATGTACTAAATCAGTACAAAGGAATGGGCTTAAATGTAAAAGGAGTAGATGCTTCGGCACGCTTTTTGGATGCGTTAGCAGGGTTAGATGATCCAGAAGCAAAACGTAAAGCTATTGGAAAAGCATTTATTGAAGTTTTTGATGATGAAGCGCACCAATTAACCGATGTAAAATGGTTAGGTCAAGGTACAATTTATCCAGATGTTATCGAATCGGTTTCAGCAACGGGCGGACCTTCAGCAACAATTAAATCGCATCATAATGTAGGTGGGTTACCTGATTTTATGAAATTACAAGTGGTAGAACCTTTACGAATGTTATTTAAAGATGAAGTTCGTAGAGTTGGAAGAAGTTTAGGAATCGACGAAGAATTATTAGGACGTCATCCATTTCCAGGACCAGGATTGGCAATTCGTATTTTAGGTGACATTACGCCAGAAAAAGTAGCTATTTTGCAAGAAGTAGATGCAGTTTTCATCAACGGTTTAAAAGAACACGGATTATACGATAAAGTATGGCAAGCAGGAGCAATCTTGTTACCTGTAAATAGCGTAGGAGTAATGGGCGATGAACGTACATACGAAAAAGTAGTTGCGCTTCGTGCAGTAGAATCGACAGACGGAATGACAGCAGATTGGGTACATTTGCCGTATGAGTTTTTAATGAAAATTTCTAACGAAATTATAAACAATGTTAGAGGTGTAAATAGAGTGGTGTATGACATCAGCTCAAAACCACCTGCTACTATTGAGTGGGAATAGTTAAGTTAATAACAATATAATGGCAATTACAAGTTTCAATTTAGATTTTTAGTACATTTGAGTTGAATTTTGAAATTGCCATTTTTTATATTTTATACTATGAAGAACGTATTTTTTATTTATATTTTTTTATTCGCATTTGCTGTACAAGCTCAAATTAAGCACACTGTAGCAAAAGGAGAAACTGTATATCAAATTGCTAAGAAATATCAAGTAACGCCTTTTGATATTTATAGGTTAAATCCGGATGCAAAAAATGGAGTACAAGAAAATACGACTTTATTAATTCCAAAAGCAGGTTCTAATGCATCAGGAATTACCCATAAAGTTGCACCAAAAGAAACGCTTTTTGGGATTGCTAAAAAGTATAATGTTTCTGTTTCTGATATTGAAAAATGGAATAAAGAAGCACTAAAAGAAGGATTAAAAATTGATCAAGAAATTTATGTTTCTAAGCCTTATGCTTCAAGCAAACCCATTATTCAAAAGGAAGTCAAACCCGATGTAAAAGTTCTAGATGTTGTAGAAGAAGAAAAAGTTAAAACTACAATTTCAACTTTTTCGCATACAGTTGTTGCTCAAGAAACCAAATATGGAATTGCTACAAAATATGGACTTTCAGTTGAGGAATTAGAAAAATTAAATCCGCAAATTGCAGAAGGATTAAAAGTAGGCGAAATCTTAAAAATTAAAACTACTCAAGAAAAGAAAGTTTCAGTTGTAGGAAAAGGACAATATGAAGTACAACCTAAAGAAACAATATTTAGTTTGTCTAAAAAGCTAAATGTTTCTCAAGAGGATTTATTGGATTTGAATCCTGAATTGAAAAATGGTTTAAAGGAAGGAATGGTTTTAAATGTGCCATCTCGAAGAATCATAAGAGATACCATTCTTTCTATAAAACCCAAAGTTGATTTGTTAAAAACAGTTGATAAGACAAAGCAAAAAGAGCTGGTCTTATTTCTTCCATTTAATATCAATAAAATAGAAAACGATTCGTTAAAAACAAAAGCAGAACATTTAAAAACCAATAAATTTTTAAACTTAACCTTAGATTTTTATGCAGGAGCTTTAAAGGCAGTTGACTCAGCAAAAGTATTAGGATTACCTGTCAATGTTAAAATTTATGATGTTGAAAGTTCAAAATATTCCTCTAATGTAACTTCTATTATTTCAAAAAATGATTTTTCAAATGTAGATGCTGTTATTGGTCCGTTTCAAAATTCACATGCTGAAAGTGTTGCACAATTGCTTTCAAAATATAATATTCCTGTAATTTCGCCACTTTCGAAAGAAAAAGGTTTGGCTTTGCCTAATTTATATTATGCGATTCCTTCGGAAGAAAAGTTGAAGGCTAATTTGTTTGCTTATTTCAAACAAAAAGAAGGTAATGTAGTGGCAATTATTAGTACCAAAAAGAATGCATCGAGAGATTATTTAAAGGCAAATTATCCAGAAACTAAGCATGCTATTTTTAATGATAAAGGCGCTTTGGATATGGTTTATTTTAAATCACAATTGGTTAAAGGAAAACCAAATTTTGTAATTTTAGAAATAGAAAAGGCAGGAACAATTTTGAGTATTACAAATGCATTAAAGAGTTTGCAAAAAGAATATGACATTCAATTGGTTGTTTTTGAAGTGTATGATGCACTTAATTTTGAAGAAATTCCGATTAAGAATTTAACCGCTTTAAAAATGATGTATCCTTCTGCAAATAAAATTATCGAAACACCTGAAGAGTTTATCTTTGCAAAAGAATTTAAAAAAGACAATAACATTGCGCCAAATGCAGCTGCTGTAAAAGGGTTTGATGTTACTTTTGATACTATTTTGCGCATTTGTCAGGAAGAAGGTTTTGTAGATTCTGTTTCAAAACACAAAACGGAATATGTTGGAAATAGTTTCGATTATTCGAATGAAAATGGCGCAAACAATAATAATGGTTGTTATTTATTATATTACGACAGCGATTTAACGATTAAACAAGCACAATAATGGCAACTTCAAAAGTGACTTACTTAGGTGATTTACGCACCTCTTCGATACATTTACAATCGGGTTCTGAAATTATTTCGGATGCACCACTTGATAACAACGGAAAAGGAGAAGCTTTTTCTCCAACCGACACCGTTGCCAATGGATTAGCCAGTTGCATGTTCACCGTTATGGGAATCAAAGCACGTGATTTAAACATAGATTTTTCAGGTTCTACCGCAGAAGTGACTAAAATCATGGGAACTGAACCAAGAAGAATTACAGAAATTCACGTAACTTTTAATTTCACCATTCATCCCGACGAAAAAACAAAAACCATCTTAGAAAGAACCGCAATGACTTGCCCAGTTTTTTATAGTTTACATCCGGATATTAAAAAAGAAATTGTTTTTAATTGGAAGTAAAAATAAGGGGTTTACAAATGATGAGTTTTGTTTTTTAGTATTGTTTTAACAAATTAATTTGTTTTTTACATATATTTGTATATATATTTGTCAACAATAGAATATTTATATTACTATTAATTATGATGATAAAAAAAGTAGACATTTCTAACGAAGAAAAGAATTGTTCTTTTAAAAATGCTCATATTTTAAATGAATTCGCCAAAGCTCTTCATAAAGTTGGTGATGATATTGAAAATAGTGTGGGAGTTTTTGATGCCATAGGAGAAAAAACAGAAATATTTTCAAAGTTAGAGGAAACAATTCAAAGACCAGCTATTGAGTCACTTATTCATATGCAAGATATTTCTCAAGGGCAAATTTATAACTTCGTTTTTAAAAGTTTTGAGGATACTTTTAAGAAGTATGAATCTAATTTTAATTTTATTCATTTTGCAAATTCTACAGATAAGGATTTAACATTCTTTATATCTGTAAAGGATGAGAAAATTAAAGAGACTTTGGAGAATCTTGAATATGATTATTTCACTAGTGAAATTCATAATTATCTTGATGTCAATTTTTGTTTTTTAGAGTTAGATATGGAAAATAATTTGTCAAACACTGAAAAACTAATTTTAAGTGCCTAAATTATACGAGAATAAAGCAGATCATAATCAAGATTTTTTGGATTGTATTAATAGCGACTATCCTGAAAGTTATTTTGATTGGAAGGTTACAGTTCAGTTTTATGTTGGATTACATAGGTGTTATTGTGTGTTGATTAATAAGGGGTTTTCAGTAACAAGTAGTCATCAAACAAATATTAATAATGTAAAAAGTATTGATGAAGATTTGAGTAGAAAATTATTTTTATTGTATAAAAACTCAAGACAATCAAGGTATGATGGGTTTGTTAATCAAGAAGCAATGGATAGAATAAATAAAATAAATTTTACAGCGGGTGTTTCTAATCTTAAATCAATAGTTAATTTAGTTTCTAATTACTATCCTGTAGCAGTTTAATTTATTTTTCAATATATTTAAAAAAGAATATAGATTTAACATATCTATATTCTTTTTTTTATCTCAAAAAAATGACCAACCAAGAACTTCTCGTAAAACTAGCACACACAAAAATGCCATTTGGTAAATACGAAGGCTATTACTTAATCGACCTTCCGGAGTATTATGTGGTTTGGTATGCTAATAAAGGTTTCCCTAAAGGACAATTAGGCGAACAATTAAAATTGGTCCACGAACTCAAGCTAAACGGCTTAGAAGAACTGGTTCGAAACATCCGCAGAAACTTTCCAAAAAAGTGATTTTTAAAGACATAAATGGGGCTTTATTAACTTTGTGTAAATCGGTATAAAATTTCTAATTTCTAATTTCTGAATTCTAATTTTATAACCTATCTTTGCACGATTTTATTACAGATAAAAGATATTTATCGCAACAACAACACAACAACAACACAATGAACCAAACTAAGTACATTTTTGTTACCGGAGGTGTGACTTCTTCTTTAGGAAAAGGGATTATCGCAGCTTCGTTAGCCAAATTATTGCAAGCCAGAGGATACCGAACGACCATTCAAAAGTTCGATCCATACATCAACGTGGATCCAGGAACATTAAATCCTTACGAACACGGAGAATGTTATGTAACAGACGATGGAGCAGAAACGGATTTGGATTTAGGTCACTACGAGCGTTTTTTAAACGTTCCTACTTCGCAAGCGAATAATGTAACTACAGGAAGAGTCTACCTTTCGGTTATTGAAAAAGAGCGTAGAGGAGAATTTTTAGGAAAAACGGTTCAAGTGGTGCCTCATATCACAAACGAAATCAAGGAACGCATGCAGTTGCTTGGAAAATCGGGTGATTTTGATATTGTAATTACTGAGATTGGTGGAACTGTTGGAGATATTGAATCATTACCTTATATAGAGTCAGTACGTCAATTGATTTGGGAATTAGGAGAAAATAACGGAATCGTAATTCATTTAACGTTGGTGCCATATTTGGCTGCTGCCGGAGAATTAAAAACGAAACCAACACAACATTCGGTGAAAACTTTAATGGAAAGCGGAATCAAAGCTGATATTTTAGTTTGTAGAACTGAACATGAAATTTCGCAAGATTTACGTCAAAAATTAGCGTTGTTTTGTAATGTAAAAAAAGAAGCGGTAATTCAATCGATTGATGCATCCACTATTTATGAAGTTCCAAATTTAATGTTGGAAGAAGGATTGGATAGAGTAGCGTTGAAAAAATTAGATTTACCAGAAAAAAACACACCAGATTTAAACAACTGGAACGAGTTCTTATTTAGATTGAAAAATCCTAAGTACGAAGTAAACATTGGTTTGGTTGGAAAATATGTGGAATTGCAAGATTCTTACAAATCGATTTTAGAAGCGTTTATTCATGCTGGAGCGGCAAATGAGACAAAAGTAAATGTTATTTCTATTCATTCTGAGTATTTAGATGCCAATTCGGCAGAAAGTCAGTTGAAAGATTTGGATGGTATACTTGTTGCACCAGGTTTTGGCGGTCGTGGAATTGAAGGTAAAATCGATACGGTTCGTTATGCAAGAGAAAATAATATTCCGTTTTTCGGAATTTGTTTGGGAATGCAAATGGCTGTAATTGAATATTCTCGTAACGTTTTAGGTTATGCCGATGCCAATTCAACCGAAATGAATGAAAATACAACTCATCCAGTTATTAACTTAATGGAAGAGCAAAAAAATATTGAAAACAAAGGAGGAACTATGCGTTTAGGCGCATGGAAATGTAGTATTAAAGAAAATACGTTAGCACAAAAAATCTATGGTAAAACTGAGATTATGGAGCGTCACCGTCACCGTTACGAATTCAATGGTGCGTATTTAAACGAATTAGAAAAAGCAGGATTAGTAGCTTCGGGAGTAAATCCAGATACGAAGTTGGTAGAAATTGTTGAAATTCCTACACATCCTTTCTTTATCGGCGTTCAATACCATCCTGAATATAAAAGTACTGTCGCTAATCCGCACCCACTTTTTGTGAGTTTTGTAGCTGCAGCGGTACAACATAAAACTAAATAAACTGTTCATTTAAAACGGAACACTGAACACTAATAAGTAGATGGAAGAAAAAAAATTAGACCTTAATTCGATTATCGGATTTGTATTGATTTCTGGAATTTTGATTTGGATGTTATATTCAAATGCTCCAACACCAGAAGAACAAAAGGAAAAAGAGAAAAAAGAGCAATTAGATAAACAAGCTAAAGAAGTTAAAACGGTAACTTCATCGGTTGCAGCAACGCCAGTAGCAGATTCTACTAAAAATGCAGCAGCACAAGCACAATTAGGTACGTTTGGATATTCTGCAACACTTCCATCGGCTACAGATGCTGTCACCGAAATCAAGAATGAAGTTTTATCGCTTAAAATTTCTAATAAAGGTGGATATATCGTTGATGCAACTGTTTTAGGATTTGATCAATTTGAGAAAAATTCTAAAAAAGCGGTTCAAATCATCAAAGATAAAAACGCTTCTTTAGACATCGCATTAAATACAACAGATAACAGAACGTTGCATACAAAAGACATGTATTTTGAACCTAAGTTAACTACTGAAGGTAAAAATCAAGTTTTAACGTTGCAATTAAAAGCGGGTCCAGATCAGTTTTTAGAATACCGTTATGTGTTGAAACCTAACGAATATATGTTAGATTTTGCTATCCGTTCTCAAGGTTTGGAAAAAGTAGTAAATACTTTAAAACCATTAGATTTAGAATGGCAATTAAAATCATACAGAAACGAGAAAAGTGTTTCGTATGAAAATCGTTATACTGAATTAGTGTTCGAATATGAAGATGGAAAAGACGATTATTTAAACGCTGCCAAAGATTCAGAAGATGAAGCAAATGATGTTTCTTACATCGCTTTTAAACAGCATTTATTTACTTCTATTTTATTGACGGATACGAAATTCAAAACAGCGAAATTTAAGTCAGATAATTTAGTTGATGATGAAAAAGTAGATACAGTTTTTACTAAAAACTTCACAGCTCAAGTTCCTTTAGAATTTAAAAATGGCGCTTTAAACTATAATATGAATTGGTATTATGGTCCAGCAAAATATGAAATTTTGAATGGTTATGAAAGAAATTTAGACGAAATCATGCCATTAGGTTGGGGAATTTTCGGATGGATTAATCGTTATATTTTTATTCCAGTTTTCGGATTTATTTCAGCATTAGGAATTGGTTACGGAATTGCGATTGTTTTATTCACGATTTTAGTTCGTATTGTAATGTCGCCAGTAACATACAAGTCTTATTTGTCACAAGCAAAAATGAAGGTTTTACGTCCTGAAATTACAGAATTGAATGAAAAATTCAAGGACAATCCGATGAAAAAGCAACAAGAAACAATGAAATTGTATTCTAAAGCAGGTGTAAATCCTATGGCAGGATGTTTACCAGCCTTGATGCAAATGCCAATTTTCTATGCGTTGTTTCAGTTCTTCCCATCGATGTTCGATTTAAGACAAAAATCTTTCCTTTGGGCAGACGATTTATCTTCATACGATAGCATTTATCAATTACCTTTCCATATTCCATTTTATGGAAGTCACGTGAGTTTATTCCCAATTTTGGCGTCTATTGCTATTTTCTTCTATATGAAAATGACAACTGGAGACCAAGCGATGAGTACACCACCACAAGAGGGTATGCCAGATATGGGTAAAATCATGAAAATCATGATTTACATTTCGCCTGTTATGATGTTGTTCTTCTTTAATAATTATGCATCTGGATTGAGTTTGTATTACTTCATCTCTAACTTAATTACTATTGGAATTATGTTAGTAATCAAAAATTATATTGTTGATGAAGCTAAAATTCATGCTAAAATTCAAGATAATAAGACCAAAGAGAAAAAGGAAAGTAAATTCCAGAGAAAAATGCGCGAAATGATGGAGCAAGCAGAAGCCCAAAAAGCCGCACAAAAGAAAAAATAATTTTATCTTAATACAAACCCTGTCTGCAAACGACAGGGTTTCTTTTTTATACTAGTAATGAAAATAGCGATTATCGGATTTGGTAATATGGGGCAAACCTATGCCAACAGTTTTATGAGCTCTGGATTTGTAGGAGCTTCAGATATTTTAATTTTAAATAAGACAAAAATTGAAGAAAAGAATAGTTTCGGAATTGATGTAATAAATTTTTATACAGAACCCAATTCCCAAATCTTCGAATCGGATATTTTGATTTTGGCAGTAAAACCTCAAGATTTTAAACAATTAGCTTCTGAAATAAAAACTTTCTTAAATCCAGAACATGTTATTTTATCGGTAATGGCTGGGATTTCAATTGAAGCTATGCAAAAGGAATTGGGTGTTTCTAAAATTGTACGATCAATGCCAAACATACCAACACAAATAGGCGAGGGAATGACGGTTTTTTGCGCTTCAAATGCTGTGGATAGAAAAGAGCTTTTTATTGTTCAGAATTTAATCAATACAACTGGAAAATCGATTTATATCGAAAAAGAAGAAATGCTTAATGCTGCAACAGCGGTTTCAGGAAGTGGACCAGCTTATGTGTTTTATTTTATGCAAGCTATGATTGAATCGGCTGTAAAATTAGGTTTTTCACCTTCTGAAGCAGAGTTTTTGGTAAGTCAAACTTTCTCTGGTTCGGTACATTTGCAAAACAGAAGTAAATTGTCAAATGAAGCTTGGATTCAACGCGTGGCTTCAAAAGGCGGAACTACAGAGGCTGCCTTGTCTGTTTTTAATTTTTTAGGAATGTCAGACATTGTTATTAAAGCTATCGATTCAGCAAATTTAAGAGCTGTTGAACTCGGAAAATAAAAAAAACGTCCACTTTTACAGCAGACGTTTTTAACCAAAAACAATATTAATAGAAACTATTATTAATCTAAATCTGGTAAAATTATATTATCTAAAACATGAATAACACCGTTTGATGCTTGTACATCAACGGCAACAATATTAGTTTGTCTTGCCGCTTCATCTGTAATCACAGTTCCAGAAACTGTAAAAGTTCCCGTTTCATAAGTTGTTATTGGTCCTAACGGAATGGCATTTGATAAAACATTTGCTCCAGCTACAACATGATAACTTAAAACTGATGTCAACTGTGCCGGTGTTAAACTTGCTAAAGTTCCTGGGTTTTCAGTTTCAAATGCTGTAAAAGCGGCATTAGATGGGGCAAAAACGGTAAAAGGAGAACTTGCAGTCCCAGATAAAATCCCAACAAAATCAGGTTGTCCTTCACTTGTCAAAGCATCAACTAAATTTGTGAAGTTTGGATTTGCTAGAGCGTGAGTAACAACTGTTGGTAATCCTATCACTGCATCAACAATGTGTACCACACCATTTGAAGCAACTACATCAGCTGAAGTGACACTAGAAACACCATTTAAACGTACACCTGATGATGTATTAACAAACATACTTAATGTATTTGTTGATGATGCACTTCCTTTGGCAAGCGTTTTGATGTAACCAGTTGATAGGCTGGTAGATAAATTAGTTCCGCTTACAACGTGATTAAGTAATATTTCTTTTAATGCAGCAGTAGGAACTGCATCAAGATTAGCATAACCATTAGCAGATAGAAAAGTTGTAAAAGCTGCATTTGTTGGTGCAAAAACAGTGTAAGGTCCTGTTTGGTCTAATGTTTCTACTAAGTCTGTTCTTTCAAGTGCATCAACAAGAATAGACAAGTTTGAAGTTTCTGAAGCAATTGCTACAATTGAATTGTTGTTGTAAGTTGTTCCATCATCATCAGAACATGAAAACATAATAGCAGTTGTAACCACTATTAAAGTTAATTTGATTAATTTTGCGTAGTTTTTCATAGTAAATAAATTTTTTGTTTAAGCAAATTTAAAAAAAATTAAACAAATAAAAAACTATTGTTGAGCGTTTTAAAGTACATTTAACGCATATTTATTTTTTGTTTAAGATGAAAAATAAATAATGTATTGATTTTGTTAAGTGTCTGGTAATTAAGTGATAATAAAAATTAAACAATATATAAAATGAAACAAGTTGTTGTCCTTTTTTTAATTTTGAGTTCTTTTTCTGGTTTTTGTCAAGACAAAATAAATCAGTTAGATGAACAAGGAAATCGTCATGGTTTATGGAAGGGTTTACATAAAGATACCAATCGTCCAAGATATGAAGGCACTTTTGATCACGGAAAAGAAACTGGTGTTTTTAAATATTTTGACGATACCAAAGCAGGAACTGTAATTGCTACTCGAGATTTTTCCAAAGGAGATGGTTCTTGCTATGCAATTTTTTATGATCAAAAAGGAAATAAAGTAAGTGAAGGAAAATTAGTCAATAAAATTACTGATGGAACTTGGAAATATTATCATTTTCAATCTTCGCAATTAATGACGATTGAAAATTATAAAGAAGGTAAACTTGACGGAAATCGAAAAGTGTATTACAAAGATGGTACTATTGCTGAAGATACTAATTACAAGGCAGGTATTAAAGATGGAATCGCTAAAACTTATTCTGAAAAAGGAAAATTAATTGATGAACACATATATAAAAATGGACAATTTGAAGGCTTAGCCTCTTATTATGATGGCAATGGTAATAAAATGTATGAAGGAAAATATGTGAATGGTAAACGAGTTGGAAATTGGAAATTTTTTGAAGATAACAAAGTTATTAAAGAAGTGAAAGCTATTAAATTCAGTAAAGAATTAATCAAATACGAACAACGCTACACTGAAAAAGTCTCAAAAACATTTGAGCAAGTAAAAAAAGAACAAGAGAAAGGAAAATAATTATGAAGAGAGTTGTTGTTGGGCTTTCAGGAGGAGTTGACTCTAGTGTAGCAGCTTATTTATTAAAAGAACAGGGTTATGAAGTTATTGGTCTTTTTATGAAAAATTGGCACGATGATTCAGTTACCATTTCAAACGAATGTCCATGGTTAGAAGATAGTAATGATGCACTTTTAGTTGCCGAAAAATTAGGGATTCCTTTTCAAACAGTTGATTTATCAGAGCAATACAAAGAAAAAATTGTCGATTATATGTTCAATGAATACGAAAAGGGAAGAACACCAAATCCAGACGTATTGTGCAACCGTGAAATCAAGTTTGATGTTTTCATGAAAATTGCGCTTTCGCTTGGTGCTGATTATGTAGCAACTGGACACTATTGTCGTAAAGGAATCATCGAAAAAGACGGAAAAGAAATTTTCCAATTATTAGCAGGAAAAGACGATAACAAAGATCAATCGTATTTTTTATGTCAATTATCACAAGAACAATTGGCAAAAGCTTTATTTCCAATTGGCGAATTAACAAAACCCGAAGTTCGTGAAATTGCTACAAAATTAGATTTAATCACAGCCGAAAAAAAAGATTCTCAAGGACTTTGTTTCATCGGAAAAGTGCGTTTACCTGAATTCTTACAACAAAAATTACAACCAAAAGAAGGAATTATTATTGAAATTCCTTCAGAGGCAACAATATTTACACAAGAAAAACCGCAATTTGATTCAGAAGAAGATACTTTTGCTTTTGAATCCAAACGAATTGATTATTTGAAAGTACCAGGTAAAGTGGTTGGAAAGCACCAAGGAGCTCACTATTTTACAAAAGGACAACGAAAAGGATTAAACGTTGGCGGTACAAAAGAGCCATTATTCATTATTGAAACCGATGTAGATAAAAATATTATTTACACCGGTCAAGGTAAAAATCATCCTGGATTATTTAAAAAAGCATTGTTCATTGCAAACGAAGAAATTCACTGGATTCGAAAAGATTTAGCTTTAAAAATGGGTGAAAAAATGGATGTTATGGCTAGAATTCGTTATCGTCAACCCTTACAAAAAGCAACTTTACACCAATTTGAAGACGGAATGTATGTTGTGTTTGAAAAACCGCAATCTGCAATTACCGAAGGACAATTTGTTGCATGGCATCATAACGATGAAATTTTAGGAAGTGGAGTAATTGCTTAAAAAGTTGTAATTTCTTCATTAAAAATGATTATTTTTGATAAAATTCTTAAGCTATGAAGAAAACGTTACTTTTATTATTGCTTACTTTTAATCTTGGCTTTTCGCAAGAAGATGCTTGGGTTTATTTTACCGACAAACCTGATGCAGAGACTTATTTAGCAAATCCACTATCAATGCTTACACAACGGTCTTTAGATAGAAGAACTGCTCAAGGAATAACATTAAGCACTACCGATGTGCCTATTGCACAAACCTATATTGATCAAGTAACTGCTTCAACAGGAATTACAGTAATGGCAAAATCTAAATGGCTAAATGCGCTTCACGTTAGAGGTTCACAAACCAGTATTCAGGCTTTAGCAAGTTTGTCTTTTGTGAGTTCGATTGAATTTGCAAATCAGACATTAAATGATAGATTTAGCTCAACCTCAGTGAGTAATCCTATCAATAAAAATATGAATGTAGAAGTTACATTTAATTACGGAACTTCGGCAAATCAAATTCAAATGTTAAATGGACATTTGTTGCACCAACAAGATTTTACAGGAGATGGGAAAATTATCGCCGTTTTAGATTCAGGTTTTTTAAATGTCAATACAGCAACTCCTTTTCAACGATTATTTACAAACAATTTAATTTTAGGCGGATACAACTACGTAAATCAAAGCACAAATGTTTACGCTCTTCATGATCACGGAACCATGGTACTTTCTTGCATGGGAGGTTATGTCGATGGACAATTAGTAGGAACTGCTCCTGATGCTCAATATTATTTATTTGTTACCGAAGATGTTGCTTCTGAAAATCCAGTTGAAGAAAGCTATTGGGTAGAAGCAGCAGAAGAAGCAGATAGGTTAGGAGTAGATGTAATTACTTCATCTTTAGGTTATTTTGGTTACGATAATCCAAATTATAGTCACACTTATAGTCAAATGACTGGAAATCAATCTTTTGCTTCAAGGGGTGCAAATATTGCATTTTCTAAAGGAATTATTGTAATTGCAAGCGCTGGAAATTCTGGATCAACAGCAAATCCATATGTTGGAGTTCCAGCAGAAGCTACAAATGTTTTGGCAGTTGGAGCAGTTAGAAGCGACGAAGTTTACGCAACATTTAGTTCTATCGGACCTTCTTTTGATGGACGTGTAAAACCAGATGTTATGGCTCAAGGGCAAGCTTCAGTTGTATCAAACACAAGCGGAAATATCGTAACTGCAAACGGAACTTCATTTTCTGGTCCAATTATGGCGGGAATGGTTACAAGTTTTTGGTCGGCAGTTCCTAATTTAACAGCTGTTGATGTTGTGCAGTTTGTAAAAGAATCTTCCGATAGATTTACATTGCCTACAAATCAATATGGTTATGGAATTCCAGATTTTCAATTGGCTTTAACAAATGCATTAAATTCAGAATCATTTGAAAACGAAGTGTTTTTAATTTATCCAAATCCAGTTAACAGTACAATTTTTGTAAAAGTGCCAGATGAATCTGTAAATTCAGTTTTTTATTTATATAATAATTTGGGTCAAAAAGTGCAAGAATCTACAATTATCAATACAAATCAAACTATCAATGTTGAAAATTTAGCTTCTGGAATGTATTTCTATGAACTTTCAACTCAAAATAAAACACTTCAAGGAAAATTATTGAAATTATAAATGAATAAAATCACGCAACTTTTCAACATAAAATATCCAATTATTCAAGGTGGAATGATATGGAATAGTGGTTACAAATTAGCAAGTGCAGTTAGTAATGCAGGAGGTTTAGGATTAATTGGTGCAGGATCAATGTATCCTGAAGTTTTAAGAGAACACATTCAAAAATGTAAAAGAGCTACCGACAAACCTTTTGGAGTAAATGTACCAATGTTGTATCCAAACATTGAAGAAATCATGCAAATTCTGAAAGAAGAAGGCGTAAAAATTGTTTTTACTTCGGCAGGAAATCCAAAAACTTGGACACCTTTTTTAAAAGAAAATGGCATAACTGTTGTACATGTAGTAAGTAGCTCAAAATTTGCCTTAAAAGCACAAGAAGCGGGTGTTGATGCTGTTGTTGCTGAAGGTTTTGAAGCGGGTGGGCACAATGGAAGAGAAGAAACCACTACATTGACATTAATTCCAATGGTGCGCGAGCAAATTTCAATTCCATTAATAGCTGCAGGTGGAATTGCAACGGGTAGAGGAATGCTTGCAGCCATGACTTTAGGTGCTGATGGCGTTCAGATGGGAAGTCGTTTTGCCGCTTCAACCGAAAGTTCTGCACATGATGAGTTTAAAAGAACAATCGTTGAAACGGGTGAAGGCGATACACAATTGACTTTGAAAGAATTAGCTCCTGTTCGATTAATCAAAAATAAATTTTACAACGATGTTCAGGAACTTTATGCAAAATGCCCATCAAAAGAAGATTTAGTTGAATTATTAGGTAAACGAAGAGCAAAACGTGGTATGTTTGAAGGGGATTTAATCGAAGGCGAATTAGAAATTGGTCAAATTGCAGGTTTAATTCACGATATTTTGCCTGTTGAAACTATTGTTGATAATATAATAACCGAATTTAATTTTGCTAAAAAAGAGGTTGCTACCTTTGAATTTTAAAATATAAATCAAATGAAATTTTTTAAATACTTATTATTTTTTCTTTTTATAACTTCGTTTTCGAGTTTTGCACAGCAATTTCGTTTTAAAACTACTCAAATGACGGTTTTAGAAAAAGACAACAAAAACAATTGGGGAAAATGGTCAACTCCTGAGAAAACAGAAATGTATGTTACTTTAGACTATGATAAAGATAAAATTGTAATTTATTCAAGAGAAATTCAGCACTATACAATTGTTGAATATTTGGATAAAGAAGTTACAAAAACAGATGAAATCAATTCGTATTTATGTAAAAATCAATTGGGAACACCTGTGAAAATTTCGTTTATGACAAGAATCGATCAAGGAAATAAACCACAATTGTATGTGTATTTTAAAGATTTTGTGTTTTGTTATGATATTGTAGAAGAAGTAACAAAATAAAAATTCAGCTATACTATAAAAAAGACTCTCAGTTGTATTCGCAATTTAGAGTCTTTTTATTTTCTTAACATAGTTATTCTATCAAAAATGTACTTTTGTATAAATTTATTCTAAAAATGAAAAAAGTCTTATTAATAATAGTATCGTTAATTGCAACAGCAAACTTTGCACAAGACAAACCAAAATTAGTTGTTGGAATCGTGGTTGACCAAATGAAAATGGAATACTTATACCGTTTTTCAAACGACTTTTCAGAAAATGGTTTTAAGCGATTAATGAATCAAGGCTACACGTTTCATAATACGCATTACAATTACATGCCAACATACACGGCGCCCGGACACGCTTCAGTTTACACCGGAACTACGCCAGCGGTTCATGGAATTGTAGGTAACGAATGGTTCAATAAAGCTACTGGAAAAGAAATGTATTGTACCGATGACGAAACGGTTTCAACAATTGGAGACGATTCAGATAAAGAAGGAAAAATGTCACCAAGAAACTTGCAAAGTTCTACTATTACTGACGAATTGAAGCTTTCAACCAATTTCAAAGGAAAAGTGATTGGAATGAGTATTAAAGATAGAGGTGCAATTCTTCCTGCTGGACATTTTGCCGATTGGGCATTTTGGTACAGTAAAACTGGAGCGTTTATATCAAGTACATACTACGGAGAAAAACTTCCAGATTGGGCAACGCAATTCAATGCTGAGAAAAATTATTTGAAATACGTAACCAAAGGTTGGGATTTATTAAAACCAAAAGAAACGTACAACGAAAGCTTAACCGATAACAATCCATACGAAGGAAAATTGTATAAAAAAGCGCCGTTTATGCCATACAATTTACAAGATATGTATGATGCAAACGATGCTGGAATCCTTCGTTCAACGCCATATGGGAATAATTTATTAGCCGATTTTGCTAAAAAAGCCATCGAAAGCGAAAATTTAGGAAAAGACAACATTACCGATTTTCTAGCAGTAAGTTTCTCTTCAACAGATTATATTGGACACGTTTTAGGTCCACGTTCGATTGAATTGCAAGACACATATTTACGTTTAGACGAAACTATTGCTGATTTCTTAGCTTACTTAGACAAAACGGTTGGAAAGGGAAATTACCTAGTTTTCTTAACGGCAGATCACGCTGGAGCGGAAAATGTGACGTATTTGAAAGACAACAAGTACAAAGTAGATAACATCAATTACAAAAACATTCAAAAAGAGTTGAAAGAATTTTCAGAAACTACTTTTGGAGATAATTTAGTGTTAGATTATTCGAATTATAACGTGTTTTTCGATAAAGCAAAAGTAAAATCAAAAGGCTTGAATTTACAAGAAGTAAAACAAACCTTCAAAGATTATTTACACAAACAAGACTACATCAAACGTGTTTACCTTGAAGAAGAAATCACCAACGGAAATCCTAGTGATTACTATTTAGACTTCATCACAAAAGGATATGACCCAACACAAAATGGTGAACTCATCATGATTTTTAAACCAGGTTATGTAGAATATTCTTCAACAGGAACAACGCATGGTTCGCCTTATTCTTATGACACACACGTTCCGTTAATTTTCTTTGGTTGGAAGATCCAAAAAGGAACAACCCACGATAGAAAAGAAATCACACAAATAGCACCAACAATCACACAAATGCTAAAAATCACTATGCCAAATAGTTCAGATGGTAAGGTTTTGTTGGAGGTTTTAAACACGAAATAAATCAAAAATCCCGAATTAAAACTAATTCGGGATTTTCTTTTAACAAAAAAACTAAATTTCAAGCATTACTTGATTTTTTAAAATATCATCAAACGTTTCGCGTTCTCTGATTAAGTGTCCTTTTCCGTCTTTCCATAACACTTCGGCTGGTTTTAGTCGTGAGTTGTAGTTAGAGGCCATTGAAAAGCAATATGCGCCTGCGTTTCGGAAACATAAAATATCACCTTCGTGAATTTCTGTAATTCTTCGGTTGCTTGCAAAAGTGTCGGTTTCGCAGATATAACCTACTACCGAGTAGTAACGTTCTTTTCCTTTCGGATTGGAAATATTTTCGATATGATGTTGCGCTCCATATAGCATCGGGCGAATCAAATGATTGAATCCCGAATCAATTCCAGCAAAAACTGTCGAAGTAGTTTGTTTTACTACATTTACTTTTGCTAGGAAATAACCAGCTTCGCTGACCAAGAATTTTCCAGGCTCAAAAGCTAAAGTCAATGGACGACCGTATTCTTTTTCGAAAGCTAAAAAGCGTTTTGTTAATTTTTTTCCAAATTCTTCCACATTAGTTTCAATATCTCCTTTTTTATAAGGCACTTTAAATCCGCTTCCAAAATCTATAAAATCTAATGCTGGGAAATTTTTAGCCGTTTCAAATAAGATTTCGGCTGCATATAAAAATACTTCTACATCTAAAATATCAGAACCTGTATGCATGTGGATTCCATTGATATGCATTTTTGTATTTTCAATAATTCTCAAAATATGAGGCAATTGATGAATCGAAATTCCAAATTTACTATCAATGTGTCCCACAGAAATATTAGCATTTCCACCTGCCATTACATGCGGATTAATTCGAATACAAACAGGAATAGTTGGGTGTTTTGTGCCAAATTGTTCTAAAATTGATAAATTATCGATGTTAATTTGAACACCTAAAGCCGCTACCGTTTCAATTTCTTCCATTGAAACACCGTTTGGTGTATAAATAATATGGTTTGGTTCAAAACCTGCATGTAATCCCAATTGTACTTCTTGAATAGATACTGTATCTAAAGCGGAACCCAAACTTTTTAAATATTTTAAAACCGAAACGTTAGACAATGCCTTAACAGCATAATGCACCTTAAAACGTTCAACTTTACTAAAAGCGCTTGTCAAACGTTGATATTGTGAGGCAATTTTTTCTGCATCATAAACATAAAGTGGACTTCCAAATTCTGTTGCTAATTGATGTAATACTTCTGATTTCATTATTATTTTATTTGGTGCAAAAGTAATTCAATATTTATTTCTTACAATTTTTACAACATTAAATAACAAAATATAACAAAATGTTTAATTTATAACATTGTATAATTTTATTCTCATCTTTTTTTTGTAATATATGTATACCAAATTCCCAAATTAAACCAAAAAAAGTTAGTCCATTAAAAATTACTTTGCTATTTTTGTTGCACTTTTTTAAACAAGATAAACGCATAACAATTATGAACATACACGAATATCAGGGTAAAGAAATCCTAGCTAGTTATGGAGTACGTGTTCAACGTGGTATTGTTGCAAACAATCCAGTTGAGGCGGTAGCTGCAGCAAAACAATTAACTACAGAAACAGGTACAAGTTGGTACGTAGTAAAAGCACAAATCCATGCTGGAGGTAGAGGAAAAGGTGGAGGAGTTAAGTTAGCTAAAAACTTAGACCAAGTAACTGAAATTTCTGAGCAAATCATCGGAATGCAGTTAATTACACCACAAACTCCACCAGAAGGAAAAACAGTTCACAAAGTTTTAATTGCTGAAGACGTTTATTATCCTGGTGAAAGCGAAACTTCTGAATTCTATGTTTCTGTTTTATTAAACAGAGCTACTGGACGTAATATGATTATGTATTCTACAGAAGGTGGAATGGATATCGAAGAAGTTGCTGAGCACACGCCACACTTAATCTTTACAGAAGAAATTGATCCTGCTTACGGATTACAAGGTTTCCAAGCTAGAAAAATTGCTTTTAATTTAGGTTTATCTGGAGAAGCTTTCAAAGAAATGGTGAAATTTATCGATGCTTTATACAAAGCGTATATCGGCTCTGATTCATCTATGTTTGAAATCAACCCTGTATTAAAAACATCTGACAATAAAATCTTAGCAGTTGATGCTAAAGTAAATATCGACGATAACGCTTTATTCAGACAACAAAAATATGCTGAAATGAGAGACGTTAGAGAAGAAAATCCAATCGAAGTAGAAGCTAAAGAAGTAGGATTAAACTACGTAGATTTAGATGGAACTGTAGGTTGTATGGTAAACGGTGCTGGTTTAGCAATGGCTACTATGGATTTAATTAAGTATGCAGGTTTTGAACCAGCTAACTTCTTAGACGTAGGTGGAACTGCTGATGCGAAACGTGTTGAAACGGCTTTCCGTATTATCTTAAAAGATCCTAACGTAAAAGCTATTTTAATTAACATTTTTGGTGGTATCGTTCGTTGTGATCGTGTTGCTCAAGGTGTTGTTGATGCTTACAAAAACATGGGTGACGCTATTACAGTGCCAATCATCGTTCGTTTACAAGGAACAAACGCAGAAATTGCTAAAGAATTAATCGATAATTCAGGTATGCCAATTTTATCTGCAGTTCAATTCCAAGAAGCAGCTGACCAAGTTAAAGCAGCTTTATCTTAATCGAATTTTAAATTCAATCATAAAGAAACTCTCAGATTTATCTGGGAGTTTTTTGTTTTTTACGGGCTCAATATTTTTTAAACTTCAAAGGATTTCTTACATTAGCAATTCAATTTACAAACCATGATTTCAGAAGCGCAATTTCAAAAAGAATTAGAATTAATCATTAGTAATGCCATTCGTGAAGATGTTGGAGATGGCGATCATAGTTCACTCGCATGTATTCCCGCTTCAGCTCAAGGAAAAGCGAAGTTATTAGTTAAAGATGAAGGCATTATTGCTGGAGTAGAATTTGCCAAAATGATTTTTCATTATGTAGATAAAGACATGAAAGTGGAAACTTTTATCAATGATGGTGAAAGAGTAAAATATGGTGATGTTGTTTTTCATGTTTCAGGAAGTTCGCAATCAATTTTGAAAGCAGAGCGTTTGGTGTTGAATTCGATGCAACGAATGAGTGCTATCGCAACAAAAACCAAAATGTTTGTTGATTTATTAGTAGGAACAAATACTAAAATTTTAGATACTAGAAAAACCACACCAGGAATTCGTGCCATCGAAAAATGGTCAGTGAAAATTGGTGGTGGAGAAAATCACCGTTTTGCGTTGTATGATATGATTATGTTGAAAGACAATCATAACGATTTTGCTGGTGGAATTCCACAAGCAATTGCAAAAACAAAACAATATTTAATTGATAAAAATAAAGATTTAAAAATCATTGTCGAAGCCAGAAATTTAGACGAAGTGCAACAAATTTTAAATGCTGGTGGTGTTTACCGAATTTTATTAGATAATTTCGATTACGAAACGACTAAGAAAGCTGTTCAAATGATTGGAACGCAATGTTTAACAGAATCATCAGGAAATATTAATGAAAAAACCATTCGCAATTATGCAGAATGTGGTGTAAATTATATTTCTTCTGGCGCATTAACACATTCGGTTTATAATATGGATTTAAGCTTAAAAGCACTATAATTAATGTCTGAAGAAATAGAAAATAAACTTAATAAAATTCCTATTGTAAAACAATTGGTTGTGCTTACTAAAGCAATAAAATTAAAAACTTTAGAAGGCTTATCGTTGTATGATATTTTGGAAATGTATGTTTTAGGAATTTTCAAAGGCGCTTTTTCATACAGAGCCAGTGCTATTGCATTTAGTTTCTTTATGGCATTATTTCCTTTTGCCTTATTTATTCTGAATTTAATTCCGTTTATTCCATTAGAAAATTTTCAAGCCGATTTTTTAGAATTTGTAGAAGATGGTGTTCCGCCAAATACGTATGATGCCATCGAAATGATTCTTAAAGATATTATGGGAACCAGTCACCAAGGTTTGCTTTCTTCGGGTTTTATTTTGTCTATTTTATTAATGACTAACGGAATCAATGCAATTTTAGGCGGATTTGAAATGTCGGAACATATAACGGTTACAAGAGGTTTTTTTAGACAGTATTTTATTTCCTTGGCGATTTCATTAGTGTTATCATTAATCTTAATTGTCACAGTTGCTGCTATCGTAATAGCCGAAGTAATGATTCAGAAAATCAATATTCATGGCTATATTGCAGATGTTGCTCTAATAGAATGGAGTCGATATATTTTCATTATTTTAATGATTTTAGTTACCACTTCGGTTCTTTATAAATTTGGCGCAAAAGAAACTTCTAAAATATCGTTTATTAGTTACGGTGCTGTTTTTACAACAATTTTAATTATCCTATCTTCTTATATATTTGGGGTATATGTTGAAAAATTTGCACGCTACAATGAATTGTATGGTTCAATTGGTACGCTTCTTGTATTAATGTTTTACATCTGGATCAATTGCATGGTTTTACTTTTAGGTTTCGAACTTAATGCGACTATTTCAAAATTGAAAAGAAAAAATTTATATATTTAACAAAAATTAAAACGAATTATTATGAAAAAACAAATTATCACCTTTTTAGTGCTTATTGCAACAACATTAACTGTTAATGCACAAAAAACTGTTTCAGGAGTTAAAGTAGATGAAAAGTTGTCTTTAGAAGGACAAAGTTTAGTTTTAAACGGAGCTGGAACAAGAGAAAAAATGTGGATAGATTTGTACGTTGGTTCTTTATATTTACCAAAAAAGAGTTCAAGTGCAAAAGACATTATGGACAGTAAAGATGCTGGAGCGATAAAATTAAATATCATTTCAGGAATGATTACTTCTGATAAAATGATTTCTGCTATAAACGAAGGTTTCGAAAACTCAACAGGTAAAAAAACAGCACCTTTAAAAGCTAAAATTGATAAATTCAAAGGTTTCTTTAAAGAAGAAATTAAAAAAGGCGACGTATTTATTATTATGAATGTACCAAACGAAGGTGTAGTAGTATTTAAAAACGGAGTTAAAAAAGGAACAATCGAAGGACACGATTTCAAAAAAGCTTTATTCGGAATTTGGTTATGTGATAAACCAGCCGATGCGGATTTAAAATCTGCTATGCTAGGGAAATAATTTTTCAATTAAAAATATAAAACAAAAGCGTTCTCAATAGAGGACGCTTTTTTATTGATGTATTTATCTTTTGTCTTTTTTCTTTTCTCTATTCTCTTTTTCCAACTATATTTGTTCTATGTTGTATTTTATCGAAGTTGTTTTACCTTTAGCCGTTTCTAAAACCTTTACTTATGAGGTTTCGGAAGCAGAATTTAACTACATTCAAATTGGAATGCGAGTAGCTGTTCCGTTTGGTAAAACAAAAATTTATACCGCATTAGTTTTAGATAAGAATAACACACCACCTCAATTATACGAAGCCAAAGAAATACATCAAATTTTAGATGAAAAACCTGTTGTAAATCTTCATCAAATCGAACATTGGAAATGGATTGCTTCTTATTATATGTGTTCGCTTGGTGAGGTTTTTAGAAGTGCATTGCCTTCAGGATACATATTGGAAAGTGAGACAATTATTTCGGCAAAAGAAAATACTGAAATAGATTCGTATGATTTAAAGGATGATGAGTATCTAATTTTGGAAGCCTTAAAAAGCCAATCATCAATTACAGTTCAAGATGTGATTAAAATTTTAGGCAAGAAAACGGTTTTTCCAATTATAAACAGACTATTAGCAAAAGGCGCTTTGGTGTTACAAGAAGAAATTTCGGAACAGTATAAACCGAAGTTAGTGCGATACATCAAACTACATGATTCTTTTTTGCAACAAGAACAATTAGCCGAATTATTAGAAGTTTTGTCCAAAGCCAAAAAACAACGCGAATTGGTTTTGCATTATTTTCAATTGCAAGCTCGTGAAAAAGTACCAATTTCAGTAAAAAAACTAATTGAAACTTCCGGAAGTTCATCTGCAATAGTAAAATCGTTGGTAGATAAAACGATTTTCGAAGAATATTACATAGCACAAGATAGAGTTACTTTCGATAAAGAAGATGATAGTCAATTCACGTTAAGTGAAGCCCAACAAGAAGCTTTCGATAGTATTCAAGAAAATTTTAAAACCTTTGATGTGAATTTATTACACGGCGTTACGGCTTCAGGTAAAACCGAAATTTACATCAAACTTTTAGAGCAATATATTAAGGATGGCAAACAAGTTTTGTTTTTATTGCCTGAAATTGCTTTAACCACACAATTAGTCCAACGATTAACAGCTTATTTCGGAAATGAAGTCGCAGTTTTCCATTCGAAATACACCAATAACGAGCGAATAGAGGTTTGGAATCAAGTGTTAGAAAATTCGCCAAAAGCAAAAGTTGTAATAGGTGTTCGAAGTGCTTTGTTTTTACCATTTTCAAATTTAGGATGTATTATTGTTGACGAAGAACACGAGCAAACCTATAAACAACATGACCCAGCGCCAAGATATCATGCAAGAGATGCAGCCATTGTTTTAGCAAAGCAACATAATGCAAAAGTGCTTTTAGGAAGTGCTACTCCAAGTTTAGAATCTTTTTATAATGTGCAATCAAAGAAATACGGTTTAACCGAATTAAAAGTACGTTATGGAAATGTGGTTTTACCTGAAATTTTGCTTATTGATATAAAAGACAAGTATTTTAGAAAAAGAATGACCGGACATTTTTCAGATGAACTTCTGGAAGCAATTACAGAAACGTTGTCTAATGGTGAGCAAGTTATTTTGTTTCAAAACCGCAGAGGATTTTCGCCTTATGTGGAATGTATGACATGTGGACATGTGCCACATTGTCCTAGTTGCGATGTGAGTTTGACCTATTACAAATTCAAAAACCAATTGCGTTGTCATTATTGTGGTTATTCGATTGCAAATCCTACGCATTGTCACAGCTGTCAATCTGTGGATTTAACTACCAAGGGTTTTGGAACTGAACAAATCGAAATGGAATTGAAAACGCTTTTTCCTGAGAAAAATATCGGAAGAATGGACCAGGATACGACTCGAGGAAAATTTGGTTTTGAAAAAATAATTGATTCGTTCAAAAATAGAGAAATCGATGTTTTGGTAGGAACTCAAATGCTTGCCAAAGGTTTAGATTTTGATAACGTTACATTAGTTGGAATTTTAAATGCGGATAATTTATTGAATCAACCAAATTTTAGAGCTTACGAAAGAGCATTTCAAATGATGACACAAGTTTCGGGTAGGGCAGGACGTTCTGAAAAAAAAGGTAAAGTATTAATTCAGACTTTTAATCCGTATCATAATACAATTCAGCAGGTTTTGAGTAATGATTACATGTCAATGTACAAGGAGCAAATTTATGAACGCCAAAATTTCAAATATCCACCTTTCTTTCGTTTGATAAAGCTGACTTTAAAACACCGTGATTTTGATAAGTTGAAAGAAGGTTCGCTTTGGTTTTACAATGTATTGGTGCAAAGTTTGCCTATTCCTGTTCTAGGACCAGAAGAACCAGCGATTAATCGAATTCGTAATGAATACATAAGAACGATTATGGTAAAAATTCCTGTAAATTCAAATTTGGGACAAACTAAAACCATTATAAACAAAATGCGAAATAGTTTTGAAGCTATTCCGCAATATCGTTCTATTAAGATTACTGTAAATGTAGATGTATATTAAGAATTTTCAATTGCTTTTACAATTTCTTCCTTCTTATTTCTGCTCAACGGAATTTTAGTTGTTCCTATTTCTGCAAATTTACTATTGAATTTTTCCACTCGATCTAAATTGATAATATAGGATTTATGTACTCGAATGAATTTTCCAACAGGAAGTTCTTTTTCAAAACCTTTCATAGTTGATAATACTAAATGACTTTCATCATCAGTAACTACTTTGATATAATCACCATAGGCTTCAATCCACTTAATTCGTGACAAATAAACTTTTAATTTCTTTAAATTACTTTTAATTACAATACTTTCGCCTTGGTCTTCGTGATTTTCATAACGAAGTGCGTGCATTTCAGTAGCTTTTTTTACAGCTTTATTAAAGCGTTCTTTTGAAATTGGTTTTTGTAAAAAATCGGTAGCTTCATAATCAAATGCTTTTACAGCATAATCAGCTTTTGATGTAATAAATATAATTTGTGGTTTCGTTTTTAAACCATCTAATAGGTCAAAACCATTAATAAGAGGCATTTCAATATCAAGAAATATCAAATCAATCGTATTGTTATTAATACAATTTTTAGCTTCTAAGGCATTAGCAAAGTCACCAATTAAGTTCAATAATGTTGATTCGTTTACTAATTTTGTGATAGTAATTCTTTGGATAGCACTATCATCAACAACAATACAATTCAACTTCATGGGCATGTAATTTTTATAAAGTTAAAAGTATAATAAATAATGTAACAAAACAAGTTTTTAAGCAGTAAAATTTTTATTTGATTTATACTTGATTATTTGAATAAAATTACTATTTTTGCACCCAATTTTATAACAATAAATATAAAGATTATGAATCATTATGAAACTGTTTTCATCTTGAATCCCGTTTTATCTGAACAACAGGTAAAGGAAACAGTAAGCAAGTTTGAAGATTTTCTTACTTCTAAAGGGTCTGAGATGGTATCGAAAGAAGATTGGGGCTTAAAAAAATTAGCTTACGAAATTCAACACAAGAAAAGTGGATTTTACCACTTATTCGAATTCAAAGCGCCAGCTGAAATCATTATTGCATTTGAAACTGAATTCCGTCGTGACGAGCGTGTTATGCGTTTCTTAACTGTGTCTTTAGACAAACATGCAATTTCTTGGGCAGAGAGAAGAAGAGCAAAATTAAAATCTAAAACAAACTAATCATGTCTACATTAGAGCAATCTGCAAAAGGGAAAAAAGACGGAGATATCAGATATCTTACGCCTTTAAACATTGATACAAACAAAACTAAAAAGTATTGTCGTTTCAAAAAATCAGGTATTAAATATATCGATTATAAAGACGCAGACTTTTTATTGAAATTTGTTAACGAGCAAGGTAAAATTTTACCAAGACGTTTAACAGGTACTTCATTAAAATACCAAAGAAAAGTTTCTGTAGCTGTTAAAAGAGCTCGTCACTTAGCTTTAATGCCATACGTGGCCGATTTATTAAAATAATATTTAACAAATAGTTGTTGCTTCGCCATTGGCGGGCTAACTTCTAATTAAAAGGACAACAACATGGAACTTATCTTAAAACAAGACGTTCAAAATTTAGGATTTAAAGATGATGTAGTAACTGTGAAAAACGGATACGGACGTAACTTCTTAATTCCTCAAGGTGCTGCTATTTTAGCTACTCCTTCTGCTAAAAAAGTTTTAGCTGAAAACCTTAAGCAAAAAGCACACAAAGAAGCTAAAATCGTTGCTGATGCAAAATCTTTAGCTGAAGCATTAAAAGCTTTAGAAATTAAAATTACTGCTAAAGCAGGTGGTGATAAATTGTTTGGTTCAGTTACTAACGCTAACATTGTTGAAGCATTAGAAGCTAACGGTCATTCAATTGATAGAAAATTCGTTACTAGCGGTGTAGTAAAACGTGTAGGTAAATATACTGCAAGCGTAAGATTACACAGAGATGTTATTGTTGAATTACCATACGAAATCGTAGGTGAAAAAGCATAATTTTTCTTAAAATATAAATTAGCTCCGATTTTATCGGGGCTTTTTTTTTATCTTTACTTTATAAAATTACTACATGAAGTACGCAAGATTAACCAAAGAGCAATTAGAAGAATTACATCCAGAATTCATTACTTTTTTAGCTACACAATCGATAGATAAAAAAGAATGGGATGAAATCAAACAAAATAAACCACACATTGCCGAACAAGAGATTGATGTTTTTTCCGATATGATTTGGGAAAAAGCACTGACGAATGTTACTCACATTGATCATTTTTCTAAAAACTATATTTTTCTTTTTAAATGTATGCAAAATGCGGTTTTCTCTTTCGTAATTAAAACCAATAATCCACAAATTGATTTTGTTTCTGCCGATGGAATTCATTGGTTGTCTGAAAATTTATTTTCCGATGATGTAGAAATTACAAGAGGTAAGAAAGACTTATCAAAAAACAGAAATGAATCGTTGTTTGAAATCATCAAACAAGGTGGAATCATCAGTAAAGGAGAATTGTTTACCAAATTAGACAGCCTAATCAATCAGTAAATATGAGCGTTTTAGATACTATTAAGAATTTAAGAGACGAATTAAATCAGCATAATTACAACTATTATGTGTTGGATAAACCCACAATTTCTGATTTTGAATTTGATCAAAAACTAAAACAATTACAAGATTTAGAAGCGCAACATCCTGATTTTTTTGATGAAAATTCGCCAACTCAAAGAGTAGGAGGAATGGTGACCAAAAATTTTGAAACCATAAAACACGAATATCGCATGTATTCGTTGGATAATTCCTATTCAATCGAAGATTTGCAAGATTGGGAAACCCGAATTCAAAAGGTTTTAGGCGATGTTCCGTTAGAATATACTTGCGAATTAAAATACGATGGTGCATCAATTAGTATCAGTTATGAAAATGGTCGTTTAGTTCGCGCAGTAACGCGTGGAGATGGTTTTCAAGGCGATGATGTTACGAATAATATCAAAACCATAAAAGCTGTACCAATTCATTTAAAAGGTGATTTTCCAGAGAAGTTTGACATTCGCGGAGAAATCATTCTTCCGTTTGCTGGATTTGAGAAAATGAATCAAGAATTGATTGAAATTGGCGAAACACCTTATTCAAACCCAAGAAATACCGCTTCCGGAAGTTTAAAATTGCAAGACAGTGCCGAAGTAGCAAAACGTCCTTTAGATTGTTTGTTGTACTTCGTAATTGGAAATAATTTACCATTCAAAACGCAATTCGAAGGTTTACAAAAAGCCAGAGATTGGGGATTTAAAGTGCCAAAACAATCTAAATTAGCCAAAAATCTTAATGAAGTTTTTGAATACATTAATTATTGGGATAAACACCGTCACGATTTACCTTATGAAACAGATGGAGTGGTTATTAAAGTCAATAATTTACAGCATCAAGATGAATTAGGTTTTACTGCAAAATCTCCACGTTGGGCGATGGCATATAAGTTTAAAGCCGAACAAGTAACTACGAAATTAAATTCGATTTCATATCAAGTTGGGCGTACAGGTGCGATTACTCCAGTTGCGAATTTAGAACCCGTACAATTGGCGGGTACAATTGTAAAACGTGCATCTTTACATAATGCTGACCAAATCGAGAAATTAGATATACGAATTGGCGATGAAGTTTTCGTAGAAAAAGGTGGTGAAATCATCCCGAAGATTATAGCAGTAGCTCAAAGAGGAAATCAAGCCGAGCCAACAAAATACATTACTCATTGTCCAGAATGCCAAACAGAATTGGTTAGAAGCGAAGGCGAGGCAAATCATTTTTGTCCAAATTTTTATGGTTGTCCACCGCAGATTATTGGAAGAATTAAACATTTCGTAAGTAAAAAGGCTATGAATATTGATAGCTTAGGTGGTGGTACTATAGAATTATTATACTCAAATAATAAGATTATAGATTATTCGGACTTATATTTCTTAAATTATGAAGATATTTTTGGTTTAGAGAAGTGGTTAGATAATGATGATGCGGGATTAAAGAATAATAATCAATTACAAGTTAAATTAGATAAAGCAATTTATGGTCTTTCAAAAAGTTGGGGTAATTTAACCTTAATTGAAGCAAATGAGATAGCTAAAAAAATAACATCATTAAATGATGTTTTTAATATTAATTATAATGATATTCAAGTTGAAACAAGAAAATTTAGAAAATTTTTAGATTGCTTAAATTCAGCAAAAAATTTTGTTGAAAAAGAAAGGTATTTTAGTTATAATGGTTATGTTTCACTCAACTATTTATTAGAATTAAAATTTCCTAATTATTTCTATAATGATATATTTTTAAAGGATGAACTTGATAAATTGAGGTTTATAGATAATTTATTAGACATCAAAGATTTAAGATTAGATTCAAAATTTGAAAGTTTTGTAGTTAGTATATCAGATAGGAATAGAGTTGGAATTAAGGAAAAATCTGCTATGGTCATAATTGAATCAATAGATAAATCTAAAGAAATGCCATTTGAAAAAGTTCTTTTTGCAATAGGTATTAAAGATGTGGGAGAAGTTGGAGCCAAAAATCTTGCATCTCATTTTAAAAATATTGATAATTTGATTAGTGCTAAATATGAAGATTTAATTCTAATACGCGATGTAGGAGGTTCCACTGCAAGAAACATTGTTGATTTCTTTGCAAATAATTTGAATTTAGCAATAATAAGAAGATTAATTGATACTGGTTTGGTTTTTGAAATTGAAGAAAAGGAATATGTTTCTAAAAAACTTGAAAACCTTACATTTGTTTACTCTGGAACATTTAGTATTAGTAGAGATGACCTAAAACAAAAAATTGAGGAAAATGGTGGAAAAGTTGTTTCAGGATTATCAAAATCTTTGTCTTATCTGATAGTTGGAGAAAGTATGGGACCTGCAAAAAGAGATAAGGCTTTAAAGGATAATATTAAAATGATTTCAGAACAAGAATTTTATGATTTATTAAAATGATAACGAATTTTGTAGCCATTGATTTTGAAACTTCTTATGGGCATATTCCATGTTCAATAGGCATAATTGAATTTATAGATGGTGTGCCTGTTAAAGAATATTATTCTTTGATAAAACCGATTGATTTAAAATTCAATCCTATCAATTCAAGGATAAATGGAATTTATTTAGAAGATGTTGTTAATGAGAGGGAGTTTAGTCAAATTTGGGATGAAATTAAATATTTTTTTCATGATAAAATCATTGTAGCACACAACGCAAGTACTGATATTTCTATTTTAGAGAAAACATTGGATCATTATCAATTACTTAAACCAAATTTTAAATCGTTTTGTACACTTACAATTGCGAGAAATTTATTAAATTTAGATAATTATAAATTATCATCATTGGCAGAATATTTTTCAATTGAGCAAAATAATTATCATAATGCACTTGAAGACGCTTTTGTTTGTGGTTTTGTATTTTCCAAATTTAAAGATAAGTTAGACTTAAGTAAAGTTGAACAAAGATTTGGAGAAGAAATAAATAAACAGAAAAGGAATAACTATTTTGTTCAAAATTTAGTTTCTAAAAGCAAAATAAACTATTCTGAAAATGAATCTGTATCGATTTCTGGAAAAACCTTTGTAGTTTCAGGAGTTTTTGAAATTTATTCGAGAGACGAACTCAAAAAAGCCATCGAGGATAACGGTGGAAAAGTAGGAAGTTCAATTTCATCAAAAACCGATTATGTAATTGCGGGTGATAATATGGGACCATCAAAATTAGAAAAAGCAAATCAATTAAAAATTGCAATAATTTCGGAAACCGATTTTAAAAATATGATAGATGGCTAATCTAAATTCGGCATTGGTTTTGTATTTTGGAGCACTTATTTTATATGTTGTTTCAATTTTTTTTGATAGCCCAAATTTAGAATTATTTTCAAGACCAATTATTATTCCATCAATCTATTATTTTTATTTTATTTCGGTTAAAGGAAGGGTTAATTTATTGTTTTCGGTTTCTATTTTATCTTTTTTTATTGGCGAAATATTGTATTTAATCAGCGCTTCAGATTTTTTGATTCCAGGTTTAATTTGCTTTGGAATTCCTTATTTCATTGTTACTTATTTCTTATGTCAAGATTTTTTATATTACTTAAAAAAGAAAAAATATAGTATAAATAATCTTTCCTTCTACATTGTTTTATTACTCTTATTCTACCTTTTGTACAATGTTTTATCGTTTATTAATGAAACATCTCAATTTGAATTTAGTATTTATATAATGTATGGAATTTTATTATTTGTAATGGGAATTATAACTTTTCTAATTCAGTTTAATTTCAATAACAGAACCATTTTATTTATGGTTTTAATGGTAACAAGTTTTATTGTTTCGGATTTGTTTTTTATTTTTTCTGAAAAAATGAAAGACGTTATTGCATTAAAATTAATTAATGTAATTTCACAACAATCATCTTACTTTCTATTTGTTTGTTATTTTATTTACAGAACTCGATTCAAAATTTATGGAAAAAGTGATTTTTTAAAAATGAATTAAAAATTACACCATAATATTTTTACCACTATTTTTTATCGTTTTATCATTAGAAAAATAAAAATCGATTTTACCTAAATTAATACCATAACAACCTACTTGGTTAATTAAAACATCTTTTCCTTCGCTATTTTTTTCAACCACAGGTTTTTCTAAAAAGGTGTGTGTGTGACCTCCAATTATTAAATCAATATTTTTTGTTTTCTTCGCCAATTCTAAATCGGAAACTTTGTAAGGTTCATTTTTATAGGAATATCCTAAGTGAGAAAGACAAATGACCAAATCGCATTTTTGTTCTTCTTTTAGAATTTTTGTCATGTCTTGTGCCACTTCAATGGGGTTATTGTAAACGGTTTCTTTGTATAGTTTTTTATCAACCAAACCATCAAGTTCAACACCTAAGCCAAAAATCCCAATCTTGATTCCGTCTTTATTGAAAATCTTGTAAGGTTTTACAATCTCGTTTAAAACAGTGTTTTTAAAATCATAGTTTGCAGATACAAATTCAAATTCTGCATGTGGTAACTGCGCATAAAATCCATCAATTCCGTTATCAAAATCATGATTTCCCATAGTTGCTAAATCATATTGCATCATGCTCATTAATTTGAATTCTAATTCGCCACCATAGTAATTAAAGTAAGGTGTTCCTTGAAAAATATCGCCAGCATCTAACAACAACACATTTTCTTCCTCTTTTCTAATGCTTTCAATTAAAGCCGCTCTTCGGGCAGCGCCACCCATATTTGCATTTCGAGGATGATCTGCTGGAAAAGGATCAATATGGCTGTGCACATCATTGGTATGAAGTATTGTAATTTTTTTGGTTTCTGGTGAAATAATAGTATTAATTCCTATATTACTTAACCCTAATACTACAGAGCTTGCAGCTGTTTTTTGGATAAAATCTCTTCTTTTCATGTTTTTAGGTTAAGTTATTCTAAAATAATCTTTTCATCAGTAATTACAGGTAATGTATCTACTTTTTTGAAATAGTCAATCAGCATATTTCGCAACTTGTAATCCATGTCAAATTTCAGTTCACTTTCTTTGAAAAAAGTCATGTTGTCACCGCCATTTGAAAGATAATCAGATGTTGCAACATAATATATTTTATCGTCTTCAACGGGTTTTCTGTTGATTTCGATTCGGTTAACATTCAAATTATCTTTGTTTACAAAAATTTTAATTCCATAAAGTGGATGTGGCTTTTTTTCGGTCATTAAATAAGTTGCCATTTCTTTCACCTTGCTACCTTTTAATCCCACAATAATTAGGCTGTTTTCAAAAGGCATTACTTCAAATGCAGTTCTTGTTGTTACATTTCCTTGTGGAATAATGGAACGAATGCCGCCATGATTTAAAAGACATATATCGATGGATTTATTTTCTCTTTTTTGAAAAATTGGGTTTCCAAAATCAAAAACTACTTGTGCTAATAAATTACCAATAGTGGTTTGCCATTTGCCTTTACTTTTATCTAAAGTTTCGGGCGAAAATGCTAAAACACTATCTAAATCTTTTTTAATATGTTCTCGATATGGAGCAATATAGCTTTCAATTTGAGTATTTTCTCCTTTTTCTGCAGTTACTCCAATTTTCTTACCTTCAACTTTATAATTATAATATTCATTAGTTTTACACGAAAAGAAACAACTAAATGTTAATAATATAACAAAATAACGAAAAGATATCGTATTCTTTTTTACATTTACAATCATAATAAAAGACTTAATTTATAATTTTGTCCGAGATGTAAAAATACTATGTTTTATAAGATTTTAAAGAATTTTTTCCTAAAAAAAAACGTTACTAAAAGGTTACAAAATCAGCAACCGCTTTTAGAACACCAAAAAATTGAAACAATTGGATTGTTAGTTGATGAAACTTATTTTTCAAATACAGCAAGTTTAGTTGAAGCGATTTTAAGTCAAGGTTTTAGAAAAGAGCAAATTACAATTTTAGTTTATAAAGATAAAATCAAATCAAAAGAAGTGATTAGTGAACCTTTTTTGTCGTTAAAAAACATTTCGCTTTCTGGAGAAATTAACAAGCCTGAAGTAGTTGACTTTTTAGAAAAACCATTTGATTTATTGATAAACTATTATGATGTAAATAAATATGGAATTTTACTTTTGTCTATTAAATCTAAGGCAAATTTTAAAGTAGGATTTGATACAGTTGATAAAAGAGTAAATCATTTTATTGTTAAAGAATTAGTTGATAATTATAAAGAATTTACATCGGAATTATTCAAATATTTAAAAATTTTAAACAAAATATAAAAATGCAATCATTTATAGGAACTGGTGTTGCACTTGTTACGCCATTTAAAAAAGATTTTTCGGTTGATGTTGAAGCCTTAACAAGAATTGTAAATTATGTAATTGATGGAGGAGTTGAATATCTTGTGGTTTTAGGAACCACTGCAGAAACAGCAACGCTTTCTCAAGATGAAAAAGAGTTAGTAATTGATACAATTGTTAAAGCTAATAACCGAAGATTGCCTTTGGTTTTAGGAGTTGGCGGAAATAATACCATGAAAGTTGTTGAAGAATTAAAAACTAGAGATTTTTCTAATTTTTCGGCTATTTTATCGGTTTCTCCATATTACAACAAACCTACGCAAGAAGGAATTTATCAGCATTTTAAAGCAGTTGCTGAAGCATCTCCAATTCCAGTAATTGTGTACAATGTTCCAGGTAGAACAGCAAGTAATATGTTGCCATCAACAGTAATTAGATTAGCAAATGATTTTAAAAACATCATCGGAATCAAAGAAGCTGCAGGTGATATTGTTCAGGCAATGAAATTAATTCAAAATAAACCAGAAGGGTTTTTAGTAATTTCTGGAGATGATATGATTACTTTACCAATGGTTTTAGCGGGTGGAGCAGGAGTAATTTCAGTAATTGGTGAAGGTTTTCCAAAAGAATTTTCAGAAATGGTACGTTTAGGTTTACAACGAAAAGTAGACGAAGCCTACAAATTGCATTATCTTTTAGCTGATAGTATTGACATGATTTTCGAACAAGGAAATCCTGGAGGAATCAAAGAAGTCTTTAAAACATTAGGCTTGTCAGAGAACACTATGCGATTACCTTTAGTAAATGTAAATGAAGATTTAGCTTTAAGATTGCATAATTTCACTAAAAAATTAAGTTAAAAAAAAGATTTTTATAGTAAGTAAATTATATCTAAATTTGCAGTTGCTTTTTTAGGTATCGATTTATGGGTATTTAAAAAGTTAAAAGTAAAACAAATGAATAAAATTTTTAGTTTCCTTCTTGTATCTGTTTTGTTTGCATCTTGCAGTCAATATCAAAAAGCGTTAAAGTCTGATGATGTTGCTGTTAAAAGTGAAGCAGCAAATAAAATGTATGAAGCAGGAAAATACACAAAAGCAATACGTTTATACGAGCAAATTGCTCCAGCATACAAAGGAAAACCAAGTGCTGAGCGCATGTTTTTTTTGTATTCAAATTCATTGTATAAATCAGAACAATATTATCTAGCAGGTTATCAATTTGAAAATTTTGTTGCAACCTATCCAAAGAGCGAAAAAAGGGAAGAAGCAGCATTTTTAGCAGCTGAATGTTTTTACAGATTATCACCTGTGTATAGTTTGGATCAAGTAGATACTCAAAAAGCTTTAGATAAATTACAGCGTTTCATTGATGTTTATCCAAGTTCTGAATATTTAGAAAAAGCAAACGTTTATGTAAAGGAGTTAAGAGAAAAACAAGAAAAGAAAGCATTTGAAATTGCAAAACAATACAATACTATTTCTGATTTTAAAGGTGCTTTAAAAGCATTAGAAAATTTTATTTCAGATTATCCAGGAACACCTTTTAAAGAACAAGCATTATATTACAGATTGGATTCGGCATACAAATTAGCAATAAATAGTATTGAATCTAAAAAACAAGAACGTTTAGCTTATGCTAAAACAACTCATAGCAGTTTGATGAAATTCAACAGCGCTTCAGAGTACAAAGAAGAAGCTGACAAAATGTTAGCTGAAATTGAAAAAGAATTACAACAATTTTCTAAATAAAACTAAATCATGGATTTAAAGAAAACAAATGCTCCTGTAAACACTATTACTTACAATAAAAGTAAATTAGAAGAGCCTACTGGAAACATTTATGAAGCGATAACTATCATGGCTAAACGCGCTAATCAAATTAATACCGAAATCAAAAAGGAATTAATCGAAAAATTAGAAGAGTTTGCTACTTACAACGATAGTTTAGAAGAAGTTTTTGAAAACAAAGAGCAAATTGAAGTTTCAAAATTCTATGAAAAATTACCAAAACCTCACGCTTTAGCAGTACAAGAGTGGGAAGAAGGTAAAATATACTACAGAGACTCTAAATAATTCAATATGTCTGTTTTAAGCGGTAAAAAAATCTTGCTAGGTGTATCTGGTGGTATAGCTGCTTACAAAACA
This sequence comes from Flavobacterium odoriferum, assembly GCF_025499515.1. GTDB lineage: Bacteria > Bacteroidota > Bacteroidia > Flavobacteriales > Flavobacteriaceae > Flavobacterium > Flavobacterium odoriferum. The sequence goes on from NZ_JAMKFA010000003.1 coordinate 113,957, forward strand.
GCCAATTTGGTTAGACTTTTTATAAAAGCAGGTGCACAAGTACAAGTTGTAATGTCGCCTGCTTCTTTGCATTTTGTTACGCCACTAACATTAGCTACACTTTCTAAAAATCCAGTGTATTCTACTTTTTATAACGAAGAAGAAGCTACAGGTGAATGGAATAATCATGTAGAACTAGGACTTTGGGCAGATTTGATGCTCGTAGCTCCAGCAACAGCTAATACACTATCTAAAATGGCAAATGGAAATTGTGATAATTTACTTATAGCAACTTATTTGTCTGCAAAATGCCCAGTTTATTTTGCGCCTGCAATGGATTTAGATATGTACAAGCATCCTTCAACTTTAGATAGTTTTCACAAACTTAAATCATTTGGAAATACAATAATTCCTGCCGAAAATGGTGAATTAGCAAGTGGTTTATCAGGCGAAGGAAGAATGGCAGAACCTGAAAATATCGTTGCCTTCTTAGAAAATGATATTTTAGAAAAATTACCATTAAAAGGTAAAAAAATATTAGTTACAGCTGGACCTACATTTGAAGCAATAGACCCAGTACGATTTATTGGAAATCATTCTTCTGGCAAAATGGGATTTGATATTGCCAATGAAGCAGCTAAAAATGGAGCAGAAGTAGTTCTAATTTCTGGGCCAACACATTTGAAAACAGAAAATTCTCAAGTAAATTTAATTAGAGTTACCTCAGCGCAAGAAATGTACGATGCTTGCCATCAATACTATACTGATGTTGATGTTGCTATTGCAGCAGCAGCAGTTGCCGATTATAAACCAAAAAATGTTGCCAATCAGAAAATAAAAAAGAATGATGCAACGTTTACTATAGAGTTAGAAAAAACAAAAGATATCTTAGCTTCACTAGGTGCAATTAAAAAAAAGCAGTTTTTAATTGGTTTTGCATTGGAAACAGAAAATGAAATTGAACATGCTAAGCTAAAAATTCAGAAAAAAAACTTAGATTTGATAGTTTTAAATTCATTAAATGATAAAGGTGCTGGTTTTGGTAAGCCAACAAATAAAGTTACTTTTATTGATAAAAATTTTCAGATTGAACCAATGGATTTAAAATCAAAAGAAGCAGTTGCTTTAGATATTATTAATAAAATAATCCAACATTATGATGCGTAATCTATTTTTACTTTTAGTCTTTTTATTCACTAATGTTGCTCTTTCACAAGAATTACGTGCTACTGTAGCTGTAAATTATGAGCAAGTAAATAATGGAAACCCTCAGTTGTTTAAGAATTTGGAAAAACAAATAACAGAGTTTTTAAATAATACAAAATGGACAGAAAATGAAGTAAAAGATGTTGAAAAAATTGAATGTAATTTTTTCATAAATGTTACATCTTATGGTTCAAATAATTTCGAAGCTACCTTACAAGTACAAGCTTCTCGTCCTGTTTTTAATTCAACGTTATCATCTCCGATTTTAAATGTAAATGATAAAAATTTCAATTTTCGATTTATTGAATTTGAAAACATGATTTATGATGCCAATAATTTTTCTTCAAATTTAGTTTCTGTATTAGCTTTTTATTCTAATTTAATAATTGGAATTGATATGGATTCGTTTTCAAAATTAGGAGGTACAGAATACCTAGGAATAGCTGCAAATATTGTAAATGTAGCTCAGTCAAGCGGTTTTAAAGGTTGGAGCCAATCTGAAAGCGGAAATAATAATAGAAATTTCTTGATTTCAGATATGCTTTCTAATACATTTGAACCTTTTAGAACGGCAATGTATCTTTATCACAGAGAAGGCGTAGATAAAATGGCTGAAAATATTTTGCAAGGAAAAGAAGGTGTTTCTAAAGCCATTCAAGTTTTAGAAGAGATTCAAAAAACACGTACAAATTCATTAATCACAAGAACTTTTTTTGATATAAAAGCAGACGAAATTGTTTCTATTTTTTCGGGTGGACCAAAAATGGATGTATCAAAATTAGTTGAAACTTTAAACAGAATTTCGCCACTGAATTCTCAAAAATGGAATAAAATAAGATAATTTTTTATTCAAAATAAATCGTATGCTACTTTCACTTTCCATAAAAAATTATGCGTTAATTGAATCGCTCGAAACTGATTTTTCCAATCAGTTTTCTGTTATTACAGGAGAAACTGGTGCTGGAAAATCAATTCTTTTAGGAGCTTTAGGGTTGGTTCTTGGAAATAGAGCCGATTTAACTTCTTTAAAAGATAAAGAACAAAAATGTATTATTGAAGCAAACTTTTCGATTTCAAATTATAATTTGAAACCTTTTTTTGAGGAAAACGATTTAGATTATGAAGATAAAACCATCATTAGAAGAGAAATTTTACCTTCCGGAAAATCGAGAGCCTTTATTAATGATAGTCCAGTAAATCTTCAAGAACTTCAAGCATTAAGTTCTTTTTTATTGGATATTCATTCGCAACAACAAACACGTGAATTAACTGAAGAAGCTTATCAATTAGAAATTTTGGATGCGGTTGCGAATAATCAGGATGCAATTTCTAATTACCAAAAAATATTAACTTCTTTCAAGTCAAAACAGAAAGAAGTAAAACAAATGATTGCCGAAAAAGAAACGTTGGAAAAAGAACATGAATATCATTCTTTTCTGCTAAACGAACTTTTAGCTGCTAATTTAACTAATGGAGAACAAGAAACATTAGAGCAAGAATTAGAGCAATTGAGCAATGTAGAGCTTATCAAAGAAAATTTTGAACGCATTTTAGTTATTGCTAATGAGGAGCAAGTTGGAACATTGGTAAATCTAAAAGAAATTAAATTAGCACTTCAAAAACTTTCTGTTTTTTCTCCAAATTACGCTATTCTTCATGAACGTTTAATGAGTAGTTTGTTAGAATTAGAAGATATTTTTAACGAATGCGAGCAAAATAACGAAAAAATAATTGCCGATCCCGAACGATTGGAATTGGTAAATACAAAATTGCAAACCATTTACAATTTACAGAAAAAGCATCAAGTTGATTCGATTGAAAAACTATTAGTGATTCAAAATGAATTAGATAGCAAAGTAATGAAAGTGGATGATTTGGAAAATGCTATTTTAAAAACACAAAAAGAACTACAGGAAATTACTTTAAGAATTGATGAAATTGCTTTAAAAATTTCAGAAAATAGAAAAAATGCAGTTCCAAAATTAGTAGATAAAATCAAACATATTCTTTCGCAATTAGGAATGGCAGAAGCTAATTTTCAGTTTGAGATTACAACTACATCTTCCTATTTTTTAAATGGAAAAGATGAAGTTAGTTTACTATTTTCAGCTAATAAAGGAACCAGTTTTGGACTACTTAAAAAAGTTGCTTCAGGTGGAGAAATGTCACGAATTATGTTGGCAATCAAAGCTATTTTGGCAAACTATTCAAAACTTCCAACTATAATTTTTGACGAAATTGACACAGGAGTTTCAGGTGAAATTGCTATTAAAATGGGTGAAATCATGAAAGAAATGAGTAAAACCATGCAAGTTTTTGCAATTACACATTTACCACAAATTGCAGCCAAAGGAAATTCACATTATAAAGTTATAAAAAGAAGTCAAGGCGAGACAACAATTTCAGAATTATTACTATTATCACCAGACGACAGAATTCAACAAATTGCAGAAATGCTTTCCGGAAAAGACGTTTCAGAATCGGCTTTACAGCATGCAAAAGCTTTGCTGAATTAAAATTTTAGCCTACTTTTGTTATTCAAATTAGAAAAATTACAAACCAATATAAAATTTACAAGATGATTATAGAACCAAGAATGAGAGGATTTATTTGTTTGACAGCTCACCCAAAAGGTTGCGAACAAAATGTAAAAAATCAAATTGCTTATGTACAATCAAAAGGAAAAATTAATGGACCCAAAAGAGTTCTTGTAATTGGAGCTTCAACAGGTTTTGGTTTAGCTTCAAGAATTACATCTGCTTTTGGTTCTGACGCATCAACAATAGGTGTGTTTTTTGAAAAAGAACCATCAGAAGGAAAAACTGCTTCACCTGGTTGGTACAATTCTGCGGCATTTGAAATGGAAGCTCAAAAAGCGGGTTTGTATGCAAAAAGTATTAATGGTGATGCATTTTCAAACGAAGTAAAACAACAAACCATCGATATGATCAAATCAGATTTAGGTCAGATTGATTTAATTATTTACAGTTTAGCTTCACCTGTGCGTCAACATCCGGTTACGGGTGTTTTACATCGTTCAACTTTAAAGCCAATTGGTTCAACTTTTACCAACAAAACCGTTGATTTTCATACGGGAAATGTAACGCAAGTTTCGATTGAACCAGCTAATCAAGAGGATATTGATAATACTGTTGTGGTTATGGGTGGAGAAGATTGGGCAATGTGGATTGATGCTTTAAAAGAAGCTGATGTTTTAGCTGATGGATTAACAACAATTGCATATTCATATATTGGACCAGAAGTAACTGAAGCTGTATATAGAAAAGGAACTATTGGTCGTGCAAAAGATCATTTAGAAGCTACCGCTTTTGAAATTACAGATAAATTAAAAGACATCAACGGAAAAGGTTATGTTTCTGTTAATAAAGCTTTAGTAACACAAGCAAGTTCGGCAATTCCAGTAATTCCATTATATATTTCATTATTGTACAAAATTATGAAAGCTGAAGGAATTCACGAAGGTTGTATTGAGCAAATTCAGAGATTATACGCTGAAAGATTATATACAGGAAATACAGTTCCAACAGATGAAAAAGGAAGAATTAGAATTGATGATTGGGAAATGCGTGCCGATGTACAAGAAAAAATAGCAAAACTTTGGCTGGAATCAACTACAGAATCTCTTGTAGAATTAGGTGATTTAGCGGGTTATAAACAAGATTTCTTAAATCTATTTGGATTTGGATTTGAAGGTGTTGATTACCTTGCAAATACTAATGAAATTGTAGCTATTCCTAGTATAAAATAATCACATTATAAAAAAAAAATGTTATAAAATCCTGACTTGTTCAGGATTTTGTGTTTTTTAGCGATTTTTTTTACTTTTTATCGATATTGAAAAAAGTATTACATTGTTGTTTATTAATTATTATTAAATTAGCAGTTGCTTAACAATTAATTAATTAATATTTATGAAAAAAATTACTTTATGGTTATTTGCTCTCTTTACGTGTTGGCAAATAAATGCACAAGTAGGTATTGTCCAAAGTTTTCCTAATACAACAACTCCTGCGGGTTGGAATGTAGGTTCTGGTGGATTGTCAACTACTCAGGCTTGTGCTTCAGCTTCATGGAGAGGCAATGTTTATAATGCAGATGCTAGAATTCTTACTTCTGAGGCTCAAGTGTCTAATGGGCAAGATTTAACAATCTCTTTTGATTACAAGATCGTAAACTGGTCGGCTGCAACTGTTGCAACAAACCCTTATAACGGAACTGTTACAACTCAAATTTCTCTTGACGGAGGAACAACATGGACTGTTACAGCTGGTGTAATAAACAATGCTAATCATGTTCCAGGAAATACTTGTGTTAACGTAAGTTATATTGTTCCAGGAGCAAGCGTTCCTGCAGCATCTAATGTTAGAGTTAGATGGAACTGTGTTTTTGGTACAAGTGGAGATTACTATGTTTACATAGATAATATTTCTGCTACACAACCTACATCAACACCTCCTTTATGCACAGTATTATCTTCACCTACTAATGGTGCTTTGAATGTTTCTAATACTACTATTACATGGAATGGAGCATCAGGAATTCCAACAGGTTATAAATTAAATGTTGGTACTACTGCTGGTGGAACAGATGTTTTAAATGGTTTTAATGTTGGAAATGTGCTTTCTTACAATTTAGGAGCTTTAGATTTAGATACAACTTATTATGTAACAGTTATTCCTTACAATGCAAATGGAGACGCTACAGGTTGTACAGAATCAAGTTTTACAACTTGTGGAGATATTGGTGATTTTTCAGAAAATTTTGATGCTTTAGGAGCTACAAATTTAATCCCAGCATGTTGGAGTAGAGTTTTAAGCAATGGTGTAAGTACTTTTGCTACAGTTGGGACATCAACAACTAATAACAGTGCGCCTTATAGTATTGCTTTATATAACTCTGATTCTCCTGCTACTTCAAATATTATGTTAGTTACTCCTTACATCAATAATATTGATGCAGGTACAAACAGATTGAAATTTTTTGCTAGAAATTCAACAGCATCAGAAGATATTCAAGTAGGAACGATGAGTAATCCTGCAGATGCTTCTACATTTACAGTTTTACAAACTGTTGATTTAAGCACAACTTTCCAAGAATATTCAGTAAGTTTTGCTGGTTATTCTGGTACAGATCAATATATTGCATTAAGAAGATTATCTACATCTACTTATACATATGTATATATTGATAATGTTGTTTGGGAAGCAATTCCTGCTGTTGCACCATCATGTGTGGCTATTACTTCTCCTACAGATGGAGCTATTAATGTTATGAACTCTAGTGTAACTTGGGCTAGTAATGCAGATGCAACTGGTTATTATATTAACGTAGGTTATGCAACTGGAACAACAGATGTATTAAACTTGCAAGATGTTGGAAATGTAACTTCATATTCATTCCCAACAGATCCTGACACAACTTATTTTGTTACAATTGTACCTTATAATGCTTTTGGATCTGCTACTGGACCTTGTACAGAGATTTCTTTTACAACTTGTGGATATTTAGCTGTTCCAAGTTTAGAAACTTTTGATACTTTCTTACCTTCTTGTTGGCAAGAAGCAGATAATGGTGATTTAGTATCTGGTCCAGCTACTTTTGGTGCTGCTGGTTGGTTTGCAGATGGATTTGGAAATGTTGGAACAACAGGTTCTATTGCATACGAAATTTGGTTAGCATCTGCTAATGACTGGATTATTTCTCCAGTAGTTAGTATACCTGCAACTGGATATGAATTAAAATTTGATGCTGCAGCAACTCAGTGGAATACTACTGCTGCTCCAACAACACCATGGGAAGCTGATGATTTTGTTCAAGTTCTTATTTCTACAACAGGTACAGATAATTGGATAGTTTTAGATACTTACAATAGTACAAATGTTCCAGCTACAACAGGAACAACAAATATTATTGATTTAGATGCTTATGCAGGAATGGATGTTCGTTTTGCATACAGAGTTGTTGAAGGTACTGCCGATGGTGGTGCTGATTTGAATTTCTATGTTGATAATTTTGAAGTAAGATTAACTCCTGCAACAGCACCATCTTGTGCTACTAATGTTGTAGCTACTCCTAATGCAACTTGTGGAAATTTCGCTAATAGTATTACTTGGGATGCAGCTTCTGGTGCAGATGGATATTTTATTACTGTAGGAACTACTACAGGAGGAACAGATGTTGCTAATAATGTTGATTTAGGAAACGTATTATCATACAATTTCACGGGTACAATAGGAACAACGTATTATTATACTATTTTACCATATAACGGGGTAGGTCCTGCAACTGGATGTACAGAAATGTCATTTACAACTAATGCAAACGGATGCTATTGTACTTCATCTCCGTCAGCTACTAATTTTGATGGTAATGGTATATCAAATGTTTTAATTGTTGCAACTAATATTCCAAATGCTGCAGTTCCATATACTGATAATACTGCTGTTCCAGTTGATATGTCTCAAGGTATTAGTAACAATGTTCAAATTACTTTTGAAACAGGTTTTACTTATGATGTAAATATTTGGATAGATTTTAATGATGATTTCGATTTTAATGATGCTGGAGAATTAGTTCAAACTGGTATTGCATCAACAAATGCAAACCCAACAACATTAGATGCTTCTTTTGTTATGCCTGGTTCTGCTCCTCTTGGTTTACATAGAATGAGAATTGGAACAGCTGATGGAGGTCAAGTTCCACCAAATGCATGTTACAGTGGAGATTGGGGTGTAACAATTGATTACACGGTAAATATTATTGCTGCTACTTGTACACCTGCTTCGGCAACTGCTACTGTAGTTCCTGCTTGTGGTACTGCTCAGTTCTCAGTTGATGTAAATGTTACAGCTTTAGGTAGTGGTACTCCTTCAATTTCTGATGGAACAACTACATGGCCTGTTACTGCAATTGGAGTTGTTAATGTTGGTCCATTTGCTGATGCATCTTCAGTAACTCTAACATTATTGCATGGTTCAGATTCAACTTGTAACTTACCTTTAGGTTCATTTACATACACTTGTCCAGCGGTAAATGATGATTTATGTAATGCAATTCCAATAACAGTTAATGCAACTTCTACAGGAACTGCATATGGAAATGTGGGAGCTACAGCTCAGGCTAATGAGCCAGTTCCTGGATGTTTCAGTGACAATATTAATGGTTCTGTATGGTTTAGTTTTGTTGCACCTGCTTCTGGTGAAGTAAATATTACAACAGATATCGCTGGCGCTACTTTAATAGATACTGAAATTGCTGTTTATGCTGCTTCAGGAGTTACTTGTTCAGATTTATCTACACTTGGGGCTGATTTAGGTTGTGATCAAGATGGTGGAACAACAATTAATTATAATTCATTCTTAAACTTAGCAGGTCTAACGCCAAGTGAAACTTATTACATTCAAGTTGATGATTATGGTTTTGGAGTAACACAAGGTTCTTTTGGATTAGAAGTTACTGAAGTATTATCTTCAGATTCTTTTGATAACAATAGTTTCGTAGCATATCCAAACCCAGTAAAAGATATCTTCAATGTATCTTATTCTTCTGAAATTTCTTCAGTTAGAGTATTGAATTTATTGGGTCAAGAAGTTATTACTAAAAACGTTGGTTCAACTTCAACACAAGTTGATATGTCTCAATTAAGTTCTGGTGCTTACATTGTTAATGTAACAGTAGGTGATACTATCAAAACAATTAAAGTTGTTAAGCAATAATTAGAGATAAAATCTAATATATTAAAAAGTCCCGCTTTGGCGGGACTTTTGTTTTTTGTTATATTTGTAAAAATTAGAATATGTATTTTTCTTTTATTATTCCTGTATATAATAGACCTGATGAAATTGATGAACTGTTAGAAAGTTTATCAAAATTAAATACTGACACCACTTTTGAAGTAGTTGTAGTTGAAGACGGCTCAACAATTTCATGTGAACACATCATTGAAAAATACAATTCAAAACTTGCAATATCATATTATTTTAAAGGAAATTCTGGGCCAGGCGATTCTCGAAATTATGGAATGCGAGTTGCAAAAGGAGATTATTTCATCATTTTAGATTCAGATTGTATTATTCCCGAGCAATATTTGCAACACGTAACCAAAAGTTTGCAAAGTGATTTTGTAGATTGTTTTGGTGGACCAGATGCTGCATTAGACTCTTTTTCGGATGTGCAAAAAGCCATAAATTTTACTATGACATCTTTTTTAACAACTGGAGGAATTAGAGGAGGAAGTGAAAAAGTTGATAAATTTCAACCACGAAGTTTTAATATGGGATTGTCTAAAAAAGCATTTGAAACTTCCAATGGTTTTGGAAATATTCATCCGGGTGAAGATCCAGATTTATCCATCAGATTGTGGAATTTAGGCTTTCGAACCAAATTAATTAAAGAAGCTTTCGTGTATCATAAAAGAAGAATTAGTTGGGAAAAATTCCAAATTCAAGTCAATAAATTCGGAAAGGCACGACCAATTCTAAATTCTTGGTATCCACAACATACAAAAATCACATTTTGGTTTCCAAGTTTATTTTTATTAGGATTCGTAGTTTCTTTTTTGTTGACCTTTGTAAAATTTCCTTATTTCTTAGGGTTGTATGTATTGTATTTTGGGCTTTTATTTGGCTCATCTTTACTGATGAATAAAAGCTTTAAAATCGCAGCTTATTCAGTGTATGCTGCAATTATTCAGTTTTATGGTTATGGAAAAGGATTTTTACTATCGTTTTATAAAATATTTGTTTTAAAACTAGAACCACAAAAAGCTTTTCCAGAATTATTTTTTAAAAAATAAATAATGACAAGAATTATTGGTTTAACAGGTGGAATTGGCAGCGGAAAATCGACTGTAGCAACTTATATTGCTTCAAAAGGTATTCCTGTTTATATTGCTGATGAGGAAGCCAAAAAACTAATGGATTCTAAACGAATTTCAACAAAAATTCAAGCTATTTTTTCTGAAAACATTCTTTCCGAAAAAGGAAAATTAGACCGAAAAAAAATAGCAACAATAGTTTTCAATTCTCCCGAAAAACTATCAGAATTAAATGCAATTGTTCATCCTGAAGTTAAAAAACACTTTGCAAATTGGCTCAAAAAACACAAAAATGCTCCTTTTGTTATTAAAGAAGTTGCTATTTTGTTTGAAACCAAAGGAAATTTATCATGCGATAAGGTGATTTTAATTACAGCTCCACAAGAAATTCGCATCGAAAGAGCCATGAAACGTGACAATGTGGATAGAGAAAGCATTTTGAAACGTATTCAAAATCAATTGCCTGAAGAAGAAAAAATCCAAAAAAGCGATTTTGTAGTATATAATATTGAGCTACAAAATACGTTTAAAGAAGTAGACCAAATTCTTAAAATTTTATCAAAAGCATAAAAAAAGGTTTTTATGTTAATCTTTGGTTAATGTATTTTAACAAGATATGTTAAAATGTTAAATTTGTGTCGATGAATAAATCAAGGTTTAGATTATTAGTCTTTTTAATGAGCTTGTCATTAATAGGAATTATTGTAGTTCAATTATATTGGATTACAACTTCTTTGAATAAAAATGAAGAAGAATTCAAATATCATGTACAGCAGGTGCTTGGTAATGTGTCAAATGCAATAAAAGACAAAGAATTGGTTTCCTTTTACAAACAATACAATAAAATTAAAGACAGTATTGGTACCGTTCCAAAAGAAGAAGATTTAAAAGAAATATACTTCTATGAACGCGATAAAAAAACTAATGAAACAATAATTTATTCTAACACACTTGTTGCCGAAAATTACGGAATTACAGGTTCGTTCTTTGATAAAAATACAAACTCAGTCAATTTTGATAAAGTTGTTTCTAAACGAAAAACAGAAATATACAATGGAAATTCAATCAACGATGGAAGTTTTCAAATGAATGCTCAACCGAATGTTACCATTAAAAAATCGGGAAGTTTATCCAGTTTAGATAAAGCTAATTTTGAAGTTGCTTTTAAAGATATTGTTTCTCAAAAGCCTTTGCAACAAAGAATTTCTAACGAAGAACTTGAAAAATTGTTAAAGACTGAATTAAACAAATATGGTGTTAAAACACCTTTTGAATTCGGTATTTATAGCAACGGTTTAGCAACAAAAATCCGTTCAGATAAATTCAAATACGATAAAAAAACAACTTATGGAATTCCAGTTTTTCAAGATAACGAAGGATTGTCTCAATACCAGTTATTAGTAGGATTTCCTCATAAAAGTAAATTTGTTTTTTCGTCATTAATTGGAATTACAAGTTTATCGTTATTGTTCACGTTGGTTATTGTTTTAACTTATTCAAGTGCATTGAATCAGTTGATAAAGCAAAAGCAAATTTCTGAAATTAAGACCGATTTTATCAACAATATGACTCATGAGTTTAAAACACCTATTGCAACTATAAATTTAGCTTTAGATGCTATAAAAAACCCTAAAATTATTGATGATAAGGAAAAAGTACAACGTTATCTTCAAATGATTAAAGAAGAAAACAAACGAATGCACGCTCAGGTTGAAAATGTTCTTAGGATTTCTAAATTAGAAAAAAACGAATTGGACATCTCTAAAGAACCAAGAGATGTTTCTGAAATTATTGAAGATGCAATTGATCATGTTAGCTTAATTGTCGAAGATAGAGAAGGAATTGTTAATAAGCATTTTAATGCACAACGAAATACCATTTTGTTAAACGAAGTACATTTTACCAATGTATTAGTTAACGTATTAGATAATGCTATAAAATATTCGCCAAACGCACCAATTATTGATGTTTTTACCGAAAATATTAAAGATTTTATCTTGATAAAAATTCAAGATCAAGGTGCAGGAATGAGCAAAGTTGCTCAAAAAAGAGTGTTTGAAAAATTTTATAGAGAACACACAGGAGATTTACACAATGTAAAAGGTCACGGGCTTGGTTTAGCCTACGTAAAACAAATTGTAGAAGATCATAACGGACAAATTTATGTAGAAAGCGAAAAAGGAAAGGGTAGTACCTTTATTATAAAAATGCCATTAATAAATTAAAATATACACACAATTACTATGGAAGGAAAAAAAATATTATTAGTAGAAGATGATCCAAATTTTGGAGCCGTTTTAAAAGATTATTTAATGATCAATGATTTCGATGTTACGTTAGCAAAAAACGGAATGGAAGGATTTGAAAAATTTAAAAAAGACACATACGATTTATGCATTTTAGATGTAATGATGCCCTATAAAGATGGTTACACATTGGCAAGAGAAATTCGTGAGAAAAATCAAGAAGTGCCAATCATCTTTTTAACAGCAAAAACATTAAAAGAAGACGTTTTAAAAGGCTATAAAGTAGGAGCAGACGATTATTTAAACAAACCCTTTGATTCTGAAGTGTTGTTAGTAAAAATCAAAGCAATTATTCAACGTAAAGCTTCAGAGGTAAAACCAGACACCAATCAGTTTGAGTTTACAATTGGTAAATTTCATTTGAATTCAAAATTACGTTTCTTAACTTTTCCAGGGCAAGAACCAATTAAGTTGTCACCAAAAGAGTGTGAATTATTAAAAATGTTAGCTCTTTTTGAAAACGATTTAATGCCAAGAGAATTAGCCTTGACAAAAATTTGGAGAGACGATAACTACTTCACATCAAGAAGTATGGATGTGTACATTGCTAAATTGAGAAAATTCTTAAAATTAGACGAAAACGTAGAAATCTTAAACGTTCACGGAGAAGGTTTTAGATTGCTAATCAAACAATAATTATAAATATATTTCATTCTGAACTTGTTTCGGAATCAAATATAAACGAAAAAAAACGCTATCAAAAATAAAAATTTTGATAGCGTTTTTTTTCATAGAATCAAATCTAAAGCAAAACAAATTTTATCTTCTTTAGCAATGGTATATGTTGTTTCGCAATTAGAAATTACGACTTCATCATTCAAATTTAATTCTTTCAAAAAATTCATTTCAAAACCTTTGATTTTTTGTCTTAAAATTAATTTTGAATCTATTACATTTAAGCACCATTCCAAATATTTTACATTGTTGGCGTGGTTCACAATATCAATATCAGATAATTGCACTTTGTAATTATTAATAGCTTTAAAATCAATATTCAAATTAATTTTTTGAACTTCTTTTTCGGTTGCATCATGTTCAGGAAATTTTGTAAAATGTTCGTGTTGCAAAGCCAAATTTTCTGGTCTTCGTGTTTGCGTATTCATAGCTACCCAATAGGTTTCACAACCTGCTAATTTTTCATCGCCACGATACAATTCTAAGCAACGAGTTGAACGCGAATTTTCTAACGATTTTATCCAAGTTTTTACGGTTACTTTCTCTTTCCATTTTGGCAAGCTGATAATTTCTAAACGCATTTTGCTCATTACCCAAGCCTGGTGATGTTCTTGCATATCGCTAAAACTAATTCCACCTAAATCGGCATGAATTCCGGCAGTAATTTGAAAAATATTACACAAATCGGTATATTTCAATAAACCATTTGGATAGCATTGCAGAAAATTGATTTCGTATTCTTGTTCTAAGATGGAAGTAAAGTTGGGTGAAATAGGCATTTTTATAGTTTTTGAATCTGTGATTCTATTGTTGTAATAATCTCTTTTCTATCGGTTAAATAATCAAACCAACTCACATTTTCTGTTCGTTTAAACCAAGTAATTTGGCGTTTAGCAAATCGTCTTGTATTCATTTTGATTTGTTCTGTTGCGAAATCTAATGTTGTTTTTCCATCAAAATAATCGAATAATTCTCTGTAACCAACGGTTTGTAACGCATTTAAATGTTTGTTTGGATACAAAGCTTGTGCTTCGGCTAAAAGTCCTTCATTTAGCATGATGTCAACGCGTTGGTTGATTCTGTTGTACATTACTTCTCTGTCCGCTACTAGACCGATGATAATAGGAGTGAAGTTTCTCACATTTTTGCGCTTTCCAATAAAACTCGAATACGGTTTTCCACTTCCAATACAAACTTCAACAAAACGTTTCATACGTTGTGGGTTTTGTAAGGTTTGCGGATTTTCAACAGAAAGTTTGTTGTAATATTCTGAATCTAATTTTTGTAATTGCTCTTGCAAATATTCAATTCCTAAATCATCGAATTTTGCATTTATTTCATCTCTAATCGAATTATCAATATCTGGAAAATCATCAAATCCTTTTAAAACTGCATCCAAATATAACCCTGAACCACCAACCATAATTTGAATGTTGTTTTTCTGAAACAATTCGTCCAATTTAGCCAAAGCTTCTTGCTCAAAATCACCAACAGAATACGATTCAAAAATCGATTTATTTTGGATAAAATGATGTGTTGCTGAAGCTAATTCTTCATCATTTGGAACAGCCGTACCAATTTTCATTTCCTTAAAAAATTGACGACTATCGCACGAAATAATATCGCAACCAAAATGTTGTGCCAAAGCAATACTTAGCGCCGTTTTTCCTATGGCGGTTGGCCCGATGATAGTAATTAGGTAATTCATTTTATAATTCGTGTCCACAATCTTGACAAAACTTCGCGTTTACATAATGTTCGTGACTCCCACAATTTTTGCAAACTTTGGTTTCACTTTCTTTTACTGTTGGTTTGTTTTTAGCAAATTCTGCTGAGACAATTCCGGTAGGAACTGCGATAATTCCGTAACCCATTATCATTACAAACGATGCTAAAAATTGACCAAGTGGCGTAACGGGTGAAATATCGCCATAGCCAACGGTTGTTAACGTTACAATTGCCCAATAAATTCCCATCGGAATACTTGTAAATCCGCTTGCTTCACCTTCAACAACATACATTATAGAACCAATAATAATGGTGCTAATTAACATAAAGTACATGAAAATCAATATTTTTCCTCGACTGGCTATTAAGGATTCTTTTAAATGGGTAGATTGATTATTGAATTGTGGATGGTTTAAAATTTTGAATAAACGTAACAATCTCAATGCTCTAATAACTGCAAATACACTAGTTCCAGTAATGAAAAAGGATAAATACATAGGTAAAATAGCAATCAAATCGATGATTCCGTAAAAACTTAAAATGTAGTTGATTGGTTTTTTAATGGTGATAATTCGTAAAATGTATTCTAAAGTAAAAAATACGGTGATAACCCATTCAAAAAACACTAAATAAGCGTGATATTTTGCATCAAATCCTTTTACGGTTTCTAGCATTACTAATACAACACTTAGTAAAATTAAGCCTAATAAAATTAAATCAAAAAGTCGTCCAGCAACGGTATTTGTGCCGTAGATGATAATGTGGGCTTTCTGTTTAAAAACTTCGTATTTTGACTTAATTTCACTCATAACAACAAAATTAAGCAATTAAAAATGAATTACTTTATACACTTTGTTTTTACGTAAATAGCTTTGAATTATCGTTTTTACATCACGATTGTTTTGCATTGGAATAATGATGTTTTTAAGAATTTCAATGTTACTTACTTGATAATTCAATTCGTAAAAACAATAGCCTTTATAAATTCCATTTTCAATTAAAACAGCACTTCGTTCATCAAAAGTTCTACCACGGTCGATAATGACCATATTGTTATTTTCAAAAGAAGTTTCTTCAATAAACTCCTTTACTCTTTCGTTGTAGCTTTCTGGAGTTTCTTCGCCAATACAAGCACCATTACATTCCTTAATTTTATGTTGAAAACAATCGTTTTTAGTTACATACAAACCATTTATTTTCTGACACAAATTGTGTTTTTCTGTAATTTTGAATAAGGCGTTTCTTCCTTCTTGTAAAGTAGTAAAAGAGGTGATTTCTTTTTTACGACCATCTGCTTTTTCTACGCTTAAAGCCAAATAGCCTTCTTCATTTTTATGCATGTACAATGCATATTGAAAGATGCTTTTGCGTTGTGCTCGGTTGTAAATAGGTTTATTAATTTTGATTTCTTCGCTTTCTTTTAAAAGTGAAATCAATTCGCTACCCGTTTCTTCAAAAGTTACAGCATATACATCGCGTTGTATTTTTTTACTCTTGCTAGATGTTCCAGTGAAATGTTGGTTAACACGTTTTTTGATGTTTTTACTTTTCCCAATATAAATCAAATCGCCTTTTTCGTTGTGAATGTAGTAAATACCTGTTTTTGAAGGCAAGCTTTCTACAATATCCAATAGTTTTGGTGAAATTCCCGATTTGATTTCCGTCTTAATGAAACTTTTTACGATTTCTTTTTCAACGTCTTTTGCCATCAACATTTTGAACAACTTTACAGTTGCCATTGCATCACCACTAGCTCTGTGACGATCTGCCATAGGAATTCCTAAAGCACGAACTAATTTTCCTAAACTATACGATTCTTGTTCCGGAATTAACTTTTTAGCTAATTCAACGGTACAAAGTGTTTGCTTTTTGAAATCATAACCCAAACGTCTGAATTCGGTTTTTAAAATACGATAATCGAATGACGCGTTGTGTGCTACGATAACGCAACCTTCCGTAATTTCGATAATTCTTTTGGCTACTTCGTAGAATTTTGGGGCACTTCGAAGCATGGCATTATTAATCCCAGTCAATTTCACCACAAAAGGTTGAATTGGCTTTTCAGGATTTACCAAACTAATGAATTGGTCCACCACCTCATGACCATCAAATTTATAAATGGCGATTTCGGTAATTCCTTCTTCGTTGAATTGTCCTCCAGTGGTTTCTATGTCGAGTATACAGTACAAGTTAGTGAATAGTGATTGGTAATTAGTGAATAGTTTTTTCTTATCTGGATCCAAAGATACTACTTCCTATTCGAACCATCGTACTTCCGCATGAAATTGCTAGTTGATAATCGCCCGACATGCCCATGGAGAGAATTGTGAATTGTGAATTGTGAATTGTGAATTTGTCAAAAATCGTTTTCAAATGTTTGAATTCTTTTTCGATTTGGTTTTTATTTTCAGTGAATGTTGCCATTCCCATTAAACCTACGATTCTGATGTTTTTATAGTTTTCTTTGTCATTCTGAACTAGTTTCAGAATCTCATCCAATTCTTGTTTGTCTAATCCAAATTTGCTTTCTTCTTCCGCTATATAAACTTGCAACAAACAATCAATTACACGATTATTTTTAGCCGCTTGTTTGTTGATTTCTTGCAATAATTTTAAACTATCCACACCGTGAATCAAACTCACATAAGGTGCCATGAATTTGACTTTATTGGTTTGCACGTGACCAATCATGTGCCATTCGATGTCTTTTGGCATGACTTCCCATTTGTCGGTCATTTCTTGGATTTTGTTCTCTCCAAAAATGCGTTGACCAGCATTGTAGGCTTCCATTAAATCTGCTACAGGTTTGGTTTTAGAAACCGCTACCAATGTAACGTGAGCTGGAAGTTGGGATTTTATGTTATTGAGGTTTTGTTTAATTTTCATTTGGATAATGATAATTTAAAAGCGCTTTATTAATTGTCTTAATTCTTTTTCTTAATTTCAGTTTGAATTTATTGTCTATTTCTCTGCTACTTTGTAGCTCTTTTTTATTTAATTCAATAAATATTGTTTCTCTTTCACTTGTATTTGGTAATACTTTATAAATAATCAATTTTAAATAGAAAGGCTTGTCATTATAATAGTAATATGAATACTTGTAACCAATTGTATAATCATTTACTTGCTTTTCTTCTTCAAAGAATTCACCTTTAATGATTTTTTTTGATATTGAATCTTTAGGATTAAAATAGGTTGTTACAAAAATAAAATCAACAAATCCATTTTTCCTTTTTGCACTCCCTTCAGCTTGAATCTGAATAGAGTTCATTTTTGATGTTATGCTATCAATCTTTGAAATAGATAATTTTACATTTTGCGAATAACAAAAGTTAACAAACAATAAAAAGAATATTATTTTTCTCATTTTATGTGATTTCTCCTTTGTCGAAATGACAAAATTGTGTTTTAAACTTGAAACATGAAACCAAACCTACAACTCATACACCACTAAACCACTTCTAAACTTCGGCTCAATGTACGTTGATTTTGGGGGCATAATCAAATTATTATCAGCTAAGGCTTTGATTTCGTTGATGTCGGAAGGGTAGAGCATGAAACCTACTTCAAATTCGCCTTCGTCAATTAAATCTTTTATTACCGAAATGGATTGTTTTCCTGGAATATAATCAATGCGTTCGTCGTTTCTTAAATCTTCGATTCCTAATATTGGAAATAATACTTTATCATATAAAATTTGGGCATCTAAATCATCTAAAACAGTGGTTGCAATGTGGTTTTCGTGTTTGTAAAATAAAGCATAAAAACTACCATCTAAATACATTCCAAATTCAAACTTGTTTTGGGGTTTCCAAATTTCTTGGTCTTTTGCTTTGATGATAAAGTTTTCGGATAATTTTTTGATGAATTCTTCTTTTTTTAAGCCATTCAAATCGCGAATCAATCGGTTGAATTCATAAATTTTGACATTACTTTCAGCAATTAAAAAACTCATAAAATAATTCAGATTTTCGTTGCCTAAATGCTTGTCTTGCTCGTATAACAATTCCGCTGAAGCCGAACGATGATGTCCATCGGCAATATATAAATTCGGAATTTTTTCGAAATGTTCTTCTAGCCAATCGATTTCTGATTGGGTATCAATTTTCCAAAGCGTGTGTTTTTCTTTATTGGTAGTCGAATATTCGTAAACAGGCTTACTCTTTTTTCGCAACGCAATAAACGTATTGATTTCCACACTATCAGGATAGGTGATTAAAACGGGTTCGGTGTTAAAATTCGTTTGATGTAAATAATCTTTGAACAATTCCACTCGATATTGCAAGGTGTCTTCGTGTTTTTTGATGACGTTATCTTGGTAATCTTTCACCGAAGTTCCGGCAATAATTCCGGTAAAAATTTGTCCTTTTGACTGGATTTCGTACAGATAAAAAACAGGATGTTCTTCTTCAATTAGAATTTGGTCGTGTTTAAAATCTTGATATTTGTTTGCAACGGCTTTAAAACGCTTTTCCAATGACACTTTTTGCGCATTTGCATAAGCAGGATGAATCACATGCAAAAACGAATACGGATTAAAATCCAACCAAGCGGCAAGCTCAGCCGAACTATAATCGTCGTACGTTCTGCAAGTAACTAAGGCAACTTTATCGGCTACCGGACGAACTGCTTTAAAAGGTTTTATTTTGGCCATTTTTGAGTGATTAGTAATTAGTGATTAGTAACTAGCTATTCACTAATTACTAATCACTTTTCACTTTATTTAGAAAATTGTTTCGAAACTTTCTCTGCTTTTTTACTTTCTGAGTAATCGTAGAAACCTTCTCCTGATTTAACGCCTAATTTTCCAGCCATTACCATGTTTACTAATAACGGACATGGTGCGTATTTTGGATTTTTGAATCCGTCGTACATTACGTTTAGGATAGATAAACAAACATCTAATCCAATGAAGTCAGCTAATTGTAATGGTCCCATTGGGTGAGCCATTCCTAATTTCATCACGGTGTCAATTTCTTGTACACCTGCAACTCCGTTGTATAACGTTTCAATCGATTCGTTAATCATTGGCATTAAGATTCTATTGGCTACGAAACCTGGATAATCGTTTACTTCTGTTGGAGTTTTTCCTAATTTTACCGATAAATCCATGATGATTTTAGTCACTTCATCAGAAGTAGAATAACCACGGATAATCTCAACCAATTTCATAATTGGCACTGGATTCATAAAATGCATTCCGATAACTCTTTCAGGATGTACTACTTGTGCAGCAATTTGCGTAATTGAAATAGATGAAGTGTTAGAAGCTAAAATTACGTTATGGTCACAAACATCGCTCAATTGTTTGAAGATGTTCATTTTTAAAGTTACGTTTTCTGTAGCCGCTTCCACAACTAAATCACAACCTACAACACCATCTTTGATGTCAGTGTAAGTAATAATATTTCCGATGGTTTTGATTTTATCATCTTCCGTAATAGTTCCTTTTGCAACCATACGATCAAGGTTTGCAGCAATAGTTGCCATTCCTTTTTCTAATGATTTGTCTGAAATATCGATTAATTTTACGGTAAATCCGCTTTGCGCGAAAGTATGAGCAATTCCGTTACCCATAGTTCCAGCTCCAATTACAGCTATTGTGTTCATTTTGTTATTTTAGGTTTGTTTGGTTTTATTTTCTAGCGTTCATACAATCAATAATCTGATACGCCACACGTAATGCTTCGGTTCCGTCTTCTAACGTTACGATGGGTGTGGTATTATTATTGATAGCATCAGCAAATGTTTCTAATTCATCTAAAATGGCATTGTTGGCATCTACATGTGGATTGTCAAAATAGATTTGTTTTTTTACGCCTTCTGCATTTTGTAAAATCATATCAAAATCACCTGGAACTTCTGGCGCATCTTGCATACGAACGATTTCACATACTTTATCTAAATAGTCAACAGAGATATAAGCATCTTTTTGGAAGAAACGCGATTTACGCATGTTTTTCATGGAAATACGGCTTGAAGTAATATTCGCTACACAACCGTTTTCAAATTCAATACGAGCATTTGAAATATCTGGTGAATCTGAAATTACAGCAACTCCGCTAGCATTTACTGATTTTACTTTCGATTTTACAACACTCAAAATAGCATCGATATCGTGAATCATCAAATCTAAAACCACAGGAACATCAGTTCCACGAGGATTGAATTCTGCCAAACGATGCGTTTCAATAAACATAGGATTGTTGATTTTATCTTTCACAGCAGTAAACGCAGGATTGAAACGTTCTACATGCCCAACTTGCCCTTTTACATTGTGTTTTTTAGCTAAAGCGATAATTTCTTCTGCTTCTGCTACGGTATTTGAAATTGGTTTCTCGATGAAAATATGCTTTCCAGCTTCGATAACTTGTTTTGCACAATCAAAATGTTGCATGGTTGGCGTTACAATATCTACTACATCTACCGCCGCGATTAATTCGGCAATAGAATCGAATTTTTTATAACCAAATTCGGCTGCTACTTTGTTGGCATTTTCTTCAAAAGCATCGTAAAAGCCTACTAATTCATATTTTTCAGATTGATTTAATAATCTCAAATGTATTTTTCCAAGGTGACCAGCACCTAAAACTCCAACTTTAAGCATAAAAAAGTATTTTCAACAAAAATAGAAATTAATTGATAAATCTTAATTGATAATTGACAATTTGTTTTCTATTTTTACAAAATAAATCCGTACCCAAATTGAAAGATACTAATAAGCATCAAGGACTTAGAAATCAGCTCGTAAAACAGTTGGAAGACAAAGGAATTACCGATAAAAACGTGTTAGCTGCTATTGGTAAAATTCCGCGCCATTTGTTTTTAGATTCTAGTTTTGAAAATTTTGCCTATCAAGACAAGGCATTTCCTATTGAAGCAGGTCAAACCATTTCGCAACCCTATACTGTGGCTTTTCAAACTCAATTATTAGAAGTAGAAAAAGATCATAAAATTTTAGAAATTGGAACCGGAAGTGGTTACCAAACGGCTGTTTTATGTTTGATGGGAGCCAAAGTATATTCGGTAGAAAGACAAAATAAATTGTTTAAAGTAACTTCAAATTTATTACCTAAGTTGCACATTCGACCTAAATTTTTATCTTTTGGAGATGGTTATAAAGGCTTACCCGATTACGCACCTTTTGATAGTATCATTGTAACAGCTGGAGCGCCATTTATTCCACAACCTTTGATGGCACAATTAAAAGTAGGAGGAAGGTTAGTTATTCCAGTAGGAGAAAAAGAGCAAATAATGACGTTGTTGATTCGTAAAAACGAAACGCAATTCGAGAAGCATGAATTTGGTGATTTCCGATTTGTACCGCTTTTAGAAAACAAAAACTAATTAGCGAAGATTCGTTAATTTTTGTTTCAAAACTTCCAATTCGTCTAAGATGGAAGTAATTTCTTTTTCTTTAGATGAATTCCCAACTTCAATGCCTTTTTCTTGAAGAATTTCAGTAATGGCTTGAATGGCAAATGGATTTAAATCGAAATTATGGTCTAGTTTCACTTTGTACCAAGCAACTAATAATGGTTTTATGTCGATTTCTAAAATTTGAGCTAGCGTTTGAATTTGTTTTTTTGTTGGAATGCGAAATCCGTTTTCAAACTTACTAATTAAAGCTTGATCAATTTTTGTTAGTTCCGCTAACTTTCTAGTGGAAAGACCTTTTTCTATTCGGGCTTGTTTTAAAATTTCTTTCATAAAAGTATGATTAGAAACTTTTCTTAATTCGGGCTATATCGCGTTTGGTATCTTGTTCTTTCAACGATTCACGTTTATCGTAATTCTTTTTACCACGACATAAAGCAATATCTAATTTAGCCAATCCTTTTTCATTGGTAAACAAACGAAGTGGCACAATCGTCAACCCTTTGTTATCAGAATCTTTGAATAATTTCTTTAATTCTTTCTTGTTTAAAAGTAGTTTACGCTCACTTTTCGTTTTATGATTGTAGTGCGTTCCGTATAAATATTCTTCGATGTGTGAGTTAATTACAAATAATTCACCATCATTAAATTCACAAAAACTTTCAGTAATAGCAGCTTTTCCCAAACGAATCGATTTGATTTCGGTTCCGGTTAAAACGATTCCAGCGGTGTATTTGTCTAAAATTTCGTAATCGAATTTAGCGCGTTTATTAAGTATGTTAACTGTCTTTTGCATAAGGACCACAAATGTAAATCAAAATTGTAGCATTTTAAAATCATAATTACAGATAAATATTTTTTAATCTATGATTTATATCAGTTTTTAGGTTTTTACATCTAAATATCTTTGATTCATAATTTTAAACTAATTAAAAAATGAGAAAAATAGTTTTTGTAATCATGGCGTTTTCTTTAATGGCAGTAAATTTTGTTAATGCACAAGATAAGGAAGAAAAATCGAATGAATTTAAAAGATGGCAAGTTCGTTTAAGAGGAGTAGGAGTTGTTACACCAAATCAAAGTGCTAAAATTGGAATTATTGGTGGAGATGTTCAAATTTCGGATGCATTTATTCCAGAGCTAGACTTTACTTACTTTTTTACTGAACATTTTGCTGCTGAATTAATTTTAGGAACTGCAAAACACGATGTAAAAGCAATTAATACAATTGCTGGTGATATTGATTTAGGAAGTGCTTGGTTATTACCTCCAACATTAACTGCACAATATCATTTTTATACTTCTGATAAAAAGATTTTCAAACCATATATTGGAGCAGGAGTAAATTACACATTGTTTTATAATGTAAAATCGGGAGCAGTTGCAGATGTCAAATATGATAATGCATTAGGATATGCAGCTCAAGTTGGTTTTGATTTAATGTTAGACGATACTTTTTTTATTAATGTTGATGCAAAACGTTTGTTTTTAAGCACAGACGTTACGGTTGATGCAACTAACTTAGTTCCAGGTTTAGTTGTTCCTGCTGAGGTAGATATCGATCCATGGTTATTTGGAATCGGAGTTGGAATGAAATTCTAATTTATATTTAAAGTTAATGAATCAAGAAGAGATTGTTTTTAAGAACAGTCTCTTTTTTTTTGGCATGTAAATTGATATTTGATTTATTAATTATATAAGGTTTATTTTATGTGCTAAAAAAATGAATTTGTCTTTGTTTTTTTAGTAATTTTATGAAACTAACCAACTAATTTAACTATGAATAACGAATTTCAATTAATAGACAAAGAAGCAATAGGTACTTTAAGCTTTCCTTCTAAAGAAGTTTTAGACGAAAAAGATGCCATTATACAACGAAAAAATGATTTGGACAGAGCTTTATCATTAGGAAATTTAGAGCATGTAAAAATTAAAATTTTCTTTGAAGATGACGCTTCTAAAAAAGCAGTTGAAACTACTATTTGGGGTGTTACCGATAGTAGAGTAATACTTAAACAGGGAGTTGTGATACCTGTAAATAGAATTCACAAAATTGTATAACTATAAAAAAACAAAAAAACGAATGAAAAAAATTGTTCTACTTGGATTATCATTGTTATTTTCACTTGGTGTTGTAGCTCAAGAAACTAAAGCAAAAACAACTAAAAAAGCGGCAACAGAAAAAGCTGAAAAAGCTAAAAAGGCTGCTAAAGAAGAAAAAGATGCGGCAACGGCTAAAGCTAAAAAAACAGAAAAAGAAGCAAAGGAAAAAGTAAAAACCACAAAAGAAAAAGCAACTTCTACCGCTGCAAAAGCAAAAGCGGATGCAAAAAAAGCGGAAAAAGACGTAAAAGCAAAAGTTGATGCAAAAAAAGATGCAGTAAAATCTAAAGCTGATGCAAAAACAACTGAAACTAAAACTAAAGCAAAAAAATCTGCTGCTGAAGAAAAAGAAGATTTAAAACAAACTGCCGCTTCTAAAGCAGCAGAAAAAAAAGTAGCTGATAAAGTTACTGGTGAATACAAAGGTAAAAAAGTATTTACTGGACCAAGAGGCGGAAAATACTACATCAATAAAAATGGTAATAAAACCTATATTGACTAAATCAAAAATCCCGAGAAATCGGGATTTTTTTATAACTCTATTTTAATAGTTCTTGAAAAAACCTCTTGCGGTTGCAATAAGTTAATACCTTCTTTTTCTTCGATATTTCCATTATGATTCGCATTATCTGCTAAACCACACCAAGGTTCAATGCATAAAAAGGGAGCGTTTGGTTTTGTCCAAATTCCCAAATATGGAAAACCTTCAAAAATCATTTTTAAAATAAATTCATTATTATGTTGAAGCGTGATTTCATTTGACTCCAATTCTCTAAAAACTAAAGCATCTTTTTCAAAAAGCGAATAATCTAAATTGATTTTTCCATTTTTTGCTTCAATTTCTCGGACAGAACCATCAAATTGTTCATTTTCTAATTGATGCGAAATCATTTTTTCAGATTGATTAAAAACCAAACTATAGTTATCAAATGCATTATCAATTGCAAATGCTGGATGTGCTCCAATAGAAAAAGGCATTACTTCATTAGACTTGTTACTTACCAAATAGGTAATTTCTAAGCCATTTTCGGTTAAACGATATTCCATTTTTAATTCAAATTCAAACGGAAATTGTTGTAACGTTTCTGCATTACTTTCTAAAGAAAAAAGTGCTGAATTTTCGGTTTGATTTTCTATTTTAAAATCAAAATTCCTTGCAAAGCCATGGCGTGGCAGTTCGTAACTTTTGCCATTAATCGAATACGAATCATTTTTTAATCTTCCAACAATAGGAAATAAAATCGGTGACGTTTTGTTCCAAAAAGCTTCATCAACTGTCCAAATGTAATTTTTGTTATTTTTCTCTAATCGAGATAATTCGGCACCAATTGTATTAATCGATGCCGAAATTTTAGTATTTGAAAGTGTAATTATCATGTTAATCTTCTGAAATTCCTTTCCAGTTTCTAATAATTTTTGATAAGAAGAAAAGTGTTAGAATGGCTAAGATAAAATTTATTGAAAACATATGAATTGTGTGATCTCTCATCCATTGATATTCTGGCGAAGTATAATTATAACCAATTCTATAATCATAACTTGAAGCATAATGTTCTTGAATTATGAAATAAATTAAAGGAATAATTCCTATGAATGACCATAAAAATAAATTCAATGCAATTCTACTAAGTTGCAAATTCTTTTTGTTGAAATAAATTAAAAAGAAATAAAATATAATTCCTAAAATGGTAAATAAAATTAAATAAGCATACATATTTCCTACGCCTGTAATTGCAGTAAAAATACCGTAAACAATATTAATAACTCCAGTTGTAACAACCGCAATTAACCAACTTTTTCCAGAAGTAACTCGGAAAGAAAAAATCAAAATAGATAATCCAAAAGCTCCATATAAAAACCCTAAAATCATTTCAATATTAAAAAACGAATCTGTATGTGCTTCAGAAACCGTGTCATACTTTTCTTTTAGTACATCTTGTTGTACAAAATATTTCGAATATTTTCGTTCTTCATTGCCAACTTTAGTTGCATAAACATAAGAATTATTATAAGATTCATCGGTTTCGTATTCTTTCAAATAAGGCTGAATGTATAAAAACTCATCAAATTCAGGCGCTTTGTATACAGCCTGAAACCATTTATCCAAAGTTAAATTAGTGGCTAAATTGTGTTCTCTAATTAATTTTAAATAATTATCCATCAGCTTTTTAACTTCAGCTTGATTGTCTTGATGTAGCCAATTTTGAACTTTTATTCTGTTTAACGAATCTTGTTCTGTTGAAAAAACAGTAAATTCAAACGTATTTCTATTTACTAATGAAAATTGATCGTATTTTTTCCCGTTAAAGATGATATGGTCTTTATAGGTGTATGCAGCAACTGCCTCAACTGCCATACTTTCTTTTTCAGTAGCATATTCAGCTGTATCTGCATCTTCAGGATTATAATTAAGAGCAATTTTATTTCCTAAACTATCAATTAATCCGGATGCTAAACTATCAATTTCTGTTTCTCCAAAACTTCCATCAATAAACATATCAGCAGTAGCAATAGTTTTGCAGCGATTGGTTGTTTCTTCAAGTGAATAATAACTTCTTTGATGTAATTGCTTTCCAACTGAAAATGGTAAATAAAACGTAATCAATAAGGTACTAACGACAAATATTTGCAACCATTCGTAAAATAAACTATATTTTGATTTACTATAAAATGATTTTAACGAATTGTTTTTAAAGTAGTTAACTAACCATAAAATAATTATAATTATAACAAGCAAAACACCAAATAGGATGCAAGTTACTTCAATATCTAAGTTGTTTCTGTTCGAAAAATCGATGGTTCCGTCTAAATAGCCTAAACCAAAAAAGATGAGGTGAAGTAGTAATCCAATAGCAACCATAGGAACGAATTTTGTGTTCCAAAGCAATGGATATTTTAGTAATAATTTTTTCTGTATATCTTTAAACATAATTTTATTTTTTTAGTTCACAAAAAAGCGACGAGTTGAATTTGAAATATTTCGCATATAAGTCATTGGAATCGATTGGTTTATAACCACTTTTAAGAAATCGTTCATTTCAATTTTTTCTGGAAAAGTTACAATAAATGTTCCGCCATTTTGTTCTAAAGAAATTACTTCTAAAGATGTAAAAGCTTGTTTTAAATCGCTTAAATTCAATGAACTTTCGAATTCGATAATGCAATTTTTTGCCACATCATTTTCTGCATTCAAATTCTTTTGTGAACCACGTTTTAAGAAAACCACTTGATTTGATGTTTTTTCCACTTCATACAATTGTTGCGAACTCAACACAATAGCGATTGGTCTAAAAGCCGAATTTGCGATGTTTCTAAAATCGTCTAAAATCGTTTGTTGTGCCAAAATATCTAAGTTAGCCAAAGGTTCGTCAATCAATAAAATCTTAGGTTTTCTAAGTAACATTCGAGCCAATTCAAAACGCATTTTGTAACCAGAAGATAAATTATTCCAGTAATGGTTTCTAAATTTTCGCAATCCTAAACGCGTGATTACTAAATCGACTACTAAATTATTTTCTTCTGGCGAATAGCCGTAGCAACTTGCTGTAAATTCTAAATTTTCGTACATAGAACCGCGCCAAGTGTCAGTTCGTTGAGGAATGTAAACTAATTTTGTTCGCAAATCATACAAATCATCATACTGAAATTGATAATTTATGGTTCCAGATGTTGGATGTAATTCGCCACATAAACTACGAAGTAAAGTAGTTTTTCCGTTCCCGTTTTCGCCAACTAAACCAATTATTTCGCCAGTTTTGATGTCTAAATTTATAGGACCTAACCCAAAAGAAGCATTGTAAACTTTTTGTAGATTTTTAACTGAGATAATAGTTTGATGATTGTGACATTCTTTTTTACTTAAAAAAGCGTGAAGTTCATCTAATAAAGCTTTTAAGCGTGTTTTTTTATCTTCTTCTTCTTTTTCATTATGGTCTAACCAATTTAAAAATTCATTGGTTTTGATGTAAAAATCAATGTTTTCGGTATCTAAAGTAAAATCGATTACTCGTTTTATGGTTTGATTGAAGTCGTTAAATTCGAGAAGTTCTTGAACTTCGTGGAATTGTTTTTCAAATTCGGTCATATATTTTATTTTGTAAAATTTCGTTTTAGTAAACCATACATTACGGTATCAGTAAATTCATTATTATAGTAAAAATCTTCTTTAAAATGAGCTTCTTTTACAAAGCCAACTTTTTGTAAAACACGTTCTGAAGCAATATGTCGTGAATCGATAACTGCAACAATAGAATGAAAATTTAATGTATTGAAAGCAAAATCTAATAATGTTTTCACTGCTTCGGTAACATAGCCTTTTCCCCAATGTTCAGGCGTAATCATATAGCCTAATTCGGTTCTGAAATTTTCGGGTTGCGTTCTGTAAAAACCCATAATTCCGATACATTTATTACTTCCTTTTTCGGTTACTGCCCAATTTATATCAAGATTTTCGTCTATTTTGTCGTTGATTATTTTTATATGTGCCAAAGCGCCTTCAGTATCTGTAATTAAAGGTCTTGGAATAAATTTCATAGTTTCAGGATTACCTCGAAGTACTAAAATTTCTGGAGCATCATCATTGGTTAATTTTCTAAAACGTAAACGTTCTGATTCTAGTATTGGAAAAGGAGAGAAGTTAAGTTGTAGCATTATTATATTTTGTTATTGAATTTGTTTTTGAATAGCTTTATCATGTTTCTTACTAAAGAAAATCAGCATACAAATGGCACCAATTGTTGCATATAACATATCAGATTGCGTGTCCCAAACATAGCCTTGTGTTCCTAAAAAAGCATCGCCACCATCACCTGTGCAAAGCGAAACGCCCCATTCTAACCATTCGTAAGCTGCACTAATTGCCAAACACACCGCAACAATAACGAAGTTAAAGAAACTAGGATTAGAAATCACGTTTTTACGAATAAATAATTCGCGTGTAATCATAGCTGGAACAAAACCTTGTGCAAAATGACCTACTTTATCGTAATTATTTCGACTTTGATTAAAAGTTTCTTTTATCCATTCAAAAGGTGGTACTTCTGCATAGGTGTAATGTCCGCCAAGAAATAAAATATAGCAATGAATGAGAATGAAGAAATACGTAAAATTTGTGAATTGAAATTTTTTGTAGGTAAAAACCAAAATCAATAATCCAATAATTGCTGGAGAAACTTCTAAAAACCAAGTAAAATATTCCTTTGGATTGATTCCTGATAGTATTAGTCCGATGAAAAATAATGGTATGAAAACTTGTGGTTGCTTCATAGGTAAATTTATTTTTTCTTTAAAATTAAAGCACTTATTAATGAAAAAACAATTCCCAATGGCAAAATTTCCATGTATGTAAATAAGATTACCCAAATTGGATTTTTGTACATTTCTTTAAAGGAATTCATTTCTTCGGTTACTTTAGTCAATTCATCCGGACTTGCTTTTGCAATAGCCATATCAGTATAATGTTCTGCAAAATTTGGGAAGAAGTTATACAAAATCACCAACCAAACTAAAACATAAATTGTCGAAATAATTAAAGTAATCCAGAAGCCTGTTAAAAAAGCTTTTCCAAATGAAATGAATCCGTTACTAGCATTTCTTTGTTGTTTAATTCCTAATGCAACAAATATGAAAGCAAGAAGCATTCCAGCAAATCCAATCATCATGCTTACTTCTTTTTCAGGATTTGATTTCATGTACATGGTTATTGATATTAGCAATGCCGAAACAATACTACTTCCAAGTAATCCATTTTTTACAATAATGTTGTTCATAATAATTAGTTTTTTGGTTAGTTACTCAAATGTAATAAAAAAACACCTAACATCAATTAAGATGCTAAGTGTTCAACTAATCAAATCTATGAAAAAAACTATTTACTTTACTAATTCACTTTCGTTTCTAAAAACCAATTGCCCATCAAAACTGTCTAACAAAATGATGCTGTCAATAGTAACTTTACCAGCTAATATTTCTTTTGAAAGTTGATTCAATACTTCGCGCTGAATAACACGTTTTACAGGTCGAGCACCATATTGTGGGTCAAAACCTTTCTGTGCCAAGTATTCAACTGCTTCTGGTGTTGCGTCCATTGTAATTTGTTGATGCGCCAACATTTTAATAACGCTTTTCAACTGTAAACCAACAATTTCTTTAATATTTGCATTTGTTAATGGTGTAAACATTACAATTTCGTCAATTCTATTGATAAATTCTGGTCGAACAATTTGCTTCAATAAACCTAAAACTTCCACCTTGGCAGCTTCGGTTGCGGCATCAATTCCACCTTTTAGATTTTCAAATTTCTCTTGTATAATAGCACTTCCCATATTTGAAGTCATGATGATAATCGTATTTTTGAAATCCGCCACACGACCTTTGTTATCGGTTAACCTTCCTTCATCCAAAACTTGCAACAAGATATTGAATGTATCAGGATGTGCTTTTTCAATTTCGTCTAATAATACTACAGAATATGGTTTTCTTCGAACCGCTTCGGTCAATTGTCCGCCTTCGTCATAACCCACATAACCTGGAGGCGCACCAACTAAACGACTAACAGAATGACGTTCTTGATATTCACTCATGTCGATTCTGGTCATTGCATTTTCATCGTCAAATAAATATTCGGCTAAGGCTTTGGCTAATTCGGTTTTCCCAACACCTGTAGTTCCTAAGAATAAGAACGAACCGATTGGTTTTTTCATGTCTTGTAATCCGGCACGACTTCTACGAACGGCATCGCTTACCGCTTCAATAGCTTCTTCCTGACCAACTACTCTATGGTGTAATTCTTCTTCTAAGCGAAGTAGTTTTTCTCTTTCGCCTTGAAGCATTTTCATTACGGGAATTCCGGTCCATTTGGCAACTACTTCGGCAATATCTTCACGAGTCACTTCTTCTTTGATTAAGGAAGTTCCTGCTTGGTTTTCAGCTAATTGAATTTGCAAAACATCTAATCGTTCTTGAGCTTCTTTAATTTTTCCGTAACGAATTTCGGCTACTTTTCCGTAATCACCATTGCGTTCGGCTTGTTCGGCTTCAATTTTGAAATCTTCTATTTCTTGTTTTACATTTTGAATATTGTCAACCACATCTTTCTCCGATTTCCATTTGGTGAAAATTTCGTTACGTTCTTCTTTCAAATTGGCTAAATCTAAGCCTAAAACTTTCAGTTTCGTTTCATCATTCTCACGTTTGATGGCTTCAATTTCGATTTCCAATTGCATGATTTTTCTATCCAAAACGTCTAATTCTTCAGGTTTTGAATTGATTTCCATACGCAATTTAGAAGCTGCTTCATCCATTAAATCGATAGCTTTATCTGGAAGAAAACGATTGGTAATATAACGTTGCGATAATTCGACAGCCGCAATAATAGCATCGTCTTTGATACGCACTTTGTGATGCGTTTCATATTTTTCTTTGATACCGCGCAAAATCGAAATCGCACTTTCAGTATCAGGTTCATCGACTAAAACTTTTTGAAAACGTCTTTCAAGTGCTTTGTCTTTTTCAAAATATTTTTGATATTCGTCTAATGTCGTTGCACCAATCGCACGTAATTCTCCACGAGCTAAAGCAGGTTTTAAAATGTTAGCGGCATCCATAGCACCTTCACCACCGCCAGCGCCTACAAGCGTGTGAATTTCGTCAATGAAAAGTACAATATCTCCTTCGGCAGAAGTCACTTCTTTAACTACGGCTTTTAATCGTTCTTCAAATTCACCTTTGTATTTTGCTCCGGCAATTAATGCGCCCATATCTAACGAATAGACGATTTTATCTTTTAGATTTTCAGGAACGTCGCCATCAACAATTCGGTGTGCTAAACCTTCGGCAATGGCTGTTTTACCAACACCAGGTTCACCAACCAACATCGGATTATTTTTGGTACGACGCGTTAAAATTTGTAAAACTCTACGAATTTCTTCATCGCGACCAATTACTGGATCGAGTTTACCATTTTTGGCTAATTCGTTTAGGTTTTTGGCATATTTGTTCAAAGAATTATAGGTTTCTTCAGCCGATGCCGATGTTACGCGTTCTCCTTTACGCATTTCGTCGATAGCAGCCTGCAAACCTTTTTCAGTTACACCTTGATCTTTTAAAATCTGTGCAACTTTACTTTTCGATTTGAAAATGGCTAAAATTAAATGTTCGATAGAAACGAATTCGTCGTTCATTTTTTTAGCAATAATTTCGGCTTCGTTTACTGTAGTTCCAGCCTCACGAGAAAACATAATATCGCCACCAGAAACTTTTGGAAAACTTTGAATCGTACTGTCTAATACTTTTTTGAAAAGCTCCACATTAACGTTGAGTTTTTTCAAAATAAAAGGTGTTACGTTTTCGTCTACTTCTAAAATTCCTTTGAATATATGTTCGTTTTCAAGCTGTTGTTGCCCAAAACTTTGTGCAATTTGCTGTGCTTGTTGCAAAGCTTCTTGCGATTTGATTGTAAATTTATTGATGTTCATTTTTTAAATTATCTTTTTAGTTTGTTGCTTATGTTCGGAATTGTTCAATATGTATTCCAATGTGAAAAATCGGTCAAAATGACTGATTTTAAATGGTTTTATATTTGAAACAATGTCAAAATGACTTAAAAACTGTCGGATTTGGTTTATTTGGATACTTCAAGACATAAAAAAAGACAGTATAAACTGTCTTTAATTTTTAAATAAGTAAAACTTACCTTCTAAACTTATTATTGGTAATAATTCCTTTTAGCTTGGCTTTTAAATCTTCGCCTGTATCATACACCATTTGTTCATTACTTGGGAACGGAACGGCTCTTCTATCAAAATATTGATAATAATTTTCTTCACAAGCACGTTTGTCACCATTATAATTGGCGTAGATATAATCAAAAATAAATTCGCTTGTTACTGGGAATGCATCTATTAGTTGATTAGTTCTAAAATCAATATAATCTACTTTAGCTGTTACTTGACACGATTTGAATTGTGTAAATTCGTAAATACTAACCGTAATAGTTTTCATGTTATCCACTTTAATTGGATTGCCCAAACTATCTTTTACTACATTTCCGTTGGCATCTAAAAGTGTTTTAACACCATCTTTGATTTGCTTTTCTTTGATGAATTGTTTTTCTTTTACTTGTTCTGGAGAGATGTTGATTTGTCTGAAATTTACAATCATACCAAAATCGTAATTGATATTTTTCTGTTTATTGTTGTGATAAACAGTCCATTTATCATTAATTCCATAGGTGCTAAAATCCAATAAATCATCCTGTAAACGAACTGGAATTACCATATTGGTTTCGTTTTTTGTGTAAACATGAACGAAATC
Organism: Flavobacterium odoriferum; assembly: GCF_025499515.1. Taxonomy (GTDB): domain Bacteria; phylum Bacteroidota; class Bacteroidia; order Flavobacteriales; family Flavobacteriaceae; genus Flavobacterium; species Flavobacterium odoriferum. Next base: position 147,479 of record NZ_JAMKFA010000003.1, read on the forward strand.
AGTTCCTTTGAATTGAGCTTCGTCCATTAAAGCACGAACATCTTTATAACCAGGATTTAATTTATCCAAATACGCTAAATCATCAAAAGCTTGTCTAAAATCCATTTTGTTTTTAGAGGCCAATAACTTTTTAGCATTAGCATATAAAAATCCCGAAAGATTATTTTTACTACTAATTAACTCATCCGAATAATCGTCCATCGGAAAAATAGCATTTCGACCTTCTTTTAATAATTGAAGTGGTAAAAGTGGTTTAATACGTTCTTGACGATTGTGTAATTGATTATAAAGATTAAATATTCTTTCGTAGTTAGCCGGATTATTTTCTTTGATTAACAAATTCAATGATTCTAAATCGCGTTGTTTTGCTTTTGCGAAGGCTTCTTCTAATAAATAGACATAATCTTGTTTGCCTTTTGAGTTTTTGTTGGTACGTAAAGCATCTACTGCATTAATGATAGCGCCATCATAGTCACCATTACTTAGCATAGATTGCGTTTGCTTTACACCGCAAGAAAAGACGATTAGTGATAAAAATAATAGGGTAATTTTTTTCATAAAATTAAATATTTTGACAAAGATAAAATTTTTTTGGAGCTATGTCCTGCTGTACGTTCTATCTTTTTGTTTTTAAAGAAAAAACAAAAAGGATGCCACTTCCATCAGGGCTAAAAAAATAAAACTCCGAAATCGTCTTTCGGAGTTTTGAGTATTTTATAAATTTGAATTAAAATTTCAATTCTACTGCTGGTAACAATTTACTTGAAACTTCTCCAAAACCAATTCTAAGATTGTCTTTTTGACAATATCCTCTGATTATTACGGTATCGTTGTCGTTGATGAATTTACGTTCAGAACCATCATTCATTTTTAATGGTTTTTGTCCGCCCCAACTCAATTCTAACATCGAACCAAAAGAATCTTCTGTTGGTCCAGAGATTGTTCCGCTTCCCATCATATCGCCCGAGTTTACTCTACAACCATTAATGGTATGATGCGCTAATTGTTGCGCCATTGACCAATACATGTATTTAAAGTTAGAACGAGAAACCACAGTTTCTACTGCATTTTCTGGCTGAATCGCAACTTCTAAATTAATATCAAATGCTTTTGCCCCTTTTTGTTTTAGATATGGTAATGGTTCTGGTGATTGCTCAGGACCTTTTACTCTAAAGGGTTCTAAAGCATCCATTGTTACAATCCATGGTGAAATTGATGAAGCAAAGTTTTTCGCTAAGAATGGTCCAAGTGGCACATATTCCCATTTTTGAATATCGCGCGCACTCCAATCGTTAAATAATACCATTCCGAAGATGTGTTCTTCTGCTTCTTCTACTGGAATTGGTTCTCCCATTAAATTCGCATCAGTAGTAATAAAAGCAGTTTCCAATTCAAAATCCACTAATCTTGAAGGCCCGAAAACAGGAGTAGTCTCTCCATTTGGTAACGTTTGTCCGTATGGTCTGTGTACAGGAATACCTGAAGGAACAATCGTAGAACTTCTTCCGTGATAACCTACAGGAATGTGTAACCAGTTTGGTAACAACGCATTTTCTGGATCACGGAACATTTTTCCTACGTTAGTAGCGTGTTCTTTTGAACTATAAAAATCAGTATAATCACCAATTTGAACAGGTAAAAGCATTTCGATATCTTCTACTTTAAAGATAACAACTTCTCTGTGCTCTTTGTTGTCTCTTAATTTTGGGTTATTTTCATCGAAAAGTTCTGCTAAGCGATTTCTTACCAAACGCCATGTTTTTTTTCCGTCAGAAATAAAGTCATTAAGTGTGTCTTGCATGAACATATCATCTGTAAGTTCAATACCTTCAAAATAACCTAATTGTTGTAAAGCACCCATGTCGATAGCGCAATTTCCAATTCGGGTTCCTATGGTGATAACATCTTCTTTTGTAATGAAAACACCAAATGGAATATTTTGAATAGGAAAGTCACTATTTTCAGGAACATTTATCCAAGATCTTCTTAGGGGGTCGTTTGCTATATTTGGCATAATTGTATTGTTAGTTTGTTGTTGAAAAATTATGAATCAAATATAAAATTATCTATCAATGTAACAAACCTTTTTCGTAATTTTGACCTAATTTTAACGAATATTTATTGCAATGCAACGCGACGAACAAATTTTTGACCTAATTCTTGATGAACAAGACAGACAAATTCACGGAATTGAATTAATTGCTTCTGAAAACTTTGTTAGCGACCAAGTAATGGAAGCTGCAGGTTCATGTTTAACCAACAAATATGCTGAAGGATATCCTGGTAAAAGATATTACGGAGGATGTGAAGTAGTAGATATTGTAGAACAAATTGCAATTGACAGAGCAAAAGCTTTGTTTGGTGCTGAATATGTAAATGTGCAGCCTCACTCAGGTTCTCAAGCAAACACAGCAGTTTTTGCAGCATGTTTGAAACCAGGTGATACTATTTTAGGATTTGATTTATCTCACGGAGGTCACTTAACACATGGTTCTCCAGTGAATTTTTCTGGAAAATTATACAATCCTGTGTTTTATGGAGTAGAAGAGGAGACAGGAGTATTGAATTATGATAAAATCCAAGAAATTGCAACTGCAAACAAACCAAAAATGATTATTGCTGGAGCTTCGGCTTATTCTCGTGATATGGATTTTAAACGTTTCAGAGAAATTGCTGATAGCGTTGGTGCTTTATTGTTAGCCGATATTTCACACCCAGCAGGATTAATTGCTAAAGGGTTATTAAATGATCCAGTTCCTCATTGTCATATTATAACAACCACAACTCACAAGACGTTAAGAGGTCCTAGAGGAGGAATGATAATGATGGGGAAAGATTTCGAGAATCCATGGGGATTAACTACTCCAAAAGGGGATATCAGAATGATGTCTCACGTTTTAGACATGTCTGTTTTTCCTGGTAATCAAGGTGGACCTTTAATGCACATTATTGCTGCTAAGGCGGTTGCTTTTGGAGAATGTTTAACTGATGAGTTTTTCCGTTATGCTATGCAAGTGAAGAAAAATGCACAAGCAATGGCAGAAGCATTCAATAAAAGAGGTTACAAATTAATTTCAGGTGGTACAGATAACCACATGATGTTAATTGATTTAAGAAACAAAGGGATTTCAGGTAAAGATGCTGAAAATGCATTGGTAAAAGCTGAAATTACTGTAAATAAAAACATGGTGCCATTTGATGATAAATCACCATTTGTTACTTCTGGTATTCGTGTGGGAACTCCAGCAATCACAACTCGTGGTTTGGTTGAAGTAGATATGGAAACTGTCGTAGCTTTAATCGATAAAGTTTTAATGAATCATACTGATGAAGCTGTTTTAGAACAAGTAGCAGAAGAAGTAAATGATTTAATGAGCGAAAGAGCAATGTTTGTATTTTAATTTCAAACACAATATCATAAAAAAACTCCTGACTAATCATCAGGAGTTTTTATTTTTATAAGGTTCGGATTTATTTTCCGTCTCTATCTACTTTTATTTTTTCAGGACGATTTGCTAATTCCCACGCTAAGGCAAAAGCTAATTGTGTTCTTTTTGCTAAAGCATCGTATTCAATTTTATCTGGCGTGTCACTTGGTAAGTGATAATCTGCATGAATACCATTAAAGAAGAAAATAGAAGGAATTCCTTTTTTAGCAAAGTTGTAGTGGTCAGAACGGTAGTAAATTCTTTCAGGATCGTTTCTATCGTTGTATTTGTAATCAAAATCTAATTTGGTATATTTTGCATTTACTTCTTCATTAATGGTGTGTAATTCACTACTTAATCTGTCTGAACCAATTACATAAATATAATTATTTGTATTTGGATGTAATGTATCACGTCTTCCAATCATATCAATATTAATATCCGCAATAGTATTCGCTAAAGGAAATAACGGATTTTCTGAATAATATCTTGAACCATGTAAACCGTGTTCTTCACCAGTTACGTGTAAAAATAAGATAGAACGTTTTGGTCCGTGTCCTTTTTTCTGAGCTTCTTTAAATGCTTGTGCAATTTCTAACAAAGCAACCGTTCCAGAACCATCATCATCGGCACCATTATAAATTTCACCATTTTTCATTCCCACGTGGTCGTAATGCGCAGAAATTACTAAAATTTCATCTGGTTTTTCAGAACCTTTAATGAAAGCCCAAATGTTTTCTGAATCATTCAATTTTGGAGCAAATCCTCTTTTCATAAATTCAGATGGCACTTTTTGATACCAATCTGATGCTGCTTCTGGGTAAGAAACGCCCATTTTTTTATACTCTTCAATTAAGTATTTTCCTGCTTTTTTTTGTCCTTCTTCTCCAGTATTTCTTCCTTGCATTTCATCACCAGCAACAATATATAAGTGTTTACTTAATTCTGGAGCAGTAATTGTGTTAATGTAAGTGCCAAGATCTGCTTTTGTAGTAACCTTTGATGATGAGCAACTCATCAAAATCAAAGATAAAACAGCACCTGAAAACAATATTTTTTTCATAAAAAGTGGTTTTTGGTTTTTAATTCTAAAACAAATATAATTAGTTAGTAGCAGAAATGATTTTTTTATTACACTTAGCGAGTAATTTTAACAAAATTTGAAGATTATTGCTGTTTATTACAAATTTACAATGAGTAACTTTGCAAAGAACAAGCCATTTTTATAATGAAATTAAACCTTAACGATACTTTCAATAAAGAATTGCCTGCCGATTCAAATGTTTCTAATACAAGACGACAAGTATTTGATGCTGCTTTTTCGTTTGTATCACCTCGTGTTCCATCACATCCTAAATTGCTTCATGTTGCTGATGAGGTGGCTGAATTATTAGGGATTTCTCAAGCAGAAACACAATCTCTTGATTTTTTAAATTTGGTTTCAGGAAGTGCTGTTTATCCAGATTCAAAACCTTATGCTATGGCGTATGCCGGACATCAATTTGGGAATTGGGCAGGACAACTTGGTGATGGTAGAGCGATTAATTTGTTTGAGATGCTGCATAATAACCAACGTTGGACCTTACAGTTGAAAGGAGCAGGCGAAACACCTTATTCGAGAACAGCAGATGGTTTTGCTGTTTTACGTTCTTCTATACGTGAGCATTTGTGTAGTGAAGCGATGCATTATTTGGGTGTGCCTACTACTCGTTCTTTATCCTTGGTGACAACTGGTGACAAAGTTTTACGAGATGTTTTGTACAATGGAAATGCCGCTTATGAAGATGGTGCAGTAGTGTGCAGAGTAGCGCCTTCGTTTATTCGTTTTGGGAATTTTCAGCTATTTGCTGCTCGAAAAGATAGTAAGAATTTAAAAGCGTTAGCTGATTATACGATTGAGTATTTTTATCCTGAAATTACAGTTCCGGGAAAAGAAAAGTATTTGCAGTTTTATCAGGAAGTAGTTAATCGAACGGTGGAAATGGTGTTGCATTGGCAACGCGTTGGTTTTGTTCATGGTGTGATGAATACGGATAATATGTCGATTTTAGGACTTACGATTGATTATGGTCCGTATGGTTGGTTGGAAGATTATGATCCTGATTGGACACCAAATACTACCGATGCAGAAGGCAGAAGATATCGTTTCAGAAACCAACCCGATATTGCTTTGTGGAATTTAGTACAATTAGGAAATGCTTTGTATCCGTTGATTGAAGATATTGATTCGATGGAACAAGTATTGAATAGTTATAGTCAGCAATTTGATAGCCAATTTCCGATAATGCAACAGCAGAAGTTGGGATTACAAGCGGAATATGATGCCGATTTTCAAGATGAATTAATTACTTTGTTGACTGCTTCAGAAACGGATATGACGATTTTCTATCGCAACTTGGCCAATGTAGTAAAAACAGATACTTCTGATGAAGCGTTAGCTAAAATTACCATAGCGTTTTACCAACCCGATAAAATTGTAACGACATTAAAAACGAGTTGGTTGAATTGGATGGAATTGTATTTGGAGAAAATTAAAGCAGAAGTTCTTTCAGATGAAGAAAGAAAACAAGCTATGAATACCATTAATCCAAAATATGTATTGCGAAATTACATGGCACAATTAGCCATTGAAGCGGCAGAGAAAGAAGATTATTCGCTAATTAATGAATTGTATACTTTACTAAAAAATCCATACAACGAACAACTAGAACAAGAAAAATGGTTTGCCAAACGACCAGATTGGGCGCGACATAAAGTTGGGTGTTCGATGTTGTCTTGTAGTTCTTAGATTTTTACACAAAGGTTAATTTAACATATAAGTCATATAAAAAAATAAGTCAAGCCTCACGTTGAATAAAGTTCATAATAGATTTTAAAGATTACTCTTATTTTTACAATCTGTGTTCCAAAAACCTGAAACCTGAAACTTGAAACTTGAAACAAAAAATATACTATGAAAAACTGGAATCCCATCACAACAGAACAACAAGTAAGAGAAATTGTTGAGAAATCGAATGAAAAACCTCAAATTATCTTTAAGGATAGTGTGACTTGTGGTATTAGTGCTTATGCTAAAGAGCGCTTGGTTAGTGGAAATGATGTATTGATTGCTAAAGCCGATTTTAATTATTTGGATTTGCTTTTGTACCGAAGTGTTTCTAATTTTATTGCTCATGAATTGAGTGTAATTCACCAATCGCCACAAATTATTGTTTTAAAGAATGGGGAAGTGGTGTATCGTGTTTCACATCATAGTATTCAAGCGGATGAGATTGCTAAATGGTTATAAAATAAAAAGGTTCGCACTAGCGAACCTTTTCTATTAACTCAAAATAATTAAAACTAAAATTGGAAAAATTATTCCGGCTACGGCTAGTTTCCAGCCTCTTCGTTTAAAGGTGTTTTTGCCGTGGGTTACCATTAAAGTTCCCGTGATGGCAATAAGTATTAAGGAAATTCCAAAAATATCAGAGTAGTAAATCCACCAGTTCGAAGTAGTTTTATGCAACTTCATCGTTTGGCTGATAATTGGTGTTTTGTTGAAAGCAACAATTTCACCTTTACCTGTTTTCATGTCGATTTCTACATCGTGTTTTTCAAACGAAATTTTAAAAGTGCCTTTCTTTACATTGTGGCGACGCATTTTATCATCTATGCCCAATTGTTTTCCTAAATTTTCAGCAAATTCTTCTGTAATTTGGCTTTCTTCTGGTAATTTTACTTCGATGTTTTTGGTTTCGATGGTGTATTTTTCAGGATGCCAATGTTCTCTATGGTTCATTAAAATTCCCGAAAAAGCAAACGAAATAATCAATCCTACATAGAAGTAACCAAAATCGCGGTGAATGTCTCTAACTAATTTTTGTTTCATTTTTTTGTGCTGATTGAGTTCTTAAAATTTATAACGTAACGAAGTTAAAATTTGTCTTGGAGCAATTGGATTTACACTGTAATTTTCGTGCAATGTATAGTTTAACTCGTTTGTAATATTTGATAATTTACATAGTAATGTAAATTTTTTCCAATTGTAGCCCAAAGATACATCAATAGTTGTGTAGCCATTTACAGGAATTTCTCTATCCCAAATTCCGTTTGGTCGTGTTGGATCTACTTGATTGTTCCAACCACCAAATCTGTCTCCAATGTAGTTTCCAATAGCACCAACTGATACATTTTTGAACATTCCTGTTGGAACGGTATAGAAGAAACTTAAATTAGCCGTATGTTGTGGTGTTCTTACTAAACGATCGCCTTCGATAAAACTTCCAGTTAATCCAGTTGTTTCTGTATAACGCATGTCGTTGTAGCTGTAACCTGCCATAATATTGAAATCGTCTATTGGTTTGTACGTAATGTCTAATTCGATTCCTTTACTGGTTGTTTCACCGCTTAACGCTTTAAGGTTTGGATTTGTATTGATGTTTCCGTTTGCGTCAAATTCTGCCGTTTGAACTAAATTGCTGTTTACAATTTGGTATAAAGTAACGTTTGTAGTTAATTTTCCTTTCCAGAATTCGTTTTTAATTCCGGCTTCAATTTGGTCAATAATTGATGGTTCTAAAGCTTCGTTATTAATATCTATTCCAGTATTTGGTGTAAACGAATTCGAATAACTTGAGAATAAAGTAATGCTTTTTGTAGGTTGGTAAATCAATCCCACTTTTGGCGAAAAAGCTCTGTCGTTACGAATTTTTTCTTCAGTGATTGTGTTGTTAACTTTATCATGAGTTTCTGGTTTTGCTTCTTGGTACGAATAACGAATACCTAATAATGCTTTGAATTTGTCAGAGAACGAAATCAAATCTTGTGCATAAACTCCAAAACGAGTAGTTTCTGTTTTTACGATTCTTGTTACTTCAGATGGCATAATTGGACCATCGTAAGTTGCATCATATAAAGCAGGATCAAAGATGTTTACAGGGTTTCCATAAGTAGTTACGGTTACTGGATCACCATTTCCATCTAACACAGCAGGATTGAAAAATCTAAACGTGTACGCATCGGCATACGAAATTTCTGTATCGATTCCTGTGAACAATTGGTGTTTGATTTTTCCTGTTTTAAAGTTTCCTTGTAAACTAATTTGGTTAGCCAAAATTTGTTCTACTGCTTTATTTCTTCCATACGGACGATTCCAATCGCCACTACCGTCTGTATTTGGTTGAATACGTTCTGTACCAATAGATTCTCTGTCGTAATCTTGGAAAGAAGAATTAAAATTTAGTTTCCAATTTTTATTGAATTCATGATTTACTAATATAGAAGCGGTTGCTTGTTTTGTGTTTCCGTTTGACCATTTTGCTCCTAAATAAGCGTTTCTCGGTACATCAGCAATAATAGAACCTGTTCCAAAATCAGGTGTCCAATCGTCGCTTAAATAATCGGCTTGAAGCGTGATTTCTGTTTTATCGCTCACTTTAAAAAGTAGGGAAGGGTTTACGTAGTAACGTTCTTTAGTAACATAATCTCTAAAGCTTTCTGAATTTTCATACGAACCATTAAAGCGAAACGCAATCGAATTATTAAAAGCACCATACACATCAGCCGAAGGTTTGTAGAAATTATAGCTTCCAGCTTGCATAGTGAATTCGCCACCAGTTTTAAAGTTAGGTGTTTTGGTAACCATGTTCATAATTCCTCCAGGCGCTACATTTCCGTATAAAAGTGCTGCACTTCCTTTTAAGATTTCTACTTTTTCTAACGAAGAAACCTCTGGAATAGAACCGCTGTTGAAACGAAATCCATTTTTAAACATGTTGTTTGCCGACATATCGTAACCTCTTGACCAAAACGATTCTTGAGCGCCACCACGAGCCGAACCTACATAAACACCATTAGCATTTTTAACCACATCACTCAAACGAATGGATTGTTGTTGTTGAATGATTTCTGCTCCAATAACCTGAACCGCTTGAGGTAAATCTTTTTCTTTGATTCCTGCTCTGTTTACTGAAGATTTTGATGGATTATTTTTTGCGGTAACCACTACTTCTTTTAGTTTTTTTACGGTATCGTTTACGGTAAAATAGTTTTCGCTAACATCATTAGGGTTTTCTTGGGCAATTGCCTGTAGTGAAGACAATAGGACTATAGTTTTTAAAATGTTTTTATACATCTTATTTAGATTTAATTAAAATAATGATGCAAAAATATAAAGTCAAAATGAATTCACAAAGTTTATTTAGATTTATTTTAAATAAAATTTATAACGAATTGAAATTCAAATGGTAGGTTGAGAAGTTTTTTTAAGAGTGAAGAGAATGGAGAATGGGATAATGAGAAAATCCCGAGGAATTCGGGATTTTTTATGCTTTAGTATTGGCGAGTAGTAGTGAATAACTTTTTTTTACGTTTTGCCGGCTTTGCTAGGTTTGGGTTTATATTGCCCTAAACCATTCCATTTGGACTTAAGCTAAATATACAGAAATATCTTTCCATTATGCCCAATGTCTACATCAATTGTAGCGGCTGTTACGTGTTGTTAGTATTCTCCACCTTCATCTTCTTCTTCGTCTTCATCATCACCATCATCATCATGAAAATTTGGCCAATCTCCAAATGGATCTCCAAATTCTATTGGTGGATGAACTATAAACTCGGTTTTTAGCTGAAGATTTACATCATAAAATGAAATGTCATAGTAATTAAGAATATTGAAAAAGTCATTTGAGTTTAAAATATTCCGCCCTTTAAAGTCAAGCCAATTTTTTATATATGATTCATAAGCTAAAATCCAATGTTCATCAAATAGCGATTGAGAAGTTAAAGATTTAGCAAGTTCAGTTAATGTCGGCTTTTTGCCAAGGAATAGCTTTGAATCAATTAAATCTAAAGCAACTAATTTTGAGATTTCGTCATGAGATTTTAGTACAGATGAGATTGTTTCACTTTTACATTTGATGTTAAATGACTTATAAAACCAAAGTGACCACGAAACTTCAAAAGAATGATTAAGACTTATGTGTTCGGTTATAATTTTGTCTAAAACTGATGCAATCCTTTCTTTTGATTTAGGGTTGACATAGGTTTTATATGATAATATAATTTTGAATATCTGTTTGATATTACTCGGATCAATTAATATAGTTTGTAAAAGCAATGATAGAAATATCTGCCAATTCTCTTTTTTAATCTTTACATTTCCATATTCAAAACGCGTTAATCCATAGTTTATAATCCAAGACGAATTTGATTTATTACTATCAACGATAGAGTAAAGAATTGTAAAATAATTTCTAAGCTCGTATTTATCATTGTTTTGAAACTTAAAATTAGATAATGTAATTGACCAATTTTCAATATATCTTAATGGAATTTCTTTAATACCAACTTTATTTTCATTTGTTTCTAGTTGAAAATCATATAAAATTCGTTGAACAATTTTTAAAATATTTTCAGCTTCTCCGTGAGTATCCACATAAAAAAAATAATCGTCATAATATCTAATACATTCGTGAGAAATTTTGTTGATTTTATTATGAATTTCGAAGTCAATCCTGCATCCTATTAATTCAGCTAATAGAAATGAAGTATCTGGTCCAATAGGAATACCTATACTTTGCCTTTCGTTACAATTTCTAACTAATGTATCAATAAAATCTGCAACCCTATATGTTTGAGCTTTTGGGTCGATAGCTAACAATGTAGCCCATTGAGAAGGTTTTGAATTTTTAATTTTGAAATACTTTTTTGCATCAACTTTGCCAAGTAAGCCCCAAGGTATTGAATGAGTATATATAGTTGGATAAAAATTTGAAATATCTATTTTAAGTTCAACTTTTCTATTAAAAGATTTTTCAATAAGCTCAAATTTAAAGTTATTCCACGATTTACTTTTTGTTCTTATGGAGCGCTTTGCTTTGTGTAAAACAGGTTTACTTTCTGAGTAAGAGCTTATTTTATACGTATCACTAATAATTTTCCAATTATCAACTATGGCTTGTGATAAGTCAAGATATTGCTTAGGGTTTGGAATTTCAAGTTTTCTTCTAGAATATACACCTTTAGAAATACTATATTCAATCAATTTTGAGCTTCCATATTTTTGAGTGAAATTTTCATTAAATCTATTTTTTGCATCTTTTGGTAATTCACCTGGTTTTTGTAATTGCTCATCAGCTAATAATTTTTGCCATTTTGAAATTACAAACCTTGATTTTTCTCCAAAGGATTTTGTATGAAAAGGTGGTGGAAGTTCTTTTGGGAAATATCCATCCTGTAGAAGTTTTTTTAATTTCATAGTGAGTTCTTCTCTAATAACACATAATAAACATATATATGTCTGACAAAATCATACATAGCTACCCAATTTTGGGTGTATATGTCTGACAAACATCTGATTTATCTTTTTTCAAAAATAAGAAAAAAATCTTACAAATTATCAAATGAAATTTTAATCGGTTAAATAACAAAAAAAGCCCACCAAAGTGAGCTTCAATTCCAAAATATCCCATTTTTTAAATCGTTATAACTTAACATTTCGTTTGTGTTTTCGAAGTTGATGAGTACGAGTAATTCATACAATTCTAATCGATTAATGAGAATAATGAAATTGCTTTGCAACGTTGGTATGGGAATTTTCTTTTTATAAATGGAGTGTTCGTATTCCTTTTCCCAATAGTCGATATCAATACGTTTTAGGTAATTTGCAAACGCAATTAATTCGTCTTCGGTAAGGCTAAAGTTGAGGTTATTGAAGGTTAATTGGTAATTGCCACAACCTTTCAAGAAAATCAGCATGCCGTTTTGGGTTTGTTTTAAAATGGAATAATTGCAACACATAGTTTTACTTTTTATTTCGTTTTCCCCACCAAATTAAGAACCCTGTAACTGGTAATGACGCGCAAACTAAACTAATTATCAACGCTAAAATCTTGCTCCAAATACCAAAAATGGCTCCAATGTGAATATCGTAATTCGCAGCTACCGCTTTTTCGCCCAAGTTCTTGTCGTGATGTGAATGTTGGTGCAATAATTCTCCCGAATTTTCATCAAAAATCAAACTGTGATTCACGTGATACGAGTAGGAGAGTTGTTTCACAAACACATCATAATTCGGATGTTCGTGGTCGTCTAAATGTTCGTAACCAAAATCCAAACTGTATTGAAACGCATCAGGATATAATTCTTCGACTTTTTTACCAATTTTATCCAACGTGTGTTCGTTTCGCATTTCGATTGGTGCTTTGGTTTTAATGTGCGAAAAATCAGGATATGTTGTGCTTCCTCCCGAAAATACGAAGTATAAAATCGCTTGAATAAAGAAAAACGCATAAAACAATCCTGTAAAGGCAACCACAAAAGCTAATGAAGAAACATAAAATCCTAAAATGTTGTGCAAATCGTAGTTTTTACGTTTCCAACTTTTTACGTTTTTCCAATTGAAAGCAAAGCGTTGTTTTCTAGCGTTTTTGTTTTTCGGCCACCACAAAATTATCCCCGAAATCAGCATGAAAACAAAAATTAATGTCGGAATACCACAAACATACGTTCCCCAATCGGTTTTCAGCATAAAACTGAAGTGAATCGATTTAATGATGTTGAAAAAATCAGTCGTTTCATCATAAACACCACGAATTTCGCCCGTAAACGGATTCACATAAACCGATTTGTAAACGACATATTCTTCGTAAAAATTCCAACCTTCCGGATTTCTTTCGTAGTAATAGAAAATGTAGCTTCGGCTTTTATCAATAGGAACCGCTACCCAGTGAATCGGATATTTTTCATTGGTAAATGCATCTACTTTTTGCTCTAAAACTTTAAGCGAAAGCGTTTGTTTGTTGGCGATATTCGATTCGTGATGATAAATGGCATCTTTTCGAAGGTAATTCGTGATTTCTTCCTGAAATACATAAATCGCACCCGTAATCGAAATGATAAAAACGATTAAACCGGTTGATAAACCTAACCAAAGATGTAGTTTTCGAATGCCTTTTTTGAAACTTGATTTTTGCATGTGATTACGATAAAAACTCCCCACCGAAATGAGGAGCTTGCTTTAAACTAAACAGAAAATAAACTAAAATTTATAAGTAACACCAGCTGTAATACTGCGTAAACGTTGAGGTGTAACCGTTGACCAACCTGAATAATATTTCTCATTCAACATATTATTCAATTTTAAAGACACATTAAACTTGTCGTTGTCATACGATACAGCCGAATTTAAAACCGTGTAATCAGGTAAAGCGAAAGTTCCTGTGTTCGCTCTGTTCAAAGTTTTGTATTCGCTAGCGTAGTTACCGCCAAAACCAATTCCTAAACCTTTTAATTGTCCTTCAGTTACTGTATAATTAGCCCATAAATTCATTAACGTTTCTGGACCTGCTTCTTCTGGACGTAATCCTAAATAACCATCGCCAGGAGATTCTTTCGTAACTTCTGCCTCATTATGACTAAAACCTGCAATAACGTTTAATCCTTTAATTGGATTGGCAACAATACTTACTTCAACACCTTTGCTTTCTACTTCACCACCTTGAATCGAGTTATTGATGTTGTTTGGATCAGTAATTACACGGTCTTTCACTCTAATGTCATAATAACTCACCGAAGCTGAAATAATATCTTTATACAAACTTGTTTTTAAACCCACTTCAAACTGATTCGCTTGTTCTGGATCGAATTCTTTGATTCTTGGATTGCTTCCATCTAAATCGGCAACCGTTGTTGGAGCTACGTTTTTAAATCCATTCATATAATTTCCAAAAACAGATACTTTGTTTTCTACGATTTGATACACGGCACCAAATTTTGGAGATAAAGCTACTTGACCTTTTGTTTCTTCGCTATCATATTGAGACGTTTTTCCATCAAAATAATCCAAACGTAAACTTGCCATTACCGATAATTTATTGGTGATATTCAATACATCTGAAACATAAGCACTCATAATTTCTTGGTTGGCTTCTGTATTTCCGGCAAAACTTCCGGTTAAAAGAGCGTCAGTTCCAGCTTGTGTTAAAACTCCACTGTCTGTTCCGTTAACTAATGAAACAATTCCGTTAGAAACCCAACCTGAACCACCGTTAATCAATCTCGAATTGTAATAATCCAATCCTGCAACTAAACGGTTTCTCATGTTTCCGATTTTGAAATCGCCTATGAAATTTTGTTGGATGTCGGTAGTGTAAAACGTTCCATCAGCTTTAGAAATAAATCTTGTGAATTCATCACCATTTGCGGAATCCCATAAATAGTGATAATATCCGTTTGTTTTTGTTGAACTTTTAGATAAAACCGTTTGTAAAGTCCAATTGTTCGATAACTTATAAAGCGCTTGCATTTGCATGTTGAACGAGTTGTTGTTCATAGTTAAGTCATTTGATGTAAACGATCTTTTGTAATTTCTATCAAACAATTCCATTGAATCAAATGAAAGAGGTGAGTAGCGACTCAAGAAAATCATGCTCGCTTTTGCTGAAGTGTTGTTGTAAAATTCTGTGTTTACTAAGAAAGTCAATTTGTCGTTAACTTCATATTTTAAAGACGGCGCTAAAAAGAAAGAATTTGAAAATCCAGCATCTTGGAAAGATTCTTCTGTAGTGTAGGCTGAATTCACACGAATCGCAGCTTTCTCATTAAGTGGAAGATTTACATCTGCAGTAACACGATTGCTGCCATAGGTTCCGTTGTTGTAACTGATTTCACCACCAAAAACTTGATGTGGTTTTTTAGTTACTACGTTAATTAATCCACCATAGGAAATCACACTACTTCCAAACAATGTTCCTGAAGGACCTTTGATAACTTCAATGTTGTCGATGTTAATTGGATCAATTGTGGTATTCGTTAAAGCAGGTAATCCATTTACCATTGAGGGTTGAACAGCAAAACCACGCATTGAGTAATATTCAGCTCCATCACCATTACGACCAGTTGATTCCCAAAGTCTGGTTGCACCTGTTGCGTTTTTTAGTGCGTCGTTAAAGTTTGTTACTACTTGTTCTTTTAAAAGATTTGCAGGAATAGAATTGTACACTTGTGGATTTTCAATATCCTTCAAAGGCATTTTAGAAACGGTTGTACTGCTTTCTTTTTTGTACTTGTTTTCTCTTGTGCCTTCAACTGTAACTTCTCTTAAAACTTTTATTGAATCATTTTTTTCTTGACTAAAAGTTAGTACAGAGGTTAGTAAAAGTGATGTAATAATTATGTTTTTCATTCTTATTAAGATTAAATTAAAATAATATCACAAAAATATTGAGTCAAAATGAATTCACAAAATTTATTTAGACTTATTTTAAATAATATTTTTAACGAGTTGATTTTCAAGTAGAAACTTTATTCCTAAGTTTAGGAACTTAAATTTTTGAACTTTAAACTAAAATTGTAACTTTGCACTCCAAAATAAATAACAGCTATGTTAGATAGATTACAATATGTAAAACAACGTTTTGACGAAATTTCAGACTTAATTATTCAGCCTGATGTAATAGCGGATCAAAAGCGTTACGTACAATTAAATAAAGAATACAAAGACCTTAAAGGTTTAGTTGAAAAACGTGAAGAGTACATAACTCTTGATGGAAATATAAAAGAAGCTAACGAAATTATTGCAGATGGTTCTGATGCCGAAATGGTAGAAATGGCCAAAATGCAATTAGACGAAGCTAAAGAGCGTTTACCACAATTGGAAGAAGAAATCAAATTCATGTTGATTCCTAAAGATCCAGAAGACGCGAAAAACGTAATGGTTGAAATTCGTGCGGGTACTGGTGGAGATGAAGCTTCTATTTTTGCAGGAGATTTATTTCGTATGTACACTAAATATTGCGAAGCACGTGGTTGGAGAACTTCTGTAGTAGATGTTAGTGAAGGAACTTCTGGTGGATTCAAAGAGGTGATTTTTGAAGTAACAGGAGAAGACGTTTACGGAACTTTGAAATTTGAAGCAGGAGTACACCGTGTACAACGAGTTCCTCAAACTGAAACACAAGGTCGTGTGCATACTTCGGCAGCAACGGTAATGGTTTTACCAGAAGCAGAAGAATTTGATGTACAAATTGATATGAACGATGTTCGTGTTGACTTTTTCTGTTCGTCTGGTCCTGGAGGTCAGTCGGTAAATACTACCAAGTCTGCGGTTCGTTTAACGCATATTCCAACTGGATTAGTGGCGCAATGTCAGGATCAAAAATCGCAACATAAGAACAAAGATAAAGCAATGGAAGTATTGCGTTCTCGTTTGTACGAAAAAGAATTAGCCATCAAACAAGCGGAAGATGCTACTAAACGTTCTTCGCAAGTAAGTTCAGGTGACCGTTCGGCAAAAATTAGAACCTATAACTATTCTCAAGGTCGTGTAACTGATCATAGAATTGGTTTAGACGTTTTTGATATGGATGGAGTTATGAATGGTAAAATTCAAAAATTTGTTGACGAGCTTCAAATGGTAAACAACATGGAAAAATTAAAAGAGAACGAAGTTTTCTAATCATAAAAAAAGCCTCTTTAAAGAGGCTTTTTTTATGATTAGAAAACATTAATTTTTCTTTATAAAACTTTCAGCATATTTATTACCATCTTCAGTTTCTATTGATAAGATATATAATCCTTCTGCTAAATCTGACACATCGAAACTTCCATTATTTAAATTTCCTGTTTTAATTATTTTTCCTAAAGTTGAAAGAACAGAAATATTTTTAATATTTAGTACTTCACTATTAGAAAGTGTAATCAAGTTGGTTGTAGGATTTGGATATAAGATAATTTTAGAATTTCCATTATCAACTAAACTTAAAGGACTAGAACCTTCAATAACATTTAAAGCACTATTAACAGTAGGGTTGTTAATAACGTCAACTACACCTGATGGCCATAAAACCACAACTTGTGTTATTGCTGTTGCAGAACCAATCCCAAAATGAACATTTAAAGTACTCATATTTCTAAAACCTTCACCACTTCTAACATCTCTAATTTGTTTTCCCCAAGGGCCATATATTTCAATTCTTGCTCCTATACCATTTCTATTGCTTTGTATGCCTTGAAGGTTAAATTTTATCCAATTATTTCCATTTCCGTTGCTGTAATATATCGTTGAACCACTTTGAACATCAACAAATCCATCATTGTTAAAATCCCCTACTGGACCTGGTACAAAACCTATATTAAATGGAGAAAATGTCATATTACCATTGTTTCTCATGATTTTATTTCCACCACCCATTACATCTGTAAATCCGTCGTTATCAAAATCATAAGTTATATGTTCGATGTTTAAGCTTGTATTTGTATCCCAACCAGAACCAGCAGTTATATCAGTAAAAGTTCCATTGCCATTATTTCTCATTAATTTGTGATGTCCATCAGCGTTTGAACTTGCTCCAATTAATGCATCCATGTCTCCATCATTATCAAAATCATTCCAAGCTGAAGACCATGTTTGAACTGGGTCAGCCATATTTGAAGCTACAGAAACATTTGTAAAAACACCGCTTCCGTTGTTTTGGTGTAATTCGTTCACTTTTGCGGTTGAAGCTCCACCTCTACATTTTGCTATAAATAAATCTTGATCGCCATCATTATCATAATCTACCCATACAGAACCATAATTTCCTCCTTCTGAATGATCGCCTAATCCTCCTTGGTAAAAAGTTAAGTTTCCTGAACCATCATTTAGGTAATAAACATTTGGATCAACATCATGACAAACAAATGTATCTAAATGACCATCATTATTAATATCAACCATGTTAGATCGTTGTGAAAATACATATTGAGGTCCAGAAATTTCTGTAAATCCTGTTCCGGTTGCGTTAGCTTTCATAAAGGTAACACCACTTCCTCCTCCATAAACTAAATCGTTAAATCCATTTTTATCTAAATCACCTGCAGCGATACTCCATGAAGGAAGAAAATCAGCAGCAGTAGTAGTGATAGTGCTATTTGAAAATCCTCCAGAAGTTAATTGATAATGTATTTGAACATTTGTTGAAGATACTGCAACAATATCATCTAGATAGTCACCATTCATGTCAACTGCACAATTTAAATAGCTACCAGAAATTGTAGGAATGGCTTGTGCTGTAAAACTAACTGGCGCAGGTATTGGAGGTGTATATGTGTTTTCGATTAATTGAAAAGTAAAACCAGCAGCACTCCATTTATTATCAAAAGCAATATAATATGTGGTTCCTGCCATTGCAGAAAAAGTTGCAACAGAAAGATATCCTGTACCTACTGACCCGCTATCATCATCCCCAGAATGGCAAACTAAAGCACCACAACCACCAGAATAAACATTAAAATTAGTGTCTCCACCAGAGTTTATTGCTAAATCAGTTGTTATAGTAACAGTATAATTAATTGTAGGTGTATATCTGTACCATTCAGAGTATTTTGTAGTTTGTGTATTTACGTTCCCAGCACAAGCTAATGCAGAAGGGGTTCCGTCTAAAGTGCCTACAACATGTGATCCAGCTGAAACTACTACAGCAGTTTCGCAGGTGTTTTGAGAAAAGGAATAACTTCCGAAAAGTATTCCAATTAAAAGTAATGTTTTTTTCATAAAGTATTGGTTAGAGGGTTGTTTTTAATTAATCGCAAGGTTCTAATGTATTGATCCATTGTTCTAATAATTCAATACCTTCTGTATGGACAATGCTTCTACCTAGTAATGGCATTCTAACACTTTCGTCAGTGGCACTTAATCTATAATACATTACTGAACGATTTTTATTAGCTGGTGTAATAATATTAGTTAGAGCGCTATTAATGTCTTCTTGAGGCGGAATACAGACTCCTAAATTTGCAGGATTTGTTGTTTCATCAAATGCAAGTCGAATAGGTCTATAATCACAATGACTACCTTCATGATGGCAATGTGCACAATTCATATCTACATATGAGCGTACTCTTAGTTCTAACGGTTGACTAGTGTCGTTATAGTTTACAGTTGAATTGATTGTTTCGGGTAAAGTGTTTTCTAGTAGCCCATTTTCAATCCATTTTTGTAACTGATTTTTTGTTTCTACACCGTAATTGTAATTGAAATTTAGGTTTTGCGGCTTGATTCCAATTGGAATAGGTTGGTCATTTCTTTTGTGACAAGTCAAACATTCTGTTTCTGATGGAATTCTATAGTTAACATTTAACAAATCCCCATTTTCATTTACAAATTCAATATTTGTGAAACTTCCAGACATATCTAATGTTGCTTCAGTTTGTGCTTCATTCCATATGTATTCTGCAAAAATCCATCCCGTAGATTTTCTAATCATTATTCGAGTTTCAATGATTCGAGTTGTGTTTTCAGGCTGAACATTGTCATAATAAAATGTTTTTATAATTGCCGAACCCACAGGAAGTTCTAAAACATTTCCATCTCCATTATATGTTGATTTTACACCTTTTGGAATCCAAATGAATCTCTTTTTATGAGCATAATCTGTAAAAAGTGTACTTGCAGGAATGTAAGGTAAAACATCTAACGAAGGTTTTTGATCTTTCATTTCACCTTCAAAAAAATGATAATCCGATAAATTTTCGTAAGGAACTTGAGTTAAGTCAACAGTAACAGGAGATATTGGTATATATTCTTCGTCGTCATTATCTGTACAGGAAAACACAAAAAGTAGCGAAATAGCAAAAAAGGATAGAATTGCGTATTTTTTTGTCATATTAGTAGGTTTTGTTTGTTTTTGTAACAACAAATATAACTTTTTTTTTAAAATGACAAAATTTTTATAGTCTAATAACTAATTATTTGTTAGTTTTTCTGCAATTTCTACATTGTAATTTTTTAAATTATTGATTGCATCTTCTGAATGATAATCAAAAGTCATTTCCAATTCTTTGTATTTCTTTTTATTTTCAATACGATTGATACTGTCATAAAAACGACGAACTTCTTCCATGTTGGAAATAATCAATTTTGGAACTTTTACATTATTTCCCAATTCGTCTTTGGCAACCATTGTAAAATAACTCGAATTACAATGTTTTTTAATTCCTGTTTGAATGTGTTCCGATGTTACTCGAATGCCCACAACCATCGAAGTTTTCCCAACGTAATTTACTGAAGCTTTCAAAGTTACTAATTCGCCAATTTCCACCGGATTTAAAAAATCAACCGTGTCAACAGAAGCCGTTACGCAATAACATCCCGAATATTTTGAAGCACAAGCAAAAGCAATTTGATCCATAAGCTTCAACAAATAGCCTCCATGGATTTTTCCACTAAAGTTGGAGTGAGACGGCAACATTAATTCCGATAACGTAATTTTTGATGCTTTAACTGTATTGGCTGTTTCCATCTATTTACTATTAAAATATGGGGATTGTTCAGGGGTTACTTTTACAATAAAATAATGTGTATCTCCCCACCAAGGTAATGTCTTGATACGTTCTTTATATTCCAATTTCACATATTGACCTTGGTATTTTTTTAAATCTTCTATGACTTTTTCTTCACCATCTTCAACTGAAAATGGGAAAAATCGGGTAGCTCCAAAACCTTCATTTAGTTCGCCTTCCCAAGTTTTGAAAATAACACCTTTATTGCTAAATTTCGATAAAACGCCACTTCTAACACCATCGCTCAAGGTGAAATTGTAAATAAACAAGGTATAACCTATTAAACCTATGGTTACCGCCAATAGAAAGTAAACCAAAATTTTTCTTGCTGTGTTCATGTGTTAGTTATTTTCTTCTGTTAATAAATTTTCTTCGTTTTCAGCTCTTTTTAAAACCGATTCGGGTAATGCTTTTTTAGCTTTAGCCCCCATTTTCTTTAATTTTTCAACGCTGGTAATTAAATTTCCTTTTCCGTCAACTAATTTGTTCATGGCGTTACCATATTCAATTTTGGCTTCGTCCATTTTTTTTCCAATTTTAATCAAATCGCCAACAAATCCTTCAAACTTATCATATAAAGCACCCGCCTGACGCGCAATTTCAATTGCATTTTCTTGCTGTTTTTGATTTGTCCACATACTATCAATCGTGCGTAAAGTAGCCAAAAGGGTAGAAGGTGTAACAATTACAATATTCTTCTCAAAAGCTTTGTTGTATAGGGTTGTGTCTTCATTTAAAGCAACTGCAAAAGCTGATTCAATTGGAATAAAAAGCAATACAAAATCGGGACTTTCCATGTGGTATAAATCCTGATAATTTTTGTTGCCCAATTGTTCCACATGGCGATTAATTGAAACCACGTGTTCTTTTAAATGCTGATTTTTCAGGCTGTCATCTTCTTCGTTAATGTAACGTTCGTAAGCCGTAAGTGTTACTTTTGAATCGATAATCATTTTTTTACCATCAGGAAGATTGATGATTACATCTGGAAAAACACGACTTCCATCTTCAGTTGTGTGACTTTGTTGCACGAAATATTCTCTATCTTTCTCTAATCCTGATTTTTCTAAAACACGTTCTAAGACCAATTCGCCCCAATTTCCTTGCATTTTACTATCACCTTTTAAGGCTTTGGTTAAATTGATGGTTTCCTTACTCATTTGTTCGTTCATTTCGCGAAGTCCCAAAATTTGTTGGCGCAAGGCTGCGTGATAATCAATACTTTCTTTGTGGGTGTCTTCGACTTTCTTTTCAAAAAGTTGAATTCTATCTTGTAAAGGAGAAAGAATATTTTTAAGATTTTCCTTGTTTTGCTCGGTGAATTTTACCGTTTTCTCTTCTAGAATTTTGTTAGCTAAGTTTTCAAATTCTTTGGTAAATTTTTCTTGAAGTTCTTCTACTTCTTGCTTTTGTTCTTTATTTCGTTCCCAAAGATTGTCAAAATCATTTTCTTTTTTTGCCAATTGAATGGCTAACGATTCTTTTTCTTTCTGAAGGTTATCTTTTTCGGAAGTAAGTTGTAAAAGCGATTTTTCAAACTGATTTCGCTCGGTTTGAAATTGAATTTTTAATTGTTCAATTTGACCTAAAAGTCCGTTAATTCGTTCTTCTAAACCTGATTTTTCGGATTGTGATTTGGCAGTAAAAAGCAACTTTCCAAGGAAAATTCCAATGGCAAGTGCAACAATAAATGTAACTAAAATAAGCATTGATTCTGGCATAAATAATTTAAATATCTGAAGTTAAAAGTACTACTATTTTTCGGAATAATTAAAATTTATAACTCAAAACCGTTCTAAAATTAAATGGCGTTCCTGGCGTAAAATGAATTTCAGTAACTGATGAAGTTTCTCCTTGTAGTTGCGATTCGGTTTCAAATTGGGTTTCGTTCCATTTAGTATTAAAAATGTTTTCAATTAATATTCCTGCAGTGAAATTTTTAAATGTATAATTCAAATTCAAATCGGTAACAAAATAACCTTTTGCGGTTAAAGAATAATCTTCATTTGCAGGTCTATCTCCTAAATATCTGCTTTTAAATGAACCTGAAAAACGATTTTTAATCACACTCAAACTTCCCATAAAAGTACTTTTTGGTGCTAACGGAATATAATCATTTCCACTTGGCTCTTCAGTACTTTTGGCATCAGTATAAGTGTAATCAGCATTTAAGAATAACCAATCGGTAAACTGATAACGTAAACCAAAATCGATTCCTTTTCTTACGGTTTTTCCACTTGGTTCTACGATTCCAGCGTCGCCCACGTAAACAAATTCTTGTTCCAAAAATAAATACCAAACAGCCGAATTGAAAATTAATTTTGGTGTTGGTTTCCATACAAAACCTAAATCAGAACCATACGAAGCAGGTAATGTTTTTCTTCCACCATTTGCTACTTTTACACGTGTATCGTTACTGTGAAATCCTTTTCCTGATTTTAAAAATAGTTGAAGTTTGTCATTGTGTTTGTAAAGAAAGTTCAATTTAGGACTTAAAATTCCTTTATTTATAGCTTCATTTGAATAGGTTGGACTCAATTTATCATAGTAATCAAATTTAAAATAATCATAACGAAGTCCTGCATTAAGAATTAATTTGTCGAATTTGAATTCCGTATTTGCATAACCTGATAAATTAGTTTCATTAACATCGCCAAGCATAATGTTTTGTAGTGTTGTAACTCGATTTGCAGTATGAGAAAGTTCAATATCATCTACTTTATCTTGTCGTAAACCAATTCCTAATTGATAGTTAAAAGGTGTATTTTTGATAGAAGTATGTTTGTTAAATTCTGAATTCAATCCGAAAGTAGTTCGTTTTTCTTTTTGTCTAATTTGGTCACCATTAATTGGATCTTCCAAGAAAAAAGTAAAATTAGAATATAATTCAAAATCATATAACGAAACATAAGCATTGGTTTTCAAACTCGAGTTTTCAGACAATTGTTTTTCATGTTTCATATTTACAATACTTCGACTCGTGTTTCCACCTTCTGTGTCATCAATAGCACCAAATCTTCCAATTACACCTTGATCAACAGCTCTTTGTGGAATTTGCCCTGAAGCATTCCATTTGCTGTCAAAATGAAAAACAGAAAACGATAACTTAGAAGTTTCGTTATACAAAGTGTATTTAGAAAATAGATTAGTTCGATTGAAATTTTGAGGCGAATCAAAATAACTATCTGTTTGTAAAAAAGAACCTGAGAAGTACAAACTTTCTTTGTCAGAAGACAATAAATTGAACATTCCTCGAATACGTTGTGTATTAAATTGTCCAATTTCTATTGCCACTTCATCACTTTTTATTCGTTCTTTTGTATTGAAATCTACATATCCAGCGGTGGCTAAATTGCCTTTGTTTGCAAAATAAGAACCTTTGTCAAAATCAACATTATCTACGGTTTCCGGTTGTAAAAAGTGCAAATCAGCATAACCTTGTCCGTGTCCATGAGAAACCATGTTTACTGGAACTCCGTCAACATTGATGGCAATATCAGTTCCATGATCTATATCAAAACCGCGTAAGAAAATTTGTTCTGCTTTTCCACCACCAGCATGTTGTCCAATGAATAAACCTGGAACAATACGTAATAATTCCTGTGGTGAATTTACTGGATTTGTTTTTAAATCTATTTTAGAAATTTCGTGTAAATGATTTAATTCATTTGTAATAACTACTTCTTTCAAACTGACAGCTTTTGGAATTAATGTGTAAATTCCAACTTCTGAAAGAACAGTTCGCTTTTCGTCAAAATTTTTGTGAAGCAAACTAATACTATCACCAATTTTTGAGCTTTCTAAATTGAATTCTCCTTTATAATTGGAATGCGCATGCGATTTGTTTTGGATATTTTGTATGTAAACATCAGAAATAGCAATTCCCTCTGAATTTATTATTTTTCCTTTAGAAGTTTGTGCTTTAACCAATATTGATAAAACGATAAAAAGTAAGGTGTAATAGTATTTCATTTATTTTTGATTTAAAGAAGGCAAAGATATTACTTGTTACATAATTTTATTGTTAAATTTGGAAGCAGAAATTACAATTTATAAAAACCTGATGCATCATCATTTCCTTATTCATAAGCCTTACGGTTATTTGTCGCAGTTTATTTACCAATTAAAACGCAAGAAAAAGTTATTGGGCGAATTATACGATTTTCCCGAAAACACCATGGCAATTGGTCGTTTAGACGAAGATTCAGAAGGTTTACTTTTGTTAACCACTGACGGCATGATGAGTGAAATTGTCCGAAGCAAAAAAGTAGAAAAAGAATATTACGCTCAAGTAGATGGATTAATTACTGAAGAAGCCGTCGAACAATTGAGAAACGGAGTTGAAATCGGTTTACATGGTAAAAAATACAAAACCAAAAAGTGCAAATCTTTCAAATTAGAATCTATTCCCAATTTAGGCGAACGCGGCAAAAAGATTCGAGATGAACGTCACGGACCAACGTCTTGGGTTTCGATTACTTTGACCGAAGGAAAATTTCGTCAAGTTAGAAAAATGACATCAGCGGTTGGGTTTCCTACGTTGCGATTGGTTCGTGTGCGAGTAGGAAACATTCATTTGAATGACTTAAAAGCAGGAGAAGTTTTGGAAGTTAGTGGTTTTGATGTATAATTATTTGATTTTGAACTTACCAATGGAAGCATCAAAAGTTAAATGTTCGGTATCAAATAAGGTATTAAAAATCCCAGTTTGAATTAAATTACAGGGTTGGTCTTGTACAATTTGAGTTGGCGTAAACACAATCATTTCGTCTGTCATTTGAATCGCTAAATCAATATCATGCGTAGAGTAGAGGATGGTTTTTCCTGTTTCGTGCGTGAGTTTTTGCAACAATTTTAATAAAGTCGCTTTGTGAACCAAATCTAAATGCGTTGTAGGTTCGTCCAAAATAATAATCGAAGTATCTTGCGCTAAAGCTCGAGCAATCAAAGCAATTTGCAATTGTCCATCGCTAATTTCATCGTGTTTTTTATGAACTAAATTTTGGATTTCGGTTAACGAAATAGCTTCTTCAATTTTGATTGTATCTTCTTCGGATAAAGTACCTAACCAATTAGTATATGGCTGCCTTCCTAAAGCGATGATTTCGTAAACGGTTAAATTACTTGGAGGCAATTTTTCAGTTAACACGATGCTTAATTCTTGCGCTAAATCAAGCGGTTTATAACTTTGAAGTGACTTATGGAGTAAAGAAACTTCACCTTGTAAAGGTGGAATGATTCTTGTTAATGTTTTTAGTAATGTTGATTTCCCGATTCCGTTTTCACCAATTAAAGCAATTAATTTCCCTTTTTCTAAACCAAGATTAATGTTTTGAGCAATAGTAATCGTTTCCGATTTTGACTTATAGCCAATCGAAAGGTTTTGTACTTGTATGGTGAAATTTTGTTGGGTCATGATTAAAATCGTTTCTTTCTAACTAACAACCAAATCACTACTGGCGCTCCAATTACTGAGGTTATCGCATTTATTGGTAATGTAATATCATTTCCTGGAACTTGAGCAATCGTATCACAACAAAGCATCACAATTGCGCCAAGTAAAAGCGTACTCCAAAACAACACAAAATGATTACTAGTTTGAAACAACAATTTCGCCATGTGTGGCACTGCTAAACCTATAAATGCAATCGGACCAGCAAAAGCGGTGATGCTTCCAGCTAAAATACTGGTGGCGATAATAATTAAAAAACGAGTTTTCTTATAGTTGATTCCGATGCTTTGTGCATATTTTTCTCCTAAAAGTAATGCGTTTAAAGGTTTGATAACCATGAAACTAATTCCGATTCCGATAATAACAAAAACAGATAAAAGCGAAATTTCATTCCAGGATAAATTCGAAATACTTCCCATCGCCCAAAAAGTGAATTTCTGTAATTTTTCAGCCGAAGTAAAGTAGGATAAAACAGAAACAATGGCACTTGTAAAACTTCCAAACATTAATCCAACAATAAGAATTGCCATGGTGTCTTTTAGTTTTTTCGATACCAATAAAACAGCCATAAAAACCAATAAACTTCCTAAACTCGAAGCCAGAATTAATCCGTAATTTGATAAAAAGAAGGATGCGATGAAGGTTGGTAAAAATCCAGTTCCTAAAATTACAAACGCTACACCCAAACTCGCACCAGAACTCAATCCTAAAACGTAAGGTCCAGCTAACGGATTTCTGAACAGAGTTTGCATCAATAATCCACTCATTGAAAGTCCAATTCCTACTAAAATTGCGGTTATGGCTTTTGGAAAACGGAAATTCCACAGAATAATTTCCCAACTTTCCTTACTCATTTCTTGCGATAAAAGTCCGTTAACCACTTCTTTTATCGGAATAGAAACGGAACCTAAGCTAATATTCACCAAAAACGAAAACACCATTACTAAAAGTAAGATGGTAAAAAGAAAGTTTTGTTTTTTGGTTAATGGCATGTGTTGAATTTTTGGCTAAATTAGTTTATTTCAACTTCTCAAAAAAGAACAACTCATAATCCGGCAACACTTCAGGATGTAAAATCTTCACAATATCTTTTAAAACTAAATCTGGTCTATTTTGTGCTAATTCGTAATAAATTACGCCACCTGTTTTTCCTTTTTTTGTGCTAAACGAATAGACGTTTTTATTTTTTACTGCTTTAAAGTGAATGTAATTTGGGTTACTATTCAAAATTTCTTGTATCGAACCAAATTGCCCTGGACCAATCCAAAAATTAGCATCTTTGGCTTTATCTAAAACGCTTTCGAATGATAAAGCTAAACTTCCCGTTCCTTTGGAATCTTTCCATAGATAATTTCCGTTAGCTTCTTTTAAAAAATAGGCTGCCCAACTATCGCCTTGTGGTAAAAACCATTGATCTTCGTAGATTGAACCTGCAAAAATAGTTGGTTGAGTTTTTGCATTTTTAGCTAAAACTAGCACCGAATTGTATTCTTTTTCAATCGAATTGAATATTTCAGTTGCTTTTTCGTCTAAATCATATAAAGCACCAAAAAACTTAATCCATTCGGCTTTTCCAAGAGGTGTTTTTTCGGTCCAGTCTCCATTGAAGATGATTTTCTGACCGTTTTTTTCTAAGTTTTTATAGGTTTTCAAATCACCATCCACACTAAATCCAACGATTACATCAGGTTGAATATCTAAAATAACTTCGGTGTTTAATCCTTGATTGGAGCCTAAATCTCTTACTTTTTCAGCATCGATTAATGCTCTTGTTTTTTCAGAAGAAATATAATCCGTAGTTGGAAAACCAATTAAAGTGTTTTCTACTCCTAATGATTCTAAAGCCGGAATATGTGTAGTTGAGGTTACAATTACTTTTTTAATTGGTACTTCAATCGAAGTAAATTGTTGTAAACTATCTGGAATTTGAACGCCTTTTTTGTGAAGAATGTAAGTGTAATTATCTTTTGCTTCAGGATAAGCGTTAGAAACTTTTACAACCGAAAAACCATCGTATTTTTCAATAGAAAAGCCTTTTGCATGTTGAATGCTGTTTTGTACTGAAGTATTTAGATTTGCAGAACTTTCCGATTCTTTACATTGGATAAATCCTAAAAATAAAATGGCTAACAAGAAATAATGGCGCATGAAAATGTTTTTTGCAAAAGTAGTTTTTTAACCGCAAAGAGCACAAAGGTTTAAGCAAAGTTCGCAAAAAAGATAAAATTAGTAATAATTCGCTCCATCTACGTTTTGAAAATTGTGTAACAAAAATTGCAAAAAGAAATTTCCAAAACCATTAAATTTGCCATAAAAAAACATGAGAACAGATTCAAACGCTTTCCTTTATGCAGTGGCAACTATTATTTTAGCACATTTTGTAATTGGCTTTATTTGGTTGTGGCGCAAGATGAATAAGAAGAAGTAGATTACAATTTAAAATTTATTGGAATTCCATAAGTTACTTTAACAATTTTACCTCTTTGCGTTGCAGGAATAAAATTAGGCAATTCGTTTATTATTCGTTTAGCTTCTTCTTCAAAAAGTATTTTATATTCAGTTGTATTTTTTGAACGAACTTGAATGTTTGTTACTTTACCATTTTCATCAATGTCAAATGTGGTAAATATTTTACTTTGAATATTATTTTCTTTAGCTTTTTTAGGATATTTTAAATGTTTTTCAATGTGTTTTTTCATTTCTTCTTGAAAACATTCTCTTTGATTTGTTTTTTCGACATTTTTGCAAGAAATAAATAATGGAATTTGTTCAACTATGCTAAAAGGTACTGTTGCATCTTCATAATCATCTTCTCTATCTAATTTAGGTTCAGATGTTTTTATTGTATTTATATTTGATTCAACAACTTCAATTTTTTGAGCTTGTAAAAATGTAAAACTACTGATGAATAAAAATAAAATTAAAGTTCTCATTTGAATGTATTTGAAAGTTTGAAAATCAAAGATATAAAATTAAGATTGTAAACTTTTAAAAAATAATTACCTTTGTCACCGAATTTTGGTTGTTGTTTCTGAATTTTTCAAAACAACATTAAAAGGGAATTAGGTGTAAGACCTAAGCTGTACCCGCAACTGTAAGCTATAAAGCTTGTTATTATCTACATTACCATTGTCCCGAATTTCGGGATGAGAAGGTTGATAACAAGACGCAAGCCAGGAGACCTGCCACATTCATTGAGTAACAAACTTTCGGGAAAAAAAGTTTGAGTATGGGTAAATTCTGTGCTTTTCTCCCCAATTTATTAAAATTTTTTATTAAACTTAAAATGAACAAAAAGTTTATTGGCTTAAGTGTATTTACACTAGCTACTGCTTTTGCGTATGCTCAAGAATCAGATACGCTAAAAGTTACTAATTTAAAAGAAGTGGTCGTTTCCGACACTAAATTTGCGCAAAGCAAAGAAAAATCAGGTAAAATTATAGAAGTCATTACAGCTCAAGACTTGGAAGCTAAAAAAGGTCAAAATTTGGCTAACGTTTTGAGTCAAGTTGCTGGAGTTGAAATCAACGGAAATCAATCGTTCAATGGAAAAAACTTAGGTTATTACATTCGTGGAGGTCGTAATCGTCAAGTAGCCATTTATATTGATGGTGTTCCAGTTTCTGATGCTTCAGGAATCAATATCGAATATGATTTGCGTTTGATTCCAGTCGAACAAATCGAGAAAATTGAAGTAATGAAAGGCGCTTCGAGTACGTTATACGGAACAGGAGCTGCAACGGGAGTTATCAATATTACATTGAAAAAATCGGCTAAAAAGGAAATTTCAGGAAACGCGTATATCAATATGGGAACGCAAAATACTTCGAATACTTCTAAAACGAGTGCACAAGATTTCAATCAAGGATTATCGGTAAACGGAACGATTAATAAAGTTTCCTACATGACCACTTTAAACAGCACGGAAACTAAAGGAATGTCGGAAGCCGCTGGAGAAGATTTTGAAGAAGATACATTTTCGAGAGTGAATGTGTTACAAAAAATAGGTTTCAAAGCAAATGATAAATTAAGTTTTGAGTTTTTCGGGAATTACGACCGAATTAAAAATACATTTGACAATTCGTTTGACGGAATAATTGCTAATGCTGATGATTTGAACAACAATAGTTTTTCGGAACAATTTAGAATCGGATTCTTGCCAAAATATAAATACAATAAAGGAGAATTTGCTATCAATGCTGGAGCTTCAACTATTGATAGAGTTTTAAATATTTCAAATTCGTGGTCGGGAACTATTGATAATTATAATTATTCGGGTAGAAGTGTTTCGATTGATGCTTTCAATAAATACAATTTCAGCAAGCAAGTATATTTAGTTTTAGGTGCGCAATATCAATATTTCGATATGACGCAAAACACGAATGGAGTAGTAGATGTTATCAAAGAAAATGCTAAGTTCAATTTATTAGATCCTTATGCAACTTTAGTTTTTAATTCAGATTTTGGATTAAATATCAACGCTGGAGCTCGTTTCAATACACATAGCGAATACGGAAGTCAAGCAGTTTACAACTTCAATCCGAGTTATTCATTTGAGAACTTACCTTTAAAAGTTTTAGCTTCATATAGTACGGCTTTCATTACGCCAAGTTTATATCAATTATACGGACCTTATGGGAACTTAGACTTAACGCCAGAAGAAAATGCTACGGCAGAATTTGGTTTTGAATCGCAATTATTGGATAAGAAGTTGACTATTAATGCTGTTGGTTTTTATAGAGAAGAAGAAAATACTTTTGGATTCTATTACAATTCAGCAACATTTGAATCCTATTATATTAATATTGACGGAACTTATAATGCAAAAGGAATAGAAACAAGTGTTCGTTATACCTTATCAGAACGTTTCAACATTGGTGGAAATTATACATTTACTCAAGTGGAAGAGCAATTAAACCGTTTAATTCCAAAGCACAAAGGAAATGTTGATTTGAATTACAAATTTAAAAGAGGAACATTTGGAATCAATTATCAATATGTAGATCATAGAAGTGATGCGTATTATGATTCGAATATTTGGGCAACACAAGCTGTTAATTTAGCTGCTTATCAGTTGGTTAATTCTAATATTTCTTATGAGTTATTGCCTAATCGTTTACATGTTTTTGGAACTGTAACGAATATTTTAAACGATGATTTCCAAGAATTAATTGGATACAA
The DNA here is from genome assembly GCF_025499515.1 of Flavobacterium odoriferum. Taxonomy (GTDB): domain Bacteria; phylum Bacteroidota; class Bacteroidia; order Flavobacteriales; family Flavobacteriaceae; genus Flavobacterium; species Flavobacterium odoriferum. The sequence goes on from NZ_JAMKFA010000003.1 coordinate 178,841, forward strand.
TACCAGAGGAAGAAACTTTAAATTAGGTTTGAATTTTCTGTTTTAAATAAAGTTAATTATTTGATTTTAAAAGGTTTTGGTATTTATTTATCAAAACCTTTTTTCTTTTTGTAACAAAATTAAATTACATTCGTCTTTATTATAAACCAACCAATTAAAATGAATCAAAACGAGTTTGTACAAATAATCACTCCTTTTAAGGATAAGTTATTTCGTTTAGCGAAGCGAATGCTCGTGAGTACAGAGGAAGCAGAAGATGCTACTCAGGAAGTGTTGGTAAGGTTGTGGAATAAAAACAGTGCTTTGGAACAATACAATAGTGTGGAAGCTTTAGCGATGACGATGACCAAGAATTATTGTTTGGATCAACTGAAAAGCAAAAGAGCTACAAATTTGCAAATTGTACATAGCAATTATCAAGACAAGCAAGCTAGTGTAGAAACACAAATAGAGCATCAAAATACGTTGCAATGGGCCGAAAAGTTAATGAACGATTTACCCGAACAACAACGATTGATATTACAACTTAGAGAAATTGAAGAATACGAATTTTCGGAAATAGCTCAAGTATTAGAAATGAATGAAACAGCGGTTCGAGTAGCTTTATCAAGAGCACGAAAAACCTTAAGAGAACAAATAGAAAAAACACATAATTATGGAACTCAAGTTAGTTGAACAATTATTGGAAAAATACTTTCAAGGAGAAACTACAATAGCAGAAGAAAAACAATTAAAGGCCTATTTTTATTCAAACGATGTGGCGCCACATTTGGCAAAATATCAAGCGCTGTTTGGTTACTTTGAAACACAAAAAGGAACGCAATTCGAGCAAAAACTTCCATTACAACCTAGAAAACAAAGTACTGTAAAATGGATAGGTATTGCAGCAAGTTTTGTAATGCTTTTTGGCTTAGCAACCTTCTATTTTTATCCATCAGAACCTAAGCATGAAGATTTAGGAACGTATGATAATCCAGAAGAAGCTTTTGCCGCTACACATAAAGCTTTGTTAATGGTTTCAGAACAAGTAAATGTTGGCATGGAAAGTGTAGTATATTTAGAGGAATACGAAAAAACAACAAAAACAATTTTTAAATAAAATAGATATGAAAAATTTAGTAGTAGTTATAGCTTTTTTAATGGCATCAACAGTTTCTTTTGCACAAGGAGCTTTTGATAAATTTGAAGATAAAGAAGGAGTAGCATCAGTTATTGTAAATAAGAAGATGTTCGAAATGATGAGTAAGGTAAAAGTAGATGCAAAAGATAAAGAAATGCAACAATACATGAACTTGCTTAAAAAATTAGATAACTTAAAAGTGTTTACCACAAGTAACGCAAAATTAGGTGCCGATATGAAAGCAACTGTAAATAGTTACTTAAAATCAAATCCTTTAGAAGAATTAATGCGTGTTAATGGCGACGGTAAAAATGTAAAGATTTACGTAAAATCAGGAGCTAATGAAAACATTGTAAAAGAGCTTTTAATGTTTGTTGAAGGTTCTAATATTAAAGATGCAGGAACAGTAGTTTTATCTTTAACAGGGAACTTTAGTTTAGATGAAATTTCTATGTTAACCGAAAAAATGAATTTACCTGGTGGTGACGATTTGAAAAAGGCTTCTAAAAAGTAATACTATGAAAAAGTTATTGTTACTTGTCTCATGTATGATTATGCTTTACAGTTGTGAAGACAAACCTACACTTCAAAAGTATTATGTAAAAAATACAGAATCACCTAAGTTTATTGCATTAGATTTAGCTTCTAGTATCATCAAAACAGATAAAATTTCCTTAACTGAAACAGAGAAAGCGGCTTTAGAATCGTTTGATAAAATGAATATTTTAGCTTTTAGAACGGATTCTACAGATATTACGGGATATGATAAAGAAATCAAAGAAGTAAAAGCCATTTTGAAAGATGAAAGCTATCAACAATTAATGAAAGCAGGTTCTGGTAACGATGGTGCCGCTATTTATTTCGTTGGAAATGATGACGAACACATAGAAGAATTTGTTGTTTTAGCCGGAAAGAAAGAAAACGGTTTTGCAGTAGTTCGCGTTTTAGGAAACGATATGAATCCGACACATATTATGAATATGCTGAGTTTACTCCAAAAATCACAAGTAGATATGGAGCAATTGAAACCTTTACAACAACTTATGAAATAAAAAAATCCCGCAGAAGCGGGATTTTTTAGTTTTTATAATATTTCAAAGGAACGATTAACATTCCAAAACATTCTCCATGTTCTTTTCCAATGTGTTTGTGATGCATTTTGTGAGCGCGTCTTACGGCTTTAGCATAACGATTATTGGCATTTCGGAACAACTTAAAGCGTTGGTGAATAAAGATATCATGAACAAAGAAATAAGCTAATCCGTAAGCGAAGATTCCAATACCAATTGCTAAACCAATTTCTAAGATTTCGTATTTCCAAAGTAAAAAACAACCAATACTAACTAATGCATAAAAAATAAAGAATGCATCATTGCGTTCAAACCACGAATCGTGATCTTTTTTGTGATGATCGGCGTGTAAATGCCACAAAAATCCGTGCATGATGTATTTGTGACTAAACCAAGCCATAAATTCCATGAAAAAAAATGTTGTAAAAAAAACTAAAACGTGTAACCACATAATTATAGTATTAAATTAAATAATATTTAATCTGTATTTGACATAGCATCTTGCTAATAATTCTACTTTTTGATAATCAGAAACACGAATTCGCGTGTTTTTAATTTCTAAAGATGGTGTTTTTTGAAGCTTTTTTAATAACTTCTTATAATATCTGTAAGCGGTGTAAACTCCAAATTTAGCTTCTAAAGGTAAGTTTTTAATGCCTTCAAACGCGGCTTCAAAATCACTTTCAATATCAGCAATAATTTCTTGCTTCGATTTTTCATCTAAATGATTTAAATCGGTATTAGGAAAATAAGTTCTACTTAATTCTTCAAAATCAGCTTTCAAATCTCTCAAAAAATTCACTTTTTGAAAAGCTGAACCTAGACGCATAGCTGAATCTTTTAATTCATTGTACTTTTCTTCATTTCCGTTAACAAAAATTTTTAAACACATTAAACCTACTACATCTGCCGAACCATAAATATATTCTTGATATTCTTCTGTAGTTTTGTATTCACTTTTACTCAAATCTAATCTCATACTTTTCATAAAAGCATCAATCATTTCCTGTGGGATATTATATTTATTCACAGTATATTGAAACGAATTCAAAATTGGATTTAAACTTATTTTATGTTCTAAAGCATCTGCCAAATCTTGTTCAAATTTTGAAAAAAGGAATTCTTTATCATAATCATGAAATGAGTCCACAATTTCATCCGCAAAACGAACAAAACCATAAATATTGTAAATATCTTGTCGAATGGTTGGTGCAAGCATTTTAACAGCAGACGAAAAAGAAGTGCTGTAGGCTTTTGTAACTTTCATGCTACAGTCAAACGAAACGTTGTCAAAAATCGATTTCATACTATTTATACTTTTCTATTAAATCTGAAACTAATTTACCCGAAATTAAAGCAGGAGGAACACCTGGTCCTGGAACAGTTAATTGTCCAGTAAAATACAAGTTTTTTACTTTTTTACTTTTCAATTTTGGTCTTAAAAAAGCAGTTTGCAACAAAGTATTTGCCATACCATATGCATTCCCTTTATATGAATTATAGTCTTTGATGAAATCATTCACGCAAAACGATTCTTTAAAGATAATATTATTTTTTACTTTTTGATTAGTTAAGAATTCGAAGCGAGTAATAATTTTTTCAAAATACAAATCTCTCAATTCTTGTGTGTCTTCTAATCCTGGTGCTAACGGAATTAGAAATATGCCTGCTTCTTTACCATCTGGAGCTGAGTTTGTATCGGTTTTTGATGGAAAACTTGCATAAAAAAGTGGTTCTTTGGGCCATTTTGGAGTATCGTAAATAGCTTGTGCATGAACATCAAAATCAACATCAAAAAATAAAGAGTGGTGTTCTACATTTTCTATTTTTTTATCAAACCCAACATAAAATAGGAGTGAAGATGGAGCAAATGTTTTACTCTCCCAATAATTTTCTGAATACTGACGATAATTTTTATCTAATAAAGTTTCAGAGTGATGATAATCGGCACCGCTTAAAATTACATCACCTGTTACAATTTTATTATTGACTAATATTCCAGTTGCTTTTCCATTGGTAACATCAATTTTTTCAACATTAGCGTTGGTTTCGATTTTTACACCCAATTCTTTTGCTAAAGATTCCATTGCTAGAATAACCGAATACATTCCGTTTTTTGGATGCCATGTGCCCAATCCAAAATCGGCAAAATTCATAAAACTATAAAATGAAGGTGTATCGCTTGGTTTTGCTCCTAAAAACAAAACTGGAAATTCTAATATTTGAACTAATTTGGTGTTCTTGAATCGTTTTCTGACATCTTTTGAAATGTTACTAAAAAACTGATTTACTTTTTTTGCTGTTTCCAAAGTGATTAATTCCAATGGTGATTCACCTGGACGATAAACCAAATCTTTAATTGCAATGTCATAATTGCTTTTGGCTTCAGCCATAAATTGTTCTAGTTGCTTGCCACTTCCTTTCTCGATTGATTCGAAATTTTTTACAATTTCGGGAAGATTATCAGCAATGGTTACAAAATCTAAGAGACCAAAATATACTTGATACGCTGGAGAAAGTTTTATCAATTCGTAATAATCGGAAGGTTTTTTGTCAAAGTCAGCAAAGAAACGCTCAAAAACATCAGGCATCCAATACCAAGTTGGTCCAATATCGAAAGTAAATCCTTCTTTTTTAAGTTGACGAGCTCTTCCACCTATTGTACTGTTTTTTTCGTAAACAGTTACTTCATTGCCTTGTTTTGCTAAATAGCAAGCAGCAGCTAAAGAAGAAAATCCTGAACCAATTATTACAATTTTTTTATTCACTTGTTTTTATTTTGTTTAACAAAAATAATAAAAAAGTTAAACAAAACAAATCTTTTTATAAAGTATTTGAAAGTTCTTCTATACTATTGAAAATATGTATGTTTTTTGATAGTGTTTTAGATGTGATAAATTGTGTCAATCTACCTAATAAAAGTAATTCGTGATTCGTGTTATCTAATAATTTTGTTTGAATATCAGAAATATAATTATCTATTTCATCTTGATTAGGTTCTACAGTTAAGTAACTAACAAAAGTTATTTTTTCGTAGTAATTTTTTAAATCTAATAAACTTTCTGTAGGAATACTTTCTCCTAAATATATTGTTTGGTAACCTTTTAATAAAATTTCATAATTCAAATACATTAATCCAAGTTCATGAACTTCGTTTAATGGAAGAAATAAAACAAATACGTTATCTGTTTTAGTAGGTTCTAAAATCTGAACTTTTTCGGTATTAATTAAAAGTTTTTGCTTTATGAGGTAACTTATGAAATGCTCATGTGCCGGAGAAATAGTCTGTGTTTGCCATAAAAATCCAATTTCTTGCATTAATGGAATAAATACGGTGTAGAAAACTTCTCTAAATGATTTCTCACTTAATAATTGATTATAAGTATTAAAAAATAATGATTGATCAAAATTCATCATAGCCATTTTAAATGTACTAATGGCGTGATTTTTAGCACTTTTTTCGGAAATAATATCGTTAGCAAGTTTATTAATTTGCTCCTGATTCAGGGTGCCAATTTTAGATATTTTATATCCATAATTATGAAGTAATACGATGTTTAATAACTTTTGTAGGTTTTTTATATCGTACGAACGTATGTTAGTATCAGATCGCATAGGTTCTAAAACATTATAACGTTTTTCCCAGATACGAATAGTATGTGCTTTTATGCCAGAAAGATTTTCTAAATCTTTGATACTAAATACATTTTTAACGTTGTTCATCTTTTTCCTTATTTTGTTTAACAAAAGTAATAAAAAAAGTAAACAAAAAAATTTTTATGAGAAAAAATGTTTAACTAATAAGAAAAATAATCAAACAATTTTTTTTAAAGAATAAGAAAAGAGTTTGTAGGAAGTAAATATTTGTGACCAAGGAGGGATTTGAACCCTCACGCCCTTACGAGCACCACCCCCTCAAGATGGCGAGTCTACCGTTTCTCCACTTGGCCTTAAAACAACAAAGACGTTGCATTGCAACGTCTTTTAGATTTTTGTGACCTGGCTGGGGCTCGAACCCAGGACCCCATCATTAAAAGTGATGTGCTCTACCAACTGAGCTACCAAGTCGTAGCAATCAAGAAAAGTTTTTTTATTTTTGTGACCTGGCTGGGGCTCGAACCCAGGACCCCATCATTAAAAGTGATGTGCTCTACCAACTGAGCTACCAAGTCGTAGCAATCAAGAAAAGTTTTTTTATTTTTGTGACCTGGCTGGGGCTCGAACCCAGGACCCCATCATTAAAAGTGATGTGCTCTACCAACTGAGCTACCAAGTCATTTTCTTTTCTTGAATGCGGGTGCAAATATATAAACATTTATTTATTTTCCAATGGGAATTTATTATAAATTTGTCTTTTTTTATAATTAATTTCTTAACCCTTTAATTTATAGAGGATTATTTAAATATGAAAGTAGTACTGTTAGGTTACATGGGTTGTGGTAAGTCGGTAATTGGTGATTTTTTAGCAAAAAAGTTACAAGTATCTTTCTATGATTTGGATGAAGAAATTGAAAAAGTAACTCAAAGTTCTATCTCCGAATTGTTTCAAACAAAAGGTGAAATTTATTTTAGAAAAAAGGAAAATGAAGTTTTGAAAACTTTTCTAGATAAAAAAGAAAACTTCGTTTTGAGTTTGGGTGGTGGCACGCCTTGTTATTTTAATAATCATGAATTGTTGCAACAAGATGACGTTTTTTCAATTTACTTAAAAGCTTCTACGGATACTTTAATAAATCGATTGATAAACGAAAAAGACAAGCGTCCGTTATTACACAATCAAGATGAGGTTACTTTGAAAGATTTTATCAATAAGCATTTATTCGACCGAAACTTTTATTATCATCAAGCTACTAAAATTGTAACAGTTGATAATAAGTCGGTAGAGCAAATTGCAAATGAAATAGAAGCTTTATTAGCTTAAATAAGCGTACGAGTTATTTTCTTCAAAAACCACTTGAATGTGTTCTTGTAGCGAAGTTGAAAGCGAAATTCCTTTAAAATCAGCTTTAACGGGATATTTTTTATGATTTCTATCCACTAAAACGGCTGTTTTAAACTTACTTAATGGTACTTCTAAAAAGTGTTTTACACCATAAATTAAAGTAGTTCCAGTGCTCAGTACATCATCAATTAAAACCAATGCTTTGTTTTGATATTCGGCTGATGGAATTGAGGTAGTTACAAGAGATTGCGGATTTTGTTTATTAATTTTAACTTCACAAAGCGTCACTTTTAAATCGGAAATCAAAGCTAATTCTGCCGCTATTTTTTGAGCAAACAGGTAGCCATTGTTGGCAATTCCAGCTAAAATAACCTCTTCTTCATTAACAAAAGTTTCGAAGATTTGGTAAGCAATTCGTTTGGTTTTGTGTGCAATTTCTTTGTGCGTTAAAATAATATTTTCCATGTGTTGTTGTTATTTGACCTCAAAGATAAAAAAGAGTTCTTTATTTTCTCGTGGCTTTATCGAATTATATGCGCGTTCTAGTTTTTTAATTTCAAATTTTGGAGCAAATCGGTTGATATATTCTTCTTTTGAACCTCCAAACGGCGGACCTTCATTAGTTAATGGAAAATCAAAAAGCAATCCTGCTAATTTTCCTTTAGGAAGTAAAAGCTCTGCCATTTTTTCAACATATTGAAACCTCATTTCGGGAGGTAAAGCACAGAAAAATGTTTGCTCTAAGATTAAATCAAATTTGGTTTCTAATGAAAAGAAGTCGGCATGCAATAAATGCGATGCAAATTCTGGTTTTCTTTTTTTAATATTTTCTAAAGGCGTTTCTGCAATATCAATGACATACACATTTTGAAAACCTTTTTCAATTAAATAGTCAAATTCATAACCATTTCCGGCTCCAGGAATTAGAATTTTTAGATTCTTATTAGTTAATTGGTCAATGTATTCTTTTAATGGAGTAGTAATTTGACCTGCGTCCCAACCTGTTTCTCCTTTTTGATAGCGTTTTTCCCAGTAATTCATTTATTCGGTTTTATTGATATCATCGGTTTCATCACTTTCCCATAAATAATCGTCGATTTCTCTTCGGTCTTTTTTGGTAGGTCTTCCGGTTCCGTTGGCTCTGTAATGTTCTTTTGATAATTTTAGTAATTCTAGATGTTCAAAAGCTTCTTTTGGTGTTTCGTCTTTTCTATACATGTCGACCAATTTTGCTCCCAATCGATTTTGAGGCATATCTAAGATGGTTAATTTGTAGTTGATTTGGTCTTTGCGAAGCGTGATTTTATCGGTAGGAAAAACTTCTCTTGAAGCCTTCGCTACCTGACCGTTAACTGTTATATGTCCTTTTTTTACAGCTTCAGTGGCTATACTTCGGGTCTTATAATATCGTAAACACCATAAAAGTTTATCTATTCGCATAATATAATTCAAAAAACCATGTTAATATTTCTACAAAAATAAATGAAAATTGTATCTTGCGCCCTATAAATTTTATAATAATGAAAAGCCTTTTTAAAATAGTTTTAAGTGTTGTTTTAATTTCAAGCATATTCTCTTGTCAGAAAACAGATGATGTAACAGCACCACCTGCAAGACCTTATGCAGATGTTTATCCAGAAGATTTAGCAAAAATTGAAGAATTCCTTGATACACACTACGTAACTGTTGATGCAGATTATAATACAACTTTTACTCAAATTCCAGCGGGAGGAACTCAACAACCAATTTCTGAAATGGCAGAATTAAATTTTGTTGAAAGAGATTTTCATGATATAAAATATAAAATTTATTATTTAAAATTGCGTGAAGGTATTGGGGAAACTACTACCCGTGTTGACTCAGCTTTTGTTTCCTACAAAGGAAATACTTTCACTAAAACCACTGCTGATGGAGTCGATACCTATACCCAAAATGTTTTTGATCAATCAGAAACTCCTGTGTGGTTTGCCTTAGAAGATGTTATTAAAGGTTGGGGTGAAATTATTCCAGAGTTTAAAACTGGTACATACACATCGAATCCAGATGGTACCGTTTCATTTGATGATTATGGGGCAGGAGTAATGTTTATACCATCAGGTTTAGGTTATTTTAATACGGCAACAGGTAATATCGCTTCTTATTCGCCATTGATTTTTAATTTTAAATTATACAAACAAAGAAGTAGAGATCATGATTTAGATAAAATATTATCAAAATATGAATATGGGCTACCAGAATTACCAAATGGAGAAGTAGATTATGTTAATGGAAAAATAAATTATAATAAAACAGCTTTAGATACTGATGGTGATGACATACCAGATTATTTAGATGTTGATGATGATGGCGATGGTTTTTTAACTAAATTTGAGGTTAAGAAACCAACAACATTTTTAGGATTAAGTTTATATTACCCTTTTAATCCTGTAGCTGATGATCCTTCAACTCCAGAAAATGAATTTGAGCCAAAAGGAATTCCTAGTAAGGATATTATTGATATTGATACAAATGAACCTGACGGAACAACATTAACAAGGCTAAGACGACATTTAGATAAAACCGCAAAGCCTCCTTATAATGTTTACTAAAATAATAAGAATCCCGATTTTAAATTGGGATTTTTTTATTTTTACGATATAAAAACTTCAATTATGCAAAACTTATACCTATTAGTTAATCAGTTAGAATCTAATATTTTACGATTTGAAACTACAAATCATTCAGTTTCTGGAGGTAGTGTAGGTTGGCATATTGAACATAGTTTAAAAACAATTGATCAAATTATAACGGCTTGTAAAAATTCTAATCCGGTAAATTACCAATGGCAATTTAATTTCAAACGTTTTTTGATAATGTCAATTGCTAAAAAAATCCCAAGAGGAAAGGCAAGAGCTCCAAAAATTGTTCGACCTGAAGGCGAAATCAATCAAAAAACTTTAACTGTAAGCTTTTCTAAAGTGAAAGAAAATATGAAAAATTGGGAAAGTTTAGATAAAAACACTCATTTTCCGCATCCATTTTTTGGAATTTTAAACAAAAAAGAAACCGAAAATTTTTTAGTACTTCATACGAAACATCATTTGATGATTATTAATGATATTTTAGCATAATTTGATTTTAAAGAAATTATAAAAATTCTTCTTCTTCTTGTTCTATTCCTTTGGAAGCTACAGTAGTTAAAAAAGCATATTCTCTTAGTATCATGTATTGAAATATAATGTAAAATATTGTATTAAAAATCCAAATATCAATGTATGGATCTTCTAACAATACTAATTCAAAATTTCCATATAAAAATATTGAAATACTACACAACAAATACATTATCAATCCTATAGAAAAATTATAATAAAAATGAACCTTGTCAAATTCCTTATAGATAAAATACAAGGCATAAAAGACTAAGATAAGCGATGTTGCAATTATTTCGTAATGATTAAATTTCCAAAACAAACTTGCATCTGTATAATACATATATGCTAAAACAATAATTTGAGAAATATATATAACAATAATAGTCTTCTTAAAAGATTTGCTTTCAAATAGGGTATAATATAAATAACTTAAAAAAGTGAATTGAAAAATAAAATAAAAATGAGATATAAAAAAGTTTGAATTTGGTTCCAAAATACCAATAATATGACAAGCTGTTTCTATAATACAAAGTGATACCAGATAAATTATAAACACTTTTGAAACGTGTTTATGTATTTCTTTCTTGCGTAAAAATAAAAATGTATTAAAAAATAAAAAGAACAATCCCAAAAGGCTTATTCCGAAAAAAAATAAGTGCTTGCTTTCCATACTTAATTATGTCTTTAGTTTTTTCTTTCTAGCAGCAGGAAACAAAACATTGTTCAAAATTAAACGATAGCCGGGTGAATTTGGATGCAAATCTAAAACTGTTGGAGCATCACCAACTCTGTGTTGATAATCTTCTGGGTCGTGTCCTCCATAAAACGTAAACATTCCTTTGCCTTTAGTTCCGTGAATATATCTCGCTTCTCCATTAATTTTACATTCTCCCATTACTAAAACATTGGATTTTATTTTTTCGGCAGAAAATGCTGTTGTTTGTCCCATGAAACCTTTAACTAATTGTGTGTGATTTTGGCATAACATAGTAGGAATTGGATCCCATTTTGCAGAATATTCCATTAAAGTAAAATAATCTTTATCCATTGAAAATGATCCTTTTCCATGTTCTTCTGTAGTATCAATATCGGAAAACTCATAAACCATCGGTTGACGCTCTAATTTGTAATCTTTGAAAGCAAAAGTGTTTGAATAATCTATTTGTGCTTGATAATTAGCATCTGAATCGTCTCCATCAAACATTGGTTCACATATATCAACACCTTCTGCCGAAAGCGCAATATCAAAACTATCAGTAGCTGAGCACATGGCAAACATGAATCCACCACCAATAACAAAATCTCTAATTTTTTTTGCAACTGCTAACTTTTCTTCAGAAACTTTATTATATCCTAATTTCTTTGCTAATGCTTCAGAATCAGCTTTTTGTTGAATATACCATGGTGTATTTCTGTAATTTCCAAAAAATTTCCCATATTGTCCGGTAAAATCTTCGTGATGTAAGTGTAACCAATCATATAAAAGTAATTGATCTGATAGAACTTCCTCATCATAAATTTCAGTATATGGAATTTCGGCATAGGTTAAAACCATGGTTACAGCATCGTCCCAAGGTTGTTTTCCTTTTGGGGTATAGACAGCAATTTTAGGCGCTTTTTCTAAAACTACTGTTTCCATATTTTGAGATGGTGCACTTATTTCATCTAAAATTGAATTTGTTGAAGCATCTGAAAGTATTTCAAATGTTACTCCACGAATTTGACATTCTTTTCTAATTTCGGGAGCATCGGGTAGTAAAAAAGAACCTCCTCTATAATTTAATAACCAACTTACTTTGTAACTTTTGTCTAAAGCCCAATATGTGATTCCGTATGCTTTCAAATGATTTTGTTGCACTTCTGCTTCCATCGGAATTAATACAAAAGCTGCCTTACTTGACCAAGATATAAGTAAAATAAGGAGTAAACAACAATATTTAAGTTTTGCTTTCATTCGATTGAATTAAAATTTGGTCTAATTTAAAACATTTCTTTTTAATTCTATTTTTTGAAATGTTAAAATGGTACCCCCGTAAAAATACCTGGTTGACCCCGTAAAAATACCTGATTTTAAAATCAGGTATTTTTACGCTTACACAGGATTTATTTTTGAAGTAGTTTTGACATGTATCAATAAATAATTATAAAAATGAGTACATCTAAAAACAATTCTTCGTTATTAAATTCAAGAGAAATGAAATTATTAAAAAAAATTGGGTACGTAGTTCTTGTAGTGACTATACTTGTATATTTTATTTTAGTATTTCAATTTTGTAGAAGCTACTAAAATCAATAAGGTTTATGAATTATTATATTCGTCTAGTTTCACAATTTTATTTTGAATAGCGAATATTACTAATCCAGCAACATTTTTTGATTGCGTTTTTAGCAATAAGTTATTTCTATGACCATCAATAGTTCTAGTGCTAAGACACATCATATCAGCTATTTCAGTTGAACTGTATTGCTTGCAAATTAATTCTAAGATTTCTTTTTCGCGAAGCGTTAAAAAATCATCATCTAAAATTGTTCTTGAGCTTCCACTTGATAAAACATCTTGATGAATAACTTCCATTACACTTTCACTGTAATAAAATCCTTTTTTAGCTACTTCATTAATTGTTTTCAACATATCATGCGGTGTTGAACTTTTTACTAAATAAGAAGCCGCTCCAACATTAATCATATTTGCAATGAATGACTTTGTATTGTAACTTGTTAATGCAATAATTCTAATTTGAGGAAAATCTTTATGAATAATTTTTGTTGCTTCCACACCATTGGTTAAAGGCATTTTTAAATCCATCATAATAATATCTGGCAAATTTTCCTGAGTAGATTCTTTCAGTTTATCAATTAACTCTTTTCCGTTTGAAGCTTCAAAAAGAATTTCAATATTTTCTTCTCTGTTCAATAAAAAATAAATCCCTTTTCGGAATAATTCTTCATCGTCAGCTAGAAATATTTTTATTTTTTCGTTCATTTATTTAAAATTAAATACAATTTTAACGCCACCATTTGGTTTTGAATCAATAGAATATTTTCCGCCAATAAAGCTAATTCTACTTTCTATGTTTCTCATTCCCAAACCTTTTTGATTGTCTGTGTTATTCAAATCAAATCCTAATCCGTTGTCTGAATATATACAGACTTTTTGGTCATCTAATTTAATAAATTGGATTGAAATATCAGTTGCATTTCCGTGTTTAATAGAATTATTTAATAGCTCTTGCAAGATTCTAAAAACATGTAAATGTTTTTCAATATTAGAACTATCAAAATTGATTGTGTTTTCAAAAACTACTTTAACTTTTTTAGTGCTATTATATTCTTCAACGAGTTCTTCAATACCTGCATTTAAACCAAATTTTTCTAAAACTGGAGGCAATAAATTATGTGCAATTCTTCTCGAACTTTCTAAAGCATTTTGAGTAAAATTGATGATATTATTAGTAATTTCTTCAACTTCATCTTTTGTTAAATTTGGAGTTTTTAACAAATGACTATTTATTGAAACGACATTTAGTTTAGAGCTAATATCATCATGTAAGTCTTGAGCAATTCGTTGTCGTTCTTCTTCTTGAGTAACAATTACCGATTTTAATAATTGTTTTTGATGTTCAATTTCTAACTTTTTTTTATCGACTTCAATTTGTACAATTTTTTTTCTTGAGAAGTAAAAGAACAAAACTAAAATTAAAAACATAGAGATAAAAGCCAATAGTATAAAAAAGACGGCTTTAATTAATTCGGTATTTTCTAAGCTAATTGAGTTCATACTTTTTAAAATAAATTACTTTCCACTGTATAAAGAAAAAGCCAAATTTTATAAATTGAAGGATAATATTAGTATTAATCAAAGCATTATCAAATTCGTTGAATTTAAAAACATTTTTTAATTCAAATAATAAAAAAATGAAAGTACTACAAAACAAGTAAAGTAAAATACCAATATTGGCATATTGAAATTCTTTTTTCTCATTCAAATTATTGTATAAATGCATAACACCATATATAATTATTGGTAAAGTTGTAAGATACGTTTCTAACAAGCTATATTGAAAAAACATTTGAGGATTAAATAAATATCTTGACAAAAGAAAAATTGGCAATATAATTAAGAGTGAGTATAGGATATATAATTGCTGTTTAGTTTTTAAAAGAGTTGCGTAAAAATAACTCAACATTACAAACTGAAAAAGTTCGTAAAAATGAGAAGTAAAAATATTATATATTTTAAACCAGCTATATAATCTTGAAGATATAAAATCTATTATTAATACTCCTGTAATATAAATAGTAAAAATTTTATAGGCTTTTCCATTTCTGAAAAAACCTATAAAATACAACAAACATAAGATTGCTGAAGTAATGTATAAATAATAAGAAAGTTTCAATATTATGGGTTAAATAAAGGACTACTTGTGTCACAAGAACTTGGACAAGGCATTGTATGATCATAAATTAAGTGTCCAGCATCAATCATATCATTTCCTGCTGAATTTACACCCACTAACATTAATTTTTGAGTTCCCGATTCGTCAACTCCCATATAAGCCCTCACATCTACAACACCTTCTGCTCCCAACAATTCTGTTAATGCTTGTCCTGTAATTAAATGTCCCTTGGCTAAATCTTTTGGTGGATTATTTCTCCACGACTTTGCCCAAGCTTTTGCTTGGTCAAGTGTAATAGTTAAATCTGGCATAATTTGTTAATTTTTTTAATTGTTTACATAAAAGTAAGAAAAATATTGTATTAACAAAAAAAAACAGACCAAATGATCTGTTTTGTCGTCGAACGTTAAAATGGAACGTCTGAATCGTCTTCTTCAAAAGAATTCATATTACTTCCAAAGGCTTCATTTGGTGTTGGTAAATTTGGTGTAACAAAAGGATTGTTATCATCCAAATTCATTTTAGAAGGTAATGAATCAAAAGGCGAACTAAAATCATCTAAATTTTCAAATTTACCAAGATTTCCCACGAATTTTAATCGGATTTCATCTAAACCACCATTTCTGTGTTTTGCAACTATAAATTCGGCTTGACCTTGAGTTGGCGTACGTTCTTCGTCATCCCATTCATCAATTTTATAATATTCTGGTCGATAAATAAACGATACAATATCGGCATCTTGCTCAATCGCACCCGATTCACGAAGGTCGGAAAGCAAAGGTCTTTTACTAGAACCACGAGTTTCTACCGCACGCGATAGCTGAGAAAGTGCAATCACCGGAACGTTTAATTCTTTTGCTAATGCCTTTAAGTTTCGAGAAATAGTAGAGATTTCTTGCTCACGATTTCCACCGCCTTTTCCATTTCCACCTGCTGTCATTAACTGTAAATAATCAACTACAATCATTTTTATACCATATTGCGATGAAAGTCTTCTTGCTTTTGCACGTAAATCAAAAATGGATAATGAAGGTGTATCATCAATATATAAAGGTGCTTTCTCTAAATTTTTTACTTTGATAGAAAGTTGTTCCCATTCGTGTTTTTCTAATTTTCCGGTACGAAGTTTTTCTGATGACAAACCCGTTTCAGATGAAATTAAACGAGTAATTAACTGAACAGAAGACATCTCTAAAGAGAACAAAGCTACAGGGTGACCATAATCAACCGCCATATTTCGTGCCATCGAAAGTACAAACGCGGTTTTACCCATACCTGGGCGAGCGGCAATAATAATTAAATCGGATGGTTGCCAACCCGAAGTTAGTTTGTCTAAATTGTGAAAACCAGTTGCAACACCACTTAAACCTTCTTTTCCAGCAATTTCTTCAATTCTTTTTTTGGCTTGAATTACTAAACTTTGTGCGGTTTCAGAACTACGTTTAATGTTTCCTTGCGTTACTTCATATAATTTTGATTCGGCTTTATCTAATAAATCAAATACATCAGTAGCATCGTCATACGATTCTTCGATAATTTCACTTGAAATTTTAATTAAACTTCGTTGAATAAATTTTTGAAGAATAATACGTGAATGAAACTCAATATGTGCAGAGGAAGATATCTTTTGGGTTAACTGAATCAAGTAGAAATCACCACCCGAAAGTTCTAATTTTCCGCTTTTCTTCAATTGTGCCGAAACGGTTAATAAGTCGATTGGTTGTGTTTCGTTAAACAACTGTACAATTGCCTCAAAAATGTGCTTGTGAGCATCTTTATAAAAGGCATCTGGCTGTAAAATATCAATTACTTCATCTACCCCTTTTTTATCAATCATCATGGCACCAAGCACTGCTTCTTCAAGGTCTAACGCTTGAGGAGGTAGTTTTCCTTTTTCCAAATTGATAATTGTAGTTTTATCTACTTTTATCGGGTTCATATTTCTGACATTTTCCATAGTGCTAAGGTAACCTTTTTTTATAAAATTCTTATTTGAGTTCTCAATACTCAACTGTTAATAACTAAATTTTATTGTTAATAAGCCAAAAAAAATCCGAAACTTTTAGGCTTCGGATTTTATAGTATTTTGAAAACAAACGCTATTCTTTGAATTCGCCCATCTTGCTATATTTATCCATTCGCTGAGATACCAAATCTTTTGTTGATAAATCTTTTAATTCATTATATGCTTTAATTACATATTGTTCTACTGTTTTAAAAGTAGTTTCTTTATCATAATGAGCTCCACCAAGTGGTTCTGGAATAATATCATCAATTAGCTTTTGCTTTTTCATGTCGTAAGACGTTAATTTCAATGCTTCAGCTGCTTGCTCTTTGTATTCCCAACTTCTCCACAAGATAGAAGAACAAGATTCTGGTGAAATTACAGAATACCATGTGTTTTCTAACATGTATACTCTATCTCCAACACCAATTCCTAATGCTCCACCTGAAGCTCCTTCTCCAATAATTACAGAAATAATAGGTGTTTTTAAGCGAGCCATTTCAAAAATATTTCTTGCAATTGCTTCTCCTTGACCTCTTTCTTCTGCTTCTAAACCTGGATAAGCTCCTGGTGTATCAATCAAAGTTAAAACAGGAAGATTAAATTTCTCTGCCATTTTCATCAAACGCAATGCTTTACGATATCCTTCAGGGTTTGCCATCCCAAAGTTTCTATATTGTCGCATTTTTGTATTGATACCTTTTTGTTGTCCAATAATCATAAATGATTGTCCGTCAATTTGACCTAAACCACCAATCATTGCCTTATCATCTTTGAAATTTCTATCGCCAAAAAGTTCTAAAAAAGTCCCTTTAGTTAAATTTGTGATGTGTTCTAAAGTGTAAGGACGGTTTGGATGTCTTGAAAGTTGAACGCGTTGCCAAGCTGAAAGGTTTTTATATATTTTTCGCTTTGTTTCTTCTAATTTTTTTTCAATTTGTTTGCAGGTGTTTGATACATCTACATCTGACTCTTGACCTATAATTTGGCATTTATCTAATTGGTCTTCAAGCTCTTTAATTGGTAATTCAAAATCTAAATATTCCATAATCGGTTTATTTGGGTTTGTGTTTGTTGTTACAAAGATAAAATTTTCATTGAACTTTATAAACTTATCTTTAATTTGTTGGTAACTTTTTACGACTTTTCATTATTCCATTAGCAATAACAGTCGCTAAAATTATGATTGCACCAATGTAGAACATGGGCGACATTTTCTCGTTTTCGGGAAAAATTAGAAGCACTAAAATGATTCCATAAATAGGTTCTAAATTGATGGTAAGCATTACTGTAAATGGGCTTAAAAACTTCATTACTTTGACAGATGCCGAAAATGCATAAGCCGTACAAATTGAAGATAATAAGAATAACCACAACAAATCATTTGACGAAAGTGCAAAAAATGCTGGTGTGAAACTATCGGCAAAAAACAAGTAAATGCTTAAGAATAAAAATCCACTTGATAATTCATACACTGAAATTACATTTGGACTGTACTCTTTAGCGTATTTTCCGTTGATTACCGAAAAAAGCGCCGATAAAAATGCTGAAGTTACAGCTAAGTAAATTCCGGTGGTATATTGGGTTTCTACTTTAAAAATAATTCCAAGTCCGAAGATTACGATTAATCCGAAAAGCACTTCATACCAAATTATTTTTCGTTTGTAAAAAATAGGTTCTAAAATGGAAGCAAAAAAAGCTCCAGTTGACAAACAAGCTAATGTTATAGAAACATTTGAAACTTTAATGGCTTGATAAAATGTGAGCCAATGCAATGCTATAATAATTCCGGAAACAATAAATCCGATTAAAACATTAAAAGGAACTCTGATTTTTTCTTTGTTAAAAAGCACAACAAAAGTCATAATTACCGACGCAAAAAGCATTCGATACCAAACCAAATCTAAGGCTTCAAGCGAAATTAATTTTCCTAAAACAGCAGTAAACCCCCAAATAAATACAATTACATGAAGATGTAAGTAGCTTTTTAAATTATCGTTTTGCATTGCGAAGTAAGTAATATGCTAATATTCCGAATACAAAATTAGGCAACCACACTGCAATAAATGGTGGAATACTTGATTTTTCGGCTAAGGTTCCAAATACTTTATCAAAAAAGATGAAAACAAATGCTATTACAATTCCAATGGCTAAATTGATTCCCATTCCACCTCTTCTTTTCATAGAAGAAACTGCAACAGCAATAATGGTTAAGATAAAAGCAGAAATTGGTAAACTGAATTTTTTATAGAAAACTACTAAATAGGTGTTGATATTTCCGTTTCCTCTAGCTCTTTCCTTATTGATAAACGAATTTAATTGACCAATTGTCATTGTTTCTGCCACATAAATTACTGGAGTTAAATCATCTGGTTCAAAATTATAATTAACATCAATTTTATCAATTGATTGAATGTTATCATTGATTGGACCAACTATTCTTTTGTTGTAGTTATATAAGGTATATTTTTTAGTTTTTTCATCATAACGAATTCTATTCGCATTCACTTTTTCTATCAAAAGATTATCATTAAAACGTTCGTAAGTAAAATTAAAACCCGTTTGCGATAAATAATTGTAATTACTTACATAGATGTTTTCTTCAATTTTACCTTCTTTTTTAATTTGTCTAAAAATGTCTGAAGTTTCTCTAGTTTGAGAGTTTCCTTTTAAGTTTTGATATCTAAAGTCGTTAAATCCTTTACTTGCTTTTGGCACTAAGAAAAACCCCATTAACAAAGCGAAAATGGAAACAATTACGGCACCATAAATAAACGGTCTTAAAAATCTTGAAAACGAAATTCCAGAACTCAAAATCGCAATAATTTCAGTATTGTTTGCTAATTTCGAGGTAAACCAAATAATCGATAAGAATAAAAATATTGGAAATAATAGATTGGCAAAATACACGGTAAAATCTCCATAATAGACTAAAATATCTGTTAATGGAATTTTCTTTTCGATCATTTTGTTTACTTTTTCCGAAACGTCAATGGTAATTCCAATTGGAATAAACATAATCAACATCACCGAAAAAGTGACCAAATAGCGTTTTAAAATGTATTTATCTATTATTTTCATCCTAAATTTAGAATTTAGAATTTAGAATTCAGAATTAGAAACGAATAGCTTTTAAACTTTAAGTTTCTAACTTCTAAATTCTAACTTCTTATTTTATAATCGTTGACTCATTTGAATCACCATTTTATCTTTCCATTCTCTGAATGTTCCGGCAATAATTTGTCTTCTTGCTTCGCGCACTAACCACATGTAAAAACCTAAATTGTGAATGGTTGCAATTTGTTTTCCTAAGAATTCATCTGCTGCAAATAAGTGTCTAAGATACGCTTTTGAATATTCAGTATCAACCCAAGTGTGTCCCATTTCGTCAATTGGCGAAAAATCAGCTTCCCACTTTTTGTTTTTCATATTCATCGTTCCGTGTGCCGTGAATAACATTCCATTTCTAGCGTTACGTGTTGGCATTACACAATCAAACATATCAATTCCTAACGCAATATTCTCTAAAATATTGATTGGTGTTCCCACACCCATTAAATATCTTGGTTTATCTTCTGGAAGAATTGCTGTAACAATTTCGGTCATTGCGTACATTTCTTCAGCTGGTTCTCCTACAGAAAGCCCACCAATAGCATTTCCTTGTGCACCAGCATTTGCAATATATTCCGCCGATTGCTCTCTTAAATCTTTATAAGTACTTCCTTGAACAATAGGAAAAAATGTTTGTTCGTAACCGTATTTAAATGGTAATTTTTCTAAATGATTGATACATCTATCCAACCAACGGTGCGTCATGTGCATCGAACGTTTTGCATAGCGATAATCGCATGGATAAGGTGTACATTCATCGAAAGCCATAATGATATCAGCACCAATAGTACGTTGAATTTCCATCACATTTTCTGGAGAAAAGAAATGATACGAACCATCAATGTGCGATTTGAACTTAACACCTTCTTCTTTAATTTTTCTGTTTGAAGAAAGCGAATACACTTGATAGCCTCCGGAATCGGTTAAGATATTTCTATCCCAATTCATGAATTTATGTAAACCTCCAGCCGCTTCTAAAATTTTGGTTTGGGGTCTTAAATAT
Organism: Flavobacterium odoriferum; assembly: GCF_025499515.1. GTDB lineage: Bacteria > Bacteroidota > Bacteroidia > Flavobacteriales > Flavobacteriaceae > Flavobacterium > Flavobacterium odoriferum. The sequence continues at coordinate 199,623 of NZ_JAMKFA010000003.1, forward strand.
AAATGATAGGTATTTCCTAAAATAATATCTGGATTAATATCGTCTCTAAGCTCGCGTTGGTGTACTCCTTTTACAGAAGCCACGGTTCCTACGGGCATAAAAATTGGGGTTTCAATAACACCATGATCGGTAGTTATTTTTCCAGCTCTGGCTTTACTTTTTGGGTCTTTGGTAATTAAATCAAACTTCATATTGTGCTTTTACGAACCGCAAAGATAAATTAATTTAGAAATAAGAATTTAGAATTTAGAATTATTTATGATTTAAGTAAAAGTCAAAATCAAGGGCAAGTTCAAGTTCAAAAATCAAATTATAATCTATCTCAAACTTCCAGCTTCCATCATCCAGCTCCCATCAGAAATCAATTCTTAATAACTTCTAACAAAATGATTTGTACCACCAAAAAAATAAAATTACTTTTGCATCCAATTAACACATATATATCTTTTATAATGTCTAACACACAACAACTACAAGATTTTACAACACAAGTTCGAAGAGATATTCTTCGTATGGTTCATGCCGTAAATTCAGGTCACCCAGGAGGTTCTTTGGGATGTGCTGAGTTTTTGGTTACCCTTTACCAAGACGTTATGAAACGTAACGAAGGTTTTGATATGAACGGAATTGGTGAGGATTTATTCTTCTTATCAAACGGACATATTTCTCCAGTTTTTTATAGTGTTTTAGCTAGAAGCGGATACTTTCCAGTAGCTGAATTAGCAACATTCAGAAAATTAAATTCAAGATTACAAGGTCACCCAACAACTCATGAAGGTTTACCTGGAATCAGAATGGCTTCGGGTTCGTTAGGACAAGGAATGTCGGTTGCAATTGGAGCGGCTCAAGCTAAAAAATTGAACAACGATAACCATTTTGTTTTTGCACTTTTAGGTGATGGTGAATTACAAGAAGGACAAAACTGGGAAGCAATTATGTATGCTTCAGCAAAAAAAGTAGACAACTTAATTGCAACTATCGACTTAAACGGGAAACAAATTGATGGAACTACAGACGAAGTTTTAGCAATGGGAAGCGTAAAAGCAAAGTTTGAAGCTTTTGATTGGATTGTATTAGAAATCAAAGAAGGAAACAACATTGACGCTATCAAAGCTGGTTTAGCAGATGCAAAATCAAAATCAGGTAACGGAAAACCAGTTTGTATTTTATTACATACAGAAATGGGTAATGGAGTAGATTTTATGATGCACACACACGCTTGGCATGGTAAAGCGCCAAATGATGAACAATTAGAAAAAGCGTTAGCACAAAATGTTGAAACTTTAGGAGATTATTAATCATATGAACCTTTTTAAAGTAACATTTATTATATTCTTTTTCTTCTTTGGGCAAAATCTATTTTCACAAAAATATTCATTTAAAATTCAAGGACAATATTCCCATTACGAAAATGAAAATTCAGAAAAAGCGGATAGTAAAATAGTTTTTTTATGTAATAATGAGGATGATACAACAATGAAGTTTTTTGTTGTTAATGATACTGTTAAAAACATTTCTATTTTCGATAAAAAATCAAGTAAAGTGTTTTTTTCTGAAGGTGGATTTATTTTAGACAATAAAACGAATCTCAATTACAAATTATCAAATTGTAAATTTGATGCAAGAGAATTATTTTATGAAGAGAAAACGAATAAAAATGTAACGGTTTCTACAGATGCAATTGGTGAAGAAAACATCATAAACATTAGAGAAACCAAAAAGAGGAAAACCATATACGATTTATATATAAAAACAGTTAAAAACTCAAAATACATAAACACTCAAAATTTCACTATTGGGATGATTACACATCATAGAATATGGGACATATATAAAATTAATAGTGAAGTTGTTTTAGAAAGTTACTATCTAAAGAAGAATATCAAAACTGATATTTATAAATTAGATAATATTGAAGACGTTAATTTTGAGATTACATTAAAATAATCTCTACTAAAGAAAATAATATTATGAAAAAATATACCAACACAGGCAGTAAAGATACCCGTTCAGGATTTGGAGCTGGAATGACTGAATTAGGTCAAAAAAACGAAAACGTAGTAGCACTTTGTGCGGATTTAATTGGATCATTAAAATTTGATGATTTCAAGAAAAATCACCCAGAGCGTTTCTTCCAAATCGGAATTGCAGAAGCAAATATGATTGGAATTGCAGCTGGATTAACGATTGGTGGAAAAATTCCTTTCACAGGAACTTTCGCTAACTTTTCTACGGGAAGAGTGTATGACCAAATTCGTCAATCGGTGGCTTATTCTGATAAGAATGTAAAGATTTGTGCTTCTCACGCAGGATTAACGCTTGGAGAAGACGGTGCAACACACCAAATCTTAGAAGACATCGGTTTGATGAAAATGTTACCTGGAATGACAGTTATCAATACTTGTGATTACAACCAAACCAAAGCAGCCACTTTAGCATTAGCGGATCATCACGGACCAGCTTATTTACGTTTTGGTCGTCCAGTGGTGCCTAACTTTATGCCAGCTGACGAACCTTTCGTAATTGGAAAAGCAATTATGTTAAACGAAGGTACTGATGTTACGATTATTGCAACTGGACATTTAGTTTGGGAAGCATTAGTAGCAGCAGAAGCTTTAGAAGCAAAAGGAATTTCGGCAGAAGTAATTAACATTCACACGATAAAACCGTTAGATGAAGAAGCGATTTTAAAATCGGTGAAGAAAACTGGTTGTGTGGTTACAGCTGAAGAGCATAACATCATTGGTGGTTTAGGAGAAAGTGTTTCAAGAACTTTGGTTCAAAACCATTTAGTACCACAAGAATTTGTAGCAGTAAACGACAGCTTTGGAGAAAGTGGAACACCAGACCAATTAATGGAAAAATACAAATTAAACAATCAAGCGATTGTTGAAGCTGTAGAAAGAGTTATCAAAAGAAAGTAATTACAATTTCTTTATCATAAAAAAAACCCGAGTTCAATTGAACTCGGGATTTTTTATAGATTTATAATTAAATATCGTCAAAATCGATATTTGTAAAACTTTCAGCTGATTTTATTTCTTCAACATCATCAGAAAAAGATTCTCTTTTGAAATCTTTTTGGTGTCTTTCAGAAATTACTTCTTCACCTTTTTGATCTAAAACAAAATCTGTCATTTCGTCTAAGATTTCTCTAAAAGCAGCAAAATCTTCTTTGTATAAATAAATTTTGTGTTTTTTAAAGTGGTATGAACCATCTTCTTCTGTAAATTTTTTACTTTCAGTAATTGTAATGTAGTAATCTTCCGCTTTTGTTGACCTTACATCAAAGAAGTAAGTTCTTCTTCCTGCACGCAATACCTTAGAAAAAATTTCTTCTTTTTCTAACATTTCATTTTCTCTCATAATCCTACTCAAATTAATTAGTTATAGCTTTCCAAAAATCTAAAAAAAAATTGGATTAAACAAAAAATTAGTCGATTTCTTTTTCTGAAAGTTGTTTTAGATACAATTGTTTGTAATAACCGTTATTGTCTAATAGTTGATTGTGAGTGCCTTGCTCAATTATTTTACCTTCTTCAAGGATTATAATTTGATCTGCGTTTTTAGCAGATGAAACTCTGTGGCTTACAATTATTGTTGTTTTGTCTTTGCAATAGGCTAATAAATTGTTTAAAATTGTTTCTTCAGTTTCGGTATCTACAGCACTTAAGCAATCGTCTAATAGTAGAATAGGAGCATTTTTTATTAACGCACGAGCAATAGAAACACGCTGTTTTTGTCCGCCTGAAAGCGTTATGCCTCGTTCACCTAAAACAGTTTCATATTGTTCGTTAAATGTGATAATATTTTCATGAACTACAGCTTTTTTTGCAGCTTCAATTACTTCTTCGTCTGTAGCATTTTCATTGCCAAACTTAATATTATTTTTGATACTATCAGAAAATAGAAAAGCATCTTGTGGCACTACACTAATCTGATTTCGTAAATCGTATAAATTAACTTCTTTAATGGATTTGTTGTCCATCAAAATATGACCACTAGTAGTATCGTATAAACGACTAATTAAGGTAAGAATAGTTGATTTTCCAGAACCTGTTTTTCCTAAAATGGCTAATGTTTTTCCTTTTTCAATGCTGAAAGAAATATTGTTTAAAGCTTGAATATTTGTATCCTCATAAGTAAACGATACATTTTCAAAGGCTATAGTTCCGTCTATTTTTGTATGTTCAGTTGTGGTATTTTTAATTTCGGGTTCTTCTTTTAAAAATTCATTGATACGTTTTTGTGATGCTTCAGCTTCTTGAACTAATGATGAAACCCAACCTAATGATGCTACTGGCCAAGTCAACATATTAATGTAAAGAATAAACTGAGCAATTACACCAATACTTGCAATTTCAGGATCGCCATTGATGTACATAGAACCACCAACAAAAACGACAACTAAATTACTCAACCCAATAAGTAAAATCATTAACGGACCAAAAAGCGAATTTACTTTTGCCAAATCCATTGCTTTGGTTTTGCTTTGTTGCGTTAAATCAATAAACTCTTTTTGTTTTTTAGTTTCAATCGCGTAAGCTTTTATCACACGAATTCCCGAAAAAATTTCTTGAGTAAACGAAAACAAATTGGATAAATTTTGTTGAAAAGCTCCACTTCGTTTATGAATTTCAGAACTAATTTTAAAAATGCTGTACGATAATAATGGAAGCGGAAGCAAAGAATATAAAGTTAGTTTTGGCGAAATATTATACATGTAAATTACCACAATAGTAAATCGCATTAACGTATTTAGCGAATACATTACTGCCGGACCAACATACATTCGTACTTTTCCAACATCTTCACTAATACGATTCATTAAATCACCAGTGCGATTGCGTTTGTAGAAACTTTGCGATAAATTTTGATAATGATTGAAAATTTCATTTTTTAAATCAAATTCTACATAACGCGACATCACAATCAATGTTTGACGCATTAAAAAAGTAAAAAAACCAGCTATAATTGTGGTAATCAGGATGTAAAAAATATTTTTTAGTAATGAAACTTTTAATAAATCAACATCTTTTGTAGACGATTTCACATAATCTTCAATTACTTTTATGGAATTTCCAATAAGCTCTGGAGTAAATAATGAAAAAATTTGTGCGATTATAGTTATAAATAAGCCAAGTAAGAAGCGATATTTATATTTGATAAAGTATTTGTTTAAATATTGTAATTCTTTCATAGTATTTTTAGTTGTTGTAACATTTTCGTATCTATACCATTAAAAAGCTAACGTATTGATAGTGAAGGATTCTGATTTATTACAACATTTCATTGCTAAATTATTAAAAAAAATATAAATTATTGATTCATTTTAAAATTATTCGTAATATTGTAATTAAATATTGAATAATTTTCAACCCAATTCATATCACATGACAGCAGATTTATTAAAAGCAAGTGAGCTTCATAAAGTAGACCCAGTTTTTGGTCAAGTTTCTTTTGATGGTCATGAACAAGTTGTATTTTGTAACGACAAAGATACAGGTTTAAAAGCAATTATTGGAATTCATAACACAGTTTTAGGACCAGCTTTAGGTGGAACAAGAATGTGGAATTACACAAACGAATGGGAAGCTTTAAATGATGTACTACGTTTATCTCGTGGAATGTCTTTTAAAAACTCGCTTTCTGGTTTAAATTTAGGTGGTGGTAAAGCCGTAATTATTGGCGATGCAAAAACGCAAAAAACACCTGAGTTAATGACAAAATTTGGACAATTTGTAGATTCATTATCAGGTAAATATATAACTGCAGAAGATGTAGGTATGGAAACAAAAGACATGGATATTGTTAGAGAAGTAACAAAACACGTGGCTGGAATTTCTGTAGAAAAAGGTGGTTCAGGAAATCCTTCTCCTGTTACAGCTTATGGTGTTTTCGTAGGTATGAAAGCAGCTGCTAAATATAAATTTGGTTCAGATAATTTAGAAGGTAAAAAAGTATTAGTACAAGGAATTGGTCACGTAGGAGAGGTGTTGGTTCAACATTTAACAGAAAGTGGGGCAATTGTAACCGTTACAGATATTAATGACGAAAGAGTTCACCAAATTGGAGCTAAATATGGCGCTAAAATTTTTACCGGTGCTGATTTGTATAGTGCTGATGTAGATATTTATGCACCATGTGCATTAGGAGCAACAATTAATGACAATACAATCCACAACATTAAAGCGTCTATTATTGCTGGTGCGGCTAATAACCAATTAGCAAACGAGGCAGTTCACGGTAAAATTTTGAAAGAAAAAGGAATTTTATATGCTCCAGATTTCTTAATCAATGCTGGAGGTGTTATCAATGTATATTCTGAATTAGTGAATTGGTCAAGAGAGCAAGTAATGCAAAAAACAGAAAACATCTATAATACAGCATTAGAGATTTTCAAATTTGCTGATGATAATAATATTACAACCCATCAAGCGGCTTTTTCAATGGCTCAAAAACGTATTGATGATACAAAAAATGGGTTAAACAAGTAATTCGTTTTAAATAAAATTGTATTTTTGCAGAGCGAAAGGAGCTATTCTTTCGCTCTCTTAATTTTATAAAGTTCTTAATTAGTATGTTAAACAGAAGACATATCCGAGTAAAAGTGATGCAAAGTATTTATGCAATGCACCAACATCAATCTGATAATTTAGATAAAGAAGAAAAATTCTTGTTTCAAAGTATCGAAAACACACAAGATTTGTATTTATTATTGCTTTCGGCACTAATCGAAATCAAGAAAAAAGAGTCAGCCTACATTGATTTGGCTTCAAAAAAACATTTAGCTACTAAAGAAGAACGTAATCCAAGCTTAAAATTTATTCAAAATAAAGTTTTGATTCTTTTATCAGAATCAGAAGCGTTAGAAAATGCTTTAGAAGATAGAAAAATCAAAAACTGGAAAAATAATGACGATATTATTTTATCTTTACTTGAATCGATAAAAGCAAGTGATTTGTATAAAAATTACATGCAAAAACCTGAAGGTAGCTTTGAAGACGATAAATTTTTTATTGCAGATTTGTACACAGAAGTTATTGCGCCAAGTGACAAGTTATATGATTATTTAGAAGATTATAAGTTAACGTGGGTAGATGATTTGCCAGGAATCAATACGTTGATTTTAAAGCAGATTAAACAACTAAAATCGGTTAATGATACTTTGGTTTTACCAAAAGTGTACAAAGACGAAGACGATAAAGAATTTGTAAAAAACTTATTTAGAAGAACGGTTTTAAACGAAGTAGAATTATCAAAAGAATATATTGATAAAACCCCAAATTGGGATGTAGAACGTATTGCAGAAATTGATACGATTATTCTTAAAATGGCTATTTGCGAATTATTAAAATTTCCATCTATTCCAGCAAAAGTAACAATTAACGAATATTTAGAAATTGCAAAAGAGTATTCTACGCCAAAAAGTAGTATTTTTATCAACGGAATTTTAGACAACTTAGTCAAAGAATTTGAAAAAGACAACAAATTAAAAAAATCGGGTAGAGGTTTATTATAAAATTATAAATTATGATAAGAAAATCAATTGGGTTATTAGCCCTTACGTTAGTAGTATTAACAACAGCTTGTAAACAAGAAAGTGCTGCAGACAAAATTACAGAAGCAGACCTTAAAGCAATTGAAGCAGAAAAAGCTTTAGTTGGAAAAATGCCAAAAGTTAAATTAGATAAAGAAATTCATGATTTTGGAACTATTGTAGAAGGTACAGTTGCTGAGACAGAATTTATTGTAACCAATACTGGTGAAGGCGATTTGTTAATTGCTGATGCTAAAGGTAGTTGCGGTTGTACTGTTCCTAAACCACCAAAAGATCCAATTAAACCAGGCGATTCTGCACCAATAAAAGTATCTTTTGACTCTAAAGGAAAACCAGGCGCACAAGAAAAAACAGTAACATTGACTACCAACTCAGAAAATGGTAAAGAAATGTTCAAAATAAAAGCAAACGTAACACCAATGGCTGGAAATTCAGCTACAACTAAATAATTATTATGAATCCAAGTTTAGCAATACAAATTGTATTAATGATTGCCGTGTTTTATTTTTTATTAATAAGACCGCAACAACAAAGAGCAAAAAAAGAAAAAGCATTTGAAGCAGCTTTAAAAGTAGGTGATAAAATCATTACTAAATCTGGTATTCATGGAAAAATTGCTGAAATGAATGAAGATACTATCGTAGTGGAAACTATGGCAGGGAAAATCAAAATGGAAAAGTCAGCTATTTCGTCTGAATTAAGTGCGAAATTAGCAGCTAAATAATATTTTTTCAATTTATAAAAAGCCGAATTTCAACTAAGAAATTCGGCTTTTTTATCTATATTTATCATTCAATCCTTTTCCTTCTAAAATCATCGCAATTACTTTTTCTAATCTTGCTAATTGTGTTTTTTCTTGCTTTGCTGAAGTAATATGTTCGATAAATTCTCTTTGTTTATAAGGTGAAAATTCATTGAATTTTTTATTCAAATCAACTGATTTATCTAATTTATTTTGAAGAAGTTCTGGAATTATAGTTTCTTTTTTTTCTTTTGGGATAACCAAACCTTTTTCTTCTATTTCAATCGCTTCATTAATATAATATAAAATTAGTTTTTCATCTATTTCATTGAACGAGGTAAATCGCATTTGGCGCAATGATTTTGTATTTTCTTCATTAGCATTAATGAGTAGTTTTTTTTCATCTTTCAGAAAAACACCATTGTAAAACCAAATTCCAAAATAAGATTTAAAACCACCAATTCCAACCACATTTTTATTCTGGTATGTATAAACAGAACCACCCCATTTAGTAGTTTCAACTAAAGAAGTTTTGCGAATAATTGCATGCAATTGCTCAATTTCATTTTCCCATTGATTGGTTTTATTCCACTTGTTTTCTTTTTCCAAGTTATTCAGTTTTAGATTAACAAATTTAAAAAAAGCTGTATAAAAAAAGAGGAACATTGTCCTCTTAATTTATCTTAGAATTTCACTTTCATTGTTATTGGTTTACCATTTCGCATTACGGTTACATCTTTTTCATCGCCAACCGTTAATTTGGCTAAACAATCCATGTATCCATACACTTCTTTGATTTCGCAATCACCAATTTTTACTAAAATATCGCCTTCTAGTATACCAGCCACATGTGCAGGACGATTTTCTGTTACACCATCAATGTGTAAGCCATCACCGTGGTCGGTATAATCAGGCATAATTCCTAAAGTTACTTTATATTTTGGAACTGTTTTCCCTGCATTCATTGCTGTTTGAGTAAACTCGATTTTATCTAATGATGCAATTTCATTGGATACTCTAAATACATAGTCCACAATGTTTCTTACACCATAATAATTGATTTTATCTTCGTCATCACTTGGTTTGTGATAATCTGCATGTGTTCCTGTAAAGAAAAATAAAACGGGAATATCTTTTAAATAAAATGAAGTATGATCAGAAGGACCTTGACCTGCATTGTCTAAAGTAACGTTGAAACCAGCGGGTTTGTTTTTGGTTATAATAGTTGAAAATTCTGGAGCAGTTCCAATTCCACCTACGGTTAAACTTTTGTCTTTATCTAAACGACCAATCATATCTAAATTTATCATGGTAACAACATTTGGATATAAATTTTTCAGTGTTTCTGCCATATGTTTTGAACCAATTAAACCATCTTCTTCTCCCGAAAACAATGCAAAAAGGTAGTTGACATTCTCTTTTGTTTTATTTTGCGAAAACATACGTGCTAATTCAAGTACTGCGGCAACACCTGATGCATTATCATCAGCTCCATTATGAATCTCTCCATGTGAATTCGGCTTCGAAGAATGATTGTGTTCGTTTAATCCTAAATGATCGTAATGCGCTCCAATTACAATTGTTTTTGAAGCTTTATTATCTAAAAAGGCAATGACATTTGTTCCACTATTTGCTTTATCGCTTGAAGGATCTGTGCTGTGTGGATTTATTTTTACTTTATAATTGAAAGTTTGTAAATACGATTGGTTTGCATAAGGCTTTAATCCCAAAGATTTAAATTCTTTTACAATATATGCTGCTGCTTTTTTTTCTCCAACCGAACCAGTCAATCTACCTTGTAATTCATCCGATGATAAATAAGAAATATGTTTTTTTAATGTTTTTGGTTGAGCAATTTCAGTTTTGTCACCTTCAATCCAATCGGCAATAAAAACATTGGTTTCTCTAGGCTTACTTTGCATTCTATTACTCGAAAAAACTAATTTTTTTCCATCAGGAGAAAACATCGGAAAAGCATTAAATTCACTTTCATAGGTAATTTGTTGTAAGTTTTCGCCATCAGTATCAATCATAAATAACTGAAAATCATAACCTCTTGTTGAGTGATGATTAGACGAAAAAATAATTTTTTTATCAGTAGGATGGAAGTAAGGTGCCCAATTGGCTTTTCCTAAATTCGTAATTTGTTTTAAATCGGAACCATCAATGTTGCAAGTATAGATTTCCATTTCAGATGGAGCAACCAAATTTTGTGCTAATAAATCTTTATATTCTTTAACAGCTTCAGCGGTTTTAGGTCGAGATGAACGAAAAACAATTTTTTTACTATCGTGCGAAAAGAAACAACCGCCATCATATCCTAATCCAAAAGTAATTTGTTTTAAATTACTACCATCGATATCCATAGTGTAAATTTCTAAATCGCCGCTTCTAATACTAGTAAAAGCAATTTTTTTACCATTTGGAGAAACAACAGCTTCAGCATCATAACCTGGCGTATTTGTTAACTGTTTTGTGATGTTTCCTTTTAAATCGGCAATATAAATATCAAATTCGGGATAAATCGCCCATAAATATTTTCCTTCAATTGGCTTTGGAGGAGCAGGACAAGCGTGGTCTGATGCATGTGTGGAAGCATATAAAATGTGTTTTCCATCGGGCATATAATAAGAACAAGTGGTTCTTCCTTTTCCAGTCGAAACCAATTGTAAGCTTTTTTCATTGAATTCTTGTGCTTTTAAATCTAACATGAAGATTTGGTCACATGAAACACCAAATGCTTTGTTGGTAACTTGAAGTGTTAATTTATCTCCTTTTGGACTAAAGTAGGCTTCTGCATTGTCGCCACCAAAAGTGAGCTGTTTGATGTTTTTTAAATGTTTTTCTTGAGCTGGAGCAAGTACTGAAAAAGATGTAATTAGTACGAGTAAAAACTTTTTATTAAAATTTATTGTTTGAAACATAAATGGTGTTTTTATTTATAATGAATAAAAATGAATTACGAATATACAAAAAAGACAAGTCATCAAAAACCTGTCTTTTATAATTGTTTTCTTTGCTGAAATAGATTATTTAGGAGTTGCAGTGATTTCTGCAATTTTTACAATTACTTCTGTAGCTTTAACCATACTTTCCACAGGAACATATTCATATTTTCCGTGAAAATTATGACCACCCGCAAAAATATTTGGACATGGCAAACCTTTGTATGATAATTGGCAACCATCTGTTCCACCACGAATAGGTTTGATTAATGGTTTTATACCTAATTCTTTCATTGCTTTTTCTGCAATTTCAACGATATGAAATACGGGTTTTACCTTTTCTTTCATGTTGTAATATTGATCTTTTACTTCCGCAATTACAATTTCTTCACCAAATTGTTTTTTCCACTTTTTATTGAATTTATTTGCTAATTCGTGAATAAATTCTTTTCTCTCTTTGAATTTTTTTGCACTATGGTCACGAATAATTAGTTCAACTACAGTTTCTTCGATACTTCCTGAAATTCCTACTACATGATAAAATCCTTCATAACCTTTCGTTTTTTCTGGAATTTCATTCTTGGGTAATTTAGAAATAAATTGATTGGCTAAAAGCATTGAATTTATCATTTTTCCTTTAGCATAACCAGGATGAACGCTTTTTCCTTTAAAAATAATTTTTGCACCAGCAGCATTAAAATTTTCATATTCTAATTCACCAATTTGGCTTCCATCCATAGTGTAAGCCCATTCGCAACCAAATTTTTCAACATCAAATTTGTGTGCACCACGACCAATTTCTTCATCTGGAGTAAAACCTACACGAATTTTTCCGTGTTTGATTTCGGGATGTTGAATTAGATATTCCATTGCCGACATAATTTCGGTAATTCCGGCTTTGTCATCAGCTCCTAAAAGGGTTGTTCCGTCTGTTGTGATTAGGGTCTGACCTTTATATTGTAATAAATCTTTAAAATAACTTGGCGATAAAATGATATTTTGTTTTTTATTTAAAACAATATCACCTCCATCATAATTTTTTACAATTTGAGGTTTTACGTTAGCACCAGTGAAATCTGGAGTTGTATCATAATGCGAAACAAATCCAATTGTTGGAACTTTGTGTTTTACATTACTTTCTAAAGTAGCCATTACATAGCCATTTTTATCTATGGATACTTCTGTCATTCCCATTGCTTTTAGTTCTTTAACTAAAAGATTTGCAAGGTCTAATTGTTTTTTGGTACTTGGTGTAGTGTCTGAATTTGGGTCAGATTCTGTATCAATAGTTACATAGCTTATAAAGCGATCGATTATATGTTGCATGAATTTTAAAATTTATACAAATATAGGAAATTGAATAGGTTTTTAAAAGTATGATTTGGGTAAATAAAAAAAGCACTTCGATTGAAGTGCTTTAGTGGGGAGAGCAGGATTCGAACCTGCGAAGATGTAATCAGCGGATTTACAGTCCGCCCTCGTTGGCCGCTTGAGTATCTCCCCAAGCCATCTTGCTTATTTGACTAAGCGGTTGCAAATATAGAATTGTTTTTTGTTCCTGCAAAGATATTTTCTACTATTTTACAGACTATTTTATAACTTTCTGTAAATGAAAAACATAAAAAAATCTTCCGAAGAAGATTTTTTAAAATATATTTTGTATTGGAATTATTTAACTCCTAAAAGTTCTTTTACTTTTGCTTTTAAGGCATCACCTCTAAGATCTTTTGCAACAATATTTCCTTTAGCATCTAAAATAAAAGTTGCTGGAATTGATTGCACATTGTATTGTTTTGCAATTGGTTCATCCCAAAATTTTAGATTTGAAACATGAGCCCAAGTTAATTTATCTTTTGCAATAGCTTCTTTCCATTTTGTAGCATCTTTGTCTAATGAAACTCCAATGATATTTAAACCTTTATCATGTAGTTCATTGTACATTGCTACCACATTAGGATTTTCTGCTCTACATGGTCCACACCAAGAAGCCCAAAAATCAATAATAGTTACTTTTCCTAAAGATTCTTTTAATGAAATAGTTTTGCCTTCAGGAGAAGGAGCAGAGAAATTTGGTGCTGGTTTTCCAAGTGTATTCCCTGTCATAGAATCTAATACTTTTTTTATGTTTTTAGCACTTTTAGTTTCCAATAAACTTTTGTCTAATTTTTCATAGTAACCTTTAACTTCTTCAGGCGTTAAATATTGTCTCATTAAAAAGTTTTCTAGTAAAAGAACTGATAGGTATGCGTTTTTATTTTCTTTAATAAATTTAACTGAAACCTTATTCATATCCTCCTGAAAGCTATTGTATTCTTTCATTATTTGATTTACTCTTGCAGTGTCGTTTGCTATTTTTGCAGCTTTTATTTTTTCTGCATTTGCCTTCTGAAACTTACCGAATTTTCTTGCAACAATTTTAGATTGATCATTATATGATTGAAATTTATCATTGTTAAGTGTTCCACTTACAATTGAGTTTTGAACTGTGTCGGTCTTAATAAGAACGTTAATTTTTCCATTTTCTAGAATTAGTGGTAAATTAATATTTTCATTTTCAATTCTAATAAAGGCTAAATCAATTTCATTTGTTTCTCCTTTAAGTTCAAACTTTCCATTTTCAACCACACCTGTATCTTTTACAGTAAATCCGGTTTCAGTTTGCACTTCTATAAAAACCTTTTTACCATTTTCTATCCCAGAAGCTTCCCCATTGATAATGAACTCATTGTCTTTAAGTTGGTTACAAGCAAAAGTTGTTAATGCGGCTGCAACGATTAATGTTATTTTTTTCATTTTAATAAATTAAATTTTGGCAAATGTATTTAAAATTACTCATTTATAAAACATAAATAAATGTTAGGATTTGAATAAAATCTCGCAATTAAAGTTTTGTCAATCAAAAATATAGTTGTAATTTTGCGCACCTTTTGGCGAATAGCGTTTCCATTAGGTATCAATCATTTATGTAAAATACTGCTGTTGTTTTCTATTCGCATTAAGAAACGCTAGAATCACGGCATACAAATTTTTAATCAGCATGTCTGAAATTAACAAAACACAAGAAGAGTTTTTAGCGAATTTTAACTGGCATAACTTCCAAGAAGGAATTGACCCAGTAGATGAAAAAAACTTACAAGAATTCGAAGAATTAGTAACTAAAACATTCATTGCTACTGATCAAGAAGAAGTTGTAGAAGGAGTTGTAGTTAGAATTACTGAAAGAGACGCAATCGTTGATATCAACGCTAAATCTGAAGGTGTTATTTCTTTAAACGAATTCCGTTACAATCCTAACTTAAAAGTTGGTGATAAAGTAGAAGTATTAATCGACGTTCGTGAAGACAAAACAGGTCAGTTAGTATTATCTCACAGAAAAGCTAGAACTATCAAAGCATGGGATAGAGTTATTGCAGCTAACGAAACAGGAGAAATCGTTAACGGTTTCGTTAAATGTAGAACTAAAGGTGGTATGATTGTAGATGTTTTCGGAATTGAAGCATTCTTACCAGGATCACAAATTGATGTGAAACCTATCCGTGATTACGATCAATATGTGAACAAAACTATGGAATTTAAAGTTGTGAAAATCAACCACGAATTTAAAAACGTAGTAGTATCTCACAAAGCGCTTATCGAAGCTGATATTGAAGTACAGAAAAAAGAAATCATTGGTCAATTAGAAAAAGGACAAGTATTAGAAGGTGTTGTTAAAAACATTACTTCTTATGGTGTGTTTATTGATTTAGGTGGTGTAGATGGATTAATCCATATTACAGACTTATCTTGGTCAAGAATCAACCACCCAAGCGAAGTTCTTGAGTTAGACCAAAAATTAAACGTTGTAATCCTTGATTTCGATGATGAGAAAACAAGAATCCAATTAGGTTTAAAACAATTAAACGCTCATCCTTGGGATGCTTTAGGAACTGAATTAAAAGTTGGTGATAAAGTTAAAGGGAAAGTTGTTGTTTTAGCTGATTACGGTGCTTTCATCGAAGTTGCTGAAGGTGTAGAAGGTTTAATCCACGTTTCTGAAATGTCTTGGTCAACTCACTTAAGAAGTGCTCAAGATTTTATGAAAATTGGTGATGTAGTTGAAGCAGTTGTTTTAACTTTAGACAGAGACGAAAGAAAAATGTCTTTAGGTATTAAACAAATGACGCAAGATCCATGGACTGATATTACTGCTAAATACCCAGTAGGTTCTAAACACACTGGAATCGTTAGAAACTTTACAAACTTCGGAATTTTCGTAGAGTTAGAAGAAGGTATTGATGGTTTAGTTTATATCTCTGATCTATCTTGGACTAAGAAAATTAAACACCCATCTGAATTTGTAAACGTAGGTGAAAAATTAGACGTTGTTGTGTTAGAATTAGATGTTGAAGGACGTAAATTATCTTTAGGTCACAAGCAAACTACTGCTAATCCTTGGGATAAATATGAAGATGCTTTTGCTGTTGGAACAATTCACAATGGAACAATTTCTGAAATCGTTGACAAAGGTGCTACTGTAGAATTTGGTGACGATATCGTTGCTTTCATTCCTACACGTCACTTAGAAAAAGAAGACGGTAAAAAATTGAAAAAAGGAGATACTGCTGACTTTAAAGTTATTGAGTTCAATAAAGAATTCAAAAGAGTAGTAGCTTCTCATACAGCTATCTTCAGAGAAGAAGAAGAGAAAAACGTTAAAACTGCAGTTGAAACTACATCAAATAGTTCAGCTCAAACATCTACTTTAGGTGATAACAACGATATTCTTGCTGAATTAAAAGCTAAAATGGAAAAAGGAGGTAAATAATCTCTAATTTTCTAAATATTTTAAATCCCGAAAGAAATTTCGGGATTTTTTATTGCGTATTATATTTGTTTATCGTAATATTGCAATATAATAATTAAAATAATTATGGGAGCATCAAAATCAGAATCCTTTTCAGTAGAACAAAACGAAATAGCAACGTTGTTTAAAGCTTTGTCGCATCCGGCTCGAATTGCTATTGTGGATTATCTATTAACTGTTGATTCTTGTATTTGCGGCGATATTGTAAACGAATTGCCATTAGCGCAACCTACAATTTCACAACATCTAAAAGAATTAAAAAACGCTAACATCATTAAAGGAACCATCGAAGGAACCGCTATTTGTTATTGCATTAATCCAGATACGATTGATAAAATAGAAAATCACTTTGGTATGATTCGTCATAAGTTAAAGAATAAATGTTGTTAGCTAATTACTTTTTACTAATCACTAATTACTCAAAAAATGAAATTATCAGAAATCAAATCCGAATTAAAAAAGCTAACAACAATAGCTTTTCAATTACCAAATGGCGATTTAGTACCAAATCATTTCCATGTAACGGAAGTAGGTAAAATCACTAAGCATTTCATCGATTGCGGTGGAGTTGTTCGTACAGAAGAAGTCGCAAACTTCCAACTTTGGGAAGCAAACGATTACGATCATAGATTACATCCTGAAAAATTGGTTCACATTATAGAATTGTCAGAAGCTAAATTGCAAATTCCAGATTTAGAAATTGAAGTCGAATATCAAATGGCGGCAACTATCGGAAAATTCAGTTTAGATTTTGACGGAACTAACTTCCAATTGAAATCAAAATTAACCGATTGCTTAGCAAAAGACAATTGCGGTATTCCACCAGAAAAACTAAAAGTTAAAATAGGCGAGTGGAAACCAAAAGAAACTTCTTGTTGTACACCAGATTCGGGTTGTTGTTAATATGGAAAACACTAAAAAACAACATTGGGAAACTGTTTTTACTACAAAAGCAGAAAACGAAGTAAGTTGGTATCAAAACGAACCGAAGACTTCAATTCAATTAATTCAAGTTTGTAAAGTGGCTAAAGATGCCAAAATAATAGATATTGGTGGTGGCGACAGCTATTTGATTGATAGTTTATTAGAATTGGGTTACACGAATTTATTCTTGTTAGACATTTCAGCTGCTGCTATTGAACGCGCTAAAAAACGATTAGGAGATAAAGCTAAGAACGTGACTTTTATAGTTTCCGATAGTTTGCATTTTCAATCAGATAAAAAATTTGATGTTTGGCACGATAGAGCATCTTTTCATTTTTTTACAGAAGCTAGCGATATTGAACAATACAAAGCTAATGTAATTGCGAATACCAATCAAAACGCACATTTTATTATCGGATCTTTCTCGGAAGATGGTCCTTTAAAATGTAGTGGTTTACCAATAACGCAATATTCGGTTGAAAAAATGGAAGCAGTTTTTGGCGAAGATTTCGAATTAGAAAATTGCTTTACTGAAGACCACGAAACACCCTTTGATACGGTTCAGAATTTCATTTTTTGTCATTATATAAAGAAATAATATGTTAGAAAATTTATCAAAAACTATCGAATCTATTGCTAAAATTGTAGTTACGGAGGAAAGAAAAGAGGTTTTGCAACCTTTAGTAGATTACATTCAAAATAAAGTCAATGCTAATGAAGAAATTCGATTAAACTTCATTTGTACGCACAATTCAAGAAGAAGTCATTTGTCTCAAATTTGGGCACAAACGATGGCATTTCAATTCGGAATCAAGAATGTTTTTTGCTATTCTGGCGGAACGGAAGCAACAGCAATGTTTCCAAAAGTTGGCGAAACCTTAGTAAATCAAGGATTTCAAATTCAAAAGTTAAGTCAAGAACAAAATCCAGTTTACGCAGTGAAATTCTATGACAATCAACATCCAATTATTTGTTTTTCAAAAGCGTATTTTGATGATTTTAATCCAAAAACTAACTTTGGAGCCATCATGACGTGTAATAATGCCGACGAAGGTTGTCCAATGGTTTTTGGTGCAGAAGCTAGATTCCCAATCAAATACGATGATCCAAAAGCATTTGATGGAACCGATTTAATGAACGAAAAATACACAGAGCGTAGTTTACAAATTGCAAGTGAAATGTATTTTGTGTTTTCTCAAATAAAATAAGAATATGAAGAAAAGACTAGGATTTTTAGACCGATTTTTAACGCTTTGGATTTTCTTAGCGATGTTAATTGGAGTAGGAATAGGTTATTTTATTCCCAATTCAGCTGATTTCATCAATTCATTTTCATCAGGAACTACGAATGTTCCGTTGGCAATTGGATTAATTTTAATGATGTATCCGCCCTTAACCAAAATCGATTTTTCAAAAGTGCCTCAAATGTTTGAAAAACCTAAGTTATTATCGGCTTCGTTTTTCATCACTTGGATTGTAGGGCCGTTTTTAATGTTTTTATTAGCGACTTTCTTCTTGAAAGATTATCCAGAATACATGATGGGCTTAATTATCATAGGAATTGCGCCATGTATTGCTATGGTAATCGTTTGGAATGAACTTGCCGAAGGTAACCGAGAATTAACAGCAGGTTTAATTGGAATTAATAGTTTGTTACAAGTATTTTTCTTCAGTTTATATGCTTATTTTTATTTGGAAATCATGTTGCCTTTATTCGGAATTAAAGGCTTGGAATTAAATATTACCATTGCTGAAATCGCTCAAACGGTTGGAATTTATCTCGGAATTCCGTTTGCCTTGGCTGTGATTAGTCGTTTTGCTATCAAAAAATATTTTGGTGATAAATTTTTTAATCAAAAGTTTATTCCTTTTGTTTCGCCAATTACATTGGTTGCTTTACTTTTTACAATTGTAGTCATGTTCAGCTTAAAAGGCGAAATGATTGTCGATTTACCAATGGATGTGGTTCGTATTGCCATTCCATTAGTGATTTTCTTTACTATTATGTTTTTCTTGATGTTTTTTGTTGCCAAGAAAATCGGAGCCAATTATCGCGATGCAGTTGCGTTATCGTTTACAGCTTCGGGAAATAATTTTGAATTAGCAATAGCAGTTTCAATTGGCGTATTCGGGATCAATAGCGGGCAAGCATTTGCTGGTGTAATTGGACCTTTAGTAGAAGTTCCTGCTTTGATAATTCTGGTAAATGTGGCTTTTTGGTTGAAAAAAAAGTATTTTGACTAAAGTGTTTCTTTATGAAATTCTCGATATTTAAAACCAGTTTCTTTTTGGAATTCGTATTCTAATGTACTATCAGATGGAAAAATATTTATTTTAATATTTGGATTTTTCTCTTTTAGCCATTTAATGAATTCAATTGTGTTTTTATATTCCAAAGAAGAAAATGATTTTTTTCCAGATATATATATAATATGATCAGTGTTACTTTTACTCGTTCGAATGAAATGATATTCTAATAAATCTGAATATTTTAATTTTTCGACTTTCTTTATATATGAGTAAATAATTTCGATTTGATTATCATAAAAAACAATTTCAAATATACTTTCTCTTGTTTTTTTTATAATGTAAATTAGAAATGTTAATGAAAAAAGAATGCTTAATACAAAAATAAAAAGATTACATTCATCATAAATAATTTTTAATGGTAGTATCATTATTACAATTACCAAAAGTGGTAATAGAACTTCTTTAGAATTATTTGAAGAATATTTTTTCATTTAGTAAATATAAAAAAAACTCTCAATTTCTTGAGAGTTTCGTTTATTTATCAATCGAACCTAAAACACGCTTCATAAAATCGTTTAAAGCAGTTTTTTTGTCAGCTCCGTTTTTGATGGCTTGATGCACTTCAAGTGCTCCATACATGTTCGAAATTAACTCAGCAATTACATCTAATTCTTCATCTTTTAAAGAAGAAACTTCGCAAAGGTTTTCTAAAACTTCGATAGTTTCCACTAAATAATCCTGATCATTATCCTCAATAAATTGAGTTAACTGTTTTATTACGGGTAATTTCATAATTAAACTACTTCATTTACTAATTCGGCTAAAACTTCAGCTTTATTAGTTTGTGTTTGATTAACTAATACAGCATTTTTGAAAGTAGCAAACGTAGGTAAATTATCCACTTTTGCTAATTTTCTTGATTCTGGAAATTTTTCTGCATCAACCATTATGAAAGGAATTGATTCATTTTGTGAAGCCATCATTTTGAATTTTGGTTTCATAATACGACAATTTCCACACCATGATGCTGAGTATTGAACAACAACTGTTTCGTTGTTTGCAATTACTTCAGCTAAATTATCTTGTTCTATTTCTGTAAACATTTTTTTTAGTTTAAAGTTTCATGTTTCAAGTTCCAAGTTGAATAACCTGAAACCTGAAACTTGAAACAAAATTATTAATGAGAAGCTAAATAAGCAGCAGTACTGTTTCTATCAGCACTCATTGCTTCTTTTCCTTCTTCCCAGTTAGCTGGACAAACTTCACCTTTAGTTTGTACGTGAGTGTAAGCATCAATTAATCTTAAATACTCGTTTACGTTTCTTCCTAATGGCATATCGTTAACGCTTTCGTGGAATACTTTTCCTTCTTCGTCAATTAAATATGTTGCTCTGAAAGTTACATTTGAACCTTCTAAGATTTCATCATTTAAATCTTCATTGTAAACCCATTCTGCATCTAAAATATCTAAAGCAGCAGCCAAGTTTCTTGTTGTATCAGCTAAAAGTGGGTAAGTTACACCTTCGATGCCTCCGTTATCTTTTGCTGTGTTTAACCACGCAAAGTGTACTTCGTTAGTATCACATGAAGCACCAATTACTGTAGTGTTTCTTTTTTCAAATTCTTGTAAAGCTGCTTGAAAAGCGTGTAATTCTGTTGGACACACGAAAGTAAAATCTTTTGGGTACCAAAATAAAACTACTTTTTTCTTGTTGTTAACCGCTTCTTCTAAAATATTGATTCTTAAATTATCTCCCATAAAAGAGATTGCGTCAACTGTGATGTTTGGGAATTTTTTTCCTACTAATGCCATGATTTATTATTTAAAAATTATTATTGTTTTTCTGAGTGCGAAATTACAAATACAATAGTTAATAAAACATGATATTTATTATATTTTCAAATATTTGAATAGATAAAATTTATGATAAAAAATCTTATGAAATTTACTTATTTCGAAAAATGATTTTAAAATTAAGTAAAGTGAAAAATTTAATGGTATAAAAAATAATACCATCAAAAAAATGATGGTATTATTAGAAAAACAATAATAAATATGGAAATTTTATTTTAAATCAAATCGGTCTAAGTGCATTACTTTTGTCCAAACATTGATAAAATCTTTTACAAATTTTTCTTTGTTATCATCTTGAGCATAAACTTCTGCATAAGCTCTTAAAACGGAATTAGAACCAAAAATCAAATCAACTCTTGTTGCAGTCCACTTTGTTGCTCCTGATTTTTTATCTACAATATTGTATAAGTTTTCGCCAACAGGTTTCCAACTATAACTCATATCGGTAAGATTCACAAAGAAATCATTAGTTAAAACGCCTTCGTTATGTGTGAAAACACCGTGTTTTGTTCCGCCGAAGTTAGTACCAAGAACACGCATTCCTCCAATTAAAACAGTCATTTCTGCTGCAGTTAATCCAAGAAGTTGCGCTTTGTCCAACATTAATTCTTCTGGTTGAACTACATATTTCGCTTTCATAAAGTTTCGGAATGCATCGTTTGTTGGTTCTAAAACTTCGAAAGATTCTGCATCTGTCATTTCTTGCGAAGCGTCACCTCTTCCTGCATGGAAAGGAACTTTTACATTGAATCCACCTTCTTGAGCCGCTTTTTCAATTGCAGCGCTTCCTCCCAAAACAATTAAATCTGCAATACTTACTTTTTTACTTAAACCAGACTGAATTTCGACTAATTTATTCAAAACTTTTTGTAATCTTTCAGGTTCGTTGGCTACCCAACTTCTCTGAGGTTGTAGACGGATTCTTGCTCCATTTGCTCCACCTCTAAAATCAGAACCTCTAAACGTTCTTGCACTATCCCAAGCCGTGTTGATTAATTCTGCTCTTGTTAATCCGCTATTTAATAATTTAGTTTTTAATTCTTCAATTTCTGAATCGGACAAAGTGTAATCTACTTTAGGAATTGGGTCTTGCCAAATTAAATCTTCTGCAGGAACATCAGCACCTAAATAACGCTCTTTTGGACCTAAATCTCTGTGTGTTAATTTGAACCAAGCTCTGGCAAATACATCTGAAAAATAAGCAGGATCTTTATAAAAGCGTTCCGAAATTTCTCTGTAAGCAGGATCCATTTTCATTGCCATATCAGCATCGGTCATAATTGGATTTCTTCTTACAGATGGATTATGAGCATCAATTGGCATGTCTTCTTCCTTAATATTAATAGGTTCCCATTGCCAAGCACCAGCTGGACTTTTCTTTAATTCCCAATCGTAATTTAATAATAAATGGAAATATTCGTTATCCCAACGAGTAGGGTGGGTTGTCCAAGAACCTTCTATACCACTTGTTACAGCATGTGCACCGCCGCCGTTTGGATTTAACCAACCAAAACCTTGGTTTTCAATAGCACCTGCTTCTGGTTCTGGACCTAATGTAGAAGCATCACCATTTCCGTGAGCTTTTCCTACCGTGTGACCTCCAGCGGTTAAAGCAACAGTTTCTTCATCGTTCATTGCCATTCGTTTGAATGTGATTCGAACATCATGTGCTGTTTTTAATGGGTCTGGTTGTCCGTCAACACCTTCTGGATTTACATAAATTAATCCCATCATTACGGCTGCCAATGGATTTTCTAAATCTCTTTCTCCTGAATATCTACTGCCTTCGCTTCCTGATTTTGCTAACCATTCTTTTTCAGCTCCCCAATACACATCTTTTTCAGGATGCCAAATATCTTCACGACCACCTGCAAATCCGAAAGTTTTCAATCCCATTGATTCGTATGCCATATTTCCGGCTAAAATCATTAAATCTGCCCAAGAAATTTTATTTCCATATTTCTTTTTGATAGGCCATAATAATCTCCTAGCTTTATCTAAGTTTCCGTTATCGGGCCAACTATTTAAAGGTGCAAAACGAATGTTTCCAGTTCCTGCGCCTCCACGACCATCTGAAATTCTATATGTTCCAGCAGAATGCCAAGCCATACGAATCATTAATCCACCATAGTGTCCCCAATCGGCTGGCCACCAATCTTGACTATTGGTCATAAAGGTTTTTAAATCATTCTTTAATGCTTCTAAATCTAATTTTTTAAATTCTTCGGCATAATTAAAATTTTCACCTAACGGATTGGTTTTGGTATCGTGTTGGTGAAGAATATCTAAGTTTAGTGATTTTGGCCACCAATCTTGATTCTTTACACCATCACTTAATCCTTTTTGGTTTTGATGAAAAGGGCATTTACTAATGTCGTTTGAGTTTTCCATATTCAATAATTTTAATTTATGTTGTAAGTGTTTGTTTTCTAATTTTCTACACTTGCTAATTTACAAATAAAAAAACCACTACTTGATTTAAGTAATGGTTAAATTTTATTTAAAAATAGATTTTATTGATAGTTTATCTATTCTTTGATATTTGAAACTAATTGTTTGATTTTGATATTGAATGCTGCAAAAATTAAAGTCATAAACGGACTGATGATATTGAAGAAAGCATAAGGTAAATAATCAAGAGTTGAAACACCAAGAGTTCCTGCTTGATAAGCCCCACAAGTATTCCAAGGTACCAATACTGAAGTTACTGTTCCAGTATCTTCTAGTGTTCTACTTAAATTTTCAGGTGCTAATCCTTTATCTCTATAGGCTTTTGCAAACATTTTCCCAGGAACTACAATCGCTAAATATTGATCAGAAGCTGTAATGTTTAAAGCTAAACAACTTCCAACAGTTGAAGCGAATAAACCAAAAGTTGTATGTGCTAATTTTAATAATGATTCACTAATTCTTGCTAAGGCACCAATTGCATCCATAATTCCACCAAAAACCATAGCACAAAGAATTAACCAAATTGTTGGTAACATTTTAGCCATACCACCTGAAGTAAATAAATCTGCTAAGGTTTTGTTTTCTGTAGGAACAACCACTTTTGATGTAATTGCATCCATTACACCTTTATAAGCTGACTTAAAATCCATTGTTTCAACACCAGCAATTTGATTTATAATTTGAGGTTGAAAAATTACAGCAAAAATTCCGGCTAATAATGTTCCTACCAATAAAGCTACTAATGGTTCTGTCTTTTTTACAATTAATCCAATTACGATTACTGGAACTAAAAATAACCAGCCCGAAACATTAAATGAAGTGGTAATTGCTGTTAATAGTTCATTTGTATTTACATCGCCTTTTACTTCAATAGAAAGTCCTAAAATAATGAATAAAATTAGTGTTATAATGTATGTTGGAATAGTTGTTAATGTCATGTATTTGATGTGCGTAAACAAATCTGTTCCAGCCATAGCAGGAGCAAGGTTGGTTGTGTCTGACATTGGTGATAATTTATCTCCAAAATAGGCTCCCGAAATTACAGCTCCGGCCACCATTCCTAAATCAAAGCCTAAAGCGCCTCCAATTCCAATTAAAGCAATACCAACAGTTGCCGATGTGGTCCAAGAACTCCCTGTTGCAATTGAAATTACCGAACAAATAATTAATGTTGCTGGTAAAAAAATTGCTGGACTTAATATTTGTAATCCGTAATAAATCATTGAAGGGATAATACCGCTAACCATCCAAGTTCCAGCAAGTGCACCTACCATTAGAAGTATTAATATTGCACCAGCAGTAGACTTAATGTTATTTGCTACTTCATCTAACATTTTATGAAAGGAAACTTTATTAAAATAGCCTACAATTGCAGCAACTGCACCACCTAAAAGTAAAACAAATTGATTACTTCCTCCTAAAGAAGCATCTCCATAAATATATACGTTAAAAGCTAACATTCCAATTAATGCGACTACTGGAATTAATGCTTCCCAAAGTTTTAATTCTTTATTATTATTGATTTTTGTATCCATTTAGTTTTATTTGAGCTCGCAATATAGAAAAATCATATTTTACAACAAAGTATCGTTAAAATAAAAAATCCGATTCATTGCTAAATCGGACTTTTTTAAAATTTATTTTGATTGAATTATAAAACTCCTAATTCTATCATACATTGTTTCATCATTTGATAGGTTCTTTCGATATCGTTATCTAAACCAATTGAAAAACGAATTAAACCATCAGTTAAGCCCATTTCTGCTTGTTCTTCTAATGGAATTTCTGATGAAGTTGAAGTTCCAGGAGCACTGAATAATGTTTTGTAAAATCCTAAACTTACAGCTAAGTAACCTAAGTTTCTTTCTTGCATTAATTCCATTAAAGCATTGGCTTTGTCTAGACTTCCCACGTCAATTGTCATCATTCCTCCAAAACCATATTCTGGATTAATCATGCTTTTGTAGATTTCATGACTTGGATGACTTGCTAAACCTGGGTAAACCGTTTTAATTCCGTCAGCTTCAAATTTATTAGCCAAATACATTGCGTTGTAGCTGTGTTGTTTCATTCTGATGTGTAACGTTCTTAGGTTTTTCATTACAGATGCCGAACGTAAACTGTCCATTGTTGGACCTAAAAGCATACTTGCTCCGTCGTTTACATTTTTCAAGCTGTTGATGAACTCTTGAGAAGCACATGTTACACCACCAACTGTATCGCTACTTCCGTTAATGTATTTTGTTAGAGAATGAATAACAATATCAGCACCTAATTTCGCTGGAGCAACAGATAAAGGTGAAAACGTATTGTCAACTACTAATTTGATATTGTGTTTTTTAGCAATTTTAGCCAATGAAGTAATATCAGCTACTTCTAATAAAGGATTACTCACGGTTTCGCAGTATAAAACTTTCGTATTTGGAGTAATAGCTGCTTCAACTACGTCTAATTTTGTGATATCAACAAAGGTAGTTTTGATGCCCATTCTTGGAACGAAATTCTTTAAAAAGGCATAAGTTCCACCGTAGATAGTTCTACTTGAAACAATATGGTCGCCATTTCCACATAATTGCAAAAGAGTAGGAGTGATAGCGCCCATTCCAGAAGCAGCAACATTTGCCGATTCTGTTCCTTCCATTGCAGCTAGTGCTTTGTCTAAGTATAAATTACTTGGCGATGAATGACGTGAATATAAATAACAACCTTCTGCATTACCTTCGAAAGTATCGAACATCGTTTTTGCGGAAAGAAAAGTGTAAGTTGAACTGTCTGAAATAGATGGATTTACACCACCAAATTCTCCGAAATATTGTAAATCTTGTATACGATCTGCAGGATTGAATTTTTCCATATTTTTAAAGTTTAGTTGTTTATTTTAAATCAAAAATATAATTTGGTAAACTATTATTCAATACTTGAAATTAAAATTAGATTTTTATTCTAAATTTAGTTAAAGTTGTAGTTTTTATTTCTGTTATTTATTCGTTTTAGTTACATTTGCTGACAACTAAAAAACAAACAACACAACTAACCAATGGACGCAATCGACAAAAAACTTTTAGGTTTTCTGCAAGAAGACACTAAAAGGACAACTAAGGAGCTTTCCTTATTATTAAATCTTTCCGTAACCGCTGTTTACGAACGTATTAAAAAACTAGAACGTGAAGGAGTGATTACCAAATACGTAGCGCTTTTAGACCGTGTTAAATTAGACAAATCTTTCGTGGTTTTTTGTCACATCAAGTTAAACCAACACACAAAAGACTACATCACTACGTTTGAAAATGAAGTAGTGAAATTAACTGAAGTTTCAGAATGTTATCACGTAAGTGGTGATTACGACTATATTTTAAAAGTGAACGTTAAAGACATGGAAGAATACCGTGAATTCATGGTTACGAAGCTTACCGGTTTGCAACATATTGGAAGTACGCACAGTTCATTTATGATTGGAGAAGTAAAATATACAACCGCTTTTACTTTAAACTAAGCTATAATAATTTACCAAAAAAGTAACAAAGAATTAATTCAAAAAGCGTTACTTTTGTATCCGAATTTAAGTCAAACAACAAACTTTATATAAAATCATGAGTCAATTTGATGTAACCATTATAGGTTCTGGACCTGGAGGATATGTTTCAGCTATCCGTTGTGCCCAATTAGGTTTTAAAACTGCTATTATTGAAAAATATTCAACTCTTGGAGGAACTTGTTTAAACGTGGGATGTATTCCATCGAAAGCATTACTAGCATCTTCTCATCATTATGAAGAGTTACAACACTTTGCTGACCACGGAATTGAAGTTTCTGGAGATGTAAAAGTGAATTTAGAAAAAATGATTGCTCGTAAACAAGCAGTTGTAGATCAAACTTCGGGTGGTGTAAAATTCTTAATGGATAAAAACAACATCACAGTTTTCAACGGAGTAGGTTCGTTTGAAAGCGCTACTTCTGTAAAAGTGACTAAAGAAGATGGTTCTTCGGAAATCATCGAATCTAAAAATATAATTATTGCTACAGGTTCTAAACCTTCAAGCTTACCTTTTATCAAATTAGATAAAGAAAGAATCATCACGTCTACTGAAGCTTTGAAACTGAAAGAAGTTCCAAAACACTTAGTAATTATTGGTGGTGGTGTTATCGGTATCGAATTAGGTCAAGTATATTTACGTTTAGGAGCGCAAGTTTCTGTAGTAGAATTCATGGACAGAATCATTCCAGGAATGGACGCTGCTTTATCAAAAGAATTGACTAAAGTATTGAAAAAACAAGGAATGAAATTCTACACGTCTCACAAAGTGCAATCGGTAGAAAGAGCTGGAGATGTTGTAACGGTAAAAGCAGAAAATGCTAAAGGAGAAATCATCACGTTAGAAGGAGATTATTCATTAGTTTCTGTAGGTCGTCGTCCTTACACAGATGGATTAAACGCTGAAAAAGCAGGAGTAAAAGTTGCCGATAGAGGTCAAATTGAAGTAAACGATCATTTACAAACTTCAGCTTCAAATGTTTATGCAATTGGTGATGTAGTTCGTGGAGCTATGTTAGCACACAAAGCGGAAGAAGAAGGAGTAATGGTAGCTGAAATCTTAGCAGGTCAAAAACCTCATATCGATTATAATCTAATTCCTGGTGTAGTGTACACTTGGCCAGAAGTTGCCGCTGTTGGAAAAACAGAAGAGCAATTAAAAGCAGAAGGTGTAGCTTACAAAGCAGGAAGTTTCCCATTCAAAGCATTAGGAAGAGCTAGAGCAGGTGGCGATACTGACGGATTTGTAAAAATCTTAGCTGATGCCAAAACAGATGAAGTTTTAGGAGTTCATATGATTGGTGCAAGATGTGCTGATTTAATTGCAGAAGCTGTTACAGCAATGGAATTCAGAGCAAGTGCAGAAGATATTTCAAGAATGTCTCACGCACACCCAACGTTTGCAGAAGCTATCAAAGAAGCAGCATTAGCAGCAACTGATAACAGAGCATTACACGTGTAAAAAGAAAAGTCATTATATGAAAAATCCCAAATTCAATTGAGTTTGGGATTTTTTTATTAGTTTTATTTTAAAATTATGGTTTTACAATTTCTTTAAAACCATCCCAATTAGCATAAATTAAAAACACATTAGCAAATAAAATGGCTGCTGCCATTGGAATATCTGCACCTGTAACAACTACGTGAATTAGAAAAATATTGATGCTTATGGGTAACAAAATGATAGTTCCTAGTCGAACAAATTTACCACTTACTAACATTAATCCTGCTACTAATTCAATAGCTTTTGCTACAGGAAAAATGTATTTTGAAGCCATAAATCCAGCCATTAATGTAGCCAAATCTCCAGTTGGTTCAGGTTGTTCTCCCATTAGGTTGAAAAAATAAGAAATAGAAGCAAAAAGCATCATAGCTCCTAAAAGTACTCGAACAATAATAGTTGCAATTTTCATAATTTGAATAGTTTTTGGTTAGTAATTTCAAATATAGCGAAATATTTTTACCTTTTACTATTCCATTCTTTTTCAAAAAAATCAATATACTGAGCATATTGAGAACCTTTTTCGGCATATGTTTTAGTTATTTTTGCCCATTCATCAAACTTAGCTTTATTCTTAATTAAGAAATATCCTTGAGCCATATTTACTGCCATCTCCGATTTTTCAAAATTACTATCAGACAAACTAATTCCTTTTTTATATGTTTTTTCCGCCATGTCTAATTTATTTAGTTTAGAATAGGCATATCCTAATTCTCTATAAAAAGAATAATTTTTAGAATCGTTTTTTAAAGCCTTTTCTAAAATTGGAATTGATTTATCATATTGTCCTAAATGATTGTGTGCATAAGCAATTTCGAATTCTAAACCTTTATGATGGGGTTCTTTTTGATAACCTTTATTTAAATACAATAAAGCTTTTTCACAAGCACCAACATGATTAAAGTGGTAGCCTAATTGTTTTAAATTTTCAACTGAATCCTCTGAAAACTTATAACTACTTAACCAATCAGGTTCTTTAGTTAGATTAAGTTCTTTAACTTTATCATCACCCAAAATTGACATTTTTACAATGTTTGGATTATCTAATCTTTTTATTATCATCTGATAGGCTGGCTGTGCCTCACCAATGTATTTATTGTTTTTATCAATAAAAAAGCTTCCACCTAAATTAAATGTAATTCCAGCAGAAATATCAATATAAATAAAACCATAAGTATATAAGCTATCATTATCCTTTTTAGGTAAAACAACCCATTTATTTATGGCATCGTAAAAATTGGTTTCAAATTTAAGCTCACTGTTTTCTTGAGCATTAGCATTAGTAAAAAATAGAATACTTAGGCAAATGATAAATAGTTTTTTCATAAATAAAATATTAGTATTTCAAATATATAAAAAACCATCAGGAAACTGATGGTTTTTTCTTACTTTTTTAAAAACTTCTTATATCCAAAGAACCCTAAAAACCCAATCAAGGCAAATGGCCAAAGAACAATAACAAAAGAAATAATGTTTTCCAACATAAACCAACCCGTTTTTAAGCTATCCCAAATTTGTAAACCAATATTTGGTCGGTAAGCGTTGATGCTTTTTTCATTAGCTACCATTTCTTGTTTGATGCTTTCGTCTTGGTAAATGTTTAGTGTTAAAGTACTAAAATTAACTTGATATTGAAGCGATAAATTCTGCAATTTTGAAGCGTCATTTTGTTCTTTTTTAGCATCTAACGTTTCTTCTGCTTTTACAACTTGATTCAGTTTCTTTCCTTTAGAATCAATTGCATTTTCCAAACGCTTTTCAGATGAATTACTTCTTTTTTGGGCTAATTCATTGGATAACATTTGTAACGAAACATCATCTGCTTTGATAATGCGATAATCTAAAAAATGAATTTGTTTTGCAATGGTTTTAATAACTGTATCCATTTTCGTATTCGGAACGCGAATGGTGATATTGTTATCTACTTTATATTTTGTAGTTACTAAAGTACTATCCTGACTAACTTTGGTTCGGTCTTCGCTGTGAATATTACTTTGTAGATTGGTATAAGTTACAAATCCACCAAATTTCGTAGTTGCATCTTCAATAGCATAAGTTGATTTGGCAACATTCTTGACTTTAAATTTTACATCAGCGGTTCGGACAAATTGTCGATTGCTGTTTTTGTTTTCAACGGCTGCCGAAGAGGAAACAACACTTGTGCTATCGGTTGCAGCTTCTTCTTCATAATTTGCATCTTCTGACGCAGCAGATTCTTTACATGCGAATACTAAACCAAGCGCTAGTAAAGTCAATACGATTTTGGTGTTTTTGTTCATAAAAATTCATTTTAAGTTATTGATTAATTGTTTTTAATACGTGTAGTTTTAGAATCAATACAAATGAATTTTTAATGGGTTAGTTGTAGAGGCAAGAATAAAAATCGTGCCAAATTTTAACATTTGAACCATTTTCCAACAACTATTTTTTTGTTGTACTTTTACGAAGTAAATTTTCCAATTTGAGAACAGTAATTACAAAAGATATTTCGCGTTTTTCCGACTTTAAAAACCAACTTTTACATTGGGCCAACCAACACAGAGAAGTTGTTTTTTTAGATTCGAATTCCTATCATCAAAAGTATTCGAGTTACGATGCGGTTTTGGCGGTGGATGCTTTTACTTCGATTAAAACCGATTACGAAAATGCGTTTCAAGATTTGTATCAGTACCAAAGTCAAATGAAAGATTGGTTGTTTGGTTACTTATCCTACGATTTAAAAAATGATACCGAAGTTTTACATTCCAACAATTTTGACGGATTAGAATTCCCCGATTTATTCTTCTTTCAACCTAAAAAGTTGTTTCTAATCAAAGAAAATCAAGTCGAAATTCAATATTTAAGAATGTGTGATGACGAAATTGAAGCTGATTTCGTAGAAATCTTATCTATCGCATCCATCAAAAATCACCCATCAATCATCAATATCCAACAACGCATCTCAAAAGAAAATTACCTTTCCAAAGTTTCAAAAATGCTCGAACACATTCATCGTGGCGACATTTACGAAGCCAATTTCTGTATGGAATTTTTTGCCGAAAATGCTGAAATTGAACCTTTAGAAATTTATCAAAAGTTGAATGCTATTTCGGAACCACCATTTGCATTGTATTTCAAAAATAATTTCCAATATTTACTTTCGGCTTCACCCGAACGTTATTTGCGAAAAGAAGGAAATAAAGTCATTTCCCAACCGATTAAAGGAACAGCCAAAAGAAGTCTCGATTTAGAACAAGACGAACAATTAAAATCTGATTTAGCTCAAAACGAGAAAGAGCGTTCGGAAAACATCATGATTGTGGATTTAGTTCGAAACGATTTATCTCACACTGCTACAAAAGGAAGTGTTCAAGTGGAAGAATTGTGTCAGATTTATACTTTTAAACAAGTCCACCAAATGATTTCGACCATTGTTTCCGAAGTAGAAAATACCACTTCGCCTGTAGAAATTATTAGAACTACTTTTCCTATGGGAAGTATGACTGGCGCACCCAAAATTTCAGCTATGCAAATCATTGAAGAATTAGAAGAAACAAAACGCGGTTTGTACAGTGGAGCGGTGGGTTATTTTACACCAACTGGCGATTTCGATTTCAATGTGGTCATTAGAAGTATTTTGTATAATTCAAAAAATCAATATTTATCTTTTTCTGTTGGAAGTGCTATTACTTCTCAAGCTATTCCTGAAATGGAATACGAAGAATGTTTGTTGAAGGCAAAGGCAATGTTTGAGGTTTTAAGCTAGGAAAAAGAAATAAGGGATTAGGGAAAAGTAAAAACAATAAATATGAAAAGTTATAGAGATTTAATAGTTTGGCAAAAATCGATGAGTTGGGTTACAATAGTTTATTCTCTAACATCAAAAATTCCTGAAAGTGAAAAGTTTGGATTAATTTCACAAATTAGGAGAAGTTCAGTCGCTATTCCTTCAAATATTGCTGAAGGTTATGGCAGAAATTATAAAAAAGATTATTCAAGATTTTTGCAGATTTCAAGAGGTTCTTTGTTTGAATGTCAAACGCAAATAGAAATTGCAATAAATTTAGGTTTTATTTCAAGTGAAGATTGTAAAGAAATCAATGATTTGTCTATTGAAATTGAAAAAATGCTAAATTCACTAATAAATAAATTATCAGAAAACTAATCCCTTTTCCCTTTTTACTAATTACTTTTGATAATGCTTACAAAATTCCAATATCATATCGAACAAAATTTCGCCCAACTAAAAGACAAGAAATTGCTCTTAGCAGTTAGTGGAGGCATTGATAGTATGGTTTTGTTGGATTTGTTTTACAAGTTGAGGTTTGATATTTGCATAGTACATTGCAATTTCCAACTTCGTGGAAAAGAGAGTGATGCAGATGAAATGTTGGTTAGGGAAACTTGCCAAGACAGCTATATTCCTTATTTTATTGAGTCGTTTGACACACTCGAATTTGCTAAAGAAAACAAACTTTCCATTCAATTAGCCGCTCGAAAGTTGCGTTACGATTGGTTTCAAGAATTTATTTCACTTGGATTTGATTATGTTTTAACTGCACATCATTTGGATGACAATGTAGAAACGTTTTTAATCAATTTTACAAGAGGAACTGGCTTAGAAGGTTTAACGGGAATTCCAGCTCAAAATGGAAACATTATTCGTCCATTGTTGCCTTTTTCACGAGAGGAAATTGAAAATTATGCGCTAGAAAATAAAATTCAATGGAGAGAAGATTCTAGTAATGCTTCAGACAAGTATTTTAGAAATAAATTACGTCACAATATTGTTCCCACTTTAAAAGAATTGAATACAGGATTTTTAGATTCGTTTCAAAATACCTTACATCATTTGCACCAAGCAGAATCTTTGGTTAACGATGCTTCAAAATTGGTTTATGAGAAAGTTGTTGAAGAGAAGAAAAATCAAGTAGAAATTCATTTGAATTCATTGCTTCAATTCAAAAATTACAAAGCATATTTGTACCAATGGCTTAAAAATTACGGATTTTCAGCTTGGAATGATATTTATGATTTGGTGGAAGCACAATCAGGAAAACAGGTTTTTTCTGAAACCCATGTTTTGTTGAAAGATCGAGAGAAATTAATCCTTTCCGAGAGAAAATCATCAAATAATTCGGAAGTTTTGATCATAGAATCGATAGAAAGTAAAGTTAATATTCCCTTAAAACTTAGGTTTTGTAAAGCAGTTAACATTTTTGAAACAGTTTCCAATTGTATATTTGTAGATGAAAGTAAGATCAAATTTCCATTAACGATTCGAAAATGGCAAGAAGGAGATTATTTTTATCCATCAGGAATGAATGGAAAAAAGAAATTGAGCAAGTATTTTAAAGACGAAAAATATTCGCTTTTAGATAAAGAAAATCAGTGGTTATTATGTTCGGAAGATCAAATTATTTGGGTAATTGGAAAACGAGCAGACAATCGCTATATTGCAAACGAAACAACACAAAATAGTATAAAAATCGAATTAAAATAATGAAAAAATTAACCTACATTTTATTATTACTAACCTTTTTTGCTCAAGGTCAAATTATAAATCCTGTAAAATGGAAAACCAAAATAGTTCAAAAATCAGCTACCGAATTTGAATTGGTTATGGATGCTACCATTGAAAACGAGTGGCACATGTATTCGCAATTCACACCAGAAAATGGACCACTTCCAACCGTTTTCAACTACAAAAATGCAAAAGGAAACTTCGATTTAGTTGGGAAAACCAAAGAAAGTCCATACAAAAAAGTATACAACGATATTTTTGAGGTAGACGAATATTATTTTGCTAAAACGGCTCAGTTCAAGCAAATCATAAAAGTTACCAATCCAAAATTAAAAGAAGTAAAAGTTTATGTGGAATACCAAGTTTGTAAAGAACAATGTATTCAGCAAGATGCTACGTTTACGTTTAAATTGCCAGAAATTAAGGTGGAAGATGTAGCGTCAACAAATGTAATTTCGACTGATACAACAACAATAACTACCGATACAGCAACTGTTGAAACAGCAGATGCAGAAAAACCAATTAAAGAAGTTACATCAACTTTGGCTCCGAATGAAGAAAAAAAGAATGGATGGTTATTATTTCTTGCAACTCTATTAGCTGGAATATTAGTTACATTCACTCCTTGTGTTTTTCCAATGATTCCAATGACAGTAAGTTTTTTCTTAAAGCAAAGTGCTCACGGAGATAAAAAGAAAGGACGATTTAATGCGTTAATGTATGGTTTCTTTATTGTATTGATTTATGTATTGATTTCATTACCATTTCATATTTTTGAAGGAATTAGCGAGGATGTTTTTTACGAGGTATCAACAAATCCCTATTTGAATTTATTCTTTTTTGCAGTTTTTACCATTTTTGCGATATCATTTTTGGGTGCATTTGAGATTACTATTCCATCTAGTTTAGCTAATAAAGTTGATAATGCCTCAAATAAAGGAGGTTTGATAGGAATCTTCTTCATGGCATTAACTTTAATAATTGTTTCTTTTTCATGTACGGGACCTGCTTTAGGGTTAGTTATTGGAGGTGCTTTATCTACTGATGGTGGCGCAACTTTATTAACAATTGCCATGTTAGGATTTGGAGTTGGTTTAGCTTTTCCATTTATGATTTTTGCTTTATTCCCAAGTATGATGGGTAATTTGCCAAAATCGGGTGGTTGGTTAAATACCGTTAAAGTTGTATTTGGTTTTATCGAATTGGCTCTAGCTTTCAAATTTTTCTCAATGGCTGATTTAGTTATGGATTGGCATATTTTAGAGAGAGAAACTTTTATTGCTATTTGGGTGGCATTATTTTTAGGTTTAGCATTATATCTTTTTGGAAAAATTACATTGCCACATGATAGCCCTCTTTCACATATTTCTGTTGGAAGATTATTATTAGGTTTATTGTCTTTAACCTTTGCAGTTTATTTAATTCCAGGTTTATGGGGAGCTCCATTAAATGTAATTAGTGGTTTTCCACCACCAATGTCATATAGTGAAAGTCCAAACGGAGTAGGAGCAAAAAATAGTATCGAATCAAATAGTAGTTCAGGAGAAGAATTACCAGAGCATGCTCAATATGGGCCTCATAAAATCGTTGCTTTTCATGATTATGATGAAGGTTTAGCATATGCAAAAAAAGTAAATAAACCAGTTTTAATTGATTTTACAGGTGTAACTTGTGTAAATTGTAGAAGAATGGAAGAATTAGTTTGGGCAAAACCAGAAATTTTAAATATTCTTAAAAACGATGTTGTACTTATTTCTTTGTACGTTGACGATAGAAAAGAGTTACCTAAAGATGAAGTTTATACAACTAAATCAGGAAAAGAAATTACTACATATGGTAAAAAATGGAGTGATTTAGCAATTACAAAATATAAAGCTAACATTCAACCATATTACATCTTAATGGCACATGATGAATCCAATTTAAACCAACCTGTAGGTTATACACCAGATGTTGAAGAATATAAAACTTGGTTAAAAGAAGGTATCTCAAAATTCAAAAAATAAATCAAATCCCGAGCAATCGGGATTTTTTATTTCAAAAACTTTTCTATATTTGCATCTATATAAGCCATTTAAATAGTATAAGCCATGTTAGTAAAAGTATTCGGAAGCGCCGTTTTTGGCGTAGAAGCGACTACCATTACGGTAGAAGTAAACACAGAAAAGGGAATCGGTTATCATTTAGTTGGTCTTCCAGATTCCGCAATAAAAGAAAGCAGTTTTCGAATTGCAGCCGCACTTAAAAACAATTCCTATCAATTTCCCGGAAAAAAAATTATTGTAAATATGGCACCTGCCGATTTACGAAAAGAAGGTTCTGCTTACGATTTAACTATTGCAGTTGGAATTTTAGCGGCATCTTCCCAAATTACCTCTAAAGAAATCGAAAATTACATCATCATGGGCGAATTATCGCTCGATGGTACTTTGCAACCCATAAAAGGAGCATTATCTATTGCTATTAAAGCCAAAGAAGAAGGTTTTAAAGGTGTGATTATTCCGATTCAAAATGTTAAAGAAGCAGCTATTGTAGAAGATTTAGATGTTTACGGAGTTTCTAACGTTACCGAAGTAATCGAATTTTTTGAAGGAAAAGGAAATTTAGAACCCACAAGAATTGATACAACCGAAGAATTTTCAAAAACCTTAAATTTTCCAGAACACGATTTTAGTGATGTAAAAGGTCAAGAAGGAATTAAACGTTGTATGGAAATAGCCGCAGCAGGTGGACATAATATCATTTTAATTGGTCCTCCAGGTTCAGGAAAGACCATGTTAGCCAAGCGATTACCAAGTATTTTGCCGCCAATGACTATGCGAGAGGCTTTAGAAACCACCAAAATCCATTCAGTAGCTGGAAAGACTAAAGATGTTGGTTTGATGGCACAACGTCCTTTTAGAAGCCCGCATCATACCGCATCAAGTGTAAGTTTAGTTGGTGGTGGAAGTTATCCACAACCGGGAGAAATTTCTTTAGCACATAATGGTGTTTTATTTTTAGATGAATTACCCGAATTCAAAAGAGAGGTTTTAGAAGTAATGCGTCAGCCATTAGAAGATAGGGAAGTCACGATTTCCAGAGCGAAATTTACAATTACATATCCATCATCATTTATGTTAGTAGCGAGTATGAATCCGAGCCCGGGTGGTTATTTTAATGATCCGAATGCGCCTGTGAGTTCTACTCCTCAAGAAATGCAACGCTATTTGAGTAAGATTTCGGGACCTTTGTTGGATAGAATTGATATTCATATTGAAGTCACACCGGTTCCGTTTGAAAAATTAACTGAAACTCGAAAAGCTGAAAGTAGCGTATCTATTAGAGAACGAGTAACCAAAGCTAGAGAAATACAATCACAGCGATTTGAAAATTATGAATATATTCATTACAATGCGCAAATGAGTAGTAAATTAATTCGTGAATTTTGTGCTTTAGATGAGGTTTCGTTACAATTATTAAAAACGGCTATGGAGCGATTGAATTTATCCGCAAGAGCGTATGATAGAATTTTAAAAGTTTCAAGAACAATTGCCGATTTGGAGGATTCTGAGTCTATTCAATCGCATCATATTGCAGAGGCAATTCAGTATCGTAGTTTGGATAGGGAAGGGTGGTTAGGCTAGTTTGAGGTTTAAATTATTGAATTCTTCTTATTAATGCTAGAAGAATTCAATAATTTAAACAGTATCTTGTTTGGAATCGATATGAATCCATTTTTTGTTGCTATTCAGTTTAAAGGAACCAATGTGTTCTTTATTCCAGAAATCTGGATGAATTAGTGAAAGAAAATTTGAACCATCTTTAGCTAAATACAAATGATAGGTTTCACCAATTATTGGTTCAAATGAATATTTAGCATTGTATAAAATTTCATTCCATTCATATTCTTGCATTAATTTTTCATATTCGGCTTTAAGTTCATTAAACTTACTTTCGAATTCTCTATTAACGTTTCTAATACCAATATTTTTCCAATCTACAACGTTATCCAATTTAATTGCTGGCGAACCAACACTAGTAGGATAAGCGAGTACATTTGCATTGTATCCATTTTCTTCAGAAAAAACTACATTATCAGGAATTTTATTTTTCATTTTATCTTTTTGAAATTTTGTTGTTAGTAATAGCTCTTTGAAGTTTGCACTTGAATCTATCAATACCTTCAACTCGTTTGGCTAAATGTTTCGTTTTGCAATTTTCAACTCTTTTTCTCCATAGTTTGTAGCTACTGAATTTAAGTTCTTTTTTCATTAACGCTTTTACATCAGCCTCATTTAGAGAAAATTGAAATTTTATTGCATCAAATGGCGTTCTGTCTTCCCAAGCCATTTCAATTATTCTATCAATTTCAATATCAGTGAAGTCTTTTTTGCACGAAACATCCATTTTGTTTAAAAATTAATTAAAAAAGTTAAACAAAATTACAAAAAAAATAGTTTAAAAGGGAATAGATTTGAATTATTTATGTTTTTTCCAATATTTTACACCATAGCTACAAAAAATCTCTTGTTGGGATTTGATTTTCTTTGTAGCTACGATGCAAACATTATCATCATCGTCTAATGTGATTTTGGAATTATTTTTGAATTCTAATTTAAAGAAAGCTTCTGCATCATTAGCATATTTAGCAAAACAATCCACATTCATAGAATCCAATATGGAACCATCTAACATGTTAATGAAATAGCGGTCTTTACCTTCAAAAACTCTTTTTTGAGCTTCTTTATCGGTTAAAATTTCTCCTTTAAAAAGTGAAATAATTTCATTTGGATAAATGTCAATTGCTGTAAATAAACCTTTTCCAGCATTTGTTATTTGAGAATCTTGAATGTACAAATAGTCAGATTCTGGTGCTTCAATTTTCAAAATGATTATAGTTCTTCTGCAAAAGTATCGCCTAATCGAATATCGCCAGATTTAAAGCCTTTCATAAACCATTTCATGCGTTGTTCTGATGAGCCATGTGTAAAAGAATCCGGAACAACATGACCTTGCATTTTGCTTTGAATAGCATCGTCACCTACAGCATGTGCAGCACTTAACGCTTCTTCAATGTCACCTTCTTCTAAGTATTTTTGGTTGTAATGTGCCCATAATCCACCATAAAAATCGGCTTGTAATTCTAAACAAACGGATAATTTATTAGCTTCGGCTTCGCTTTTAGTTTGTTGTAATTTTCTAACTTTTCCTGAAGTCCCAAGAATTGTTTGAACATGATGCCCCACTTCGTGAGCAATTACATAAGCTATAGCAAAATCGCCACCTTTTGCTCCAAAACGAGTACGCAGTTCTTCAAAAAAGGCTAAATCCATGTACACTTTTTTATCACCAGGACAATAAAATGGACCTGAAGCAGAACTTGCACCTCCACAAGCAGTTTCAACTGAACCTGTGAACAATACCATTTTTGGTTGTTCGTAAGTTCCTAAATTGTTATCTTCAAATATTTTGGTCCAAATATCTTCTGTGTCAGCAAAAACGGTTGAAACGAATTCGCCCATTTCTTTTTCTTCAGGAGTAAGTTCTCTTTGTTCAACTTGTTCTGTTTGTTGAGCACCTTGACTTTGTTGAATGGTATCAACAAATGGTGCTGCTTCTGGAAAAAACATTTTTACAAGAAAAAAAACAATTGCGATAGCACCACCACCAGCAATTACTTTTCCACCGCCCGACATTCCTCTTCTGTCTTCTACGTTGTCACTTTGACGTCTACCTCTCCATTTCATAATCTAACTATTTTTGTTTAATCAAATATATAAAAAAATTATTCTAATCCAATCTCATCTATTGGAGAGTTTTCTTCTAAGCCTATTCCGTTTTCATAAGTAGCATAAACAATTGAAAAATAATATGGTAAGGTAAAAAATAATCCAATACAAAGTACTATAAACCCAACCATTGAACCAATGACTCCAATTAAGAACGCAACAAAAATTATTAATGGTTGTTTAAAAAAAAGCTTTGTACTTTTTAATATTGCATCCATATAATTTTGTTCGCCAAAAATAATTAGAGGCATTGTAAAATATGTTAATAAGTAGATGATTAATTGCACAAAAAAAGCAATAAATTGATGATTTGTAATTATTAATAAAGTGGCAATTGCATTAAGAGCAACGGTTATTATAACTTGACTAATAATAATATCTTTTAAAGCGGGGCTTTTATAAAAATCAAAAAAAGTTGATATTCCAAATTCTTTATTTGTTTTGGCAAGATGATTCACATAAATAAAACCAGCTAAAATAGGAGCAAACAGAGCACCAAATAAAGCACCTACAATACCATTTATAATTTGAGTTGTTGTATTTAGGGCATTTGCTTCAATTTGTGTCATTGTTTCAGTAAAATTTCCAAAACCATACAGAATACCAAAATAGCCAGCATATAAAATTATAGCTACAATACCAATTAGTATGATTGCAACCCCAGAGATTAGAAATGTTTTTTTGTAAGTTTCAAAACTATTTTCAATGATTTTTCCTAAATCTAATGAATATCCATTTTGGACTTTTTGGTCGATACGATCTTTCATATTTTTGAATTAAATTGAATTCCAAATAACATCTTTGGGAGGATTTGCTATAAATGTAAAAATTTCTTTTGAAACAGGGTGTGTTATCACTAATTTTCTAGCATGAAGATGAATACCTCCATCAGGATTACTTCTGTCAAAACCATATTTTAAATCGCCTTTTATTGGACAACCTATTGCTTGTAATTGCGCTCTAATTTGATGGTGTCTTCCTGTGTGCAAATCAATTTCTAGAACAAAATAATTATCTAATTTTTTGATAATTTGATAACTTAAACTTGCCTTTTTGCTATCGGGAACTTCTTTTAAATGTGCTTTTGAAGTATTGTTTTTAGTATTTCTTTTTAAGAAATGTACTAATGTGTCTTTTTCTTTTGGAGGACAATTTTTTACCACTGCCCAATAGGTTTTTTGCGTTTCTCTATTTTTAAAAGTTTCGTTCAAACGAGTTAAAGCTTTTGAAGTTTTCGCAAAAACTACAATTCCAGTTGTTGGTCTGTCTAAACGATGTACCACTCCTAAAAAAACATCTCCAGGTTTATTGTATTTTTCTTTGATGTATTCTTTTACTACATGAGAAAGTGGTTTGTCACCCGTTTTATCACCTTGAACAATATCGCCTACACGTTTATTGATGACAATAATGTGATTGTCTTCGTGTATGATTTGAAGATTATCTTTTGTAGAAATTTCTTTGGTAGACACAATTAATATTGTTCGTTAGCATTAGGAAAATCTTGCGATTTCACATCCGTAACATATTGTCCTATGGCTTTTGTCATTTGATCGTATAAATCTAAATAACGACGTAAGAATCTTGGACTAAACTCGTTATTCATGCCTAACATGTCATGGATTACTAATACTTGTCCGTCAACGCCACCACCAGCACCAATTCCAATTACAGGAATTGAAATACTTTTAGCTACTTTTTCTGCCAATGCAGCAGGAATTTTTTCTAAAACTAAGGCAAAGCAACCCAATTTTTCAAGCATTTTTGCATCTTCCAATAATTTTTCGGCTTCAGCGTCTTCTTTAGCTCTAACTGTATATGTTCCGAATTTATAAATAGATTGTGGTGTTAAACCTAAATGTCCCATAACGGGAATTCCAGCATTTAATATTTTTTTTATGGAATCTTTAATTTCGCTTCCACCTTCTAGTTTTACGGCATGTCCGCCACTTTCTTTCATAATTCTGATGGATGAACGTAAAGCTTCTTTAGAATCAGATTGGTAACTCCCGAAAGGTAAATCAACCACAACTAAAGCTCTTTCACATGCTCTAACTACACTTGATGCGTGATAAATCATTTGATCTAGAGTTATAGGAAGAGTTGTTTCATGTCCTGCCATAACATTACTTGCAGAATCTCCTACTAAAATAACATCAACACCTGCAGAATCTACAATTTTTGCTATTGTAAAATCATACGAAGTTAACATGGAGATTTTTTCTCCATTTTCTTTCATTTCAATTAATGTTTTTGTTGTGATTCTTTTATAATCTTTCTTCGCTACTGACATGTTTTTATAGTATTTGAAAGACAAAGGTAATAAATGTTGTATTCTTTTTGGTGCACTTGAAAAATATTTATCAAATATTAAATTTATGTTAAATTATTGCAGTAATTTAGTGCCGTTTTTAAACTATGCTAAAATGATATCTATATTACTTGCTGTTGCAATTTTGGGTTATTTATCGGTTATTCTAGAATCTCCTATTAAAATAAACAAGACAATTACCGCTTTATTAACTGGAACCATTTGTTGGGTTGTTATTGCTTTATATAGTAATGATGATCAGCATTTAGTTACAGAAAGATTGATGGAATATTTTGGTGAAATTTCTTGCTTGTTGATATTTTTGATGGGAGCAATGACTATTGTAGAATTAATCGACATACACAAAGGTTTTACGGTAATTACAAATAGAATTAGAACAACATCGGTATTGAGGTTATTATGGATTGTTGCTTTTATAACCTTTGTTCTTTCTGCTTTATTAGACAACTTAGCTACAGCTATCATTATGGTTACACTTTTAAGAAAGTTAATGCCAAAAGGGGAAATCAGAATGATATTAACCGGAATTGTTGTTATAGCAGCAAATGCGGGTGGAGCTTTCAGTCCGATTGGAGACGTTACCACAACTTTATTATGGATTGGCGGACAAGTAAGTTCTTTTGGAATTGTGAAAGCCTTGATTTTACCTTCTATCATGGTATTATTAGTTCCTGTAATTATCGCTAGTTTTAGAATGAAAGGTTTTGCAGTTCTTCGTGCTCAAGTTTCTATGGCTCAAGTGCGTCAGGAAGAAAAAATGAGAGGAAGTATGAGTGTTTTTATTGCAGGTGTTGTAGGTTTAATAATGGTACCAGTTATTAAAACTTTGACAGGATTACCACCTTTTATAGGAGTCTTAATTTCGTTATCAATGGTTTCTTTAGTTTCAATTATGTATCATAGAAAGAAAACTCAAGAAGAGAAAGATAAATTTTCGGTTGCATATGCATTAACCAAAGTAGATATTAGTTCTATTCTATATTTCATGGGAATTTTATTAATGGTTTTTGCATTACAAGAAGTAGGTGTTTTAAAAGAAATGGCGAGTATTTTAATTGCAAATTTACCAAATACAAATTCAATGGTTATAGCAATAGGTGTTTTATCATCAATTGTAGATAATGGAAGTTTAGTTGCAGCTACACAAGGAATGTTCTCATTAGCAGATTATCCAATGGATCATTCTTTATGGGAATTTATCGCTTTATGTGCAGGAACTGGTGGAAGTATGTTAGTAATTGGATCTGCGGCAGGAATTGCTGTAATGGAAAAGGAAAAAATTACTTTTATGTGGTATTTAAAGAAGATAACACCATTAGCAGTAGCTGGGTATATTGCCGGAATTGTAACATATTTAGTTCAAGTGCTACTAATGCATTAATTATAGCATTTTGCAATGAAAAAGTTTTTGATTATCATAATCGTTTTAGTATCAAATTTAATTTTTGCTCAAGAAAAAACTCCTAAAGCAATTGTGGAAGATTTTTTTATCGCATTTCATACTAAAGATACTGTTGCTTTAAGAGAATTATGCCATCCTGAAATTGTGCTTCGAACAGTTACCAACACAAAAGAAGGCTATAAATTAGAAGCAGAAAATTTCGATGATTTCTTAAAATCTATTGCTACAATTCCTGCCAATCTAAAAATATTTGAAAAACTAATTGATTATAAAGTAGAAATAGATGGCAATTTAGCACATGTTTGGACACCGTATGAGTTTTATGTGAATGATAAATTAAGTCACATTGGTGCAAACGCTTTTACCTTGTATAACGACAACGGAAAATGGCAAATTATTCATTTGATTGATACCAGAAGAAAGAAATCTTTATAAAATCTTTATACTTATTAGCATTTCTTTTATACGCTATTTATAAAACCCAACTTATCTTTGCCAAGTAATTCAATGATAAAGTTTTAAAGCGTGTTTAGTAGAACATCAAATCCTAACAATCAATATATTTTCAGCATAATATTAGTAGTGCTGATTTCCCTTGTTTGCTTTGCTTTTAAAGATATTATTGGTTATAAAGTTATTGCCTTTATTCTTTTGGTTACCGTTTCTTTTGTAGCCATGTTTTACAGAATTGTTCCTACATTATTAGCTGCTGTTTTGAGTGCTTTAATTTGGAATTTCTTTTTCATCAAACCTTATTATACGTTTCATATCGGAAATACTGAAGACAAATTTATGTTCTTTATGTATTTTGTAATTGCATTGATTAATGCTGTTTTGACCTTCAAAATAAGACAAATTGAACGAATTGCGAATGAAAAAGAGTCAAAATTACAATCAATAAAACTTTACAACACACTTTTAGATAGTTTATCTCACGAATTAAAAACGCCTATTGCTGCCATTATTGGTTCAACTGATGCGCTTCAAAGCAATGCAATTATGACCGAAAATCAGAAAGAAAAATTATTGGAAGAAATTTCAATTGCTTCGTTGCGACTGAATAATCAAGTTGAAAATTTATTGAATATGTCGCGATTAGAATCGGGTGTTATTGTTGCAAAGATGGATTGGGTTGATGTGAATGAAATTGTTTATGAAGTAATTAGAGCGCTGAAAATTAAATCGTACACACAAAAAATAGTAGTTACTGCTACCGAGAATTTACCGCTTTTT
The DNA here is from genome assembly GCF_025499515.1 of Flavobacterium odoriferum. Taxonomy (GTDB): domain Bacteria; phylum Bacteroidota; class Bacteroidia; order Flavobacteriales; family Flavobacteriaceae; genus Flavobacterium; species Flavobacterium odoriferum. The sequence goes on from NZ_JAMKFA010000003.1 coordinate 244,468, forward strand.
AAATTAGATTACGGTTTAACAGAGCATGTTATTTATAATTTATTGAACAATGCCATAATTTATACGCCTGAAAAAAGCACTATAACAATAAATTTATCATATTCAGAAAACACATTGCAAATTATAATTTTAGACGAAGGAAATGGTTTTCCAGAAGATGAAATTGCCTTTGTTTTTGATAAATTTTACCGACTTAAAAATTCGCGACCAGGTGGTTCAGGTTTGGGATTATCAATTGTAAAAGGTTTTGTTGAAGCGCAAAACGGAACTGTAACTTTAGAAAATAGAGTAGAAGGTGGTGCAAAATTTATAATCAAAATTAAAACCGAAGTTTCAAAATTTAATCCGACAGAAAATGAATAAACGCCAAATTTTAGTCATTGATGATGAATCGCAAATCAGAAAGCTTTTAGAAATTACTTTAAGCACAAATGATTTTGATGTAAAATTGGCCGAAAATGGATTAGAAGGTATTCGTTATGCGGCAACTTTTCAACCCGATTTGATTATGCTCGATTTGGGTTTACCCGATATTGACGGTCAAAAAGTATTGCAACAATTGCGTGAATGGTATTTGAATCCTATTATGATTTTATCGGTTAAAAGTGAAGAATCGGAAATTGTAAAAGCATTAGATAATGGAGCTAATGATTATTTAATTAAACCTTTTAGAACACAGGAATTATTAGCAAGAGTGCGTTCTCACATGAGAAATCACATTAAAGAAGCTTCGGAACCAGTTATTACTTCATCTAATTTTTCAATTGATTTGATAGCCCGAATCGTAAAAGTGAATAACGAAGAAGTCAAATTAACACAAACAGAATTTAATTTATTAGCCATTTTGGCAAAAAACGAAGGAAAAGTATTAACTCATCAATACTTATTAAAGGAAATTTGGGGAAAAAGTTATAGCGACCAAACCCAATATCTACGCGTGTTTGTAGCGCAATTAAGAAAAAAAATTGAGAAAGATGCCAATCATCCGGAAATGATTCTTACCGAAAGTGGAATTGGTTATCGATTTATTCTGACATAAAAAATCTTTACATATGGAAAATTTAGACAGCAACACAGCTAATGTGCCAAGCAACAGCGATAGTTTGTCTTTAAATAACGCAATTTGTCCACCGAAATCTAACTCAAATTCAGATTATTGGCTTCGAGAATTTATCAAAATTAATCAATGCCCACAACGAGAAGACGCCTTAGAAAATCAGCTCAACGATTTGGGTTTGGTAGCTGAAAAACTTGGATTATTTCATGCTTCGCACTTTATTAAAAACTATTATAAATTTAAAATTGAAAAATAATAATGCCTAAAACTTTATTTCAAACCGTAAGACGCGAATACTTAAAATTTCATTTGCGATTAAATCCCCAACAGAGTTTGTTTTTTGGATTTTTCATGTACATGGTCTTGGGTTGGATTTTTCTATCCTTGCCATTTTCACAAAAAATCCCAACAGATTTCATTGACACACTTTTTACATCTACATCAGCGCTTTCCACTACAGGATTAGCAACGGTGAGTACGTTTGATAATTATACCTTTTTTGGACAATTTATAATTCTAACATTGATTCAGATTGGCGGAATTGGTTATATGACCTTAACAACTTATATTTTACTTTCTACCACAAAACAGATTACGCATTGGCATAAAAAAATCTTGTACAACGAATTTACTATGCCAAAAGAATTCAAAATTCAGGATTTCTTAAAATCGGTTATTGTATTTACGTTTACTGTTGAAATTATTGGAGCTATTTTGTTTTATTTTGCTTTTAGACCTGTTCATTCTGATACTTTTTTTACAATTTGGACAAGTATTTTTCATAGTGTTTCTTCTTTTTGTACTGCTGGATTTAGTTTATATAATACCAGTTTTGAAGCTTATGCAACCAATACTATTTTAAATGGAATTGTACTCTTTTTAACAATTTCTGGAGGATTAGGGTTTATTGTGGTAACTGATATTTGGTATTATTTTTCAAAAAAATCGAATTCCATTTCGTTCACTACAAAAATGATTTCATTGTCATTTTTTGGTGTTTTATTTATTGCTTTTTTGATTCAATTTTTTGGAGATACGACCATTCAGCACTATGATATAGTTAACCGAATCCAAATTTCATTATTTACAACGGTTAATGCAATTACAACTGCTGGATTTAATTCCATTCCTTTAAGTAATTTGACTTTAGGAGTTTTACTAACCATTATTTTCTTAATGTATGTTGGAGCAGCGCCTTCAAGTACCGGTGGTGGTATGAAAATTACAACTTTAACAGCTGTAATTGCCATTGTAAAAAGCAAAGTAAGAAACCAAGCAAAAGTGACTTATTTAGGTAAAAAAATTCCAGCTGACCGATTAGAAATGGCAGTTTCAACCTTTATTTTTTACACAGCAATTTTATTTTTTAGTGTATTTTTGTTAAGTTTTACTGAAAATCAATCGTTAGAAAAGTTACTATTTGAAGCTACTTCAGCTATTGGAACAGTTGGTTTAAGTATGGGAATTACCGGAAGTTTATCGGTTTGGGGAAAAATAATTTTAATTAGCATAATGTTTATTGGAAGGGTAGGAGTTATTACTTTTGGATTAGCCATTTTAGCTAAAAAACAACATAAAAAAATTGACAATGAAACAGATTTGGCTGTATAGTATAGTGCTTTTATCCTTTTTAGGAAACGCACAAGAAAAAGATTCTCTAAAAATTAAAGTCTCAGGTTTTTTAGAAACGTATTATGCGTATGATTTTAGTAATCCAACCACAGATACTAAACTGCCATTTATGTACAATTACAATAGACATAATGAGTTTAATGTGAACAATGGTTTGATTCGAGCGCAATTACAATACGGAAATGCTTATGCGTCAATTGCGGTTCATGCAGGAACGTATATAGACGATAATTATGCTTCGGAAGACATCAAATTATTTAGCGAAGCTTATGTAGGAATGTACTTGAATGACAATAAAAAATCATCAATTGAAGTCGGAATCATGCCAAGTTACATCGGATTTGAATCGGCAACAACGGCTTCTAATTTGACTTTAACACGTTCTATTTTAGCTGAAAATTCGCCTTACTTCATGACCGGAATCAAATACAATTATAAACCAAATGACAAATGGACTTTTTCGGGATTGGTAACTAATGGTTGGCAACGCATCAACAAACCTGACAAAACCGTTGCACCAGCTTTTGGAACGCAAATAGTATACAAACCTTCAGAAAAATCCACTTTGAATTGGAGTACTTTTATTGGGAAAGAATTTTATGGAACTGAATTAGCAATGCGTTATTTCAGTAATTTGTATTGGGATAATCAGTGGAATTCAAAATGGCGCACAATTTTAGGATTTGATTTTGGCATTCAAGATAGTTCTTCTTTGAATGACAAACATTTGTATTGGATGAGTCCGGTTTTAATTGCACAATATTCGATAAGTTCAAAATGGCAAACCGCATTTAGAGTGGAATATTATCAGGATGAAGATAATGTGATTGTTACTACTTCAGATGCGTTTAAAACCTCAGGAGCTTCCATAAATTTTGATTATTTACCCAATTCAAAAGTAAAATTAAGAACCGAAGCCCGTTATTTCGATTCAAAAGAGGCTATTTTCTTTGACAATAAATCGAATAACTTTTTTGTTACAACGAGTTTAAGTTTTGAGTTTTAATGAACTTCCAATCGATTAGAAAAGTTATCAAAGCCCCAATTACATAGCAAAGTAAATCTAACCAGAGGAAGCCTTCGCCCAAAATATAATGACCTAAAGTAGTTTTCCTAATGGCAATTAACCAATCAATTTGAACCAATTGTAAGATTTCGATACTAAAACAAAAAAGTAAACACAGTAGGAATGTTTTGTATGTTTTCAAGTTTATAAGAAGGAATCTCAATCCAAAATAAATCAAAACAGCATACAAAACATCTCCTATAAATAAAGGAATGTCAGATATTTTCCTTGAAAGTATTCCAAGAATTAAAACGAATAAAATTAAGATGAAATAATTTAACAGATTGCTTTTCATTAACAATCCGACATATTTACAGCAACAGCTAAGCCACCTTCAGAAGTTTCTTTGTATTTCGAATTCATATCTTTTGCAGTTTGCCACATCGTATGAATCACTTTGTCTAAAGGAACTTTTGCGTTTAAAGCATCGGTTTCTAAGGCTAATTCGGCTGCGTTGATGGCTTTTATCGCACCCATAGTATTTCTTTCAATACACGGAATTTGTACCAAACCACCAATCGGATCACAAGTTAATCCTAAGTGATGTTCCATTGCAATTTCAGCTGCCATAGCAACCTGAGCTGGAGTTCCGCCCATTAATTCACATAAAGCTGCTGCTGCCATAGCACTTGAAACACCAATTTCTGCTTGACAACCACCCATAGCTGCTGAAATAGTTGCTCCTTTTTTGAAGATAGAACCTATTTCACCCGCCACCATTAAAAATTGTTTGATTTCTTTTTCGCCCGCTTCGTGATTTTCGATTACCAAATAATACATCAAAACGGCTGGAATAACTCCGGCACTTCCATTAGTAGGAGCAGTCACTACACGACCTAACGAAGCGTTTACTTCATTTACTGCCAATGCAAAACAACTTACCCATTTTAAAATCTGACGGAATTTAACTTCGGTTTGTCTGATGATTTGCAACCATGAATATGGGTCTTCATAAGGCAAAACACCAATTAAGTTTTTGTGCATGTCATACGCTCTTCTACGAACATTAAGTCCTCCTGGAAGAATTCCTTCCGAATGACAACCAATGTACATGCATTCTAACATCGTATCCCATATGCGAAGTAATTCGTTGTGAATTTCTTCTTCGCTTCGCATGGTTTTCTCGTTTTCGTATACGATTTCCGATATTTTTTTATTTTCGGCTAAACAGAAAGCTAATAATTCATCTGCTTTTTCAACAGGAAATGGAAAAGTATGCAAAATTTCTTCTTTGTGATGATCTTCTTTTTCTTTTACGACAAATCCACCACCTATAGAATAATAGGTTTCAGAAAAAGTTTCGGTGTCGGTTTTGGCTGTAAAGGTTAATCCGTTGGCATGAAAAGGTAAAAAGTTTCTGTTGAAAACAATATCGGTTTCAAAACAAAACGGAATTAAGATTTCATTCCCTAAGAAAATTTCTTTCTTGTTTTTGATAGCCGAAATAATCACATCAATACTTTCTACTGGAATATATTCAGGATCAGCTCCACTCAAACCTAACATTACAGCTAAATCTGTCGCGTGACCTTTTCCGGTTAATGATAAGGAACCATATAAATCTACTTTGACACCAATTACGGTATCAATTAGATTGCGATTGCGCAATTCTTTTAAAAATTGTTCGGCAGCACGCCATGGTCCAAGAGTGTGTGAACTCGAAGGTCCAACACCAATCTTTAACATGTCAAAAACGGATATACATTCCATAAACATTTCTTTAGTATAGCAAAGATAGTTTTTAAAATTGAAATTATGCAACACGTAAAAGTGTTCGATTGTTATAAATTAAACGAATTAATAACATAAAATTGGGATTTGATTTCCTTCTTTTTTAGTTCTTTTGCAAAAAAAAGTAATGCCAATAAATAAGTATTTTTTAGCTGCTCTTATTGCCTTTGTTATTTGGGGATTTTTCAGCTTAGCTTTGAAGCCTTTAACGGATTATGCTTCACTAGATATTTTATTCTTCCGAGTTTTCATTGCTACGGCTTTCTTATTGGGAATTAATTTAATGTTTAGAAAATCAGTTGTTGTTGAAGCGAAGAAAACGTTCAAAGAACTTTCTAAGAAAAAACAAAAATCAGCAGTAATCATGACACTTGTTGGCGGACTTTTGCTAGTATTGAATTGGTTTTTATTCATTTATGCGGTGAATCATGTGAGTTTGCAATCGGCTTCGTTTGCCTATATAATTTGCCCCATTTTAACTACGGTTTTAGCTTTTATATTATTGAAAGAAAGAATCGATGTTTGGCAATGGATTGCAGTTGGTTTGTGCGTAATTAGTTGTGTGATATTATCTTATGGGAATTTTAAAGATTTGATTTATAGCGTCATAATCGCATTAAGTTTTGGATTGTATTTGGTTTCCCAAAGAAAGAATAGTGATTTTGATAAATTCTTGATATTAACTATTCAAATGGTGATTTCATCAGCTATTTTATTACCGTTTTATCCGAGTTATGGTGGAGCAGTTCCAACCGAATTTCTGTTTTATTCACTACTTCTAATCATTGTAATTGTCTTCACGATTATTCCTTTATTCCTGAATTTATATGCTTTGAAAGGATTGAATTCCTCAACTGTTGGGATTTTGATGTACACTAATCCCTTGATTCATTTCTTTTTAGCTATTTTCTATTTTAAAGAATCGGTTTCTGTAGCCCAAATCGTTTCCTATTCTTTGATTTTGATTTCTATCTTGGTTTTCAACACTGCTAATTTTAGAAATTTAAGACAGAATAGAATAAAAAAGTCGGTATAAAACGACATTTTGTCAGTTTAAAAAACCTGACAAAAGCTGTTTTCTGTCAATTTTCTGTATTTTTCGTTATGGCACAATCATTGAATTAGAGTCATCGAGTTTAAAATTGAAATTTAAAATCTAACAAGTATAAAAATGAGCAAAATTATTGGAATCGACTTAGGAACAACCAACTCATGTGTGGCTGTAATGGAAGGTGGAGAACCTGTTGTAATTGCAAACGCAGAAGGAAAAAGAACAACACCATCTGTAATTGCATTTGTAGAAGGTGGAGAAATTAAAGTTGGAGATCCGGCAAAAAGACAAGCAGTAACTAACCCAACAAAAACGATTGCTTCTGTAAAACGTTTTATGGGTAACAAGTACACTGAAAGTGCAAAAGAAGCTTCAACAGTAGCTTACAAAGTGGTTAAAGGAGACAACGATACTCCTCGTGTTGATATCGATGGTCGTTTATACACACCACAAGAATTGTCTGCAATGACACTTCAAAAAATGAAAAAAACAGCTGAAGATTATTTAGGTCATTCAGTTTCTGAAGCAGTTATTACTGTTCCAGCTTACTTTAACGACGCGCAACGTCAGGCTACAAAAGAAGCGGGTGAAATTGCTGGTTTAAAAGTAATGCGTATTATCAATGAGCCTACAGCAGCAGCTTTAGCTTATGGATTAGACAAACAAGGAAAAGACCAAAAAATCGCAGTTTACGATTTAGGTGGAGGTACTTTTGATATTTCTATCTTAGAATTAGGAGACGGAGTTTTCGAAGTATTATCTACAAATGGAGATACACACTTAGGCGGAGATGATTTTGACCAAGTAATTATCGATTGGTTAGCTAATGATTTCAATGCTGCTGAAGGTGTTGATTTACGTAAAGATCCAATGGCATTACAACGTTTAAAAGAAGCAGCTGAGAAAGCTAAAATTGAATTATCAGCTTCTGCTCAAACAGAAATCAACTTACCATACGTTACAGCTACGGCCTCTGGACCAAAACACTTAGTTCAAACATTAACAAGAGCTAAATTCGAACAATTAGCTGAATCTTTAGTAAAACGTTCTATGGAACCAGTTGCTAAAGCGTTAAAAGATGCTGGTTTATCAGTTTCTGATATTGACGAAGTTATCTTAGTAGGTGGTTCAACTCGTATCCCAGTTATCCAAGAACAAGTAGAGAAATTCTTCAATAAAAAACCATCAAAAGGAGTAAATCCTGATGAAGTAGTAGCAATTGGAGCTGCAATTCAAGGTGGAGTTTTAACTGGTGAAGTAAAAGACGTATTATTATTAGACGTTACTCCACTTTCATTAGGTATTGAAACTATGGGAAGTGTAATGACTAAATTAATTGAGTCTAACACAACTATCCCAACAAGAAAATCTCAAGTTTTCTCAACAGCAGCAGATAACCAACCATCGGTAGAAATCCATGTTTTACAAGGAGAAAGACCAATGGCAAATGATAACAAAACAATTGGTCGTTTCCATTTAGATGGTATTCCACCAGCACCAAGAGGAGTTCCTCAAATTGAAGTAACTTTCGATATTGATGCGAATGGTATCATCAAAGTTTCTGCTACTGATAAAGGAACAGGAAAATCACATGATATTCGTATTGAAGCTTCTTCAGGATTAACTCCGGAAGAAATCGAAAGAATGAAAAAAGATGCTGAAATGAATGCAGAAGCAGACAAATTAGCTAAAGAAAGAGTAGAAAAAATTAATGAAGCTGACTCTATGATTTTCCAAACAGAAAGTCAATTAAAAGAAATTGGTGATAAATTAACTGCTGAGCACAAAACTGCTATCGAGTATGCTCTAACTGAATTAAAAATGGCTCACGAAAATCAAGATTTAGAAGCTATTCAAAAAGGTTTAGACAACGTAAATGCAGCTTGGAAAACAGCTACAGAAGAAATGTACAAATCACAAGAGCAAGGAGCTTCTCAAGCTGAGCCACAAGCGGCTGCTTCAGGAGACCAAACGCAAGATGTAGATTTCGAAGAAGTGAAATAATTTACAAATTGTAAATAAATTTTAAAACCGAGTCAGAAATGATTCGGTTTTTTTATTTAACAGTGGTTCGTTTTATTTTTTTTGTATATTGGTAACCTAATTAACAACCTACTATTATGAAAAAACTATTTTTACTTCTTATTTTACTAGTATCAACCATTGGATTCGCTCAAAAAGGAAAAACAAAAGCAAAACCAGCAGCCGCAAAAAATGTTGTTTTAACAAAAGTAGATAACATTTCTGCCGAAGTTATTTCTGAAAAATCTGGAAAGAGAGTTGTTCTTTTTGTAAAGAATGAAGACAAAGTTGATACATTAGAAGTAAAAAAACTTGAAAAAACTGATTTTAAACCAACAGGTTTTGTTGTAAAAAGTTTTTCAACTCAAGGGAAAAAGTTTTATCATGTAAACTGGAAAGAAGAAATTAAAATTGATACTAAATTAAAAAAGGAAAATGGAGTAGTTACAGAAGACCAACTTTGGGATACTGAAACCAAGACACTTTTACTAGGGAACACTCATAAATCTTCTCATATAAAAGAGACTATTTTTTTGGATGCTAACAAAACAGCTTCACACGATGTTGAAAAGAATAGAAGTGAAGGTTTTGAATTTTTATTAAATGCTGACGGTAGTTTTGTTTTGAAAACAAAAACTCAAAACAGTACTTACACATATAATGTTGCTTCAGCTAAATATGAAATAAAAGGTACACCAAAAGCTTCATCTGCACCCAAAAAGAAAAAATAATATGCATGCATAGTATTTAAAATTTTCTTATATTTGAAAATAAATTCAAATAAAAATGGAAAAACAATCGTTGACTTCGCTTTTACAAATTACGCATCCTGTAATTATGGCTCCTATGTTTTTGGTATCGAATACTAAAATGGTTATTGAAGGAATGAAAAGTGGTGTTGCCGGTTGTATTCCAGCATTGAATTATAGAACTTTAGAAGAATTAAAATCCGCAATTCAAGAATTAAAAGCTGCGAAAGTTCCTGGAGGAAGTTTTGGATTTAATTTAATTGTCAACAAATCTAATGTAAAATACAAAGAACAATTACGTATTTTGTGTGAAGAAAAAGTTGACTTCATTCTAACTTCATTAGGTTCACCAGAAGAAACTATTAATGAAGCACATAAAGTTGGAATCAAAGTATTTTGTGATGTCACAGATTTAGCTTTCGCCAAAAAAGTAGAAAGTTTAGGTGCTGATGCATTAGTAGCAGTAAACAACCAAGCTGGTGGACACAGAGGAAATATTAGTCCAGAAGAACTTATAAAATCACTAAATGAAAATACTTCTTTACCTGTAATTTCTGCTGGTGGAGTAGGAAGTAAGGCTGATTTAGATAAAATGTTAAGTTATGGAGCCGTAGGTGTTTCCGTAGGAAGTCCTTTTATTGCTTCAATTGAATCAGGTGTTTCTCAAGAATACAAACAAGCCTGTGTGGATTATGGTGCTAAAGACATCGTAATGACAGAGCGTATTTCTGGTACACCATGTACCGTAATCAATACACCTTATGTTCAAAAAGTTGGAACTAAACAAACTTGGTTAGAAACGCTATTAAATAAGAATAAAAGCCTTAAAAAATGGGTCAAAATGATTCGTTTTTACATTGGGATGAAAGCTACCGAAAAAGCAGCAACGCAAGTAACCTATAAAACGGTTTGGGTAGCTGGACCAAGTATAGAAAACACAAAAGCTATTTTGCCTGTAGCAGAAATTGTTGCTAAATTAGTTAAGTAACACATTTATAATTACCTTTGTAAAAAATATTTAATTGAAGAAAATCATACACTATTTTACTACTATTATAACCGTTTTTGTATTCGGTTATTTGTTGTGGCATAGTGCGGATGTTTCTGATGTTGAAACAAATGATTTATCAAAAGAAATTGGTTTTCAATTTCAGCAAAATGACTATCATTTTAATGCTGAAGGAATTCAAAAAGAATCTATTTCTTTAAAATCCAATCAAAATCAAACAAATGTAAGCGAAGTAGTTAGAAAACAATTTCATACACTTTTTATTTTTACTTCTTTTGCTCAAATTGAATTATTACAAAAAAATAGTTTTGAAGTTTTTTTCGAAAATAAAAATCTTTTAAACCTATTTTTCACTACTACAAGAATCATTTTTCCGTTTCATTATTTCTGGTAAAATTTATTTTATTTTTTAGTTAATCTCAAGTAATACTTACTTGGGAAGTTTCATTATACACTCAATTTAAAATAAATTTAAAAAATGGATACCACAAACACTATAATTGGAATTGTATTTTTATTATTAATATTAGTTCCTATTTATGTTATTAATAATAATGTTAAAAAAAGAAAAAATCAATTATTGAAAACCTTAAACGAATTATCGTCAGACAAAAACAATAAGTTTTCAGAAACTGATTTTTGGACAAATAACTCAGGAATTGGAATTAAAGGAGATGAATTGTGTTTCTTTAGAAATGGAGAAGAGCATTCGATGAAAGAAGTCATCAATCTTAAAGATGTTAAGAAATGCTCACTTTTTCAATTTGATAAACACGAAAATGTGCCTAAAAGCAATCACGAAATCAATAAATTATCATTACATTTAACGTTTAGCAATCACAAGGAAATCAATTTAGTTTTCTTCCACATCGATGCTAAAAACTTCATTATTGGAGAAGAATTTAGAATTGCTAAAAAATGGCAAGATATAATTACCAGTAAGATCTAAAATAAAAAGCCTCAGAAATGAGGCTTTTTTTATGAATTTCGAGCAAACTTACTCAACTACAATTTCAAAAGTTTTATCCCAGTTTTTACCTGTTACAAAATATGTTTTGGTTGCAGGATTGTAAGCGATTCCATTTAAAACATCTATTTCTACATGTTTTGTAACTTTTGTTTTTAACTCACTTAGATTAATAATAGCTTCTATAGAACCATTCTTAGGATTGATAATAGCAATAGCATCTTTTTGATACACGTTTGCCCAAATTTTACCATTAATCCATTCTAATTCATTAACGGCTTCAATCTTAGCTCCGTTCGTGTAAACATTAATGTAATCCTCAACTTTCAAAGTTTCTGGATTTAAAATGTAGATTTTTTCAGAACCATCACTCATGTAAAGTTTTTCACCATCATTCGTAATTCCCCATCCTTCCATTTCGTAAGGAAATGTTTTTTCTAATTTAAAAGTTTTTGCATCATACACAAAACCTGTTTTTTCTTTCCAAGTCAATTGATAGATTTTGTCTTTTAAAACCGTAATTCCTTCACCAAAATACTTGTCTTCTAACTTAATTTGTTCGGTTACTTTTCCTGTTTTATAATTGGTTTTTCTTAAAGTTGATTCTTTGTATTGTCCCGTTCCTTCTAATAAAACACCATTATAGAATTCAAAACCTTGTGTGTACGCATTGATATCGTGCGGATAAGTGTTTATAATTTTATAGTTCAAAATCTTTGGTTCAGTACTTGCATAAATTGAAAATCCAGAAGTAATATCAATATTTTGCCCTTCAAAATAAACTAAGGCTTTAATAGTTTGGTTTCCCAATTTCTGATTGCTCAATGCAAAAGGCAATTTTTCATTTCCTTTTACCGAACCAATTTTAACTTCGTTAATGTAGTAAACAACAGAATCTATTGTCTTGTTTTCTTTGTTTTGAAGAACCAAATCGATGCTTTCTTCAAGCTTAAGAATAGGTTTTATCGTAGGATTTTCAATCGAAAATAAATTTTTTAATGCATTTTCATCATCTTTACACGAAGTAGAAATTACACCTAAAACAATGAAAGCGAATAGCTTAACTTTTAACATGGTTGAAATATTTAATAAGGTAAATATACAATGATTTTTTATACTCACAATTGCCTTGCAAAAATATAAAAAGGTTGTATATTTGCATCGGCAAGTCCTACACGACCAGCTCCTGCAGACTCCTCCAGGGTGGGAACACAGCAAAGGTATGTGGTTGTAGCGGTGCGATGTAGGTCGCTTGCCATTTTTTATTTCTTTTGAATTGTGGTCCCGATTGTTCGGGATTTTTTATTTTTACACCAATTCTAATTCCTATGCAAATCACTTGGCAAATTGTTCGCTTACAACTAAAAGAAACGTTTTCAATTAGTTATGGAAGTTACTCATTCAGAGAAGCCTTAATAATTTCGCTTTCCAAAAACGGAAAAATAGGTTATGGAGAATGCACAGCGATTGATTACTACGGAATTAATTTAGCCGATTTCACTCAGAAATTAGCCGAAATTCAAATCCAAATCGAAAAACATTCCCTAAAACATCCTTCTGAATTTTATGCATTTTTGGAAAGTTTACAATTGCATTCTTTCTTACGTTCGGCTTTAGATTGTGCGTATTGGGATTTATTCGGAAAGTTAGAAAACAAGAGTTTCTTAGAATTAAATTCGATTGAAATACAACAATTACCCGAATCTTCCATCACAATAAGTGTGGCACCTATCGAAGAACAATTGCAAAAAATCGCAAAATCCGATTGGAATAAATTCAAAGTAAAATGGAATCATTACGATGAAAAAGCATTGAATTTATTACTGAATTGCGAAAAAGAAATTGCTTTAGATGCTAATGGAAGCTTCTCTATTTCCGAATGTCAGCAATTGGAAGAAAATCCGTTATCAGCTCAATTTATTTACATTGAACAACCAATGAAAATCGGAATTTCAAATTATTCCCATTTGAATGCATCTAAATTTGCGAATTGGATGGCAGACGAAGATTGCCAAGAACAAACCAAACTTTCCGATTTAAAATCGCATTATAAAACCATCAATATCAAATTAGTCAAAACAGGCGGATTAACTCCAGCTTTACAACTAATCAAAGAAGCACAAGCCAACAATTTCAAAATCATGATTGGTTGCATGACCGAATCTACCGTAGGAATTTCAGCCGGAGCCGTTTTAGTTCCGTTAGTGGATTATGTAGATTTAGATGGTGCGAATTTAATTGGTAACGATATCGCTTTTGGAAGTACCATCGAAAAAGGAAAAGTGCTGCTTTCGGAGAAAGTTGGGTTAGGAATTTCCTTGAAATAATATAAAGCCGTATTTTCGCACTATAATTCACACTAAAATGAGTAAAGTAGTATTAATTACAGGTGGTTCATCAGGAATTGGAAAATCAATAGGCGAGTTTTTGCATCAAAAAGGTTTTGTAGTGTATGGTACGAGCCGAAATCCTGAAAAAATCACGAATTCGATATTTCCATTAGTAGCTTTGGATGTTCGCGATAAGCAAAGTATTGTGAATTGTGTAGCCGAAGTTATCCAGAAATCAGGACGATTGGATATTGTAATTAATAATGCTGGAGTTGGAATTACAGGTCCAATTGAAGAAATCCCAACCGAAGAAATACGAAATAATTTCGAGACGAATTTATTTGGGCCAATCGAAGTAATGAAAGCGGTTTTACCTCAAATGCGAGAACAAAAATCAGGTTTAATCATTAATATTACCTCTATTGCAGGATATATGGGATTGCCTTATCGTGGCATTTATTCGGCTTCAAAAGGCGCTTTAGAATTAATTACCGAAGCTTTACGAATGGAAGTAAAATCGTTCGGAATCCAAATTACCAATGTAGCTCCAGGTGATTTCGCTACTAATATTGCGGCAGGACGTTATCATGCACCAGTGGTACAAGGTTCGGCTTACGAAGTTCCTTACGGAAACACCTTAAAAGAAATGGATTCGCACGTGGATAGTGGTAGCAATCCAAACGAAATGGCAGAAGCTATTTTTGCTGTCATCCAAACTAAAAAACCAAAAGTACATTATAAAGTTGGGGCTTTCATGCAAAAGTTTTCCATCGTTTTAAAACGCATTTTGCCTGATAAGGTCTATGAAAAAATGTTGATGAATCATTATAAACTTTAATAACATCAAAATTCAATATCAAGTTCATTATCAATTATTTAACAAAAGTATTTTATTTTTTAAATTGATTTTTGAAATTGTCATTGTCATTGCATTTTGAATTCTTACTTTTGCATTTCAAAACAACACACAATACTTTAAAATTTAAAAAAGATGAAATTTTTTATTGACACAGCTAATTTAGAGCAAATTAAAGAAGCACAAGAATTAGGAATTTTAGATGGCGTTACCACAAACCCATCGTTAATGGCTAAAGAAGGCATTACAGGAAAAAACAATATCCTAAAACACTACGTAGATATTTGTAACATTGTTGACGGTGATGTAAGTGCAGAAGTAAATGCAATGGATTTAGAAGGTATGATTAGAGAAGGTGAGGAGTTAGCTGACTTACACGAACAAATCGTAGTGAAATTACCTATGACTAAAGAAGGTGTAAAAGCATGTAAATATTTCTCAGATAAAGGAATTAAAACGAATGTTACTTTGATTTTCTCTGCAGGACAAGCTTTATTAGCTGCAAAAGCTGGAGCAACTTATTGTTCGCCTTTCTTAGGAAGATTAGATGATGTTTCTACAGACGGTTTAAATTTAATTGATGAAATTCGTCAAATTTATGATAACTATGGATTCGAAACTCAAATTTTAGCAGCTTCTGTGCGTCACACAATGCACGTGATTAACTGTGCTAAAATTGGAGCTGATGTTATGACTGGACCTTTATCATCAATTACGGGGTTATTAAAACATCCTTTAACTGATATCGGAATTGCTCAGTTTATTGCAGATTACGAAAAAGGAAATAAATAATTTCTCAAGTATATAAAAACAAAAAAGCGTTCTAATCAGAACGCTTTTTTTATGAGGAAGTTCTTGAGTACTCGCGAACGTATCACATTTTAAAAATATAGAACATTTTTTAAATAACAATATTATTTCAAACTTTCTTCAAAATTCACATCAAAGAAATTTGCAAACCCATTTTTGATAGTTCCATCAGCATTAAGTATAATCACACGGTGTACTTTTGTAATTACCCATTGTTTTTTTAGGGCTTCAAAATCAACAGCATGGAGTTCCTTGTTGGAAGTTAAATTGTGCTTTTTAATTGCATTTTTCCATTTAGAATCGGTATCATTTATATTGATAGCAATAAAATCATAATTTGGATACTTTGCTTTAAATTCTTTTGCTTTTTTGTGAGCAGCAGTAATGTGTGATTCAGCTGGTGTTGTCCAAAAGAATAAAACAGTTGGTTTTTTTAAAGATGTTTGTAAATCATAAACTTGATTGTTGCTGTCAATCAAATCAATTTTTGGTAATTTGTTACCTACTTTTAAGTTTTGTACCGAATTGTAAATTTCCGAAATTTCTTTTTCTTGTTCAACATCAGTTGACAGTTCTAAATAGCGTTGAATGAATTTTTGATTATTGTACATGTTTTGATCTTCCAACAAGTACATCATGGCAACATTGTTTAAAACTACATTTTTCACCTTTTCACTTTTAATCAAAGTATCGGTAATGTTTAGTTTTGTAATGTTATTTTCTAATGAATTTTCATTCAAATCTTGCGTATTACTTTGTAAAGCAACATTATTTAACATTGAACTTACAAATTTTATATACGGAGAATAATTTGTTAGAACAGCATTATTAAAATCAACTTCTTTACGATGTTCATAATAGTTCTTTGGTAATTTGGTTCTAATATTTTCACCCGTTCTAAATTGGTGTGCGTAAGGATAAATTTCTTTTTTTGTAATATGATGAAAATCTAAAGAAGCTTTTGCAATTAAATCGAAATTCTCGTCCCAACCAATTTCAGCCTTTTTCTTTAAGTAAAATGATTTTCTAATTGCAAAACTCGAATCTATATTTTTTTCAAAACCTTTTACATCTCTGTCAAATACATCAAACATCAATGATCTATCGGCTTCATTTTTAAGGTATAATTCCATTAAAAAATTATTCTTTTCATCACCTCTTCCACAAAAAACAACAGAATTATCAAAATCAAATGTATTTACTCGAACCATCAAACTATCGTTCTTGTCAAAATAAATATATTGATATTCAGGATTGTGCTTAAAAGTATATAAACCTGGAGCTAACGAATCAAATTTGTGCATAAAACGATTATTTTTATCTAAAAAAATAGTATCGATTACTTCGTTATCTTTCATGAATAATATAAACTTATCTTGCGGATTTAAAATTTCTCCACCAAAATAGGCAATATAGTTGTCCTCTTCAAATACCTTTTTACAAGAGGTTAAAGTAGAAAAAAGAATAATAGATAGGGGCAAAAAGTATTTTATGTAATTCTTAATCATTAAATAGATTATTAAATTCTAAACAAATGTATTAGTTATAATCAAATTAGCTTGTTAACAATCAGTTAAAATAAACCTATATAAATTATAAATAAAGCGTTCAAAAATCTACTATTTTTACTACTTTTGCAACAGTTTTATAAAAAAATACAAAAATGTTAACAGTTTCAAATTTATCGGTTCAATTTGGGAAACGAATTTTATTCGATGAAGTAAATACAACGTTCACACAAGGTAACTGCTATGGAATCATTGGAGCCAATGGTGCTGGGAAATCTACCTTTATGAAAATTATTGCAGGTGAGATGGAACCAACGTCTGGAAGGGTTATTCTTGAGCCAGGAAAACGTATGTCGGTTTTAAACCAAAATCACAACTTATTTGACGAACACACTGTTTTAGAAACAGTTTTGATGGGAAATAAAGTATTGCATGCTATTAAAACAGAAATGGATGCTTTGTATGCCGATTATACCGACGAAAATGCCAACAGAATTGGAGAATTGCAATTGCAGTTTGACGAAATGAACGGTTGGAATGCAGAAAGCGATGCTGCCACTATGTTATCTAACTTAGAAATTGGCGCAGAACATCATTATACTTTGATGGCTGATTTGGATGGTAAACTAAAAGTTCGTGTCTTATTAGCACAAGCTTTATTCGGAAATCCAGATGTGTTGATTATGGATGAGCCTACCAACGATTTGGATTTTGAAACCATCGGTTGGTTAGAGAATTTCTTAGCAAATTATGAAAATACGGTTTTAGTGGTTTCGCATGACCGTCACTTTTTAGATGCGGTTTGTACACATGTTTCAGATATCGATTTTGGAAAAATCACACATTATTCTGGAAATTATACGTTTTGGTACGAGTCTTCGCAATTAGCAGCCCGTCAAAAAGCTCAACAGAATAAGAAAGCTGAAGAGAAAAAAGCTGAATTAGAAGAATTTATCCGTCGTTTTAGTGCGAATGTGGCAAAATCGAAACAAGCTACTTCTCGTAAAAAAATGATTGAAAAATTAAATTTAGACGAGATTAAACCTTCAAGCAGAAGATATCCAGCAATTATTTTCGATGTAGAAAGAGAAGCAGGAGATCAAATTTTAAACGTGCAAGATTTATCAGCTTCAGTTGATGGAGAAACTTTGTTTAAAAATGTAGATTTAAACATGGCGAAAGGCGATAAAATTGTAGTTTTCTCTAAAGATTCGAGAGCAACAACTGCTTTTTATGAAATCCTAAACAATAAAATGACTCCAGATTCAGGAACATTTGATTGGGGAATCACTACAACACAATCGTATTTACCAGTAGATAATCATGAATATTTTGATGGAGTTGATTTAAACTTGGTAGATTGGTTACGTCAATGGGTAAAAACCGAAGAAGAGCGCGATGAAGTTTATGTTCGTGGATTCTTAGGAAAAATGATTTTCTCTGGTGAAGAAGCCTTAAAAAAATGTAACGTTTTATCAGGAGGAGAAAAAGTGCGTTGTATGTTGTCTCGTATGATGATGATTAGAGCAAACGTTTTGATGCTAGATGAACCAACGAATCACTTGGACTTAGAATCGATTACGGCTTTTAATAATTCATTGAATAATTTCAAAGGTTCAGTATTATTTACTACACATGACCACGAATTTGCGCAAACCGTAGGAAACAGAATCTTAGAATTAACACCAAATGGCGCAATCGACAGATACATGACATTTGATGAATATTTAGAAGATGACAAAATCAAAGAATTAAGACAAAAAATGTATTCTTAATATCATTCCCGTTGCTAGTTTTAGTAACGGGATTTTTTTTACAATACAATTGCTATTAGAAATATAAATTCTAAATTTGTACAAACAACACACTATGAGTCAAAAAGTTTTGCTCACTTCAAAAGAAGTACACATTATCTTGCATCGATTAGCTTGTCAACTAATTGAAAATCATTTAGATTTCTCAAATACTATCTTAATCGGTTTACAACCTCGAGGTAAATTTTTAGCCGAAAGAATCAAACAAATTTTAGAATCAGAATACCAAGTTTCCAACATTCAATTGGGATTTTTGGACATTACGTTCTTTCGCGATGATTTTAGAAGAGGTGAAAAGCCATTGGAGGCCAACAAAACCCAAATCGATTTTTTAGTTGAAGATAAAAAAGTAGTTTTTATTGATGATGTTTTATATACTGGAAGAAGTATTAACGCTGCTTTAACAGCCATTCAATCCTTTGGAAGACCATCAGAAGTGGAACTTTTAACCTTAATTGATAGAAGATTTAGCCGCCATTTACCTATTCAACCCGATTATAGAGGAAGACAAGTAGATGCTATAAATAATGAAAAAGTATTAGTAAAATGGCTAGAAAACGATGGAGAAGATGCCGTTTACCTAATCACAAAATAACATAACTACAAACACACAACTACATATAAATGAAAGAATTATCAGTAAATCATTTAATCGGAATAAAACACATTACAAAACAAGATATCGATTTAATCTTCGAAACGGCTGACCATTTCAAAGAAGTAATCAATCGACCAATTAAAAAAGTACCATCATTACGAGATGTTACGATTGCCAACATTTTCTTCGAAAACAGTACGAGAACCAAATTATCTTTCGAATTAGCTCAAAAACGACTTTCGGCGGATGTCATTAGTTTTTCGGCAGCACAATCTTCAGTTAAAAAAGGAGAAACTTTGATTGACACAGTAAACAATATTTTATCTATGAAAGTAGATATGGTGGTTATGCGTCATAGCAGTCCTGGAGCGGCTCACTTTTTATCTCAAAACGTTAGTGCAAGTATTGTAAATGCTGGAGATGGAGCTCACGAACATCCAACACAAGCCTTGTTAGATAGTTTTACGATTAGAGAAAAATTAGGCGATGTTGGCGGAAAGAAAATCGTAATTGTGGGTGATATTTTACATTCAAGAGTAGCGTTATCCAATATCTTCGCTTTACAAATGCAAGGCGCAGAAGTAAAAGTTTGCGGACCAAAAACATTGATTCCTAAATACATTGAATCACTTGGAGTAACGGTTGAACCAAATTTACGTAAAGCTTTAGAATGGGCAGATGTAGCTAATATGTTACGCGTTCAAAACGAACGTTTAGATGTGAGTTATTTTCCAACCACAAGAGAATACACGCAACAATATGGTGTAACCAAAGAATTATTAGATTCACTTAATAAAGAAATCGTAATCATGCACCCAGGACCAATCAACAGAGGAGTAGAAATCACTTCAGATGTAGCCGATTCACAGCAATCCGTGATTTTAAATCAGGTAGAAAATGGAGTTGCGGTTCGTATGGCGGTAATTTATTTATTGGCAAGTAAGATTAAGAATTAATTTATTATATTAGCAGTATATCAGTAATACCACCAAAATGAAAGTAGATCAAAAAGGACATACCACCATCATCAAAGATACACAAAATAATGTGGAAGCCTTTGTGGGTAAAATCACCAATGAATATCATGTGTTTCAAGGTCAGAATTTAATTTTGGATGTATCGCACAATAAAACCCTTGCTAATGCTGATTTAGTTCATTTTAAAGAATTAGCTAAAACACATAAAAAAGCAAAAAAATCAATGATTGTCGTTTCTGACGAAGTTGATTTTGATAAAGTTCCCAATTATTTAAACGTAGTTCCTTCCGTTTTAGAAGCCCACGACATGATTGAAATGGACGAAATTGAACGCGATTTAGGATTTTAATGATGGATGCTGGGTGATGGAAGTTGGAAGAAAAACTTGAAACCTGAAACTTGAAACTTTTTAACCTTGAAACTACAAATACTCGGCTGTTACGCAGCTACTCCAAGAACCATAACCAACCCAACATCACAAGTTTTAGACATAAAAAACCATTTGTTTCTAATCGATTGTGGCGAAGGAACGCAAGTGCAATTGCGCAAGCATAAAATCAAGTTTTCTCGTATTAATCATATCTTTATTTCGCATTTACACGGCGATCATTTTTATGGATTAATAGGTCTAATTTCGACTTTTATGTTGCTAAATCGCGAAAATGATTTGCACGTTTATGGTCCAAAAGGAATCAAAGAAATTATTTTGTTGCAATTGCGTGCTTCAGGTTCATTTACGGGTTACAATTTGTATTTCCATGAATTAGAATCCAAAGAAAGTGAAGTGGTATTTGAAGATGATGCCGTAATTGTAAAAACCATTCCGTTAAATCATCGTGTGTATACAAACGGATTTTTATTTCAAGAAAAGCTAGGAAAACGCCATTTGAATATCGAAGCGGTTGCGAAATACAAAATTGAGAAAGTGTATTTTGATAAAATCAAATCAGGAGGTAATGTAACCTTAGATTCGGGTGAAGTGATTGATAATGAATTACTTTCGTTTCCACCAGATGCACCTATGAGCTATGCTTTTTGTAGTGATACTTTGTATGACGAATCCATTGTTCCAATTATTAAAGATGTCGATGTGTTGTATCACGAATCTACTTTCTTGGACTCTGAAATGCAATATACTGAGAAAACCAAACATGCTACTGCAAAAGAAGCGGCTCAAATTGCGAAATTAGCCAATGTAAAGCAACTGATTTTAGGACATTATTCCACAAGATATGGTTCCATTGAACCTTTTAAAACAGAGGCACAAACTATTTTTGAAAACGTACTTTTAGCCGATGACGGCAAAGAATTTGAATTCTAATTTTCAATGATATAACTTGTTAGGAACACAGATTGGAGAAATTTTAAAAATTTTCATAATTTCTTTAATCTGTGTTCCAAAAAATATTTTAGATTTTAACGATTATAATAATGATACAAACTGTAATTTTTGATATGGATGGCGTAATTGTAGATACCGAACCGGTTCACCATTATGCCTATCACCAACATTTTAAGCAATTAAACATTGAAGTAACTTCCGAAATGTATGCTTCGTTTACCGGAAATTCAACTCGTAATATTTTTCAGAAATTAAAAGCACAATTCAATTTAGTAGAAGAGGTTGAAGATTTGATTTTAACCAAGCGAAATCTTTTTAATGATGCTTTCGATTCAAAGGAAGATTTGTATTTGATTGATGGAGTAGAAGATTTAATCAAAGATTTACACGACAACGGAATCCAACTAATTGTGGCTTCTTCAGCTTCAAATGTTACGATTAACCGAGTATTTACTCGTTTTAATTTGCATCAATATTTTACCCATATTGTCTCGGGAGAAGATTTTCCAAAATCAAAACCACATCCTGCTATTTTTGAACATGCTGCGAGTTTATCAATTGCTCCAAAAGAAAATTGTATTGTAATTGAAGACAGTACAAACGGAATTCAAGCTGCAGTTTCAGCTGGAATTTTTTGTGTGGGTTACAATAGTTTTCATTCTAAAAATCAAGATTTATCAAAATCAAATGTGGTGATTCAGCACTTTAACGAATTGAATTTTGAGAAAGTTCGTGATTTAAACTAACTCATTTCTCTATCTTGAAACGTGTGTTTTTCGACTATTCGTTTGCTATCTTTTTTGACGGATTCGTCTTTTCGCATCGACCAAAAGAAATCACTCGAAAATTTACGTGCTTCTTCCAAATTCACAATTGGAATTGGATAATCTCTACCTATCTGAAAATCATACAACATTTGTTCAATTGGAGTTAATTTCCATGGTTCATGAATAAATTCTGCTGGAATATTTGCTAATTCAGGAATCCATTTTTTGATAAAAGTGCCATCAGCATCGTGTTCGTAAGAGTTTTTTACGGGATTATAAACGCGCAACGTATTAATTCCAGTCACACCTGCTTGCATTTGAATTTGCGGATAATGAATTCCAGGTTCAAAATCCAAAAATTGTTGTGCCAAATGCGGACTGCAATTTTGCCAAGGTTGGAACAAATGATGCGTGTAAAACGAAACCACCAAAGCGCGCATTCTAAAATTCAAATAACCAGTCGTATTCAAACAGCGCATGCAAGCATCAACTAATGGAACACCTGTTTTTCCAGTTATCCACGCCTTGTGATATTTTTCGTTAACTCTTTGATTCAGATTGCGATAGCCTTTATTTACTGCAATAAATTCCATAGTACTTTCCATTTCAAATTTCTGAATAAAATGAGCTTGCCAACGCAAACGAGAAGCAAAATTAGAAATCTGACGTTTGAATTTTCCTTGTTGATGAATTTCCCAAGCTTTGGTATACACTTGTCGAATAGATAAATTTCCCCAAGCAATATAAGGCGATAATCGACTACAACCTTTTCTGCCTAATTCGGGTTTTGAAATGTGAATGCTATAATTTTGCACACGTTCTTCAAAGAAAGAATGCATATAACGTATTGCCGTTGGAACGCCACCTTTTTGAAAATTAGTATTGTTAATTGTTTTAATCGAAGGAACATCAAAAGCATTTTCTAACTCTTCAATTTCAATATATTTCACAAAACTTCTTGGCGTTGGTTGAAATGGTAAACAATCTTTATCCATGTAATCATACCAATCTTCTTTCCAAGTTTTTCGGTTTTTGATGCCACGAATGACACCATTTGTAATGTATTCTTTCCAGATGATTCCTTTTTCTTTAAGCAATTCAGCTACAGCTAAATCTCTTTCGTAAGTGAGTTTTATACCTGTTTCTTGATGAGAATAAATTTCTCGAATTGAAATTAGTTGTGTCAGTTTTTCAAATACAGGCACAGCTTCGCCTTGAACAATTAAAATTTGTGTGTGATATTTTTGCAATTCTTTTTGAAGCGCTTCTAACGATTGTTTTATAAAATCGAAATGACGTTGACTATAATGATAATCTTTCATCAGCGAAGGTTCAAAAATATAAAGCAATAAAGTTTTGCCCGAAGTCGATAAGGCTTCATGTAAGGCTTCATGATCGTGCAAACGCAAATCTCTCTTGAACCAAACAACTTTCATTTTTAGGTTTTTTTATAGTGTTTAGGGCAACGCTATTTTTATCCAACCGCTTCTTTATACACTTTTAAGCAACGTTCTCGAGCTTCTTTGTGGTCTACAATTGGTTTTGGATAATATTGGGTTTCCAATTCAGGAACCCATTTTCTAATATATTTTAAGTCTTTATCAAACTTCTTGATTTGTTCTGTTGGGTTGAAAATTCGGAAATATGGCGCGGCATCTACACCAGAACCAGCGGCCCATTGCCAATTTCCAACGTTACTAGCCATTTCGTAATCTAATAGTTTTTGAGCAAAATAAGTTTCGCCCCAACGCCAATCGATTAATAAATGTTTGCATAGAAAACTTGCTACAATCATACGCACGCGATTGTGCATGTGACCAGTTGTGTTTAATTCGCGCATTCCAGCATCTACAAAAGGATAACCTGTTTTTCCTTGACACCATTTTTGAAATAAATCTTCATTGTTATCCCAAGTAATGGCATCGTATTTTGGTCGAAAACTGGCATTTTTTGTATGTGGAAAATGCCATAAAATTTGCATGAAGAATTCACGCCAAATCAATTCATTCCAAAAAGTTTCGTTCTTTTCTGCAATGGCTTTTGCAATCATTTTTCGAATAGAAACCGCACCAAATCTCAGGTAAATTCCTAAATAAGAAGTTTTATTTAAAGCTGGAAAATTCCGAGTTGCTTCGTAATTCTGAATTAAATTCTCGGAAACATCAAAATCAGAAACTTTTATATTCGATTTTTCAAAACCAATGTCTGCCAACGATAAAAAAGGGTAGGAGTGATTCACAATCTTATCCAATTTGTCTTCCGAATTGTAATGAACTAACTTGATTTTTCTAAAATTCTCCTTCCATTTTTTAGAATAAGGAGTGTAGACTACGTAAGGCGTTCCATCATCTTTTACGACTTCACTTTTCTCAAAAATCACCTGATCTTTGGAAGTTAAAAATGAAATTTCATTGGCTACAAATAATTGATTCATTTCCTTATCGCGCTTGCGAGCGTAAGGTTCGTAATCGTGATTGGTATAAACGGACGTAATTTTATTTTCGGAAATTAATTTGGTAAAAACTTCAATTGGATTTCCATTAAAAACTGCTAATGATTTACCAATTTTATTCAATTCTGACTGAATTTTTTCTAATTGTTCGTGAATAAAAGTAACGCGAGCATCATCTTTTGGAAGTTGCGATAAAATAATTTCGTCAAAAATAAAAATAGGTAATACTTCTTCATTACTATTCAAAGCATGAAAAAGTCCTACATTGTCTTCTATTCTTAAATCGCGTCTAAACCAAAAAATGTTCATATTTTAAATTGTTATCCGTTTACTAATAATGTTGACATACCGCCATCAACATGGAAAATTTGTCCTGAAATCCAACTGCTTTTATCACTTAATAAGAAGCTTGCCATTTGTGCGCTGTCTTCTGGTTTTCCAAATCGTTTTAACGGATGACGTTCGGCCGATTTTTCTTGTTTGGTTTCGTTGTTTAAGAATTTGTCGGCTAAAGGAGTATCGGTTAATGATGGCGCAATTACGTTAACTCTTATTTTTGGAGCATATTCTGCTGCTAAAGCTTTTGCAAAACCTTCAATTGCACCTTTTGCCGCTGCCACACTGGTATGAAATGGCATTCCCATAGAAGCAGCAACGCTACTAAAAAGTACAATGCTCGATTGTTCATCAGCTGTCAAATTCGGTAAAACCGCTTGAATTACTTTTACTAAACTAATGAAATTAATTTGTAAATCGGCTTCAAAAGCTTCCGGTTTTAATCCTCTAAACGGACGTAAATTAATACTTCCAGGACAATATACCAAACCATCTAAAATTGCAGGTAATTTTGATGTATCTAAAGTATCTGTCGAAGCGTCAAACGGAATATGTGTAACGTTTAAACCTGCTAAATTTTCATTGGTTCTGGAAGCTACAAAGATGTTATTTTCGTTTTGTAGTTCTTGTACAATTGCTAAACCTATTCCGTAGGAACCGCCTATTAATAATATGTTTTTCATGATGTTATCCTTTAAATTCGCCAAATAATTCAATTAATTTTTTTCTTCGGTATTCAAATATTTCTTCTAGTTTAGGTTTCACTAAAATAGGATGAATAAGTTGACCAAAAATTCCCATAGGCACTTTATAATCTACAATATCTTCCATTTCAACACCACCAGGAATTTCTTTGATGAAATGTTTGTGATGCCATAATGCATAGGGACCAAAACGTTGTTCGTCTACAAAATACTGTTTGTCAACCACATGAGTAATTTCTGTTACCCATTTCGTTGGAATTCCTAAAACTGGAGTCACTATATATTGAATAATTTGCCCAGGAAACATTGGTCTGTCTGCTCCAGAAAGAATTTTAAATCCCATGTAATCAGGAGTAATTAATTGCAAATTTTTAGGATCAGATAAAAGTTCCCAAGCTTTGTCGATGCTGATTGGTAAATTTTGTTTGGTATGCAATCTATATATTTTCATATTTATTTTTTTGTAAAGATATAAATTTGTTTAATCTTTGTTGTATTAAATTAAACAAAAAATATTCATTTAAGTTTAAATTAACATTTGATTCTAATACAATTTGTAATTTTGGAAATCTAAAAACAAATCCTATGAGAAAAATTATTGTTATGTTGGCTGTTGTACTAGCCAATTTTGTTGTGGAAGCACAAGTAAAAACGCCTCAATCGAGTCCATTAGCAAAAGTTGAACAAGTTGTTGGACTTACAACTGTACAAGTAGAATACTCTAGACCGAGTGCAAAAGGAAGAACCGTTTATGGTGATTTAGTTCCTTTTGGAAAAATGTGGAGAACAGGTGCAAATGCAAATACCACGATTTCTTTTAGTGAAGATGTAAAAGTGGCTGGAAAAGATCTTAAAAAAGGAAAGTATGCATTATTTACAACTCCAAAGGCAGATAGTTGGGATGTCATTTTTTACAAAGACATTAATAATTGGGGGTTACCTGAAAATTGGGACGAAACAAACGTGGCTTTGAAAGTTAGTTTGAAGCCAGAAACATTAAACAAATCGGTTGAGTCATTTTCTATTTTCTTGAACAATTTAACGAATGATACTGGAGTTATTGAATTATCTTGGGAGAGAACATTGGTAGCTATTCCATTTTCTGTTCCTACTCAGGATATGGCAATGAAAAGTATTGAAAAAACGTTAGCTGGTCCATCTGCAGGTGATTATTTTTCAGCGGCTCAATATTTTTACCAAACTAATGGTGATATGACAAAAGCGTTGTCTTGGGTAAATAGTGCTATTTCTAATTCTCCAAAAGGACAAGATGTTCCTTTCTGGTATTTGAGATTAAAATCGTTAATTCAGGCAAAATCTGGTGATAAAAAAGGAGCTATTGCTACAGCAAAAGAATCGTTAGCATTAGCAACAAAAGCAGGAAACGGTGATTATGAAAAAATGAACAAAGACAGCATTGCTGAATGGTCAAAATAATAGTTAATGTTAATTCAAAAAAAAAGTCCCGAAATATTTCGGGACTTTTTTTATATATCTGATTTGTTAAATATTTTCTGAAGAACTAGTGATAACCCGATTGTAAGTAAAGCTCCAATAAAATTCAACCACAAATAACCAACAACATCTAAATAAAAAATATAGAAAATTGCTGACTGACTAATGCATGCTGCAATAAAAACAGCCTTGCCTTTTACATAATTGATATAGAATCCAATTAAGAAAATCCCTAAAACTGTTCCGTAGAAAATAGAACCAATGATATTTACCAATTGAATTAAGTTTTCAAACAACGAACTAACACAAGCAAATCCGATTGCGACGATTCCCCAAAATACGGTAAAATATTGCGTTGCATACACATAATGTTTGTCTGATTTAGCATTGACATTTCGTTTGTAAATATCAATAGCTGAAGTTGCTCCTAAAGAATTTAAACCCGAAGCACTCGAAGACATGGCTGCGCTAAAGATTACAGCTAAAAGCAAACCTAAAAGTCCTTTTGGAAGATAGTTTAAGATAAAATACAGAAAAACATAATCTTTATCGTTGGTTTCAGTTTTCTCATCTACTTTAGAAATGACCACTTTGGCTTTTTCTCTCAAATCTTTCTCCTTTAAAGAAAGCGCTACCATTTGTTTTTTTAGAATCGGATTGTCGTATTCGTTATGTTTTAATTGTTCAATATAGATTTGATTGACAATTTTTTTATCGGTGTTTAATTCCGTTAATTTTTTTTCTAAATTTTCGTAGGCTTCTTTTTGTTCAGATGTTTTTACTTTTTCAACATTAGTTGGGTTAAAATGCAAAGGCGCATCGTTAAATTGAAAGAAAACAAACACCAAAACTCCAGTTAAAAGAATAAAAAATTGCATCGGAACTTTCAACAATCCGTTCATGATTAATCCCATTTGGCTTTCTTTTACAGATTTTCCAGAAAGATAACGACCTACTTGCGATTGATCGGTTCCAAAGTAGGAAAGCATTAGGAAAAATCCTCCTGTAATTCCGCTCCAAAAGGTATAACGTGTTTCTGGATTATAAGAAAAATCTAAAATATCCATTTTTCCATTGGCACCAGCAATGTGCAACACATTTGAAAGATCAACTTCTTGAGGTAAATTCGCTAAAATGTAGAAGAAAATGATGAACATACCACTCATAATCACAAACATTTGTTGTTTTTGAGTCACATTCACTGCTTTTGTTCCACCTGTTACGGTGTAAACAATCACTAAAATTCCAATGATAATGTTTAGCATATTCAAATTCCAACCTAATAATGCTGACAAAATGATAGAAGGAGCATACATAGTGATTCCAGTTCCTAAACCTCTTTGGATTAGGAATAAAATAGCAGCTAACGTTCGAGTTTGAATGTTAAAACGTTGTTCTAAATATTCGTAAGCCGTATATACTTTTAATCTGTGATAAATTGGAATAAAAGTATACGCAATTACAATCATAGCTAATGGAAGACCAAAATAGAATTGCACAAATCCCATTCCGTCATGATAGGCTTGCCCAGGTGTGGATAAAAAAGTAATCGCACTTGCTTGCGTAGCCATGACTGAAACACCAACTGTAAACCATGGGGTTTCGTTGTTGTCTAGTAAATAGTCTTTTACATTGGCGCTTCCTTTGGTTTTCAAAGCACCATAAATCACGATAAAAAATAGGGTAGTGGATAATACAATCCAATCTAAAACTTCCATATTAGTTGTATATTTCCATTAGTAAATAGAAAATTAAAATGTATATAGCATTTAGTATCAATACGATGCTATAACTTTTTTTCCATTTGTGTTTTTGTTGTTCCATCGCAATTTTATTTGTCTAATGCAATCATGTTTGCTAGTAATCGATAAGCGCCACTAACGCCTTCTGGTAATTCTCTAAAGAAACTCAAACCTGTATAAATATAATTTCCTTTACCAAATTTTGCAATTACTAAACCACCTGTTTTTGAAGATTCACCTTCATCATTGGAAGCTAAAATAGGAATAAATTCTGAACTCCATTTGTTTGGATAGTATAAACCTTGTTCTTGTACCCAACCAGTGAAATCTTTTTCAGTGATTTTATTCGGTTGATTAAGAACTTTATGACTTGGTGCTAAGAAAGTAACTTTAGCATTTTCATCAGTAACTCTATCTCTTGAAAGCTCTAAATTATATGGAGCTATTTCTTTGGTAACCAAATTATTAGTCGTGTTGTATTGAATAATTAAATTACCACCTTTTTCTACATATTGAAACAAAATTTTATTCTTATATTTTAATTCATCAACAACGTTAAAAGCTCGGATTCCTAAGATTACAGCATCAAATTGTTGTAGTTTTTCTATTGAAATTTCGTTCGGATTAATCGTAGAAACTTTAAATCCAAGATTTTCTAAATTCTTGTTTACTTCGTCGCCAGCGCCCATAATGTATCCAATATTTTTGCCTTTAGTTTCAATATCTAATTTTACTAATTTAGATTCAGAAGGCACTAAAATGGTTTGTTTTGGAATATGTGGATATTGAATCGCAATTAATTTATCATCAAATGTTTGATTGCCAATTTGAGCTTTTGCACTCAACTTTGTAGCAATTTCGGGTTTGGTTGGATAAAGTGTAAACGTGAATTTTTTCTCTTCGTTTTTGGTGGTAATTTCAAATGGAATTTCTTTTGGATTTACTTTCCAATCATTCGGAATATTCAACGATAAAACGCCTTTTGCATTGGCTTTATGCGCTTTTACTGAAACTGTAATTTCTTTAGATTGAGTTCCGTTAAAAATAATGACTTCAGGTTCAATTTTAGTCGTAACATCTGGTAAAACGGTAAAAGGAACATAAGTTTCTCCGTCATCAGGATTATTGAATTTGTAGCAAATGTTCTTTACGAATTCAATTGTTTTTCCTTCAATTTCAATGGTGAAAACGACCGGAAAATTAGATGAAACTTCAGGTAAAATTCGAATGGATTTATCCGAAACACGATACATTCCTTCAGTTTGTTGTTCTTTTAGCCAAAACAAGTTGGAATAATCAACCGTTTCTCCAATAATTACATTTTTAAGTTGCAAACTTGTTTTTTCATTATTTTTTAAAACGGCATTTTTTGTTTCGAGTGGAAGTTGTAATGCTTTTACAGAAATCAATTTTGCATTCGATTGACTTCGGTTAATGACTTCGATATTGATGTTGAAATTACTATCTTTCGTTGTCGTTTCAGTATCGGCAACGGCTTCCATAAACAAACCGCTACACGCTTCAATAATCTTAATAATTTGTCTCGATTTGATGTCTTTCCAATGTGAATCTTCTAGTTTTTGAATCAAATCATACGCTTTAATCAAATTTGGAATATGAACTGACGGATTTCCAAAGTTGAAATTCTTTTCAATTTCGTAGAGAATTTTTCCAATTTCATTGCCACCTTTTACTCGATTCCACGAGGTATCAATTCCTTCGAAAAGATTGGTATTACTTGGTAAATCACCTTTTAAAAGTTCTAAATATTCGGTTTCATCGCCACGACTTCCAAGTGTTCCAAAACCTTGACATTTGTGCTGACTTCTACTCAAAGCGGCAATTTCGTTGTTACTTTTTCCTTTTAACGGATAATAAACATTGGAATTAATGGCTAATAATTTTGATTTATCGGCAGCATCAAACGCTTCTTGACTTCCATAAAACCACCAAGACGTGTTGAAAAAAATGCGTTTTGGTTGGTGTTTTACTAAATCATACGCTTCTAAACTCAACATAGCCGAAGCTGTGTGATGTCCGTGTGTTGTACCTGGTGTGTTGTGGCTAAAACGATTTACAATGATATCAGGACGGAAAGTTTCAATCACTTGAATAACATCTTCCATGACTTCGTTTTTGTTCCAAATGGCGAAAGTTTCATTAGGTTCTTTTGAAAATCCGAAATCGTTGGCGCGTGTAAAAAACTGCTCGCCACCATCGATTCTTCTGGCAGCTAATAATTCTTGAGTTCTAATTGCTCCTAATTTTTCTCTTAATTCGGTTCCAATTAAATTTTGACCGCCATCGCCACGAGTTAAAGATAAATAGGCGGTTTGTGCGTGATAATGATTGGAAAAATAGGTGATAAGCTTCGTGTTTTCATCATCAGGATGAGCGGCAACATACAGCACTTTACCTAAGAAATTTAGTTTTTGAACTTGTTCATAAATTTCAACTGAATTCAGTTTTTGTGGCGCTTGAGCGAATGCTATTATTGAAACAAAAAATATAAATATTGAAGTAAAGCTTCTGTTCATTACAATGGTTTTGTTTCAAAAATAAGGAAATAAAAAAAAGGAAGTTTTAGTTGCTTCCTTTTTTAACACTATTTTATAAGTTGATTTAATCAAAAAATTCTTTTTCTTCTGGATTATTTTTCAGTACCGAAATTCCTTTTTGCATCAATAAATTGTTTGGATAGGTTATCATTTCTCCATCTGAAGATTTTAAAATGACATAAAAAGCTTTTATATCGTCTATTTCTCCTTCCACAGGAAAATCTTTATCATGGATTTTAATTCTGTCTCCAATTTTAAAAGGATACGAAAAGAATAAAATAATTCCCGCTGTAATGTTACTCAAAATGGACCATTGTGCAAACGAAGCAACTCCCACAACTGCAAAAACAGAAGAGATAAAAAGTAGAATTTGGTCTTTTTTTACACCCCAAATAATTACAATTGAAATCAAAGCTAAAATACCTAATAGTAAATTTATGTATTTGATTACTAGGTTGGTACGATGTTCTAAAACTTCGTTTAAAGTAGCATATTTTCTAACTAATTTATTTGAACTAAATCGTAAAATAAAATAGACCACTAACACTATTAATGTTGCTATTTCTTGATCTAAGTATGGATTTTGAATAAGTTTAAGCATAATTCATTAATTTTTGAAATAACATTTCGGTTGGTAAACCTACTACATTCGTATAAGAACCTTCAATTTTTGAAATTCCGACCAAACCAATCCAATCTTGAATTCCGTAACTTCCAGCTTTATCAAAAGGTTGGTAATTATCTAGATAATATCGAATAGCTTCATCTGATAAATTGGCAAAAGTAACTTTGGTCACACAATGAAAAACATCTGTTCTATCAATTGATTTCAAGCATACTGAAGTGATTACTTCATGCGTTTGGTTGGCTAATTGCTGCAGCATTTTAAACGCATCGTCATAATCTTTTGGTTTGCCCAAAGCTTTTCCGTTTAACCAAACAATCGTATCACTAGTGACTAAAACATCGTTTTCTTTCAATTCATTTTCGAATGTACTCACTTTTAATTTGGCTAAAAAATTAGTGATTTCTTCTGCTTGTAAATGTTCGGGATAAATTTCTTCAATTTCTTTTAGGCGAATGGTATAATGCAAATCCATTTCTTTAAAGAATTGTTGTCTCCTTGGTGAACCCGAAGCTAAAATGATGTTGATTTTATTTAGTTTATCTTTAAGCATTAGCTAATTTTAAATTGTAAACAATTACTGCAACTGATAAAATTCCGAAAAATAATATGATTTTCAAAACCAAACTCAAGTGATGGAATTCTTTTTTAGTTGTAGCATTTAGTAATTTCACTCCGAAATAAATTAGTGGGCCAACAATTAAAATCATCGCATAATACACTACGTAATCCAATTCGAATAAATAAGAATTTACATAGTAAGCTAAAATACCAATTGAAATTACTGTTAAAACTCCAACAATTATCTTAGTTTTTTGAACTCCGATAGTAATAGGCAGCGTATTAATTCCTGATTGATAATCGCCATCCATATCTTCCATGTCTTTTACAATTTCACGAATTAAATTGATGATAAAAGCGAAAATAGCATAATGCATTAAAATATCGAAAGCTTCTTTCATTCGGAAACGATTATCAGCATCAATTGCTGGTAAAATATCGAATAATCCAATGATAATAATACTTGTAGAAAGCATCAATGCCACTACAACATTTCCAAGAACTGGAATTTGTTTAAAACTTGTAGCATACATATAGAGCAACGTAGCGACCAAAATAAACATGGAAGCAAAAGTAGGTTTGTAAATCACATTGGAAAGATAAAATCCAATTCCAACACCCACAATTGTTAAACCAATGTACCAATTATACGCCACCGTTTCAGTTACAGAAACACCAACCACACGATTTTGAGGTTTCGCAATTTCGTCGGTATCTTGATCCATAATATTATTGATGACATAACCACCTGCGGCAATGCACACTGTTGCAAAGATTAACAAGATGTAATTAAAATCGGTTAAGGCTAAATCTACATACGATTGTGCTAAAAATAAATAACGAAATACCAATTGCATAAAGGCTAGCATTAGTAAATTTTGGTATCGAATTAGTTTTAAGTATTTCATGTTTGTTTTTTTGTTTCAGGTTTAAAGTTTCAAGTTTCAGGTTTTTCGGAACACAGATTAAAGAAATCTTTTATGAACTTTAATTGAAGTAAAATATAACTTAAATTTTACTTACATGACTTATATGTTTTAATTTTTGTTTCAAGTTTCAGATTTTTACACAGAGCTTCACAGAGATTTTTTGATTTGGATTGAGTTGAAATAGATACACTGAGACGTTTCACTTTTAAGAAAAACTTCCATCTTCCAGCATCCAACTTCCATCAATTAATCAAACTTAGCATCAAAATGTTCCATCCATTTGCCTTGTACTTTCATCACTTGTTCGATTACATCACGAACGGCTCCTTTTCCGCCTTCTACGTGTGAAATGTATTTGGATATTCCTTTGATTTCTGGAACTGCATTCTGCGGACACGTTGGTAAACCTACCAACTGCATTACGTGATAATCTGGAATATCATCTCCCATATATAACACGTTTTCGGGTTTGATATTGTAAATCTCTGTGAATTCTTTGAAGGTTTCTACTTTGTTTGGAACGCCTAAATGGATATCTGTAATTCCTAAATTTCTCAAACGAACACGAACACCTTCGTTGCTTCCGCCTGATATGATACAAACAGTGTAGCCATTTTCTACAGCGGCTTTCATGGCATAACCATCTCTAATATTCATGTTGCGAAGCATTTCGCCTGTTGGGGTTACGTGAATAGTTCCGTCAGTTAGCACTCCATCTACGTCGAAGATGAAAGTAGTGATTTCGTTCATGAGTTCTTTATAACTTTTTGACATGTTGTATCGATTTTGTAAGTAATTGATATAGGTTTTTATATTCTGGATTTTCTAAGAAATCCAAATGTTTTTCAATGGTTTTAGTATCGTTTCGTAAGGCAGGACCTGTTTGTGCTTCTTTCGGAGAAAGTTCCGTTATTTTATGAGCCGTTTCCTGAATTAACGGATGTAATACTTCAAATGGAACATTGTTTTCTTCACAAATTTCATTTCCGATTTGGTACAAATGATTCACAAAATTACAAACAAAAACGGCAGCCACGTGCAAACTTTTTCGTTGTTCGGAATTAATTCGGACTACTTTTTGCGAAATACAATTGCCTAATTTTTCTAAAAGTTGGTAATCGGCTTCATTTTCAGCTTCTAAACAAATAGGAATAGGAGCGAAGTCGATTTCTTTACCTTTAGTAAAGGTTTGTAACGGATAAAAAACACCTTTTCGATTCTTATCATTTAAAACAGAAAGTTCCGACGAACCCGAAGTATGTACTACCAAACGATTTTCAAAAGGTAATTGCTCAGAAACTTCTGCAATAGCATTATCAGAAATTGAAATAATGTACAAATCAGCCTCCGTAATTTTTTGATAATCAGCTGTGATTTTGTCCTCAGTAAGCAAATGCGACAAATGACTTGGGCTACGAGCAAATGCTTGCACCAAATCCACATTTTTAGCTTGCAACAGTACTTGAATTAAGTGTTGCGCCACATTTCCTGAACCGATTAAAATGACTTTTATCATGGCGCTAAAATAGTGAATTTTGAGGAAATTTCTTGCTTAAATTATTTTTAGATTATGCTTTGATATTTAGTGATTTATCTTACTTTTGCTTCTTTAATTTCCTACAAATGAAAAAACTTTACTTTTTATTCTTTTTGATGATTAATTTTTTAGCTAATGCGCAGATTATTAATTTTCCTGATGCTAATTTTAAGGCTAGGTTATTGGCGGCGAATACTACTAACACTATTGCCTCAACATTCGCTGTTCCAAATGGAACATATCATAGAATTGATCAGAATAATGATAATGAAATATCAGTTGATGAAATACAGCAAACTAGATATTTAGATTTAAGTAGTTCAAATATTACAAATCTAGGAGGGATTGAGTATTTTATAAATTTAACTCAACTTAAATGTGGTTATAATCAATTGACAAGTTTAAATGTTTCAATTTTTCCTAATTTAACAACATTAAGTTGTCAAAATAACCAATTAACTAGTTTAAATCTTTCGGGTTTGACAAATTTAACTACTTTGTATTGTGAGAATAACCAATTAAATAGTTTAGAACTTTTAGATTTATCTAATCTGATTATGTTATCTTGCTTCAATAATCAATTGACTAGTTTAAATCTATCAGGTTTGTCAAATTTACAAACTTTATGGTGTTATAACAACCAACTAAATTAT
This sequence comes from Flavobacterium odoriferum, assembly GCF_025499515.1. Classification (GTDB taxonomy): domain Bacteria; phylum Bacteroidota; class Bacteroidia; order Flavobacteriales; family Flavobacteriaceae; genus Flavobacterium; species Flavobacterium odoriferum. The sequence continues at coordinate 280,306 of NZ_JAMKFA010000003.1, forward strand.
TTATTACTTAAAAATAATAACGCAGAATTGTTTTTTTATGGAAATCCTAATTTGCAATATATTTGTGCTGACGAAGTTAATTTCCCTTCAGTACAACAAAAAATTAATGAATACGGTTATACTTCAACTTGTCATGTAAATTCCTATTGTTCTTTTACGCCAAGTGGTACTTTTTATGAAATTTCAGGAAATACAAAATTTGATTTAGACAATAACGGTTGCAATATATCAGATATCAACTATTCTTATTTAAGATTTAGAATTACAAATGGAACAAATATAGGTTCATTAATTTCAAATTCTTTAGGAGTTTATTATGTTCCAGTTCAAGCAGGTACCTATAATATAAGACCAGTTCTTGAAAACCCTACTTATTTCAATATTTCACCGTCCAATTATTCAGTGAATTTTCCAACAAATGCAAGTCCGTTTATTCAGAATTTTTGTTTTACGGCTAATGGTTTAAAATCTGATGTTGAAGTTGTTTTATTACCAACTAATCCTGCTCGTCCTGGTTTTGATGCTGATTATAAATTAGTATATAGAAATAAAGGGAATCAAATTGAAAACGGTTCTGTAAGTTTAACTTTTGATGATGTAAGATTGGATTATGTTTCTTCTAATCCTGTTTATAATAGTTCTGCCTCGAATAGTTTTACTTGGAATTATACTAATTTACAACCTTTCGAAACTAGAGAGATTAAAATTGTTTTTAATGTAAACTCTCCAATGGAAATACCAGCTGTAAATAATGGGGATGTTTTGAATTACACAACTACAATTACAACAACAAATACAGATCGAACACCAACTGATAACATATTTGCGTTAGATCAAACAGTAGTAGGTTCTTATGATCCAAACGATAAAACGTGTTTACAAGGAACAACGATTACACCAACTGAAGTGGGGAATTATGTACATTATGTCATTCGTTTTGAAAATACCGGAACATATCCTGCAGAAAATATTGTGGTGAAAGACATGATTGATTTGGTTAAGTTCGATATTGCAACTTTAGTTCCTTTAAAAAGCAGTCATGAATTTTACACAAGAATTAACGAAAACAAAGTAGAATTCATTTTTGAAAACATCAACTTAGATTTTAATGACGCTACTAACGATGGTTATGTAGTGTTTAAAATTAAAACGAAACCAACTTTAGTTTTAGGTGATACTTTCACCAATAATGCTAATATCTATTTCGATTATAATTTCCCGATAACAACGAATACATACACAACAACTGTTGCTGCTTTAAGCACTCAAGATTATGATTTTGGAAATTATTTTACTTTATATCCAAATCCAGCAAAAAATGTTTTGAATATTCAAGCGAAACAAGGTTTAACAATCAATTCGATTGAAATTTACAATCAATTAGGGCAAATTGTTATTGCAACTACAAATGCTTTAAATACAATAGATGTTTCCAACTTAGCTGCAGGAACTTATTTCGTAAAAATAAATACTGAAAAGGGTAGTGCTAATGCGAAATTTGTGAAGGAATAGTTTTTAGATAATAATGTAAAAACAAAAACTCCCGATTCATTTTAATCGGGAGTTTTTTTATACTGTAAACGGTGACTGTAAACTGAACACTAGCGCAAGCACGCTCCTAACTGACTTTCAAAATTACCTTGTAACTTACTCATAATTTTATCAATTTGAGTGTCGGTTAGCGTTTTAGAATCGTCTTGTAAAATGAAACTTACGGCGTATGATTTTTTACCTTCTGGTAAGTTATTTCCGGTGTAAACGTCGAATAAATTTACGTCTTTTAACAAGCCTTTTTCAGTTTGTTTGGCAATGTTGTAGATTTGTTCGAATGGTACGTTTTCATCTAACAACAAAGCTAAATCTCTACGAACTTCAGGATATTTTGGAATATCGGTGAATTTAATTTTCGTAGAAACGTATTTTTGAATTTTATCCCAAGAAAAATCTGCGTACAATACTTCTTGTTTTATATCGAAATGTTTTAAAACTGATTTTTTAACCGTTCCAAATTCTACAATTACTTCTTTCCCAACCGCTAAAGCTAATCCTTCTCCGAAAACATCATTTTCAAATGGTAATGAAGTCACTTTTTTATCTAATCCTAAACGACTTAAAATGGTATTGATATAACCTTTAAACAAGAAGAAATCGGATTTTGATTGTGCATTTGTCCAACTTTCGTTTTGTCTATTTCCAGTTACTAATAACGTTAAGTGTTTGTTTTCTTCGTGACCGCCTGGAATTTTGTGGTAACTTTTTCCAAATTCGAAGAATTTTAAATCACTTCTTCTTCTGTTGATGTTGAAAGAAACCGCTTCTAATCCAGAAAATAATAACGATTGACGCATTGCCGATAAATCTCTACTCAATGGATTTAACATCATTACATTGAATTCTTCTTTCAAGTTTTCAGAAAGTTTTACGTAATCTGGCGTAGTTAATGAATTTGCCATCATTTCGTTGAAACCTAATGAACACAACTGGTTCGCAATGATATTTTGTACTTTATATTCTTCCGTTCTTGATGAATTGGCTGTGGTAGCATTCACTTTAGAAGGAATTTTGATGTTGTTATATCCGTAAACACGTAAAATTTCTTCAATAACATCAATTTCTCTCGTAACATCTACACGGTAAGAAGGAATTGTTAATCCTAAACCGGCTTCGGTAATACTATTAACTTTGATATCTAATGAAGCTAAAATCTTCTTAATCGTTTCTGGTTTGATTTCTTCACCAATGATTTTATTCACTTTATTAAAATGAATAAACACACTGAAATCTTCAATCTTTTTAGGATAAATATCAACAATATCCGAAGTAATTTCACCACCAGCCACTTCTTGAATCAATAAAGCCGCACGTTTTAAAGCGTATTCGGTAATACTTGGATCGATTCCTCTTTCAAAACGGAAAGAAGCATCAGTACTTAACGTATGTCTTTTTGCTGTTTTTCTAACCGAAACCGGATTGAAATAAGCACTTTCTAAGAAAATAGCCTGCGTTTTTTCAGAAACTCCCGAAGTTTTTCCTCCGAAAACACCGGCAATACACATTGGGCCACTTTCATCACAAATCATTAAATCTTCTTCGTGCAATGTACGTTCGATATCATCAAGAGTAACAAATTTAGTTCCAGCAGGAACCGTTTTAACTACTACTTTATTTCCTTTAATTTGAGAAGCATCAAACGCATGTAAAGGTTGACCTAATTCGTGTAAAACGTAATTTGTAACGTCAACAATATTATTTTTTGGAGTTAATCCAATTGCTTTCAAACGGTTTTGTAACCAAGTTGGAGATGGTTTTACCGTAATTCCCGAAATGGTAACACCACAATATCTTGGTGCTAATTTGTCGTTTTCAACCTTAACATCAATTTTTAAGGTACGTTTTTCTACTTTAAATTTACTTACGGATGGCGTAATCAATTCAGAAGTAGTTCCTTTTTGTAATAATCCAGCACGTAAATCGCGAGCAACTCCCATGTGTGACATAGCATCAGCACGGTTAGGTGTTAATCCAATTTCGAATACTTCATCGGTTTCAATTTCGAACACTTTTGAAGCTGGAGTTCCTGGTTTTAAATCTTCGTTCAAAATCATAATTCCGTCATGACTTTCACCTAATCCTAATTCGTCTTCAGCGCAAATCATTCCGTGACTTTCTTGCCCGCGGATTTTCCCTTTTTTAATTTCGAATGCGTTTCCTTCTTTATCAAATAACTTAGTTCCAATAGTCGCCACAGGAACTTTTTGTCCAGCCGCCACGTTTGGAGCACCACAAACAATTTGAACAGGTGCGTTTCCATCACCTAAATCAACCGTTGTGATTTTTAGTTTATCAGCATCAGGATGTTTTTCGCATGTTAACACATGACCAATTACAACGCCTTGTAAACCTCCTTTTAAACTTTCGTATTTGTCAACGCCTTCTACTTCCAAACCTAAGTCGGTAAGAATGTCGGCAATTTCTTCAGATTTTAAATCGGTTTTAATGAATTGTTTTAACCAATTGTAAGATATACGCATTTTGTATCGAATTTTAAACGGCAAAGATACTTTATAAAATTAGAATTTAGAAATTAGAATTTAGAAATTTTGAACAGCCTTTTGGTGATAAGTTTAGAAAGGCAATATTATTAATTCGATAAATAATTGAGTAAAAAATTAATAGAAATGTAATTTTTAGATGTTAAAATTGGGCCTATATCAGTTTTGTGCTATTAAATGAAATAATTGTGCTATTCTAAAATAAGAATTGAATCTAAATTTGATAAACAAACCTAAAATCAAAATTATGAGTAATTTAATTCAAAGACCTCAACTAAAAGAAAAGTACGATAATTATATCAACGGAAAATGGACAGCACCTTCAACAGGGCAATATTTCGAAGTACTTTCTCCAGTAGATGGAAAATTAATGGCAAAAGCAGCACATTCGGCTAAAATGGATGTTGAAATGGCTGTAAATGCAGCTGATGAAGCCTTCAAAACGTTCAGTCAAACTTCGGCTACAGAAAGAAGTATCATGTTGAATAAAATTGCAGATCGAATTGAAGCTAATTTAGAATACATCGCTGCGGTTGAAACGTTAGATAATGGTAAAGCCATTCGTGAAACTATGGCTGCCGATATTCCATTAGCAATTGACCATTTTAGATATTTTGCAAGTGTAATTCGTGCCGAAGAAGGTTCAATTACCGAATTAGATAAAGATACGGTTTCTATCATCGTTCATGAGCCAATTGGAGTTGTAGCACAAATTATTCCTTGGAACTTCCCAATTTTAATGGCCGTTTGGAAATTAGCTCCAGCTTTAGCCGCAGGAAACTGTGTAGTGTTGAAACCAGCAGAAAGCACGCCAATTTCAATTATGGTTTTGATGGAAATTATCGGAGATTTAGTTCCAGCAGGAGTTATCAATGTAATTAATGGTTTTGGAGCGGAATTAGGAAGAACTTTGGTAACGAATCCAAAAGTTTGTAAAGCAGCATTTACGGGTTCGACTGCTACTGGAAGAATGGTAATGCAATATGCTACTGAAAATATTATTCCAGTTACGTTAGAATTAGGTGGGAAATCTCCAAATATTTTCTTCCCATCGGTTATGGATGCTGATGATGCCTTTTTAGATAAAGCTTTAGAAGGAGTTGCTCTTTTTGCCCTAAATCAAGGAGAAGTTTGTACGTGTCCATCAAGATTGTTAATTCATGAATCGATTTACGACAAATTTATTGAAAGAGTATTAGAACGTGTGAAATCAATCAAAATGGGGAATCCATTAGATCCAACGGTTATGATGGGAGCTCAAGCTTCACAAATCCAAAAAGATAAAATTCTTTCCTACATTAATTTAGGGAAAGAAGAAGGTGCTGAATTGTTATGCGGTGGTGATGTAAATCATTTAGGTGGCGATTTAGAAGGCGGATATTACATCCAACCAACTTTATTTAAAGGACACAACAAAATGCGTATTTTCCAAGAAGAGATTTTCGGTCCAGTATTAGCGGTTACGACTTTCAAAACTACGGAAGAAGCATTAGAAATTGCTAACGACACTATGTACGGATTAGGAGCAGGCGTTTGGACACGTGATGCACATGAATTATATCAAGTTCCAAGAGCTATTCAAGCAGGACGTGTTTGGGTAAACCAATATCATGCTTATCCAGCAGGAGCACCGTTTGGAGGTTATAAACAATCGGGAATTGGTAGAGAAAACCACAAAATGATGTTAGACCATTATCGTCAAACTAAAAACATGTTGATTTCTTATAACAAGAATAAATTAGGTTTCTTTTAGTAGATAATTTTTAATTTAAAGTCGCGATTCATGATTAATGTTATTTTGAACTCGCGACTTTTTTTATTTGTAAACAATGGAAAAAATAAAACGATTAGAAGCTACCAAAAAAGCTATAGAATTAATCAAAATGCTATCAGAAAAGTTTGGCGATTTGATGTTTTATCAAGCGGGTGGTTGTTGCGAAGGAACGCAGCCACAGTGTTTTGAAAAAGGCGGATTTTATTTGCGTTATGGCGATGTTTGTATCGGAACTATTCAAGGATTTGAATTTTGGGTGGACAAAGATTTATTCGAATATTGGAAACACGCGCATTTTACGCTAGATGTAACTGATGGAATAGGAGCAGGCGGTTTTTCATTAGAAACACCTTACGGTAAAACTTTCAAAGTAAATTACAGATTATTTACCGAAGAAGAAGTTCAGAATTTGGAAAAAATTAGATTAAACGAGTAATACTATTCACTTTTCACTATTTTACCCATTATAATTCATCAACTGATATTGTTTCGGAGTAACACCTTCATATTTTTTAAATAACCTTATAAAGTAATTGCAATCTTCAAAACCTGTCGCATACGAAACTTCATTGACTTGAATATTAGGATTGCTCAATAGTCTTTTGGCGTATTTTATCTTTTCATTCAAGATATATTCAATCGGGCTCATGCCTAATTCTCTCTTGAAATAGCGATAAAATGAAGTGGTACTCATACATGCTTTATCGCTCAAATCTTTCAAATTGATGGTTTCTCGAATATTACTTTTAATGTATTCAATCGCTGGAGTAATCGGGCTATTGCTATCGATGAATTTTTCGTTTTCAAAACGTTTGGTGGTTTGCGTTTGAATAATTCGGATAATCAATTCTTGAAGCGTTAAATCGGCAAGAGCGTCTTTGGTTAACGAATTGCCCATGCATTCTTTAATCAACTTGTTGATAGTTCCTGCTAATTCAACATTGTTATAAAAGAAATAATTTTCGTGGTCTAATTTCCACAAATTACTTTTTCCTTCTTTCGGATATTTCTCATTTAAAAAGTCCAACGTATTCGTGATAATCTGATTATCGATTGCCAAAGCGATACACTGCGTAGGATTGTCTTTTGAAGCTTCCGGGAAATCGATTTTCATTTCGGCATTAGAAGGCACAATTACGGTTTCGCCAGGTAAATATTCAAAACATGGATCTTCAAATAAATGCATCACTTTTTTACCGCGCAACATACTTGTTACCACCAAATCATTAAACTTCAAAGGTACCAAATCTGATTTCTGATAAGTTTCGAAAATATTCAATTCGCAATGGTTTAACGAAAAAATAGTACGGTTTTCCACTAAAGTTTTTAACGACTTTTCGTGGGTTAAAGCTGGAGTAAAAAGTAACGCTTTGTTCGCCATTTTAAATTCTGAAATAGAAAAGCAAGATACAAAAAAAGCAACTACTGAGAGTTGCTTTTGGTTTATTTTTTCAAGAACGAAATCAATCCACTAAAATACGTTTTTTGGTCGTCGTAAAATGCCATGTGACTTCCTTTTGGACAGAATAAATACGAACCATTTGGTAAGATTTTAGAAATTTCTTCCATGTGTTTTGGATCCATGGTATCGTGTTTTGCTCCGATGACTAGTGTTGGAATTTTTACGTTTTTCAAATCGGCTTTTCTATCCCATTTTTCTAATTTTCCTGAAATACCAAATTCACTAGGACCTTGCATGGTTACGTATAGCGACTGATTCATCTTGGCAAACGAACGATTTACCGGTTCTGGCCAATCTTTTGCTGGGAAACGAAGAATGTGTTTTTCATAGAAATTCGGAATCAATAATTCCATATATCTTGGATTGGAAAAATCTTTTCGAGCTTCGATGTCACGAATTTCTTTTAAAACTTCTGGAGCCATTTGTTTGGATAAAACTTCATCAGCATATTTCCCATATTCTGGGCAACTTGCCATCATATTCGAAATGATTAAGCCTTTCATATTGTTTTGATATTTTGTAGCGTATTCCATAGCTAAGATACCACCCCACGAATGTCCTAACAAGTAGAAATTGGTGTTGTCTAACTTCAAAGCTTTACGAACTTGTTCTACTTCTTCGACATATCTTGGCAAATCCCACATGGAAGTATCGTTTGGATTATCCGCATTTCCACAACCTAATTGATCGTAATAAATGAACTCGATGCCTTCTGCTGGTAAGAAGTTTTCAAAACATTCAAAATATTCATGCGTAGCGCCCGGACCACCATTTAATAGCAATACTTTGATTTTTGGATTGTTTCCAATGCGTTTCGTCCAAACATTAAAAGTACCTTTTGGAGTTGTAATGGGAATAACTTTTACACCACCATTTTGAATGCTGTCAGTTGATTGTGCAAAATACTCGTTTTGAGTAGCTATTGTTTCTTGTTTACAGCTTGTTAATAAGGCTATTGTGAAGAGTAGGAGTGTTGTTTGGAATAGGTTTTTCATTACTTGATTTATTTTTATGTTATTATGTTTGCTATACTTTTAATTTGTAGCGAGAGTATAAAATATTTTATTGAATAAATTTTTACTTCGAAAATCTGAGGTGTGAATAAAAAATATTAATCTATTTACTTTAGTAAATTTTTTTTGAATACTTAATCTTTTAAAATTTAATTAGCTTCACTTATTATATATGTAATAGAGTCTTTATACTTGATTTCTGTAAAAATAATAAAATCCGCTTATAAGCGGATTTTATTATTTTAAGAAAAACGTTTTAGTTTATTTTTGTCAGTAATGAATATTTTTTTTCCGTTTAGTTCTATCAGATTAGATTTGTTTAATTCTGAAAGTAAACGAATACAACTTTCTGTTGCGGTTCCAATCATTCCAGCTAATTCTTCTCTGGATAGTTGAATATGTAATGAACCATCTTCGTTTTTGCCAAAGGTTTCTTCTAAATAGATTAATGTTTCTACTAAACGTTGGCGAACGGTTTTTTGTGCCATATTTACTATGTGATCATCTGCACCTTTTAAATCCTCACAAATAGTTTTCATTACATTCATTGAAAACTGATTATTTTCATTAAAAAACTGCATGACCTCGCTTCTAGGAATAAAACAAACTTCCATATCTTCTAAAGCAATCGCACTTAAGTTAGCTGGTTCGTCACTAATCATAGAACGTTGTCCTAACAATTCACCTGGTTTAACCAATTTTACAATTTGGTCTTTACCATTATCGCTAAGCTTTGAAAGCTTGCAAACACCATCTTTTATACAATAAATTCCGTTTGTAACTTCACCTTCTTCAAAAATGGGTTCACCTTTTTTAATGGTATAAGAAGTCTTGCATTCAGCCATTCTTATAAGCTCATCTTTGTTCAAAGCTTTTAAAGAACTAAACTGCCTTACGATACACTGTTCACATTTATTCATAGAATGAATTTATTTATTGGTTTTACAAAATTACAAATTTGTATGACAAATATCATATTTTGTTGTATTTTTATACGTGACCTTTGTTACAGGTAAAATGAGCAAATTTATGGACACAGAAAATTGTTTCCATTGTGGTAATGAAATTATAAAAAAAGACGAAATTGTTTTTGACGAAAAGAAGTTTTGTTGCAATGGTTGTAAAACCGTGTACGAAATATTTAGTCAAAACGATTTATCGTGTTATTATGATTTTCAGTCATCTCCGGGTGCAACACCACAGGATATACAAGGCAAATATGATTTTTTAGACAATGAAGACATTGTTAATAAACTTCTTGAATTCCAAGAGAATGCAACACATATTGTTTCACTCTACATTCCTCATATACACTGTAGTTCGTGTATTTGGATTCTGGAAAATCTTCAAAAACTTCAACCAGGAATAAGTACTTCCCAAGTTAACTTTGGCGAAAAGAAAGTTCGAGTTACTTTTAATCCAGAACAAACAACTTTAAAAGAAATTGTTTATTTATTGAGTTCGATAGGTTACGAACCTTATATTTCTTTAGAAAACTTTGATGAAGGAAAGAAAAAAATCGACCGTAGTTTAATTTACAAAATAGGAGTAGCATTTTTCTGTTTTGGAAATATCATGCTATTGTCGTTTCCCGAATATTTTGAAGTAGAAGAATTTTGGATCAATCAATACCGAGGATTTTTTCGTTGGTTGATTTTTGCCTTATCGCTTCCTACGTTTATTTATTCCGCATCTGGTTATTATGTTTCCGCTTGGAAAAGCATGAAATCGGGCTTGTTGAATATAGATATTCCTATTGCTTTAGGAATTGTAGTCATGTTCGTAAGAAGTACGGTCGATATTATATTTGATTATGGTCAAGGTTTCTTCGATAGTATGGCTGGGTTAATTTTCTTTATGTTATTAGGAAAGTTATTTCAACAAAAAACATACGATTTTCTCTCATTTGAGCGCGATTACAAATCATATTTTCCAATTGCTATTACAAAAGTATTACCTAATGGAACAGAAGAATCGGTTCAAGTTTATGATATTGAAAAAGGTGATAGATTATTGATTCGTAATCAAGAGTTAATTCCAGTTGATGGAATTTTAATTTCCGAAAAAGCGTCTATCGATTACAGTTTTGTTACAGGTGAAGCGGTTTTAATGGAAAAAAAATCAGGAGATAAAATATTCGCTGGTGGAAAACAAATGGGAAAAGTCATAGAAATGGAAGTTTTATTTTCAGTTTCCCAAAGCTATTTAACCCAATTATGGAGCAACGATGTTTTTCAAAAAAGGGTAGAACAGCAGCATAAAACTATCACCGATAGAATTAGTCGCTATTTCACACCAGCATTACTGGCTTTAGCCGTTGTTTCATTTGTTTATTGGATTTTTATAGATGTAACCACAGCATTTAACGTATTTACAGCCATTTTAATTGTGGCTTGTCCGTGTGCTTTAGCTTTAACAGCACCATTTACTTTAGGAAATGTCTTACGAATTTTAGGGAATCGTAAATTTTATCTAAAAAATGCCTTGGTTGTAGAACAGTTGGCTAAAGTAGATACTATCGTTTTTGATAAAACAGGAACCATTACTACCAATAAAAAAACATCAATTACTTATGAAGGAACCGAATTAAAACATTCCGAATTAAAATTATTAAAGAACGTTTTGCGTGGCTCGAATCATCCATTAAGCAGAAGATTGTACGAATTTATTCCAAATCAAGACAAAATGGAAACTTCAAACTTCGAGGAAATCATCGGAAAAGGAATTTTTGCAGAAATTGATGGAAATACGATAAAATTAGGTTCATCACAATTTCTAAAAACCATGACTGAAAACACGCATAAGAAAACCAAAGTGCATTTGGAAATCAATGGTGTTTATAAAGGAAGTTATGTTTTCAATAATCAATACAGAAAAGGTTTAGAACAATTGTTTGATAATTTGTCTAAAAAGTATAATTTAGTAGTATTATCCGGTGATAATGATGGCGAACGAAAAATATTAGAAAAAATGTTGCCTTCTACAGCCTGTTTAGTTTTTAATCAAAAGCCCGAACAAAAATTAGGCTACATAGAACAATTACAAAAAGAAGGTAAAAATGTAATGATGATTGGTGATGGATTAAACGATGCGGGTGCATTAGCGCAAAGTAATGTTGGAATTTCTATTTCAGAAAATGTAAATGTTTTTTCGCCAGCTTGTGATGGAATTTTAGATGCAACACAATTTGATAAAATTGCTTTTTTTATGAAATATTCTAAAAATGCAATGAAAACAATTTACATGAGTTTTGGATTATCATTACTCTATAATGTTGTAGGACTGAGTTTTGCGGTTACTGGAGAGTTATCACCAATAGTAGCTGCGATTATAATGCCGTTAAGTACAATTACAATTGTGAGCTTTGTAACAATTATGACAAATGCATTTGCAAGAAGTAAGTAATTTTAACAAAATATTGAGATATGATAAATATCATATTTTATCAAATAGAGCAGAAGTAACTTTGTTAACACAAATTTAAGGTATGAGTGTCATTTATATATTAATCACAGTAAGCATCTTCGTCGCAGTATTGTTTTTAATTGCATTTATAAAAGCAGTTAGAAGCGGTCAATATGATGATGACTATACACCATCTGTCAGAATGTTATTTGACGATGAAATTGTAAAAGAGAATCCAAACAAATTAATACAAACACAAACAGAAAAACAAAAATCAATCTAATTATGGAGAAGCAACAATTTTATTACGACAACAAAATTGTAAGAAACTTTCTATACGCTTCCATAGCTTTTGGAGTTATAGGAATGCTTGTAGGGCTTTTAGTAGCCTTCTTATATTTGTTTCCAAATTTGACTGACGGAATTCCGTGGTTAAGTTATGGAAGATTAAGACCTTTGCATACTAATGCGGTAATTTTCGCCTTCGTTGGAAATGCTGTATTTGCAGGTTCTTATTATTCATTACAACGCTTGTTAAAAACAAGAATGTTTAGTGACTTTTTAAGTAAAGTAAACTTTTGGGGATGGCAGCTAATTATTTTAGGAGCTGCAATTACATTGCCATTAGGATTTACAACATCAAAAGAATACGCAGAATTAGAATGGCCGTTTGATATAGCTATAGCTTTAGTATGGGTTGCTTTTGGAGTAAACATGATTGGAACTATTATCAAAAGAAGAGAGCGTCATATATATGTAGCTATTTGGTTTTACATTGCTACATTTATTGCAGTTGCTCTACTACACATTTTTAATAGTTTAGAATTACCAGTTTCTGCTTTAAAATCATATTCAGTTTATGCTGGAGTACAAGATGCTTTGGTTCAGTGGTGGTATGGTCATAATGCAGTGGCATTCTTCTTAACAACACCATTTTTAGGTTTGATGTATTATTTTGTTCCAAAAGCAGCTAACCGTCCTGTATATTCTTACAGATTATCAATTATTCACTTTTGGTCGTTAATCTTCATTTACATTTGGGCAGGTCCTCACCACTTATTATATTCAGCTTTACCAGATTGGGCACAAAATTTAGGAGTAGTATTCTCTGTAATGTTGATTGCACCATCTTGGGGAGGTATGATTAATGGTTTATTAACGTTAAGAGGTGTTTGGGATAAAGTAAGAGAAGAACCAGTACTTAAATTCTACGTAGTAGCAATTACAGGTTATGGTATGTCTACTTTTGAAGGACCAATGTTATCATTAAAAAACGTTAATGCTATTGCACACTTTACAGATTGGATCGTTGCACACGTTCACGTTGGAGCATTAGCATGGAATGGTTTCTTAACTTTTGGTATGATTTATTGGATTATCCCAAGAATTACAAAAACTACATTATTCTCTCAAAAATTAGCTAACTTCCATTTTTGGATTGGTACTTTAGGTATTATTTTATATACACTTCCAATGTATGTTGCTGGATTTACACAAGCATCTATGTGGAAACAATTTAATCCAGATGGAACATTAATGTATGGAAACTTCTTAGAAACTGTAACTCAAATTATGCCAATGTACATGATGAGAGCAGTTGGAGGAACGTTATTCTTCGTAGGTATTTTAACTTTAGTTTACAACATTGTTAAAACGGTAAAACAAGGCTCAGCTGTTGAAAATGAATTAGCAGAAGCACCAGCATTATCTAAAATTAGCTCTGGTCAAATGAAAGGTGAAAAATGGCACTCTTGGTTAGAAAGAAAACCAATTCAGTTCACCATCTTAACAACTGTTGCTGTAGCAATTGGAGGTATTGTTCAAATTGTACCAATGATTGTTGTAAAATCAAACATTCCTACTATTTCAAGTGTAAAACCATATTCACCGTTAGAATTAGAGGGTAGAGATTTATACATCAGAGAAGGTTGTAACAACTGTCACTCTCAAATGATACGTCCATTCCGTTCAGAAGTAAAACGTTATGGTGAATATTCAAAATCTGGAGAATATGTGTATGATCATCCATTCTTGTGGGGTTCGAAAAGAACAGGCCCAGATTTAATGAGAATAGGTGGAAAATACAATGATAACTGGCACTTTAACCACATGTGGAGTCCACAACGTATGGATGAAAAATCGGTAATGCCAGCTTACAAATGGTTATTTGATAACAAAGCAATGGATCATTCTTACATTGAGAAAAAAATGAGTGTAATGGTAACCTTAGGAGTTCCATATACTGATGCAGATATAGCCAATGCTAAGAAAAGTATTGAAGCACAATCGGCTCAAATTGAGAAAAATTTACACAATGATCCTGATTTTGTAAAATCTTATGAAGATAGTAAGAAAAAAGCAGCTGCTAAAGGCGAAACTTTCATACCAATGAAAGATAGAGAAATCGTAGCACTTATTGCTTACTTACAACGTATGGGTACTGATATCAAAGTTAAAAAAGCTGAATAATGTTAAAATTCATTAAACATAATTTAGAAACTATTGATGGAGTCGATATCTATCCGATAATTTCACTAAGTATTTTCTTTGTTGTTTTTGTTTCATTTTTTATATGGGCAATGACATTTAGTAAAGAAAAAATCAAAGAATTGAGTGAATTACCATTCAAAGAAGAAAATTAAATAAAAGACTTCCTCTCTTTTTTTAAGAGAGGAAGTTAATAAAAAGGTTATCAATAAACCAACATAAAAAATTTATCAAATGAAAAAATTAATTCCAGCATATGTAAGAGTTCCTTTACTGTTTGCAATTGTATTTGCGGCATTGGAATATTTTATTGACTCCGGAGATAAGCCTGCATTTTTAAAGTTTCCAATGGTTTCTTTATTTTTAGGAGTATTTCTATTTTTATTAATAGCAATTGAAATTGTTATTAGTGCGGTTGACAAAGTAACGTATCATCTTTTAACAGATGAACAGAAAAAACAATTAGCAGAGGCACAATCATTACCTTTTACAGAAAGTAAATTCTATCAAGGTATCATGCAAAAACTTACTCGTTCAAAAGATATTGAACAAGAAAAAGATGTAATGCTTGATCATGATTACGATGGCATTAAAGAGTTAGATAATGTATTACCACCATGGTGGGTTGGATTATTCTATGCTTGCGTTGTTTTTGCAATTGTATATTTAGTTCGTTTCCACGTAATTGGAGATTACACACAAGCAGAAGAGTTTGTTGCAGAAATGGCAGAGAAAGACAAAGAAGTTGAAGAATGGAAAAAAACTGCTCCAGACCAAATGAATAAAGACGTTGTAACTTTATTAACAGATGCAACAGCTTTAGCAGAAGGTAAAAAAATATTTGAAACAAATTGTGTAGCATGTCACAGAGCAGATGCTGGTGGAGCAATTGGTCCAAACTTAACCGATGAAAATTGGATTTTAGGAGGAGGAATTAAAAACGTATTTAACACCTTAATGGAAGGTGGTAGACCTGGCAAAGGAATGGTTGCTTGGAAAGAATCTATTAAACCAACAGATTTACAAAAAGTAGCAAGTTATGTGCTATCTTTACAAGGAACAAATCCTAAAGAGCCAAAACCAACTGAACCAGAAGCAAAACCATGGGTAGAAGAAGGAGCTGCAAAACCAGCTGCTACAACACCAGTGGATTCAACAAAAACAGAAGTAGTTGCACCAGCAACAAAATAATAAAAACTAAAAAGGTTTTGGGTTCGCCCAAAACCTTTTTTAAACTATAATAAGATTACAAGCACTTAAAAAGTTAAAATTATGTCTAATCAACCCAATTTACCAGACGAAAGTTTTAGAGATAGTATTTCTACTATTTCAGAAGATGGAAAAAGAAATTATATTTTCCCTAAAAAACCATCTGGACCATTTTATGATAAAAGAAAAATTTTAAGTTATTTTCTTTTAGCGTTCTTAATTTCTGCTCCATTTATAAAAATTAATGGCAATCAGTTTTTAATGTTTAACGTTTTAGAACGTAGGTTTAATATTTTTAGTTTCCCTTTTTGGCCACAAGATTTTCATTTATTTGTAATGTCAATGATTGTGGGTGTAGTAGGGTTAACCTTATTTACAGTAGCTTTTGGTAGAATATTTTGTGGATGGTTTTGTCCGCAAACTATTTTTATGGAAATGGTTTTCAGACGAATAGAATATTGGATTGATGGAGATAGAGGTGCTCAATTACGCTTAGCAAAACAAGATTGGAATGCTGAAAAAATAAGAAAAAGAGTCACAAAATGGATTATCTTTTTTATCTTTTCGTTTTTCATAGCAAATGTTTTCTTAGCTTATTTGATAGGAAGTGATGAATTATTCAAATTAATTACAGAAGGACCAGCTAGAAATATTGGAACACTAATTCCTTTATTGATATTTACAGGAATATTCTATTTTGTTTTCGCTTGGTTCAGAGAACAAGTTTGTATTATTGCTTGCCCATACGGAAGAATGCAAGGTGTTTTATTAGACAATAAATCAATAAATGTTGCCTATGACCACGTAAGAGGTGAAGGTGAAAACGGAAGAAAAAAATGGAGAAATGGTGAAGACAGAACTGCTGCTGGTTATGGAGATTGTATCGATTGTAATCAGTGTGTTGTAGTTTGTCCTACTGGAATCGATATTCGTAATGGTACTCAGTTAGAATGTGTAAACTGTACAGCTTGTATTGACGAGTGTGATACCATCATGGAAAAAGTTGGTTTGCCAAAAGGTCTTATTCGTTATGCAAGTGAAGATGAGATTGTTAATAAAGAAAAATTCAAATTAACAACTCGAATGAAAGGTTATATTGTTGTTTTAACCATTTTAATAGGAGTTTTAATTTCAATGTTGTTTTTAAGAAATGAAGTTGAAGCAACTGTATTAAGAATGAATGGTCAAATGTTTGAACACAAAGGCGAAAACATTAGTAATGTGTTTACTTATAAAATTGTGAATAAAACGGTTGAAGATTTGAAAAATATTCACTTTAAATTAAAAGATACAAAAGGAACAATTAAAGTTGTGGGTAAAGAAAACTTTGATGTAAAACAGCAAGGTTTAGCGCAAGGAACTATGTTTATTGAAATTAACCAAGCACTTTTAGAAGGAGACAAAATGGAAATTGAAATTGAAGTCTATAGTGGTGATAAACTAATTGAAACGGCAACCACTAATTTTATGGGACCGAGAACTTTTTAATAAAAAAAATAGCTATGAAAATTAATTGGGGAACAGGAATTGTAATTGCATTTGGATTATTCATGATATTTATTTTATCGTTTGTATATAAAGTACAATCAAATCAAAAATATGATAATGAGTTAGTTACAGATGAATATTATAAAAAAGAAGCAACAGTTCAGGCAGATATTGAAAAAAAACAAAATGCTAATGCTTTAAAAAATTTGGTAGTAATTAAAGAAGTTGAAGAAGGAATTTCAGTTGAATTTCCTGGAGACTTTGATTATTCAAAAATAAATGGAAAAGTGTCCTTATATAGACCGTCAAGTCAGAAACTAGATTTTGAAATTAATATCTCACTTTCTAGTCCACATTTGCTCATACCTAAAAGTAATTTGACTGGCGGTCTTTGGGACATTTCTGTTGATTGGAATTATGATGGTGTTGATTATTTAAACAAAGAAACAATCTATTTTTAATAGAACTTTAAAATGCTTTATTCAGCTTTCATATTTGGTTTAATTAGTAGCTTTCACTGCGTAGGAATGTGCGGTCCAATTGCTATGATGTTGCCTGTTGACAGAAATAATGAAGCAAAAAAAGTTACACAAATTATTACTTATCATATTGGAAAATTAACTGCTTACGGAATTTTAGGCTTAATTTTTGGGTTATTGGGTAGGAGTTTCTATTTAGCAGGGATGCAACAGCAATTATCTATAATAGTAGGTGTTTTGATGATTGTTGTTGCATTAGTTCCTGAAAAAGTTTTTGCTAAATATAATTTTTCAAAACCAGTGTATAAAATTATTTCAAAAGTAAAATCGAGTTTAGGACAACAGTTTAAAAACAAAAGTTATAAATCGTTATTTACCATTGGTTTATTGAATGGGTTTTTACCTTGCGGAATGGTTTATGTAGCCATTTTTGGTGCCATAGCAATGCAAAGCGTTTCTTTAGGAGTATTGTATATGCTTTTATTCGGAATTGGAACGATACCGATGTTAACCGCAGTAATTTACATATCTAACGTTTTATCGTTTTCTTTTAGAGGAACATTGCAAAAAATTATTCCAGTAGTTGCTGTAGTAATAGGAATGTTATTTATTATTAGAGGATTAGGTTTAGATATTCCATATTTATCACCAAGTAATATGAGTTTGTTTGTTCAATCAGAAGCAAACTGTCATTAAAATAAACTAGTTAATAGGAGAAAAGGTGTTGGAAATAAATTTTCAGCACCTTTTCTATTAAAAAAACCTCATCAAGCATTTGATGAGGTTTTTTGTTTATTTGTTGTTGTGAAATTAGTTCACAATTATTTTCTTGGTAGTTGAAGCATTTTCAGTAGCCAATTGAATTAAATAGAATCCTTTTGGTAAATCTGAAACTTTGTATGCATCATTTACTTTTGATGGATTTTTAATTTCTTGAATAATTTGTCCGTTGATATTGTATAAAACAATTGATTTTAATTCTGTTGCAGTTGAAACATATACTTCATTATTAATTGCTGGATTTGGATAAATTGATGCGTTTTCTACAGAAACAAAATCCTCAGCTGATAAGAAAATTGCCGGCCATCTATTTTCTGCTACTGGACCTCCCCAAATAACAGTTGCTAAATATGGATTATCAATAAAAGGATTTCTGTTACCTTGTCCGTAAGTATTTGAAGCATTTCCTAAATATGTATTTCTATTATCTTCATATTGAGAAACTGGATCTTCGGAATTCCATTGTAATAATAGATCTACCATGTTGGAATCAGTTGCGTTTGTAGAACCAATAGTAACATAAGTCGGTAAACATTGTGAGCCATATCTAAGATACATATACATAACTATACGTGCTACATCTCCTTTCCATTCATTGCCAGGATACCAACCATTTGTACCAACTGTAAAAGAGTTTATTCCACTTCCTGAGGCAAACAATCTATTTCCTCTTGTTCCATTTCTTTGAACATCACTTGAACGTAACATTTGAGCGTCAGCACCAGGTCCAGATGAACCTAAATCAGGATTACCTAATGATTGTGCAAATACATGTTCTCTATTCCAATCTCCAACAGCACCACCATTACTATTTTTATTTCTTGATCGGTCATTTGTTACATCACCATCTGAACCATTTTCCCATCCATAAACTAATAATACATTTGATGAATTTGCTGGATCCAAGTCTACAATTTTTAATGCTTCCCATACTTGAGAATAAGTCAAGTTGGTAGTATGTGTTGTTGTAATTTTTGTTGCCAAAGCATTCTTTAAATTCATTCCAGTTAAAGTCCAGTTAAAACCATTGTAATATGGTGTTGCAGGAGCTCCAGCTTGTGAAAAAGCTAACGAAACAAATGCAAAAAATAATAAGGTAAAATTCTTTTTCATATCTATTTATTTTTTCTTTCTAATAATGCCATGTAAAATCCGTCAAAGCCACTTTCGTGAGCTAATACTTTTCGATCTTGAACAAAGGTAAATTCTTTTCCAATTTCAGTACTTAAGAAATGCTTAATTTGTTCTTGATTTTCTGATGGAAGTACAGAACAAGTAGCATAAACTAACTTTCCGCCTGGTTTTACAATTTTTGAGTAATTTTCTAATACTTCAGCTTGAATTTTTTTGATGTTCTCAATAAATTCAGGTTGTAATTTCCACTTGCTATCTGGGTTTCTTTTTAAAACACCTAATCCACTACATGGCGCATCGATTAAAACTCTATCTGCTTTTTCGTGTAATTTTTTTATCGTTTTTGTGCTTTCAATTACTCTTGGTTCAATGTTGAAAGCGCCATTACGTTTCGCTCTAATTTTTAATTGCTTTAATTTACTTTCATATAAATCCATTGCAATTAATTGCCCTTTGTTTTCCATTAAAGAAGCCAAATGCAAGGTTTTTCCGCCAGCACCGGCACAAGTATCCACAACACGCATTCCTGGTTTTACATCCAAGAAATAAGCGACTAACTGAGATGAAGCATCTTGCACTTCAAATAATCCGTCTTTAAAGGCATCCGTTAAGAATACATTTGCTCTTTCTGTCAAAATTAATGCATCTGGATAATCGTTATGAAACTCAGTTTCAATATTCAAATCCATTAACATAGCGCGTAACTTTTCTTTAGTGGTTTTAAGTCTGTTAACTCTTAAAATTACTTTTGCTTGCTCGTTTTGAGCTGCTAGTTCTTTAGTCCAAATTTCCTCACCTAATTCCTTAACACCCAATTCATCCATCCAATCTGGAATTGACTCTTTGAATTTTCTAGTTTTAGTTAATTCGTCAAATCTACCTTTAATTCTTCTAACTGGTGTTTCTTCAAAATATTTCCAATCGGGTAGGGTATACCCTCTTAATACTGCCCAAACGGCAAATATTCTCCAAATTTTATCTCTATCAAAAGGCTCTTTAACTTCTGCAATTTCTACATATAGACGTTTCCAACGTACTATTTCGTATATGGTTTCTGCAACAAATTTTCTATCATGACTTCCCCAACGCTTGTCTTTTTTCAAAGCTCTTGCAACAACTTTATCGGCATATTCACCTTCGTTAAAAATCGCCATTAGCGAATCTATAGTGGTAAATACTAAATTTCTGTGTAATCTCATTTTATATTTTAAATCAGCCTGCAAAGATACAAATTAAAATAAAAAAAGCTGCCTAAATTGGCAGCTTTATGATTTATCCTCTTCCAGAATTTCTTGAACCCGAACTTCTTGAACCTGAATTACCTCTTGGAGCACTATTTCGTTGACCTGAATCACTTCTTGGCGCACTCATTTTTGGTGCAGATTGTGATCTTGGCTCTGAATATCCTCTTGGACTTTCTGTTTTTGGAGAACTTGTTCTTGGTTCAGAATATGTTCTAGGGTTTTCGGCTCTTGGCGTACTTACTTTAGGAGCATTATTTCTTGGTTCAGAGAAGGTTCTTGGATTTTCAGTTTTTGGACCGTTATTTCTTGGTGAACTTGTTCTTGGCTCTACGCTTACTTCATTTTGTCTTGGATTTGTTGATCTTGGTGTTGAACTATTTCTTGGGTTTGTAACTTCTGTATCTCTTGTTCTTGGAGTAGATGTTGTTCCTCTTGTTCCACCAGTTCTTGGTTCATTACTCGCAATTTCGTTTCTTCCTCTTGGAGTTCTTACCGGTCTGTTATTGTCTAAATCTTGACGGTTAGTATATCCTGCATTTCTGTGTGCAAAAGAACGATTTGGGTGTCTTGTTTCATAACCATTTCCTCTTCTTCCATAATAGTTGTTGTAAACATTTGCACATCTTCTGTGACTAGCATAGTGATAAGAGTGACCAAAGTTTATATGAACATGAATGTGATTTCTGTATCTAAATACTGGGAATGGATTCCAATAATAATAATAACTTGGATAATAATTCCAATACCATGAAGAACAATACGGACGATAATTGGTTACCCAAAAAGTATTATAAATCACAGGTGTATGAACATAAACTGGCTCATAAATATAGTTTTGACCATACATGTAAACATCTCCAACAACTTGCACCTGAACTCTATTGTTTCTATCGCGCTCAATTTCAATTGTTGCCACATCTTGATAAACGTCTTTGTCTAAAACAGCTTGAACAATTACCAAGTGTACATTTCCTTCAACCGATTCAATTACACGAAGATAATCTACATAATTATCGTTGTTTAAGTCTAAGTTTGAAAGTTGCGCTTTTGGATCGTTAATTCTGTTTTCAAAGTCTTCTAAATTAGATGCGTCACCAAAAACAGATGCAATGGCTCTTAAATCTAAGTTATCACTAATATCAGCACTTGAAGCTGTAACGGTAGTTTTTTCCTGAGCAAATAATGATGTCACAGACAACATTGCCAATGCACTTATAGAAAGTAATTTCGTTTTCATAACATTTGTATTTTGGTTAAACACTAATTTCATGTTTTATGCTAACCAATTTCTGTGCCAAAAAATTACAACAATCTTAAATATTTGTTTTTCAGGTATTTAAAAATTATATTCCGCATTTAAAATTTATTCACTTATATTTGAAATTATAATTCTATCGTATGAAAAACTATTTATTTATCCTTTTAATTTGCTTAGGTTGTGCTTCAAAAAAAGAAATTGTTGTGCCTAAATTTGAATCTAAAATTGTTTCTAATGAAAAACTGAGTTGTAGAGCCATTTTTGTTGATACTGATAAAGTTTGGTTAGGAATGGATAAAGGCAGATACGGTTTTTACGATAAGAAAAAAGATACGTTAGTAGTAAAAACAATTCAAAGTGTTTCTAATACTACAGAGTTTAGAAGTATTGCTGCTACTAAAGACGCAATTTTTATTTTGGCTGTTGGAAATCCAGCCAAATTGATTAAAATTGATAAAAAATCGTTACAAGAAACCATTGTTTATCAAGAAGAAAACGAGAAAGTATTTTACGACAGCATGCAATTTGTTGACAATTTGAACGGCTTTGCAATGGGTGACCCAACAGAAGATTGTTTGTCGTTTATTAAAACAGCTGATGGAGGCAATTCTTGGGAAAAGGTTTCTTGTGCCAATTTTCCAAAAGTTAGCGAAGGTGAAGCTGCTTTTGCAACGAGCAATACTAATTTAATTGTAAAAGGGAAATCAATTTTTATGGTTTCTGGAGGCAAGAAATCACGTGTTTTTGTTTCGCACGATTTTGGAACTTCTTGGCTAGTGTATGAAACACCTATTGTACAAGGTGAAGAAATGACCGGAATTTTTACAGCAGATTTTTACAATGATAAAACAGGAATTATCGCTGGTGGAAATTACCTAAAGCAAACTCAAAATTGGTCAAACAAAGCCATCACAACCAATGGTGGCAAGACGTGGAATTTAATTGCTGAAAACGAAGCTTTCGGTTATGCTTCATGTGTTCAGTTTGTACCAAATAGTAAAGCAAAGCAACTAATTTCTGTTGGTGGAACAGGAATGTTTTATTCTTCTGATTTTGGCAAAAGTTGGACGAAATTTTCTGATGATAAAGATTTTTATACGTTTAGATTTGAATCAGAAAAAGTGTTTTATGCAACTGGAAGAAATAAATTAGTTCGGTTTGAAATAAAATAAAAAAAACGCTCAACTTAATAATTGAGCGTTTTTTTTATCCTTTTCTTTTTTCTCGCATTTGTTTCAATAAATGACGATTAAAATCTTCTTCGGCTTTTTTGAGCTTAATAATTTTCTTTGCACTAATAACACCTTGTAAATCTTTGATGAATTTTTTACGCAGTGTAAATAAATTCTCTTCAATAGTTTCCATTTGAGTCAATAGGGTAGAAGCATCTTTTTCCGAAAGTTTTTCTACACTTCCTGGTTCAAAACGATCCAAAATTGCTTTCATTTTCTCATGACGTAATTCGGCTTGTTTGTCGTCAAACGTGTTATAGATTGGCCAAAATTTTTGTGCTTCTTCAGTGGTTAAATCTAATTGCTCAGTAATATAAGCCACTTTTAGTGCTTTTACTTTTTCTTTTTTATCTCTGAATCCTTGTGCAAAGGAAATCGATGTCATTAAAAGAAATAAAATTGGAAATATAATTTTTGTTCTCATATCTTTATTCGTTTAAAATGTAATCTAAGTTTTCTGTTTCTGATAAATAGGCTTCAATTTCATCACTTTCTGATGTTGAAACACCAAGTGAAGTTTCTAAAGCAATAACATCTTCGTCAGTTAAATGTTTGGTTAATTCTGTAGTTCCAACGCTTTGTTGTGCTAAATAACTCTCAATTGTAGTGGCATCTAAATTACTTTCGCTAGCCATATTAAAATACACCGGAATTGCAATTGCTAATAATAGTAAAGCCGCAATACTACTCATCCAAACTTGTTTTCTGTAGAATAACGAAACTACTTTTACTTCTTTTTCAGCTGGTTGTTCAGCTTCAATTTGTCGCATCATTTTTGCTTCAAATTGTTCAAAGTAGTTTTCTGGCGTTTTAAATCCAGTTGTAATTTTATCGTTATTTTCTAAATCAAAATTCTTCATATTCATTAGACAAAAATAGTTCTAAAAGGTTTAATTTGTATGTAAATATTCTTCAATTTTTTTTACCGCAATATGATAACTTGCTTTTAATGCACCAACAGAAGTAGTTAAAATTTCCGACATTTCTTCGTATTTTAATTCTTCAAAATATTTCATTTTAAATACTAGTTGTTGTTTTTCGGGTAAAGTTGCAATTGCTTTTTGAAGTTTTAATTGAATTTCGTTGCCATCAAAAAAAACATCACTTTCTAATTTGTTTAATTCTTTTTGTTGTACTTCTTCATTCGAAATGCCTTGTTTTTTTGAACGTTGTTGCATAAAAGTGATGGCTTCGTTGGTTGCAATTCGATACATCCATGAAAATAATTTACTATCGCCTTTAAAGTTTTTTAAATTGGCAAATACTTTAACAAACGTATTTTGCAGTACATCATCAGCGTCATCATGGTTTAAAACCATTCCTCTAATGTGATTATACAAAGGTTTTTGATATAACTGCAAGAGCTTTCTAAACGCTTCATTTTGCGTTTTTGGGTGTATTAATTCTAAAACAAATGCTTTTTCGTCTTGCAAAATCAATCTATTATTTTCATAAGACTAAAGATATTCAAAAAGGTTTAATTTTAATTTTTGTTTTAGCAGAATTATTGTTTTGACTTTGTAACTTTGTTGTTCAAACCACCAATCAAAAATGAAAGATTTAAGTAATTACAGAAAATCGTATGAGAAAAGCGAACTTTTGGAAAATCAAATTCCAGAAGATCCCATCAATCTTTTTCACCGATGGTTTTATGAAGCCGAAGATTTAAACGCTGCCGACGAAGTAAACGCAATGACTGTTTCTACCATAGGTTTAGATGGTTTTCCAAAATCGAGAGTGGTGTTGCTTAAAAAGTTTAATGAAGAAGGATTTATTTTTTACACCAATTATAATTCGGAAAAAGGAAAAGCAATTTTGAATAATCCGAATATATGTTTGTCTTTTTTTTGGCCAACGGTGGAACGCCAGATTATTATAAAAGGAATTGCTGAAAAAACCGATGCAACCCTTTCAGATAATTATTTTGCTTCGCGACCAGATGGAAGTAAGCTGGGTGCAATTGTTTCACCACAAAGTGAAGTGATTCCGAATCGTGAATTTTTAGAACATAATTTAAAACAACTGGAAAAAGATTTTGAAGGTAAAGAAATTTTGCGTCCAGCGCATTGGGGTGGCTTTTTAGTTCGACCAGTAGAAGTTGAATTTTGGCAAGGTCGTCCTAATCGTTTGCATGATCGAATAAGATATCAATTACAAGAAGACTTTAATTGGAAAATTGAACGATTATCTCCTTGATAATCAGAAGGCTATTTTTTTTAATACGAAATCCCAACTATTTTTAGTTGGGATTTTTTATTTTCTGTAAGTAAATTATTAAGTAATTGTTATATAAAAGGTTAAAATGTTAAATTTTTGCGCATTTCATCGAATTTATTTGCGTATTATCGACGATTTGATACATTTGTCTAGTAAATCATACACTTCGTCGATTTTTAAGAAAAAACGTAAGTGTTTTTAAATGAAATGATTATGAAAAAATTAATGATTGCCCTTTTCGCCCTAACAAGTACCCTATCATTTTTTACCTCATGTTCTTCAGATTCTGCAAGTGATTCAACTCCTGTTGAAGCGGCAAAAAATTATTCACATTCAACTCTTGAATTAGATTTGTTAGACGAAGTAAATACTTACAGAGTTTCAGTTGGTTTAAATCCGTTACAAATTATTGAACATATATCGTACAAATCAAACGAACATAATGCGTATATGATTTCAATTCAGGATGTAAACCACGATGGCTTTAACGAAAGAAAAACAAATTTACAACAAGTTTTAGGCGCTGGTAGAGTAGGAGAAAACGTTGCCTACGCTTATTCTTCGGCGCAATCTACAGTTGCTGCTTGGGTAAATAGTCCAAGTCACAAAGCTAATTTAGAAGGCGATTACACGCATTTTGGTGCTTCAATCAAAATTGATGACGAAGGAAAAAAATACTACACCAATATGTTTATTAAGAAATAAAAATTTCATGTTTGTTTATAAAAAAAGCAGCTATTTTGAGAGAAATAGCTGCTTTTTTGTTTGTGGTTGTGAACGTTCCGGCGCTTGGCGAGGTTGCGAAGTTCGAAACTTTTTATTTTCTGTTAAAGATAAAATTTCTTGCTAGAAATAAACGTGAATTTACTATAAAATTCGTAATCTTGCCAAACACCTGTTGGTGGTAGTGCTTTATATTTCCAATGCTGAATAAACTGGATGTTCAATAAATTCCAATTTTTGGATTTTTTCGCTTTTGAATAATGAATTTAATGCGTCAAATAAGTCGGATATAAGCTCAATTATTATTCCTTCTTGTTCAATTAAAAATTTTGGATTTTTTCCATATTCAAAAATATATTCTTGATTTTTATAGTTAAGTTTTCTACCATTAATATTTTCAAAATATAATCCGCCAGTATGAATTGTATTTCGTAAAGTCCACAATAAAACAATTAAGTTGCATTCATCTTTTTTCCAATTATTTTGAATGTCATCATATAAAAAAGAAACAATTTTAAACAAATTTCTTTCTTTGCTTGGACTTTCATTTGTGAATTTTGAATAATAAAATCTGAATACCAATTCTGTTTGAAATAATGCAGTACTTAGTATGTTTTCGCCAATAAATTGTGTAATGTTATATGTGTAATTATGAACTTGATTAAGGTCAGATTTAAAAAAATCTAAAAACTCATCTCTATTTGTTTCCGAAAAACGCACATTAATCTTATAATTTAAATAATTGATAATTACTTGGCTTGAAAACATATTAAAGTAAACTTTTCTAATATCTCTTTCACTTAATGAAGACAAAGATTGTAAGATGTTTTTAGCTTTTTCGTTTAGATTAAAAAGCATTTCTAAGTTTTTATCTTCCATTTTTAAGTTGAATTGAGTTGTTGTATTCGTATCGTCTTCGGTAGCATTACCACCAACGTTCTGAGGCTTGAATTAATGGCGAGCCAAAGCACCAAGCCATTACAAATATAACAAAACCATTAAATTAAACAACTGTGCCAATGAGGATTTTCCGCAAGCCCAGCCATTAATGCAAACCGCTGTTATATGCAGTTTTTTTTATCATTTTTTTAAGTAATTCAGCAGTTTCATTATAATTTGTTAAATTATCTAAAACGAATTCATCTTCAGTAAAATTAACTCCTCTGCCA
>NZ_JAMKFA010000030.1 GCF_025499515.1 Flavobacterium odoriferum
CATTATAAACTTAGCTAAGCAAGAAATTTCAAAAAATGAAAAAAATTCAATTTTTACAAATTCAATTTTTGATGAGGTTCAAGAATCGGATTTAAAAATTGAAAAAGAAAAAGAAAAAAAGTTGCGCGAAAAAAAGAAAAAGAATTTTTCAAATGATTCTTCTGTCATTTCGAGCGAAGTCGAGAAACCAATTTCAAAACAATCAAAACCCACTTTGGAAGAAGCTCAAATCTACTTCCTCGAAAAAAACTTCACCGAAATCGAAGCACAACGCTTTTTCAATTACTTCGAGAGCAACGGCTGGTTAGTCGGTGGCAGAACCAAAATGAAAGACTGGAAAGCTGCAGCAAGAAATTGGATGCTCAACGCTCGGAAGTTTGAAAATAAAACTAATGCTTCAGTTCAAACAGAACCCAAAACAATCAATTTAAACCCAAAACACCTCCACGTATCAAATCAAAAAAACTATGGAGAAGCACTTTAACACCATCAAAGACACTTTCGTTATTCAAAACGGAATCAAAGTCTACAACTTCAATTGGTGCTTAAACTACATCGAGTACCAAGGCAAAATCATCTACGGTCGTTATTTCAAAATTGAAGCCATCGACCACCAAACCATTCTCAAATTGGTAATTTATGCTATTCGAGACGAAAAAAAGGCTTTAGAGCTCAATTTAGACCTCAACAAAGGCATTTTGTTGTCGGGGCCAATTGGATGCGGGAAAACGTCAATTATGGCGTTAATTCGACCATTTTTTTACCACAAACACGACTACAAAATCAAGACATGTAGAGAAATATCTTTCGAATTCGCAAAAAACGGCTTCGAATCACTTCATCATTACACCCAAAAAGAGCACACGCAAACACGTTTAACCGGCTACTGTTTCGACGACTTAGGAGCCGAACAAAACATCAAACACTACGGCAACGACCTCAACGTCATGGCAGAAATAATCATTTCTCGCTACGAAGACTTCGTGCAAAATCAATCCATCACCCACATCACCACAAACCTCTCCGCAAGCGAAATCGAAGCCCTCTACGGCAACCGCCTCCGCTCAAGGATGAGATCAATGTTCAACCTAATCACCTTCAGCAATGAATCCAGGGATAAAAGATAATTTTCAATATTCCTTAAGAATTGAATTGTCATACTGAGCTTGTCGAAGTATCTCCTACGCAGTAGGCTAACTCCTAGAACGGAGTTCAAGCAACTATCAATCCTAACCAAAGTAAAACGCCTATAAAACAAAACCTATGTTCCTATGTGGTAAAACCTAAACTACACAGTAGTCCAACCCTTTTAAGCGCAGCTTAAAACCACCCAGACAACCGACAACCAACAACCGAAAACAAAAAAATCCGTCAAACCCGCGCTTGAAAATCCGCTTCATCCGCGTGCCAACCAAGTGCAACGTAAAATCCGATAAAAATGAACAAACAACTAAACCCTCGCCAAATAAAAACCATCCAAAACTTCTGGACCTGGTTCCAACAAAATGAACAAGCCATTTACCACGCCTACAAACTAGGAATTAATTCCGATGAGGTAATAGAAAACCTACATCGAAACCTCAACTATGTTTCAAAAAGA
>NZ_JAMKFA010000031.1 GCF_025499515.1 Flavobacterium odoriferum
CTGGACCTGGTTCCAACAAAATGAACAAGCCATTTACCACGCCTACAAACTAGGAATTAATTCCGATGAGGTAATAGAAAACCTACATCGAAACCTCAACTATGTTTCAAAAAGAATCGTCATTTACATTTACATGCAAAACAATCATCATAACAAATTTTGTGTCTTATTTTCAGCTCACGGATATCGTAAACTATTTCCTAAAATCATAGCGTTAGGAGAAAAAGCACCAAGATTAGAATACTTTACAACTCACACATTTCTAAAGCCATTATGTGCAGAAAATAAAAACCAATTTTCAGACAAATTGATAGAGATGATTAAATCAATTTTAATTAAGTTAGAAGACTACAATATAGCTAGTAAAAAAATTATAGTAACGCTTTATATGCCTGAAAAGATTTCAAACGAAGATAAAGTATATTCAAGGAAATATGTAAAATCATTATTGCGTTTCACTTTGGGTGAAATAATCTTCAAAAAGCACATAAAGGAAGTCAACTTTAAACCTTTACCAAGAAACACATCGGGTTTACTTTCCCTCTCTGAACTACCCGAATTCATTGACTATCTTGCTAAAATCAACTACAGCAGAAAACTAAAAATTTTCTTCGAATGAGGAAAACCGTACGGTTTTATATAAATCCGTACGGTTTTACGTATGCTTAAAACTTTTTTAAAATTTACTTTTGTTTTAAATACATATTATCTATAGTGTGAACTATACAAGGATTGTTAATTACACCTTTATAGCTATCTACATATTCATTATCTCACTACTTATGTTCTTTTATGTTTTATGCTTTAATGTCTTTTTTTGTAACGAAATAAACACCAATAATTAGATTTTTTGTCATATTCCATTAGTTATAAATCTTTTTCATACTATATTTTTTTTATTTAATTTGTGTTTACCTAATTAATATTTTAGTTTTGCCTAAAAATAATTATTAGAATAATGAAAACAATTTTTAAGCAAATAACAACTCTCTCGTTTTTATCGATTATGCTTATCTCGTGTGAAACAAGCTATGTAGATATTCCAGCTGACGATGAAGTTTTAGATGGAACAATTGATGGTTTATCAAATGAAGAATTAGCAAGGTTTTTAAAAGGTGATGTAGCTTTTACGGAAGTCTTTACACGACAAACGGGTTTAGGGTCAACATTTGTTGCAACAAGTTGTATTAGTTGTCATGCAGGTGATGGAAAAGGACACCCTTTTACTACACTAATTCGTTTTGGTCAAGCTGATGAATTTGGAAATACCTTTTTACATTTAGGAGGTCCACAACTACAAAATAGAGCTTTACCAGGATATACTCCTGAACAAATTCCTTTTGGAGCTACATTTTCAAAATTTACACCACCTGCAAACACAGGTTTAGGCTTTTTACAATACCTTACAGATGCTGATATTTTAGCAATGGCAGACCCAAACGATTCAGATGGTGATGGTATTTCGGGTGTACCCAATTGGATAACTATCCCAAGCTATATTAACCCTGAAAATGCAGTAAATCAAAACGGAAAATATATTGGACGATTTGGTAAAAAAGCGGCAGCTTTTAATTTATTGCATCAAACAGTAAATGCTTATAATCAAGATATGGGAATAACATCAACTTTTAATCCTATCGATGTTTACACTAATGAAGAAATTGACCCAGAAGTAGCAAATGTAACGGTTAATGATTTAGTGTTTTATCTTAAAACATTAAAAGCCCCTATTCAAAGAAATCAAAATGACACAGAAGTAATTCAGGGTAGAAATTTATTTGAACAAATTAATTGTACAGGCTGTCATAAATCAAATTTAACAACTGGATATTCACCAATAACTGGATTATCATTCAAATCATTTTCACCTTATACAGATATGCTTTTGCATGATATGGGAAGTGGTTTAGATGATGGTTACACAGAAGGTATTGCAAAAACTTATGAATGGAGAACGCCACCTTTGTGGGGATTAGGACTTTCTGCGAATTCACAGGGAGGTCAATATTTTTTAATGCACGATGGAAGAGCTCGTAGTATTGAACAAGCCATTTCTATGCATGGTGGTGAAGCAACTGGTAGTAGAACCGCATTTAATAGTCTTTCTCAAGCAGATAAAAATGCAGTACTAAAATTTTTAAAATCCTTATAAAATGAATAGAAAAGATTTTCTTAAAACATGCGGTTTTGGTTGTTTAGCAACTATTGCAGGTATTTCTTTATTAGAAAGCTGTTCCTCAGCACAAGTCTTGTCAAAAGAAATAAAAGGTTCAGATCTTTTAGTTCCAATTACTGATTTTGAAATTAATTCAAATGGAAAAATAGAATATAAAAAATACATTATCGCTCAGAATGAAATATTACAATTTCCTATTTGTATTTATCGATTCAATGAAACAGAGTATATGGCATTGTTAATGGAATGTACACATCAAGGAGCAGAACTTCAAGTTTTTGGAGATAAACTTCAATGTGCAGCTCATGGTAGTGAATTTAGCAATAAAGGAATAGTTGAAAGCGGTCCTGCAAGCACAGATTTAAGAAAATTTCCAGTACGAATAGAAAATAATATTTTAAAAGTTTCATTAAAATGAGAATCTCAATTTCCTATATAATTTTATGTTTTTTTTTAATAAGTAATACAATCAATGCACAAATAGATCCTAGCCTATTAAAAAGAGTATCAAAAGATACAACCAAAGTATTAAATATGGATGCTATATATAATCGTCCAACTTTAAATATTAATAAAACACCAATTGCTATTGGAGGTTATGTAGAAACCAATTGGCAACATCTTACTACCGATGGTGTTTCAGAAGGACATCAGTTTCAAGCTAGAAGATTATCTATATTTATGTCTTCATCAATAGGTAAACGAGTAAAGTTTTTAAGTGAGTTAGAATTTGAAGAAGGTGGCAATGAAATTGCAATCGAATTCGCTTCTGTTGATGTTGAGTTTCATCCTTTGGCAAATTTTAGAGCAGGAATTATTGTTAATCCAATCGGGGCATTTAATCAAAATCACGATGGCCCAAAATGGGAATTTACAGACAGACCAATTCCAGCAACTCAGATGTTACCAGGCACTTTTAGTAATGTTGGGGCAGGTTTATACGGTAAAAAATACCATAAAAATTGGATGTATGGATATGAGGCATATTTTTCAGGAAGTTTTGATAATTCAATAATAGAAAACACTCAAAATAAAACCTATTTACCAGCAGCTAAAGATAATCCAGATAGATTCGAAGAAATTAATAGCGGAATACCATTATTTACAGGGAAAATAGCCGTAAGAAATAGTAAAATTGGCGAAATAGGTTTGTCTTATATGGGAGGTGTTTACAATAAGTTTCAAGAAGATGGCATTATTATAGATGAAAAGCGAAGTGTAAATATTTTTGCAATCGATTTCAATACGACACTTCCAAATACAAAAACTTTTATTACTACTGAATTTGCTTGGATAAATGTTGATGTGCCTAGTACATATTCACAACAATTTGGAAGTAAACAACAAGGTGGTTTTATAGATATCGTTCAGCCAATTTTAAATCGTACAATGTTAGGTTGGGAAAAGGCAACATTAAATGTAGCTTGTAGATTAGAATATGTAGATTGGAATGTAGGTAAATTTAACGAAACAGGTGGTAATATAGGTGAAGATTTATGGAGTGTGGTTTCTGCTATTAGTTTTAGACCAAATAGTCAAACAGTTATTCGTTTAAATTATAGATTACTAAAACAACGAGATATACTATCAAATCCACCATCTATAACAGATGGATTCAATTTTGGGATATCAACTTATTTTTAAAATAATAGCCCAATTTGTAATTATTTTTATTTTTTGTAAAAATATACTACTTTTACAACGATGAAAATCTTAAACATCATATTATCAATATATATAGTAATGCTTACTGCCTATCCTTGTGCAGATAAGCATAATGATGTTACTACTATTTCATCAAATTCACAAGCTCACTCACAACACAACCATTCACACGATGAAGAAACAGATTTATGTTCTCCATTTTGTGTTTGCAATTGTTGTGGTCAACAAACATTAACCTTTTTAGAAGTTCAATCTTTTCAATTCTTAGTTCGATTTCAAGAAATAAAAACTTCCATTTCTTTTTATAAATCAACTTCTTTTTTAAATTTTTACGGAAGCATTTGGCAACCGCCACAGTTAGTGTAATGAAGCCCGAGTAATTTCGGGTTAATAAGTTGTGTCTTTAAAACAACTTTTAAAAAAATAACAGTTCTCTGTTTAATAATTCATTACACAAAATAAAATGTTAGATAAAATCATTCATTTTAGTATCAATAATAAATTTATTATTGGTCTTTTTACACTTGTATTAGTCATTGTAGGTAGTTATTCATTATATACTTTACCAATAGATGCTTTACCAGACATTACAAATAATCAAGTACAAATCATTACAAGTTCACCTACTTTAGCAACTCAAGAAGTAGAGCAGTTTATAACCTATCCAATAGAGCAATCGGTTAAATCAATTCCTAATGTTGTGGAGCTTCGTTCCATAAGTCGTTTTGGTTTAAGTGTGGTTACCGTTGTTTTTGAAGAAGATGTCGATATTTATTGGGCAAGAGCACAAATAACAGAACGTATTAAAGAAGCAGAAAATACCATACCAAAAGGTGTTGGAACTCCTGAAATGTCTCCAGTAAGTACAGGTTTAGGCGAAATATACCAATATGTAGTATTTCCCAAAAAAGGGTACGAAGAAAAATACAACGCTACTGATTTAAGAACCATTCAAGATTGGATAATAAAGCCCCAATTAATCGGTACAAAAGGTGTAGCTGAAGTAAATACTTTAGGTGGAAACCTAAAACAATATGAAATAGCTGTTGTTCCAGACAAGCTAAGAAGTATGAATACAACCATCACTGAAATATTTGAAGCATTAGAAAATAATAATGAAAATACAGGTGGTGCATACATAGATAAAAAACCTTATGCTTATTTTATTAGAGGTGTCGGAATGGTCAGTAGCATCGACGATATAAATAAAATAGTGGTTAAAAATCAAAACGGAATTCCTATTCTTATTCGTGATGTAGCCAATGTTCAAATAGGTAGCAGTATTCGTTATGGTGCAGTTACAAAAGATGGAAAAGGCGAAGAAGTGTCAGGAATGGTAATGATGCTTAAAGGTGAGAACAGTGGTGAAGTAGTTAAGGTGGTTAAAGACAAAATGGAACAAATCAAAAAATCACTTCCCGAAGGTGTAGAAATTGAGGCGTTTATGGACAGAACCGTTTTAGTAAACAAAGCTATAAGTACAGTTCAAACTAATTTAATTGAAGGAGCATTAATAGTTATTTTCATTTTAGTATTACTACTTGGTAATTGGAGGGCAGGTTTAGTGGTTGCTTCGGTTATTCCATTGGCATTATTATTTGCCATTTCTATGATGAAACTTTTTGGAGTTAGTGGTAATTTAATGAGTTTAGGTGCTATCGATTTTGGGCTAATTGTAGATGGTGCGGTTATCATTGTAGAAGCTATAATACATCGACTCCAAGTTAGTAATAAAGGCAAACTCACCACTCAAGAAATGAATGACGAAGTATATCAAGCATCTTCAAAAATTAGAAGTAGTGCGGCTTTTGGAGAAATAATAATCTTAATTGTTTATCTTCCTATCTTAGCGTTAGTAGGTATCGAAGGTAAAATGTTTGGTCCAATGGCACAAACTGTATCGTTTGCCATATTAGGAGCATTTATATTGTCATTAACTTATGTGCCAATGATGTCGGCTTTGGCATTAAAAAAACAAACAGGACATAAAAAGAATTTTAGCGATAAAATAATAGATGCAATTTACAATTTCTATACACCAATTTTAGAAAAAGCTTTACAACTTAAAGCAGCAATTATTGCGGTTGCCATTGGTTTGTTTGTTGCATGTTTATTTCTTTTTAATTCATTAGGTGGTGAGTTCATTCCTACATTAGATGAAGGTGATATTGCAACGCATTTAATCATTGCATCAGGTAGTTCATTATCTCAAGAAGTGGAAGCAACTACAAAAGCAGAACAAATTTTAAGAGATAAGTTTCCCGAAATAAAAATGATTGTAACCAAAATTGGTTCGGCTGAAATTCCTACTGATCCAATGCCTATTGAAGCTGGAGATATGATTATTCTCTTGAAGGATAAAAGCGAATGGACTTCCGCAGAAACAAAAGAGGAACTAATGGAAAAAATGGAACATGCTTTGTCAGATATTCCAGGTGCGTTTACTGAGTTTTCCCAACCTATTCAAATGCGTTTTAATGAGTTAATGACAGGTGTAAGAAGCGATGTTGCCGTTAAAATTTTTGGTGACGATATTGATATGTTAGTTAGCAAAGGTGAGGAAGTTGTGCAATTGATTAATGGTATTGAAGGTGTTTCAGATGCTAAAGCAGAACGTGTAGCAGGTTTACCACAAATAACAATTAGATACAATAAAGATAAATTAGCATTGTATGGTTTAAAAATTGGCGACCTGAATAAAGTAGTTCGTATGGGATTTGCAGGTGAAACTGCTGGTGTTGTTTATGAAGGAGAAAAACGTTTCGATTTAGTAGTGCGTTTAGCAAATGATAGCAGAAAAGATATCGAAAACTTAAAGGCGTTGTTTGTAACATTACCATCAGGCAATCAAATTCCGTTAGAACAAATTGCTGATGTAAAATATGAAGATGGTCCAATGCAAATTTCTCGTGAAAACGGAAAGCGTAGAATAGTTGTAGGTTTCAATGTTCGTGGTGCTGATGTAAAAACAGTTGTAGAAACTATTCAAGCTAAATTAGACGAAAAGCTAAAATTACCTGAAGGATATTACACTACTTATGGCGGACAATTTGAAAATCTTATCAAAGCAAACAAACGACTTTCTGTTGCTGTGCCGGTAGCATTAGGTTTAATTTTAGTCCTACTTTATTTTACATTCAAATCAATTAAACAATCGTTGTTAATATTTACAGCAATTCCATTATCTGCTATTGGAGGTATTGTGGCGTTATGGTTACGCGATATGCCGTTTAGTATTTCAGCAGGTGTCGGATTTATTGCTCTTTTTGGTGTAGCGGTATTAAACGGAATTGTTTTAATTGGTTATTTTAATGAACTTAAAAAACAAGGTATGGATAATGTATATGACCGAATAAAAGAAGGAACTAAAGTACGTTTAAGACCTGTTATATTAACAGCTGCTGTAGCTTCACTTGGGTTTTTACCAATGGCAATAAGTAGTAGCGCTGGTGCCGAAGTTCAAAAACCTTTAGCAACAGTAGTAATTGGGGGTTTAATAACAGCTACTCTACTAACATTAATTGTCTTACCAATTTTGTATTTATACTTTGAAAAAGGGATTAAAATAAAACGAAAAACCATGAAGAATTCAGCTATGCTACTTGCATTTTTATTTAGTTCATTAGCAATCAATGCACAAGAAAAGCAAAAATTAAGTTTAAATGAAGCATTAGAAATGGGGCTAAAAAACAACTTAAACATTCAAGCGGTTACCTTAGAAACTAAAATGCAATCACAATTAGTTAAGACTGCATTCGAATTGCCTAAAACAGAAATTTCAGGAACTTTTGGACAAATAAATTCGCAAGCTCAAGATAAAAATTTTCAAATTAGTCAGAGTTTCAATCCTTTTCAAATAAGTGCAAAAAGAAAATTATTGCAAGAAAATAGTTCGGCTAGTCAAAATAAATTAAGTGTTTCAAGGCAACAAATAACTTTTTCTATTCGTCAATCTTGGAATACCATTCTATACTTTGAAAAGCAAAATGCATTGTTAGATAAGCAAAATGTACTCATGCAAAAATTTGTAAAATCAGCAACATTAAAGTTTCAAACAGGTGAAACAAGTGCTTTAGAAAAAACAATTGCAGTATCTAAACAACAAGAATTAGAACAAAAAATAAAACAATTCAAAACGCAAATTGCTATCGAAAAATCAAAGCTTAAAACACTTTTAGATTTAGACAATGATATTGAAATTTCGGATACAACTTTTGGACCTATGCCTTTTGTTGTAAAAATGGATAGCACATTAGTGAAACAAAATCCAGTAGTTCAGTTAGCTAATCAACAAGTGAAAATAGCTGAAGCCAATCATAAATTAGAAAAATCAAATTTATTTCCAGAGTTTTCAGTAGGCTACTTTTTGCAATCCATAACAGGGAATCAAGAAGTGGATGGTGTAACGAAATACTATGATAATTCACCACAATTTCAAGGTTTTTCTGTTGGACTTTCAGTTCCTATATTTATGGGAAGTACTATTAAAAAAAGTAAAGCAGCACAAACAAATATAGAAATAGAGCAAAAAAATGCTAACTATATAAACCAGCAATTTAAAAGTCATTTAGAGCAGCAAATTGAGCAACTTACAACCTATCAATCATTGATAGATTATTATAAAAACACAGCCATTCCTAATGCTGATTTAATAATTAAAAATGCTACAAAAAGTTATCAAAATGGAGATATTTCGTATGTAGAATATGTACAAGGTATTGAAACGGCTACCGAAATACAAACCAATTATAATGAAGCTATAAATAATTTTAATCAAACTATAATAGCTATACAATATACTATCAATCAATAATATAAACAGAAATGAAGAAATCAAATATCATATACGCATCAATAGTTGGATCAATAATCCTTGCTATTATTTTATATTTCTCTTTGCGTCATACTGAAGGTGATGGTCACGTTCATACTGAAGGCGAAACACATACAGAAGAAAGTCATTCAGATGAAAAAGAGCCTACAGCAATAAAAGAAGTAGAACTAAACGAAGCACAATTTAAAGCCTCAAGTATTCAATTAGGAACTTTTTCAGATAAAAATTTAAGCGAAGTAATAAATGTAAATGGTTATACCAAGTTACCTCCACAAAATCAAGCCGATGTTTCAGTTTATACATCAGGAATTGTAAAAACTATTAATGTTTCAGAAGGGCAGTATGTAAGCAAAGGTCAAATCATCGCAACAATTGAAAGTCCAGAGTTTACTAAATTACAAGAAGCTTATTTAACTTCAAAGAGTAATTTGGAGTTTTTAAAATTAGAATTTGAAAGACAAAAAACATTAAGCGATGAAGAAGTAAATTCTAAAAAAACGTTTCAAAAAACAAAGGCAGAATACGAAATTGAAAGAGCTCGATTTAATTCGCTACAAAAACAATTAAATACTTTAAATATTAGTGGTAATGGAAACGCAACAGCAACCGTTCCTGTGCTTGCTCCAATTTCTGGAAACTTAACCGAAATTTATATTAAAATTGGAACTAATGTTGAAGCAGGAAAACCATTAATGAATATAGTAGATAATTCTAAATTACATGTAGATTTATTAGTCTATGAAAAAGATTTATTTAAGGTAAAAATAGGTCAAAATGTACGTTTTGTTTTAGTGAATCAAGATAATTCAGAGGTAAAAGGAAAAATATTTAGTGTTGGTAAATCCTTTGAAAACGATACAAAATCTGTAGCTGTACATGCAG
This sequence comes from Flavobacterium odoriferum, assembly GCF_025499515.1. Taxonomy (GTDB): domain Bacteria; phylum Bacteroidota; class Bacteroidia; order Flavobacteriales; family Flavobacteriaceae; genus Flavobacterium; species Flavobacterium odoriferum. The sequence goes on from NZ_JAMKFA010000031.1 coordinate 9,558, forward strand.
ATATTTCAAACAACCAACAAAAATTAATACCAGGAATGTATGTAAATGCGCTTATAGATGTAGGTTCAAATAATGTAAAAGCAGTTCCAACTGAAGCAATTATTAAAGCTGATGGACGCGAATTTATTTTTGTTTTAGAAGAAGGACATAAAGAAGAAGCTCACGACGAAAAAGAAGGGCATAATCATGAAGACGGACACGAACACGAAGAAACAGAAGGAAAAACATTCCATTTTCAACGTATTGAGGTAAAATCAGGCACCACACAATTAGGATATACACAAGTTACGCTATTACAAAAAATCGATGCAAACGCAAAAATTGTTTTAAAAGGAGCTTATTACATTCAAAGCCATTTAATTAAAAACGAAGGTGGTGGTGGTCATGCACATTAAAAATTAGTAATATAAATTATAATCTAAATTCAATTAACAAATGAAAAAATCAATTTTAATTATGGCACTTGCCATTGCTTTAGGTACAACGGTTTCTTGCAATAAAAAAGAAGAAACTACAAAAACAGCAACAGAACACGAAGGACACAATCATAAAGAGGGTGAAGAGCATAAAGTAGCTTATGAATGCCCAATGGATTGTGAAAAAGGTAAAACTTATGATGAAAAAGGAACTTGTCCTGTTTGTAAAATGGAATTAATAGAAGCTAAAGCTGAAAACCACGAAGGTCATGATCATGAAACTGAAAACCATGAAGGACACGACCATTCTGAAGAAAACCATGACGGACATAATCATTAGAAAAAATAGTAGTCTAAGTTTATAAAATTAAGGTTAACTCAATTATGAAATTTAATACAATAATGCCAAAAGAATTAGTATCATTCTATCAAAATGAATTGCAATTGGCTGCTGAAAATTTAAAGTTAAACGACTTACAAATAGCTTGGCATCATTTGGTACGTGCTCACATCATCGGACAAAAATATCCTTATGAGCATTCCTTTGTACATTGGAAAATGTTGCAGTTTGGTATTAAGATAAAAAGTTCAAAAGAAATTATTGGTCAAATTCCACGATTATTGGTAGGTGGTGTAAAATCATTTGTTGGTCATATTCCAGTAGGTAATACAGGTGGTGCAAATGTACCACCTTTAAAAGTGATGGAAATACCTGAAGATATTAAAGAAATTTTAAATTCGAATTCATAACAATTATAGTATGGAACATCAGCACATTTACGACAAGCAAGGAAAACAAATTTGTTGCTCATTAGAAGAAAAAATAAATAAAAAAACCGAACATCATTCTGATGATGACGGACACGACCACGACCATTCAAGCGAGGAAAAATCGACGTTTCAAATGTTTTTACCAGCAATAATAAGTTTTGTTTTATTATTGATTGCAATTGGTTTTGATAATTATTTTACACAATCTTGGTTTACAGGTTGGGTAAGAATAACTTGGTATGTTTTAGCTTATATTCCTGTTGGGTTTCCTGTACTTAAAGAAGCATTTGAAAGTATTAGAAAAGGTGATGTGTTTTCAGAGTTTCTGTTAATGTCAATAGCTACAATTGGAGCTTTTGCAATTGCCGAATTTCCTGAAGGTGTAGCTGTTATGTTATTTTATGCCATTGGTGAAATATTTCAAACATTAGCTGTTCAAAGAGCAAAAGCAAATATCAAAACATTACTCGACCAACGACCAGACGAAGTTACTGTTTTGGAAAATAATGTAGCTAAAACAATCAAAGCATCAAATGCAAAGATTGGAGATATTATTCAACTAAAAGCAGGTGAAAAATTAGGTTTAGATGGCGAATTACTTTCTGATACTGCTTCTTTCAATACAGCTGCATTAACAGGCGAAAGTAAACCAGACACAAAAGCAAAAGGGGAAACAGTTTTAGCAGGAATGATAAACTTAAATTCGGTTTGTCAAGTAAAAGTAACCGTTGCTTATACGGATAGTAAATTATCAAAAATTCTTGAAATGGTGCAAGATGCAACAGCTAAAAAAGCACCAACCGAATTATTTATTAGAAAATTTGCAAAAATTTACACCCCAATTGTTGTTGCTTTAGCTGTTGCAATATGTGTGTTACCAATGTTTTTTGTAGAAAATTATCAGTTTAATGATTGGTTATATCGAGCTTTAATTTTCTTAGTTATTTCCTGTCCTTGTGCATTAGTTATTAGTATTCCTTTAGGATATTTTGGAGGAATTGGCGCAGCTTCTAAAAACGGAATTTTATTTAAAGGAAGTAATTTCCTTGATGTAATGGCTTCCGTTCAAAATGTTGTAATGGATAAAACAGGAACAATGACCGAAGGAGTTTTTAAAGTGCAAGAAGTTGTTTTTAATTCCGATTTCAATAAGGAGGATATTTTAAAAATGGTTAATGCTTTAGAAAGCCAAAGTACACATCCAGTAGCAACTGCCATTCATCAATTTGTTGGAAATGTTGATAGTACTATAACGCTAAAAGATGTAGAAGAAATATCAGGACACGGATTAAAAGCCTATGTAAATGGTAAAGAATTATTAGTGGGTAATTTCAAACTAATGGACAAATTCTCTATTTCGTATGATATTGATCCATCAAGTATCGTTTATACATTAATTGCTGTAGCTTACGATAAAAAATTTGTTGGATATTTAACCATTGCAGATAGCATCAAAGAAGATGCACAAATCACAATTGATAAATTAAAAGCATTAGGAGTAAAAACCACAATGTTAAGTGGCGATAAAAATACAGTTGTCCAGTTTGTAGCTCAAAAACTCAGAATCACTAATGCTTTTGGAGATTTATTACCCGAAGATAAAGTAAATAAAGTAAAAGAAATCATTGCAAAAAAAGAAACAGTTGCTTTTGTTGGCGATGGTGTAAACGATGCACCAGTAGTCGCATTAAGTAATGTCGGAATAGCAATGGGTGGTTTAGGAAGCGATGCCACCATAGAAACAGCTGATGTTGTCATTCAAGATGATAAACCAAGTAAAATTCCTATGGCTATTAAAATAGGCAAGCAAACAAAGAAAATTGTTTGGCAAAATATAATACTTGCATTTGGTGTTAAAGCAATAGTTTTAATCCTCGGTGCAGGTGGATTAGCCACCATGTGGGAAGCCGTTTTTGCAGATGTCGGTGTGGCGTTATTAGCTATTTTAAATGCGGTTAGAATACAAAGGATGAAGTTTTAAAGTTAATTATATAGTTATAAAAAGATGTTTACTAATTTAAGTAAGCATCTTTTTTTGTTTATATTCATTACCTCATTCAGCTGCACAAAAATCGCTCCTAGTCCAAGTATTCCTAGCATCAATGCTGCCGTTTGCTTCATAGCCTGCAAATTCCAGTGATATTGACCACCCAATTCCAATTTAAAGTGA
>NZ_JAMKFA010000032.1 GCF_025499515.1 Flavobacterium odoriferum
AAGTTTGCAAAGTTTGCAAACATGCAAAGTTCCAAAACAGATAGTGTTATAAATACTGACAATAATTTTGATGATTATGAAGATTGTCTAAAAGCAACTCCAACAATTCCACAATCGGTTTACGATAACCTACCACCTATTTTGTTTGAAAGCTGTCAAGCATTCACTCAAGAAAGAGAAAGAGATGTTTTTCTAACGGGTGCTTTAGCAATTATCTCAGGTTGCTTACCTAATGTATCGGGGCTGTATGGTGGTAGTGTTGTTTATCCAAGTTTGTTTTCATTTATTTTAGCTCCAGCAGCTTCAGGGAAAGGTGCATTAAAATTTGCAAAAGCATTAGCCGATAAATACCACAATAAAACATTAGCACTATCATTAGATGACAAAAAAATATATGAAGAAAATCTATCAGCTTACAAAACATTAAAAGGTAAAGGAAAGCTAGAACCAGGTCAAGAAATGCCAATGCCTCCAAAATTTAAAGTTGTTTATATTCCGGCAAACACGAGTAATGCAAAAATAATGCAGCATTTAGATTGGAACGATGGTAGAGGAATTATTTGTGAAACCGAAGCAGATACATTAGGACAAACATTTAAAAATGATTGGGGTTCGTATTCAGATATGTTACGAAAATCTTTTCATCACGAAAGAATATCGAAAAGTATCAAAACAGATGGCGAATATTTAGAAGTTGAAAATCCGCAATTGGCTGTAGCATTGTCAGGAACACCAAAACAAGTATTTAATATTATTGCATCAGCAGAAGATGGTTTATTTAGTCGATTTATATTCTATGTTTTTAAAACAGATGCAATATGGTTAGACCCATCACCAAAAGGAAACCCTGTAAACTTAACAGACTATTTCACAGAACAATCAAAATTAGTTTTAAAGTTGGTAGAGTTTTACGAAAGAGACGAATTGATTTTACATTTAACCGAAGAACAATGGGAAAGATTTAATCCTATTTTCAGTTCGTTTTTAGAACAAATAAACACTTTTGTCAGTGAAGATGCCCTAAGTATAGTTAAGCGTTTAGGATTGATATTATATCGTTTTTGTATGATTTTCACAGCTATAAGAAAGTTTGCAACAAATGATTATCACAAAGAAATCTATTGTTCAGATATTGATTTTGAAACAGCATTAACACTAACAAAAACCTACATTCAACACAGTGTTATAATGTTTACTAATCTGCCAAAGCAAGTAGGACAAGGGCCATTTAAATCAGGTGAAAACAAAAAGAAATTCTTTGACGCATTACCTAACAACTTCCAAAGAAAAGAAGCAATTGAAATCGGTAAAAAGTTTGATATTCAAGAGCGTTCAGTGGGTAATTTTCTTAAATCATGTTTAGGTAAGTATTTAAAACAACCTAAAACAGGGTTTTATGAAAAGATTTTATAATTTTGAATAACTCTACAAAAATATTTATTAGGATATTCAATTATTTTTTATATCTTTGTAAAAAATTTGAAACATTCTACAAAATAGTATAGATGCAGAAACAGTTAAAAGATATTGCAAATATAAAGTTTGGACTTTATGTAAAACCACTTGAAAAGGGTTTTGCTAAATACCTGCAAGCTAAAAACTTTGATGATTTTGGTAATCTTCAAAGTGTTATAGATGCATTTGTAAATATAGACAATAAAAATGAAAGTCACCTTTTAGAAGATGGTGATGTGCTTTTTGTGGGTAAAGGATTTAGAAATTTTGCTTGGACTTATAATAAATCTATGGGACCAGCAATTGCTTCTTCTATATTCTATGTTATTAGACCAAATAAACAAAAAGTAAATCCTGATTATATTACAACTTTGTTTAACTCTCAAAAATACCAAAGTCAGTTTCAAAGTATGGGTGCTGGTAGTTCTATTCCATCTATTAGAAAAGGTGAATTAGAAAGTATTATGATTGACATACCAAAATTGGAAATACAAAACAATATAGCTACAATTAGTGCCTTGCATTCAGAAGAAATAAAATTATCAAATCAAATTATAGAACATAAAAAAGCCTTGTTTCAAGGTATAATTAATAAAATCGTAAAATAGATTACTATGGAAAATAAAATCACACAAAAAGAAATTAATCAAATCGTTTGGAAAGCTTGTGACACTTTTAGAGGTGTGCTGAATAGTAATCAATACAAGGATTATGTATTAACTATGTTATTTGTAAAGTATGTATCGGATGTTTGGAAAGACAAAAAGAATTTCTATGCTACAAAATACAACGGTGACACAGCTCGTATTGAAAGAGCCTTAGCAAATGAGCGTTTCAAACTTCCAGAGAACGCAACCTTTGAATTTCTTTTTGAAAACAGAAACGAACCTAATTTAGGTGAGTTAATCAACACTTCATTAGAACGTATTGAAGATGCTAACAGAAGTAAATTAGACAGAGTTTTTAGAAGCATCGATTTTAATTCAGAAAATAATCTAGGACAAACTAAAGATAGAAACAGAAGACTTAAAAATTTATTGGTTGATTTTGCAGCAATGGATTTACAGCCTTCTCATTTAGATGGTAATGATATTATTGGTGATGCTTACGAATATCTAATTTCGATGTTTGCCGGTGAAGAAGGTAAGAAATCGGGCGAGTTCTACACACCTAGCGAAGTATCAACACTATTAGCAAAATTATTAAATCCACAACCAGGAGACCGTATCTGTGATCCTGCGTGTGGGAGTGCATCGCTATTAATAAAAATGGCTAAAGAAGTAGGAAGTAACAACTTTGCTTTGTATGGTCAAGAAGTAAACGGAAGCACTTGGGCATTGGCTCGTATGAATATGTTTTTGCACGAGATAGACGATGCTACTATTGAGTGGGGAGATACTTTAAACAATCCTCGTTTACTAGAAGGAGATAATTTAATGAAGTTCAACATCGTTACCGCAAATCCTCCATTTTCTTTAGACAAATGGGGTGCAGAAACTGCTATTGCTGATATGCACAACCGTTACCATAGAGGAGTTCCTCCAAAAAGTAAAGGCGATTACGCTTTTATTAGCCACATGATTGAAACTACTTATGAAGATACAGGACGCGTTGGGGTTATTATGCCTCACGGTGCTTTGTTTCGTGGAAGTAGCGAAGGTAAAATTCGTCAACAATTAATAGAAGAAAATCTTTTAGAAGCAGTAATTGGTTTGCCAGCAAACTTATTCTTTGGTACAGGTATTCCGGCTTCAATTTTAATTTTTAATAGAGCAAAAGGTAATAATACGGATGTATTGTTTATAGATGCTAGCAAAGGTTATGAAGCAGGTAAAAATCAAAACAAACTTCGTGATACTGAAAAAATAAGTGATATTAAAAGGATAGTTGATACTTATGTTAATTTTCAAAAAGTCACTCCTTTAAATTCTGAAAAGGGTGTTGTTGTAGAAGATAAATATGCATTTAGAGCAACCATAAAAGATTTAGAAGAAAACGACTATAACTTAAACATTTCTCGTTATGTAGATACGTTTGAAGAGGAAGTAGCTATTGATGTAAAACAAACACAAGAAACAATTGTATCATTAAAAAAAGAATTGGTTTCGGTTGAAGATAAAATGAACAAGTATTTAATGGAGCTAGGATTTTAAAATAAAGATATGAGCAACATCAATACAACTCCGATATTAAGCCACAATAATATTAATACGATGTCAAACAGCTACAAGGAAACAGCTATTGGGATAATCCCAATTGACTGGGAAATAAAAAGGTTAGCTGAAATAATATCATTCTCCAAAGGAAGTAATCTTTCTAAAACAGATATTGTAGAAAATGGTGATTTTAAATGTATTCATTATGGTGAATTATTTACAGTATATAATGAAATAATCAAAAATATTGTTTCTTCTACTAATGTTAAATCAGGGAACCTCAGTAGATATGGTGACATTTTAATGCCTGCATCTGATGTTACGCCTGAAGGGTTGGCAAAAGCTTCAACAATTCTATTAGACAATGTTATTTTGGGTGGAGATATCAATATTTTAAGACCAACAATAAAAATTGATTATGTTTATTTAAGTTACATTATAAATTTTCAGAAATCACAAATAATTAAATTAGTTACAGGCTCGACTGTAAGACACATTTACAGTAAAGACCTAAAGACAATAAAGATAGTATATCCTAAATCTATTATTGAACAACAAAAAATAGCCGAAATCCTTTCTACTTGGGATGATGCTATTACAAACTGTAAAACAACAATAAATACATTAAAAGATAGAAACAAAGGACTTGCACAACAATTACTAAAAGGGAAAAAAAGATTAAGTGGTTTTGACGAATTGTGGAAGCTTAAAAAAATAAAAGATATTTCAATAGAAATATCCTCGAAAAACAAGGAAGATGAAGATTTGATAGTTTTATCTTGCACAAAACACAACGGCTTAGTTCCTTCATTAGAATATTTTGGCAGAAAAATTTATAGTGATAATCTCAAAACTTATAAAATAGTTGAGAAAAATGTTTTTGCTTATGCTACCAATCACATTGAAGAAGGCTCAATTGGTTATCAAAGTAAATATGAGAAAGCATTAATTAGTCCAATGTACACTGTTTTTAAAACAGACGATGATATTAATGATGAATTTCTATTTAGAGTATTAAAATCTAATACTTATATCCAAGAGTATCAAAAACGAATGGAAGGTTCTATTGATAGACGAGGTGGCTTAAGATGGCAAGAGTTTTCTAAAATTAAAGTTAACGTTCCATCTTATGAAGAGCAAACAGCTATCGCATTAGCATTAGAAACAGCAGACCAAGAATTAAAAAGCTACGAAACCAAGCTAGAAGCATTACAGTTACAAAAGAAAGGATTAATGCAGCAGTTGCTAACAGGAAAAATAAGAGTGAATGTAAAATAAGAAAAAACAGTTATGAGTAAAACATATAATTTTTATTGCGACGAAAGTACCCATATAGAAAATGATGGGCAACCTTTTATGATTTTGTCCTACATCAGTACGCCATATCATTTGCTTAAAATGCACAATCAAAACATTAGAGAAATGAAAATGAAACATTTCTATAAAGGAGAAATGAAATGGAGTTCAATTTCAAAATCGCAATATCCTTTTTATAATGAAATGGTTGATTATTTTTTTAATAGTGATTTAAACTTTAGAGCAATTGTAATAGATAAGTCTCAGTTAGACCATAAATCGCATAATCAAAATCATAACGATTTTTACGATAAAATGTATTATCAATTACTCAACAAAAAAATTAATCCTGAATTTAATTACAATATTTATATTGATATAAAAGATACACAATCATATCTTAAAGCAAGAAATCTTAAAACATACCTCGAAAGAGACTATAATAATATTAGAAACCTTCAAGTTATCCGTTCCTACGAAAGTGAACTAATGCAACTTACAGATGTGTTGATGGGAGCTATAAATTATAAATTAAGAGGAATGAATATTGTTACTGCAAAAAATAATATTATAGAAAAAATAGAAAGACATTGTGGTAAACCTCTAACTCAAAAAACAAACAAAGCAGAAAATAAGTTCAACCTCTTTTTTATCGATTTAAAAAATGGCAATTAATCTAATTAAAAAATATGATGCCTTTTTAGAAATCAATCATTTTACAGAGGCACAAAGGAAAGTTTCATTGAGAGCTGTTTTTGACAGAGATATTGCTGACAATGAAGATTTCAATTTTAGAACTAAAATTATACGTCCTTTAAAAAAAGAAGATGTTATAGATGTAGAAAGCTTATTTAAACATTTAACACATAAAACAGAAGATGTTGAAAAGGACAAAAGAGGTAAAGTAATTAAAACAAGAAACGTCTTTGATTTTGAAAGGTCAAAAAGACTACATTGGATATTACCACATATAAACGAATTAATTACTTCTGAAGTTGAAGTTTTTAGCAGTAACAATAGAATTGATGGTAAAGATGTTATTAGAACTTATATACATAATAAAGAGAAAGAATATGTAATAATACTAGAGCCACAAAGTAGTGGGATTGATTATTATTTTATTACTGCTTATTATTTAGAAAAAAAATATGGTGGTCCAAATATGATAAAAAATAAGTTCAAAAATAGATTGCCAATAGTGTATTAAACCGCAAAGTCCGGTACACTTCTGGGCGTATCGGACTTCGTAATTCAATTCTCACTAGTATGGTAGAATGAACACTGCAAAGATAGTAATTAATTTTAATAAAACAATAGTTGTACCAAAAAACGCTATTAATAAAGATAAATCAATAGATATGAATACTCCATCTTTTATAGAAGATCATATAGCACAACTACCTGCATTAAAACTTTTAATGAATATAGGTTGGCAATATCTTACACCTGATGAAGCTCTTGAAGCTAGAGGCAATAGGACTTCTAATGTTTTATTAGAAGATATTCTAAAGGAACAATTGCGTAAAATAAACAAGATTGAATACAAGCAAAAAGAGTTTGAATTTACAGATGCAAATATAAGTAATGGTTTACTTGCATTAAGAGATTTACCTGTTCAAGATGGATATATTGCAGCTAATAAAGCTTATTATGAACTAATAACATTAGGAAAAAGTCTAGAACAAACAATTTTAGGTGACAAAAAGAGTTTCTCTTTTCAATATATTGATTGGAAAAACCTTGAAAATAACACCTATCATGTTACCGAAGAATTTAGTGTATTACGTTCAGAAAGAAACGACCATTATCGACCAGATATAGTTTTATTTATAAATGGTATTCCTATGGTGGTTATTGAATGTAAAAGTCCAATAGTAAAAGAGCCTATCGATAAAGGTATTGAACAACACTTACGCAATCAACAAGATGATGGCATACGTTCATTATATCTTTATTCAAACATAGTAATGTCTATTGCTGTAAACGATGCAAAGTTTGCAACAACTGCAACACCTAAAGAGTTTTGGAGTTTTTGGAAAGAATTATTTAAAACCAAAGAAGAACAAGTGCTTTGGGAAGAAAGTATTTCAGACATCAAAACAAAATCAGTAAACAAAGACGATTGGAATAAATTAATTGATTGGCACGAAAAAAGAAATGAGTTTATCTCTAATGTGGTTGATAATGCAGAAACCGTTACGGAACAAGATAAACTAATCTTCAGTTTTTGCCAACCAAAAAGAATATTAGATTTAATGTTCAATTATATAGTATATGATGATGGAGTAAAAAAAATAACTAGGTATCAACAATACTTTGGGATTAAAAACACGTTAGCACGTTTAAATACTAAAACAAATAACAAATACACAGGCGGTGTAATTTGGCACACACAAGGAAGCGGAAAATCATTAACAATGGTTATGTTAGCTCAATTGATTGCGGCACATCCTAACATTAAAAATCCTAAAATCATATTAGTTACAGACCGTATAGATTTAGATAGTCAAATAACAGAAACATTTCAAAAGTGTCAATTTCCTGTAGAAAATGCAGAAGTTGGAGCATCAAAAGAAATTATCAAAAAATTAAAAGGAGAAAAACTATCAGATAAAGAATTTGAAAAACTTAAAAAAGACAAAAGTTTATTAAATCTTATTGCAGAACCTGGCGATGCTGTAATCACTACTTTAATACACAAATTTAAAGCAGCGGTAGATGCTTCTGTAACACCTTTTCTGTCTTCTGAAATTTTTGTTTTGGTAGATGAAGGACATCGTAGTCAATATGGTTCTTTCAACGTAAGAATGCAACAAGTATTCCCAAATGCTTGCTTTTTAGCATTTACAGGAACACCATTAATGAAAAAGGAAAAAAGTACAGCTAATAAATTTGGTGGCTTAATTGATGTTTATTCTATAAATGATGCGGTTGCTGATGGTGCAGTTGTTCCTTTACTTTATGAGGGAAGACACAATTTAATTGAAGTAAATGACAATCCAATTGACAATTATTTTAATAAAATCTCTGAACCATTAACACCTTACGGAAAAGCAGCTTTAAAAAGAAAGTACAGTAGTAAGAATATGCTAAATAAGGCTGACCAAATTATTTATGCAAGAGCTTGGGATATTGTTGAACATTTTGTAGACAATTGGCAAGGAACAGTATTTAAAGGACAATTAGTAGCCCCAAACAAAGCAACAGCAATCAAGTACAAAGAATATTTTGATGAAATAGGAAAAGTAACTTCCGAAGTAATTATTTCTGCACCTGATACACGAGAAGGAGAAGAAGACGCTTTTGATAAGGTTGATGATAAAGTAAAAGCATTTTGGAAAGCTAAAATGGATAAATACGGTACTACTGAAAAGTATGAAAAATCAATCATTAGTGCATTTAAAAAACAAGATACACCAGAAATTATTATTGTTGTTGATAAACTATTAACTGGTTTTGATGCTCCTAGAAACATTGTTTTATACATCACAAGGTCATTAAGAGAGCATACATTATTACAAGCTATTGCAAGGGTAAACAGATTACATCCGGGTAAAGATTACGGATATATCATTGATTATTATGGTAACCTTGAAAACTTAGACAAAGCTTTAGAAACCTATTCAGGCGATAATGCTTATGATGAAGAAGATTTAGCGGGTACTTTTACTAATATCAACGATGAAATTAAAAAACTTCCACAAGCACATTCAGAAGTTTGGGATATTTTCAAAACCGTATCTAATAAGTATGACGAACCAGCTTATGAAGTGTTATTAGCAGATGAAGAAATAAGACATAACTTTTATGAAAAGGTATCAATATTTGCAAGGTTGCTAAAATTAGCATTATCAAGTTATGAGTTTGAAACAAAAACACCTGATAAAGTAATTGCCAAATACAAAAAGGATTTAAAATTCTTTTTGGAATTAAGAATTTCAGTTAAAAGAAGATATTCTGACGAAGCAGATTATGCCTCTTACGAACCACAAATACAAAAACTAATAGACAAGCATATTACAACTGAAGGTGATATGTTAAGGATAACAGATTTAGTAAACATTTTCGATAAAGAACAAAGAGAAGCAGAAGTTGAAAAACTAACAGGTAAAGCAGCAAAAGCAGACCATATAGCTAGTAGAACAATTAGAGCTATTAATGTAAAAGTTAATGAAGACCCAATATATTATAAAAACTTATCGGCTTTAATTCGTGAGACAATTGAAACATATCGTTTAGAACGCATTACAGAAGCAGAATATTTAAGAAAGGTTAAAGAGTTTGAAGCTGAATTTTTAAGCGGTAAAAGAAACAATATTCCAGATGAATTAAATGGTAATGATACGGGTATTGCTATCTACAATTTAGTAAAAGAAATATTTAAAGAAGAGCTAGTTTTTAAAACAGAAATTGCAATAGAAATTGCAGTAGAAATAGATGCTATCATTCGTTCAATTGTTTATGAAGATGAAATATTAATTATTGATTGGCAAAACAAAACAGATATTGAAGGTAAAATTAAAATTGCTATTGATGATTATATTTTTGATTTAAAAGCAAAGTATGATTTAGATATTTCATTCAAACAAATAGATGATTTAGTAGAACAAGGATTAAATATTGCAAAAATCAAGTTTGTATAATGATAGTTAAAACCAACAATATTAAATACGGCAAAAAGGAAATAAGCTATGAACTAATTTTTCAAGATAGAAAAACATTAGGTATAAAAGTATTTCCTGAAGGTTCAGTAAAGGTATATGCTCCATCAGATACAAGTAATGATAAAATTGAAGAAAAAGTTAAGGAAAAAGCACGTTGGATATTAAAACAACAAAATGAATTTTTATCCTATCATCCTTTAACACCGGCTAGAAAGTATATTAATGGAGAAACACATTTGTATCTTGGAAGACAATATATTTTACAATCAGAAATAGGTCAAATAAATCAAGTAAAGGCATACAGAGGTAAATTAGTTGTACAGCACAAATCAAATACTAAGGTAGAAACTGTTGTGAGAAATTGGTATAGAGAAAAAGCAATTGAACATTTTAATTCAGTTCTTGAAGAAAAAATAAATCTCTTTACTAAATATGATATTGAAAAACCTTTAGTAGAAATACGCTCAATGAGTAAGCGTTGGGGTAGTTGCACAGTAAAAGGAAAAGTAATATTAAATCCCGAACTAATTAAAGCACCTAAAGGAAGTATTGAATATGTAATGATACACGAACTATGTCATTTAGTGCATCACAACCATAACAAAGCATTCTATGAATTACAAGAAAAAATAATGCCTGATTGGAAAAAGTGGAAAATAAAGTTAGAATATAGCTTGGTCTAAAATTGTAAAAAAAATACAAGCCTAACATTTAGATAAAATTTGATATAAATAAAAAAATATGGATGAACTATTAAATCAATCATATCCTTTTGAAGTAGTCGATGGCAATCCCATTAACTATAAATATGATTTTGTAAGCATTGGTGAAAAAGAAGTGCCAAAACGGGTTTCTGTTATTCAATACCCTAGTTTAGAAGGTTATTATAACTTAGGTTTTGGGAATATTACTATTTCAGATGATGGTATTGAAGCAGTATCTGATATGTCAAGAGATAATAACAAATCTGATGCTGATAAGGTTTTGACAACAGTTTTTGGATGTGCTTTAGATTTTCTATCTAATAATACAGAAAGTAAATTAACTTTCTATGGGAATACAGCTTTAAAACATAGACTTTACAAAATGAAAATATGTGATAAAATAGATTTGTTATCAACATATTTTACCGTTAAGGGAGGGATCATACAAAATTTAAATGTTGTTGAAACACCTATAGGTAAAGATGTAACAGATGCTATAAACGTTGATAATATTGACTATGAACCTTTCAATATTCAAAATAGCCAACACTATCACTTTATTGTTTTTGAATTAAAAGAAGAATATAAAGGCGAATAAATTGTTAAATAAATTAGATTATTTAAAATAATCTATTACTTTTGTATAATAAACACCTCTTGATTATGAGTAAGTTATTAAGAAAATTAATTGAAAGTTCTGGGAAAAAGCAAATTGTAACTTTTCAGGATAAAGATAAGCGTGTATCTTTAGACGATACATTTGGTAAAAATAAAATTCAATTAGTAAGCAAAATTATTGGCTCGGACGATAATTTTAATAAGCTAAATAATAAGTTGAAATCTATTTAATTGTCACAACTCAAATATTATAAACTCTTCTAATTTTTTAGGAGAGTTTTTTTATTTATACTATTTCATTAATGTTTTAAAATTTATATTAAAAAAATAGGAACGCTATCGCTGAAGTATTTTCACCCACCCAACCCAACGCTCTGCCAACGCTCTAGTGGTTTTCTCCCAACGCTCTAAGCACTTGTTTTTTTCCAATCTGTGCAAAGCATTTTTTGCCTGTTTTATTTTCCCAACCCCATCGCACATAAAACAGGCAAAAAAAGCCCTGCACTTTCCCAACGCTCGAAAAACAAGAGCTTCCCAACGCTAAAAACCACTCCCAAGCTATTTTACATAATGAAGGCAACATTATAGTTCAAAAAAAAGCGTTAATATTTTCGATGGTTTTTTTTTAGAACTATAATTTCATTATGTAAAATATCCGCTCAGCCAACGCTCCCACCCAAAAGCGGTAAAGTATTTTCATTGTTTTTTGAAGATGCCATAACGTAACACAACAACATTTGTAGTAAATAGAAAATACCCATTTCAAAAGACAAGTCAGGCATCCTCAAAAATCAAATTTGCCCACAAGAGTATAGTTTTTTATTTGCCAGACGTTTAGTAGTAAATTGCTTTTAAGCTGTCTTGATGCTACTCAATAATAAAGATGCTTTCATTAAAATAAGAAAACATATTTTCAACAGAACAGATGAAGCA
>NZ_JAMKFA010000033.1 GCF_025499515.1 Flavobacterium odoriferum
CGTTTAGTAGTAAATTGCTTTTAAGCTGTCTTGATGCTACTCAATAATAAAGATGCTTTCATTAAAATAAGAAAACATATTTTCAACAGAACAGATGAAGCATCAAGCCAACAATAAAAGCAATCAGAAAATCTCGTTAAGCAAATAAAAAACTATACCCTTGTTTCGCTACTGCCAACGCACTAGGTAAGTTCAGTTGGGGAAATCTTCCATTTCCCCAAACCCCTATGGATGCAATTTTTTTTAAAATAATGCCAGACGTTTTTCACTCCGATTGAAATTTAGCGGTAGGCATTATTTCAAAAAAAACAGCTCAAATTTTAACCAATCCGAATGTTGATTTTTGAATGGAAAGTTTCGGGCTTCCTTGCGATTGTGGAATGGATAAAAAAACGGTTGTT
>NZ_JAMKFA010000034.1 GCF_025499515.1 Flavobacterium odoriferum
AAAACTGAAACCAAACTTTGTGTAAAACCTTCAAAGACAATTCTCAGCAAAAAACTTTGCGGAAAATTGAAAACCGAACCAAACGTTGCGGATAAACGTTGCGCTGATTTTTTTCAGTTCGTGAAAATATAATACTGCATTTAACAGCGGTTTAAAAATATGGCGAGTGTCGGGAAAATCCGAAATGGCACGGTTGTTTAATTTAAAGTTTTTTCTATATTTGTGTTGGCTTGGTGTTGATTCGTCGCCACAATTTTCAAGCCGAGAAACGTTAACGGCAACTTTTCCAAAACAGAACTTGAAATGAAACTTAAAGTTACTTTCCTCCTACTCTTTCTATCATTCATCACTTATGGGCAAATAGATGATTCAAACTTTAGACTCAAGGTTTTGAGGAAAAATATAATTGGTAAAGAATTTACTTTTGGAAAATGGAACGAAAAAGGAGATACAGAAACCAACTTAACTTATTTAGGAAATGTGAAAACTAAAAAAGGTAAAATTTATAAAATAATGAATTCTGTGTGGAATTGGGGTATATCTGGTAGAGCGACTAGCAGAATATTAATTTTTAATGACAAAAATCAATATATAGGAAACTATTATGTTACAACTTCAAGTGATTTACCAATCAAACTAGATAATGGTTTCTTAATATTCAAAAATACTGATAGTGATTGCGACAAAAAAGTAATGACTAAAGTCAATTTTAAAAATGGTTTACCGAAAAGTTTTTACCGTAAATGCAACAATGAGTTTGGGGATATTTATAACTTTGAAAGTTAAAAAGCAGCCGTTAACAGCGGTTTGCTTCAATGGCTACTTCCGGATTTTCCTACGGAAAATCCGCTGCTGAATGGAATGTTTTGTTATATTTGTAATGGCTTGGTGTTGGTGCAACGCCACTGAGAGCAAGCCGCAGAACGTTAGCAGACATTTTATGACCGCGTAACGAAAAAAAGTTTAAAAAGCTAAAAATGAAATTAATAAAACTTTTAAAGAATACTTTTAATGATTCAAAATTTGTAGAAACAAAATTGCAAAAAGAGTTTATTGAAAAAGATTATATTGAAAAAGTTGTTTTAAAAAACTCTGCTAAATTAAATTATCAACTGTTGCTTTTTTTTATGGTTATTAATATTTATTTATTGTATAACTTAAAAACATATTCGAATAAATCATTAATAATGATATTTTGTTTTACAACATTAGCTTTTCCAATATTTAAAATTATAAATAAAAGACCAAAATTAATTATCTCAAATGATAATCTAATATTAGAAAATGGAAAACAAATTAAATGGTCAGAAATTGAGTCTACATTAATTGAAGAATTAAATTCTTCTGATATTAGCAGCTTTTATAAGTTAAATGTTTTACTCAAAAACAAAAAAATAATAAAAATAAGCTTAAATGATTTAAATTATTCAGAATCAGAAATTAGCCATATTGTCGAATATTTTAAAGGAAAAAGCGTATAATATAAAGATATTAACCACGAAAAACTCTAAAAATGATAAGTAAAGATTGGATAGAATTAGAAGTTGAAAAAATATATAATATTAAAAGTAATTTATTCGAAAAGTTATTTAGAAGAGATAATCAAAAATATGCTTTAAAATTAATCAACAAAAATGATAGAAAGCAAAAAATGTTTATTGGAACTAGAAAAACTGAAAGTCAAACAATCGCTTTAGCGATAGAAAAAATAGAGCCTTCAGTTGAAACTGTAGAAATTTTATTCAAAAATGTAGTTGAAGAATTTGGCCTAAAATTGGAATATATGTTGATTAACGAATTAAATAAAGAAGGTCATTACAAATCAATTGCAAAATATTATAGAAAAGAGAAAAGCAAAATATTTCAAGCAAGAACAGTTGATCTAATTACTTTATGTCTAAGACAAAATAGTCCAATTTATATTGAGAAAGAAATTTTCGAAAAAAATATTGCCTAATAAAAAAACGTCTGCTAACAGCCGTTTCACGAAATTGCGGGGTTGGGATTTATCAGAATTGTTAATTTTTGAAACTAAATTTTGTCTATATTTGTAATCAAAAGTGTTGAAAATCCGCAACTTCGTGAAGCGGCGACACGTTGTGTACAATTATGAAAAAGACATATCTAATATTTTTATTTCTCCTTTATAATTTTTGTTATTCTCAAACACTAATTGATACGTCAAAAGTTAGTTTTGTTCAATATGAATGGAAGATTAATATCCCGAAAAAAGATTCGATATTAGACAAAATAACAACAAAATATAAAAGTGGAATTTACAAAGAAGAACTTATCGACTTACGAAAAGAAGAAAAAGAATATCCTTTAATTTCAATTTTTGAATCAAAAACTAATTATTTTAATAATGACCTGAAATCAAACTTTAAACTTCATTATTTTTCTGGTTCATTTGGAAAACATATTAACTTCTATGATAATTTTGGAATTTTAGACAGTATTTACATAAGTTTTGAAAAAGATTCATTAAGAGAATGGAAATATAAAATCGAAAAAAAAATCAGAAAAAACGGCAAACTTAATTGGTTAGTCAACTACGAAGGTGAAAAGGAAGTTTATTTTTATAACATCATAGGAAAACTAAAGAAAGTAGAAATTTATAAAGATACTTTGCTTTATGAAATTCAAAATTATAAAAACGGAATACTTGTAAGTAGAACTTTTCCAACGAGAGAAAAATATAGAAAAAAATTTATTTATGAATATGATAAACATGGTAGAATCTTAAAGCGAGATGAAAGTGATTATGAATATTTTAAATATGAATACAATCAATTTGGATTAATTAAAATTGAAAGATTCTATAAAAAGCAAAATAAACTAATGGGATTTACTATTTTTAGTTATGATAAAAATGGTCTACTTAAAAGTAAAAAAGAATATTTTAGGATAAAACTGCAAAATGAATTCAGTTATAGCTATAAATAACTGTACACAACAGCGGTTTGCTTCAATGGCTACTTCCGGATTTTCCTACGGAAAATCCGCTGCTGAATGGAATGTTTTGTTATATTTGTAATGGCTTGGTGTTGGTTCAACGCCACTGAGAGCAAGCCGCAGAACGTTGGCGGTCAGTTTGGTTGGAAAGTATAAAAAAGGAAAAATGAAAACAAATTTATATAGTTTAGAAGATTCAAATTACATAATCAATTATTATAAAGATATTCTAATTGGTAAAGAAATAGGAAGTTCTATTAAATTAAGAATATCAGGAATTAATACTGAAAAATATGAAACTAATAAATATAGAATAATTTGTAATTTTAAATTATACGGGAGTTTTTTAGTTTATCAAAGTATTGAAAATGTTTTAGATAAACTTAATCTTCCTCAACCAAGTGAGTTTCTAAAGAATCTAAATCCATAGTTAAGCAATATCCGTTTTCTTTATCGTAAACAACGGTGAACGATTCAGGAAAACAATCTATTAGTGATTTAAATTTTGTAAACTCATCCATGATAAATTTAATTTTTTGGTTTTCTATTACAGTCATAATAATTAATTTTAATTTTCATTCGCTTAATTGTGGCGGAATGATTTAACCACTTTTTTATGAATATTTTACGATTATTATTTTTATATTTAATTTCATTATGCATAATTCCATATATATTTGATATAGTAATTGATAAATATCAAATACTTGACAAAACAATTTTTAGAATATTAGCAATAATTTTTATTATTGTTTATGGTTATTATTCAACCAAGATAATCGATAAGACAATACTTAATCAAAATATTTTAACCGCTGTTTTTATTGCTATAATTTTATTATTTTTAAACATGTTAAAAATATTTACATTTGGATTTACATATTTTTTTGTATTTGCAGGTTTCATAATTTATTTTATTAACAGCGAAAAAAAAACAACAATCATAATTATGGAAAATAAAAAACCATTAACTAAACTTCAAAGGGAATATTTAATATCGAGAATAATAAAAAACTCAGAGAAAAACCTTGAATACAAAAAACATGTTGAAAACAGAATTGAAGAAATTACTAATAAAAAAAATAAAACCGAACCGCCAACAGCGGTTTAAAAATATGGCTGGTTTCGGGATTTTTTGAAATGGCGCAGTTGTTTAATTTAAAGTTTTGGTTATATTTGTGAAGGCTTGGTGTTGGTTTTCGCCACATTTTTAAGCCTCAGAACGTTGTGCGACAGCTTATAAAACTGAAGCGTAAAAAAATGAAAAAATGAAAAAAATGAAAATCTTTTTTACACTATTATTTCTGATAAAGGTACTTTCATCTTCTGCTCAGTTTACTAAAATTCATGATTTTGATGGTGGTGCTAATGGTGGTTATCCATTTAGTAGTCTTTTTTATGACGGAACATATCTATATGGAGTAACTGTTTATGGGGGTTTATACAACAGTGGAGTTATTTTTAAAGTAAAACCAGACGGAACGGATTATTTAAAAATTTTTGATTTTAACCCTACGGTTAGTGGTTATCATGCTTATGCAACCCTAATATCTGACGGGACATTTTTGTATGGTACTACTAAAGGAGATAATGGTGTCAATACTCATGGAACAATATATAAAATCAAACCTGATGGAAGTGAGTTTACTACACTTCATAATTTTAACGGATTCAACGGTAGCACTCCTTGGAGCGGACTTTTTTTAATTGGAAACTTTCTTTATGGAATGACTAATTATGGAGGTACAGATGGCACTATATTTAAGATAAAAACTGATGGCTCGAATTTCGAAACGTTGTTTAATTTTTCTGAAACGCTCTCGGGACGTTTTCCTTATGGGGAATTAATTTATGACGGAACGTTTTTATATGGTACAACTGCGGCTGGTGGTTCATATTATAGTGGCACTGTATTTAAAATATTACCAGACGGTACAGGATATTCCAAACTAGTTGATTTTGCAAGTGCTCCAAGTGGAAATTATCCATATGGCTCTCTTATTTCAGACGGGACATTTTTGTATGGAACAACAGGAACAGGTGGTGTTAACGATATTGGGAGTGTTTTTAAAGTTAAACCCGATGGCACTGAATATCAACAATTATTTAGTTTTAATGGAAATAATGGTCAACAACCAATGGATAATCTTGTCATTTTAGGAGATTATATTTATGGAATGACAATGTTTGGTGGTGTTAATAGCATCGGTATCATTTTTAGAATAAAACCTGATGGTACTGGCTTTTCAAAACTACTCGATTTTGATGGTACTACTCACGGAAGCTATCCACGTAGGTCTTTGATTTCAGATGGAACATTTTTATATGGAATGACCTCAAGTGGCGGTGAAAATGGAGATGGAGTTATATTTAAATTTTCTCCAGAAAACCTAGAGAATTCAGAATTTAACTTTCATTCAGATATTACTATTTATCCTAATCCTTCCAATAGTCTAATTAAAATAGAAACACAATCATTAACCAAATTACAAATTGAAGTTTATAACATTCTTGGAGAACTAATCATGGAACAATCTTCATTAAATCAACAAACTTTAATAGATTTATCAAATCATTCCGCTGGGGTTTACATTGTAAAAGTATATTATAATGATAACAAAATAATACACGAGAAAATAGTAATAAAATAGAAAGCCGATCGCACAACAGCGGTTTCAAGAAATGGCGAGGTATGGGATTTATCTGAAAGCGGAAGGGTTTTTAATTAAAAGTTTTGGTTATATTTGTGAAGGCTTGGTCTTGGTTTATCGCCACTTCATGAAGCCGCGAAACGTTAGTGTATATTATTGAAAAACCGAATGAAATCAACCGACAGAATTATAAAAGATATTCGATATTACGAAATAAAGCCGAAAGATTTCACTGGAGATTTTAACGGAATTATTGGTAATGTTCACCAGATTACTGACGATACAAATTCAATCGGTCAACGAATTGCAAGAAAACTAAATGAGTTTGAATTTATATCTGGAGAATTTGACCATATTTATATAAACTTTACCGAAAATCTAAAATTGGGAAATTTAGTTGAAAGCGAAAAAAAATTAGATAAACGGATAAAATATGTTGATTATGGAATTGAACCAAAAACATTTAATTCGCTAACAGAATATGAAAAAAATAAATTAGTCAAAGACCTTACATTCAAATCTTTAATTTTACTTTTCGAAAAAGACAAAGAAAAAATTGAAAAAATAATTGAAGTGAAAAATTTGCTGAATAAATTTGAAACGGAAATTGAAATCGCATATAAAACCAAAGAAACAAATTCATATAAAATTGAAATTGGTTATATGATTAATCCGAAAAAAACTTTGTCAAAAATTGTCGTGAAATATTTTGATAAAAAAAACGAAACTCAACATATAACAACTAAAGATTTATATTTTTATGAAGACATATTTTATTTAGTTGACAAAATTGAAGTTAAAAACGGAAAAATAATTTTTACTACTAAGAAAACAAGTTTGGGAGAAATTGCAACTACAAAATACGAAAGTTCAATTGAAATAGTAATCACCGAAATGGAAATAAATAACATACACTAACAGCGGTTTGCTTCAATGGCTACTTCCGGATTTTCCTACGGAAAATCCGCTGCTGAATGGAATGTTTTGTTATATTTGTAATGGCTTGGTGTTGGTACAACGCCACTGAGAGCAAGCCGCAAAACGTTGGGCGTCAGTTTCGTGCAGAACTTTAAAAGAAAGAAATGCGTCAACTAAATTATAAGTTGTAGCGTAAGAAAAACACAAATCACGTTTAGATTTAGAGCATGCAGAAAATAATATATAGCAATCCGATTTA
>NZ_JAMKFA010000035.1 GCF_025499515.1 Flavobacterium odoriferum
TTTCACGAACTGAAAAATTCAACGCAACATTTATCCACAAAGTTTGGTTCGGTTTTCAATTTTCCGCAAAGTTTTGGGCTAAAAATTGTCTTTAAATTGCTAAAATCCGAGAATTGTCTTTGAAGGTTTCCACAAAGTTTGGTTTCGGTTTTCCTAAATTTTTTCGGCTGAGAATTGTCTTTGAAGGTTTTTCACAAAGTTTGGTTTCAGTTTTCCATTATCACGCAAGATTTTTCATTTATAAATTTCATTAATTTTCTTGCGAAAAAATAGGAGCGAAGCGTTATGTGGCAGTTCGGAAAATATATTGTGTGCAACGTTCTGCGGCTTGCTCTCAGTGGCGTTGAACCAAAACCAAGCCGTTACAAATATAACAAAACATTCCATTCAGCAGCGGATTTTCCGTAGGAAAATCCGGAAGTAGCCATTGAAGCAAACCGCTGTTATAGTACGTTTTTTATTTAGCTGGGATTGTTTTTTCAAGCCATTCTTCTGAACCTAAAAGATTCTTTTCAAGTATTTCATTTATTGAATTGAAATCTGATAGACATCCAATACAATTCCAAATCATTATTGGGGAATATTTAAGCTTAGTAATAATTTCTAATTCTTTTTCCGAAATTTTATATAAGTTTAATTTGTGAAGTCTTTCGAGAATTAATATCGCCATAAAAATTTTCTCACTATTTTTTGAATATAGATAAGAGTTTATTTCTTTATAGTTTTGACTATTAATTAATTTTGTTGTTTCCAAAACAAGTTTTGATGGACTACCATTTATACCGCAATTAAAACCAACTAATGTTTCATCTCTGTTGGTTTGAGCATGATTGCTAACTGTTGTTAAAGTAAAAAAAAGTATTAATATTAAAGCTTTCATGAAATTATTGCTTTTCGATTTTTAAATGTACTATAACGTTCTGCGGCTTGCTCTCAGTGGCGTTGAACCAACACCAAGCCATTACAAATATTACAAAACATTCCATTCAGCAGCGGATTTTCCGTAGGAAAATCCGGAAGTAGCCATTGAAGCAAACCGCTGTTGTACACAGTATTTTAATTAACAATTCAAGTCAGGATTTTTTTTGTGTAATTTTTTATCACCATAAAACATAAACCAATCAACAATTCGGTCATCAATTCTGTCAAATATGTCATCTTCCAGATAAGGTTGATTTTCAATTTTTATTTTATCTAAGTCAGTATTAATTTGTTCAATTGTTCCTGCGTCGAATATTTTTTTATCCGTTAGTTTTTCTCTCAAATATTCAACTAATATTCCATGACAATTTTTATTAAAATTTGCGTTTCCATTTCGGTGAGCTTCGTCACGTAATTTTTCAATTGCTCTTAGTAATTCACCTTGAACAGTTTCGGCTTGTCCAGATTTCGGCACAAAGTTTTGCCATATAAACTTACCTTTTTCTAAATATTCTTCAGAAGTCATATTTTTAGCATTTTTACAATTGGATAATATAACAATTAGGATTATGTATAAAGTATTTTTCATATTGTGTACAACGTTTCTGCGGCTTGCTTTCAGTGGCGATGAACCAGCTCCAAGCCAATACAAATATAGAAAAAACTTTAAATTAAGCAACTGTGCCATTGCAAAAAATCCCGAAACTCGCCATTGAAGTAAACCGGTGTTGTACCTAGTACTTTATTCCGTTATAGTTCCATATTCATTTAGGTAGTAAAGTTTTAATTTTTTCTCTTTTGTTGGACTATAATTTATTATTTCATATGATACAATTGGAGTTAATTTATTATTTTCCTCGTCTTTTTTTTCTTCTTCTATTAGGTTTTCAATCATGTCATATCTATTGTCTTTTAAGATAAAGAATAAAATACTACGAGAATTATTTTCATCTATTTTTGAATAGTCTTTTATATAGTCAGAATATAATTCAACTTTATAGTTCTTTTTTACATTTTCCTGAAAAAAATAAAATTTATCAGCATAGATTACAAAGC
This sequence comes from Flavobacterium odoriferum, assembly GCF_025499515.1. GTDB lineage: Bacteria > Bacteroidota > Bacteroidia > Flavobacteriales > Flavobacteriaceae > Flavobacterium > Flavobacterium odoriferum. The sequence goes on from NZ_JAMKFA010000035.1 coordinate 1,978, forward strand.
CTTTCATATTTGGCTCATCAAAACCTGTTTCTGTTAGAATTGTGATTTCATTGTTGTCCGTACCAAGATTTTTTAAAGCTAAAATATTTTTTAAAATTGTAATTTTATTTTCTGCATTATTTTTTTGGATAATTGCTTGTGATTCAAGGAAACCAACACCATATATTCTTTTATAATCAGCATCAATTTTAGGATCAATTTTACTTTTCATTTCATCAGTAATTTCAATTTCCCAAAGCGATTTCATAGAATTGAAATATTCTTCTGTTAAACTTTGTGAAAATAAATTTTGTGATAGAAGAATGATTATGATTAGTATTTTTGATTTCATAAATTATGAATTATATATGTTCGTTTTATAGTATTAGGTACAACGTTATGAGGCTTGAATTAATGGCGAGCCACAAACACAAACCATTACAAATATACACAAAACTTTAAATTAAACAACTGTGCCATTGAGGATTTTCCCAAGCCCAGCCATTAATGCAAACCGCTGTTAGCAGTAGTTATTTTAAGCGTTTTCCATTTTCGAAATATTCAGTATTTAAATCTCCATTATCTGTTATACAAAATTCTTTCCCGTGCTTTTTATTGTTTAAATATTCACAACTATAAATTAAAATATTTTTTTTATAAATTTCATTTAATGTCTTTTTGCCATTACTATCATAATGAGTAATTTCTTTTCTTTCGTTTTCAACAGAACTAAATTCTGTCTTTGTTTTTTTATTTTCGCTTTTATCGTAGTATAAAATCTCGGTTGAAACAATTTGAATGTCAAGATTGTAATATATTACATATTTAGTTAAATAACCATCTTTGTAAAATTCTTCGAAGACAATATGTCCGTTTTTTCTCTTAAATTCAGCAATACCAGTAAATACATTATTATCAGATTTTTTATAGTGAATTTTATCTTTTTTGTAAATTTCAAAAGTGTTTAGCTTTTCTTGAGAAAAAGTAGAATTGTATAAAAATATTAAAAATATTAAATATTTGAATTTCATTTTAGTTCTGATTTTTTATAATTACTGCTAACGTTTGGCTGCTTTGCATCAGTGGCTTGTGATTCAAGACTGACCACAACAAATATAGACAAAATTTTGATTCGTAGAGGTTTTTCCGAAGGAAAAACCAAGCCTAAGCCATTGTGCAAAACAGCGGTTAGGTGCAGTATTTTTATTCAATTTGTTTAATTTTATAAAAAATATTTTTTTGAATTAACTTTTCAGCATTTAAATGAAGTTTTTTTGGTCTAAACTCATTATAAAGTTCAACTTCTTCTTTCATTCTTTCACTATCTACTAATATTAAAAATTCTTCTGACTTTTTAAATTTTCTGAATTGTTTTTTTGATTCACTTTTGAATTTTTTGTAATCTAAATCTAAACTTTTTTTCACGTAACCATTTTCAAACTCAAAAATCAAATAATTTTCAGAATGAGCATCTGACCAGCCATATTTTTCAGTATAAATTGTTTCTCCATATGAAATTACCGTAACAGAAGATATATTCATTAATATTTTATCTTCTAAAGGAAAATAATTTTTAAAAACACTTTTCTCAACAAAGTGCAAAATGCCATTTTCATTTTTCTTTTCTACGAATATTTTCACATCAGTTAAAAAGAGTTTTTCATTTATAATTTCATATTTAAACATAAAGATATTAGAATTCGCAGTTGTTTCTAAAGCTTCTTTTGGAACAATAAAACCATTATCTTCAAAATATTTATGTGCTGGTGAAAAGTGATGCAATTCAAATTCTCTATCATTATATTTTAAAATATCAGGAATTTGTGGAGTTGAATATATTAAACAACTAAAAAATAAAAATAATATTGTTTGTATGATTTTCACGCGATTTTCAGTTAATATTGCACCTAACGTTCTGAGGCTTAAAAATGTGGCGAAAACCAGCACCAAGCCAACACAAATATACACAAAACTTTAAATTAAGCAACTGCGCCATTTCAAAAAATCCCGAAACCAGCCATATTTTTAAACCGCTGTTGTAAACAGTTTTTAAATTTTCGGAAACCATATTTTACAAAAGAAAATGTTCCTTTCAAATCTTTTGTTTATTTGAGTTAATTCCCATTTCGTGTATTCGAATATTTTTAAGTCTTCTGTATTAAATCCGTCTTTTGTCAAGTTTGTCGTAATTATTTCTTTTTCGGATTTCTTTTTTATACGTTTAAACTTCCTTTCTTTGAAATTAATTAAAATATGATAAACATTTTTAAAATCTTTAAATTCACAAAAGTATGCGTAATTTCCACATTCAGAAAAAGAGACATATTTAAAATCATTTTCCTCTGAAGAATTTATAGGACAGGCGTAATATTGGTTATTGTAGTAAATAATTTCTTTTTTAATATCTAGAAATGAAATTTTTGCTACAAACCAACCCCAATAAAAGTCAAATGGTTTTTGAATTTGGTAAAAATATTTTTTATTTGGGCTTAAAGTATTTATGTTGACTAAATTGTCACCCCAATTAAATTTGTATTTATTTTCGTCAATCATAGAATTGTTTACAACGTTAGGTAGCTTGGCAATGTAGCGGACTAAATTAGCCTTTCTCATTGTTTTATCACTACACATCAAAGATAAGTAAAAACTTTAAATTAAACACAAACCCCGCTATATTGCCAAACTGCGGTTGTAAACAGTTATTTTAAGTTCCAATTTGCTAAAATACTATCACATTCAATTTTAGTTATATTTCCAATATAAGGCTTTCCTGATTTCCTTTGTTTTTCACGATTTGTTAAACCAGGAGTTCCGCAAATAAATAGATCTCTATTAATTTCGTAATGATTGGCTTCAAAATAATCTTTATTTCCGTTTTCGTCTTCAAAATAGTAAGTTAATACTAAAATTTCATAGGTTGTACTATCAATATACTTTTCATATAAGTCTATTTCTGAGGTAATTTTGTTTTTCCAGAAAAAAATACTTGAATCAAATAGTATAGTTTTTTCTCGCAACATTGGTTTCTTACTTTCTATTAAACTTTCATATTCAATTCCTATTGGAACTACAGTTCCTTTAAAAATTAAGAAATACTTATCAAAAAAAGAATTATCATAATTCCATAACTCTAATTCTTTCCAATTATCCCAACTATATTTAGTTGATTTCATGTTTTTAGAAATTTCATGTAAACCAATTTTTTCTCTTTCGGAATTATATGCTTTTCCGTATTTATTAAATATAGAACTTTGAGAATAAAATGCAATGTTGTAGATTATTGAAAGCAATAAAATTGTAACAATAAATGAGATTAATATTTTTTTTCGTTTTTTCATAATTGTTTACAACGTTCCCACGCTTTACGACTGTTGCGTAATTAAGCAAGAAACACAACAAACACAAAAGAATTATTAAATTAAAAACAATTATTACTAACAAAGCCAAAACTAGCAATAGCGTAAAACGTGTGTTATAGTTAGTAGCGGTTTTTAAAACTGAATTTATGAGAAATGTACTTTTTAACTTATGGATATTAATTCCTAAAAAAACAGCTTGTTATAAGGCAGGAATTTGTGTAACGGATACTTATTTTAATTGGTTTAATCCACTAACATACATATATCTTTTATTTAGCGTAGTTAGAATAGGTTTTTTGTATTTAAAATACGGTAAAAACTTTTTAAATAGATAATTATGAAAATATCAAAATCAAGAATAGATTATTTTTTAGACAAAAAAGATAATGAATACAATCCGAATTTAGATAGTTTTAATTTATTAGCCAAAGGTTATAATGAAGCTATAAGAGATGTGAAAAAAGAAGTTGAGAAAATATCACAGTTTGAAGAAATGACTTTACCAACTGAAAAAGCAGAATCAATTGAGCAAATAATTATGGGCTTCAAATATGGATTATATAGCAATAAAGAAGCTGTCAGAAGAATTAAACAGAATTTTCAATAGAAACGTAAATGTAGCTATTGACTATAACGTTCTGTGGCTTGCTCTCAGTGGCGTTGAATCAACACCAAGCCATTACAAATATAACAAAACATTCCATTCAGCAGCGGATTTTCCGCAGGAAAATCCGGAAGTAGCCATTGAAGCAAACCGCTGTTGTAGGCAGGACTTTTATTAAAGTATTTTTTGAATCTTCAATTTTAATTCCTTAAACGCTTTTGTTAGATTTTCATATTCGTTTATCTTTACATAAAAC
>NZ_JAMKFA010000036.1 GCF_025499515.1 Flavobacterium odoriferum
TAGGCAGGACTTTTATTAAAGTATTTTTTGAATCTTCAATTTTAATTCCTTAAACGCTTTTGTTAGATTTTCATATTCGTTTATCTTTACATAAAACATTTCTTTTCCGTCTACAGAAACATTAAAATATTCGGTATAGTCTCTCCAATCGTCATTATATATTTCTATTGTCTTTTCCCCTTTGTAAACTAATTTAAAAACCCAATTTTTAGAGATTTGTTGGTTTTCACGGCTATTGTCAAAAATTAATTTATAAGAATTTGGTTTTAATACTTCGCTTATATTTTCACGAATTAAAACTTGAAAATTTTTACCTTCTTTTAGTATGTCCATTTAAGTTGGTTTTAGACTTGCCTACAACGTTCCACGGCTTGTTTTCAGGTGGCAAATTCAGCACCAA
>NZ_JAMKFA010000037.1 GCF_025499515.1 Flavobacterium odoriferum
TGCAAATTCCAGTGATATTGACCACCCAATTCCAATTTAAAGTGACCACCTGATTCCAATTCAAATTGACCACCTAATTTCGGTGCAAAATGACCACCTCCATTTTTCATTAAAAACTACTTTTTTTCTTGTGTTAATTTGTGATTCAAATATACTAAAATTACTCTTTGTTGATTCCTCTTTTCTTTCTCATGGATTCGCCTTGTAATTCAATGCGATGGGATTGGTGTATGAGTCTGTCTAAAATGGCATCAGCTATGGTTTTTTCTCCGATTATATCGTACCAACCTTGTACTGGTATTTGTGAAGTTACGATTATAGAACCATTATTGTGTCTGTCTTCGATGATTTCTAAAAGCGTAATTCGGTTTTGACTATCTAATGCTTGAAGACCAAAATCGTCTAATATAATGACGTCTTGTCGTTCTATTTTGGCTAATTCTCTTAAGTAAGAACCATCTGCTTTTGCCATTTTTAGTTTAGCAAACAACTTAGATGTGCTGTAATAACTAACTTTATATCCCTGAATACAAGCTTGATAACCTAATGCGGTTCCTAAAAAACTTTTACCTACTCCCGTACTTCCTGTGATTAAAACATTCTGATTTTTCTCAACAAAATCGCATGCAGCTAATCGTAAAACTTGGTTTCTATCCAGATTTCGTGAAGTATCAAAATTGATATTTTCAATATTGGATTTGTAATGGAAGCGAGCGTTTTTAATGCTTCGCTCAATGCGACGATTGTGTCTTTCATCCCATTCGGCATCAATGAGCATTGCGATAAATTGATCTAGCGTGTAATGATCTGTTTTTCCGCTTTCGATGGCGGTTTTAAAAGCATTATGCATGCCATAAAGCTTCATTTGTTTCATTTTGGTTGTGGTGATTTCATTCATAAGTGTTTGATTTTAATTTATTTGTAATAGTTTTTTCCTCTAATGTTGTTGTGATTAGGTAAATCAAATTCTTCTTCTTGCTCATTCTCAGCGTTGTCTAAGTTGTTTTCTAAAATGTTTTGGATGGCTTTAAAACTGTAAATCCTAAAATCGAGTGCGCGTTTACAAGCGTTGATTAATCGTTGTTTTCCGACTTTCTTCTCAAAGTTCAATATCCCTAAACAACTTTTATAGGCTTGTTCGGGATGATTTCTACTTTCGATAATTTGGATGATATAATCCGCTACATTTTGGTCAATATTGTTTGCCCAATCAATAAACCGACTAGCACTCCAATCAGCAACAAACTGATGTGTGCTGGCTAAATGTTCAGCAACAGTCGTGTAATCATAAGGTTTGTAATTTCTTGGATGAATGGCGATTCGGTTGTATTTGTAGAAGATTTCAACCGTAGTTTTGGTATACAAAAGTTTTACTTTTTTTCTCACGTATTGGTACGGAACGCTGTAATAACTCTTGTCTTGACTCAATAATGCATGACCGTTTTGCATAACTGTTGCAAAGGATTGGTATTTGATTTCAAAGCGTTCTTGAGGTAATGGACGTAGTTTTTGCTTCTCATCTTCTATAAATAATTCATAGCGAGAATACGGTCTTCCTGTGAGTTTTTTGTGATTATGAGCATCTAATAAATCCCATATTTGTTGGTTTAATTCTTCTAAACTATAAAACTGTTTTTGTTTTAGATGTACATAAATTCTTCGGTATAAGATTTTTACAGCTCCTTCAGCTAATGATTTATCTCTTGGTTTGTAAGCTCTTGCAGGTAATATGGTAGTTTCGTAATGCTCTGCTAAATCGGCTAAGGTTTCATTAATTGTTGGTTCAAAACGACTACTTTTAATTACGGCTGACTTTAGATTGTCTGGAACAATTGCTGCTGGAACGCCTTCAAAAAAACGCATAGCATTCTCTACCGATGTGACAAAATCTTCTTTCTGTTGGCTCATAGAAGCTTCAGCATACGTGTGTTGACTTGCGCCTAGTATGGCAACAAAAAACTGCACTTCTTTAATTTCTCCGGTATCTTTTTCAATAATGGAAAGTGTTTTTCCAGCATAATCCACATACATTTTATCACCTGCTTTGTGATTCATATGCATTACTGGATTAACGCGTTTACTC
>NZ_JAMKFA010000038.1 GCF_025499515.1 Flavobacterium odoriferum
TCTGCATCAACAAGTTATTGTGATGGATCGGTAACCAATATTACATTGAGTAGTACAATTCCAGGTACGACTTATACGTGGAATGCTTTGTCATCAAATTTAGATACTACATTGGTATTTAGTGGTAGTGGTAGTACAATTTCTCAGACATTAGATTTAGTAAATAATTTGAATGTAGGTTTTGTTACTTACAGCGTTACTCCCTTTGCAAATGGTTGTTCAGGAACACCACAACAGATAACGATTTATGCTAATCCGATTCCAGAGATGACGGCTTCTCCAACGTTAAGCGAAATATGTTCAGGGGATACAGCACATATTGATTTTACAAGTAATATTTCAGGAGTTAGTTATAGTTGGACATTTTCGGCAACAGGAGTAACAGGTGCAAGCAATGGAAGTGGAACTAGCATCGATCAGGTATTAACTTCTTCAGATGCTACCACAGGAGGTTTTGTAATTTATACGATTACTCCCGAATTGAATGGCTGTTTAGGCACATCAGTTACAGTTCAAGTAGATGTAAAACCACGTCCAGAGTTTTTTGGTACTATTCCAACGACAATTTTATGTAGTGGCGAAACCACAAACATTGGACTAAGTGCTTCAATAACAGGAACTAATTTTGAGTGGACGGTTGTAAGTAGCAATGTTACAGGGGCAAGCGATGGCTCAGGAATTGCAATAGTACAAACATTGGAAGCTCCAAGTGTAACAGGAACTGCGGTTTACACAGTTGTACCAGTATTAAACGGATGTTATGGCTCACCAATTACGGTAACAGTAACTGTAAATCCATTACCAAAACCAGTATTAGAAGATGGTACATTGTGTATTATTCAAGCTACAGGCGAGGTATATCAAACCTATACCTTAAACACAGGATTATCAGCAACGGGATATAGTTTTGATTGGTATTTTAATGGAGGATTAATCGCAGGAGCAAACGCACCAACATATACAGCAGATGAAGTAGGATTATATTCCGTAATTGTTACCAATACAACCACAACTTGTGAATCGGAAGAAGTTTTTGCTACAGTAGATTTTGTTAATCCAGCCACATCATTTAGCACAGTAGTTACAGAAGCCTTTACCAATAATGCTACAATCACAGTAAGCGTTCCTGATGGAACAGGAACCTTGTTGTATCAATTAGACGAAGGTGCTTATCAAGAGTCGAACGTATTTACAGGTGTAAGCGCAGGTGAACACACTGTAACAGTAATCGATACAGAAGGTTGTACATTTATGACCCAAACGGTATTGGTAATAGATTACCCAAAATACTTCACACCAAATGGCGATGGACATAACGATACTTGGAATATCATCGGGATGAATCAAGCGGATGCGAAGTTGTATATTTTTGATAGATATGGAAAACTCATCAAGCAAATAAGTCCTTCATCAGGCAGTGATGGTTGGGATGGAACCTACAATGGTCAACAACTACCATCAACCGACTACTGGTTTTCATTAGACTACACAGAAAATGGAGCTGCAAAACAATTTAAAGCG
>NZ_JAMKFA010000039.1 GCF_025499515.1 Flavobacterium odoriferum
AATATAACAAAAAGTTTTTTTTTTGCTCTCTCTCCTAATTCTTCAAGCCGTCTTTCCTGTCGGATCTCAGCCGTTGGATTGAAATGGCTACTGCTGTCTCAACCGTTGGAGCTGCCAACAGGGCACCTTTGAACTTGAATGGGTCAAGTAGTGGGGCTTCAGTAGTCCCAAGTTCAGCATTCATGGGGAGTAGCTTAAAGAAGCATACAAGTGTGAAATTCCCTAGCAGGACCTCCTCCATGACAATCAGGGCCGCTGACTACGATGAGGGCAAGCAAACCAATAAGGA
>NZ_JAMKFA010000004.1 GCF_025499515.1 Flavobacterium odoriferum
TATGCAGTTTTTTTTATCATTTTTTTAAGTAATTCAGCAGTTTCATTATAATTTGTTAAATTATCTAAAACGAATTCATCTTCAGTAAAATTAACTCCTCTGCCAGCGAATAATTCTTCTGATTCGCCAAGAATTATATATCCACGATTATTTCCACAATTTTCATATGAAGCAGTTTGTAGACTTTCAATAAATTTTGATTTTATAATTTTATCATTTTGGATAAACAAAATTCTTTTTGATGTTATAACATAAGTTGAAAGAGTATTTTTATATCTTATTACTACAGCTCTTGAAAATATAAATAGTACAATTGCACTAAAAAGAATGAAAAAATAATTACCACCAGCAAACCCAACGTAGATGGAAATTGTCATGAAAAAGATAAAAGCTAATATTTTGAACAAATCATAAGTATGCATAAGTAATCCTTTTTTAGAATTAACTATTTGCTTAATCGTTTCGTCATTGTTTATTAAGTGATTATAATTCACGAGATAATTTCTAAAATTGCATATAACTAGTAAATAACATCAAATATATAAAATTTTTACTACATAAAAAAGCAGCTATTCCTTTCAAAATAACTGCTTTTTTATTGTGGTTTAGGTGTTTACATTTTTATAACAATGAATTCACTTCGTCTATTTTTTTGGTGTTCTTCTTCACTACACGGTACATCGTCGGCACAGTTGTTTAGCAATTGGTTTTCACCATATCCTTTGGCGGTTAATCGGCTTCTACTGATGCCGTTTTTCACCATAAATTCTAAAGTAGATTTTGCTCTTCGGTCAGATAGTAATTCATTGTATTTGTGCGTTTGACGGCTATCGGTATGCGAACGAATGTCGACAACCATAGTTGGATATTGTTTCATCACCGCTATAATTTTTTCTAAATCTTCTGCAGCATCTGGTCGAATATTCCATTTGTCTAAATCAAAGTAAATAATGCTGATGTTCAATACTTTTGCTAAATCGGTTCCTTCTTCAATTGGAATAACATTGCGTTTTAATTCAATATCTAAATTCGATGTTCCGGTTGTTTTATTTGAAGTAAAGGTTTTTTCAGCCGTTTCGTATTCTTCTTTTGAAGCTCTTACATAATACTTTTTATCGCAATCCAATTGGAATTCATAATAGCCTTTCTCAGACGAAGTCGTTTCGCTTACTTTGTTCATGTTTTCGTCAAATAAAACCACTTTTGAATTGGGTAATATAAGTTGAGTGTCAATATCTTTGATTAATCCGCTTAAAGTATACGTGCAAATTGTAAAGGTGTAAATGTCATCAAAACCCACACCTTCGTCTCGGTTTGAAGTAAAGAAGCCTAATTTGTCTTTGTTCACATAACCAAAATCGTCTTTTGAACTGTTGATAGGCTTACCAATATTTTGTGGTTTTTGGAACGAGTTGTTAACCATTTTAGCTTCAAAAACGTCTAAACCTCCTAATCCTGGATGTCCGTCTGAAGCAAAGAATAAGTTGTTATCAGCATCAATAAAAGGGAAAGTTTCTCTTCCTTCGGTATTGATGGTTGGGCCTAAATTTTCGGGTGTTCCAAAGTTTCCGTTGGCATCAATAGACACTTTGTATAAATCAGACATTCCTAAACTTCCAGGCATATTTGATGCAAAATACAATGTTTTTTCATCGGGACTCAAAGCTGGATGGGCAGTTTTATAATTGTCATTGTTAAATGGAAGTTCTTTTACATTTGTCCATTCGTTATTGACTAATTCGGCTTTGTAAATTTTTTCTAAAATGCTTTTATCTGTACTTTTTCCTTTTTTTCCATCATTGTAGTTGTTTCGGGTAAAGTACATGGTTTTGCCGTCTTTTGTAAAAACGGGCGAAGATTCATTGTATTTGGTATTGATTTCTTTTGAAAAATTTTCTACACCACCTAATTTTCCATTGTTATCAATTGAAGTTACAAATAAATCTGTAAAATTCTGATTGGTCCAATTGTGAATTTTTGAGTGTGAATTACCTTCACTTCTTGATGATGTAAAAACAACTTGATCACCAAAAAATGAAGGGCCATAATCATAAAATTCAGAGTTTATATCCGTTTTTCCAATAGTATATTTTCCTGAAACGGCATTAATATCTGAAAGATAATCTTTGTTCTGCACGAATAATTTTCCTCTTGAATCTGGAGATTTCTTGTTGAAAAGTTCCATGTATTCATTTGATTTGGTGTAATTTTCTTGCGATTTTAATGCTTGTGCATATCTAAAATAGTATTCAGCATCAACTTCTTGATTAAGCGCAAACAAATCGCCATACCATTTTGAAGCTTTATCTAATTCGCCATTGAAATAGTAAGCGTTTCCTAATTTTTGAAATAAATCAACCGATTTATAACCTTTTTCGGCTACTTTTTCATAAATTTCGATGGCATCGATATAGGAATAAGTGTCGTATTTTTTATCCGCAGATTTTAATTTTCCCGATTGTCCAAAGGAAAAAAATGTGATTCCAATGATGAATAAAATGGTGTATCTTGTTTTCATAATCGTAATTTTAGAAGAATCTAGGTGCAGTTACTCGTGTTCTGTTAAAAAGTTCATAACGAAGGAATATTTCGTGCGAACCTGAATTGTATCGTGCTAATTTAGTAGTTTCTAAATCATATCCGTAGCCAATAAACCAAGAATCCGAAATTTGAAAGCCAGCTAAAGCACTTACGGCTGCATCCCATCGATAAGCTGCTCCTAGTGTTAATTTGTCAAACAATAAAAAATTTGCAGTTACATCAGCTTGAAGAGGAGCGCCTTCAACCATTTTTGTTAATAAGGCTGGTTTAAATTTTAAACTTGGACTTAATTCGAAAACATGTCCAGCTATAAAATAAAAGTGCATTTTTTCTTTTGTAATTTTCACATTATTATCATTATAACGATAGCTCTCAAAGAAATTTGGAACCGATAAACCTACATAGGTATTTTCTGAAAACAAATATAAACCCGCACCAACATTAGGCGAAAACTCAGTATCCACATTTTGAAATTGAGGATCTGTTGGATCATAAATGGTTAGTTTGTTCACATCTAAATTAAATAAATTAGCAGTTCCTTTCAAACCTAAAGATAGTTTATAATTTTCTGAAATCTGAATAAAATAAGCTAAATCTGCAGATATTTCGTTTTCAGATGTTGGTCCAATTTTATCATTTGTAAATGAAATTCCAGCTCCAAAATTTGAATCTCCTATTGGTGTATTTACAGTGAAATTGTTTGTAACTGGTGCACCTTCTAAGCCAACCCATTGATTTCTGTGTAAGAGAAATGCAGTCAAAGTTTCCCTTGAACCGGCATAAGCAGGATTTACATTTGCAGTATTATACATATACTGAGTGTATTGAGAATCTTGTTGTGAATAGCACAAAACATTTAAAATGAATGTACAAACTATGGTGATATAAGTTTTCATCTTGGTCATTTTTTTAGTTGCTATGTTTCTTAACGGTTAAGGTATAGATAGCCCGATTTGTCATGATTTTTATTTTCTTCATCTGTGTATTTCAAAATATAGAAATAAGTTCCATCTGGTAAAAGTTCGTTTTTATTGTAAGTATTTCTACCTTCTGATTTTCCTTTAAATGATTTCAGTGCATTATCATAACCTTGTTCGTCATAAACTAAAATTCCCCATCGATTATAAATTTCTACTGTATTGTTTGGATAACATTCAATTCCGTCAATTATCATAATATCATTTGAAAAATCATCGTTTGGTGAAACAGCGTTGTAAACTGTAATATCACAAGCTGCTAAAACCACACAATCATCGTTTACATTTAAGTAAACTTCAAATATCATTGGACAATCATTGTTTTCCTGACTAACAGTATATTGTAATGTATAATATCCTAAAGTTACATTTTCTGGATTAAAAATATTTCCTGATAATCCACCAGAAGATGTAATCTCAACCCAAGTTCCATCTGTAGGAATTGAATCGTCTAATATAGTAAATAAATCAATTGGGTCTTCTTCAATACAAATTGCGTAAGTAATTGCTTCAAAAGGATTTTCAACTGTTACATTAACAATTTGCGAGAAAGTTGCCTCATTTCCACAATTATCAGAAACCGTCCACACATGAGTAATTGTGTACTCATAAATTGAAATAGTGTTTGTAGTTTCGTTATGAATTACATCAAATACTCCAGAACAATTATCAATAAATTCAGGTGTTGGAGTTGGTGGGATTTCTGAACAAATTACATCAATTTCAGTATCTAATGGTGTAACAATTGTTGGTGCAGCTGTATCAGAAACCGTTATTGTTTGTGAATGAGTTACACTATTATTACAATCGTCTGTGGCTGTCCATGTTCTTATTATTACATATTGTCCAGCACAATTTGAATTACTAGTGTCAATACTATCTGCTACAGAAATAAATACATCATTATCACAATTATCAGAAGCCGTTAAAGTTTGCGCTTCAGGAATAGCATCACATGAAACACTAATATTTGCTGGTAATTCACTTGTGAAAGTAGGAGCAGTATTATCTTCAACAACAATAGTTTGAACTAAATTTGTTGCTAAACCACTACAATCTGTTAAGGTATATGTTCTTGTAACAATTAAAGGATTACCATTACAACCACTTCCGCCATTATTTGTTTCTGAAACAGTTACTGTAACTGTTCCACTACAATTATCAGTAACATCAGTTACTAAGTTAATATCTGCAACAGGTATTTCCGAAGTACATTGTAAATCTAAAATATCTGAAGGTGCAATTCCAGTTGGTGGAGTTGTATCGTCAACAGTAAAAGTATGTACCCAATTGTGCGTATTTCCTTCACAATCGGTAAAAGTATAAGTATACGTTACATTTCCT
>NZ_JAMKFA010000041.1 GCF_025499515.1 Flavobacterium odoriferum
AAGATTCCCCTTATCTTGGGTATCTGGGGAGGCAAAGGTCAAGGTAAATCCTTCCAATGTGAGCTTGTCTTCGCCAAGATGGGAATCAACCCTATCATGATGAGTGCCGGAGAATTGGAAAGTGGAAACGCAGGAGAGCCAGCTAAGTTGATCAGACAAAGGTACCGTGAGGCAGCAGACATCATTGCCAAGGGTAAGATGTGTGCTCTGTTCATCAACGATCTGGA
>NZ_JAMKFA010000042.1 GCF_025499515.1 Flavobacterium odoriferum
CTCTATCAATCTACAACTGAAGGAAAGAAGATGGTCGATGTCCTTGTTGAGCAAGGCATTGTTCCTGGAATCAAAGTTGACAAGGGTTTGGTGCCACTTGCTGGTTCAAATGACGAGTCATGGTGCCAAGGTCTTGATGGTCTTGCTTCCCGCTCTGCTGCTTACTACCAGCAGGGTGCCCGCTTTGCCAAATGGCGTACTGTTGTGAGCATTCCCAACGGTCCATCTGCCCTTGCTGTGAAGGAAGCTGCTTGGGGTCTAGCCCGCTATGCTGCTATCACCCAAGACAATGGACTGGTCCCAATTGTTGAGCCAGAGATCCTGCTTGATGGTGAGCATGGAATCGACAGGACTTTCGAAGTTGCTCAGAAGGTTTGGGCTGAGGTGTTCTACTACATGGCAGAGAACAATGTTCTGTTCGAGGGTATCCTCCTCAAGCCTAGCATGGTTACCCCTGGTGCTGAGTGCAAGGACAGGAACACCCCCGAACAAGTTGCTGACTACACCCTCAAGCTCCTCCACAGGAGAATCCCCCCTTCTGTCCCTGGCATCATGTTTTTGTCTGGTGGGCAATCTGAGGTAGAGGCAACCCTGAACTTGAACGCAATGAACCAGAGCCCAAACCC
>NZ_JAMKFA010000043.1 GCF_025499515.1 Flavobacterium odoriferum
TGCAAGGACAGGAACACCCCCGAACAAGTTGCTGACTACACCCTCAAGCTCCTCCACAGGAGAATCCCCCCTTCTGTCCCTGGCATCATGTTTTTGTCTGGTGGGCAATCTGAGGTAGAGGCAACCCTGAACTTGAACGCAATGAACCAGAGCCCAAACCCATGGCACGTATCATTCTCCTACGCAAGAGCCCTCCAAAACACTTGCTTGAAGACCTGGGGTGGAAGGCCAGAGAACGTGAAGGCTGCACAAGACGCCCTGTTGACTAGGGCCAAGGCCAACTCTTTGGCTCAGCTCGGAAAGTACACTGGTGAGGGTGAATCCGAAGAGGCCAAGAAGGACATGTTCGTGAAGGGATACACATACTAAGAAGATCTTATCAATCAATGTATGGGATTGGAGTTGCAAGTAGATGTTTAAGTTTGTTAATTAATGTGGAATGAAGTAATTGAG
>NZ_JAMKFA010000044.1 GCF_025499515.1 Flavobacterium odoriferum
CATTGCCAAGGGTAAGATGTGTGCTCTGTTCATCAACGATCTGGATGCTGGTGCTGGACGTATGGGTGGAACCACTCAATACACAGTTAACAACCAAATGGTGAACGCCACCCTCATGAACATTGCTGACAACCCTACCAACGTCCAGCTCCCTGGTATGTACAACAAACAAGACAACGCCCGTGTCCCCATCATTGTCACTGGTAACGATTTCTCCACCTTGTACGCTCCCCTCATCCGTGATGGACGTATGGAGAAGTTCTACTGGGCTCCCACCCGTGAGGACCGTATTGGTGTTGCCACCGGTATTTTCAGGACTGACAACGTCCCTGAGGAGCACATTGTCAAGCT
>NZ_JAMKFA010000045.1 GCF_025499515.1 Flavobacterium odoriferum
CCTACCAACGTCCAGCTCCCTGGTATGTACAACAAACAAGACAACGCCCGTGTCCCCATCATTGTCACTGGTAACGATTTCTCCACCTTGTACGCTCCCCTCATCCGTGATGGACGTATGGAGAAGTTCTACTGGGCTCCCACCCGTGAGGACCGTATTGGTGTTGCCACTGGTATTTTCAGGACTGACAACGTCCCTGAGGAGCACATTGTTAAGCTTGTTGACTCCTTCCCTGGCCAATCTATTGACTTTTTCGGTGCATTGAGGGCTCGTGTATACGATGATGAAGTAAGGAAGTGGGTAGCAGGAGTTGGAGTAGACACAATCGGTAAGAAGTTGGTGAACTCAAGGGACGGACCACCAGTGTTCGAGCAACCAAAGATGACCTTGGAGAAGTTGCTAGAGTACGGAAACATGCTTGTGCAAGAGCAAGAGAACGTGAAGAGAGTACAACTTGCAGACAAGTACATGAGCGAGGCTGCTCTTGGAGACGCAAACAAAGATGCTATCGACAGTGGATCTTTCTTCGGTTAAGTGTCTTAACTTGGAGGCAAAGCAGCTCAGCAAGCTGATTTCCCAGTTCCTGAAGGTTGTACTGATCCGAATGCAAAGAATTTTGATCCAACTGCAAGGAGTGATGATGGCAGCTGCGTTTACACTTTCTAGG
>NZ_JAMKFA010000005.1 GCF_025499515.1 Flavobacterium odoriferum
GTTTGTCCTGAACAAATTGTATTGGCTGAAATGGTTGACGTTGGAGATGGCGGTGAACAATCTATAATAACACAATCAAAACTTGTAATTGCAGGACAAGACAATGTAAAATCCTCTACTCTTACCCAAATTGTTGTTACTGGATTTGTAGCTATAAACGCAGGTGAAATCTGAGGAGCACCTGCTTCTGCATCTAACTGAGTAGCAAAGAAATAAACATCGTAATCAGCTGGGTTTAAAGCTCCTAATATTTCTGGGATCTCGTCATTTAAGTTGAATACATTACTACAACTCTCTAAATCATCTGGTGTTAAATTAATTGCTGGAGCATCTAAGAAGTCAATACATTTTGAAGCGGTTGCTGAACAATTAAAATCATTAGAAACTATAACTGTATAACAAACTGTCCCAGAAGTTGGAGATTCAACAGTTGCTGTTGTACCCGAAGTTCCAGTTATTGTTGGATCTGCTACCCAAGTAACAGAAGTAATTGCTGGTGTAAAACTTAAACTAGTAGGTGTTAATGATGGTGCAAAATTAATCGACCAACTAAAAATATATCCATTATCTATAGCATCCTCATCTGAAACTCTGATTGTCCATATTCCATTTAAAGGACTTCCTAATAAAGGAGCAAAACCTCCACTTGGCAAATATGTTCCTGCTTGTTTTGTTAGATTACCATCTGTAGCTATCGTGGTTGGCCCTGCAACTAAAGTGGTTGTACCTGATGCAGAGAAACAATAGTTAAATCCAACACCAGGAATAGTTGAACCATCATCATTAGCATCTCCTAAATAGGTACCACCACCACCTGGATATGCTTTTAATTCAGCAACCTGTCCTGACGGGCTTATAATTTCAATACGCAAATCTCCCAAAAAAGAATGCTCCATATTAAGACAAATACTTTGTATTTGATTTACATTAGTTAATGTAGTGGTAGAATCAAAACAATCAACAACAACAGAAGTTTCATAAGAAACACCATCTCCATCCGGTAAATATGTAGTTCCACTCACAGGTGGCGCACAATTGTAATCATAAGTTTGTGTAGATACAATTGCCTGTAAATCAAGAGGCGTATTTATACATTGTTCATCTGAATCAGAATAAATAGATACACTTGGTGGATCAGCGACTTGAACAACTTGATTAATAAAGTTTGAATTAATACATTCCGAAGGGTCTCTAACTACAACATTAACTCGATAAACTCCAGCCGTTGGAAATGTATGTGTAACCGATTGCCCTACAGCTGTTGAACCATCATCAAAATTCCAAGTGTAGGTTGCTCCCGTTCCACTAGTTGAAAAAGTAGCCGCTCCATTAAATGTGATGGATTGCCCAGCGCAAATTTTAATAATACCATCTGCCGCAGGCGCTGGTGTTGAACTTGCGAGACTTGCTATAATAGTTTGACAAGGTGTTACGCAACTAATATTTGCACTCCAACCAGAAGCTGTATTTACTGTATCTGATGTAAAAACAAAAGTTAAACAACCCGAGGTATTTGCTGCGGTTGGTTGCAAAGTTAATGGTAAATCAGTTCCTGTATATGTTTGCAATAACGGTGCAGTAGTAGAATTACCATCATAAACATATAAAAAATCTGCATTGTTTTCTAAATTAAATTGTGTAAAAACAAATCTAATTATACTTCCTGGTGTAGAAGGACAAAAAGTTTTTGTAAAATTTTGTGAGTTACTATAATTACCCGTACCACCAGAATCTAAAAAAGTACCTGTACATGTGTTTACAGGTGCATTAGACATATTATAGGTTTGTGCCGATAATCCAAGTGAAAATAGAACAAAGAAAAGTAAAATGTATTTTTTCATCATGAGTTCTTAAGATTTAGGATTAATAATAATTAACCAATCTGTATTGTCAATTCTGTACACCTTAGTGTGTGGTGAGAAGAAATTCAAATCATATTTCAATATATTAAAACTACTTTGGTCAAAATTTGTATCTCTTGTAATTTCACCATTATATTTATTAAACAATGGCTGTTGAGAAAGTTTTGGGAATTTTTCACTTTGGTCTAATGCAACATTACTAAATAATACTCTTTCTCTTAAAAGTATTAGTAAGTTTTTATAGTGTTGACTGTCTTTAGTAATATTAGTACCAAAAACTTCTCCAATAAATTGTTGTTCTAAATCTGGGTTTGATTTAGCGGTGGTCTGGGAATATGCAGTGTTAAACAATAAAATCGATAACACAACAATTAATTTTTTAAATTTCATAGTTTTTAATCATAGTTGTTAAAGCAAATTTAACAAAAATTTAAACTTGACAATTATTTTTCTAATAATTAACATATTGAAATTATTTTTAAAGTTTATTATTTATCTTTGCAACCAATTAAAAATTGCTAAAAAACTAATTAATACCAATGATACAAAACGAGGATTTTCAGGACGAAATGGGAAATAATCATATTGCAACAAGCGCTCAAACACCCATGCGTGATGATGCATTTGCTATTTCTGATGATGAAAAAATTGAATTGATAAAAAAAGACGTTGAAAATATACTAAACACGCTTGGATTAGATTTGACCGATGATAGTTTAAAAGGCACTCCTAATCGTGTGGCAAAAATGTTTGTAAAAGAAATTTTTGGTGGACTAAATCCTGTAAAAAAACCAAGTTCTTCTACATTTGACAATAAATATAAGTATAATGAAATGCTTGTAGAAAAAAACATTGTGGTTTATTCTACTTGCGAACATCATTTATTACCAATTGTGGGTCGTGCTCACGTAGCCTATATTTCAAACGGAACTGTAGTTGGTTTATCTAAAATGAATCGAATAGTTGATTATTTTGCTAAAAGACCTCAAGTTCAAGAACGTTTAACGATTCAAGTTGTACAAGAATTACAAAAAGTATTAGGAACTGATGACGTTGCTTGTGTAATTGATGCGAAACACTTGTGCGTAAACTCTAGAGGTATTCGTGATATTGAAAGTAGCACAGTAACTGCTGAATTTGGCGGAAAATTCAAAGAAGAGAAAGTTCGAAGAGAGTTTTTGGATTATATTAAGTTAGATACGCAGTTTTAAGTTGGAAGTTGAGTGACGGAAGATGGAAGTTTTGGCTAAATTTTGTTTAGCGGTTGACTATGGTTAGAAGATTCCTTACAAGCTCAGAATGACAAAATCAAAAAACTTGAAACTTGAAACCTAAAACTAAAAAATAGCCCTGATAGTAATGAAAAGCCCACAGCAATAAAAATGTAGTTTTTGTTGTTTTAAAAATGCGACCTAAGAAGCACTTTTTAAAACGTAGAAAAACAAGTTTTTATGCGAGGACTTGTAATGAATAGCAGGAATAGCTTCAAAAAAATATCAATAATGGAATTATATAAAAATCAATCGTTGCAAATATACAATACGCTTTCGGGCGAAAAATCGACCTTTACTCCTATTCATGATGGAAACATTGGTATGTATGTTTGTGGACCAACGGTTTACAGTAATGTACACTTGGGCAACGTACGTACTTTTATGAGTTTTGACGTGATTTTTAGATATTTATTACATTTAGGTTACAAAGTAAGATATGTTAGAAACATTACAGATGCCGGACATTTAACCGATGATGGCGATGTGGATAACGATCGTTTTGTGAAACAATCGCGCTTGGAAAAATTAGAACCTATGGAAATTGTACAGAAATATTCTGTTGATTTTCATAAAGTATTAGATACATTCAATTTTCTTCCACCAACGATTGAGCCTACAGCAACCGGACATATTTTAGAGCAAATTGAGTTAACTCAAAAATTAATTGATACCGGATTTGCATACGAAAGCAATGGTTCGGTTTATTTTGATGTGTTTGCTTACAATGAAAAAGGCTTGAATTATGGCGAATTGAGCAATAGAAATATTGACGAATTATTTGCCAATACCAGAGATTTAGACGGACAAAGCGAGAAGAAAAACCCGCAAGATTTTGCACTTTGGAAAAAAGCTTCTCCAGCTCATATCATGCGATGGAATTCACCTTGGGGCGAGGGTTTTCCTGGTTGGCATTTAGAATGTACAGCTATGAGTACGAAATACTTAGGCGAAACATTTGATATTCACGGTGGTGGAATGGATTTAAAATTCCCGCATCATGAGTGTGAAGTGGCACAAGGAAAAGCGTGCAACGGTCATTCTCCAGTAAATTATTGGATGCACACCAATATGCTTACCATGAATGGATTGCGTATGAGTAAATCGACTGGAAACTATATTCTTCCAATGGAATTGGTGACAGGTGAAAACAACTTTTTTGAAAAACCATTTGAGCCTAATATCGTTCGTTTTTGTTTTTTACAAGCACATTATCGAAGTGTTTTAGATATTTCTAACGATGCGATGGTTGCCAGCGAGAAAGGATATAACCGTTTGATGGAATCATACAAATTACTTCCTATGTTAAAAGCAAGCAACACTTCTTCTTTAGATATTGCTTCTTGGAAACAAAGTTGTTATAATGCCATGAACGACGATTTTAATACGCCTATTTTAATAGCTCAATTATTTGAAGGTGCTCGATATATCAATTTAGTAAATGACGGAACAGCAACTTTAACCACAGATGATATTAAACTTTTAGAAACTACACTTTCTAATTTCTTATTTGATGTGTTAGGAATGAATAATACTGCTTCTGGCGGCACTTCAAATACTACAGAAAAATTAAAAGGAGTTGTGGAACTATTAATTGAAATGCGAAAACAAGCAAGAGCTAATAGAGATTTTGCTCTTTCTGATCAAATTCGTGACCAATTATTAACACTAGGTATTCAATTAAAAGATGGAAAAGAAGGAACTACATTTTCGGTGTAATTGTTTCATCATTATAATTAAAAAAAAGCACAACTATTTTAGTTGTGCTTTTTTTATACAAAAGAAATAGAGCCACCTTATTAAGATAGCTCTACTTACTATTTAAACTAACCAATACTCTAACAAAATGCTAGAATAAGAATTTTACACCAACTCTTAATCCACCAACACTTCTTGTTCCAGGATTTAAATCAAATGGGTTAGCGTTAAAGCTAAAGCTATTAGTGCTGTCACCTGAATCTGGTTTTAATGTAGTAGAAGTCATGTTCACTAATGAAAATGAAGTTTCAACAGTCATCCAGCTGTTTACAACATAATCAAAACCTGGAGCAATGTCTACACCAATAGAAGTTGTTTTGTCATCTGTGATTTTATCTTTTCCAAATGTCATTGGTAAAGAAGCTTGACCAAACATAAAGAATTTACCACCTAATCCCCAGTATTTTCTAACTAAAGGTTGAACGATAAAAGTGTTTGACTCAGCAATAGTAAGTGAACCTGCATCAGTAGTTGAGTTAATTACACCAATTCCTAAACCTATAGTTGTAGTTGGAGCAATAAAATAACCTGCAATTGGAACAATTGTATTTGATTTTGTTTCACTTGCACCATTATCAGTTGTAGAAAATGATACTTGACCAGCAACCCACCAAGTTCCTTCTAAACCTTTTTTCTCTTCTTGTGCGTTTGCGTTAAAACCTAATAATGCAATACCTGCTAATAATAATAATTTTTTCATTTTATGTTTTAGTTTAAAATTATGAGACAAATTTATTGTCAAGAATTGTTAAAAAAACTGATATAAATCATAGTTTGAATTTTTTTTTCGTTGTAAAATTTCGACTTAAAAAATATAAAATAGTACTTTTACAACTTAATAAATCGCTATATGTGCAATAATCATAGTCCTCTGAAATTTAGTGGATTAAAAAATATATTAATTCTTCCTTTTATCTTATTGGTGCGATTTTATCAAGCAGCAATCTCACCTTTTACTCCTGCAACTTGTAGATTTGAACCGACATGCTCAAGCTACACTATTCAAGCATTAGAAAAATACGGATTATTTAAAGGCGGTTGGTTAGCTATAAAAAGAATTCTCAGTTGTCATCCTTGGGGAAAAAGCGGCTATGACCCAGTTCCTTGAAAATTTAAAAGTTAAAAAATAGAATTTTGAGCTTGATTTTTGCTCTTGAAAATATCTTATTAGAATTTTAACAAGAAACACAATATTATTATTTATTTTTACACTTTAATCAGAAAATACAGTTATGATTTACGCATTAAATATGGTTTGGAATCCTGCTGAAGGAATAGATTTAGGTTTTTTTATGTTACGTTTTTATAGTCTTTCTTGGGTTTTGGCCTTTGGATTAGGTTGGTACGTAATGAAACCAATTTTTGTTAGAGAAAACGAATCTGTTGAATCATTAGATAAGTTATTTGTGTACACCTTAGTAGCTACAATGTTAGGAGCAAGATTAGGACACGTAATTTTCTATCAATCTGAATTATTCTATCAAGACCCATTAAGTATATTATTACCAATTAGTACAAAACCTACGCTACATTTCACTGGTTTTGCAGGATTAGCTAGTCATGGTGCTGCTATAGGAATCATAATTACAATGTTTTATATACAAAGACGTGTAATTAAACGTTCGTTTCTATGGATTTTAGACCGAATTGTAATTCCAGTTTCTCTTGGAGCTATATTTATTCGTCTAGGAAATTTTATGAATTCTGAAATTATCGGAAAACCAACATCTGCTGATAGCTTTTTAGCAATGAAGTTCATCAGAGGAGAAGAATATCAAGGGCCATTGGGAGAACCTGCAATAATAGCTCAAACTAACCTTCAAGATGCGCAGCAAGCTTTTACTGCAATTGCAACAGATCCAAAATATAAAACAATATTAGATGCATTTCCATATAGATATCCGGCGCAATTATATGAAGCAATTTGTTATGTTTTTGTCTTTGCAATTTTGATGTTTTTATATTGGAAAACCGAAGCAAGAAACAAAGCAGGTTATTTATTTGGTTTGTTTTTAATTTTACTTTGGTCAATTAGATTTGTTGTAGAGTTTTTCAAAGACAGCCAAGGAGGTTTTGAAAAATATCCAATATTTAATGCTTTATCAACTGGACAATGGTTGAGTATTCCATTTGTTATTATTGGATTTTACTTTGTATTTAAAGCAAAAGAAGTTAAACAATAGAAAAAAAGCGGTTAAGTAATTCTAACCGTTTTTTTTTATTTTCTCTTTTCAACTACTATACCAACACCTAGAATATTTGGCAAATAAGGACCTGTAAATTTGCTTTTAACAGCAACTTTATATTTTCCATTTTCAAGTGTTTCAAACGTTTTTATAGTTTGAAAGACATCGCAAATATCTCCAGTACAATCACCAATATCTTTTCCGTATTCATCAATTAACTTAACATTTATCGGCAATAATTCTGATTCTCCATCTGGAGCAGTAATTACAACTTCTAAAGGCACTTCTTTAAATTGAAACCCGCTAATATGACCAAGATGTAGTTTTAAGTCACAAGCTTCTTCAGATTGCTTGTTTTCAAAATCAAATACTCTATAATCATTTTCTTCCCAACGATTATTCTCAAAATTGGAATCAAAATCATCATATATTTTATTTTCATTACATGATAAGAAAATAAACATAAGAGCAACCAAAAGAAATTTAATATGCATAATTTATTTTTAGAATTATAAATATAAAAAAAGTCCTGATATAAAATCAGGACTTTTTAATAATATATAAAACTTAATTAGTCTTCTTTTTTGAATTCAGCCATTTTTTTAGCTTCTTTTTCACTCATTGAGTCATTCATTAATGGGGTTGCCACAAATAACGAAGAGTAAGTTCCTACTAAAATACCCACTAAAATAGCAAAAACGAATCCTCTAATTGTTTCTCCTCCAAAGATAAAGATAGCAATTAAAACTACTAATGTTGTAGCAGAAGTATTGATTGTTCTACTTAAAGTAGTGTTTAATGCTTTATTAACTAATCCTTTGAAATCTGGAGATGAGTTATAATCTAAATATTCACGTACTCTGTCAAATACAATTACCGTATCGTTTAATGAATAACCAATAACCGTTAAGATAGCTGCAATGAATGCTTGGTCAATTTCCATGTTGAATGGTAAAATTGTATAGAAGAATGAGAAAATACCTAATACAATAATCACGTCATGCGCAACTGCTGCAACAGCTCCAAATCCAAATTGCCATTTACGGAAACTAATCATCAAATAAACGAACACTACAAATAATGAACCTAATACTGCCCAAATTGAGTTTGTTTTAATATCTTTTGAAACTGTTCCTGTTACTTTTGCAGATGATAATATTCCAATTGTTTTACCTTCATACAAATTAGCAAATTTTTCATAAGTCATGTCTGCTGGGAAGTTCTTCTTTAAACCATCAAATAACTTATTATTTACTTCTTGGTCAACTCCTTCACCTTCATCATCAACTTTATATTTTGTTGTAATTTTTAACTGATTATTTGTTCCATAGATTTTAACTTCAGCTCCAGCTTCACCAAATACAGCACTTAAATCTTTAGCTACTTCATCCGCTACTACAGGTTTGTCAAAACGAACTTGGTAAGTTCTACCTCCAACAAAATCAATTCCTTGGTTTAATCCTTTAGTAAATAATGAAATTAAACTTAAAACAACTAATACAGTTGAAATAGCATAAGCGATTTTCTTTTTACCTAAGAAATCAATATTTAAGTTTTTAAACCAATTTTTAGTTAACGAAGTTGAAAAAGTTAATTTTTCATTACGAACTAAACTCCAATCTAAAATCATTCTGGTAACAAATACTGCTGTAAATACAGAAGTTATAATACCAATTAATAAAGTAGTTGCAAAACCTTTGATTGGTCCTGTTCCAAATACTAATAAAATGATAGCAGTTAAAGCTGTAGTTACGTTAGCATCCACAATCGAAGATAATGCACCTTTCCATGTAAACGCGTAATCTGTTGCTTCTTGAACCGTTTTACCATTATCTAATTCTTCTTTAGCTCTTTCAAAGATAATTACGTTAGCGTCAACCGCCATACCAATTGTTAGTACAATACCTGCAATACCAGGCAATGTTAACACAGCTCCAAAACTAGCTAAAGCACCAAAGATGAATAAAATATTTACTAATAAGGCTAAGTTTGCATAGAAACCAGCTTTACCATAATACACCACCATCCATAATAATACTAATGCGAACCCTAAAATAAAAGAAATTAATCCATTATTGATAGCTTCTTCTCCTAATGATGGTCCTACAACTTCTGATTGAACAATTTCTGCAGTAGCTGGCAATTTACCTGCTCCTAATATTTTAGTTAATTCTTGTGCATCTTCAATTGTAAAGTTTCCGGAAATTCTTGAACTTCCTCCTGCAATTGCTTCATTAACTTGTGGTGCAGAATAAACAGTGTTATCCATTACAATAGCAATAAAACCTTGCTCTTTTGCTACTCTACTTGTTAATTTTTCCCATTCACGAGTTCCATAAGAATTCATGTTCATGGTTACACCTTGCTTTCCAAATTCATCTGCCTCAGCTCTTGTAGTAGTAATCATATCACCTGCTAAAGCTGGTTTACCTGAAGCATCTCCTTTTAAGAAATACAATTGAGTAAATTCTGGATTTTTTGGATCTGATTTTTCCCAAGCCATTTTAGCATACGTTAAATTAGCTGGTAATAATGCTTTGATATCTGCTCTCTTGAAATAAGAATTGATAACTGCTGTATCTTTTACTTTTGCAATACCTAATACTGGTTGCCCCATAGGTTGTTGCCCTAATAATTGTAATTTATCAAAAAGTGGATTTACTGTTGATGTTGTATCTGCTTTATCAGTTAATAAAGAGTCGATACCTGTATTTTTAACAGGAGTTGATTTTTTAGCTACTTCTGTTTTCTTTAAAGCTTCGTTTACTTGAATTAAATAGCCAAAAGCATCAGCATCTGAATGTGCAACCCAAAACTCTAACTGAGCCGAAGTTTGTAAAATTCTTTTGATTTTATCTACATCTTTTGCACCAGGTAATTCAACTAAGATTCTACCTGAGTTTCCTAATAATTGAATGTTAGGTTGTGTAACACCAAATTGGTCAATACGCTCTCTTAATACTTTGAACGCACTTTCTACAGACTCATTAACTTTTTGTTTGATAATAGGCTGAACTTGTTTATTTGTCATTCCTATTTCAATAATTCCATCAAGATTTTTATTTCTAAAAACATCTGCATCTGATAATTTTAAATTAGCCTTATCAGCTTCTTCAAAAAACGCATCGATGTAATCTTGATTTCCTTGTTGATTGGTTTTCGCATCAGCAAGTGCTTTGTTGAAAGCTGGATTTTTTGTTTCGTTTGCTAATCCTTTTAAGATGTCTTTAACCGAAATTTGAAGAATTACGTTTAATCCTCCTTCAAGGTCAAGACCTTTGTTGATTTGATTATCTGTTACTTCTTTGTAGGTTTTTCCAAGAAATACTTCTTCTTTTTTCAAAGAATCTAAATAACGTAGTTCTTTTTTTGAATCTCCTTTAGCAAAAGCTTTAGCATCGTTAGCTATGCCGTTTGCAACAAAAGTGAATGAAAGTTGGTATACACATACCAAAGCAAAGATAATTGCGAAAAATTTAATTAGTCCTCTATTCTGCATTACTCTATAATTTATTATTCTATTTTATAAAAACGGACAAATATATAATTTACAATAGGATTAACCAATTTTATTTTGATTAAAATGCTATTATACCCCAGATTAAAATGAAAAGCCTTTTATTAGTCAAAAATTGTTAGCTTTTACAACACAAAACAGCGACCAAAGGAAGCTGATTTTTTGTTGTTAAAAGCTGATTTTTGCGATAAAAGCTTGTAATGGAAAGCTGGATTAGGTTCAAAAAAAAACTGCCAATTGCTTGACAGTTTTTGCTGTATTTTTTGTTGAAATTATAGTACTGATTTCAAATCTGCATTCATTGCTCTAACAGCGTCTGCTGATTTTGAGAAAGCTGCTTTTTCTGCATCATTTAATTGAATATCAACTATTTGTTCTACTCCATTTTTTCCGATAATACATGGAACTCCCATACAGATATCTTCTTGTCCATACTCACCTTCTAAGAATACTGAACATGGAATCATACGTTTTTGATTGTTTAAAATACTGTCTACTAAATATGCAACAGATGCTCCTGGTGCATACCAAGCTGAAGTTCCTAATAAACCTGTTAAAGTTGCTCCTCCTACCATTGTATCAGCAGCTACTTTGTCCAATGCTTCTTGTGATAAAAAATTTGAAACTGGCGCTCCATTGTATGATGCTAAACGTGTTAATGGAATCATAGTTGTATCTCCGTGACCTCCAATAACCATACCTTGAACATCATTAGCTGGTTTATCTAATGCTTTTGATAAGAAATATTTGAAACGAGAACTATCTAAAGCTCCACCCATTCCAATTACTCTATTTTTAGGTAATCCAGTAGCTTTTAATGTTAAATAGGTCATTGTATCCATTGGATTAGACACTACTACAATAATTGCGTTTGGCGAATGAGTTAATACGTTATCCGCAACCGATTTAACGATTCCTGCGTTGATTCCGATTAATTCTTCACGAGTCATTCCTGGTTTTCTTGGAATTCCAGATGTAATTACCACTACATCACTTCCCGCAGTTTTTGAATAATCGCCAGTTGTTCCGCTTAGTTGCGTGTTAAATACAGTTGTTGTAGCACATTGCATAATATCCATAGCTTTACCTTCTGCAAAACCTTCTTTGATGTCTACTAATACTACTTCGCTTGCGATTCCTCTGTACGAAATAACATCTGCACATGTTGCACCTACGTTACCCGCACCTACTATTGTTACTTTCATTTTGTTGTGTATATTAAATATTTATAAAAATTAAAATTGATATTGTACACCTAAATTTGCGTTTACAAATTTACCAAAAGCAATTGAACTTTGCACATAAAATTTGCTTATTTGATATCTACCAGAAACTTCTCCTAAAACATTGGTTTTGTCTTTTGCAATTCGGGTAAGTAAATTATTAATTACATCTTGTACAGGCAATATTTCTTCAATAGATCCTTTTTGGCCATCTACAACATATTCAAAAGAACTTCTATTAATTATAAAATTTGTAATTAATTCAAACTTTTTAAATTCTTTTGAAGCACTTAGCTGAAAATGATACGTATCTACTAAACCACTAAAATTATTAATTCCTAAATTTCCGTAGGCAGTATCGATATCTAAAAAATCAAAACTTATATCTTCTTTTGAATAAATAGCAGCTGCAGCAAAATGAATGTTTATAGCTTCAATTTTTGGAAAATATTGACTAAAGTTATGTTTTAATCCAAAACCATACACTTGGTAATCACCCCTTTTAAGTTTTGTTTTAGTCGAATATCTTGCTAAAAATTCAAATCCGTATGGTAATTCAATTCCACCTTGTAAATAAGGATAAACAACTGTTTCTTGATCAATTCCTTGTGGTGTTTCAAAACGAACTTCTTCGCCGCCTAAATCACCTACCAGATATACCTGATTATCATTTCCTATAGCGGTTGGAACAGTTGCTGATGTAGCACCTTCAATTTCAAAAAATTGAAAATCGGAATTTTGAATCGTAAATTTTCTATCTCTTTTTGGAACAAAAAACACATTGGTATGCAACCCTAAAGTAACTTTCCATTTTTCTTTCTTTTTGGGAGAATTTACCCACGCAGATGAAGCTTGATAAACCGCAGCATCTGTAGCAGGAACTATATATTGCTCAGAATACAAAAGGGCATCTGAAAGCAGATACCCTATTTGTTCTAATTCGGTAGATGATTGCCCCTTTACTTTTTGTGTAAAAAAGAAAGCAACAAAAAATGCTATTATTAGACTTGATTTACGCATCAATTTTTGCGTAAGCAGCATTTTTCTCAATAAATTCTCTACGAGGTGGTACTTCATCACCCATTAACATCGAGAAAACTCTATCAGCTTCAGCCAAACTATCAATTGTAACTTGACGTAAAGTTCTATAATTTGGATTTAATGTTGTTTCCCATAATTGCTCTGCATTCATCTCTCCAAGACCTTTATAACGTTGAATAGCAGCACTTCCTCCCATTCTTTCGTTAGCTAAATCACGTTGATCGTCGTTCCAAGCATATTCTTTTTTGTTACCTTTTTTAACCAAGTACAAAGGTGGAGTTGCAATATATACGTGACCACCTTCTATTAATTCTTTCATAAATCTAAAGAAGAATGTTAGAATCAATGTTGAAATGTGAGAACCATCGACATCGGCATCACACATAATCACAACTTTATGGTAACGTAATTTAGTAAGGTTTAAAGCTTTACTATCTTCTTCAGTACCAATTGTAACACCTAAAGCTGTAAAAATATTACGAATTTCTTCGTTTTCAAATACTTTATGTTGCATTGCTTTTTCAACATTCAAAATCTTTCCACGTAATGGTAAAATAGCTTGAAAAGCTCTATCTCTTCCTTGTTTTGCTGTTCCACCTGCCGAATCTCCCTCGACAAGGAAGATTTCACATTTTGCTGGATCTTGCTCGGAACAATCTGATAATTTACCCGGTAATCCTCCGCCACCCATAACGGTTTTACGTTGCACCATTTCACGAGCTTTTTTGGCAGCATGACGTGCTTGAGCAGCTAAAATTACTTTTTGAACAATGATTTTTGCATCATTTGGATTTTCTTCCAAATAATTTTCTAACATTTCAGAAACCGCTTGAGAAACTGGAGAAACTACTTCTCTATTTCCTAATTTAGTTTTGGTTTGACCTTCAAACTGTGGTTCTTGAACTTTTACCGAAATAATAGCTGTTAAACCTTCACGGAAGTCATCTCCAGAAATTTCAAATTTTAATTTATCTAACAATCCAGAAGCATCAGCATATTTTTTCAAAGTACGAGTTAATCCCATACGGAAACCTTGCAAGTGCGTTCCGCCTTCGTGAGTGTTGATGTTATTTACATAAGAAAAAATATTTTCCGAATAACTTTCATTGTAAATTAAAGCAACCTCAACAGGTATTTCTCCTTTTTCGTTTTCCATTGAAATTACATGACCAATGATTGGCACACGATTTCCATCTAGAAACTTAACAAACTCTTTTAAGCCTTCTTTTGAATGGAATGTTTCAACAGGTTGACTTCCATCTTCAGCTAAGTTTCTTTTATCTGTTAAAGTAATAGTAATTCCTTTATTTAAGAAAGAAAGTTCACGTAAACGAGAAGCTAATGTATCATAAGAATATTCTAAAGTTTGAGTAAAAATGGTTGCATCAGGTTTAAAAGTAACCATTGTACCTCTTTTATCTGTAGTTCCAATTTGTTTAACTGGATACATTGCTTTCCCTTTTTCGTATTCTTGCTCATAGATTTTACCTTCACGATAAACCGTTGCACGTAAATGATCAGAAAGTGCGTTTACACACGAAACACCAACACCGTGTAAACCTCCAGAAACTTTGTATGAATCTTTATCAAATTTACCTCCGGCTCCAATTTTAGTCATTACAACCTCAAGTGCAGAAACACCTTCTTTTTTGTGTAAATCAACTGGAATACCACGACCGTTATCTTCAACTGTAATGGAATTATCTTCGTTTATAGCTACATAAATTGTATCACAATGACCGGCTAAAGCTTCATCGATAGAGTTATCTACTACTTCATACACCAAATGGTGCAAACCTCTTACTCCAGTATCGCCAATATACATGGAAGGACGCATTCTTACGTGCTCCATTCCTTCTAATGCCTGAATACTGTCTGCCGAATAATTGTTTTTCTTAACTTCTTCGCTCATATAATTTTACTCTTAAAATATTCGATTTTTATTAACAGACAAATATAACCATTCCGTCAAAAAATAGACTACAAATAAGCATAAAAAGCCATTAAGTTATTAACATTTGTTGAAAAACAAAAACGCCAGCTATTTCTAACTGACGCTTCCTAACAACAAACCATATTTATGAAATACTACACTAATGCTGCACTTGAAGCAATAGCCACATCTGCCTTTACGTGAGCGGCATTTGCCCTACCACTTGGATCTTGATTTTCTTGCCATTTTGGAATCCATTTTCGCACGGTTTGTGCCGCACTATCTTGTGGAAAATGCTTGTGAAAAATGGTTCTATAATAGAATGCTTCTTTTGTAACTGGTGTATTGTAAGGGAATAATGCTTTTGCTTTTGCAAACTCCTCATCCGTAACTTGACTTGAACAATATTCTATTAAAGTATCAATCCAGTTGTATCCTACTCCATCAGAAAACTGTTCTTTTTGACGCCATAAAATTTCTTCTGGCAAGTATGGCTTCTCAGGTGTATCGAATGCTTTTCTTAAAATATATTTTTCAATTCCGTCATACGTTTTTGGCATTTTTTCTTCTGGCTGAATTTTGATTGCTAAATCCAAAAATTCCTTATCTAAAAATGGAACTCTTGCTTCTAATCCATGTGCCATGGTTGATTTATCAGCACGAAGCAAATCGGCTGTAAATAACTTTTGAACGCGTTCGATGGTTTCTTTTTGAAAATCCAACACTGATGGCGCATTTCGGAAATACAAATAACCTCCAAAAATTTCATCAGCTCCTTCGCCTGACAGTACCATTTTGATTCCTTTTTCTGTAATCGCTTTTGATAAGAAATACATTGGTGTGCTTGCTCGAATTGACGTTACATCGTAGGTTTCTAAATGCCAAATTAACTTATCTAAAATATCGATTCCTTGCTCGACTGTAAAATGAATTTCGTGATGTGTTGTTCCAATGAAATCCGCTACTTTTTTTGCTGCTACTAAATCGGGTGCAGAAGCATCTAATCCAATAGAAAACGAATGTAATTCTTGTCCAGTTCCTTCTAACAATCTTGAAGTAATTGAAGCAATTAAGGAAGAATCTAATCCACCAGAAAGCAATACTCCAAAAGGCACATCGCACATTAAACGTTTTTCAACTGCTTGAGTCAAACTTACATTTAAAGCTTCTAAATGTAATTTTTCAACTGCTTTTTCATGAGCTTCCCATTCTGGTTTGTAATATTTCACAAAACCTGTTTTTTCGGTATAATAATGTCCTGGAGGAAAAGTAGAAAATGACTTACATTGGTCGGTAATCGCTTTCATTTCAGAAGCAAAATACAAGCGACCTCTTTCGTCCATTCCATAATACAATGGTTTTACTCCCAATGGATCACGAGCTACAATATAATCATCTCCATCGATAACTACTAATGCGAAAATTCCGTCCAACATATCACAGAAATCATATCCAAATTCTTCGAACAAATGAACGATAACTTCAGAATCTGATGTTGTTCTAAACACATGATGTTTTAGAGTCGTTTCTCTTAATTTTTTGTGATTGTATATTTCGCCATTATGCACCATCCATGCCGAATCGGTTCCTTGAATAGGTTGTTTTCCTGTATGCAAATCGACAATTGACAAACGCTCGTGTGCCAAAATGTGTCCTTTCTCAGTTACATGAATATCACTTTCATCTGGACCACGGTGGCTCATTCTTTTAGACAATTGTTGCACCAATGCTTCTTCTTTTCCTTTCCCTATAATGGCTAATATTCCGCACATAATTTTTAAGTTTAATCGTTGAAATGTTTAATTGTTTAAGTTATATTTTATATTAACTTAATTTTATGAAGCAAAATTGAATAAATAAGTTTAAATAATAAACCTTAAAATTAATTTTAGTTATAATTTAAAACTAAAAAATGGATTTTTAATTAAATTATAAATTTTAAAAGTGGTTTTGAGTTAGTTTTGGTTACAAATCATAAAAAAACCACTCGAGTGAGTGGTTTTTATTTTATTCTATTGTCTTTATGTGAAATCGATTGTTGTTGATTGTGATTTCATCTCCAACACTTTTTCCTAGTAATTGACTTCCCAAAGGAGATTCTGGTGAAACAGCAATAATGGTTTTATTATCGATTGTGATTTTTGGTAAAGCAGTGCTGATATAAAACAGCATTTCATTAGTTTGAACTAAACTTCCCAAAGCAACTCTGGCGTGAATTGCATCTGCATCAATTTTATCAATGCTATTCTTTTGACCGATGATTTCTGCTAATTTTTGATTGAGTTTTTCTTGCTCTAAATGCATCATCGATAAAGCGGTTTCGTGCTTATCGCCAGCCGAACCTTTCGCATCGTTTTGCGCATCTTGAGCTAAATCGGAAATCATAAAACGCAATTCGTTTATTTTCTCCGATAATAGATTTTGATAATGGGATTTTATTTTTTGTTTGAATGTCATGATGAAAGATTAACCACAAAGAGCACAAAGAAGGCGCTAAGGACGCTAGGATTATTTTTTTCCTCTTTTATACAATTCTTCAGCTTCTTTTCTTGATTTTTCAAAAATATCATTCCCAAACTTCTTTAAAACGAGTTCTTTCATCGTTTTCGAATAACATTTTGAATATTCAGTAATTACACATCCTGCATTTTTTGTATCAATCCCGTATTTTTTTCTTCTATACTCTTGAATATAAGTGCTTAAATCAGGGTTTTTGTCAAAAATTAGTCCATAAGAATAACAATTATATATTCCAATATCAAAATCGATTTTTGCTTGTTCAGTTCCGTTTTCACAAGTAACTTTTCTCCAAACTATAGAATCATTATTTTTAGAATTTTCATTTTGAGAAAATGATACTCCAAATATTAGAAGAAATGATATGCAAATAATTTTTTTCATAATTCAATTATTTCGGAGATGCTATAAGTATAACAAACGTTATTGGAAAACCTAATAAAACTAATAACTCAACTTCAAAATTCGTTGTTCAAAATTGAATTTTCAACATTTTTTAATATTTAACAACGAACTTGGAATGTTGAATGTTGAACTTTTAGAAATCAAATTTGTAATTAGCACCTAACAACACCTGAATTCCTTGTACCGGGAAATTTGCCCAGCGATTGTATTGTTGATTAGCTAAATTGTTTCCTTTTAAGAAAGCGGTTAATCTTGCGTTGTATTTGTATCCTACGTGCGCATTCAAATCGAAATAACTGTCTAATGTAACTACTATTGAATCAAATATTGGCGGAAAAACAGCCGCAGCATTCTGAACTGATATCAAATCTTTTCTTTCTCCTACAAAAAATACATTGGCACCTGCATACCATTTTTCGTTGATGTCAAAATCTACTGTTGTTCCAACTTTTAATTGTGGTAAATTCCAAGCTTCGGCTTGCGTATCTGATGAATAATTATTGTAGGTTCCATTAATACCAAAAGTTACACTTTTAGAAAAATCGGCCTTTAATTCACCAAACAAACTCAATGTTTTTACATTATCATAAACTACACCAAACGAATTTCCATAAGCATAACCTTCTGTATTAGCAAATGAAGGATTGTATTCGTTACTCACAAAAAGCGCTTTATCATCTTGGTTCAAATAGGACGCTCTAACGTTAAAAGCAACTGAATTCGCTAATTTACCTTTTAAACCTGCATAAATATCATATTTGTTATCTGTGGGTGCAATAAAAAGTGTTGGTGACACAAATGAATTTTGATCAACAAAATCTGCATATGAGTTTTGCTGTAAACCTCCTTCTGCACCAGCATAAGCTACTAAAATATCGCCAACTAATTTATAGGAAGCTTTGATGTTTGGATAAATAAAAATCTTTCCATCGCTTTCTCCGTTAATTTTTGCAGTTGCATAGAAAACGCCCGCACCTAACTGCACCGATAAATCATCTTGTTGGTACAAAATACTTGGTTTCATTCCGGCAATTATTGTACTGTATTTTAGTTCTGAATCTACATCTAACATTCTTTCAAAACTTCCACCAACGTAATCTACTACGAAATCGGCTTTGATTTTTTGATCCATTACTTCAAAATCAAAATTTGGCTTGATAAAAAATCGATTTTCACCTGAATTTAATCCATCTGAAAAACGTTTAAATTGCATGCTTGCCTCACTAAAAATTCCGTCTTTTAATGTCATTTTTCCGCCAAGAGCAATTGTATTGTAACTTTGTTTTGAATCGATACTGTTAATTGTTGCATCATCAAAAGCGATAGTTTGTATAGGTAATCCGTACCAATTATAAATTTGATTTTTCACCCCTAAATCTACATTCCAGCTTAAATCGCGCTCACGCACTCCATAAGTTACATCTAAACTTGTGTTGTAATATTTGTCATCTAAAACCAAATCTTTGATGCCGCCTTGAGAAGACAAATGGCGCAACATTCCACCTACATAATTGCTTCGGCTAAGATTTTGCGTTATGAACAATTCTGCATTTATTGTTGGATAATTTCCGAAACCTAACGTTGCGTAATTGTTGTATAATTTTTCTTTTTCGGCTTTATCAACACCTGCCGCTTTTCCTTTTGCTGGTGTAAAAGTTGATGCTACTGGAAATGAAAAAATATTATACTGAATGGTTTCCTTTTTTTGCTCTTCTTCATCTTCCAAAACTGGTGTTTCTTTTACTTTAAAAGCATCAGAAATGGTTGGTGTGTATGGTTTTACAATATTTACTACTTCAGAGCCAATGTTTTCATCTTTTTTTTGAGAAAAGGAAAATTGGATTCCGAATATTACTAAAACTATTGTGATTATATTTAATTTCTTCATGTTCAAATTTTTTAGATACGATTCTGAAACTAATTCAGAATGACAGTTTCTTGCTATATATTAATTTGTGATTGATGAATTACGTTTTGCTTCTTCGATTTTTATAGTATCTAATTCCTTTTGTGCTTCCGCAACTACATCTGCGTATTCTGTGAAGTTATCTATTACACTTTGCAAAATTTCGGTAGCTTGAAAACTATCATTTAAACTGAAATAGTTTTTTGCCATAATTATCAATGCTTTTGCTCCAAAAAACTTATAACCTGAATAATCGCTTGCAATTTTTTCAACTACTGTGTTAGATGCATCAAATTTTCCTTCTTTATTTTTGAAATAAGCATCATAATATAATGCTTCTGCTTTTAGTTCGCCTTTTGCAATTTTATTCAATTTTGCATAAGCATCTTTTGCTTTTGTTTCATCGTTGGTTTTAATTGCCGAACGTGCTACGATGATTTGTGCATCACTTTTAATTCGATCATCAACTTTATCATTTGCCAATACTTTATCTGCATAAATTACAGCATTTGCAAAATCTTGTTTTTCGTAATACGATTTCATTAAATTAGATTGTGCATACGTTTTATTTTGCGGAAATTCTGCTTCGGTTTCCAAACGTTTTAAAACCGGAATTGCACTGTCGTAATTCTTTGCTTTTAAATGCACTTGACACAAACGAGCCAATGATTGTTCGGTAAATTCATTTCGTGGTTTTGAAACTACAAAATCATAATGTTTCACTGAATTTGCTTCTAAATTATCGGCAAAATACAATTGTGCTAAATAGAAATTCGCTTTCAAAGCATGTAATCCGTTTGGAAATTTACTCACATAACTTATAAATCCAGAAATAGCTTGTTTGGCATTGTTTTGTAAATATTGTTTTTCGGCAGATTCATAAGTATCGTTATCTAAATCAGCATTTGAAACTTCTACAAAAGATAAGGTTTTAACCCAATCGGCATATTCGTCAACTTTACCGCTATCTACATAAATTAAACGTGCAGTTGACACGGCTTCTAATGATTCTGGAGAATTTGGATATTCGGCAACTACTTTTTTAAATTTTGTTAACGCTTGCTCTTCTTTATTTCCGTTATAATAAATCAAACCTTGTTTCAGAATCGCTTTTGCTACATACGAACTCGATTTGTAACCGCTAATTAATTTGTCATAAGTCGAAATCGCCTTATCGGTTTGATTTTGATTCACGTAAGTATTTCCTAATTCATATAGCGCATCGTCTGCATATTGTGAAGTTGGATACGTTTTTATGAATTTTTCTAAATCTTCAATTTTTTTATCTGGTTTGCTTACAAAACCATAACTAATTCCTTTTTGAAAAGCTGCATAATCGGCATCAACACTTTTTAAATCAATAGCTTTATTGTAGGCATCCATTGCTGGCCAATATTTTGTTGAAATGAAATTACAATCTCCTAAACGTAAGTACGCATCTGTCAAGCGTACTTTATCGTCTTTAATTGAAGTAGTGAAATCTCCAAAATATTTGATGGCATTATCATATTCTTTTAATTTAAAATACGCATACGCCAAGTTGTAATTTGCATTTTTGAATTCAGGAGTAGTTGAAGCTTCTGAGCTATTTAGAAATTGTAAAAAGCTTAATTTTGCTTCTTCAAATTGATCTAAATTGTATTCTGTTTCACCTTTCCAAAAGGTTGCTCTTGCTGAAAATTTTGCATCTTTATTTTCTGCGATAGATTTTTTAAATAACGAATAAGCACCTTTGAAATCGCCATCGGTGTACAATTCTAAACCTCTATAAAAAGTTACTTTTTGATACGCTAATTTGTTTTCTGGAGATTTACTTTTTTCTAATAAAACCAGAGCTTCTTTATAATTTTTTGAAGTGATGTACGAACTAATTAATAACGTATTGATTTCTTGTTTATATGACGTATTTGGATATTTTGCCAAATACGCATTCATAATTTCAGGAACTGATTGATACGGATTTCCAATTTCGTAACTTAATTTAGCATAATTCAAATACGCATCTTCTTGAATTTTAGCATCAAACTCCATTTCAGATGCTTTTTTAAATGCGTTTAAAGCTTGTTGCTTTTTATCGGTTTTTAAATAGCTTTCCGCTAAATGATAATAGGCATTTTGGGCCACAGCATCGTTACCATCAATAATTTTATTGAATTGTGTAATGGCATTTTCATAATCTTTTTGTTGATAATATGCATAACCCAACTGATAGAAATCGGTGTTGTTCCATTTTCCTTTTTTCCCTTTATAGTCTAACAAATAAGGTAATGCTTTGTCGTATTTTTTTAAATTGAAATAACTTTCTCCAATAATTTTAGACAATTCGCTTTTTTCATCAGCTCTTGATTTTGGCATTTGTTCCAAACCTAAATCAACTGCTTTTTGAAAATTACCCAATTTAAAATTCATATCGGCTTGAAAATAGCCCATTTTTTCTTTGTACTTATCTTGGTCTGAAACTTGTTCAAAATACTCGTTGGCACTTTTATAATCATCAGTTTCATATGACATGTACCCCAAATAGTATTTTGCCTGGCTTCCAAATGTTTTAGAATTCACCACCATATTGAAATATTTAGCGGCTTCTTTATTATTTTTAGCTGTGAAATAGGCATATCCTTTTTGGAAATTATATTTTTCTTTATCAGCTTGAGACATTGAATTTGAATCGGCTTTATCAAACCATTCTAACGATTTTGGATAATTTCCTTCGTCAAAATAGTAATGTGCCACTTCAATATAGGCTTGATTGGTTTTTGTGCTAGTTGGATAATCTTCTACAAAATTTTCAACCAAAACATCTGCACCCATTTGATTTAATCTAATGGCACAATTGGCAATATAATATGCACAATCTGCTTCTACTTCTTGATTGTTTGTTTTTGTTTTTTCTTTATCAAACAAAATTTGTGCTGCTTGATATTGCTTATCTTTATACAACTCAACCGCACGATTAAATTCGGTTAAATCGTGTGTATAAACCGACGATTGTTGGGCAAAAAGAGTTCCAGAAAAGAAAACTACTAAAAAAGAAAGTTTTAAATACTTTATCATAAGATTCGTTATTTATAAGTTCCAAATATAAGGCTTATTAAAGGTATAAACGAAGCATCTTAACATATTATTGTACTATTTTTGAACATAGTTTTTAACCAAATGCACTATTTTTAGTCGAAAAGCGTTTAAAATTTTGAAACCCAGTCATAAGTTATTACTTTTACATTTTAAAATCCATTTTCACTATGTCAGAAGCAGTTCTATCTTTAAAAAACGCAACCATTTATCAAGATAAAAATCCAGTTTTAACCGATGTTAATATCGAAGTAAAACATGGTGAATTTTTATATTTAATTGGTAGAACAGGATCAGGAAAAAGTAGTTTTTTAAAAACTTTATATGCTGATTTAGATTTAACTGAAGGAGAAGGATGCGTAGTTGGTTATGATTTGAATACTTTAAAAGAAAGCGACATTCCATATTTAAGAAGAAAATTAGGTGTGGTTTTCCAAGATTTTAAATTACTACCTGACAGAAGTGTAAAAGAAAATCTTTTATTTGTTTTGAAAGCTACAGGTTGGTCTGAAAAAGCTGAAATGGACGCTAAAATTGAAGAAGTTTTAGACAAAGTTGGAATGAAAGGTTTTGCACCAAAAATGCCACATCAATTATCTGGAGGCGAGCAACAACGTGTTGGAATTGCAAGAGCTTTACTAAACGACCCAGAATTAATTTTAGCTGACGAACCAACCGGAAATCTTGACCCACAAACCAGTGTGGAAGTTATGGAAGTACTTAAAAAAATTAATGCGAACGGAAAAACCATTTTAATGGCAACGCATGATTATGCATTAGTTTTAAAATATCCTTCAAAAACTTTAAAATTTGAAGGTGGAAAAATGTTTGAAGTAGTTCAAAGAACAGTTTAGTTCTTTGAACCTTTTTTATAGTAATGTGGATTTTCTTTCACTCCTTTTTTGAAGATTTTTCTCAAATTCATTCGTAACCAAGTATCTGTTTTTAGAATTAAATCAGTTATTTTATTTTCTGGTCTTCCTCTAAATGAAGTAACGTGAAAAGTATCGGTAGATGATAATGGGGCGTTAGAAAAATAATAATTCGAAACACATTTTCGTTCTATATCAACCACAACCGGTGAAACAGAATGCAACGAATGATTGTGCGTAGCCATAACTGCTAATCGATTAAATTTACTTTCAATTGTAATTTGTTTTTCAGATAATCCGTTGGGCCAAAGCTCTAAATTTCCGCCATTTTTTATATCCCAATCTGGTGTTACATAATATAACAAATTTAAAACACGCCATCTTTCACGTTCTTTATCGTGCGAATTATCTAAATGTGGATTCAAGAACTGATTTTTTCCCATCAAAGAAATACCACCAGCATACAGTTTATCATCTGGAAAAGCTTCTTTAATAGCACAAATTTTAGCCACTAATTTCACAATTCGTTCATCTTGAAATGCATAAATAATATCTTCTAAAATAGGATGATACAAATCCATTTGTGCCGCAATATATTTGTTTTCACGAATGCTTTTCTTAAGCACCATTTCTGACGGCTTCGGAAAGTTTTCATGTATTTGAATAGCTATTTCCTCAGGTAAAAGATCATCAATATAAAAAAAACCAATTTTGTTTTTAGAATCTTCAAATTGTTTCGATAAAATGTCTTGGTTTTTTTCTATTTTTGAAAATATTAAATCTGACAAGTCTTTTCGGGTCATTTTACAAATTTTTCATAAAATTAGTTAATTTAATTTACATAAATGTTATCCATTTTAATTCCAACATACAACTATAATGTTTTTTCGTTAGTGAAGGAATTAGTAGACCAAACTTCAAAATTAAATATCGATTTTGAAATTATTTGTTTAGATGATGGAAGCAAAATTACTTTTGTAGAAAATGAAGCTATTAACCAATTGAAAAACTGTAGCTTTAGTTCAAATGAAACCAACTTAGGAAGAGCTTCTAATTTAAACAAATTAGTAGAAAAAGCAAAATTTAATCATTGTTTGTTGCTTGAAGCCGATGCATTTCCTGAAAATGAAAACTACATAAAAAAGTATGTTTCTTTAATAAACGAAAATATTACTATTGCTTTTGGTGGTGTAATTTATAGCAATGAAAAACCAAAAAATAATTCATTGCTTCGATGGATTTATGGCCATAAAAGAGAAAGTAAAAACCTAGATTTCAGATTAAAAAACCCATATAATATTGTTTTTTCTTGGAATTTATTGATTTCAAAAGAAGTGTTTCAAAAATTTCCATTTGACGCTTCAATAAAGGATTATGGTTTTGAAGATTTTATTTTCTTGAAAAAATTAAAAGAAAACGCTGTTCCAATTCACCAAATTGAGAATAATTGCATTCATCAAAACGAAGAAACTTCAATAGAATTTATAAAAAAGTATAATTATTCGCTTCAAAACTTAAAAAAACTAATTGATTCTGAGCAATTGCAGTATGAAGACACTTCATTAAGTGCTTTGTATTTAAAAATTAAACAATTAAAATTAGATGGCTTAGTTGCATTTACATTCAAGATATCAAAAAAAATAATTATCAAAAACTTAACTTCAAGATATTGTTCACTTTTTCTGTTCGATTTTTATAAATTGGGTTATTTTTGTTTACTAAATAAAAACAAACATGTATAACATTCTAAAAAGAGTTTTTACTGCTATTTTTCCAAAAAAAACACTTTTTAGGATAGAGCCTTATTTTAGAAAATGTTATGCTTTTTTTAAGAAAGGAACACAACACTTTTGTAGCGTTTGTAATTTTAAAACTTCAAGTTTTGAACGTTTGCCAAACGCTGATTTACTTTGTCCAAACTGCGGAAGCTTGTCACGTGATAGAAGATTATGGAAACTAATTGCAGAAAAATATTTACGTTCAAACATACAAATTTTAGACTTTTCACCTTCCAGAAGTTTGTTTCGCAAATGGAAAAAAGTATCTAATATAAAACATATTGCGTCTGATTTATCTGGCGATTTCATAGCAGATGTTTCATATGATATTACTCAAATTCCTGAAAAAGATGCTCAATTTGATTTAATTATTTGCTATCATATTTTAGAACACGTAGTTGATGATATAAAAGCGATGAGTGAATTATTTAGGGTTTTAAAACCAAATGGAACAGTTTTAATTCAAACACCTTTTAAAGATGGAGAAATCTATGAAGATTATGCTATAACTTCAGAATCTGAGCGATTAATTCATTTTGGACAAGAAGATCATGTTCGAATTTATTCGGTTGATGGTTTAAAAAAACGATTAGAATCTGTTGGTTTTTCAATAATTGTAAACCAATATAAAAAAGAAGAATATTTAGGTTTTTCTAACGAAATTATTCTGGTTGCCAAAAAATAAGATGCCAAAAATATCAGTAATCATACCACTTTTTAATAAAGGTTTCATCATTTCGGAAACCTTACAATCGGTTTTGGCACAAACTTTTACGGATTTTGAAATTGTTATTGTAAACGATGGTTCGACAGATAATGGTTTTGAAGTTGTTTCTAAATTTTCAGATAATCGAATTAATTTATTTCAACAAGAAAATAAAGGTGCTGCGGCAGCAAGAAATTTAGGAATCGAAAAAGCTACAGGAGAATTAATAGCATTTTTAGATGCAGATGATTATTGGTTTCCAAATCATTTAGAAGAAATTTTCAAACTTTACACAGATTTTCCAAATTGCGGTATGTATGGAAGTCGCTATTTAATGAAAATTTCAGAAAAGAAAACCATTAAAACTACTTATTCACCATCAGTTTCTAATGATTTTAGAGGAATTCTACCTGATTTTTTCAAAGCAAGCAAAGCATATCGTGTTGGATTAACTTCTGCAATTGCTATTCCTAAAAGAGTTTTACAAAATAATTTTCTTTTCAATTTAGAAATAAGTAGCGGACAGGATTTAGAATTATATACTAAAATTGCTATTGAAAAATCTGTTGCAATTACCAACTCGTTTACGGTAGAATATAATTTTTCGTTAGATAATCAATTGTCAAAAACACCGATTTCGCAAAAGAAATTAATGTTTTTTGAACAATTTCATGCTTTTGAAAGTAACAATGAAAGTCTAAAAAAATTTCTCGATTTTTATCGTTTAGAATATGCTTTACAATTTAGAATTGCTGAAAATATAGAAAAATCTAATTTCTATTTAAAAGATATTACAACAGAAATTCCTTTTAAAACAAAAGTCTTACTTTCAACGCCTATTTTTATTTTAAAATTACTTTTAAAAGTAAAACATTTATTAAAAAAATATGGGATTGATTTTTCGGTGTATCACTAATTTTTTGATTCCAAAAAGGCTGAAAATTCTCTAATGTAATCTTCTTCAGAAAATACATCTGAAGCAATTACCAAACAAACTGCACCCGAAGAAAAATTCTTCAATTCGCGCCAAATTCCGTTAGTAATCAATAAACCCTGAAAAGGTTTGTTTAAAGTAACCACATTTTCTTTTTGACCATCGTTCAATATAACATCAAAACTCCCCGAAAGTGCAATTAAAAACTCTTGTTGTTCAATATGCGAATGACCGCCACGCTCTGCTCCACTAGGCACATCATACAAATAATAAACGCGTTTAATTTCAAAAGGAATGACATTGTTTTCAATAACCGAAAGATTTCCTCTTGGGTCTTCGATTTTTGGAATAGATAATAATTTACAATTTTGTAGCATTGGCATAAGCTTCTTTTCCTTTTTGTGCTTGTTTGAATAAGTGACCTACTTCTGAAAAAGAGATTTTACTTTGCTTCAAATCAAAAAATAATTTCAAAGCTATCCAAAATAATTGCATTTTACCAAAAATTCTATAAAAAACTGCACTTTGCACATAATAAACTTCTGAAATTAAAGTTT
The DNA here is from genome assembly GCF_025499515.1 of Flavobacterium odoriferum. Taxonomy (GTDB): domain Bacteria; phylum Bacteroidota; class Bacteroidia; order Flavobacteriales; family Flavobacteriaceae; genus Flavobacterium; species Flavobacterium odoriferum. The sequence continues at coordinate 27,539 of NZ_JAMKFA010000005.1, forward strand.
TGTGTCCTGTTGAAGGCTGTGAATGAGACAACAATTTTTCGGGAATAAAACCAATTTTTAACCCTTTTTTAATTCCATCAGAAACAAAAATAGCTTCTTCACCCATAAAAAATTTGGCACCTAATCCAAAATTCTCATCAAATTGTAAATTTGCGTCTTTTAAACTTTCTCTTTTAAAAACAAGTTCCACTGAAGATGTATTTAAAATTTCAAAATTAGTAAGTTTAGATTGAAATGTTCTTGGATATTTTTTAGCTAAATTGCCTTGAGCGTTCAAATATTGAAATCTAAAACCATCATGTTCTGAATTAGAATTAAAGGCTTTTATGATTTTTTTTTCGAATTTTTGCTGAAAAACCACATCATCATCAGTAAAAATAACCAACTTTTTTATAGCATTTTCGAGTGCAAAATTTCGACTTTTAGACAATCCTTTTTCAAATACATTCAATACTTTTATTCGCTCATTATTAGAATGTAATACTTTATTTTCTGTAGTTTGATTGACAATTAAAATATTAAATTTATTGAAATCGGAAAACAAAAACATAGTTTCCAAAAAATCAAAATTGGTTTGATTCATGGTTGCAATTAATATTTCTATGTCCGATTTATGATACATTTTTAGCAATTGCATTATATTTACACAAATATAGTGATTAGTGATTAGTGATTAGTGATTAGTGACAAGATTTAGAATTATTTATGAAAATACTTTTGCTTGGTGAATATAGTCGTTTACATAATTCTTTAAAGGAAGGATTCGTTACACTTGGTCATGAAGTATCTATTGTGGGTTGTGGCGATAAGTTCAAACAATTTCCGGTTGATTATTCTATTTATGCTCAAATTTGCAACGATAATAAAATCGCTAATTTACTTTACAGAGGAATTCGAAAAGTAATTGGTTTAGATTTTGAAAAAATCGAAAAAGCGATTCGTTTTTATTTGTTAATACCAAAGTTAAATGACTATCATCATGTGCAATTAATCAATTCTGATGCATTAGAAACTTATCCTATTTTATCTCGTTTTTTGTATAAAAAATTATTTAAAAACATACAAAACAGAAGCTTACTCATTTGCGGAGATGAAACGCCAATTGTGGATTATTTGATTAAAAAAGAATTCAAGTATTCTGTTTTAACGCCTTATTTTGAAGATAATTCAATAGAAAAAGAATTTCAATTTCCGCTTAAATACAGAAAAAATAGCTATCGAAAAACATTTGATTGGCTAAAAGAAAATTGTCAAAACTTAATTACATCAGACTTAGATTATGAAATTCCGATGCGAAAAATGGGATTTCAAACTACGTTTATTCCAAATCCGATAAATACTGATACAATTGCTTTTCAAAAAACAGAAAATACTGGTGAAATTGTCATTTTTTTAGGTATAAATCGTTTGAGTTATACTAAAAAAGGAATTATTTATTTTGAAAAAGCATTAGAAATTATTCAAGAAAAACATGCAGACAAAATCGAAATTATTGTAACAGAAAATCTTCCGTACAAAGAATATATTTCCAAATATAACAAAGCACATATTTTGTTAGACCAAGTGTTTGCTTATGATCAAGGTTATAATGCTTTAGAAGCTATGGCAAAAGGAAAAGTGGTTTTTACGGGTGCTGAAACCGAATTTTTAAATCAGTATCAATTGCAGGAAGACGAAGTTTGTATTAATGCATTGCCTGATGAAAATGAAATTGCTGCAAAACTTTCCTATTTAATTGAACATCCTGAGAAAATGATTAAAATCTCAAAAAATGCTCGAAACTTTATTGAAAAAGAGCATAATTATATTGTTATTGCGAAGAAGTATTTAGCGTGTTGGGAATAACATTACTTTTAAAAAACATTAGTACTAAAATTATCATAATAAATTCATAGGGAAAACTATATCTGTCATTTGTTCCAAAAGTTACAATTGCTTGTAAGACCGAATTTCCAAAAACAATTACAACAATAATTACTTCATTAGTTAATATCTTATTTTTAAAAAAATGATAAATATAAAAAGGAACTAACAACAAAAAAGATATTCTAAACAATATCAAAAAAACTCGCTGAAAATACCAAATTCCAACACAAACTTTATTTGCGTATTTAAAATTAAATTTCTCATCATTATATTTAAAAGTTGGCTTCCAAAAATTAAACCAAGATCTAAAAACAACTTGTTTTAGATATTCACCTGGATTCTCTTTGATTGCAACTTTTGCAAATTTTCCTAATTCAATAGACAATTCTTGAAAAGTAAGATTGTGCTTGTCAAAAGCTCCTGCTTCATAAGCAAACCATATAGACATTGCTACATCTTTATCTTCTCGAATAGCTTTTTCTCGATAACGCACATAAGGTTTAGAAATCCAATTGAATTCTTTAGGTGTTTTTTCGGCAAAATAAACACAGTTTTGAGCATTTGTTAATCCGTAATAAGAAGTTGCAGCAAAATAACCTGTATTTACTTTATTAACATAACTCCAACCATAATAAGCAATTAAAGAGAAAACTACTAAGATTATATTTTTTGAAAATACAGTTTTAAAAGTTGGTTTTTTAACTACTAAAAAAGCAAATAATAAAAAAGGTAAAAAAGCATAAAAAGGTTTTATCAATACTAAAAACCCAAAAAATAAACTAAGTCCAATTAAGTTTTTAAATGTAAGACGTTCTAAAATATTATCAGATATTAAATAGAATAAAATTGAGATAAAAAACAACACTACAGTTTCAACTAAAATATTTGTTTCGTAAAAAAAAATATTAATGAAACTTCCTAAAAATAAAGTAATTATAAAACTTGCTTTTTGATTAAACTTATAATTTATAAGTGTTTTATACCAAAAAATAGTTGATAAAATTCCAATACAAAACTGAAATAAAACAACAAAATATAAATTTTGATTGAAAACCGCAATTATTAGTGGATAACCCGGTGAACGAAGTCCATGATAACCCTTCAAATTAAAATCGGAAATTAGTTTACTCAACTCTATATAACCATCAGAATCTGGAAAAATAGTAACCGATGTATAAAAAATTAAAAAGAAAAAAGCCCTCAATAAAATTCCAAAAATAACAATATTTCGAATTGGATTTTTTATTAAACTTCCTATCAAATCATTTATCCATTTCAATGTTTTTTCAATCATTTTTGTTATTTTTAAAGAACAATTTTCTAAACATAAACAAAACCACAAAAAATGTTATAGCATTTGCAATTACATACGCTTCCATAACTCCTTTTACTTGAAGCGAATCAAACAGAAAAAAACTAAAAACTAAAAATAGTCCATTATAGATAATTTCAATAAAAATATATTTTGAAACCATAGCTTTTACAAGGATTTGAAAGCCAAAAGCTAAAGTCATCACTCGAAATAAATCGCCAATAAGTTGCCAAATCAACAATTCACTCACCGGTTGAAATTCTGAAGTTAATGCAATTGAAATTATGATATTTTTTAATAAAAAAACTAAAAAAAGAACGCAGATAAAAACGGGAATCAGTATTCTAAAATAATATTTTAATTCGGTTTTAAATTCATCATCAGTTTTTAAAGCTGATAACTTTGGCAAATAATACAACGACAATCCAGCGCTAAAAAACATCATGTAAAAACCCGATATTCTGGTAATTGCTTCCCAAATTCCTGCGTTGTATAAACTTGAATTATCAATAATATAATTACGAATTAAAATGGTCGTAACTGGAATTAAAATTGCACTTACTAAAGCCATTCCTATAAATTTCGATATTATTTTTAGATAATGAGATTGAAATTTGAAAGAAAAAGAAAATTGCTTTCTCACAAAAAAAACAGCGACAAAAAAGCTGATAAAATCGGCAATTGCAATTGCAAAAAAAGCACCCTCCAACTTTTGTTGATAAATAAAATAAAACGAACTTACAAACAAGAAAATATTCGTAATAATTTGAATACCAACTATTTTCTTAAATTCTTGATTGGCATTAAAAATTGTGATTAGCAATGTTTGCAGAACAAAAAAAGGTAATAACACAGCAAAATAGCTCAAATAAACCGAAAAAACTGTAGTTTGAAATAAATAAGAACTTAACGATTCTGCGAACAAAAAAATTAATATTGTTAATACAAATGATAATCCCAAAAAGAATACTAAAAAAGAAGAAACAATACTGTTTCGTTCTTCTTTACTATCCGAATTTTCTAAAAACAACTTGATTAAGCCTTCTTTTAAGCCTAAAACACTAATCGATTTGAATAAAGTTGTGAAACTTTTAAAATTCCCCGTTAATGCCATTCCGTTTGGTCCTAAAAACTCAGAAATGATTCGCACAGAGAAAATTCCCAATACAAATTGAACCAAGACGCCAAAGGCATTTAGCGATAAAACTTTAAGTAACTTATGTTTTTCAAAAAAACTCAAATTAAATTTCTTTAATAATTTTTGCTGGATTTCCAACAGCAACTACATTAGCAGGAATACTTTTTGTTACAACAGAACCATTACCAATTACCGAATTTTCACCAATAGTTACACCTTTCAAAATAGTAACATTATCACCAATAAAGGCATTCTTTTTAATTGTAATTTCAGCAAATTTTGGCGTTCCTGAAAATCGTTTCTCAATCGCTAAATCATGTCCATCGTTATCAAGAATAGCACAATTTATTCCTATCAAAACATTATCATGAATCGTGACTTTTGAAAGCGATTCGATGGAACAATTGTTATTAATTGAAACATCATTTCCAATGAAAATTTCACTTTCTGAACTTCTTGCTTCAAAATAAGAGTAATGTGAATAATAGTTTGGTGAATTTACAACTCCAATTTGAACATTTTTTCCAAACGATATTTTACCTTTTCCGTTTAAAAGTAATGGATGATATAATTTGGGCTGACCAAAAACCTGCTGACAAGTTGATAAACTTTTATATTTTATTATACGAAGCTTTATAAAAGCAAATTGTTTCAATTGATGCAGAATTCCCATTTTAATAACGATTTAAAGTTGTAATAATATGCTCAATTTCAACATCTGTCAACGTTGCATTCATTGGAATACTCAAAACCTCATCATGAATTTTCTCAGTAATTGGAAACGATAAATGGTTCCAATTAGGCAACGCTTTTTGTTTGTGTGGCGGAATTGGATAATGAATCATCGTTTCTATTTCGTTATTTTTTAAATAATTTTGAAGTGCTTGACGGTTTGGAGTGCGAATGATAAATAAATGAAATACATGATTTTCGCTCCCATCCCAAAATGGCAATACTATTTTATCATTTTTAATTTCAGAAAGATAGCGTTTTGCAATTTGTCTTCTAATTTGATTTTCAGTGTCTAAATGAGACAATTTTACATTTAAAAAAGCTGCTTGCAACTCATCTAAACGTGAATTTACACCAATAATTTCGTTTTCATATTTTATTTTTGAGCCATAATTTCGTAACGAGAATATAACATCAGCCAACTCATCATCGTTAGTTGTAATCGCACCACCATCCCCAAGAGCACCTAAATTTTTACTTGGATAAAAGCTGTAGGCTGTAGCACCTAAATTTTTGAATTCTGAATCCTGAATTCTGACTTTTTCAGTACCATGAGCTTGAGCTGCATCTTCAACTACTAACAAATTATGTTTATGAGCAATTGCATTTATTTCTTCCATTTCGCACAATTGACCATATAAATGAACGGGTAAAATAGCTTTGGTTTTTGAAGTGATTTTTTCTTCAATCAAATCTGGATTAATGTTGTATGTTTCTAATTTTGGTTCCACTAAAACTGGAACTAAATCGGATTGTAAAACAGCTAAAATACTGGCGATATAGGTATTTGCAGGTACAATAACTTCATCACCTTTTTGCAATTTTCCTAATTGAATGTAGGCTTTAAAAATTAAGACTAAAGCGTCTAAACCATTTCCAACGCCTATACAATGTTTTGTCCCACAATAGTTTGCAAAATCAGCTTCAAATGTTTTGACTTCATTTCCTAAAATATACCAACCATTCGCTAAAAATTGCTTCATTTTTTCTTGGAGTGCAATTTCAAACGGTTGGTTTATTTTTTTTAAATTTAGGAATTGAATCATAATAAAATGTTTTCTAAAAGTGAATAATTTTTGGTTTCGATTTCATAAAAACTTTGAACCATTGTTCGTGCGCCAAAACTTTCTTTCCAAAATAAAATTCCTTCCTTTATTTTTCTTCCATTTTCTTCATTTGATGGTCCAAAATCAAAGTAAAGTTTGTGTTTAAACTCTTTAATCAAAAAATCATATAAAAAATCTAAACTACCTAATTCATTTTTATCTGAGTTTCCAGAAATATATTGTGGTTTTGCTACATTATCGTAAATAAACATAGTAGTTCCGGCTACAATTTTATCTTCTTTATACACATTAAATTGTCTAATATTGTTTGGGAATTTTGATTTTAAAAATGATATTTCATCAATTGTATGAACTGGTTTTGCTTGGTGTTTTTGTTTTAAATTAGGAATTAAAATTTCATTCCAAAATAGTTCAAACGAACTTTCCTCTTTAACAATTAATTCATTTTTAACACCGCGATTTATAGTTTGTTTTCTGTCTTTAGAAAATTTATAATGTGTTCTCAAATCTAAAACTGATAAACTATCTCTTCTAACTAATTTCGCATTTATGATAAAACTTAAATATTCCATTTCTTCAGAAGGAAATTTGGCATAAAACGAAGGCAATTGTTTTAAATTTAGTGTTGAAATTCCATTTTCGTTCAAAAAATGTAGCAAATTGAATGTTATTTCAATTACTTCTTGCAATTTTGTTTTTTCATTTAAAATTAATCCTCCATAAGTTAATCCTTGATGTGAATAAACTACATCTTCTAACCTATTAGCTGGTAAAATGGCTTTCAAATTTTGATTTTCGTCAAAAATTAAGAGTGAGAAATCTTGAAATCTATCGCTGTGATATTCCATAAAATCGCGATGAAATAAAAAAGTAGCATTTTTAGCAGTTGCTACAAATTCATTCCAAGTTGAATAATCTGTTGATTGATATTTTCTAACGATATAATTCTTCAAAACTTATTTTTAATTGCGGAAAATTACTAATTTTTTAGTTGAGAAAGTTTCAATATTACATTTTTTAAAAAAAATATAGTAAATTGGAACCATAATTTCTCAATAACAATGTGTTGAAAAAGATTTTTTATCTCAGTTTTATACTTTTAATTTTATTACCTATTACTACTAAAGGCCAGGATATATCATTATACGAACAAGTAAATGGGCGTTATGATTTTACTCTGGTGGGAAATACTATGAATAGTGCTGAAAATAATCCTTCTCCATTTTTAGTTACAGGAAATTCATCTTCAGCAGATTTGACTTTAAATCCAGATGATACTCTAATAAAAGCTTATTTGTACTGGGCTGGAAGCGGAGATGGTGATTTTAATGTTGACCTTAATGGCATACCAATAAGCGCCGAAAGAACATTTAGTCATTCCCGCGTTTTTGCACCAAACACATTTACATACTTTTGCGCTTTTAAAGATATAACATCTATTGTTCAAGCTACTGGAAATGGTACTTATACTTTATCTAATTTAGATATTTCTCCGTTTGAAATACTTCATAATACACGTAAAACAAACTTTGCAGGTTGGGCAATCTTAATAATTTATCAAAATGATGCTCTGCCATTAAACCAATTAAATATTTACGATGGTTTACAAGGTGTTCCAGATAATCTTCAAATCGATTTAACTAACTTGTATGTATTGGACAATAGCGATGCTACAGCTGGATTTATTGCTTGGGAAGGGGATTCACAATTAGCAACAGAGACTTTTTCGGTAAATGGAGTTGTGTTAAGTAATGCTTCAAATCCTTCTAATAATGTTTTTAACAGTACAAGTTCTGTAACTGGAAGTTCGAGTTTATTTAATATGGACTTAGACATTTATGAAATTGAAGATTATGTTGCAATTGGTGATACTGATGCAACAATAACATTATCCTCTTTTCAAGATTTTATTATGATAAGTACTGTAATTACAAAATTAAATAGCCAATTACCAGATGCTACAATAGTATTAGATAATTACACAACATCTTGTAATTCTGGAACTATAAATTTAGATTATACTGTATTTAACATTAATAGTACCGAATTATTACCTGCAAATACGCCCATTTCATTCTACATAGGAACTACATTAGTTGGTACATCCTTTACACAATTTGACATTCCGATTGGTGGTAATGAAATTGGAAACACAATTATAACAATTCCAGTAGGAACTCCTGAAACATTTACAATTCTAGCGGTAGTAGATGATACAGGTGATGGAACTGGAATAATTACTGAACTTGCTGAAAATAATAATACTTTTGAGTTTGAAGTTTCGCAATGGTTATCACCAGAATTTAACGATTTATCAGATTTGACTAGCTGTAATTTAGGTTTTACAAGAGGATTTTTTGACTTTTCAAGTTATGAAGAAATGGTAAAAACCGATGTCAATCAAGTGGTCTCATTTCATGAATTTTTAGATGACGCAACAAACAATATCAATCCGATAAATAATACTTCAAACTACGAAGCTTTTTATACACCAAAAGAAATTTTTGTTCGCATTGAAAATGAACATTGTTATTCAATTACTTCTTTTAATTTATTAACGCGAAATTGTCCGCCAACAATTTATAACGCCGTTTCTGCAAATAATGATTTTAGCAACGATGCTTTCTTTATTGATGGATTACGAGATATTTTTGTGAATTTTGAATTAGAAATTTACAGTCGATGGGGTAAACATTTGTGGACGGGAAATCAAAACAAACCCGATTGGGATGGAACTGTTCCTGATGGAATTGGGAATCAAAAAGCTGCCGCAGGAACTTACTATTATATTTTATATCTGAATGATCCAGATTATCCTGACCCTTTGACTGGCTTCTTATATCTTACTTATTAAAATTACATATTTTGAGTGTAATAGTTGTAATCCTTTAATAAAGTTCTAATAAAATCTTGATCATTTCCAGATTGATTTTTTATTCCGGTAACCGAAAGTACTTTTTCTCGCAACTTAATTATGGTAGCAAAATCTCTTGTTGTAATAGCAGTTTCAAACGTTTCTTTAATAATTCTAACATCATTATCAGATAATTTAATCACTAAAGGATATGTTGGTACATAATCTGAATTAATATCTTGAATAATGGTGTGGTTTATATTGACCTTATTTTTCAAAGTAATCACGGCAGTACCAGCAGCCATATCACCTAAACGTTGACTTTTTTTACTTGCAATTACAGCTATTAAAGCAATAATTCCGTATCCAATAAGAATTTCAACCAATCTAAACAACCATCGTATTAAATAATCCCCAAAACCAGCTTGATATCCATCTAACTTAATTACTTTGGTTTTCATTATACGTTTACCAATTGTTTGACCCTCCCACAAACTTTCTTGAACAATGGTATAAAACATTATAGGCGAATAAATTATTCCATAAGCCCCCATAACAGACCAAGTATCCATCGCTTCAATTGTAGTTGATAAACCAGTGATATCTAAAAGAACACCAACTACAACTGCATAAGCTATCATAACAAGAATATCAAGCAGTTGCGCAAAAATTCGATCACCTACAGAAGCCGCAGTAAAATTTATATTTACATTTTGTGTCGTATTTATTGATAATTGTGTCATATTTTATATTTTAGCATTTCATGAGAGAAATAGCATTCATAAAGCAAAATAAAGAAAAATGGCTTGAATTTGAACAAGCAATTTTTGGTAAAGCTAAAAAAAATCCAGATGATTTAGCCAATCTGTATATACATTTAGTGAATGATTTGTCGTATGCACAAACGTATTACCCTAAAAGTAAGACAGTTGTCTATCTAAATCATTTAGCGGCACAAACCTATCAAAAAATTTATAAAACTAAAAGAACAGAAACCAATCGAATAAAACATTTCTTTTTAACCGAAGTGCCTCTTTTAGTTTATCAATACAGAAGATACATTTTATATGCGTTTTTGATTTTTGGGATTTTAACTGCTATTGGAGTTGTTTCGGCTAAAAACGACGATACATTTGTTCGCTTAATATTAGGCGACCATTATGTAAACATGACTTTAGAAAACATTGAAGACGGAAATCCGGTTGCGGTTTATAAAACGGGAAGCAACTGGGGTGGTTTTATAGCTATAACGCTAAATAATCTTAAAGTTGGAGCACTCTCTTACTTTTTTGGTATTTTTTTAGGAATAGGAACGTTTTACATTTTGCTTATAAATTGCACAAGGTTGGGCGCATTTCAATACATCTTCTATCAAAATAACGTTTTTTGGGAAAGTGTTAGAGGAATTTGGATTCATGGTTCAATGGAAATTTTTGCAATGATAATTGAAGCAGGTGCCGGATTTATTTTAGGAGCCAGTATTTTATTTCCACAAACTTTTTCTCGCTTAAATTCGTTTAAAATTGGTTTTCAAAATAGTTTCAAAATATTTTTAAGCACTATGCCTTTTACATTTGCTGCAGGTTTTTTAGAAGGCTACATAACTAGATATTCTATGGAAATGCCTACCTATTTAAGTGTTGGTATTATTCTAATAACCTTATCAATAATTAGTTTTTACTATTTAATTTATCCGTTTATTGTTCATAAAAAAGCAAAAAAATATGTTTCAACTTTATAAAAAAAGAGATTTTAGCGCACTTGTAGGTGATACTTTTGGCTTTTTTAAGTTAGAAGGAAAAAATTACTTTAAAAATTATTTTACTATTAATGGCGGATTACTTTTGCTTTTAGTTCTTATCATTTATTTCTTCTCAAATATATTCATTAAAGGTGCTTTTGCTGGTGCACAAACTGGAAATGACAATGCTTTTATTGAAGAAATCTACAGTAATTTATCATTATTTATTGGATTTGGAATCGGAATGATTTTTCTTATGACCATAATTTCCGTCATAAACTACTCCTTTCCAATTGCTTATTTAAAATTAATAGAAGAAAACAAAGAACGAAATTTTCAAAATTTAATCACCTATTTCAAAAGCAAATTAGGTAGAATTATCTCGTTTTATCTTCTTTCGTTAGTCATTTTAATTCCATTACTAGTAATTGTTATTGGACTTACCATTTTATCCGTTTTCATCTTAATCGGAATTCCTTTAATTTTTCTATTAATCCCAACATTAACAAGCTTTGTTGCCTTAACGTATTACAATTATATTACAGAAAAAATTGGTTATTTTGATGCCTTAGGAAGAGCTTATGAAATGCTAAAAAGTAAATTTTGGCCTATTATTGGTTCTACTTTTGTTATACATATGATTGTTCAAATTACACTTGGTATATTTGCAATAATTCCATACATTATAGGTATTATCACACTTTTTACGAATCCTGAATCATTACAACAAAATCCTGAAAATGCGATTTCTTTTGTCATGATTTTACTAACTGCAATCATAATTATTTCTATCATTTGTAATTACACTTTACAAAATATTATTTTGATTAATCAAGGTGTTATTTTTTACAGTTGTAAAGAAGAATCAGGAAATATAAGTGTGAAAAACAATATTGATTTAATTGGAACTGATGAAGCTTAAAATTCTATTTCTTTTCTTGTTTATATCACTCGGGATTAGTTTTGGCTTTTCGCAAGTACAAAATGATTCTGCAGCTTTTCAACCAAGAAAATTTGAAAATTTAAAAGGAAAATATTCAGATTCAGATTTCAATTATGTAGAAAAACCAACAAAAGTAGACAGAACCGCTTGGGATAGGTTTTGGGACGCTGTAGGACGCTTTTTTAGCAATTTATTTGACTTTGGAGATGGGGCAAAAGCATTAAGCGGGGTAGAAATTTTAATGAAAGTAATTGCCATTTTAATCATTCTTTTTGTGGTTTACTTAATTGTAAAAATTATCATTAATAAAGAAGGTGGATGGATTTTTGGCAAATCAGCAAAAAAAATCACTGTTTCTGAAATTACAGAAGAAGATATTCATTCACTTGATTTTAACACAATAATTACCAAAGCTAAAAACGAAAAAAATTACCGATTAGCAACGCGTTATTATTATTTATGGCTGCTAAAATCGTTTTCTGATCGCAATGTAATTGAATGGGATATTGAAAAAACCAATGGCGATTATATAAACGAAATTTCAAATGCGGAATTAAAATCTGAATTTCAGTTTTTGTCTTACGTTTATGAATATAGTTGGTATGGTGAATTTGACCTAACGCAAACCGATTTTGAAAAAACAGAAACCGCTTTTCTAAAATTAATCACTAAAAAATAATATGCCAAAGAGTTTAAAAATATACATATTTCTTTTAGTACTAATTTTTATTGGTATCATTTGGGCCGACGCAACAAAAGAAAGACCAATTGATTGGCGAGAAAGCTATTCTCTTAACGAAAAAATTCCGTTTGGATTATACGTTTTTAATCAAGAACATAAAGCGATTTTTAAACCGCAAACTGTTGAAAAATTTAGCGAATCACCTTATGAATTTTTAGATAAAAATTACAACACTTACGATTCTATATATGATATCGAAGGAACCATTTTATTGATTCAAAACAAAGCGGCAATTGATGAGTTTTCTGAAAACGAACTTTTTTATTTTGCGAGTCATCGCAATGCTATTTTTTATAGTAATTCTAATTTTTCTCAAAAATTTGCAGATTCGCTCGGCTTTGAAATAGAATATTCAAATGATTTTGCAGACTCACTTCAATTCAAAATCAATCGAAATCAAAAAGCTGGTAATTTCTATTTTAACAAAGGAATTAATACTGCTTATTTTTCAAAAATTGATAGCAGCAAAACAGAAGTTTTAGGCACACAAATAAATTCTAAAGGAGAAGAATTTGCAAATTTCATAAAAGTGAAACATCTTAACGGAAATTTCTATTTGCATTTACAACCTGTAGCGTTTACCAATTATTATCTTTTAAATAAAAACAGTCAATATACCGAAGATATTTTAGGTTATATTCCGTCAAAATCGCCTATTTATTGGAAAGTAAAGCAATATGATAACGAAGAATTATCGAGTTCGCCAATGCGTTATTTATTAAGTCAACCCGCTTTAAAATGGGCTTGGTTTTTAGCATGGATTGCATTTGTTATATTTATGATTTTCAATGCCAAACGAAGACAACGAGTAATTCCGATTATAGAACCATTGAAAAACACGACTATAGATTTCACAAAAACCATTGGAAACTTATACTATCAAGAAAAAGATCATCAAAATATTGCAGAGAAAAAAATCATTTTCTTTTTAGAAAAAATCAGAAATGAATATTACATTGACACTTTCAATTTAGATGAAACCTTCATCAATAGAGTCAATCAAAAAACGGGAAGACCAAAGAAAGATATTGAAAATGTTGTAATCATGATAAAAAAAATAAGAAATCAATCGATTACAACCGAAAAAGAATTAATTACTTTTAACGAACTATTAGAAAAACTCAATCTTTAGTATGAACACTGATTAAACTGATTAAACCGATATACACTGATTATAAACTATGAACTTATTACATAAAGATACCACGGATATCATATTAAAATCATTTTATAAAGTTTATAACAACTTAGGTTATGGTTTTTTGGAAAAAGTATATGAAAATGCACTTTTATATGAATTAAGAAATCAAGGCTTAGATTGCGAAAAACAAAAACCTATTAAAGTGTATTATGAACAAATTCAAGTTGGAGAATATTATGCTGATATTATTGTTAATGAGTGCATTATTTTAGAACTAAAAGCAGCTGAAAGTATAGCAGAAGAGCATGAATTTCAACTAATAAATTATTTAAAGGCAACAGAAATAGAAATTGGATTATTACTTAATTTTGGTAAAAATCCAGAGTTTAAAAGAAAAATATTTACTAACAAAAAAAAAAATCAGTAAAAATCAGTAAAATCTGATTCATCTGTGTTCAAAACATTATGGAAAATAATTTTGAAACCAATAACGAACAAAACGAAAATGTAAACTTTGAATCGCGTTTAAACTTACAACCGTTACAAGAAAATGTTCAAAAAGTAAAAGCCGAAATTGCAAAAGTAATTGTAGGTCAAAACAAAATGATTGATCAACTTTTGGTTGCTGTTTTGTCAAACGGACACGTTTTATTGGAAGGTGTTCCAGGAGTGGCAAAAACCATTAGTGCCAAACTTTTAGCAAAAACTTTATCCTTAGACTTTAGCCGAATTCAATTCACACCCGATTTAATGCCTTCGGATATTATTGGAACCTCAGTTTTTGATTTATCGAAAAGTACTTTTGAGTTTAAAAAAGGTCCCATTTTTTCCAATTTTGTTTTAATTGACGAAATCAATCGCGCACCTGCAAAAACGCAAGCTGCTTTGTTTGAAGTAATGGAAGAACGCCAAATTACAGCAGACGGAACTACTTATGTTTTAGAAAAACCATTCTTAGTAATTGCAACACAAAATCCAATTGAACAAGAAGGAACTTATCGTTTACCAGAAGCACAATTAGACCGTTTTTTGTTTAAAATCAATATTGAGTATCCAAATTTAGCCGAAGAAATTCATATTATTCAAAAAGAAAATGAATTACAAAGTCGTGATAAAATGAGCGCAATTGCAACCATTATTTCACAAAGTCACATCATTGAATTTCAAGAATTGGTAAAACAAATTCTAATTGAGCAAAATTTAATTGAATACATTGCAAAAATCGTTTTAAATACCCGTGAAAATGCGTTTTTATATTTAGGAGCTTCGCCAAGAGCTTCAATTGCAATTTTGAATGCAGCCAAAGGTTTTGCAGCTTTACGCGGAAGAGATTTCGTTACACCAGATGATATTAAAGACGCAGCAATTCCTGTTTTACAACATAGAGTAGTTGTAACTCCAGAACGCGAAATGGAAGGAATTACCAGTATCGAAATCATCAAACAAATTGTGGATTCAGTTGAAATTCCAAGATAATTAATTTAGATTCATTTTAAAACAATGCGTAGAATTTTCAAACAGCTTTATCTTAATAATTTCCTTTTTTATTGCCTCATGGGAATCATTTTGCTATTTATTGTAGCTTACTTTTTTCCTGCGTTGTATCATGCTGTTTGGTATGCTTTATATGTTTTAATTGCCTTTGTTTGTATTGATATTTTATTGCTATTTGGTTCCAATAAAAAAGTAATTGGCATCAGAAATATGTCTGAAAAATTGTCCAATGGTGATGAAAACGAAATTCACATTGCACTAAACAATCAATTCACTTTTCCAGTCTATTTAAAAATTATTGACGAAATTCCGTTTCAATTTCAACAACGTAATTTTGAAGTAAAAAGAAAAATAAAAGCGTTGGCAAAAGACGATTATCGCTACTTTTTGAGACCAACCGAACGTGGTGAATACTTTTTTGGAAATCTAAATATTTACGCAACTTCCCCACTTCGATTAATTAGCCGAAGATTTACTTACGATAACAATCAAATGGTGCCAACCTATCCATCGTACATGCAATTAAGGAAGTATGATTTGATGGCTTTTTCTAATAATTTATTTCAATACGGATTAAAAAAAATTAGAAGAATTGGACATACCATGGAATTTGAGCAAATAAAAGAATATGTGCAAGGCGATGATTTGAGAACCATTAATTGGAAAGCTACTGCGAAAAAAAATCAATTGATGGTAAACCAATACCAAGATGAAAAATCGCAAAATGTATATATGGTGATTGATAAAGGTAGAGTAATGAAAATGCCTTTTAACGGACTAAGTTTGTTGGATTATGCCATAAATGCAACATTGGTTTTGTCAAACGTAATTCTCAAAAAACAAGACAAAGCCGGAATGTTTGCTTTCTCTAAAAAAGTTGAAAACCGTGTTGTCGCAGAAAAAAGACAAAGTCAAATGCAACTCATCATGGAAAATTTATACAATGTAAAAACCGATTTCTTTGAAAGCGATTTTAGTCGTTTGTATGTTGATGTAAAAAAACACGTCAATCAAAGGAGTTTGATTATGTTGTATACAAATTTTGAAACCTTAGATGGTTTACACCGACAACTACCTTATTTAAAAGGAATTGCAAAGAATCATTTATTAGTTATAGTCTTTTTTAACAACACCGAATTAAATGATTTAATTCACAAAAAAGCAAGTAACGTTCAGGAAATTTATGATAAAGTAATTGCCGAAAAATTTGCTTTCGAAAAACGATTAATTGTCAACGAACTAAGAAAATACGGCATCTATTCGGTTTTAACCCAACCCGAAAATCTAACTTTAGATACTATTAATAAATATCTTGAAATTAAAGCAAGAGGAATACTTTAAAATACAACAATTGTTAAATTTCTATCGTGGGAATTTTTTATAATCAGTTAATTTTTATCTTTAGCCTTTACTAAACCCAAAAACATGAAATACTTATCGTTACTGTTAGTATTCTTGATTTCCTTTTCAGGAAATGCACAAGAATATTTTCCAAAAAATGATGGCGTAAAACAAAGCTTCAAAAACTATGTTGCGATTACAAACGCTACCATTTATGTTGCTGCTAACCAAAAAATTGAGAAAGCAACATTACTTATCAAAGAAAACAAAATCATTGAAGTTGGCACAAACATTTCTATTCCAAAAGGAGCTACAATTGTAGATGCAACAGGAAAAACAATTTATCCATCATTCGTAGAATTATATAGCGAATTTGGAATTAACAAACCTACTCCAAGACCTAGTGGCAACTTCACACCACAATACGATACCAATCGTGAAGGGTATTATTGGAACGACCACATCAAGCCAGAATATAATGCTTATGAAAACTTAAGCTACGATCAAAAAGCAGCTGAAGGTTTAAGAGAAGCTGGTTTTGGTACCGTTTTAAGTCACCACAACGATGGTGTAATTGCCGGAACCGGTTTACTTTGGACATTAAACGACTTCGGCACAAACGCTGATAGAATATTGAAAGATAAAGTATCACAACATTTCACATTTAGTAGAAGTAAATTTACCAAACAAAGTTATCCTTCTTCTATGATGGGAAGTATGGCTTTAATTCGCCAAGTATTTCACGATGCAAAATGGTATGCTCAAGGGAGTGCTACTACCAAAGATTTATCGTTAGAAGCTTTCAATGCAAACAAATCTTTATTGCAAATCTTCAACGCAGGAGATAAATTAAATGCGTTAAGAGCAGATAAATTAGGCGATGAATTCGGTGTAAAATACCTAATCAAAGGAAGCGGAAATGAATTTGAACGTATTGAAGAAATCAAAAAATCGGGAGCAACTTTTATTATTCCAATAAATTTTCCTGATGTTTATGATGTTTCTGACCCATATTTAGCACAACAAGTAAGCTTGAGCGATATGAAATTTTGGAATCAAGCACCTTTCAACTTGAAAATTTTAACTGAGAACAATGTTTCATTCGTACTTTCAACTGCTGATTTAAAAGAAACAAAATCATTTCTTTCCAATTTAAGAAAAGCCGTTTTATATGGTTTACCAAAAGAAAAAGCATTAGTAGCCTTAACCGAAACACCAGCAAAATTGGTCAATCAATTTGATAAAGTAGGGTCGCTTTCAAAAGGAAAATTAGCTAATTTTATCATCGTTTCAGGTGATATTTTTGAAGAAAAAAGCAATATCTTAGAAAACTGGGTACAAGGAAACCGCAATATCATCGATAAAATCAATCCTGCAGCTATCAAAGGAACTTATGATTTAACGTTCGACAACCAAAAATATGAATTAAAAATCGAAGGCGAAGCTCCGAAATTCGAAGCAAAAATAGTTCGTGACAGCATTGAATACGGAACAAAAATCCAATTCAATGATCCTTGGGTGAATTTAGTAATCAAAAATCAAGATACTACAAAAGCGAATTTCGTTAGACTTTCAGGAACTTTCGTAAAAGACATGATGCAAGGAAAAGCCGTTTTAGAAAATGGAAACGAAACGTCATGGACAGCAACTAAAAGAGCAACTGAAGTTAAAGAAGATAAAAAGAAAGACGACAAAAAAGACGAACCAAAAGCACCGTCTATGTATGCTGTAAAGTATCCAAATATTTCTTTTGGAAACGACGAAAAACCAAAACAAGAAACGATTCTATTCAAAAATGTAACTGTTTGGACGGGTGAAAAAGAAGGAAATCTTAAAGAAACAGATGTTTTAATCCAAAACGGAAAAATTGCAAAAATTGGTAAAAATTTACCTTCTTCAGGCGCAAAAGTTGTTGACGGAACGGGCAAACACTTAACTGCTGGAATCATTGACGAACACTCGCACATTGCTATTTCAAATGGAGTTAACGAAGGTGGTCAAAATTCATCAGCAGAAGTTACAATTGAAGATGTAGTTAATTCTGAAGACATCAACATTTACAGAAATTTAGCAGGTGGTGTTACTTCGGCTAACTTATTGCATGGTTCGGCTAACCCTATTGGTGGTCGTGCAGCATTTATCAAATTAAAATGGGGTTATTCTCCTGATGAAATGTTAGTGAAAGATGCGCCAAAATACATCAAATTTGCTTTGGGTGAAAACGTAAAACAATCGAATTGGGGTGATTTTGAAAGAAGCCGTTTCCCACAATCGCGTATGGGCGTGGAACAAGTTTATGAGGATTATTTCACTAGAGCAATTGAATACAAAAATGAGTGGGATACTTACAAATCAGGTAAAAATAAAAAAATGCCAAGATTTGATGTAGAAATGGAAGTTTTAGGCGAAATTTTAGCTAAGAAACGTTTCATCACTTGTCACTCATACGTGCAATCAGAAATCAACATGTTAATGAAATTAGCAGAGCGTTACGGATTTAAAATTCAAACGTTTACTCACATTTTAGAAGGCTACAAATTAGCTGATAAAATGTCGGCTCACGGAGTTGCTGGTTCAACATTTGCGGATTGGTGGGCATATAAATATGAAGTTAATGATGCAATTCCATACAACGCAGCTATTATGATGAACGAAGGCGTAAAAGTTTCTATCAATTCAGATGATGCTGAAATGTCGAGACGTTTGAACCAAGAAGCAGCAAAAACGGTTAAATACGGAAATGTAACGGAAGAAGAAGCTTGGAATTTCGTAACCTTAAATCCAGCGAAAATTCTTCAAGTAGATAATAAAGTAGGAAGTATCAAAGTAGGAAAAGATGCTGATGTTGTGCTTTGGTCTGATAGTCCATTATCAATCTACACAAGAGCTGAAAAAACGTTAGTAGACGGAATTATTTTCTATGATTTAGAAAAAGAGAAAGAAGTGATGAGCGAAATACAAAAAGAAAGAGCTGAATTAATCAACTTCATGTTAGACGCTAAAAACAAAGGAATGAAAACGCAATTACCTAAGAAAAAAGAAAACGGTCATTACCACTGTGATACCTTAGGAGAAAATTGCAAAGAGTCTCACTATAAATACAACTAGTCATGAAAAAATATATAGTTCTTTTATTTATTTCTTTGTTTGGGTTTGCTCAACAAACGCCAGCTCCAAAACAAAGTAAATCGATTTTAATCTTAGGGGCAAAAGCGCATTTAGGAAACGGAAAAGTAATTGAAAACAGTTTAATTTCGATTATCGATGGAAAAATTGCAAACATTGGAGATGCAACAGTAATGAAACCAGCCAAACACGATATTGTGATTGAAGCATCTGGAAAACATGTATATCCTGGATTTATCGCGCCGAATTCAACATTAGGTTTAGTTGAAATTGATGCCGTAAGAGCTTCGGATGACGAAAGTGAAATTGGACAATTCAATCCACACGTAAGAAGTATTATCGCTTACAATGCCGAGTCAAAATTAGTTGAAACTACGCGTCCAAATGGCGTTTTATTAGCACAAATTACACCAAGAGGTGGCAGAATTCCTGGAACTTCATCAATCGTTCAATTAGATGCTTGGAACTGGGAAGATGCTTCGATTAAAACCGACGATGGAATTCACTTAAACTGGCCAAGAAGCTACTCAAGAGCGGGTTGGTGGGCAGAACCAGGAGGAATTGAAATGAATAAAAATTACGATCCGCAAGTAAAAGCTATTCAAGAGTATTTTGACAATGCGTTTGCTTATTTGGGAAGTAAAAATACTAAAAAAGACATTCCATACGAGGCTATGAAAGGTTTACAATCGGGTGAAAAAACCTTGTTTGTAAACGCAAATGGTGAAAAAGAAATCATTGATGCGGTTTTATTTAAAAAGAAAAACAACATCAAAAACATGACAATTGTTGGTGGTTATTATGCTTTTAAAGTAGGTGCTTTATTAAAAGAAAATAACGTTTCGGTCTTATTAAATCGTGTACACAGTTTGCCTTTATTAGAAGATGAAGATGTAAATTTACCATATAAAAATGCCAAATTATTAGTAGATGCTGGTGTCTTAGTTGGTTTACAAAATGCAGGCGACATGGAGCGTATGCAAACTAGAAATCTTCCTTTCTATGCTGGAACTTGTGCTGCTTGGGGATTAACAAAAGAACAAGCATTGCAATTAATCACCGGAAATTCAGCTAAAATTTTAGGAATTGACAAGCAATACGGAACGTTAGAATCAGGAAAAAGTGCCACATTATTTATTTCTGAAGGTGATGCTTTAGATATGAAAACAAATGTAATTTCTTTCGCATTTATCGATGGAAGACAAATCAGTTTGGAAAGTCATCACACGGAATTATACGAACGTTATAAAGGAAAATTTGAACAACAAAAAAAATAAGACCAAAAGCCTTTCAGTAAATGAGAGGCTTTTTTTGTACTTTTGCACTATAATTTTTATTCATGAAACAAATCACCTCGGTTCAAAATCCGTTTATTAAATCGTTAGTTCAATTGCAAGAAAAGGCAAAAGTTCGTAAGCAAACAGGCACTTTTTTAATTGAAGGAAAACGCGAAATTGAATTAGCACTAAAAGGTGGTTATGAATTAGAAACGATTTTATTTTTACCCGAAATCATTTCGGAAAAACAACTAAACGATTTAACAACTAAATCGTTAAACGTAATAGAAATCTCAAAAGAAGTCTATCAAAAACTAGCTTATCGAGACACTACTGAGGGCATTTTAGCCATTGCCAAAACAAAATCGTTAGCCTTATCCGATTTAAAACTTTCTAAAAATCCACTAATATTAGTTGGAGAATCCTTAGAAAAGCCCGGAAACGTTGGCGCCATTTTAAGAACTGCTGATGCTGCTAATATTGATGCAGTTATTATTGCCAATCCAAAAAGCGATTTATATAACCCAAATATCGTTCGCTCTAGCGTAGGTTGTTTGTTTACACGACAAATTGCTGTTGGAACTACGGAAGAAGTAATTGCTTATTTAAAAGCAAATAACATCAATATTTATTCGGCTACTTTACAAGATTCAACCGAATATCATACTCAAAACTACACTACTCCTACTGCTTTAGTGGTGGGAACAGAGGCAACTGGTTTGTCTGAAAAATGGCGAACAGAAAGTACTAAAAACATCATTATTCCAATGCAAGGTGAAATTGACTCAATGAATGTTTCTGTAGCTGCAGCTATTTTACTATTTGAAGCCAAAAGACAACGCGGATTTTAGTCTTTCATCTTTTCTCTTTTTTCTATTTTCTCTCTTGCACAATTAGAAAAAATACCTTACTTTTAGTTGGTTAAAGAAAATGTATGACAGAGTTAGAATTAGAAGCCGAAAACAAAGCCATTGCGCAAGAATATAAAGAATTACTTCGCATCAGTTATCAAACCCTTACTGATGAAGACAAAAAAATCATCCGTAAAGCATTTGATGTAGCTGTTGATGCTCATAAAGACCAACGCAGAAAATCAGGTGAAGCCTATATTTTCCATCCTATTGCTGTGGCAAAAATTGTCGCGCGCGATATTGGTTTGGGAGCTACTTCTATTGCAGCTGCTTTAATGCATGATGTTGTGGAAGATACTGACATTACTGTTCAGGATATTGAAAAAATGTTCAATCCTAAGATTGCTCAATTGGTTGAAGGCTTAACCAAAATTGCCAAAGTTAAAACCGACCAAGAAATTTCAATGCAAGCGGAAAATTTCCGTAAAATGTTATTGACTTTGAATGATGATGTTCGAGTGATTATTATCAAAATCGCTGATAGATTGCATAACATGCAAACTATGGGAAGTATGGCTGATTATAAACAAGCTAAAATTGCTTCCGAAACCTTATATATTTATGCACCCCTCGCCCATCGTTTAGGGTTATACAACATCAAAACACAATTAGAAGATTTAGGATTAAAATATACCGAACCAGAAGTTTACAACGATATTGTTAGTAAAATAAAGGAAACCAAAGAAGAACAAGATGCATACATCAAAACTATTTCTGACGTTTTAAGCAAATCGATGATTGATGAAGGCATTGAATTTACGATTAAAGGTCGCCCAAAATCAATTTATTCGATTCGTAGAAAGATGAAAGTTCAAGGCGTTACTTTCGATGAAGTATACGACAAATTTGCGCTTCGAATCATCTATAAATCAAATCCACATGATGAGAAGTTCATTGCATGGAAGATATATTCTGTAGTTACCGATCATTATCGTCCATCGCCAAGTAGATTACGCGATTGGATTTCATCCCCAAAATCAACAGGATATGAAGCTTTACACATCACTGTAATGGGTCCAAAAGGCCGTTGGGTAGAAATTCAAGTGCGTAGTGAACGTATGGACGAAATCGCAGAAAAAGGATACGCAGCACACTATAAATACAAAAATGGCGCAACTGAAGAACATGGTTTGGAAATTTGGCTTAATCAATTAAAAGAAGCTTTAGAAAATTCGACTGCTAATGCGGTTGATTTTGTAGAAGATTTTAAGTTGAATTTGTATGCTAAAGAAATCTATGTATTTACTCCAAAAGGCGAAATTAAATCGTTACCAAAAGGAGCTACTTCCTTAGATTTTGCTTTCAGTATTCACTCAGAAATTGGCGTAAAAACAAGAGGAACAAGGGTTAACGGAAAATTAGTTCCTTTGAATCATGTTTTAAATAGCGGTGATCAAGTAGAAATTATTACTTCTGCAAATCAAAAACCAACTTCACAATGGTTGGATTATGTAACGACTTCAAGAGCAAAAAATAAGATTAAAAACGTTTTAAACGAAAACACCAAAAAAATTGCAGAAGACGGAAAAGAACTTTTAGAACGAAAATTACGTCACTTAAAAATTACATTAAACGAAAATACAACCAACGAATTGGTTAACTTTTTCAAATTACAAACCAGTTTAGATTTGTTTTACAGAGCTGGAATTGGAACAATTGAAAACCAACAACTAAAAGATTTTGCAGCTCAAAAAAGCAATACGTTAGTAAATTTCTTTAAGAAAACTATAAAACGTTCGCCATCAACGCAGCCAGAACAAATCCATAAAAATGAAATCAGCAAAAAATTTGACATGCTGGTTTTTGGTGCCGAACAAGATAAATTAGACTATAAATTATCAAGTTGTTGTAATCCAATTCCAGGTGAT
Source organism: Flavobacterium odoriferum (assembly GCF_025499515.1). GTDB lineage: Bacteria > Bacteroidota > Bacteroidia > Flavobacteriales > Flavobacteriaceae > Flavobacterium > Flavobacterium odoriferum. The sequence goes on from NZ_JAMKFA010000005.1 coordinate 51,092, forward strand.
GATGTTTTTGGTTTTATTACAATTAACGAGGGCATTAAAGTACACAAAAAAGATTGTCCAAATGCCATTAGCATGCAATCAAATTATGCTTATCGAATTATTCAAGCCAAATGGATTGATTCTTCGCAAGAAGAATTTAAAGCAATTTTAAAAATCACTGGAATGGACATTTTGGGATTAACCAACGAGTTAACAAAAGTGATTTCAAGCCAAATGAACGTAAACATTCAAAGTATTTCCTTAAGTAGTGAAGCAGGCATTTTTAACGGACAAGTTACAGTTGTAGTTCAAAACAATACGATTTTGAAAAAACTAATTGACAACATCAAAACCGTTGATGGAATTGATAAAGTAACACGTGTTTATAATAATTAGATATGAAGAAATTTTTATACCTATTAATATTTTTTACTGTTAGTCTTTCAGCACAAAACAGTAAATCAAAATATTGGTTAGACCCTGAAGGAAGAGAAATTTCCAGAGAAGAAAAAAATTTTCTAATGGATAAATATCCTGACAACTCTTTGGCTTTTAGAAAAACAAAAGATAGTGGATATGTATATCAATTTAATGCTCCAAAGTATTCAACCTATAAAGTTGACTATAAAATTATTAAAACAGAAATTGAAAAAATTACAAATAGAGTTTATTCAGATTCAACTATTTTTTTAATAAATTATAATTATTTAGATGACAACTGTTCTGATTGGTTTCTAAATAAATTAAGTTCAGAAATAATTAATGATAGAAAAACATTCATTGAACCATTAAAAAAAGGAATTGAATATAAAAGTAATGTAATTTATTTAGCTTTATTTGAAAACGGAATTGTGTTAAAAAACAAACCTGAATCAAAAAAGGAATATTTTTTTTCTGACCAAAATAATTTTTTTAGGAGCAATTTATTTCTGAATCCAACTCTTTGCGGCTCTTTTGGATTAATAAAACCTAATGGCGAAACATTAATAAGAAATGGCGAATATAGACCTGACAACATGTACGAACATCTAAAACCGAAAATTTGGGATCTTATTTTTCAACAATAAATGACAACGTCTTAATAACTCTGTTTAAAAAAACTTCTAACTCCTAACTTCTAACTTCTAACTTTCACTATCTTTGCCAATATTTCATTTAACAAAGCAATGGAAAACAAAAATCAGGAAATTGTAAAAAATGTTTTTACAAAATATTTAGAAGAAAAAGCACATCGTAAAACACCAGAACGCTATGCTATTCTTCAGGAAATTTACAATGCAACCGAGCATTTTGATATTGAGTCTTTGTACATCAAAATGAAAAATAAAAACTATCGTGTAAGTAGAGCCACGCTTTACAATACCATCGAACTTTTATTAGAATGTGGTTTAGTACGTCGTCATCAATTTGGACAAAATCAAGCACATTACGAAAAATCATATTTCGATAAACAACACGATCACATTATTTTAACTGATTCAGGCGAAGTTATCGAATTTTGCGATCCAAGAATTCAGCAAATTAAACAAACCATGGAAGAAATGTTTGGGATTAATATTTCAACCCACTCACTTTATTTCTACGGAACAAAAAAACAATAAAACACACAACTAAACATTAATTTTTAAAACTAACTACTAAAATGACTGTAGATTTACTACTTGGATTACAATGGGGAGATGAAGGAAAAGGAAAAATCGTTGACGTTCTTACTTCAAAATATGATATTATTGCTCGTTTTCAAGGTGGACCAAATGCGGGACACACTTTAGAATTTGACGGAATTAAACACGTTTTAAGAACAATTCCTTCAGGGATTTTTCATAAAAACGCCATCAATATTATTGGAAATGGTGTGGTAATTGACCCTGTAGTTTTTCAAAAAGAAATCGAAGGTTTAGCAAAATTCAATATGGATGTTACAGCTAAATTATTCATTTCTAGAAAAGCACACTTAATTTTACCAACACACCGTTTGTTAGACGCTGCTTCTGAAGCATCAAAAGGAAAGGCAAAAATTGGTTCTACTTTGAAAGGAATTGGTCCAACATATATGGACAAAACTGGTAGAAACGGACTTCGTATAGGTGATTTAGAATTAGTAGATTTCAAAGAAAGATATAGAACTTTAGCTGACAAACACGAAGCAATGATTGCTTTCTACGATGTAGAATTACAATACAACTTAAAAGAAATGGAAGATGAGTTTTTTGCAGCCGTAGAAGACTTAAAAAAATTAACTTTCATTGATAGTGAAGAATATTTAAACAAAGCGTTAAAAGAAGGAAAATCAATTTTAGCTGAAGGAGCTCAAGGTTCTTTATTAGATGTTGATTTTGGAACGTATCCTTATGTAACTTCTTCTAACACAACAGCAGCTGGAGCTTGCACAGGTTTAGGAATTGCACCTAACAAAGTAAAAGACGTTTTCGGAATTTTCAAAGCATATACAACTCGTGTAGGTAGTGGACCTTTCCCTACAGAAGATTTCAACGAAGCTGGACAAACAATGGCAAAAGTAGGTAACGAATTTGGTTCGGTTACAGGACGTGCACGTCGTTGTGGTTGGTTAGATTTAGTTGCTTTAAAATATGCGGTTCAAGTTAATGGCGTAACACAATTATACATGATGAAAGGCGACGTTCTTTCTGGATTTGACACATTACAAGTTTGTACAGGATATAACTACAAAGGACAAGCAATTCAACATTTACCATACAACATTGAACCAGAAAATGTAACTCCTATTTTCACAGAAATGAAAGGCTGGAAAGCTGATTTAACTGGTATGACAACATATGATGAATTACCTCAAGAATTAAAAACATATATCGAATTCATTGAAAAAGAAGTCGAAGTGCCAATTAAAGTAATTTCGGTGGGACCAGACAGAAAACAAACTATTACCAAATAATTTTAAAAACGCTTTCTTTTAGAGAGCGTTTTTTTTTGATTAATAATGATAAAAAAATCTTAATAGATAACCGCATTTCTACTTTTTACTTAAATTTGACTCAAAATAAATACGTCTTGAAAAAAACAGTGTTGTTGGTCGCTTTTTTGCTTTTTACTATAGTGAATGTATTTGCTCAAGAAAGTAAAGAAATAATTATAGAAAATTCAGATTTTATAGATATGAATCAGAACGAAATTCCTGGAGCAATTGTCTTCACCGGAAACGTTCGTGTATTGCACAATGGTGTAAAAATCAACTGCAATAAAGCTTATCACTTTAAAGATGAAAAGTATATAAAAGCCTTTGGAAATGTCATTATCAACCAAGGCGATTCAATTTTTATGAGTAGTCGCTATGCAGAATACGACGGAAAAATTGAATTAGCATTTGCAACAGGTGATGTTATGTTACGCTCACCAGAATCAACTTTATCTACAGATACTATATATTTCGATAAAAAAAATCAGCAAGCATCTTACAATTCCTACGGAACCATTCACAACAAAGAAAATACATTGAAAAGTAAATCAGGTCGCTATTATGTGGATCAAAAAAAATACAAATTTACCACGGCGGTTACCGTTACCAATCCACAATCAACTATTAAAACCAATAATTTAGATTTTTACGAAAATTCTGGACATGCATATGTTTTTGGACCTTCAACTATTACCAGTAAAGAAAATGTAATTTATACCGAAAATGGTTTCTATGATACGAAAAACGATGTTGGAAAATTATCTAAAAACTCCAAAATCACATATGACAATAAAATTATTGAAGGTGATGATTTATTTTATGACCAAAAGAAAAATTATTCGAGAGGAATTAACAACGTAAAAATTACTGACACAGTAAATAAAGTAATTGCCACTGGACATTTTGCTGAACTATACCGAAATCTTGAAACTAAAAAAGATTCAATGGTGTTAACTAAAAAAGCATTGGTTAAAACACTCGTAGAAAAAGACACCATGTTCATGCACGGAAAAAAAATCATCGTTTCTGGTCCACCAACTGATAGAGTTATTCGAGCTTTTAATAATGTACGATTTTACAAAACCGATATGAGTGGAAAATGCGACTCACTACATTCAAGTACAAAAAATGAATTAACACAACTCATAGGAAAACCAGTTCTTTGGAACAACGAAAACCAAATGACTGGTGATGTAATGCATTTAATAGGCAACAATGAAACCGAAAAATTAGACTCATTAAAAGTGTTAAACAACGCATTTATCATTCAAAAAGATAGTTTGAGTAAAAACGGATTTAACCAAATGAAAGGCCAAAATCTATTCGGAAGATTTGAAGAAAATAAACTAAAAGAAGTTGATATCATCAAAAATGCTGAATCCATCTATTACATCTATAACGATAAAAATGAGTTTGTTGGCATTCGAAAATCAGTTTGTAGTCGTATCAATTTAGAAATGAATGACAATAAAATTGAGACTATGACCGGCTATAAAGATGCCGAAAGTAATATTTATCCTGAAACCGAATTTCCCGAAAATGCTCGAAAATTAAGAGGTTTTACCTGGCGTGGCGATGAACGAATTCTATCTAAAGAAAATATTTTTCCTGAAGAAGAATTAGCCATCGATGCAAAGGTTCAAATTGACGCTAAAAAGAAAGCAATTGAATCTGATAAACCAATGGAAATTCAAAAAGAAACTTTGGAATACGATGAAAAAAATCCGAAACCAAAGGATAAGACTTTGAAAAAGCAATAAGCTTTATGCAAAATATTGTTTAGTAATTCTCAACAAAGCATAGAACCTATAGCTTAAAGCCTAAAGCAAATTAATAATGATTGACGATTTTTTTAAATACCAAGCTCAAACTTCACCTTATCCTTTAGCGCTAGAAGTTTCTTATGCAAAAGGTTCCTATATATTTGACTCCAACGGAAATCCGTATTTGGATTTTGTGGCTGGTGTTTCGGCATGTACATTAGGTCATCAACCTAAACGCGTTAACGATGCTATTAAAAAGCAACTTGATACCTATTCGCACGTGATGGTTTATGGCGAATATGCCCAACATCCAGCAACAGAATTATGTAAATTATTAGCCGAAAACCTTCCCTATCCTTTAACGAAAACCTATTTGGTAAATTCTGGAACCGAAGCAATTGAAGGTGCATTAAAATTAGCAAGAAGAGTTACAGGAAGAAGTCAATTGATATCGTGTCACAACGCTTATCATGGCAATACAATGGGCAGCATGAGTGTGATGGGATTTGAAGAACGCAAACAAATTTTTCGTCCCTTAATTCCTGATGTCGATTTCATTACGTTCAATAATGAAGCCGATTTAGAAAAAATTACTACAAAAACAGCTGGAATATTATTAGAAACTATTCAAGGTGGTGCTGGTTTTATTGAACCTCAAAACAATTTTCTTAAAAAAGTGCGCCAACGTTGTGACGAAGTGGGTGCTATCATGATATTAGACGAAATTCAGCCTGGATTTGGTCGAACTGGAAAACTTTTCGGATTTCAAAACTACGATGTCATTCCCGATGTGGTGGTTATGGGAAAAGGAATGGGCGGCGGAATGCCTGTTGGTGCTTTCACTGCTTCCGAAAAAATGATGGATTTATTAAGTCATGATCCAAAACTCGGACATATAACAACTTTTGGCGGACATCCTGTCATTGCGGCAGCGTGTTTAGCAACCTTACAAGAAGTTACAGAAACCAATTTAATTCAAGAAGCTTTAGAAAAAGAACAGTTGTTCAGAAATCTTCTAGTTCATCCTTTAATTAAAGAAATTCGAGGTCGTGGTCTAATGTTAGCTGCTATGACCGAAACTCCTGAAATCACTAACGAAGTAGTTCTTCGCTGTCATAGAAGAGGGCTTATCTTATTTTGGTTATTATTCGAAGGTTGCGCAGTTCGAATTACACCGCCACTTACACTTACTAATGAGGAAATTAGAAAAGGTTGTGGCATTATTATTGAGGTACTTAATGAGATTGAGAAAGAAATGAAGTAAATGATGGATGATGGAAGTTTGTTGATGGATAATTTTATCAGTTTAGGTTGAATTTGATTTTTGACATTGATTTTGCCCTTGTAAATTGTTAATTAAATTGTTTAAAACAAATCCATTTTAATCCTACGCTTGCATCAAATATAAGTACCTTTATTAAGGATAAATCATAAAAGAGAGCGCTATGAATTTGAGTCACGAAGAAGAAGAAAACAGCTTATCCTTATCTAAATTTGAATCGATGTTAAAAACCAACAAAGTTTTTTTCTTTGATTCGGAAGAATTTGAAGACATTATTCTTCATTATATGGATACTGGCCGATTAAATTTGGCCAAAAAAGCGCTAAAACTAGGTTTAGAACAACACCCAAAATCTACCGGATTAAAATTAGTTCAAGTAGAAATGTTAGTCTATGAAGATAAACTCGATGTAGCTGAAAAGTTATTGAATGAGTTATATGCTATTGAACCTACTAACGAAGAAATTTACATACAAAAAGCCAACATACATTCTAAAAGAGATGAGCACGAAAAAGCTATTGAGTTTTTAAAAATCGCACTCAAATACACTGATGATTATGCAGATGTATATTCGATGATTGGTATGGAATATCTTTTCATGGATAATTTAGAATTAGCTAAAGAAAATTTTATCAAATGTTTAGACGAAGATACCGAAGATTATTCGGCACTTTATAACGTAGTGTATTGCTTTGATTTCTTAGATCAAAACGAAGAAGCTATCGTATATTTAACCAAGTTTATTGATAAAAACCCGTATAGTGAAGTCGCTTGGCATCAGTTAGGCAGACAATATTATGCGCTTAAAAACTTTGATAAAGCGGTTTGGGCATTTGAATATGCTACCTTAATCGATGAAGGTTTTTTAGGTGCTTACATGGAAAAAGCAAAATCGTATGAGAAGCTTAAAAAATTCGAAGAAGCTATCGAATGTTACAAAATAGCTATTGAATTAGACGATCCATCTTCGTTTGTTTTATTACGCATGGCAAAATGCTATGAACGACTTGAAAACATTGAATTTGCGCTTAATTTCTATTTAAAAACAGTTCACGAAGATCCTTTATTAGACAAAGGTTGGATTGCAATTACCGATTTTTATATTCGTCAAAAAAACTATCAAAAAGCCTTGTATTATGTCAACAAAGCTATTGGAATTGATGGAGATAATCCGTTGTATTGGAAACGTTTTGCTGCTGTAAATAGTGCTTTACATTTCTTTGAAGAAGCAGAATATGGCTACAGAAAAGCATTTGAATCGGGTGATGTAAATTTAGATACTTTCACGCTATGGACAGATGTTTTACAATTTTTAGGCGAATTTGAAAACGCTATCGAAATACTCTTAGAAGCCACTAACCTTTTCCCAGAAGAATACGAAATCGAATACCGATTAGCGGGATTATACTTTTTGAGCAACGAAAATAGTAAAGGTAATTTTCACCTAAATAATGGTTTACGATTGAATTACAAAAACAAAACCGTTTTAAAAGATTATTTTCCAGTGGTTTGGGAAAGAACAGAAGTACAAAACCAAATTGCAAAATTTAAAAAATAACTATCAACTTATAAATCTATTCCAAAGTAGCAATGCTTTGGAATTTTTATTGACATGAGAAAACTATTTCCCGATTATTTAATTATTACTTTAAAAGGTTTAGCGATGGGCGCTGCCGACGTTGTTCCAGGTGTTTCAGGCGGAACAATCGCTTTTATTTCTGGAATTTATCAAGAATTAATTGACAGCATTAACAACGTAAATTTATCGGTTTTAAAAACTTTAAAAAAAGAAGGATTAAAAGCCGCTTGGCAACAAGTAAATGGTAGTTTTTTATTGGCATTATTAACCGGAATTGGAATTAGCATTCTTACTTTTTCGAAAGTAATCACACATTTGTTAGAAACGCAACCAATTTTAGTTTGGTCGTTCTTTTTTGGATTAATCATTGCAAGTATTGCATTAATTTGGAAAGAAACCAGCAATTGGAAAATAGTAGACATTTTAGCACTAATAATTGGTATTGCGCTATCTTATTACATCACAATCGCAAGACCAGTGAGTTCTCCTGATAGTTATTGGTATTTATTTTTATCAGGATTTATTGCAATTATTGCCATGATTTTACCAGGAATTTCAGGTGCTTTCATTTTACTTTTAATGGGATCGTATGAAACCGTAATTGGAACCATAAACCAATTTAGAGATGGTTTAGTGAATTTTAATACCGAAGTACTTGGACAAGCCATTTTAAAATTAGGCGTATTTGCTATTGGAGCAATTATTGGTTTAAAATCATTTTCAAAAGTGTTGCATTGGATGTTCGAAAAACACAAAAACACAACACTTGCTTTATTAATTGGTTTTATGGCAGGTTCATTGAATAAAGTGTGGCCTTGGAAACAAGTTTTAGAAACCAGAATCAATAGTCATGGCGAAGTGGTGCCATACATAGACAAAAGTATTTTACCCCAAAATTTTGACGGACAACCACAAATTCTAACAGCTATAATATTAGCAATTATTGGGTTTATTGTAATTTTTGGCATGGAAAAATTAGCTGCTAAATTGGGTAAAAATTAAAAAAATAACATTCTCCTAACACATATTAATGAAATACTAATTAACTTTGATTAGTCTCATTTATAAAACCAACAAAAATGAAAAAGAAAAGCAAAAAGCAATTAAAATTTGGTCTTATTGGACGAAATATTAGCTATTCTTTTTCTAAAAAATATTTCTCCGAAAAATTCGAAATTAGTCATTTTGACAATTGCGAATACAAAAATTACGACATAGAATCCATCAAAGAATTTCCTAAAATTGTTTCTGAAACCAAAGGATTAATGGGATTTAACGTTACTATTCCGTACAAAGAAGAAATCATTCCGATGTTGGATAAACTTTCTAAAACGGCTAAAATAATAGGTGCAGTTAATTGCGTTACTGTTTCTAAAAAAAGAAAATTAAAAGGCTACAACACCGATTATTATGGATTTAAAAAATCGATAAAACCGTTACTGAAAGAACATCATAAAAAAGCATTAATTTTAGGAACAGGCGGTGCAAGTAAAGCAGTTGCCTATGCGTTACGAAAACTAAAAATTGAATACGATTTTGTTTCAAGAACTCCCGATGAATTTCAGTTTGATTATGCTGATTTGAATGCTGAAGTTTTTGAAGAATATCATATTATCATCAACACAACACCTGTTGGAACACATCCAAATGTAGAAGATTTTCCAAATTTAGACTACAGTTTGTTTACCAAAAAACACATTGCCTATGATTTGGTTTATAATCCTGAAGAAACTGCATTTTTGAAAAAAGCCAAAGAACAAGGAGCAAAAACTAAAAATGGTTACGACATGTTGGTTTTTCAGGCTGAAAAGGCTTGGAAGATTTGGAACGAGTAGGTTTACTTAAACGCAAAGACGCAAAGGTTTACGCAAAGTTCGCAAAGTTTTTTACGTTTAGTTTGTCATGCTGTTAAGCATCTCTTTTATGTCATGCCTAACGGCATTTTAAATTGGCCTTTTGAAAAAGTAAGAAATCAAAAACTCTTCAAAACTTAATCCCAAAAAAGCCTTTTGACGGCAATCTAACCCCGATAGAAGCGACACCTTGTAAAGCGGATAGCGGGAAAATGGATTGCAAAAAAGCCCAAAACACTCGTTTTAAAGAAAATAACAGATAAATAGTCGATTTTTTTTGAATTTTCGTAGTGCTTTACTATCTTCACACCTTTAATAGTAACCTTAAGCATTTATACAATGTCAGAAGCACAACACGATAACCTGCAAAACGCAGACGGACAAGAACCAGTTGAACAACAAATTGAACAACAAGATGGTGTTACAATTATTAGTCAATCAGTTTTAGAAGAAATCGATAACTCGAATGCAGAAGAAAACGAAGATGATTCGGTAAAAGAAAAGCACGAAATTCCAATGCTGGATTACGATGCCTTATCGATGGAAGAATTAACAGACGAACTTGAGAGATTGGTTACCAACGAAAAAGTAATGGCTATAAAAGACCATGCTGAAGGAATCAGAAAAGCTTTTTCAGACAAATACCATCATTTTATAGATGAAAAAAGAGAGGAATTCAATGCACAAAACAACGAAGAAGGTGTTGATTTTGAGTACCATTTTCCTTTAAAAAATAAATTTGATACGATTTTTAACGCGTACAAAGCCAATAAAGCCAAACATTTTAAACAATTACAAAACAATTTAGAACACAACTTTGCGGTTCGTGAAGCGTTGATTGAAGAGTTAAAACAACTTATCGATTCTGGTGATTCTAACATTGGTGACATGTTTAAAAAAGCGAATGACATTCGTGAGCGTTGGAAAAATGCAGGAGCCATTCCAAGAGATAAATACAACATCTTGTGGAACAACTACCATTTTCACACTGAACGTTTTTATGATGTAATTCATTTAGATAAAGAAGCGCGAGATATAGATTTGAAAAATAATTTAGAGCAAAAGCAACACATTATTGCTAAAGCGAAGGAATTGTTAAACGAAGAAGATGTTATGAAAGCCTTCCGAGAATTGCAATTGCTACACCGCGTTTGGAAAGAAGAAATTGGTCCAGTTGACAGAGAACACAGAGAAATAATTTGGAACGAATTCAGTGAAATTACCAAACAAATGCATGATAAACGTGAAGCTTTATATGCCGTTGCAAGAGGTAAAGAAACAGAAAATTTAGCCGTTAAAAACGAAATTATTGCTCAAATTGAAGCGTTGGGAACTGAAAAAATCGATTCGCATAGTGGATGGCAAGCACAAATTAAAAAGTTAGAAGCTTTGCGTGAAGACTTTTTCAAAGCAGGAAAAGTGCCAGCGGAAGTTACTGAAGATACTTGGTCAAAATTTAAAAATGCGGTTAGAGCATTCAATGTTCACAAAAACGTATTTTACAAAGATATTAAGCACGAGCAACACGAAAACCTGACTAAAAAATTAGCTTTAGTTGAACAAGCAAAATCTTTACAAGAAAGTATAGATTTCAATACTGCTACACCAATCATGAAGAAAATTCAAGACGATTGGAAGAAAATTGGTCATGTGCCTCGTAAATATTCAGACAGTATTTGGAAAGACTTTAAAGATGCTTGTAACGCTTATTTTGACAGAATGCACGAAGCCAGAAACGCTGAAAGTAGCGAAGAAGTAGAAGCATTTGAAAAGAAAAAAGCCTTTTTAGAAGAATTGAAAGATTTTACTCTTTCGGGAGAACACAAAGCCGATTTAGATGCGATAAAAGAACACATTGCTACTTGGAAAACCTTAGGAAAAGTGCCTTTTAACAGAAGACACATTGAAGGAAAATTCAATAAGATTTTAGATGCCTTGTTTGAAAAACTAAGCATGTCTAAAAAAGACACCGAAATGATGCGTTTTAGCAACCGTTTAGAGCAAATGAGCGACAACGACGACAAACGTGCTTTAGAACAAGAGCAATTCTTTATTAGAAAGAAAATCGACGAAGTACAAAGCGAAATTTTCCAATTAGAAAACAACATTCAGTTTATTAGCAGTAGCTCAAAAGGTGAAAATCCTTTTATTAAAGAAGTTCAGAAAAACATTGAACGCCACAAAGACGACTTGAAATTGTGGAAAGAAAAGCTACAGCAAATTAAAAATATGTAAGATAGAATCCCGAGTGAGAGCTCGGGATTTTTTTTGTTCTTATTTTAAAATGTACAGAAAATCTGTAATTGAGTTTGTGGGAATTTGGGTATTTTTGTAGAGAAGCTTGAATTATTTAAACAAGACGGTAGTTACTTTGATTGAAAAAGGAAAAAATGAATGAAACTAATTTAGAGAATAAAGCATATAATTTTGTTCAAAAAGTAAAAATTTTTGAAGATCCTAAAAAAACAAATGATAATCAAAATTGGAAAGGGTCTTCGTCTCATTTAGGTGTGATTGATTTATCGGATAAAATTGTAGATAATGATATTATAGTACGAGAATACATGTCTGATTTATCAGATTATAAAATTTACATTATTAGAGACTCTATCAGATATGGATTTATTGAAAGTGATTATTATGAGCTTTATAAATTTGTATATGAACTTTCTGAGTGGAACAATATCCAACAAAATGTTTCAATAGAATATTTGAAAGAAAAAATAATATCTTGGATTGTCGATGTTCATATAAATAATGTTTCAAGAATTAATCTATTCATATATTTAGATGAAAAACTAAAGAAAGACATAAATAAATATAGATTTTGTTTCCCAATTTTAAATATTGATATTGAGAAAGATTTTAATATTGGTGATTCAAAAATAATGTATTTTTCAAAGGAATACTTCGATGAATTTTATAAATTTCAATTAAGCAAAATTCAATCATCAGAAGAATATTCTGAAGAAATTTTTAATAAATTATATAGAAAATATCAAGGTCAGGTTTTCGTTGCAATTGATGTTTTTGCTGAATCAAAAAAAGCAGAAATTATTGCATATGAAAATGCTTGCTTTATTGTTGATGTTTTAAAGATATGTGGGCCTACAATTCAATTCCCAAATGAAGTGTGTTATCTAGAGCTTGAAAGTAGAATGCCATTTAGTTACAACTATTTAAGATTCAAAAATGATAATCATTTTGATTTTTCAATAACAACAAAAGTAAATCGTCAACAAATGCTCCCATTTGATTCAAAATTAGTAAACTCCTATAAAGTTTTTTTTGATGAATTTGGTAGGCTAATCAATTCAAAGTATAATTCTGAAATGGAAAAAATAGTCAAAAACTCACTTATTTTTTTTTCAAAATGCATATCAGAAACAGATTTACATTTAAGGATTTCACAATTAATAATGATTTTGGAAAGTATATTTTTACTTGATGAAGAAAAATACAAAATGGAGAATAAAGCTAAAAGAAGATTCATTGATTTTAGATTCAATTCAAATACAAAAGAAAAAAATGACTTTAGTGAAATCTTAACAGAAATGTATCAAGTAAGACATAAAATGACACATAAATCAATAAGAATATATATTGATTACAAAAAATTAAGAATTTTTCAAATTGAAATGATTAATTTATTTTATAGCTTATTGAAACAATGTAATATGTTTAATAGTAAAGAATTATTAATAACATATTTAGATGAAAAAGCAAACCCCAGCTAGCAAAAGTATCACGCTCATTAACACAAAAAATATTAAATAAAATATCGTCCCTACAGGACTTCCTAATCGTTGTGTTTATTTTTTACCCATATTACGTACCTATATCTCGTTCCTACGGAACTAAAAAAGTAATTACAACCGTTTGAAATGCCGTTAGGCATGAAATATGAGTAACTTAAAGTAATATAGCTGGTAAAAATCCCGTAGGGATGGCATAAAAGAGATGCTTAACAGCATGACAAACTGGGTAGAAAATTAAAAATAAATTATATGATACATTTACTTTGGACCTTACTTAATGCTTCATTAATAATCTCCTTTTTTTATTTAATCTTTGGATTCATTATTAAAGGAAAGAAAATTTTTAATCCACGAATTAAAGTGGTTTCGATACTTTTAATGGTTTTAGGAATCACTCAGATTATTTCAGCATCAAAAACGCCGAAAAACAGCAACCGAATTACAATAACAACTGATTATAAAAAAACGAACAACTCGAGGATTAAAAAAGTGTTACTTGAAGATAATTTAGTTTTTGACATCAACCTTTACGTCAAATATTCAGTTGACAAAAACGAATATATTCCAATAGAAAGCTATAGTTTTCTGACGGGTCTAATTAGTGGTTATAATTGGGAATTCAAATCTATTGAAACTCAAGTTTACAAAACAAATGAAAAAGCAACTTTTACAGCTGATGGAGTTTTGAAATGGAATCTTTTCGGTATAAATATATATAGCGAATACAAAACATTTAGTGGAATAATCGAATAAAAGAATACTTCGTTACCTCAGCATGACAAACTAAACGTAAAAATATTTTTCACTATTTCGTACAAAAGCTCTAATTTTAGCATAAACTATTAAAAAATGATATACTTTCTTTTCTTCTTTATATCCATTTCAATGTTTTCCCAAAAACGTGAAATAACTTATAATTTACATTTTAATAACTCTGAAAAAAGCTCATTGATTACTATTAAAGAAGAAAATAAAATGCTTTTTTTGGAATATAAATTAATTGATAGTATTTCTTCTGATTTAAATAAAGATAAAAAATACAATAGAATATTACGTAAAATTGAAAAACTATCATTTAAAGCAGAAAATTTAAAACTAATAGAAAATCATCTTTACCAATTAAATATTATTAAAGAAAAATATATTTTTTACAAATCAGATAGTATTTTGGTGCCAATTTCAGAAAATGAAATCTTTTATAACGATTTCAATAATCTATTCAACACTCATGTCGATATCTTAAAAAATAAAAAGAAAACACGAATTGTATTAGATAGTCAAAGAAGTATACAAACAATATTAAAATCTAATGATGATATTAAAATTATTCCCATGATGTCGCCTGACGAGAAAAGTCATCCATTACTAATTTCATTCTTAAAAAACTCACTTAATTTATATAGAGAGCAGAAACAAAATAATTTTCTCAGTAAAGAATACATTTATAATTATTGATATGTATTTTTGATTTCAACTAATTATAATATCACACAAAAACACTAACTTTAGTTACCAACCATTGTAAAAATGAACCGCTCGCAAGAAATAAAAAAACAGTTTCCGTATTTTCAAGATGCACTTGTAGCAGAATTAGTTACACACGCTATTGAAAAACATTTTGAAAAAGAAACCGAGTTGCTTCGTGAAGGGCAATATATCAAAGTGATTCCGTTAGTAATTAGTGGATTAATCAAGGTTTTTACTCGTTTTGAAGACAAAGAACTCCTACTCTATTACATCAAACCTAATGAAAGTTGTGTAATGTCGTTTTCGGCAGGTATTAATGAAGCACCCAGCAAAATTTTTGCAATCACAGAAGAAGACAGTCACGTTTTGCTTATTCCGGTTGAAAAATTATCCAAATGGATGAAAGATTTCCCCGATTTCAATTCACTTTTTTACATGCAATACAATATGCGCTATGCTGATTTATTGAGTACTATTAACTCGTTGCTGTTTGAAAAATTAGATAAGCGCGTGTATGATTACTTAAAAGAAAAAGTGGCGATTTCGCAGAAAAATCCTTTAAAAATTTCGCATCGACAAATTGCCAACGAATTAGGAACCGCAAGAGAAGTCATCAGTCGCATCATGAAAAAGCTTGAAACTGAAGGCAAAGTCAAACAATTTGCTACTACCATAGAAATTTTTTAAACTTTTATTCCTCGTGGTGACTATAGTCACTGCACAGCTATTTTACACTATCTATCTTTGCTTCATATTAATCAGTAAAATTATTTATTATGAAAAAAAATATGGGAAGTGCAGATAGAATCATCCGCGTTTTGATTGCTGCCGTGTTAGCGTTTTTATATTTCAATGGAACAATTTCTGGCACATTAGGAATTGTTGCTGTAGTTGCTGCAGTTGTGTTTGTTGCAACAAGTTTAATCAGTTTTTGCCCTCTTTACCCTTTACTTGGCATAAATACTTGCTCTACAAAAAAGTAATTTTTGGAATAAATAAATCCCGAGTTTAGGCTCGGGATTTATTATTTATTTTAAAACTCATATTCGCGTTCTACTTTTGCAATTCTTACTTTGTAATTTTTATACCAAGTGGTTTTACCTTTTTCTTGTGCTTCTACATGTTCCATATTAGCTTTCCAGTTTTTTATGGCTTCCAAGCTTTCCCAATACGAAACGGTAATTCCAATTTCGCTTCTTGCGCTTTCCATGCCTATATATCCAGGTTGGGCTTTAGCTAATTCCACCATTTTAATTGCCATTTCGGCATAACTTGCTTCTACTTCGGTTCGGGTAGAGGTAAAAATTACTGCGTAGTACATGTGAATTATGAATTGTTAATTATCAATTGTCAATTAAAGCTTCTTCGCTTCTTCCCAAAAAACATCCATTTCTGCCAGTGTCATATCCATTAAAGGTTTGCCTAATTCGGTGGCTTTGCTTTCTAAATATTGGAAACGTTTGATAAATTTTTTATTGGTGCGTTCTAAGGCGTCTTCTGGGTTTACTTTTAAGAATCTTGCATAATTTATCATGGAGAACAAAACATCGCCAAATTCGGCTTCTATTTTATCTTGGTTGCCAGCTTGTACCTCAACTTGGAGTTCGTTTAGCTCTTCTTGCACTTTGTCCCACACTTGTTGCGGTTCTTCCCAATCAAATCCAACGCCTTTAACCTTATCTTGAATGCGACTCGCTTTTACTAATGCTGGTAAACTTTTAGGCACACCTTCTAAAACCGATTTTTTGCCTTCTTTCAGTTTTAATTTTTCCCAATTTTGCTTTACCTCTTCTTCGTCAGCCACTACCACATCGCCATAAATATGCGGATGACGATCGATTAGTTTATCACAAATGGAATTCGCTACATCGCCAATATCAAAGGCATTGGTTTCGCTACCAATTTTTGCATAAAATACAATGTGCAACAATACATCGCCCAACTCTTTCTTGATTTCCTGCAAATCGTTGTCTAAAATGGCATCGCCTAATTCATAGGTTTCTTCAATCGTTAAATGACGTAAACTTTCTAGTGTTTGCTTTTTATCCCATGGACATTTTTCGCGTAAATCGTCCATAATGTCTAAAAGTCGATTGAAAGCTTGTAGTTGGTGTTGGCGTGTGTTCATGATTTTGTTTTTTGTTTCAAGTTTCAAGTTTGAAATTGTTCTTGAAATTGATTTTTGCACTTGTTTATGTAAAAATAAAAAATCCCACGTGGAAAACGCAGGATTTTAAAATATAGTTTTCAACTACTTATTCAGCAGCTGGAGTTTCTTCTTCTTTTACTTCTTTAGATAACGCTTCTAATGAAACGAAACCTTTAGGTTGTAACAAATTGTACCAGTTTAAGATTTTTTTGATATCAGACGTATATACTCTGTCTTCGTCAAATTCTGGTAAAATTTCTCTGAAGTAGGCTTTTAATTTCGCATCGTCTTCTTTGTGAGACATTGCCATACCGTCGTTTTCTTTCGTAGCGATTGCTTTGAAAACTTCTGCTAAACGCACTTCTTCTGAATACGTGTACACAGCAATTTCTGACAACAAACTTACGTTAGCTCTCATTCCAACAGTTATTTTTTTTCCGTCTAATAAAGACTCGGCTACAAATCCTGTACGTGTTTGAATTTTTAATTCATATAAACCTGGTTTCCCAGAAATAGCTAATATTTTTTGAATGCTCATGTTTCTTACTTATTAAGGTTGGCAAATATATTATTTTAAAGTAAAAAGTGAAAAGTAAAAAGTAAAAAGTTTAGTTAAAATAGCTATTTACTTTTGACTATTAACTAATCACTGATTAACGTCCTTTTTTGTTTACGTACTTCATTTTATAATCAGGTCTTGCTTTACCATCCATAATGTTTTGCAATTTCTTCCCAATTAGCTTCTTTTTCAACATCGATAAGTGATCGGTAAATAAAATTCCTTCGATGTGATCGTACTCATGTTGGATAACGCGCGCGATTAAACCATCATATACTTCAGTCTTCTTATTGAAATCTTCGTCCATGTATTCAATCGTAATCGTATCATGACGAAAAACATCTTCACGCACATCTGGAATACTCAAACAACCTTCGTTGAATCCCCAAATATCACCTTCTTCTTTTATGATTTTTGCATTAATAAAAGTTTTTTTGAACTCTTTCATTAAAGCCGCTTCTTCTTTTGAAACGTCGTCACTATCGCTAAAAGGTTCTGTATCTACAATAAACAAACGAATTGGCAACCCAACTTGTGGAGCAGCCAAACCAACGCCGTGCGCATGATACATGGTGTCATACATATTAGCAATCGTTTCTTTAAGATTCGGATATTCTGGTGTAATGTCCTCACAAACTTTGCGTAGAACCGGTTCTCCGTATCCGTATATTGGTAAAATCATGGTAATCGTATTAATTTTAAAAATGCAAAAGTACTATTTTTTATAACGTAAATAATCTTGAAGTATAATTGTTGCGGCAATTTCGTCTACCAATGCTTTATTTTGGCGTTGTTTTTTATTTAAGCCACTATCAATCATGGTTTGAAATGCCATTTTAGAAGTAAAACGTTCATCTACTCTATTCACAGGCATTTCAGGAAAAGCTTCTTGAAATTTTACCACAAACGCATTGATAATTTCAGCACTTTGAGATGGTGTTCCGTCCATTTGCTTAGGTTCACCAACGATAACGCACGCTACTTTTTCTTTAGAAAAATAATCTTTTAAAAAAGCAATTGTAGTTTCGGATTGAATTGTGGTTAGCCCAAAAGCTATCATCTGCATTTCATCAGTAACGGCAATGCCAGTTCGTTTTATTCCGTAATCTATTGCTAAAATTCGCATTTATTGACTAATTTTTAGCAAATATAAGTTCAATTTACTTAATAATTTCAAACTCAGCTAAAGTTGCCATTCTGGCTTTGTTTAATTTTAAAGTTTTCCCATCAAAATTATAATTATCTGCCATTTCTAAAACTTTAGCTAATTCTTGTTCGGTAATCATATCTTCACAAGCCATCATGGTTGAGGCCACTTTTGAAAATTCAATACGACTAACCTCTTCCTTTAATTTATAACTTCCCATCATATTATTACAACCTGCAAAAGCTGAGAATCTTCCATCGGTGTTGAATGTAATTCCGTGTTCCCTTTTGGCATCTTTACTTCTCTGAACACTCTTACCATTTAATTTTACCAAACGCCATTTTGAATTTTTCAATTCTACTTTAGCAACTTCTTTAGTTTTTGTTTCTTCTTTTTCAACTGGAGCAATTGGTTCCGATATTTCAATTCTCGATAATTGGTATTTTGAAGCTAAATCACCTTCAATGCGTTTTCCATCAACATCTAAATGAAACAATGCATTTTCACCTACAAAATATTGATTTGGTGCAGCTGAACCCGAAAGCGTAATGGTATTTCCAGCTTCATTCCATGTAAATTTTCCGGTTTCTTTGAACACTTTACTCGATTTTCCTTTATAAACGGTTTCCTTAATATACGAATCTTCAGTTAATGAAATCGTAGTTTCGATAGATTCGCAATCGGCACAAGGAAGATTCCCTCGATAGTTTCCTTGATAATCTAAACTATTTTTAGCGTTATGTTCATCAACCTGAACTACTGAAGAATCAATTGGTGTTCCTTCTGTTTCTTTTTCAATTTCCTTTTTACAAGAAGTAAAACCAATAGCTATTATTCCTAAAATTAGAAGACTTTTTTTCATGTTGTTTTTTTTTTTGTGATTAATGTAAATTTACGACTTATTTCTTATATCAAAAAGAATTCCAAAATTCATAAAATGTTATCTTTGCATCACAAATTTTTACAATCATGACCAATTTACAAGCTACAATAGAACAAGCATGGGAAAATCGTGCATTATTACAAGAAGAAACTACGCAAAAAGCCATTAGAGAAGTTATCGAATTATTAGATAGCGGAAAACTTCGTGTTGCTGAACCAGTTGAAAATGGTTGGCAAGTAAACGAATGGGTTAAAAAAGCAGTGGTAATGTACTTCCCTATTCAAAAAATGGAAACTTGGGAATCGGGTATTTTTGAATATCACGATAAAATGTTGTTGAAACGCAATTATGCAGAAAAAGGAATTCGTGTAGTTCCAAATGCTGTGGCTAGATATGGTGCTTATATTTCTTCGGGAGTAATTTTAATGCCAAGTTATGTAAACATTGGTGCTTATGTAGATGAAGGCACGATGGTGGATACTTGGGCAACCGTAGGAAGTTGTGCTCAAATTGGAAAACATGTTCACCTTTCAGGTGGTGTTGGAATTGGCGGTGTTTTAGAACCTTTACAAGCCGCTCCAGTAATTATTGAAGATGGTGCATTCATTGGTTCAAGATGTATTGTGGTAGAAGGTGTTCACGTAGGAAAAGAAGCGGTTTTAGGTGCAAATGTATGTTTGACTGGTTCTACTAAAATTATTGATGTTACAGGTGATGAGCCTATCGAATATAAAGGAGTTGTTCCAGCTCGTTCGGTTGTAATTCCTGGAAGTTATACGAAGAAATTCCCTGCTGGAGATTATCAAGTGCCTTGTGCAATTATCATTGGACAAAGAAAACCTTCAACCGATTTGAAGACTTCTTTAAATGATGCTTTGAGAGAATATAACGTAGCGGTGTAATCAAAATAAAATATAAAGTTGAATTCCAATTCATGACAAAATTGTTGTGAATTGGAATTTTTATTTCCTTTCAAAAGTAAATTAAAGGTAAATAAATTGTAAATTTTATTTGAATAGTTAAATTTGCTGAAAATTACCTTTTTATGTCAAACTATTTTAGCAGTGTAAAACTATTTTTCAAGCGTTTTTTTGTGGTTCTTTTTATTTACCAAATCTGTCGTTTGTTATTTTACTTTTTCAATCGAAATGCCTTTGAAAACATTTCTGCTAAAGGTTTTTTAGGTGGTATTCATTTTGATTTATCGGCAATAGCGTACATCAACTTAGTTTTTGCACTTTTGCACTTTATTCCAGGTAATTTTAAATACAAACCCAACTATCAAAAGTATTTGAAAATTGGTTTCTTCATTGTGAATTTCATCTTCATTTTAACCAATTTTGTTGATTTCGAATATTACAAATTCACCGGCAGAAGAAGTACTTTTGGCATGATTACCGCAAGCGGAATGGAAAATGAAATTGGCGGATTAATCTTTTCGTTTTTAATTGAATTTTGGTATTTGCCAATTCTTGCTTTGGTTTTAGGAATTTTATTTTGGAAAGTAATTCCGAATTTAAAATCAGCAAGCGAACAAAGTGCAAACTGGTCACAAATTGCGAAACAATCCGGAATATTTATTCTTTTAATGGGATTTGTTTTCTTGTTAGGTCGTGGTGGCTTTCAGAAAAAACCGTTGCGAATTGTAGATGCAGTAAATTATGGTTCTATAAATCAATCCGCAATTGTGTTGAATACACCGTTTTGCATTATTAAAACTATTGGTAAAAAAGAAACGTTAGAATCTCCAAAATACTTTTCGGAAACGGAATTAAACCAAATTTTCAACCCAATCACTGAAATCTCTTCAACCGAAAATCCGAACAAAAAAAATGTGGTGATTATTATTTTAGAAAGTTTCGGACGAGAAAATATTCAGCGTGGACAAACACCTTTTTTAGATGGTTTGATTGAAAAATCGTTATTCTTTGAAAACGGTTTTGCTAATGGAAAACTTTCGATTGATGCAGTTCCTTCAACGCTTTCGAGTATTCCTAGTTTGATGAATAATTCGTTAATTACGTCAAGTTATTCGATTAATGAAGTGTATGGTTTACCAAAAATATTAAAAGATAACGGCTATCAAACTGCGTTTTTTCACGGAGCTTTTAACGGAAGTCAGAATTTTGACCAATATTGTAAAGTAGCCGGTTTTGATAATTATTTTGGCAAGAATGAATATGTAGGTCCAGAAGCCTTTGATGGAAGATGGGGCATTTTTGACGAAGAATTTATGCAATATTTTTCAGGTAAAATGACCGAATTCAAACAACCATTTTTCAGTACGATTTTTACGATTTCATCGCATAATCCATACATAATTCCAGAAAAATACAAAGGAAAATTCCCAAAAGGAACTACTAAAATTCATGAAAGTATTGCGTATGCTGACAATGCTTTGAAACGTTTTTTTGAAACGGCTTCTAAGGAAGATTGGTATAAAAACACACTATTCGTAATTACTTCTGATCACACTTCATCTGAACCAACTGAGAAAAAATTTAAAACTAATGTTGGAAAATTTAGAGTGCCAATATTATTTTTTGATCCTTCAAATCCTTCTATCGTTGGGAAAAATCAGAAGAATTTACAACAAATTGACATCATGCCTTCGATAATTGATTATTTGAATATTGATAGTAAAATGATTACCTATGGAAAATCGTATCAATCTGAAAAAGATTTTGTGGTGTATTATTTAGATAACATTTACCATTATGTTTCGGGCGATTATTACTTGGCTTTCGACGGAAAAAAATCGTTGGGATTATTTAATTTCAAGAAAGATGAATTGCTAAAAACCAATTTAATCAAAACCGAAAAAGCAAAAGCAACCGAAATGGAAACGTTTATAAAAGCGTATATTCAATCGTTCAACGAACGAATGATTGGAAATAAATTAACGCTTCAATAATTTTTCTTGACGTTGTAATTTCAGTAATTTGGCGTATTTCATGTGCGAGAAAAATCCTTGGATTAAGGCTATTGTGATGCCGTCAATTCCGTTAAAAATTCCTTTTTTGAAGAAATAACATCTGATAAAAGCGGTTAAACCATTAATCACGGGTTTCATTGCTCCTACTCTTTTTCCTTGATCAAAAAGTTGTTGTGCGTGCCAAGTAGAATATTGGTTTTTCTTTGCAATAATTTGCTCAAAAGATTCCCAGCCATAGTGTAAAATATGAACGGCTACTTTTTTCTCGTTAGTTGTTTCTATTTTTTGATGCACTTTAGCTGGCGAAGGTTGTGCCGTTTTCTTATTGAAGAAACGCACTTTATGATCGGGATACCAACCTGAAAAATCAATCAATTCATCGGCTAAAAAGTTTTTAACTCGAAACGAAAAAGCATCATAATCTCCTTCTAAATACTTTCCTTTTAAGATAAATTCTTTAGCATCTTTATCTAAAAATTCGTCTGCATCTAAATTTAAAACCCAATCGTTTTTGCAAAATGGCAATCCATGCGTGCGTTGTGGTCCATCGCCAAGAAACTTTTGAGAAATAACTTTTGCTCCTTTTTCTTCGGCAATTTTTACTGTATTATCAGCACTTAACGAATCAACAATGATTACTTCATCGCATACTTCAAACAAAGCATCGATGCATTTTCCAATATTTTTTTCTTCATTATAAGTAATGACTAAACCGCTAATTGCCATAAAAATTGAATTTTCACAAAAGTAATCAAATTATTTTGTTGGCAAAGTTTCAAAATCAGTGTATTTTAGCCAAATAATTTATCAAAAATGAAAATTTTAGTCATACAGCAAAAGCGAATTGGAGACGTACTTACCTCAACTATTTTATCCAATAATTTGAAGCAAAAATATCCGAATGCGCAAGTGGACTACATGTGCTACGCCAATTGTGTTAATGTACTAAAAAACAATCCAAATATTGACAATATTATTGTTTTGGAAGAAAAAGTGCGAAAAAACTATCTTTCACTTTTTCAATTTATTTTCAAAATTAGAACTACCAAATATGATGCGGTAATTGATGCTTACAGTAAGTTGGAAACCAATTTAATCACACTGTTTTCTGGCGCAAAATTCAAGATTTCATACAAGAAAGGTTATTCTAATATTTTTTACAATTATAATATTGAACGCTTAAAAAACGGTACAAAATCGGAAATTGGATTGGCAATTATTAATCGTTTACGTTTACTAAAACCACTTATTGAGGAAGAAATTACCGATTATAAACCAAAAGTTTTTTTAACGGATTTGGAAATTAATCAAGCAAAGGAAATGCTATCAAAATTCCCATTAAAAACAGACAAACCCACTTTTATGATTGGGATTTTAGGTAGCGAATGGTACAAAACCTATCCGTTTGAAAAAATGGCGGAATTGTTAGATTTTATAGTTCAAACAACTGATGCGAATTTACTTTTCAACTATATTCCGAAACAAAAAGAAGACGCTCAAAAAATCTTTGATTTGTGCCTTCCCGAAACACAACAACGCATTTATTTTGATTTGTATGCCAATGATTTGCGTTCGTTTTTAGGTTTATTGTCGCAATGTGATGCATTAATTGGTAACGAAGGCGGAAGTGTAAATATGGCAAAAGCTTTGTTTGTTCCTACATTTTCACTGTTTTCACCAAGTGTAGATAAAGAAACGTGGCAAATTTTTGAAGATGAGAAAAACATTTCGATTCATTTAAAAGATTTGAAACCCGAAATTTATGCTAAATTTGACGAGAAGTACATCAAAGAAAATACTTTCAAATATTTTGAAGAATATCCGATTGCGTTGATTAAAGAGAAATTAAAAGCTTTTTTTGAGATTATTCGCTGATATATTTTGACAAACCATTTTCAATAAAAGTTACATTGTGTTTTTTATTGAAATTGCGAATGGTATTGTTTTTCTCCCAAGTTTCGGGCGTAGCATAACCTCTTTTGTGGTCTAAGTGCAAACAAACAGCGCTATAACGAATTTGCTTTGATAAAATTCCGAAGTTGAACAAACGTTCTCCAACTTCTCTATCTAAACCACCGTATTGCATTTCTTCATTGAATCCATTTACGGCAATTAAATCTTTCTTAAAGCAAGACGTGTTGTGACCGTTAAAAGTTCGTTTTGTAGGAGTTAACCAATTCATGAAAGTCGCAAAAAGTGAAATCTTAGTCAGTTTTGATAATTTAAAAGTCTTAGAAACGCCATTTTTTATCAACCAAGAAATAGAAAAACAATCTTGCTTTTGGATATTTTCTAATGAAATTTTCTGAGAAGTTTCCATCGGTAATTTAAAATAACCTCCAGAAAGAAAATAGCCTTCTTCTTGGTGTTTTAAATGTTGGGCAACAAAATCTTTTCGAGGAATACAATCGCCATCGGTAAAAAGTAAATAATCGGAATTTGTTTTTAAGATAGCTTTATTTAAGATTTTACATTTCTGAAAACCATTATCTTCTTGCCAAACATGAACAATTGGAAACTTAAATTGGCTTTGAAAAGATTCGATTATTGCTTTTGTTTTTTCGGTAGAACCATCATCGGCAATAACAACCTCAAAGTTTGGCTCAGTTTGGACGCTGTATCCAACAAGCACTTTTTGAAGCCATTCTTCCGAATTGTAAGTGGTGATAATTACCGATAATTTCATGCAAAGAATTAAAAGTGAAAAATACTACTTTTTCCAGAACTTTAATTTCTTTTTGATTCTTTTTTTTCGGTGAAAGCGATATTGGAAATCGGCCGTTAAACCCCACATAGTTTCAAAAATAGTAGTTTCGTCACCGTTTAAAAGTTTGGCATATTCGTTACTCATTACTGCAATCATGTCTTTCTTATGTGTAATCTTTGATAAATTCTTCATTCGGGTTTGAAAATTCATAGTTTCATGAAATTGCATTCGGTTCAAGTCCACTAAAAAAAAGGAATAACTTACGTCGTTATTTTTTCGAATTAGAGTATTTCCAGGTGAATGATCTAAAAATTCAATGCCTTTTTCGTGCATTTCAAAGGTAAATTGAGCAAACTTTCTAATAATAAAATCTCGGTTTTCAAAAGCTTCATTTTGGACAATTTCTCTGAATTCAAATACATTTTCTAAATGTTCACAAACGTAATAACTATCTTTAAGTCCAATGAAATCATAATTTTCAAAAAAAGCGACAGGTTGAGGAGTACCAATTTGCATTTCCATCAATTTTGAAGCAAATTCGAAGGAACGACGTGCTTTTGATTTTCTGAAGTATCGATAAACTATTTTGTTAATTAAATTTGGTCTTTTGAACGATTTAATGTTAAGCGTAATTCCTTCAACTTCAAAAAGTTTAATTGCATTTCTTTGTCCATTAACAAGAATTTTTCCTTTAAAATTAAAGTTGACAAATATTTCATTTAAAATATCCGATAAATTTGAAAATTTAGGGTTATAATTTACATTTATGGACATAATCTTATTTTTGTATAAAATAGTCTTTAAACTTTTCAAGTATAGATTCTTTTTGAAGATATTTTGGCAATGAGCTTAAATCAGTTAAAACATTAAATTTAACATCTCTACCAAGAACATCTTGTCCCGATTTTAATTGTTGTTCAATTTTTTCTTTATTTTTAAATTCTTCATTATTGAATTCAGAATGAGAAAATGCTTCTAATTTTTCGATGATTTTTTGTACACCACCAATATAGGTAAAATGCCAACCTGCATCTGGTAGGATTTTATATACTTCTTTTCGTCTAATCGTTCGCATTATTGTTTTTCTAATTTTTTGTGGCTTTTTTTTCAAAAGTTTGAATGGTAATAATGCTGAACAATGCCAAATACCATCTTTAGCTTCTTCAATTGATAATAATGTTCCTGCATCATAAATAAGCTGATTATTGAAATAATACAAAAACATACTCATTTTTAAGCCATATATTTGGTTGATGCCTTTACTAATTGTTTCTTTAATAAGAGATGCTTTTGGGATTTCATCAACATCGGAAATTAGTATTATATCTTCTTTTTCGCAATTTTTTAAACCTTGTAAAATAGAATTTCTTTGATAAATCTCTAATTTCCAAGGGGTAAATGGATTAATTATTGGTATAAAAAGTGGGTATTTATCTAATTTTATGTGTATGATTTTTGGTAAAAATTGTGAAAAACGTTCTTTATTTTCATCAAAATAATAAGGTTTGTGGTTATTTTGAAATGTTCTGTTTGCTTCAACTAAAACAAAATAATCTACTACATCATCTAATTCATTTAATCTAATTTCTAATAAATCTAATTCATTAAAGAATATAAAGCAATCATAAACCATAATTTCTGTTTTTTATATTTTTATTTATTGTTTTAATTCTGCCATAAAAGTTTTCCAAAAACTAACAACTTTAGGCTTATCAATCCCATGACAACCAAACGGTATTTGATTTTTATTTAATTTAAAAGCTAATTCTGGTTTTCTATCTATTGCAAAATTTAAAGCTTCTTTGTAATCTGGAATTTTGAATGATGGTATAAAATCTATTGCTTTAAATGACCAAAACACATCTTCAATTGCATTTAGAGAACCTCTTTTTGAGGTTAACAACTCATTAATATAATTTGCGTTTTCTTTAGAAATTTGATAATGTGATGCAACTTTTCTTAATGAAAATCCTCCATTCCCTACTTTAAAAAATATTTTCTTTCGTTCTTTTTTTTCTTTAGAATCAAAGATACTTGAAATTTTATTTAACATCATAACTAATGGATTATTACTTATAGAAGCAATCCAAGGAGCACCTATATAATCATAATTTTTATTGCACCAAAAAATTAAATCATCCTTAAATACGAAGGCATCTAATTGATAGATTAAAATATATTTATAATCTAAAAAAGACTCGTAAAAATTAAATGATAACATTAATTCATTATAAGTTAAAGCACTTTTAAAATATGAATCAGGAAAACTTATTTGGGGTATATTCTCAAAATCAAATTGATCAGATTTTAATAACAAACTTTCTGGTTTAACAAATATTATAGGATGATTTCTTAAAACATTAAAACATTGTTTTAAAGCAGTTATTTCAAATTGCTCAAAATTATTTTTGTAAATAGGTATTACAACTGCAACTTCTTTCATCTTTTAATTATTATTATTAATTTATTACCAAGAAATAATATTTTGTTTAGTCAATAAAAACACTTTTAAACTTATTCATCACTTTTTCTGGAGAATATACCTCTGAATATGCATCCCAATTTTTATTAGAATCAACTTTAAAATTTTGAATTATTTCGCTTAAGTCTTTTTCGTTTTTATATAAAAGTGCTTTATCTCCTAAAATATCAATATGCGATTTTTCCTCAGAATCTGTCCAAGTAATTATTGGTTTGTTACAAATTGAAAATTCTCCAACTGCAATACCAAAACTTTCGCCTTGCTTTCTAGCGTGTAAATAAGCGTCACAAGTGTTTATAAATTTTGCTTTGTAAATTTCGTCTTGTGATTTTGGGAGAAAAATAATATTCTTATAAGGAGTTAAAAAACTTTTAAAAACAAAGCTGTTTGTTCCCATAAAAAGAAAATAAATATCCTTCCTTTTTTTTGAAATTTCAATGATTTGTTTTTTTACAAATGGAATATCAAAAGTGGTTTCTCCTCCATGTCTTCCAAAAACAATAGCATCTTTGGGAATACCTAATTCACTTCTCAAATTTTGTTCTGTACTTTCAACACTAATCATGTGAGGTACAAATGGAGCAAATCCGTTTGTCATTTCTTTTGACAACCATTCTGAAACATAGGCATAAACATTACCATGTGGTTCATAATATTTAAATACTGCATGAACAGCAGTTTTACAACTTTTGGCTTCTACACCATCATTTTTACCAGCTTTAATTGCATAAAACAAATCTGCCTTTGTTTTATCTACAATATTGTCTATTTCATTACTTTTGGTATAAGAAATAACCTCAAATTTATTTTTAAATTTTTCAATTGCTGGAATGTAATTATTTTTATTATTTTTTTGATAAATAATAATAGACTCATTATTTAAATACTTTTGATTAAATAAGGCATAATTATATATAGCATTCGAAGTTCCTCTATAAGAAAGTTGATTTTCGTGAAAAAGTATTTTCATTATTAAAATTCAGAAATTAAAATAAAAAGCAATTGAAATATTTTTTCAAAAATACATTATTTTTTTAGTTTAATATATAAATATTAGATTTGTAAAGTTTATTTTTATTGTAAATTTTGTAAACTGAGGTGATTATTTTTATTAAAGTTAAAATAGTTTTTAAATGCAAAAAAACATTTTGACTATTAATATCAATAAAACCAAAAGCTTAATTGTTTTGTAAATTAAAGAACTTGTAAAAACAGTCCTCTTAGCTTTTGTCGAATACATTAAGAATGCATATACTAAAAACTTTTAAAATAAATTGCCTTCAAAATTATAAAAGGTATTGACTATGTTGTAAATTTGTTCCACAACGATGTTTGCAAAATTCTTCTACCATTATTAGATTAGGCGTAGATAATTAGGTAAAAGTGATTCGCAAATAAAATGAAAAAAAGTATTGTTTTTGTTAGTAACTGTCTTCCTACATTCGATAAAGATTCAGGTGCTAATCGATTAAAAGAGATTATTGAAGAGTTTATTATCTGTAATTTTGAATGTTATTTTCTAACTAACGAAAACGATTGTAGTAGTAAATATTGGAATTATTTCTCCGAGATTGGTGTTGAAATATTAAATGTTTCAGAAATTGAGAAAATTCAATCTTTAGGAAATGTAAACTTTGTTTGGTTTAACGGTCCGAATTCATTTAAAAAAAATCTGAATTTTGTTTCTCAGCATTTACCTAAATCAAAAATTATTTATGATATGGTAGATGTTCATTTTTTACGATACAAAAGATCACTATTCTTAAATCCGTTTAAAATTTCGGATTACAAAAGGTATATAAAATACAAAAAAATTGAAACTAAATTAATCCAGAAAGCCTCAATTGTTGTTGCAATTTCTGAGAAAGAAAAAGAGCTAATCAGTAAATATGTATCACCAAAAAAGATAATCACTATTTCAAATATTCATTATCCAAAAGTAAACAAATTAGAAATTCCAACTTTTAACCAAAGACAAAATATTTTATTTATAGGTTCAAAACATACACCAAATATTGATGCTATTTACTTTCTTTACAATGAAGTTATGCCTAAAGTTTGGAAAATCAATAAAGAAATAAAAGCGCAAATTATTGGAGATGTTGATGAGGAAATCAAAGGAATTTCACATCCTATGTTTGAATTTTTAGGATATGTTCCAAATGTAACATCTTACTTTTTAAATAGTAAATTAATGGTGGCTCCATTACGATATGGTGCTGGTGTAAAAGGTAAAATTGGTCAAGCATTTGAATATTATTTACCCGTTATTACAACCGATATTGGTGCAGAAGGAATGAATTTAACAAATAACCATCATGCCATAATAACAAACGATTCTACTGAATTTGCCAATAAAATTATTGAACTTTATGAAAACGAAGAGCTTTGGAAAAAGCTAAGCAATGCGAGTGAAGACAGCTTAAAACCCTTTTCAAAAGAACATTTGCGAAATGTGATTCAATCTATTTAAAAACGTTGTCTAACTCAGAATAAACAACTTCCGTTGATAAATAATTCGCAAAGAAATTCTTTGCTAAAGCTTGTTGTTGCTCATAAAAATTGTTATCAGTCAGTAGTTGTTCGATATGTTTTGAAAAAATTGAAGCATCAACAGTTACTAAACAACCATTGTTTGTTTTATTTATTAATCCATCAATTCCTCTTGGATTACAAACAACAGGCAAACCATAAGAAAGCGCTTCAACAACCTTTATTTTAAGTCCGGTACCAGATAACATTGGACAAATTGCAACTCTTGATTCGCTGTAAACTTGATTTAAATCTTCAACAAAATGTATTTTAGTAACATTTGGAAGTTCCGGGATATATTCGTTAATTTTTCCAACAACGCAAATTGACAAAGTGGTATTTAATTTAGGATAAACTTCTTCAAAAAACCATTTTGCCGATTTCACATTGTGCTCATTACTACTAGCAACATAAACCAAATCATATTTTTTTGTGCTATTCAATTGAAATTTAACTTCCAAAGCATGTGGAATCGTGATTACATCACTTGAAACAAATTGCGAAAAGACATAATTCTCATCTGAAGAAATGACCCAAATTTTTTGAAACAAATTCAATAATTCAACTTCTTTATTAAAATACTTGCCCAAGTTAAATCGCTTTTGATTTTGAAACTGAGAAGTCAAAAAATCATGCGTATCAATAATCAATTTAGCTTCTTTTAAATGCTTATTTTCTCTTATTAATTCTGCCCAATAAGCATACGAAATAATAATATAATCATACTGATTGTCTTCCAAAATTTTAGAGAACTGATTTTTATGACCAAATCTTGTTCTATCAAAATCT
This sequence comes from Flavobacterium odoriferum, assembly GCF_025499515.1. Lineage (GTDB taxonomy): Bacteria > Bacteroidota > Bacteroidia > Flavobacteriales > Flavobacteriaceae > Flavobacterium > Flavobacterium odoriferum. The sequence continues at coordinate 81,891 of NZ_JAMKFA010000005.1, forward strand.
CTAATTCTTCCCTTTAATTTATTTGGAATTGCATAAGTGAACAAATACGACAAAGTCTTAGAAATACGTTTATCTCTTTTCAAAAGAAAACCATTTTCTATTAAATTAGCATTTTTAATTGCTTCCAAATCAACTTCAGAAAATGATTTTGAAGCAATCCCTATATAATCAATTTTATGATTTCTATTTTTAAAATACAGAAGCAAGGCAAATGCTCTGGCATTATTTCCTTGATTAGAAGTTGTTGGATTTTCGGGATAGAAATAAAGTATTTTCATAAAAAAATTTTCGTAAAAGTATAATATTCAATTTGAAAACTAAAAAGACTTTTTTATTAAATCAAAATAAATTTTTACAAAAAATCAGAATAAATAAAAACTTATAAAAAACACCTTATTTTTTTGTTATTTTGTAAATATAAAACCAAAAACAATATGAAAGAAGCTTTATTAAAATATGATTTCACAGACAATGGATTAAATATTGGTGACTATATTCAAAGTTTAGCCGCTAAACAATTTTTAAACAATCAAGATCCTATTTTAATTAGTAGAGAAGCTTTAAACGAGTATGATGGTGAACAAGTAAAATTAATTATGAATGGTTGGTTTTTAATGAACGGAGAAAATTTTCCTCCATCAGAAAAAATAACACCTTTATTGGTTTCGCATCACATCAATACTTCTGTTCATTCTCATTTTAGAAAAGAAGAAATCGTCAATTTTTATAAAAAAAATGAACCTGTTGGATGTAGAGACTACTTTACTTTAGAGTTTTTAGAAAGTTTAGGAGTAAAATGTTATTACACAGGTTGTCTTACCTTAACATTATCAGAAAAATATAGTTCAAACGAAAAAAATGATAACATTTACTTTGTTGACCCAAGATATAAAAAAGCAAGAGGTTTAGCTGATCAATTAACTCGTATGTATTTATTGATAACGAAATTTAATACTATTAGTGTTATCCGTTCCAAATACATTAGATATAACAACAAAAAAAGTTGGAGAAAAACTTTAGATTTTTATCGATCATTTTCTCAAATATTCGAGGACGAAGTTTTAAAAAAAGCAATCTACATAAAACACTACATGCCAGCTAATAAATTTAATAATGATACCGAAATATTCGCTTATGGTGAAGAATTATTAAGAAAATACGCTTCGGCAAAATATGTAGTTACATCTAGAATTCATTGTGCTTTGCCAAGTTTATCTTTAGGAACTCCTACGTTGTATATTGATATTCCGAACGACCATAACGTAAGCTCTTGTAGACTAAATGGAATTAAAGAATTTTTTCACATTATCCACACAAACGGAAATAAATTATCTTGTGATTTATTAAAAAATGGAGAAAAATTTAATTTAAAATCAGCATTTAAAAATAAAGATGATTTTAAAGTTATAAGAGATAATATTAAAGAAACAGTAATTAATTTTATGAAAAAATAAAATTTAAATTGGAATAGATGGTATCTTTTTACAAGATGTTTTTCACTTTCCAAAGAAGCCATTTATTTCTCAATTTATTTTTTAATCGTTTTATTTTAAATGTTTTACTAGGAAAATTTGCATTTATTTTATTAAATAATGAACTTATATGTAGTATTTTTTCTTTTTCTTCTTTTTGATTTTCAAAAACATAAAATTCAATATCATTTTTAATTTCTGAATCAATTTCTAGCCAAAAAGCATATTCTCTAAAACCAAATGATGAATTAGTTAGCTGTTTAATAATAAAATTATATACATCCTTGTCAACATTAAATCCAAAATCATTTGGGTTTTTGTTTTTTAAAATTAATGAGATAATCATTCTTAAACATTTTGCACATTTTCCACAATTTAAACCAGAAAAATTATGTTTATAACAAACCCTTAATGGAAATGTTTTATCCAAATTATCAACATGTTTAACAACAAATTCTGTTTTTTGAAATCTATTAAACTCTTGTCCGTCATGAGTTATGGTTGTATTTCCAAATTTTATATGATTATCTAATTTAGATGAACCCCAAACCATATCTTCTTTTTCATTAAGACTAGAAGCAATAAAAACATTTGAAAAACCATAATAATAGGCTAAAGGAGCTGTTGAAGCGGTTAAAACAATACCAAATTGTACCATAGTCCACCAATCAACATAATTAAAGTAAATTAATTTTTCTAAGTGACGAGTATGAAAATCACGAAAATTAGAAGCAATAAAATGTACAGGTAATCCAGTTAACAAAGAATTTTCTTGATAGGAATTCCTTATCAAGTCCATTTTTTCAATGTTTCCTAATTCAATATCAGAACCTTGAATAGTAATTAAATCTAATTTTTTTTCTTTATGTTTTAAAAAAGTAGTCCAAGCATCTAAACCTCCGCTAAAAAGCATTGCTTCTTTATCAACAGCAAAGGTGTTCTTTATACTTTTATTTACTATTAAATTTGAATTTTTAGCTAAAATTACAACATGTTCCTCTGCAAAACTTTTTTTCAAAATTTCTAAACATTCTAAAAAATCATCATCAATTTCATCAATTATAATGGTACATCCCGAAAACCAAGAAATAGTAATAAAATTAGCCAACCAAGGAATAGCTAAAATACTTTTAGGAATAGCACTTACCTCAAAATCATAAGTAACATATAACTTTTCTTTATTTTTAAAATAAATCTTTAAATCTGAACTATAACTGTAGTCATAAATTACTTTATTATTTTCTACCTTAATATCGTGAAGTTGAATTGTTGATTTTTTCATTATTTTAAATACCTCTTATAAGTTTCAAAGATAGAGATTACAATATTAAAATTTATAAAGTAATAAAATTCTAATAATTTTTAAATACAAGAATATCTAAAAAAGTATAATTCGTCATTCAAGTAATAATAATAAAATATTTTTGATGAATATGTTTGTTAGTAATCGTAAATTTGTGAACAGTTTTAGCACTTAGGTTTTTGAAATTTTATTTGAAATAGAAAAAAACATGAATAGATTTTTTTACCTAAATATTTGGGTAAAAAAATTAAAAATTGAATAATTACCTTTATTATATATTAAAGACAATTTTAAAATGGGAGACATAAACACCGAAGTACATAACGCATTTGAAGTCATTAAAAATGGCGGCATTATCTTATATCCAACCGATACCGTTTGGGGAATTGGTTGTGATGCTACAAATGAAGAAGCCGTAAAAAAAATCTATGCATTAAAACAACGTGAAGAAACCAAAAGTATGATTGTTTTAATGAATGGCGAACGCATGATGCACAATGTTTTCAAAGAAATTCCTGAAGTGGCTTGGCAAATTTTAGATTTATCGGAAAAACCAACGACTTTAATCTTAGATAATCCTCGAAATGTAGCTAAAAATATCGTTGCGGAAGACAACACATTAGGTGTTCGAATTGTCACCGAACCTTTTTGTTTTAAACTAATGGAACGAATGAAAAGACCATTGGTTTCAACCTCAGCTAACATTTCTGGAGAACCAACTCCAAAAACTTTCAAAGAAATTAGTCCCGAAATTATAAAAGGTGTCGACTATGTAGTAAATTTGCACCACGATAAAGTTTGCAAAAATCCTTCTACGATTATTAAATTAGGTTTAGATCATCAAGTAAAAGTGATTAGAAAATAATAATTTGAAAATTTGAAGATTTGAAAAATACACCAATTTTCAAATTAACTAATTTTCAAATTTTCAAATTAAACAATGAATTACAAACAACATTTAGAACATAACATTTTCAAAATCATTTCGCAAGCAGCTCAAGAACTCAACTTGGAATGCTATGTTATTGGTGGTTTTGTTCGCGATATATTATTAAACCGAGACCATAAAAAAGACATTGACATCGTTGCCGTTGGTAGCGGAATTGAACTAGCTTTAAAAGTTTCTGAATTGATTCCTTTCCATCCAAAAGTGCAAGTTTTTAAAAACTACGGTACAGCGATGTTACGCTACGATGATATTGACGTGGAATTTGTAGGTGCTCGAAAAGAATCGTACACACACGATAGCCGAAATCCATTAGTAGAAAACGGAACGCTAAAAGACGACCAAGAACGAAGAGATTTCACGATAAACGCTTTGGCTTTTTCATTAAATTCTATAAACTTTGGAGATTTAGTTGATCCTTTTAATGGTGTGGAAGATTTGAAAAACAAAATCATCAAAACACCTTTAAATCCAGATATTACGTATTCTGATGATCCGTTACGAATGATGCGTGCGATTCGTTTTGCTACGCAATTGAATTTCGAAATCGAATCGGAATCTTTAGAGGCGATTTCAAAAAATAAAGAAAGAATCAACATCATTTCAGGCGAACGAATTGTTGATGAATTGCATAAAATTCTTGCTTCTGATAAACCATCAATCGGATTTTTACATTTATATCAAACCGGTTTGTTAGATATTATTTTACCAGAACTTACGGCGTTAAACAATGTCGAAGAAGTGGAAGGTCATACACACAAAAACAATTTTTATCACACCTTAGAAGTGGTAGATAATATTTGTCCAAATACCGATGATGTTTGGTTGCGTTGGTCGGCATTATTGCATGATATTGGAAAAGCTCCAACAAAAAGATTCAACAAAAAACAAGGTTGGACGTTTCACGGCCATGAATTTTTAGGCGGAAAAATGGTCAAAAAAATATTTGAGCGTTTACACATGCCTTTAAATCACAAAATGAAATTCGTGCAAAAAATGGTCATGATGAGTTCGCGCCCAATTGTAATTGCAGAAGATATTGTTACCGATAGCGCAGTTCGACGTTTGGTATTTGATGCAGGTGAAGATATCGATAGCTTAATGACGTTATGTAAAGCAGATATCACAACAAAAAATCCAAAAAAATTTCAGAAATATCACAAGAATTTCGACATCGTGAAAGAAAAAATTGTGGAAGTGGAAGAAAAAGACCGCGTTCGTGTGTTTCAACCACCAATTTCAGGAGAAGAAATCATGGAATTATTTGGTTTACAACCTTGTAGAGAAATTGGAGTTTTGAAAGAAGCCGTTAAAGAAGCAATTTTAGAAGGCGAAATTCCAAATGAATATGAAGCTGCTAAGGATTTTGTCTTAAACAAAGCTTCAAAAATGGGATTGAAAAAAGTATAAAAATTATAATCTGTTAAAGCACTTTTCAAATGAGCATTATGTAAATTTGGGGTGCTTTTTGAATATCAAAAAAATGAAAACAAATAAATCAGTTATTTATTGGCTACTTTCGGGATGTGTTTTGCTATTTATCATGGTAACTGTTGGTGGAATTACGCGTCTAACCAACTCAGGTCTATCCATGACCGATTGGCATTTAATCAACGACACCTTCCCTCCTATGTCGGAAGAAAAATGGGTGGAAGCCTTTGAAGAATACAAGAAATTTCCAGAATATCAAAAAGTAAATCAATACAAAGATTTTCAATTAGACGACTACAAATTCATCTTCTTTTGGGAATGGTTCCACCGTTTTATTGGTCGTATTATTGGAGTGGTTTTCATTATTCCGTTCGTTTATTTCCTAATCAAAAAACAATTAGATAACGAAACCATCAAAAAATGTTTCATTCTATTAGGAATGGGTGCTTTTCAAGGATTTTTAGGTTGGTTCATGGTAGCAAGCGGTTTAAAAGACATGCCAGATGTGAGTCACTTCAGATTAGCGATTCACTTAACGTTTGCTTTTATTACGTTTGCATATACACTTTGGGTTGCTTTAGATTTAATTTATCCAGAAAGAAAATTACCGGTTTTAGAATTAAGAAAAATTGCTCGAATTGCATTGGTAATTTTAATCATCCAAATTATTTATGGAGGTTTTGTTGCTGGATTAAATGCAGGATTAATTCACAATCATTGGCCTTTAATGAGCGATGGACAATTTTTCCATGAAAGTATTCAATTAGAACAATCAAATTTACTTTTATCTTTTACAGAAGGAAAAAGTGGTGTACAATTCATTCACCGAACATTTGCTTATTTTGTAGTTTTTTCAATCGTTTATTTATTCATAAAAAGTAGAAAATTTGTATTAGACAAAACACAAGATAATGGTATAAAAACACTTTTAGTTTTTGTTTTTATCCAATTCATTTTAGGTATTTTCACGTTGCTATTCCATGTACCACTTTGGTTAGGATTAGCACATCAAATTATGGCTTTCTTTTTATTGACAGCGATGACGTTTTCTTTGCATAGGTTTTCAAAATAAATTTTAATGAAAAAAGCTATTCTTATAATCAATATGCTATTTTTAGTTACTTTTTTTTCAAATGCACAAAATAATGACGATTTAATTTTTAAAGACGGAAATCAAACAATTAAAATTGAGTTTGAAACTAAACAACCTTATTTAGAATTAAATAAAAATACTAAATTTATTGTTTCTGTTGAAAATATTGAGTTACAAAAAACTTCAATAATTGGTAGAGGAATTAGAATTTTAGGTTCAAATAATAAAACTGGTTTTGAATGTTCTGTTTTAGTTGATGAAAATGGGTTAGAAAATGGAAGGTTCAAAATGCGTTTAATCTATTATAATAAAGATGAATTAAAAACACATATTTTCATAATTCCTGTAAAATGATTTCTACCCAATCCACTCTTTAAAATCGCCAACACGTTCTCTGGCTACAATAACCTCATCGTCTTTGTAAGTTGGTAAAATGATTTTTAATCTTGAATTCGAGTACACCTGAATTTCCTTCACCGCTTTCAGTGGAACAATGAATTTTCGGCTTACACGATAGAATTCTTTTGGATTGATTTCTGCTTCTACAACTTCTAAAGTAGAATCAATTAAATAATCGCGATTGTCTAAAGTGTGAATATAAGTTCCTTTGTTTTCGCTGTAAAAACATTCTACTTCTTCAATTGAAATCACTTTTAATTGTTGTCCAATTTTTACTGAAAATCGCTTTTTATATTCTTTTTCCACTGGATTGACTAACATTCGCTTAATCGCTTCAAAATCTAATGAAATATTTTGCGCTTGATTTCTGGCTTTGAATTTATTGACCGCAACTTCTAAATCTTCTTCATCGATAGGTTTCAGCAAATAATCAATACTATTCAGTTTGAAAGCTCGTAGCGCATATTCATCATAAGCAGTTGTGAAAATCACGGCGCTTTTAATATCAATTTGCTCAAATATCTCAAACGACAAACCATCAGACAATTGAATGTCCAAAAAAATCAAATCAGGATGCGGATTGTTTTGAAACCATTCAATAGCTTCTTCCACTGAATGTAACATCGTATTTACTTGCAAACCTAATTTTTCAACTTTGCGTTGCAACAATCGTGCTGCTGGTTTTTCGTCTTCGATAATTAATATGTTCATTGTTTTAAAACTTCAAAATTCAACATTCGTTGTTCAATATTCAGCGTTTGATTATTCCCACTTATTCGCTTTTTCTTTCTCCATAAATTCTTTAATCTTACGCTCTTCCCAGTTTTGACCCATGATAAAATCAGGTAAAAATACCGATAATCCGTGTGCTAACAATCCTAATCCCCAAAAGAAAGCGGTGAAAAAATTATGCGCTTGAAAATAACTTTCACCATCTTTTAAGTTTTGAATATTGATAATCACAATCATAATATTGATGACCAAATAAACAACTGCGTGCGTGTAAAATCCTTTAATTTTCTTAACTCTTTTAACCGCTTGAAAATATCTTGCTTCTTCGGCATTGGATGGAATAAAGTTTTTAAACGCTTCTTTATCCATTCTACTATTGATTCTATCTTGTACACTCATGATTTCTTATTTTTTAAATTTAATTATTCCCATTTATTGCTTTTCTCTTCATCCTTTTTCAAAATTTCTTGAATTTTTCGTTCTTCCCACGAACTTCCGTAACCGAAAACTCTAAAAGCGTGAAAAACTAATCCCATTCCCCAACCTAACATCGGAAACCAAAACCATTGAAATCCTGAGAAAGTTCTAAAATTGATAAACACTAAAACCGGAATTACGATGCAATAAGAAATTAAACTTCCGTAAAACTCTTTTATTTCTTTGACTCTTCTTGACGCTCTGTCATAAGCCGTTTGTTCATTATAATTATATGTTGTTTCCATAATACTTATTTGTTTGGTTAAAATCGGTAGAAATACTTTAAATTCTTTTTCGTTTTGTTCTACCAATACTTTTCTTTTGGTTAAAATTCCGTAGCGATTAACAATATTTTGTAATCCTACGCCTTTTCGGTCTTGTAAAACTTCTTTCTTTTGAAGATTGTTAGTGATGACTAACTGACCATTTTCAATACTAATCTTTACATGTAGCGGTTTTGCTTCGCTAACTACATTGTGCTTGATGCAATTTTCTAATAACAATTGTAACGAAAGCGGTACTACTTTAGCTTCTTCATTTTCAAAATTTTCTGGAATTTCAAAAGTGATGCTGTTCTCAAATCGCATTTTTAGCAAATTCATGTACGTTTTCGCAAATTGTAATTCTTCTGCGACCGAAACCAATTCCTTATCTTTTTGCTCCAAAACATAACGATAAATCTTTGAAAGCGATGTTGTGAATTTTTGAGCATTTTCAGGATTCTCTTCAATCAGTGAACTCAATACATTCAAACTATTAAAAAGAAAATGTGGATCGATTTGATTTTTTAAACTTTCAAACTGTGCCGAAGCCGTTCCTGCAATGATTTTTTGCTCTTTTAATTTGTTTTCCTGATACGACTTGTAGAAATAAACTAAATGAATTACCAATGAAACAATAATTGTAATCACCATTGCGACAACATAATTAGCTGGCATTTCGTTTTGAATAAATTCTTGAATTGTTTTGTTTTCAAACCCAACATCTTCCAACATTCGCAAAAAGAAAATAGCCAATCCCGAAACAAAAAACGAAGCTAAAAATCCGATTACCAATCGTTTTAAATGAAATCGATTCTTTTCAAAATGTTTATCTAATTGAATAAAAATTAAAGCATTGGTAAAATAAAGTACTACACTGTACAACATCGTAAAAATGAAATTCCATTTTAATGAAAGAAGACTTGGTAAACTTCTAGTGATTACAATATTTACGCCTTGAAGTATTGCAAAAATTACAATTCCTATCAATACTGCTTTAACTATTTCTCTTGAATATTTCATTTTAAAAATTTTATTTACAAGCTTTTACAGCTTCTTGCGCTCTATCTAACCCCCAACTTGGATGAAAAGCTGTTTCAGGTTTAAAAGTAGCAAAAAGTTCGATAGATTTTTCAATTTGAGCACACATTGGTTTTGTGTCTTGACCAAAATATTGTGCCATTCCAATTTCAAACGAAGCTTTTTGAAACACAACTCTCGGATTTTCAGGAGCAATTTTGTAAGCTTTATTTAAAATGTACATTACATCACCCGATAATTTTTGTCCGTTTGTCATTGGATCATAAACAATTGAAGCCGTGTGAATCATAGCTTGCATAACTAAAACTTCTGGATTGTCCATTGCTAAATCGTTACAAAAATCTTGTGCTTTTTGAGCCGATTCAATTAATGATAACATTTTAGTTTTGTCTTGTTCACCAAAAGCTTGTGTAGTGTTTATTAATGCGATGTAATAATTTGGCAACCAATTTGTTTTTTCAACAGAAGCAATTTTCTCGAATTGAACTAATACTTCTTTTGAATTTCCGTTTTTCCAAGTTTGCAAGGCTTTTTTCATTCCTTGATCAAACTGTGTTTGCGCTGATACAATCGAAGCGACAAACATGGCGATGATAGTGATTAATTTTGTCATGATTAATTTTGTTTAATGGTTAAACTGTTCGTTTTTTAATTTTGATCTTGTTTTTGTTCTTGCGCTTGAACTATCTTATTTTGATGAAGCAAAGTTGCAACAGAAATCGCACCCATAAAATTGAAACTAACCGAACTGTCATTTTTTGAGGATGAATTGTAAATTTTGGTTTTCTAATCCTGTTTTAATTTAAAAAATTAACTTTGCATTGCTGATACTAAAGGAAAAATTAAAAAAACTAAACCCAAATTCTTATAAATAAAACAAATGAAAAAAAAGCTAAAACGCAATTACAGAAAAGCAAAATATGTTTTATACAAAGAAACTTTAGTTGATTTTAAAGAACACTTTTGGGCTTTTTTAGGGTCGTTTGTAGGTTTAGGAATCATTAGTTTATTGCAATTCAGAATTTTCTCAACATCAGACAATGTTTTTTTAATTGGTTCTTTTGGTGCTACCTGTGTTTTGGTATATGGAGTTATTGAAAGTCCTCTAGCGCAACCTCGAAACCTTATTGGAGGTCATGTGATTTCAGCAATAATTGGAGTTAGCATTTATAAATTATTTCCTGATTTAATTTGGGTTGCAGCTCCTTTAGCTGTTTCCTTATCAATTGTATTAATGCAAATTACAAAAACCTTACATCCTCCTGGTGGAGCTACTGCTTTAATTGCTATTGCAGGTTCCGATAAAATAAAAGAATTGGGGTACTGGTATGTGATTTCGCCCGTTTTATCTGGTGCTATTATTCTTTTGATAACCGCTTTAATTTTCAACAATATCCCCTCAAAAAGACACTATCCTTCAAAAGGTAATTTTTTATCAAAAAAAGAGCTCAAAAAACGCATTCCTTTTCTGTAAGTAACTATTTTTACCAAAATTAGTTTCATGGCATACCAAGATATTTTAGACGGAATCTATAACGAAGTCATCCAAATTGAAAACACCGGAAAAGTAGCCGATTACATTCCAGAATTAGCAAAAATTGATGCTAATAAGTACGGAATTGCATTGGTAGACAAACATCAAAACGTGTTTACAAAAGGTGATGCTTTGGAGAAATTTTCGATTCAGAGTATTTCAAAAGTCATTACCACTTCGCTTATATTTTCTAAAATTGGAAACGATTTATGGGAACGCGTAGGTTATGAACCTTCGGGAAATTCGTTTAATTCGTTAGTGCAATTGGAAAACGAAAATGGTATTCCAAGAAATCCATTCATCAATGCTGGCGCTTTAGTTATTGCCGATTTAATGTTAGAACATTTTGAAAATCCAAAAGCATTCCTTCTTGATTTCGTAAGAGAACTGACCGAAAATCCAAACATCAATTACAACGAAAATGTAGCACAATCTGAAAAAGCTTTCGGTTACAGAAATGCAGCTTTGGTAAACTTTATCAAATCATTCAACAACATCAAAAACGAACCAGAGGCGGTATTAGACTTTTATTATCATCAATGCTCTATTGAAATGAGTTGCGTGGATTTAGCTAAATGTTTTCAAGTTTTCGCTAATAATGGGGTAATTCCTAAAAGTGATAAAAAATTCCTATCCACAAGCAAATGCAAACGCATGAATGCTTTAATGCAAATGTGTGGTTTTTATGATCAAGCGGGCGAATTTACTTTTAAAGTTGGGCTTCCTGGAAAAAGTGGTGTTGGTGGTGGCGTCGTTGCGGTTTTCCCAAATCATTACACCGTAGCGGTTTGGAGTCCGAAATTAAACAAAAAAGGAAATTCATTTTATGGATTAGAAACCTTAGAACGATTAACAACAGAAACCTCGTTATCCATATTTTAAAATCTTATCAACAATTCGCAAAAGCAAAAAAGTTTCTCGTAAATAATAATTACTTTTGCAGTTCTTAAAATTTCAACGATTATGATTTATAAATTCAGAGCTATTCTCGATGCTGAAGAAGATATTTTTAGAGATATTGCCATCGAAAGCGACAATTCATTAGAAGATTTACACAATGCGTTAATCAATGCATTTGGTTTTGACGGAACAGAAGTAGGCGCTTTTTATACGTGTGCAAACGATTGGTCTTGGCATGAAGAAGATGGTATTCCGTTGTTTGATACAGGTGATATTCCTGGGGAAATCAAAACTATGGCTGAATATAGATTAGACGATTTAGTTCACGAACAAAACACTAAATTAGTATATGTGTATGATTTGTTTTCGATGTGGACATTTTTCTTAGAATTAGCCGCTATTGAAGAAAAAGCTCTTAGTGAAACATATCCTGCTTTATTATTTTCACACGGCGAACTTCCAGCTGAGGCTTTACAAAGTGGTATGCGAGGAGATTTATCTGACGAAGATATGTTTGGCGAATTTGAAGATGATTTAGATGATGATGACTTCGACATGTTTGATGGAGACGATAGTTTTGAAGACATGGGATTTGAAGAAAATTGGAACTAAAAGCCAAAGAATTAAAAAGAATAAACCAAAATACAATCTTTAAAAGCCAAGAAAAAACAACACCAGTTCTATCTTGGCTCTTTTATCTAAACTATAAAAAATGATCAATCTATTTAACGCACATATTGAAAACCTATCTATTCACCGCGTAGGAAATAAAAGTAGAAACGAAGCTATTTTCTTATCTGAAAATCCATACGGATTGAATGATGAAATCATGCCTTTATTAAAAGAATTTTTCTTTAAACCATTTCGTGAAAAAGAAGAAAATTACTTTCAGTTTGCTCACGAAGTAGATTTAGAATACAACGAAATGTACAATTTTGCTTCAGAAGTTTTCAATAACCCAAGCGAAATTCACAACGTTTCAAAAAAAATCACAAAACACCTTTTTGAGCAATCGAATCATCCGCATATTAAAAACGGAGAAGTGTATGTAGCCTATTTTACACACGTTTCTATTGATAATAATGTAGTTGACGCTATTGGTGTTTTCAAAAGTGAAGTACAAACCGATTTCTTACAATTCGAAGAAAAAGAAAGCAACTTAGAAATGATTTTACAACAAGGAATCAACTTGAATAAGTTAGATAAAGGTTGTATCATTTTCAATTATAAAAAAGAAGAAGGCTACAAAATTTTAACCGTAGATAGCAATCGTTACGATGCGCGTTATTGGTTAGAGCATTTCTTATCAGTTGATGCGTTTCAAGATGAAAACTTCATGACGAAGAAATACTTAAAATTCTGTCAAGAGTTTGCCAAAGAAGTAGTTTTACCTGCTGAAGACAAGCAACAAGAAGTATTGTTTATGAACCGTGCTATCAATCATTTTGCGAAAAATGATGAGTTTGAAGAAACGGCTTTCTTAAACGAAGTAATGCAAAATCCTGAATTCATTCCAGAATTCAAAAATTATAAAGTAGATAAAGGAGCTAAATACAGCATCGAAGACGTTTCAAGTTTTCCAATTGCAAATGCTGCCGTTACTGATGTGCGTCGTACGTTAAAAAACACAATTCAATTAGATACCAATATTCAAATCAAATTAGATTTCATCAACCCAGAAAGCGCTGAGAAATTCGTTGAAAAAGGTTGGGACGAAGAAAAACAAATGTATTATTACTTGGTTTACTTCAATAAAGAACAGAAATCATAAGACATTTACATACAAAATATTAAACCTCAATTACAACTTTGTACTTGAGGTTTTTTTTGAAAGAACTTTAACAAAATATTTTGTTTAACTTTTTTGATTGTAAATTAAACATTCTTTATCTTTGATAAAATTTTAAAAGTCATGGCAAAGAAGAAAGAGATTACTAATCAAGATATTTTAGGTTTCTACATTGATTATTTTTTAGAAAATAACAAAGCGCCACATTCGGTATATAAATTTGCGAAGCAATACAACTTTGAAGAAACTGTATTTTATGCTAATTTTTCATCTTTTGAACAAATTGAAAAAACCTTTTTCACTTCATTATTTCATCAAACAATGGGTTTGTTAGAAAAAAGCGAAGATTTCGAATCGTATGATGCACGAACTAAATTATTAAGTTTTTATTTCACGTATTTTGAAATGTTAACCGCAAACAGAAGTTTCACGGTTGCACTTTTAAAAGAAGACAAAAACAAATTAAAAAGCCTTTCTAAATTAACAGAATTAAGAAAACACTTCAAGCAATTCTTTGATACTTTAGATATTGAAAAAATCGATTTAAAACAAGAAAAATTAATTGAATTTCAAGAAAAAACCATGAGCGAAATGGCTTGGTTCCAATTCTTATTCACTTTGAAATTTTGGATAGAAGACACTTCACTATCTTTTGAAAAAACTGATATTTTTATTGAAAAATCAGTCAACACCAGTTTTGATTTAATGGATATTGCACCTTTGAAAAGTTTAATTGACTTCGGAAAATTTATGTGGCAAGAAAAAGCTTCATTTAAAATGTAATTTTATGAAATCGCTACAAACAAACATTTGCGCAAGCAAAATCTTCTAACAAAAAAGCGATACCATTTTTTACCGCTGAAAAATAAAGTCAAAAAAAATGAAAACTATAGATAGTATTCCAACATCAAAAATTCAGAGAGCATCCAAACTGATTCAAACTGGAGCAAAAGTTGGTGTAAATTACATTAAATATTATGGTGATAAAATCACCAAAACAGAAGCCGAAGCCAAAGAAAATCTAAACATTAACAATGCTTCTGACATTTACGACGGTTTAAAACAAATGAAAGGAAGCGCTTTGAAAGTAGCGCAAATGCTAAGCATGGACAAAAGTATTTTACCTCGTGCTTATGTAGAGAAATTTTCATTAGCTCAATTTTCGGTTCCACCGTTATCGCCACCATTGGTAAACAAAACCTTTAAAAACTATTTTGGCAAACAGCCAAACGAAATATTTGACACTTTTAACGCCACTTCAATAAACGCTGCGAGCATTGGTCAAGTGCACCAAGCGAGCAAGGATGGGAAAAGTCTTGCTGTGAAAATTCAATATCCTGGAGTGGCAGAAAGTATTAGTTCTGATTTGGCGATGGTAAAGCCAATTGCGATTAAAATGTTCAATATTAAAGGAAAAGATTCGGATAAATATTTCAAAGAAGTTGAAGATAAATTGATTGAAGAAACCAATTACATCAACGAAGTTAAACAAAGCATTGAAATGGCTGAAGCTTGTGCCACTATTCCTAATTTAATTTTTCCAAAGTATTATCCTGAATGGTCATCTGAAAAAATTATCACAATGGATTGGATGACAGGCGAACATTTGTCAGAATTCACCGCTCACAATACCGATGCTGAAAAATCGAATATTTTAGGACAAACGCTTTGGGATTTTTATATGTTTCAAATGCATAATTTAAGAAAAGTCCACGCAGATCCGCATCCAGGAAACTTCTTAATTACTAAAGATACCAAATTAATCGCATTAGATTTTGGTTGTATTAAAGAAGTTCCGAATGATTTTTATGTTCCTTATTTTGAATTGGCGAAGAAAGAAAATTTAGCTAATCCAGAATTTTTCAAATCAAAATTATACGAATTAGAAATATTAAGAACAGACGATTCTAAAGAAGAAACTGAGTTTTTCACTGCGA
This sequence comes from Flavobacterium odoriferum, assembly GCF_025499515.1. Lineage (GTDB taxonomy): Bacteria > Bacteroidota > Bacteroidia > Flavobacteriales > Flavobacteriaceae > Flavobacterium > Flavobacterium odoriferum. Next base: position 97,205 of record NZ_JAMKFA010000005.1, read on the forward strand.
TGTTTCACGAATTATTAAGCTTATTCGCAAGACCTTTTCATGTAGAAGAATTTGATTTTTCTGATGATGAATTTTTTGGACAAATTGCCGATTTAGGCGAACGCTATTCAAAAAGCACAGAATTAAGAAATATGAATGGAAATCGAGGTTCCAAACATTTCATTTACATCAACAGAACATTCTTTGGTTTATACAATTTAATGCACGATTTAAAAGCTAAAAATGTAAAAATCAACAACTTTATAAAATATTAATTTTGCTCCAAGTTTACTTAAAATCCCTAACTAAACCATAATGTTAGGGATTTTTTATGTTTTATATTTTAAAGTTGGTAACAAATACAACAACTGTTCGTCTTATTTATAAATCAAAAAACGAACAAACTTGGAAACCATTTTAAAAATCACCAATCTTAATAAGATTTTCAATAAACATTTGCACGCAGTTAAAAACGTGTCTTTTGAAATCAAAAAAGGAAATGTTTACGGAATTCTTGGACCCAACGGCTCTGGAAAATCAACCACTTTAGGAATAGTATTAAACGTTGTCAATAAAACTTCAGGCGATTTTGAATGGTTTGGAGGGAAATCAAACACTCATGATGCACTAAAAAAAGTAGGTGCTATTATTGAACGACCAAATTTTTATCCGTACATGACTGCCAAAGAAAATTTGGAATTGGTATGTAAAATCAAAGGAACTTCACTTTCAAAAGTAGACGAGAAATTAGAATTGGTTGGACTTTTAGAACGAAAAAACGATAAATTCAGAACGTATTCACTTGGTATGAAACAACGTTTAGCGATTGCTTCTGCCCTACTAAATGATCCAGAAATTTTAATTTTAGATGAACCAACAAACGGTTTAGATCCTCAAGGAATTAGACAAATTAGAGATATTATCCGAATTATCGCTTCGCAAGGAACCACTATTTTATTGGCTTCGCATTTGTTAGATGAAGTTGAAAAAGTATGTAGTCATGTGGTTGTTTTGCGTAAAGGTGAAATGTTATATCAAGGTTCGGTTCATGATATGATTGAAAACAATAGCTTTTTCGAGTTAAAATCAGACGATAAAGAGCAACTTAAATTGGCACTTCAAAATCATCCTTCAATTGAAAAAATAGAGGAAGAAGAAGGAAAAGTATTGGTTTATTTAAAACAAGATATTGCTGCCAAAGATTTAAACTCGTATCTGTTTGAACAAAAAATTGTTTTAGAACATCTTGTTAAAAGAAAAAACAGCTTAGAAGAACAATTTTTAGAATTAACCAAAAACTAACACAATCATGAAAAGATTATTATCTATAGAATTTCAAAAAATTTGGAAAAACAAAGCCAGTCGTGTATTACTTCTTGCTTATTTTGTTTTATTAAGCTCAATTGCTTTAGTTGCATCAATCAAATTTAGTTTTGGAACTTTCGAAATTAGAATTGCTGACCAAGGAATTTTTAATTTCCCATACATTTGGCATTTTAATACATTTGTAGCTGCATTATTCAAAATATTCTTAGCGGTAGTTATCGTTTCAATGATGGCAAACGAATACACTTATGGTACTTTAAAACAAAATTTAATTGACGGATTGAGTAAAAAAGAATTTATCTATTCTAAGTTTCTTGTCGTAGGTTCTTTTGCATTAGCCTCTACGCTTTTTGTATTTATCATGTCCTTAATTTTAGGGTATTCATTTTCTTCATATACTGAATTATCAATTGTATTTACAGATTTAGAATATTTATTAGCCTTTTTTATTAAACTTTTTGCCTTTTTCTCTTTCTGTTTGTTCTTGGGAATTTTAGTAAAACGAAGTGCTTTTGCTCTTGGTTTTTTAACCTTATGGTTTATTGCTGAACAAATAATTTATTGGATTGTAAAATTTGTAATTTTAAGTGGCGACGATAAACATAAAAATTTTGGAGATACAATGATAAAATATTTCCCAATGGAATCTATGTGGAATTTAAGCAAAGAACCTGTTACTAGATTTAATGCTGTTAAAACTATAGAAAATGCAATGGGAGGAGCACAAAATATTAAAGATTACGGCGTACATTTTTCCGAAGTTAGCATTGTTTTAGTCTGGACATTTATATTTATTTTAACATCATATTACATCTTAAAAAAGAGAGATTTATAGTATCTTTGCCGATGCTATGATTACAATAAAAAATACCCTTAAAATTGTACTTTTCGGATTGTTTTTTCAGTTCGGAAATGCGCAATATATTACAGTTGATGAAAGCTATACTCCTCAAGATTTAGTTGAAGATATCTTAATAAATAGTCCATGTGCTAATGTATTCAATGTTAGTGTTTCGGGCGGAAATTTTGCTTCAGGTGAAAAAAGTTATGGTTTTTTTGACGCTACTGGTACTGGATTTCCTTTTGAAAACGGAATTATACTTTCTACTGGAAAAATTAATAATTCCCCTGGTCCAAATTCATATCTTTCAGATGATGGCGGAAGCATGGGTTGGAATGGTGATCCCGATTTGAATCAGGCTTTAGGTTTAAGTAATTCATTCAATGCTACCATTTTAGAATTTGATTTTATCCCACTTGGAAATCATATTAGTTTTGATTATATCTTTTCATCTGAACAATATCTATCAAGTCCAACATCAGGACAATGCAATTTTACTGATGGTTTTGCATTTTTATTAAAAGAAGCAAGTGCTACTACATATGATAATTTAGCTGTAATTCCAGGTACAAATATACCAGTAAAAGTAAATACCGTTCGTGGTCCTGGCACAATTTGTCCACCAGCAAATGCTACCTATTTTGATGCATTTAACGATGATAATCACCCAACAAATTACAACGGACAAACAGTGGTTTTAACAGCTCAAGCCGATGTAATTCCAGGTCAAACTTATCATATAAAATTAGTAATTGCAGACGAAGGAAATTATAGATACGATTCGGCAATATTTCTTGGAGGTGGTAGTTTTAATTTTGGAATAGATATTGGTGATGATCGTTTAATAGCAGATGGAAATCCACTATGTCCAAGCGAAACTTTAGTTGTTGATGCTACTCAAACCGGAGCAACAGGCTATCAATGGTTTCAAAATGATATTGCTTTGATAGGTGAAACAAATTCAACTTACACTGTAATTTCTGAAGGCGAATATTCCGTTAAAATAAATTATGGAACTTTATGCCAAACTACTGGAAATATTACAATTGAATATGCAACCGACTTAATCGTAAACGAGGATACATTCTATTTATGTGATGCTGATGATAATCAAGACGGAATAATGACATTTGATTTATCTACTATTACACCTGATTTATTTACAAACTTACCTTCAAGTTACACTGTTTCATTTTTTGAATCTACTTCAAGTACCATTGCTTTACCAACAATTTACACAAATACAACTGCCTATAATCAACCTGTTTTTGCAAGAATAATGAATATTCAAGGTTGTTATTCTGATTATCCTGTAAATTTAGTCATAAAAACTTTTAACGAAATAGTTACAGACGAAGAAGTAGGTTTGTGCGAAACCAGTTCTATTATTCTAAATGCTGGTTCAGGATTTTCAAGCTATACTTGGAATACAACTCCAGTAGAAACTACACAATCTATTACGGTTGACACACCTGGAACCTATATTGTTACGCTAACAAATTCAAATAATTGTTCAAAAACCAAAACATTTACCGTTACAACATCAGGAATTGCTACTATTAACGACGTTATAATTAATGATTTTTCAGATAATAATACAATAACAGTTGATTATTCTGGATTAGGTGTTTATGAGTTTTCATTAGATGGTACAAATTATCAAAGTTCAGCTATTTTCAACAATCTGAATGAAGGAGAATACACTGTTTTCGTTAGAGATACCAAGGGCTGTGGTGAAGTTTCAAAAACATTTTACATCTTAGATTATCCAAAATTTTTCACTCCAAATGGAGATGGAACAAACGATTTTTGGCGAATTAAAAACTTAAACAAGCGCAATTTGCAAAATAGTACCATTGATATTTTTGACAGATATGGCAAATTAGTCTTCCAAATAAATCCAAGAAATCAAGTTTGGGACGGAAATTTCAACGGTTATGCACTACCTAGTTCAGATTATTGGTTTGTAATTCAATTGACCGATGGGAAAATAGTAAAAGGGCATTTTACTCTAAAACGTTAGGCATAATTATTGCACAATAGCTTACAAAATAATATATTCGCAGTATGATGCAAGTACACGAAATTGAAGCTATAAAAATACTATTAGCTACTCCAAAAAAAATTACCATAATTCCACATAGAAACCCAGATGGCGATGCTATGGGTTCAACTTTAGGGTTATATCATATATTAAAACAATTACAACATGATGTTGTTGTGATTGCTCCTAACGAATTTCCAGATTTTTTAGCTTGGTTACCCGAAAGTGAAAAAGTATTGATTTTTGAACGAAGTTTTGATAAATGTAAATCCATTTTAGAAAAATCAGAAGTAATTTTTACATTAGATTTTAATGCTTTGCATAGAACTGGTGACCAAATGGAAAACCTGCTAAAGACGCTAACTGCAACAAGTATTATGATTGATCATCATCAATCACCAGATGGTTATGCAACCTATACTTTTTCAGATACTGCTTATGGTTCTACTTGCCAAATGGTATATGATTTTATTTATCAGTTAGATTATGAAAATCTATTAAACAAAACAGTTGCAACATGCTTGTATACTGGAATTGTAACCGATTCTGGCAGTTTCCGTTTTCCAAAAACTACGGGTGCAACACACAAATGTGTAGCCGATTTAATCGAAAGAGGTATAAATAATAGTGAAATTCATAATTTACTTTTTGATAATTCAAGTTATAATCGCTTATTACTGCTTGGAAAAGCGCTTCAAAATTTAAAAATTTTAGATCAATACAAAACATCGTATATTACATTAAGTCAAGATGAGTTGAATGCATTTGGTCACCAAAAAGGTGATACCGAAGGTATTGTAAACTATGGATTAAGTATAAAAGGAATTGATTTTACAGCAATTTTCATCGAACATAAAGAAGAAGGAATAATAAAAATATCATTCCGTTCGCAAGGTGATTTTGATGTGAATAAATTTGCCAGAAATCATTTTAATGGTGGCGGACACATTAATGCTGCTGGCGGAAAATCTTTTTTATCACTTAATGAAACGGTACAACAATTTATTGCTATTTTAGCAATTGAAAAAAAATAACTTCCAATGAAAAAACTTACCTACATACTAATTGTCTTTATAATACTCACACTTACAAGCTGTTCTCAACAACAAGAACAAGCTCGCAAACCAATATCACATACCTCTGGAACTTTTATTAAAGAATCCATAGAGCGTAATAAAATATTAGTTGCAAGCGAAGAGAAAACAATTGATTCTTTGATTAAAAATGATACTTTAAAACAATATATAGCTTCAAGTAAAGGATATTGGTACAAATATGAAACTAAAATAGAAGAGCCAACTGCATTTCCTAAAAGAGGTGACATTGCTTTTTTTGATTACGAAATTAAAGATTTAAAAAGTCGTATAATTTATACCAAATTAGAAACAAAACCTCAAACTTACTACGTTGACAAAGAAAACATAATGATGGGGTTGCGCGATGGTATTAAATTAATGAAAAAAGGCGAAACAATTACTTTTTTATTCCCTTCACATATGGCATACGGTTATCATGGTGATGACAAAAAAATTGGAACAAATGAGCCTTTAATTTGCACCGTAACTTTAAATGACATAAAATTAGACCCAAAACCAAAAAATTAATAATGAAAAAAATGAAACCGATTTCAATTTTATTTTTAAGTTTAATAACCCTTTTTGCTTCATGCTCAAAGTCATATGACCAATTAAAAGAAGGAATTTATGCCGATATAGAAACTTCAAAAGGAAACATGATTGTAAAACTTGAATATCAAAAAGTACCCAACACCGTTGCAAACTTTATAACACTTACTGAAGGAAAAAACCCTTTTGTAAGTGATGAATTCAAAAATAAACCATTTTATGATGGTTTAAAATTTCATAGAGTAATTGCAGATTTTATGATTCAAGGCGGTGATCCAAATGGAGATGGTTCTGGAGGTCCAGGATATAAATTTAAAGATGAGTTTCATCCTGATTTAAAACATACAAAAGCTGGAATTCTTTCAATGGCAAATGCTGGTCCTGGAACAAACGGAAGTCAATTTTTTATAACACATAAAGAAACTCCTTGGTTAGACAACATGCATAGTGTTTTTGGAGAAGTAATTGAAGGCTTGGAAATCATCAATGCAATTAAATCTGATGATGTAATTGAAAAAATTACAATTGTTAGAATTGGAAGCGACGCAAAAAAATTCGATGCTGTTAAAATTTTTAAAAGCTATTATTCAAAAGTAGCCAAAGAACAAAAGGAAACAGAAGAAAAAGCAAAAGTGCTAGCAGAAAGCAAAATAAAAGAAATCAATGATGTAAAAGTAAACGGTACCAAATCAAAATCAGGTTTAATCTATGAAATTATTACAACTGGTGATGGTAAAAAACCTACTGCAGGAAGCAAAATTTATATTAATTACACAGGGTTTTTAGAAAACGGCTTACAATTTGATACTACCATTGAAGAAAGTGCAAAACAATTTGGAACTTATAATCCAAACAAAGCCGCTCAAAACGGTTATGCCCCTTATCCAGCAGCTATGGGGAATTTACAATTTATTCCTGGTTTTGTTGAAGGTATCAATTTATTAAACTTTGGAGGAAAAGCTAAACTATATATTCCTTCAAATTTAGCATATGGACCACAAGGTGCTGGAGGAATTATTCCGCCTAATGCAGACATCTATTTTGAAATTGAACTATTAGAAAATCCAACAAAATAATCACAATGAAAAACATACTTAAATCAGTAGCAATTGTACTAAGTTTTATTACTTTAGGATTTGCACAAGACAAAAAAAAAGACGGCATTTTTGCTGAAATAAATACTACAAAAGGCAAAATTGTAGTTGAATTAGAATACAAGAAAACTCCAGTAACTGTAGCTAATTTCATTTCCTTAGCAGAAGGAAAAAACACTAAAGCAGATGCAAAATTTAAAGGAAAACCATACTATAACGGATTAAAATTTCACCGTGTAATTGCTGATTTCATGATTCAAGGTGGTTGCCCTGATGGAACTGGAGCTAGTGGACCAGGTTATAAATTTGATGATGAAATTGTTGCCGATTTAAAACACTCAGGAAAAGGAATTTTGTCAATGGCAAATGCAGGACCTGCTACTAACGGAAGTCAATTTTTTATCACTCATAAAGCAACTCCTTGGTTAGATGGAAAACACACCGTTTTTGGACATGTAGTAAGTGGATTAGAAATTGTTGACAAAATCGTACAAGATGATATAATTACATCTGTAAAAATTATTAGAACTGGAAAAGAAGCAAAAAAATTCAATGCTGAAAAAGTATTTGCAGACTATTTCATAAATAAAGAAGCTGCTGAAAAATTGGCTGCTGAAAAGCAAAAGGAAGCTAAAGAAAAAGCTTTAAAAGAATTTGCTACTGCAGCAACTACTCCAAGTGGTCTAAAATACATTGTATTACAAGAAGGAACTGGAAACAAACCAGTTGCAACAAGTAATGTTAAAGTACATTACACTGGAATGTTTTTAGACGGAAAAGTATTTGACAGCAGTGTACAAAGAGGTGAAACTATCGATTTTGGTTTGAACCAAGTAATCAAAGGTTGGACAGAGGGTGTTCAATTAATGAAAGAAGGAGCAAAATACAAATTTTATATTCCATCTAATTTAGCTTATGGCGAAAGAGGTGCTGGTGGCGTTATTCCTCCAAATACTGATTTAATTTTCGAAGTTGAATTAATAAAGATAAATCAATAATAAAAAAAGCCGCTAATTAAATTAGCGGCTTTTTTTATTATACTTATTTAAATTAGAATCTCCAGTCAAATTCGTCTTTATCACTAAAAACGGCACCAACTTCAATCTTTACAATTTCGTTATAATCAACATGAACGAATAACCAATTTTCTTCGTTAAAGTAACTCATCATACCTTCTACTGTATCGGTTTCAAAAGACTTTACTTTATTCTTTTCTAAAACAGGAAAAACATCACTCCAATTCTTTCCAATTAAAGTCGTGTTGAACAACTTCACAACTGGATTTGTTGTTGTCATATAACCTAATTTGAATGCTTCTTCTTTGTAAAAAATTAAACGAAGTTTTCTAGCATTATACATAAAAACAACGTTTTCTTCCTCGTCTTTGTATTGTGTATCGGGTTTACCCAAAATTTTTGTAACATCTTGCTCTTTCATTCCGAAAAGCAAATTGTCAATTCCGTATTTCAATTTAATTTCCATTATTCTTTATGCTAAAAAATCCCGATTTTCATCGGGATTCAAATTAATTATATTTTAAAACGTTTTCTATCGTTTTCTGTCAAATAAATTTTTCTTAAACGAATAGATTTTGGAGTAACCTCAACATATTCATCTTTTTGAATGTATTCTAATGCTTCTTCTAATGAGAAAATAATCGGTGGAATAATTCTTGCTTTTTCATCATTTCCAGATGAACGTACGTTTGACTGTTTTTTAGCCTTAGTTACGTTAATACACATATCATCACCACGAGAGTTTTCACCAATTACTTGACCTTCATAGATCTCAGCATTTGGCTCCACGAAGAATTTACCACGATCTTGTAATTTATCGATAGAATAAGGAATAGCTTTTCCGTTTTCCATAGAAATTAACGATCCATTGTTACGTCCAGGAATTGCTCCTTTGAAAGGTTCGTATCCAATGTAACGGTGTGACATAATTGCTTCACCTGCAGTTGCAGTTAACAATTGATTTCTTAAACCAATGATACCACGAGATGGAATATTAAATTTAATAATCATACGATCACCTTTAGCTTCCATTGATAACATTTCTCCTTTACGGATAGTTACGAATTCAACTGCTCTACCTGAAAGATTTTCTGGTAAATCGATTGTTAATTCTTCAATTGGCTCACATTTTTGACCATCAATTTCTTTGATGATTACCTGTGGTTGACCAATTTGTAATTCATAACCTTCTCTTCTCATAGTTTCAATAAGAACCGATAAGTGAAGAACTCCACGACCAAAAACCATGAATTTATCAGCAGAATCAGTTTCACCTAACTTCATTGCTAAGTTTTTCTCTAATTCTTTAGTTAGACGATCTCTAATATGACGCGATGTTACAAATTTACCTTCTTTACCAAAGAAAGGAGAATCGTTAATTGTAAACAACATACTCATTGTAGGCTCATCAATTGCAATAGTCTGTAAAGCTTCTGGATTTTCAAAATCAGCAATAGTATCACCAATTTCAAATCCTTCAATTCCGATAATTGCACAAATATCTCCAGCAACTACTTCGTCAACTTTTTTACGTCCAAGACCTTCAAAAGTATGTAATTCTTTGATTCTTGATTTTATTACTTTACCATCTCTTTTTACTAAAGATATTGGCATTCCTTCTTTTAAAACTCCTCTTTCTAAACGACCAATCGCAATACGGCCTGTGAATGAAGAGAAATCTAAAGATGTAATTAACATTTGAGGAGTTCCTTCAGATACTTTAGGAGCTGGAACATGTTCCAAAACCATATCTAATAAAGGCTCGATGTTTTCAGTTTGATTTCTAAAATCATCAGACATCCAGTTATTTTTAGCCGAACCATAAACAGTTGGAAAATCTAACTGCGCTTCAGTAGCACCTAATTCAAACATTAAGTCGAAAACTTTTTCATGAACTTCTTCTGGAGTACAGTTTTCTTTATCTACTTTATTAATAACCACACAAGGTTTTAATCCTAAGTCAATTGCTTTTTGTAATACGAAACGCGTTTGAGGCATTGGTCCTTCAAAAGCATCTACTAAAAGACAAACACCATCAGCCATATTAAGTACACGCTCAACCTCACCACCAAAATCGGCGTGACCAGGAGTATCGATAATGTTGATTTTTGTTCCTTTATAAGTTACAGAAACGTTTTTAGAAGTAATAGTAATACCTCTTTCACGCTCTAAATCATTATTATCTAGGATTAAGTCTCCCGTGTTTTCGTTTTCACGAAACAATTGACAGTGGTACATAATTTTATCAACCAAAGTAGTTTTACCGTGGTCAACGTGTGCAATAATTGCGATGTTTCTAATAGAAGTCATTTATTTTATTTTTGAAAGTGCAAAGGTAATCTTTATTTTTGTAAAAACACTATAGTAATCAACACTTTAGTTGAAAATAATAATTGCTTAACATAAAAAAAAGCCCTCATAATGAGAGCTTTAGTGTTATTTGTAACAGTAGACTATAAAGAAGCTACGTGTTTAGTTAACTTAGATTTTAAGTTAGATGCTTTATTATCATGAATGATATTTTTCTTAGCTAATTTATCAATCATAGAAATTACAGTTGATAATTTTGCAGAAGCCTCAGCTTTATCAGTAGCTAAACGAATAGCTTTGATTGCATTACGAGTAGTTTTGTGTTGGTATCTGTTCAACACTCTTTTTTTCTCGTTACTTCTAATTCTTTTTAAAGCAGATTTATGATTTGCCATTTTGTTCTTTTTTTAATTGTAATAATTGTTATAAACTACTAGTTAAAAAAGAAAAACCTCCCACAATTACATTTGTAATCACTTTGGTTTTAACTAATAAAATAACAACAGAGACACCAATCATTATTTTATAAAACTTATTTACAACTAATTCTGTAGCCCGTAGGGGAATCGAACCCCTCTTACCAGGATGAAAACCTGGCGTCCTAACCGAGAGACGAACGGGCCATTAACCTATTCTTTTGTAACCTCAATACTTGTAGCCCGTAGGGGAATCGAACCCCTCTAACCAGGATGAAAACCTGGCGTCCTAACCGATAGACGAACGGGCCATTAACCTATTCTTTTGTAACCTCAATACTTGTAGCCCGTAGGGGAATCGAACCCCTCTTACCAGGATGAAAACCTGGCGTCCTAACCGAGAGACGAACGGGCCATTAACCTATACTTTTTTAACCTCAATAATTGTAGCCCGTAGGGGAATCGAACCCCTCTTACCAGGATGAAAACCTGGCGTCCTAACCGATAGACGAACGGGCCATTACATTAATTTTGTAATGCGAGTGCAAAAATACAACTAATTTTGATTTCTGCAAGACCTTGTATAAAAATTTTTATTTTTTTTTAGTACGCCTTAGCAAAAAGAACTCTTCCTTTAGACGGAGCACCAGTAAACATACATCTTCCAGCCTCTTCTACTCTATCTAAAGCGATACATCTGATAGTGGCTTTTGTAAGTTCTTTTATCTTTTCTTCGGTTTCAGCAGTCCCATCCCAATGTGCCGCTAAGAAGCCTCCTTTGGTTTCCAATAGCTCTTTAAATTCTTCGAAAGAATTCACTTCTGTAATATGAGCATCTCTGTATTTCAATGCTTTAGCAAACATATCATTTTGAATAGTTTCTAATAAATTTTGAATATAAGGTGCTACTCCTTCTTTAGAAACTACTTCTTTTGACAAATTATCTCTACGAGCAATTTCGTAAGTACCGTTTTCTAAATCGTTTGGCCCAAGAGCAATTCGAACAGGAACACCTTTTAATTCCCATTCAGCAAACTTAAATCCTGGTTTTTGTGTATCTCTGTTATCATATTTTACTGAAATACCTAATTTTCTTAATTCCGCAGTTAAACCATTCACTTGTTCTGAAATCGCATCAAACTGCTCATCAGTCTTATAAATAGGAACTATAACCACTTGAATTGGAGCTAAATTCGGAGGCAAAACCAAACCTTTGTCATCTGAATGCGTCATTACCAATGCTCCCATTAAACGCGTTGAAACTCCCCAAGAAGTTCCCCAAACGTGTTCTTGCTTTCCTTCTTTGTTAGCAAATTTCACATCAAAAGCTTTAGCAAAATTTTGACCTAAAAAGTGAGAAGTTCCTGCTTGCAATGCTTTTCCGTCTTGCATTAACGCTTCAATACAATACGTTTCATCTGCTCCAGCAAAACGTTCTGTTTCAGTTTTTAACCCTTTTACAACTGGAATTGCCATGAAATTTTGCACAAAATCGGCATACACATGCATCATTTTTTCTGATTCTTCAATAGCTTCTTGACGCGTTGCATGAGCCGTATGTCCTTCTTGCCATAAAAATTCGGCTGTTCTTAAAAACAAACGCGTTCTCATTTCCCAACGAACAACATTTGCCCATTGATTAATTAGTAAAGGTAAATCTCTATACGATTGAACCCAACCTTTATATGTTGACCAAATAATTGCCTCACTAGTAGGACGAACAATTAGTTCTTCTTCCAATTTAGCGTTTGGATCAACCATTAATTTTCCAGGCTTATCTGGATCATTTTTTAGTCTATAATGTGTTACAATAGCACATTCTTTTGCAAAACCTTCTGCATTTTTTTCTTCGGCTTCAAACATACTTTTCGGCACAAAAAGTGGAAAATAGGCATTGCTATGACCTGTTTCTTTAAACATTTTATCCAATTGGGCTTGCATTTTTTCCCAAATTGCATATCCATATGGTTTAATGACCATACATCCTCTTACTCCTGAATTCTCAGCTAAATCAGCCTTTACAACTAATTCGTTATACCATTTGGAATAATCTTCTTCTCTTGTAGTTAAATTTTTACTCATTTTGAATATATTGGCATAAAAATTGTTTAACTTAATCTTAAGTTATTTATTCCGCAAAAATAGTTAAATTTGAAGTGTCCAACAATAAAAAAAAGAGTTATGAAAACTTATTACCAAATTAATTCGAAAAACATTGCCTTTTCCTTGATAGGATTAGTTTCAATTTTCGCTACTTCATGTGGTTCATATCAAAACTCATCGTATTATGATAATGATGGTGTTTACGGTTCTTATGAACGACCAAGAGAGCAAGTTGAAAACAAATATAGCGAACAAAACATAGAAAAATCGAATGAATATGCTCAGCAATTTAGAGCAATGCAGGAAGATTATTCATATTTTACTGATGTTGATAATTATCAATCTGCAGAACCACAGGATACTGCTGTAGTTGTGTACAGAACTGAATATAGCGATCAAAGTTATGCCGGATGGGGCAATAATGCGTCAGACGTAACAATCAATTATTACAACAACAATTGGGGTTGGAATAATTGGTATTCTCCTTACTGGGGCTATTCTAACATTGGCTGGGGAGCTGGCTGGGGTTGGAATTCTTGGTATGGAGCAAACTGGGGTTGGGGTTGGAACAGCTGGTACTCTCCTTGGGGATGGAATGGTTATTATGGGAATAATTGGGGTTGGAATGGATATTACGGAAACAACTGGGGCTGGAATGGCTACAGAGGTAGAAATGTGGCTTACAATGCTGGACCAAGAGGCGGAAATGGATATTACAATTCTGGTTCTGGAAGAAATGCTGCCAATTACAATAGTGGTAGAAGAACAAACCCAAACTTTAATGCAACACCAAGAAGTACAAATCCTAGAAGTACTTTTCAAAATCCAAGATCATCTCAAAATACAGGAACACCTAGAACAACAAATAATCCTAGAACAAACACTCCAAGAAGCATATCAGCTCCGAGAGAGAATTCGACTGTAACTCCTAGAAGTAATAATAACTATTCAACACCAAGAAGTAATAACAACACTTCTACGCCAAGAAGCAGCAATTACTCAACTCCAAGAAGCTCTTCTTCAAGTGGAAGTTTTGGCGGAAGTTCTTCTGGAGGCGGCGGCCGCTCATCTGGTGGCGGTGGCGGAAGAGGTGGTCGCGGTTAATTGTTGTACAGAAATTAGTTTTCTTAAAATATAAAATTGCAATGAAAAAAATATTTTTATCCCTACTTTTAGGAAGCTCTATTATTTCAATAGCGCAAGAAACAACTATAAATGATGCATTGAGGTATTCAATAAGTAACATAACTGGAACTGCACGTTTTAGAGGAATGAGTGGTGCTTTTGGAGCCGTTGGTGGCGATTTATCATCTATAAATGTAAATCCAGCAGGTTCTGCTTTTTTTACAAATAATTTTGGAAGTATTTCTGGATCAAGCTTTAATGTTCGTAATAATTCTAATTATTTTGGAACAAAAACCAAAGAAAATTATAGTACTTTAGATTTGAATCAATTAGGAGCTGTATTGGTTTTTAATGATAAATCAGGAAAATCAGATTGGTCAAAAATTGCGGTAGCATTAAACTATGAAAATATAAGTGATTTTGATAATAGTTTATATTCTGCTGGCGTAAACCCAACGAATTCTATTTCTCAATACTTTGTTAATCAGGCGAATTATATTGCAAATACAGATTTTAATGATTATCAATATGAAATGGCTTATGAAACCTATATTATAAATGAAGATGCTTCTACACCTAATTTATATGTATCAAATGTTCCTTCTGGCGGAAATTATTTTCAAGACAATTATGTAACAAGTAATGGTTTCAACGGAAAATTATCGGCTAACATAGCTACTGGATATAAAGATAAATTATTTTTAGGTTTAAACTTAAATGCACATTTTACGGATTATGTTCTTACTACAAGTTTATATGAAAGTAATGACAACCCAGCCAATTCTGGAGTGCAACCAACGGTGAGAAATATTATTTTCGATAACCAACTAAGTACTTATGGCTCAGGATTTTCTTTAAACGTAGGCGCAATTTATAAAGCTACTGAATCATTACGATTAGGCGTTGCTTATGAATCGCCAACTTGGTATAGATTAAATGATGAATTGATTCAAGATTTATATACCAATGGAAATGAAAATGTACCATCGGGTGATATAAATAGATATTATGGAAGCCCTATTTTTGTTTTCCCAACATATAAAATTCAAACGCCAAGTAAAGTAACTTTCAGTGGTGCTTATATCTTTAATAAAAAAGGATTAATTAGTATTGATTATGCGATGAAAGATTATAGCAATACCAAATTTAAACCAACAAGTGATAGTTTTTACAGAAACTTGAATACGCAAATGAATAATCAATTAAACAATGCTTATGAATTAAGAATTGGTGGCGAATACAAAATTAAACAATGGAGTGTTCGTGGTGGTTATCGATTTGAAGAGAGCCCATACAAAGTAGATTATGCGATGGGAGATTTAACAGGATATTCTGCTGGTTTAGGGTATAACTTTGGTGAAAGCCGTTTGGATTTAGCATACGCAAACGACCACAGAAATTACAATTTAGCTTTTATTTCTTCAGGAATGAATGATACAGCAAGAATAAGAACTACGAATAACAATGTAACGCTTACCTACTCTATCAATTTCTAAGAAATTAAGAACAAGATATCAAACCACTTTCTCAACCGAAGTGGTTTTTTCATACCCATACACAACTACTAGCCCCGATGGAAGCGACATCCCGCCTTAGCGGATATAGCGGAGAGCGGGACAAAAACATTAAAAAATCACCAAACGCTGGTGCTTCTACTAATTATTTTATGTAATTTTGTACCTCAAATTTAAAAGCATGAGAACCAAATCGTTAAAGAAAAATAAAATCAATGTAATTACACTTGGATGTTCTAAAAACACTTACGATAGCGAAGTTTTAATGGGACAACTAAAGGCCAACGGAAAAGATGTAGCGCATGAACAAGAAGGCAATATTGTAGTAATTAATACCTGCGGTTTTATTGATAATGCAAAGGAAGAATCGGTAAATACGATTTTGGAATATGTTGACAAGAAAGAACAAGGCTTAGTTGATAAAGTTTTCGTTACCGGATGTTTATCTGAAAGATATCGCCCAGATTTAGAAAAAGAAATTCCTGATGTTGACCAATATTTTGGAACTACCGAATTGCCTCTTTTATTGAAAGCTTTAGGTGCCGATTACAAACACGAATTACTTGGCGAACGTTTAACAACAACTCCAAAAAACTATGCTTATTTAAAAATTGCAGAAGGTTGCGACAGACCTTGTAGTTTTTGTGCGATTCCGTTAATGCGTGGAAAACACGTTTCGCAACCTATTGAAAAATTGGTTAAAGAAGCTGAAGGTTTAGCTAAAAATGGTGTAAAAGAATTGATTTTGATTGCACAAGATTTAACCTATTATGGATTAGATTTATACAAAAAACGTAACCTTGCCGAATTGCTTGAAAACTTAGCTAAAGTTGAAGGAATTGAATGGATTCGTTTGCATTATGCTTTCCCTAGTGGTTTCCCAATGGACGTTTTAGATTTGATGAAACGTGAACCAAAAATTTGTAATTATATAGATATTCCGTTGCAACATATTTCAGATGATATTTTGAAATCGATGAAACGTGGTACTACGAAAGAAAAAACAACAAAATTATTACAAGAATTTAGAGAACGAGTTCCTGGAATGGCAATTAGAACGACTTTAATTGTAGGTTATCCTGGAGAAACACAAGAAGATTTTGAAATTCTACGTGATTGGGTGCAAGAAATGAAATTTGAACGTTTGGGTTGTTTTACTTATTCACATGAAGAAAATACGGGCGCTTTTGCTTTAGTTGATGATGTGCCACAAGAAGTAAAACAAGCACGTGCAGCTGAAATCATGGATTTACAATCGCAAATTTCTTGGGATTTGAATCAGGAGAAAATTGGACAAACTTTCAAATGTGTTATCGATAGAAAAGAGGGTCAATATTTCATTGGAAGAACCGAATTTGATAGTCCAGACGTGGATAATGAAGTTTTAATAGACGCTTCTAAATTTTATCTAAAAACAGGTGATTTCGTAAATTTAAAAATAACCGATGCTACAGAGTTTGATTTGTATGCGGAGCCTGTTTAATCAGTGTTCAAAATTATATAAAAAATCCTTGCAATTTTGTTGTGAGGATTTTTTATTTGAAATGACATTTGTCATATCATTTCTGATTTTTTGATAGTAACTTTGAGTATACTAATAAAAAAACCAATATTATGATAACGAAACATCCTATTTATCAAGACTTTCCTGAATATGCAGACAAGATTAAAGACTTGTATCATCACAATGATGAATTTCAAGTTTTGTTACATTCATATACTGAATTAGATACTAAAATCTACAAAATCGAAACCGACGAAGAATTAGCAATGGATGACGAATTAAGTCATTTGAGAAAAGATAGAGTTTTTTTGAAAGATGAAATTTATAATTTTTTAAAAAACAATTAGAAACAACAACCTAAACCAACAAAAAGCCGCTTTAAAAGCGGCTTTTCTATTTTCATTATAACAATGTTGAAGGACAAACATATGCAGTTTTTGGCAACTGAGTGGTTTTTGCAATTTCATTAAAACCTCCAGAAACATCTACAAAATTATCAAATCCATTTTGTTTTAGAATAGAAGCTGCAATCATACTTCGATAACCACCTGCACAATAAACTACAAAAGGTTTCTCCTTTGGAAATGCTGTAATATTTGCCAATAGTTGGTTTAATGGAATGTTTTCAGAATCAATAAGATGCTCTGAATCAAACTCGCTTCTTTTACGAACATCAAACAAAAGTAAATCTTCCGTTTGAAGTATTTGTTCTAATTGTTCACCTGTAATTCTTCTGAAAGAATCAGTTTGTTTTCCAGCGTTTTTCCAACTATCAAATCCGCCTTCTAAATACCCAATTGTACCATCATAACCTACTCGCGATAAGCGAATCATACACTCTTCTTCTCTTCCAAAATCGGTTACTAAAAGAATTTTTTGATTTATATCTGATACCATTTCTCCAACCCAACTTGCAAAACTTCCATCAATTCCAATGTTAATACTATTTGGAATAAACGCTTTTGCAAATTCATTAACGTTTCTTGTATCTAAAATTAATGCTTGAGTTTGCTCGGCTATCATTTCAAACTGATCTGCCGTTAAAGGATGTCTAGCTTTTTTCATCACATCATCTAACGATTGATATCCCATTAAATTCATGATGACATTTTTTGGAAAATAACCTGGTGGCGTTGTCAATCCGGTTAATAATTCATCCACAAATTCATCTTCAGTCATATCTGGTCGTAACGCATAATTGGTACGTTTTTGATTTCCTAAAGTATCTGTGGTTTCCTTACTCATGTTTTTACCGCAAGCGCTACCAGCACCATGGTTTGGATATACAATTAAATCATCACTTAAAGGCATGATTTTTTCACGAAGCGAATGAAATAAATATCTTGCTAATTTATCTTGTGTCAAATCTGCAATCACATGTTGTGCTAAATCTGGACGACCTACATCTCCAATAAACAAAGTATCTCCAGAGATGATTCCGTGTTCCTTACCGTTTTCATCTATAAGTAAATAAGTCGTACTTTCCATCGTATGACCTGGCGTATGAAGTACTTTGATTTTGTAGTTTCCTAACTCAAAAAATTGACCATCAGTTGCAACTGTAGCTTCATAATTTGGTTTTGCAGTAGGTCCAAAAACAATTTCTGCACCTGTTTTTGCTTTTAAATCTAAATGACCACTAACAAAATCCGCATGAAAATGAGTTTCAAAAACATATTTTATTACTGCATTGTCTTTTTTAGCTCTATCAATATAAGGTTGTACTTCTCTAAGTGGATCAAAAATAGCAGCTTCACCATTATTTTCAATATAATAGGCAGCATGAGCAATGCAACCTGTATAAATCTGTTCTACTTTCATGACGTAATTATTTTAAGGTGCTAAATTATACCGAATTAAAACATCATAAAATGACAAATATCATAAATGTAATTTACTCAGATAAAACCCTATTAATTTGAACAAATCTTTTTGAATAATAAGGTTCTTTAGTAGAAGAAATAATTACACCCGCTTGTACTGAAGAATGAATAAATTTGATTTCATCTTCTAAAACCTCCGTAATCATTCCAACGTGGTTAATGCTTCCTCTTCCATTAGTAGTAAAAAAAATCAAATCGCCTTTTTGCGCTTGATTTCTATCTACTCTTACACCAGCTCCAACCGCCATTGAACCAGAAGAACGTGGCAAAGTCATATCGATGTGTTTATACGTTGCAAACATTAAACCCGAGCAATCGAAACCTGCACTGGTTGTTCCTCCACCGCGATAACGAGTTCCAATATGTTCAGATGCTTTGGCTATTAAAAATTCAGCTTTTGACATATTCTCTAAAGAAAGTGGTTTTGCCTCAACTATTTCTTTAGTTTCTGTAGGTACTTTAGCTAATTCTGCGGTTCCAAGTTTAATAATTAATTGATATCCTTCAGGAAGATTTTCAACTACTTCTTCATTCAACTCTTTTAAATCGTTCAGCTTAATTTTGTATTTTTTTGCAATTTTGTACAAAGTTTCGCCTTTTTGAACGGTATGAATTTTATTTCCCAATTCATCTTCGCAGTCAATTTGAATTGTATTTACATTTGTATCAGTTTGTATTACAACTGTTTTAGGTTCATCTTTAGCAACTTCAACTTCATAATCTTTAATTCTAATTTTGTTCCCAATTTGAATAGCTTCTGGTTTTATATCTGGATTAAGTTCTTTTATTTTTTCTAAGGAAATTTCGTATTTTTTTGCAATTTTATACAACGATTCTCCTACCTCAACTATATGAAATTCGGTTCCATCTACATTCTTTGAAGTAACTTTTTTCTTTTTATTCTCGGTCTTAGAATTCTTGTTTGGAATGAGTAAAACTGTTTTTAATTGTAATAATGTTCCTTTTGTCTTTGGATTCAATTCATAAATATCAGACTCCGTTACTTTATATTTTTTAGCAATTGAATAAAAAGATTCGCCTTCAACTACAGTATGTTTAATCGTTTTTTGCGAAAAAACCATACTGGTATAGCAGATAAATATAAAAGTAATAAGAGTTATGAATCTCATAGAAAACTATTTTAGATGGATTGGAGTAAAATTTTGAGTTTGCAAGGTAAAAAAAACTCCCATTTTATAGGGAGTTTTAACATTATTTTATCTTACAACGGAATATTTCCGTGTTTACGTTTTGGTGTATCAACTACTTTATTTTCTAGCATACTGAAAGCTTTAAGTAACTTTCTTCGGGTATCGCGTGGCAAAATTACCTCATCGATAAATCCGCGTTGAGCAGCGGTATAAGGATTTGCAAACAACTCAGCATATTCTGCCTCTTTTTCTAATAATTTTGCTGCTGGATCTGCTGCTTCACTAATCTCTTTCTTGAAAATAATTTCTGAAGCTCCTTTTGCTCCCATTACAGCAATTTCAGCACTTGGCCAAGCAAAATTCATATCAGCACCAATATGTTTAGAGTTCATTACGTCATAAGCTCCACCATAAGCTTTACGTGTAATTACAGTAACTCTCGGAACTGTTGCTTCGCTAAATGCATATAATAATTTGGCTCCGTGAACAATAATTCCGTTCCATTCTTGGTCGGTTCCTGGTAAGAAACCTGGCACATCTTCTAAAACTAATAACGGGATATTGAAACAATCACAAAAACGTACAAATCTTGCACCTTTAATAGAAGATTTTACATCTAAACAACCTGCTAAATATTTTGGATTATTAGCCACAATTCCTATACTTCTACCACCTAATCGAGCAAAACCTACAACTATATTTTCGGCAAAATCTTTATGAATTTCAAAAAAAGAATCTTCATCAATGATATTCGCAATTACATCGTGCATATCATATGGCTTATTCGCATTATCAGGCACAATAGTGTCTAATTTTTCACGTACTTCGTTACCTAAAACATAAGGCACTTTTGGTGTTGTTTCTCTATTATTTTGTGGAACATAGCTCAATAATTTTTTAATATCTTCTAAACATTCAATTCCGTTTGGAGAAGTAATATGAGCCACACCTGATTTTGTTGAATGTGTGCTAGCACCTCCTAATTCTTCTGAAGTAACTTCCTCGTTTGTAACTGTTTTTACCACATTTGGGCCTGTAACAAACATATAACTATTTCCTTCAACCATCATGGTAAAATCGGTCATTGCAGGCGAATAAACTGCTCCACCTGCACAAGGTCCAAGTATTGCAGAAATTTGTGGAATAACTCCCGAAGATTGAACATTTCTGTAGAAAATATCTGCATAACCACCTAATGATCGAACACCTTCTTGAATACGTGCGCCACCTGAATCATTTAATCCAATCATTGGCGCACCGCTTTTCAGGGCCATATCCATTACTTTGCAAATTTTTTCAGCATGTGTTTCAGATAATGAACCTCCAAAAACTGTGAAATCTTGAGCAAAAACATAGACAATTCTACCATTTATTGTTCCATATCCAGTAACTACTCCATCACCATAATAGATTTCTTTCTCCATTCCGAAGTCAGTAGTTCTGTGGGTTACTAACATACCAATTTCTTCAAATGAACCTTCATCCAAAAGATACTCAACTCTTTCACGAGCAGTTAACTTCTTTTTAGCATGATGTGATGCAATTCGTTTTTCACCTCCACCTAATTTTGCTAGAGCAATTTTATCGTTTAATATTTTTATTTTATCTTCCATTTTCTTTCAATGTGTCAATTAGACAATTTGTCGATGTGTCAATTAATTTGGTAATCGTAATACTTTTTGATCTTCAAGATATTTTTGCAATGCAACCATAGCGGCAATTTCTGCTTCTGTATCTAATTTTGATTTAAGTTTTTCAGCATCATAATAGGCTTTTACAAAACCGGTATCAAAATCTCCAGAACGAAATGCTTCATGCTCCATTACAAACTTTCCGAAAGGCAAAGTAGTTGCAACACCTTCAACGTGATAATTATCGATGGCTTTAATCATTAATTCAATAGATTCTTCTCGTGTTTTTCCGTAAGTTACTAATTTGGAAAGCATTGGGTCGTAATAAATTGGCACATCCATTCCTTCTTCAATTCCGTTATCCACGCGAATTCCTTCTCCTTCAGGCAATTTATATGTACTTAAAAAGCCAACATTTGGTAAGAAATCATTCATAGAATCTTCAGCATAAACACGAAGTTCCATAGCGTGACCGTGAATTTTTAAATCTTCTTGTTTAATATCTAATGCTTCACCACGAGCCACACGTATTTGCAATTCAACCAAATCTAATCCCGAAATCATTTCTGTTACTGGATGTTCTACTTGTAAACGTGTATTCATTTCTAAAAAGTAGAAATTATGATCTGCATCCATTAAAAACTCCACAGTTCCTGCACCAAGGTAATCACAAGCACGAGCAACTTTTACCGCAGCTTCACCCATTTCTTTTCGCTTTTCTGGTGTTAAAATACATGAAGGAGCTTCTTCAACAACTTTTTGATGACGACGTTGAATACTACATTCTCTTTCAAAAATATATAAAACATTCCCATGACTATCAGCCATGATCTGGATTTCAATGTGTCGTGGTTTGGTTACATATTTTTCAATAAAAACCGAACCATCACCAAAAGCAGAAGTTGCTTCACTAATTGCACGATTCATTTGCGATTCAAAATCTTCCTCTTTTTCAACCACACGCATTCCTTTTCCACCACCACCAGCGGATGCTTTTATCAGAATTGGAAAACCAACAGCTTTTGCAGTTTTCTTTGCTTCTTCCACATCAATAATTGCATGATCCACTCCAGGAACCATTGGAATGTCATATTTCATAACTGCTTCTTTAGCCGCTAATTTACTTCCCATCATTTCAATAGCTTTCGATTTTGGTCCGATGAAAATGATGTTGTTTTTTTCGCAAGCTTCAGCAAAAGATGAATTTTCACTTAAAAATCCATAACCTGGATGAACAGCATCAACGCCTAAATCATTACAAACTTCAATGATTTTATCACCGCGCAAATAGGATTGACTTGAAGCAGCTTCTCCAATGCAAACGGCTTCGTCAGCATATTTTACATGAAGTGCATTTCTATCGGCAGTTGAAAAAACAGCTACAGTTTTAATGCCCATTTTTTTTGCGGTTTTCATTACTCTAATGGCAATTTCACCGCGATTTGCTACTAATATTTTTTTAATTTCTTTCATTATATTTTTTGTTTCAAGTTTCAGGTTTTAGGTTAAAAAAGTCTTTGTAAAAGTTTAAATTGATGTTTACATATAATCACAAACAACAACTTGAAACTTTAAACCTGAAACAATTACTTCTATTCAAATTCAACTAATAATTGTCCTTTGTCTACAGCATTTCCTTTTTCTACAGCAATAGACTTAATAACGCCATCACGTGGTGAAAGGAAACTATTCTCCATTTTCATGGCTTCAAGAATTAATAAAGGGTCATTTTCTTTTACGGTTTGACCAACTTCTACGCTGATTTCAAGAATTAAACCAGGCATTGGTGCTTTGATTGCATTAACAACTTTGGTTCTTCCGCGCTCAATTCCCATACTTTTGATTAATTCATCTAAAGCATCTGAAATTGCAACTTCATAAGTGTTGTTATTGACTTTGATAGTATATTTTTTTGCAATAAAATCTGCTGAAACAATTTCGACTTTATAAGGTTTACTATCTTTTAAAACATGAAATTTTGAATCTTCAACACAAATCGCATCGAGTTTTTTAAGGTCGCTTTCGGTAAATTCAAAAGTATTTGAATTGTTAACTAAAAGCTTATAATTGGCATCCATATGAGATTATTTTTAGTTGTCGTAAACTTACGAAAAGAAATCGTTTTCGAAAATGATAAATCTCATAAAAATTGTAAAAATGCTATAGCTTTTTATCGGTTTAGGTAAACCTTAATTAATTCGAGTAATTTTTGTTTTTGGATAGGTTTAGAGATAAAATTATTAAATCCTAATTTCTTTATTTTATCCAATTCTTCTTCAAAAGAGTAAGAAGTTTGGGCAATAATAGGAATTGTTGGATTGATTTTTCGAATTTCGGTAAAAGCCTCATAGCCGTCAAGATTTGGCATTTTTATATCCATTAAAACCAAATCTATTTCTTGATTTGTTTTGCAAAATTCAACAGCTTCTACTCCATCTTTTGCACGAATAATCTTGAAATTATAACTTTTTAAAATATTTTCGATGAGTAAAAAATTAATGTTATCGTCTTCAGCTACTAAAATAATTTCCTCTTTTCCTAAATTTGTATTAACTTTTATTTCAGGAACAATTTCTTTTTTGGTTTCATTCTCATTGGCATAATTGAGTGGAATTGATACAAAAAATGTAGAACCAACACCTTCTTGAGAAGTAAAATTAATTTTTCCTCCAAGCATATCAACATACGCTTTTGAAATTGCTAAACCTAAACCAAGACCTTCATTTGCTGAAATTCCTTTCGCATTTATTTTACTAAATCGCTTAAAAATATTTTCTTGAAAGGCTTTCGGAATTCCTATTCCAGAATCTTTTACACTGAAATTAATCTTGTTGCTTTTTTCGTCAACTTCATAATCTAAAATAACAAAACCTTCTTCAGTAAACTTATAGGAATTGTTCAATAGATTGGTAACAACTTCACCTAATTTAACTTTATCAGAAATAATTTGCTTTTTAATCTGCTGTTCAGGTTTTACTAATTTAAAAGCTACTTTTTCATTACTATATAACTTTTCATACGATAGAAAAATCTGTTGGATGAACTCATCCAAATCAAAAGGCTGCAAATTTGGTTTAATTAATTGAGAATCTATTTTGGACATTTCCACCAAATCGTCAATGATTTCTAAAAGATTTTTACCACTTTGTTGAATTACTTTTATGTATTCATTTCTTTCTTTATCAGACAATTGCGAATTAGAAAGCAAATCAGAAAAACCTAAAACAGCATTCATTGGAGTTCTAATTTCGTGCGACAAATTCATTAAAAAAGCAGATTTTAATTTATCGCTTTCTTCGGCTTTATTTTTAGCAATTTCTAATTCTTTTGTTTTTGCTTGATTTTCTTCAAATAGTTTTCCGATGTATCTAAATTCTCCTTTAATATTTTTTAAAGATTGAATCGAACTTGCATCACCGGTTTTTAATATTTTCTTAATAAAGCTCAAAGGCAATTTAGACCATTTATTTGCGTAATAATAATAGATAACCCAAGATAAAATTAAGGCAATGGTAATAACTATTAAGATGTATTTTGTTATCCAAAAATCGATATTAAAAGCTCTTTTATAAATTAGATGCTTAATAACTTTATTGTTATAATCTTTTAATGGCATCACTAAATAAACAGCTTTCGATTTTACTTCTGGATGCTTAAAAAAATCGATATTTGATGTACTTATTTTTTCAAAATTGGCAAAATACTCATTGTCTAATAATCTTGCCATAAAAAAACAGCCTGATGGTTTTGTTTTATTTTTATAAGGATCATCTGATGGATGAATGGTTGCAGCACAGATTTCTACAACTCCTTCAGGTATTTTTAAATAAAATTTATCAACTTTTTTCTTTAATAATTTATCAATTGCTTCTTGCGGAATAAATTTTACGGTCTTAATTTTTGGTGAAGAAACTTTTGTTATAAAATTACCTTTAGTATCATACACACAAACATATTCAACTTTATAAGTATCCAAAACATTGGCAACCGATGAATTGAACCATTTGATATCTTTTGTTTTTACAAAATCAACAAATTCATCCCAATAGGTTATTTCGACTGCTAAAGAAGTGTAATTTTCGGAATTTAATTTAACTAACGAATTGATTTCGTTTTTGTAGATTTTATTACTTGAGTCATAAATTTCTTTCTCTTGTACTTTCATATAATAGTACAATGAAGCTACTAAGACTAACAAAGCAAAAGACATCAGCGAAAGCAAGCTAATTACTCTTGTATAGGTAGAATCAACATTTTTAGAGAAAAAAAACTTCACATCGAGTTGAATTAGATGTTAAATTTATACTTTTTTTTCAATAAAAATAAAATATTAAATAAAAAACAATCACTATTTAGTAAAAATTCTACAAAGTTAACAAAGAAGTGCTTCTTAAAATTTGAATTGGTTTACTGTACCAAAACAATTCAAAATCTTCAAAATGTGTTTCAAAATCAGATTTTAATTGAGAAAAAGTGATTTTATTTTCAGTATAAACCGAAATTTTTTCTAATATTTCAATCAACCACTTTCCTTCTGCTGCGTTTACCGAAATATCATAGGTTTGGGTTTTATCATGAAAAGTTAATTTCATCATTTCCCAAGAATTTCCTTTTTTTGATTTAGTAAAGATTTCGGTTTGAGGATTTCCTCCTAACCAAACGATTTTAGCATTGGATTTTGTAGAGAAATTTTGTTCTTTTTGAAGACAATTATAAATAAAATCAGATGGAATTTTTGTTTTTGGAATTTTGAAATCGAACCAATCTTGTAAATCGTAATCGAAACAGATTCCGTGCATGTAATTGAATAATGATTTCTTTAATCCAAAACTGAATTTATCGTGATTGATTCCGGTTTTGTCTTTAAAATTGATATCGTTATTAGCAAACGTAATTTCATTTTGTTCTGGAATTACTCCGAATTCTTCAGGAAACATTCCCACAGGAGAATGCGCTGTCATCGCAAATTGATGCCAAAAACCGCTTTGTAAAACACCCAATTCAAACAATTGACGCACCATTTCTAAACTATCAACGGTTTCTTGAATGGTTTGTGTTGGATAACCATACATCAAATAAGCATGCACCATAATTCCTGATTCGGTGAAATTTCGGGTAACTTGAGCTACTTGTTCAACGGTTACTCCTTTTTTGATTAATTCTAAAAGTCGGTCCGAAGCCACTTCTAATCCACCAGAAACTGCGATACAACCTGATTCTTTCAATAACAAACATAAATCAGCTGTAAAACTTTTTTCAAAACGAATGTTAGTCCACCAAGTGACTACTATTTTTCGTTTGATGATTTCCAATGCTACTTCACGCATCAAGGCCGGTGGTGCTGCTTCATCTACAAAATGGAATCCGTTTTCACCTGTTTGAGCGATTAATTCTTCTATTCGATCGACCAAAATTTTGGCAGCTATTGGCTCGTACAACTTGATATAATCTAACGAAATATCACAAAACGTACATTTTCCCCAATAGCAACCATGTGCCATGGTAAGTTTATTCCAACGGCCATCGCTCCACAAACTGTGCATAGGATTTGCAATTTCAATAACCGAAATGTATTTATCTAACAACAAATCAGAATAATCAGGAGTTCCTACTTCACTTTGTTTGTAATCGTGGCGAGTGGAATTGTTTTTGTATGCGACTTGGTTGTTTTCTAATAGAAATGTTCGTTTGAATTCAGATTCTGAAACAAGTCCAGAATGACAAACAAAATTATGAAGCAATTCAACTGGTAATTCTCCATCATCTAAAGTAATAAAATCAAAGAATTCAAAAACTCTTTCATCTTTTAATTCGCGAAGTTCTGTATTTGGAAAACCGCCACCCATTGATAATTTTATATTGGGATGATTGGCTTTTAAAAACTGAGCACAACGAAAAGCGCTATACAAATTTCCAGGAAAAGGAACCGAAATTAAAACTAGCTTTGGTTGTACTTCATCAATTCTTTCTTTCAGAATTTTCAGTGTAATTTCATCAATAAATGTTAACTCGTTTTGCAAGTGATTGTACAACTCATCAAACGAGTTGGCACTTCTACCCAAACGTTCTGCATAGCGACTAAATCCGAAATTTTCATCAATACATTCTACAATAAAATCGGATAAATCTTCTAAATATAAGGTAGCTAAATGTTTGGCTTTGTCTTGCATTCCCATCGTTCCAAATGCAAATTCCATATCGTCTAATTGAGCAAAACGAGATGCTTCAGGTAGAAAATTTCCTGAACAAATTTGACGAGCTAACGATGGATTTTTTCCTTGAAGAAAAGCGATTACGGAATCTATAGTTTTGATATAGTCGTTTTTGAGAGAATAAATTCGTTGTGAATTAGGTTCAAATTCTTGAAACTTGAAACCTGAAACTTGAAACAAACTTTCTAATCCTTCTTTGGAAAACAATTCTAAAATCACTTCAATACCTAAATCCATTTGGAAAGTCGAAATGTTTTTGGTATTCAAAAAACCTTTTATATAAGCCGTTGCTGGATAAGGAGTATTCAGTTGGGTAAAAGGCGGTGTGATTAAGAGAATGTTTTTCAATGGATATATTTTGAGCAAAAATAAGGCTTTTTATCAAATCCTAAGAGCTTGTTAAAGGCAATTTAGAAAAGTAAAAAATTAGTACTTTAGCAAAAAATAATTCTAAAATGCCAAACGAAAATGTAACCTATCAAAATTCGGGATATTTTTCTAAACTAATTGTTGATTATTTGGATGAAAAATCTGAATTGCAATTGTTGTACAATCGTTTTCCAAAAATTGAGAATTTTAAAGGTCAAATTGAGGAAAAAGGCAAAAATTTTCCGTTTGAAAACCGCCAAATTTTGGTTTCGGCATTAGAAAAACAACATGAAAATTTTGAAATTTCAGAAAGTACTTCACAAAATATTCAGCTTTTAAAACTTTCAAATACCTATACAATTACAACGGGTCACCAGCTGAATTTATTTACTGGACCTTTGTATTTTTTATACAAAATTGCTTCTACTATTAATCTGTGTAAAAAATTAAGACAAAAATATCCTACTCAAAATTTTGTTCCCATTTATTGGATGGCAACAGAAGATCATGATTTTGATGAAATCAACTATTTTAATTTCAAAGACAAAAAATTTAGATGGAACCGAGAAAGTAATGGACCCGTTGGACGTCTATCTACAGAAGGATTAGATTTAGTTTATGAAGCTTTTTCTAAAGAAATTGGATTGGGAAATAATGCAAAATATCTACTTGATTTATTTAAAAAATCATATTTAGAACATCAAAATTTAGCCGATGCAACTAGATTTTTAGCAAATGAATTATTCAAAAACGAAGGATTAGTTATTATTGATGGTGATGCTAAGGAATTGAAAAAACTTTTTGTTCCGTATGCTAAAAACGAATTAATACAACAAACTTCTTTCAAAAAGGTTAATGAAACTCTTCCTCTTTTAGAAAAATATACTATTCAAGTAAATCCAAGAGAAATCAACCTTTTTTACATTCAAAACGAGTTAAGAGAACGCATTATTTTTGAAAACGGAAATTACGTTATCAATAATACGAAACTAAAATTTACCGAAAAAGAACTTTTAATTGAATTAGAAAATAAC
The DNA here is from genome assembly GCF_025499515.1 of Flavobacterium odoriferum. Taxonomy (GTDB): domain Bacteria; phylum Bacteroidota; class Bacteroidia; order Flavobacteriales; family Flavobacteriaceae; genus Flavobacterium; species Flavobacterium odoriferum. Next base: position 126,382 of record NZ_JAMKFA010000005.1, read on the forward strand.
CCAGAAAACTTTAGTCCAAATGTTATTTTAAGACCATTATATCAAGAGATTATATTGCCAAATTTATGCTACATTGGTGGAGGAGGCGAAATTGCATATTGGTTAGAATTAAAAGCAAATTTTGAAGCAAATTACATTACTTTTCCAATGCTCTTGGTTCGAAATTCCGTGCTCTTAGTTACAGAAAAACAAGCATCAAAATTGGATAAATTAAATTTAACTTGGAACGAAATTTTTATGGCCCAACAATTACTTTCTGATAAAAAAACAAAAGATTTTTCAGGATTTACCATCGATTTTTCAGAACAAAAAACAATTCTAAAAAAACAATTTGAAGCGTTACATGAAATCGCACTTCAAACTGATAAATCATTTACAGGTGCAGTAAAGGCACAAGAAAAAAAACAACTCAAAGGCTTAGAAAATTTAGAAAAGCGCTTATTGAAAGCCGAACGCAAAAATCATTCTTCAAAATTGGAACGCATTTTTGAAATCCAAAATGAGTTATTTCCAAACAAAAGTTTACAAGAAAGAACGCAAAATTTTTCATCATTTGTATCAGAAGTAGATGATTATGAATCTTTTGTAAGAAAAATTTTAACACAACTTAAACCTTTAGAACAAAATTTCACTCAAATAATTTTATAATTTACCGACAAAAAGCCTTTTTACTCGATAAAAAGTAATAATTTCAAATAATTAACATTTATTTTACTTAAATTGCTATTTTATAACAAATAAAATCCGCAATGTTAAATTATTATTATATTTGCACACCTAAATTAATTTGAAATTCTTATGAGAAAAATTACTTTTTATCCTACATTAATAATTACAATTCTATCCTTATTTGCTTTTAAAAATGTTTTAATTGACACAGACCTTATACAAGTTAAAGGTGGAACTTTTAAAATGGGCTCAAAAAAATCAGATGAAAGTGCAGAAGTTGACGAACAAAAAGAACATACTGTTACCTTAAACACATTTGAAATTAGTAAATTCGAAGTAACTGTTTGGGAATGGAAACAATTTATCAAAGCCAATAAAATGAAAATGCCAGCAAAACCAACTTGGGGTTGGCAAGATAATTACCCAATTAATGGTGTTACTTGGAACGAAGCTATTGCATACTGTAACTGGCTAAGTATTAAAGAAAAATTACAACCTTGCTATACTAAAAAAGGCCCAAATTTTGTTTGCAACTTTAAGGCAAATGGATACAGATTGCCTACTGAAGCAGAATGGGAATTTGCAGCTAAAGGAGGAACTTCAACTAAAGGGTTTAGATTTAGCGGAAGTGACAAATTAGATGAAGTAGCCTGGCACAAAGCAAATAGCAGTGGACATCCTCACACGGTAGGAACAAAATTACCTAACGAATTGGGTATTTATGATATGAGTGGAAATGTATGGGAATGGTGTTGGGATTGGTACAATAAAGATTTCTACAAACAAGAAAAAGGTGACAATCCAAAAGGGCCAGAAATGGGTGAAAGAAGAACAGTTAGAGGCGGTTCATGGGATAGCCAACCAAACTACATTAGACCTGCAAACCGAATTTCTACATTCCCTTCAAAAACACATGAGTTTTACGGATTTAGAGTAGCTAGAACAATCGTAAAATAATAAAAAACAATATTGCAAAACCTAATTAAAATGGTAACTTTGCAAAAAATTTAAAAAATGGCAACAAACAGAACTTTTACAATGATTAAACCAGATGCTGTAGAAAACGGACATATTGGTGGTATCTTAAACATGATTACAGAAGGTGGTTTCAAAATTGTTTCTTTGAAATTAACTCAATTAACTATTGCTGATGCTCAAGCGTTTTACGCTGTTCATGCTGCAAGACCATTTTTTGGTGAATTAGTTGAATTTATGACAAGAGGTCCAATTGTAGCTGCTATCTTAGAAAAAGATAACGCAGTTGAGGATTTCAGAACTTTAATTGGAGCTACTAATCCTGCTGATGCAGCTGAAGGAACAATCCGTAAAAAATATGCAACTTCAATTGGAGAAAATGCTGTTCACGGATCTGATTCTGATGAAAATGCAGCTATTGAAGGTGCTTTCCATTTTTCAGGAAGAGAGCAATTCTAATTTTAGAATTATTATATAAAAATCCCGATTCAATGAATCGGGATTTTTTTTACTTATATTTTTCCATTATCTCTTTCACAACCATATCTGTTTGCAAAAAACGAGCTTTTCGTTCCAAATTTTTTGGTGGTGCAACTCTTTCTAAACAATCTGAAATTGAACAAGATTCGCAAGTTACTCCAACTTTTCTTCGTTTAATATTTTCATCTTGCAAAAAAGCTATTCTACTTAAAGAATGTTGATTAATCATAATGCCTAAAGCAATACTTCTATAATAACCTTTTCTAAAAGGATCTTTTGTAGCCGAAGAAATTACAAAATATTCATTATCCGTATGATTATAAGAAGATATTTGACTATCTAACACATGATTTTCAGTTGTTTCTGTCAAATTTTGAATTGTTTTTAAAGATATCCACCTACGACAATAATGTTCATTACGTTCATTCGCATGTGGTTCTAATAAATTAGTAATGTGTAATTCTTTGGTCAACTGAAAATCACCACGTTCAGGTTTGTAACTAAATCGCAAAAAGAATAAATTTTTCAGATTAAAATCTTTTGGTAACACATTCGTTAATCGTTGATAAAAGGTTTCTGGAGAATCTGTAAAACCATCCATCAACATTTGAAAATCATTAGTAGAAAAAGTTTTCTTATCAAAAAAAGATTTAAGTGATGCTACTAATGATTTACGAGGAATTAATAAAGCTCCTGCAAAATATGAAGCTATAAAATTATTTAAAACTTGATCAAAACTATCAAATTTTATCCATGAAAAAGTAAACAATCTATCAGTTATATTCAAAAAATTGTAAGCAATTTCTTTTGCATAAATAAACATTCGTTGCGAATCATCAGTTTCAGAGGAAACCAAAAGAGTTTTAGAGCTTGGTACAAAAACAGAACGCAAATTATTCAATTCCTTATGTTGGGTTAACTCATCATTATCAATTGTATAACCGTATTCTTCAACTAAAATTTCTTCAAAATCTTTTGAATTTAAACGTTTATTCAAATCTAGTGAATATGCTTTGGCAAATTTTTCAACCTGTAGCTCAATCTCTTCAAAGTAATTATTATTTGCTTCCTGATATGAACGCAAAGCAGCTAAAAAGAAACTTTCGCGTGTTAAATTATAGTGTTTAGCAATTTCAAAAAGCGTACTAATAAAAGCATTAACCTTAACTGGAGCTTCTGCAATAATATCAATTAAATCGCTTTCTTTAATTCCAAAAATATCCAATGGAATCTCTTTTAAAATTCTAGACTGCAAAATCTCTCCAATTGGTGCCAAATTTTTATCCAATTTTAAAGAAACTAATTGATCATATGTTGTTTCTAACGCTTCGGATAAAAGTACAATCTTATCCCTTTTAGGATATTTTTTCCCTTTTTCAATTTCGTTTAAATACGATTTAGACAAACTCGTGATTTTTGCCAAACCAAACAACGATAGATTTTTTTCGGTTCTAATTTGTTTCAATTTTAAACCAAAAATCAAACGGATATATTCTTCTTCAATCATCAATCAACTATTTAAAAAAATTAGAAACCTTTTTTGCTCTTTGCCTCATTTTACAATAGAAAACAAATATAATACATTTTTGCGAAAAACATTTTTTATATTTTTTTTACATTTTTGCGAACGTTCGCTTGTTTTGTATTTTTTAATTTTATAATATTGTACCAATCAAATAAATAAAATTTCTAATTATGGAAACGAATATCTCACAACTTAAAGTAAAACGACAAGAAAAGTGTTCTGAAATTCTTTCAGATGGCGCTTTATTATTTATAGAAAAGCTACAAGAAAAATTCAATCCAAAAAGATTAGAATTACTAGAAAAGCGAAAAGAACAACAAAAACGTTTTGATTTAGGCGAAAAACCTCATTTTCCAAAAGAAACATTAGAAATAAGAAATAGCAATTGGACTGCTGCACCAATCCCTGAAATTTTGCTAGACAGAAGAGTTGAAATTACAGGACCTGTTGATAGAAAAATGGTTATTAATGCATTAAATTCAGGCGCAAAAGTCTTTATGGCTGATTTTGAAGATAGCTGCTCTCCTACTTGGTCTAACTTATTAGAAGGTCAACAAAATTTAAAAGATGCCATAAACAAAACCATTTCATTAGAACAAAATGAAAAAAAATATCAATTAAATAATCAAACAGCCACACTTTTAGTTCGCCCAAGAGGCTTGCATTTAGAAGAAAAAAACATTCAATTAAATGGGGAAAATTTTTCTGGCGCTTTAGTAGATTTTGGTTTATTCTTTTTCCACAACGCAGAAACTCTAATAAAACAAGAATTAGCTCCATTTTTCTATTTACCAAAATTAGAACATTATGAAGAAGCTCGTTGGTGGAACGATGTTTTTTTGTATTCACAAGACTACTTCAAAATTCCCATTGGAACAATAAAAGCAACCGTTTTAATTGAAACAATTACTGCAAGCTTTCAATTAGATGAAATTATATATGAATTAAAAGATCATATGGCAGGATTAAATTGTGGAAGATGGGATTATATTTTTTCATACATCAAAAAACTAAAATTACAGCCTAGTTTTATGATCCCAGATAGAGACCAAGTTACAATGACTAGTCCTTTTATGAGTGCCTATTCACAAAGAGTAGTTCAAGTTTGTCACAAAAGAAATGTACTAGCTATTGGCGGAATGGCAGCACAAATTCCTATAAAAAATGACGATCATGCAAATGAAATAGCTTATGAAAAAGTAGAAACAGATAAAGAAAGAGAAGTCAAAAACGGACACGACGGCACTTGGGTAGCTCATCCAGGATTAGTTCCTCTAGCAATGAAAGTTTTCAACGAAAATATGCCAACAAAAAACCAAATGCATATTAAAAGAGCTGAATTGAATATAACAGAAGAACAATTGTTAGAACTTCCGAAAGGAACCGTAACAGAAACCGGAGTCCGTAAAAATATCAACGTTGGAATTTTATACATCGAATCTTGGCTAATGGGTGTAGGCGCAGCGGCATTATATAATTTAATGGAAGACGCAGCCACAGCCGAAATTTCAAGAACACAATTATGGCTTTGGTTACATAAAGAAGTTATTCTTGAAAATGGAGAAAAATGTACCGCGGAATTATATCAAAAATACACCTCTGAAGAGTTAATTAAAATCAAAGCCTATGTTGGAGAAGAACGATTTAATTCAGGAAAATTTGAATTAGCGACTAAACTTTTCACAGATATGATATTAAATTCAGAATTAGACGAATTTTTAACCTTGAAAGCATACGAATATATTGACTAACAAAAAACTGCCGAATGCTGTAACATCCGACAGTCTATCCATAAATAATTACAAAATAATAACTATCTAAAAACACCACAAAATTATGAAAACTGAAGAAAGAATTCAACAATTAGTTACAGATTGGACAACAAATCCAAGATGGAAAGGTATCGAAAGACCTTACACTGCAGAAAAAGTAGTAGAACTACAAGGTTCATATCAAATTGAATATTCTATTGCACGCCGTGGAGCTGAAATTCTTTGGAACAAATTAAACAATCAGGATTGGGTTGCTGGTTTAGGCGCACTAACAGGAAATCAAGCTATTCAAGAAGTAGAAGCTGGATTAGAAGCTATTTATTTGAGTGGCTGGCAAGTAGCTGCAGACGCAAATGTAGCTGGCGAAATGTATCCTGACCAATCGTTATATCCTGCTAACAGTGTTCCATTAGTTGTTAAGCGTATTAACAACGCATTGTTACGCGCTGATCAAATTCAGACAGTGAACAAAATTGAAAACAAAAAAGATTATTTAGTTCCAATTGTAGCCGATGCTGAAGCGGGTTTTGGAGGCAACTTAAATGCTTTTGAACTTATGAAAAGTATGATTGAAGCCGGTGCTGCAGGAGTTCACTTTGAAGACCAACTTTCATCTGCAAAAAAATGTGGGCATTTAGGCGGAAAGGTTTTAGTTCCAACACAAGAAGCTATCAATAAATTAATTGCTGCACGATTAGCGGCTGATACAATGGGAGTTCCAACATTAATTGTTGCTCGAACCGATGCTGATGCTGCCAATTTATTAACCAGCGATATTGATGAAAGAGATAGAAAATTTATTACTGGAGAGAGAACTCCTGAAGGATTTTTTTACGTAGAAGCTGGAATTGAACAAGGCATTGACAGAGGATTGTCATATGCTCCTTATGCAGATTTAGTTTGGTTAGAAACTTCAACACCTGATTTAGAAGAAGCTAGAAAGTTTGCAGCGGCTATCCATGCTCAATATCCTGGAAAATTATTAGCTTATAATTGTTCTCCATCATTTAATTGGGCAGCAAAATTATCTGTTGCGCAAATGGAAACATTTCGTGAAGATATTGCCAAAATGGGATATAAATTTCAATTTATAACATTAGCTGGATTCCATGCTTTAAATACTTCAATGTTTGAATTAGCTTTAGCATACAAACGAAAAGGAATGGCAGGATATTCAGAATTACAAGAAAAAGAGTTTGCTTTACAAGCTGAAGGATTTAGAGCTGTAAAACATCAAAATTTTGTAGGAACAAGTTATTTTGATGAAGTTCAAAATGCAGTCACTGCAGGATTATCTTCAACTGTAGCGATGAAAAATTCTACAGAAACCGCACAATTTTAATCTTATTAGTCTTTAATTTTTGGTTTATTTAAGTCCCTTTTCTATTAAGAATTGGGGCTTTTTTTATCGTAAAATCAGATTTGTCACTACATCTTTTCGAAGTTCTTCGTTAATCATTTTGATGATTTTATCTTTTCCATAACTCAATTCTTCTCGTAAAACCGCTGAAGACAAAGCTACATAAAGCGTTGAACCTTTGAGTTGAATTTCTGTTGTGTAATTATTTACCGCATTTCCCATTAAATTTTTCCAGGCATCACGCACATTAACCACATCCATACCAGCTTCCAACTTATTTTGAGTAATAAATTGCTTCAACACATCTCCAATCGGACTTTCTTCATTGAATCGCTTTGCCATACTTACTTAATCGAAAATTTAACCGGTCTTTTGTAATGATATTCTAAATCTTGTTGGTTTTTAACAACTAATTTATCTTTAGATAATTCGATTATTTCTTCGTTCCAATTAGCGTAATTAGTTTTATACTGAATAGTTGCATCACCATCTTTAAGCACAACAACAACATCTTCTTTTAAATCATTTGTCAAATAGGTACCATCTATTTGCGGCATCACTTTGCTACGGAACCCTTTTTTATCGGTAATTTTAAAAAAATCAATAGTTTCATTTACCTTATATTCTTTCTTATCTCCATCAGGAAGTTCAACTTTTTCAATTTCCCAATAACCATTTAAATTTTGCAAATCAGATTCAGAAATAGATTGTTTACACGATAAGAACAATCCGAAAACAAGGAATAAAATTATTTTTTTCATTACACATTCTTTAATATGGTATAAAATTACAATTATTTCTCTTTTGAATTAAACTATTCCTTACTTTTATTGTCTAACGATTGTATAACCGTTTTTTTACTCCTATGAAAAAAATTATCCCTTTTTTAGTCGCTTTAGCATTAATAAGTTGTGGCTCAGATGATTCTTCAACACCTACAACCCCTGAAGAACAAATGTATTTTCCCCCTATTGGTTCAACAACTTGGGAAACAAAAACAGTCGAAAGTTTAGGTTGGAATCAATCACAAGTACAACCACTATTAGATTATTTAGAATTAAAAAATACGAAAAGTTTTATTGTACTTCATAATGGAAAAATTGTTTTAGAAAATTATTTTAATGGCCATTCTGCTACTGAACCTTGGTATTGGGCAAGTGCAAGAAAAACGTTAACAGCAACAGTAACAGGAATTGCCGAACAAGAAGGCTTCTTAAACATTAACAACAAAGTTTCTGATTATTTAGGAATAGGTTGGACAAGTATTCCGCTAGCTAAAGAAAATTTAATTACAAATAAACATCTTTTAACCATGACATCAGGTTTAAATGATGCTTTAGGTGATGATGTTTCTCCTGCAAATTTACAATATGTTGCCGATGCTGGCACACGCTGGGCGTATCACAATGTATATGTAAAATTACAAGATGTGGTTGCAGAAGCCACTGGACAAACATGGACTAGCTATTACAATACCAAATTAAGAGACAAAATTGGTATGACTGGTTCATGGCTTCCATATCTAGGCTTAAGTGTATATAGAAGCGACTCAAGGAGTATGGCGCGTTTTGGTTTATTAGCTTTAAATAACGGGAAATGGGAAAACAATCAAATTGTTCCTCAAAATTATTTCCAAAATGCAACTACCACCTCACAAAATATCAATTTAGCATACGGTTATTTGTGGTGGTTAAATGGAAAAACCAGCTACCATTTACCACAAAGTCAATTGCAATTTAATGGAACATTAATTCCAAGTGCACCGAGCGATATGTATTGTGCATTAGGTAAAAATGATCAAAAAATATATGCAGTTCCAAGTAAAAAATTAGTTATTATCAGAATGGGTGATGTTGCAGATGGAGAAAATTTTGCATTATCTGATTTTGACGAAACCTTATGGGAAAAAATAAGTGCTGTTATTAACTAACAGCACTTATTTTATTTTTTTACTTTCTTTTTTGCGGTAGTGAGTTTCACAAAAAGGTACATCAAAATAGCAAATGAAATTAATCGAAGTGTCATAAAAACAAAATCAATTTCATCGAACGGAATTGCAACCAATGCTAATATAAGAGCTACAATTAATAATTTTACGGTTTTATACTTTAAAAATTCCATCTGCTTTTATTTAAAAAATGAATCAACAAATTCATACTTATTGAAAACTTGTAAGTCTTCTATTCCTTCACCAACACCAATATATTTTACTGGAATTTGAAATTGGTCAGAAATTCCAATCACAACTCCTCCTTTTGCTGTTCCATCTAATTTTGTAACAGCTAAACATGAAACTTCTGTAGCAGCTGTAAATTGTTTTGCTTGTTCAAAAGCATTTTGCCCTGTTGAACCATCCAATACTAAAAGTACATCATTTGGTGTATCTTCAACCACTTTTTGCATTACTTTTTTTACTTTAGAAAGTTCATTCATTAAACCAACTTTATTGTGTAAACGCCCCGCAGTATCAATAATTACAACATCAGCATTTTGAGCCACTGCGCTTTGCAAAGTATCAAATGCTACAGATGCTGGATCGCTTCCCATTTGTTGTTTTACGATTGGCACACCTACTCTATCAGCCCAAATTTGCAATTGATCTATAGCAGCTGCTCTAAAGGTATCTGCAGCACCAAGAACAACATTATATCCCGCTTTTTTAAACTGATATGCTAATTTACCGATAGTAGTAGTTTTTCCCACACCATTAACACCAACAACCATTATAACATAAGGCTTTGTATTAGCTGGAATTTCAAACTGAGTTGCTTCACCTGAATTGGTTTCCGATAATAAACCTGCAATTTCTTCACGAAGAATACCGTTTAATTCGTCAGTTCCTAAATATTTATCTTTTGAAACACGCTCTTCAATACGTTCGATAATCTTTAATGTAGTATTAACACCAACATCTGAAGAAACTAAAATTTCTTCTAAATTATCCAACACTTCGGCATCTACTTTGGATTTTCCAGCAACGGCTTTTGTTAATTTAGAAAAAAACGATGTTTTTGATTTTTCTAAACCTTTGTCTAAAGATTGCTTCTCCTGTTCGTTTAAAACGGGTTCGGCTTTGGATGAGGAAAATATTTTTTTAAAAAAACTCATACTAAAATTAGGGTTTAAGTTTTTACTGATTTTGTATTAACTGCAAAATCAATTATCTGACAAATGTAAAAATAAAAAAGCTACTTTCAAACGAAAGTAGCTTTTCTATATATTGTTTCTATGAATTATTTCTTTTTCAAGAATTCATCAACTAATTCAGGAGCCATCACAGATTCAACGAATGTGTAAGCGCCAGTTTTTGGAGATTTAACCATTTTGATAGCTTTGGTTAATCTTTTTGAAGCTGTTTGTAAAGTTGCTACGGTTTTCTTTGCCATGACTTATCTTATTTAATTTCTTTATGTACAGTTACTCTTTTTAAGATTGGATTAAATTTTTTAATCTCTAATCTATCAGGAGTATTTTTTTTATTTTTTGTAGTAATGTAACGAGATGTTCCAGGAACTCCTGAAGTTTTGTGCTCTGTACATTCTAAAATAACTTGGATTCTATTACCTTTCTTTGCCATTTTGATATATATTATTGCGGATTATACAGATTTTACAAATCCGTTAGCTTTTGCATTTTTCAATACAGCAGCAATTCCATTTTTATTAATAGTTTTTAATGCAGCCGTTGAAATTTTCAACGTTACCCATCTATCTTCTTCAGGAATGTAAAAACGTTTTTTTACTAAATTAACAGAGAATTTTCTCTTTGTTTTATTCATAGCGTGAGAAACATTGTTCCCTACCATTGCTCTTTTACCTGTAAGTTCACAAACTCTTGACATTATTATTCAGCTTTATTTCGTTATCTAAAATCAGGGTGCAAAGAAACAAAATCGATTTCATATACACAACTATCTTTTGTTATTTTTTTAAAATTTCTTTATAAATGAGTTCCAATGCTTTACCAACCGCCCTATCTATTACCTTTTCGCGGGGTTGACCAAAGTTAAACTCTTCAATAAACACATCATTTGGTGAAGCAATTGCAATAAAAACTGTACCCAATTCTGCATTCGAATCACCCTTTGCTGGACCCGCATTTCCGGTGGTGGCAATAGCATAATCAGCTTGTGTTAGTTTTTGAATACCCAGCACCATTTCTTTTGCCACTTCAGCACTAACTACACTGTATTTATCTATTGTTTCCTTAGAGACACCTAAAACATCTATTTTCGTTTGCGAAGCATAACTTACTACACTTCCCTTAAAATAATTAGATGCTCCTGAAACTGCCGACAAAGTTGCGGCTATTTTTCCGCCTGTGCAACTTTCTGCTGTAGATAATGTTAATTTTTTCTCGGTTAATAATTTTCCTAAAACAACTTCAATAGGCTCGTCTTCGTTATAACCTACAATAATATCGTGAATCAATAAATCAAGCAATTGGACTTGTTTTTCTATTTCTTTTTGCAGAATTTCTTTGTTGTTTCCACGGGCTGTTAATCGTAATCTTACTTTTCCCGGACTTGGCAAATAGGCTAACTTAATGAATTCTGGTAAATTATCTTCCCATTCTTCAATTTGTTCAGCAATCATGCTCTCGCCACGACCATAAGTCATAATGGTTTGATGAACAATATAAGGACGTTCAAATTTTTGAACCAAATTTGGAATTACCTCGTTATCAATCAAATACTTCATTTCATAAGGAACACCAGGCAATGAAATAAAAACGGTATCTTCTTTCTCCATCCACATTCCAGGAGCGGTTCCTGCTTTGTTAAAAAGTACTTTTGCTTTTGTAGGAACTAAAGCTTGTTCTCTATTAATCTGTGTAATTGGACGTTTGTAAAAACCTTCGATAATTTCTTTAACATGTAGCAAAACAGCCTCATTTTCAATTAAAGTATCCTCAAAATAATCGCAAAAGGTTTTTTTAGTAATATCGTCTTTTGTTGGTCCTAATCCTCCCGTTATGATAACAACCTCAACCTTATTTTGTAGTTTTTGAAATGTGTTTAAAATATGCTCTTTATTGTCAGATATTGACAACATTTCATGGGTAGCAATTCCAATTTTATCTAAAGCTTTAGCAATGTAAGATGAATTTGTATCAACAATTTGACCAATAAGAATTTCATCGCCAATAGTAACAATTGTGGCTTTCATAGGTGATTTTTATAGTTTGCGAATTGGGAATTATAGTTTGAAATCTTTTTTAATTTCTTTGATAGCTAAGTCAATTCTGTCTTTTAATGATTTGAAAACTTCCTTGATTTCCTTTCGCTTACCTTCGGCTTTTGACCAGGTCATTATTTGAAGATTTTCTTCGTATGCCATGTCCATTCCTAACAAATCTAGTGTAGGTTTAATTTTATGACAAGCAGCATAAGTTCTAGTATAATCTTTTTCTTCAATAGCAGTTTTTATTGACTTCATTTCAGCAGGTACTTCTTCTAAAAACAAAGTTACGATTTGCAAGGCAAACTCGGTATCATTTTCAGAAATTTCATACACTTTTGCAAGGTTATACTGTAAAGCCATACTATTTGATTTGAATTTTAAACATTGATTTATCTTCAATAAAACCTTCTAAAACATCACCTTCAACAACTTTAGCAACACCTTTAGGAGTACCTGTAAAAATGATATCTCCTTTTTTTAATGTGAAATATTGTGAAACATGAGCGACTAACTCATCTATTTTCCACAACATTAGATTTGTGTTACCAACTTGAACGGAATGACCATTTGATTTTAACTCAAAGTTAATATTTTCTACAGAAGAAAAATCTTTTTTCGACAAAAAGGCACCAATAACCGCTGAATGGTCAAATGATTTTGCTTTCTCCCAAGGCAAGCCCTTTTCTTTTAACTTACTTTGAACATCTCTTGCCGTAAAATCGATTCCTAATCCAATTTCTTCATAATATTTATGTGCAAATTTTGGACTGATATATTTTCCGACTTTACAAATTTTTACTAAAATTTCGACTTCATGATGCACATCATCACTAAAAGCCGGTATTACAAATGGTGTTTTCTTTGGCAAAACCGCTGTATCAGGTTTCATGAAAATTACAGGTTCTGTAGGTTTTTCATTGTTTAATTCCGAAATATGGTCAGCGTAATTACGCCCAATGCAGATTATTTTCATTTTTTTTTAGTGATTAGTAAATAGTGAAAAGTAATTAGCAAACATGAAACTATTCACTAATTACTTTTCACTAATCACTCTATTTTGTGTTTAACTTTCTCAATTTAATAGCCGTCAAAACTTTTTTAGTATATAACGGAAAATCAGCGTTTTGAATCCAACCGAAATAACCTGGTTCTTTATCAAAAACATCATCGACCAAAGCTCCTTTGTGTTTTCCGAAGGTAAAAATTTCCTTACCTTCATTATTCAAGGCAATGAATCCTGCAAAGTCAACTGATTTTTTTCGTGTTGTAAATTCAGATAACGATTTCATATCATTTTCTAAATTATCATAACGATCTAATTGCGATTTTAAGATTTCGTAGGTTGCCATCGTATCCGCTTCAGCACTATGTGCATTTTCTAAACTTTGCCCACAATAGAATTTATAAGCCGCACTCAACGTTCTTTCTTCCATTTTATGGAAAATGGTTTGTACATCGACAGAAACTCGGTTTTTCATATCAAAGTCAACTTCGGCACGCAATAATTCTTCTGCTAAAAGCGGAATATCAAATCTATCGGAATTAAACCCAGCCAAATCAGAATCTTTAATCATGTTATGAACTTGGGTTGCTAATTCTTTGAAAGTTGGTTCATTAGCTACTTTTTCATCGGTAATTCCGTGCACAGCAGTAGTTTGTGGCGGAATTGGAATCGTAGGATTTACCAACCAAGTTTTACTTTCTTTATTTCCGTTGGGATATACTTTAAATATTGAGATTTCAACTATTCGGTCTCTTGCTACATCAATTCCAGTGGTTTCAAGGTCGAAAAAGCAGATTGGGCGTGTTAATTTTAATTCCATAGCGATTTTATATAGGACAAAGATAGAAAAACCCGACAGCTTTTAAAAACTATCGGGTTTACTTATAAATTTATTTCAAATTAAAAATCTCTATTAACATCAAAAGCTTCTAAGTAATCTGCAACGCGTTTCACGAAACTTCCTCCTAACGCTCCATCAACAACTCTGTGATCATAAGAGTGTGATAAGAACATTTTTTGACGGATTCCAATGAAATCACCTTCTGGAGTTTCAATAACAGCTGGCACTTTTCTAATCGCTCCTAAAGCTAAAATACCTACTTGTGGTTGATTGATAATTGGAGTTCCAAAAACAGAACCAAAAGTTCCCACATTCGTAACTGTATAAGTTCCACCTTGAGTATCGTCTGGTTTTAATTTTCCTGCTTTAGCTCGGTTTCCTAAATCATTTACTGCTTTCGCCATTCCAACTAAATTCAATTGGTCAGCGTTTTTAATTACAGGAACAATTAAGTTTCCGTTTGGTAAAGCTGCTGCCATTCCTAAGTTGATATTTTTACGTTTGATGATAAAATCACCATCAACTGAAATATTCATTCCTGGGAAATCTTTCAATGCTTTTGCTACCGCTTCCATAAAAATTGGTGTAAAAGTTAGCTTCTCACCTTCTCTCTTTTCGAAAGCATTTTTCACTTTATCTCTCCATTTTACGATGTTTGTTACATCAACTTCAATGAAAGACTGAACGTGAGCCGAAGTTTGTACCGAAGCTACCATGTAACCCGAAATCAACTTACGCATTCTGTCCATTTCCACAATCTCGTCACCACCATTTACAGAAACTAGAACAGCTTGAGCTGCTGGAGCTGGAGTTGCTTTTGGAGTCGCCGCTGGTGTCGCCACAACTGCAGGCTGACTTACTCTATTTTTGATATAATTTAATAAATCTTCTTTATTAACACGCCCATCTTTACCAGAACCAGCAATTGCCTCTAATTCAGCTAAAGAAATTCCTTCTTCTTTTGCAATATTTTTAACTAAAGGTGAAAAGAATTTTTCTGATGCTGAAAAATCAGCTGGAGCAACAGTTTCTTTTGCTACTTCCACTGCTTTTGCTACTTCTGCAACTGCAACCGGAGCGTCTGCTTTAACTTCTGGAGTTGATGCAACATCACCACCTTCGGTTTCGATAATAGCGATAGTTTGTCCAACTTGAACTACATCATCGGTATTAAATAAAATTTCAACAAGTGTTCCTGCAACTTCTGAAGGCACTTCGCTATCTACTTTATCAGTAGCGATTTCAAGTACTGCTTCGTCCATTTCAATTTTATCACCAACTTTTTTTAACCAGTTGGTTACGGTTGCTTCTGCAACACTTTCACCCATTTTAGGTAATTTCAATTCAAACTTTGCCATATCTTTAAACTAAAGTTGTGTTTTTGTATTTGGTTTGCAAAAATACTAATTTTTCGTTCGTTTTATAAAGAAATCAATAATTTTTTACAACAAAATTATTTGTCCTCTATCGTTCGAATTATTACTTCCAATTAGGTAATTCGAACTCGAAATGTAATTCTTAAAACTTAGATTATTACTCTTATTTAACTGCATAAAAGTAATAATTTCAGCAAAACTAAATGTCGTCGTATCGAATATTATTTCAATGTTTTTTTGAGGTTGATTTACAAATTGATTAAAATCAGCTAAATAAGTTGCTTTTTTTGATAGGTTCAACTCTAAATTTCCTTTTGAAAAAACGATATATTCATCAATAGTTCTAACTTCATTTTTTTGTTGATTCTTCTTCAAAAGACTAAAAACAAAACTTCCTACTTGCATCATCACATCAAAAAACCATGATTTTTTGAAATGTTTTTTATAGAAAAATTGCATCGCTTCACGGAAACGTTTCATATACGTACCATCTCGAACGGTGCTTTCTCCTTTGTAATGAATCACCGAAGTTTCGTGAAAATAATAATTCGATTTACCTGTTTTCAAAACCAAATAACTCAAATCGATATCATCCGAATACATAAAGCAATTTTCATCAAACCCACCGACTTCGATATACAATTCGCGCTTCATCACCATAAAAGCTCCAACCAAAATATCCACTTTCCCAGATTCGTTTTCCGATAAATGTTGCGCATAATATTTTCCGAAATAGCTCGAAATTTTATACAATCCAAAAATCTTTGTAAAAGCCACCCAAGGAGTTGGAACGCCACGTTTGCTTTCGGGAAGAAAATTTCCTGCGCCGTCTATTAATTTACAACCTATAATTCCGAGTTGGGAGTTACGAGTTGGGAGTTGGGAGTTTAAAATTTTAAAAAAAGTATCTTCCGCAACCACAGTATCAGGATTTAAGATACAAATGTATTCGCCTTTCGCTTGAGCAACTCCGATGTTATTTCCTTTTGGAAAACCTAAATTATCTTTATTTTCAATGAGTTTAATGTGCGGGAATTTGGTTTTCATCATTTCGCAACTATCATCAGACGAAGCGTTATCAATGACAATAATTTCGCCATCAATATCTTCAAGTGCTTTTTGAACACAAAGAACACACTGCTCTAAAAAATAGCGGACATTATAGTTGAGAATAATTACGGATAATTGCATGATTTATTGAGAATCTTTTTTGTTGTTCCAAAAATACACTAATTCGACCTTTTTATCTTTCTCAATAATCTTATAAAACAATGATGTTTGTTTGGATATAACTATTTTGTAAACATTTTTATGAATTTGACCAATTAAAGGATTAATCGATAATCTTTTTAAATTTTCATCAACTAATATGACAAAATCATCAACTTCTTTTTGATTCCATTTTAAAAAAATAAAATCAATTTCTTCCATGTAAGTTTCAACAGCTAAAGGAACCCAAACAACCTTATATTCCATTCAAAAAAGGATATTTCTTTTTCAAATTAAACATAACTTCTTCATGAGTAAAAACAAGACCTTTGTCTGCTTGTTCAATACCCAGCTCAATTGCTTTTTGTACATGTTCTGGCAATTGCTCCCAAGCATCATTACTCGCAATAACTTCACTTTTAGGAGTTACTTCGTAAGCTTCTGTTGGTTCTTCTATTTTATTTTTCTTTTTGGAAGTCATAAAATGCATTTTCACAAAGTTAGGAAATAATCTATAATCTTTAGTTACAATAAACTATTTTTGCATTTCTAAATTATATTATGAATTACTTATCAGTCGAAAATATCTCCAAATCTTATGGCGAACGTATTCTTTTTAAAGACGTTTCGTTTGGAATTAACAAAGATCAAAAAATAGCTTTTATCGCTAAAAACGGTTCGGGAAAAACCACCATTATGAACATGATTAATGGTTTAGACGAACCTGACACTGGTCAAGTAGTGATTCGAAAAGAAATCAACATGGCGTTTTTGTCGCAAAACAACAATTTGCAAGACGAATTAACCATTGAGGAAAATATTTTTGCTTCGGATAATGAAATTCTAAAAGTAATTGAACGCTACGAAAAAGCCTTAGAAAATCCGAATGATGAAGAAGCCTATCAAAGAGCTTTTGACGATATGGACCGACACAACGCTTGGGATTTTGAAACGCAATTCAAGCAAATTTTGTTCAAACTAAAGTTGGAAGACTTGAAAATGAAAGTCAAAAACATGTCGGGTGGACAAAAAAAGCGTCTTTCGTTAGCCATTATTTTAATTAGTAAACCTGACTTATTAATTTTAGACGAGCCAACCAACCATCTTGATTTAGAGATGATTGAATGGTTAGAAGATTATTTTGCTAAAGAAAACATTACATTGTTTATGGTAACTCATGACCGTTTCTTTTTGGAACGTGTTTGTAACGAAATTATAGAATTAGACAACGGAAAAATATACCAATACAAAGGCAATTATTCGTATTATTTAGAGAAAAAAGAAGAACGTTTGGCTTCTGAAAATGCGAGTATCGACAAAGCACAAAACTTATTCGTAAAAGAATTGGCTTGGATGCGTCGTCAACCTAAAGCTAGAACGACCAAATCGAAATCGCGTCAAGATGATTTTTACGTGATTAAAGAAAAAGCGGAAAGCCGAAGAAAAGAAAATGTGGTAGAGCTCGAAATCAACATGGAACGCATGGGAAGCAAGATTATCGAAATGGTAAAATTGAACAAAGACTTTCCTGACAGAACCATTTTAAAAGATTTCAGCTATTCGTTTCAACGTGGCGAACGTATTGGAATTATTGGCAAAAACGGAACAGGAAAATCGACTTTCTTAAACATTTTAACCCAAACGATTCAACCTGATTCGGGTAAAGTGATTATTGGCGATACGATTAAAATTGGCTATTACACCCAAAGTGGTATCAATCCAAAACCGGGACAAAAAGTCATCGATATTATCAAAGAATATGGCGAATATATTCCGTTGACGAAAGGAAAAATTATTTCGGCTTCGCAATTATTGGAACGCTTTTTATTTGATGCGAAAAAACAATACGATTTCGTAGAAAAATTAAGTGGTGGTGAGTTAAAACGTTTGTATTTATGTACCGTTTTAATTCAAAATCCGAATTTCTTGATTTTGGACGAACCAACGAATGATTTAGATATTGTAACTTTGAATGTATTAGAAAGTTTCCTTTTAGATTATCCTGGTTGTTTGTTAGTGGTGAGTCACGATAGATACTTTATGGATAAAATTGTAGATCACTTATTTGTTTTTAGAGGTGAAGGCGAGATTGAAGATTTCCCTGGAAATTATTCGGATTTTAGAAGTTATGAAGATTCGGCTGAACCAAAAAATTTAAATTCGGTTAGTACTGAAAAAGTAAGTTGGAAAGAAAAAAACACTGCTTCTGCGGGTTTGAATTTCAATGAACAAAAGGAATTCAATAAATTAGAACGCGAAATCAAAGATTTAGAATACAACAAAAAACAAATCGAACAAGAATTCGCCGACGGAAAAGTTTCCGACGATAAGATTGAAGCAAAAGCCAACGAATTGCAAAAAATTATTCAGTCTTTAGAAGAAAAAGAAGAACGCTGGTTTGAGTTATCGAGTAAAATGGAATAAAAAAGTAATTAGTGAATAGCCAGACTAATTACTATTCACTTTTCACTAATCACTATAAATGCAACACATAATTAAATCATACCTGAAATTCCTTTTCCATTCCAAAAACGAACATGGAATACATTCGCCATTTGTGTTTGATTTGGTTACGAAATGTTTTTATGACAACACAAAATATCCAGAATACGAAGCAATAAAATCCTACCGAAAATCGCTTTTAGAAAACAAAAACACAATTGAAGTTACTGATTTTGGTGCGGGTTCACGAGTTTTTAAATCGAATACAAGAGAAATTTCAAAAATTGCACAAACCGCCGGAATTACTCCAAAAAATGCGGAATTGCTTTTTAGAATTGTTCGCTATTTTCAACCTAAAAGTATTTTAGAAATTGGTACATCATTAGGTTTGGCCACTTCAGCACTTTCTTTGGCAAATGAAAATACAAAAATTATCACTTTAGAAGGTTGCCCAAATACAATGGCTACTGCAAAAAAAATGTTTCAAGTTTCAAGTTTCAAGTTTCCCAATAATGCTGTTGATTTTGTAAACACTGAATTTAATTTGTTTTTTGAGAACCTGAAACCCCAAATCTTCGATTTGGTTTATTTCGATGGCAATCATTCCAAAAAGGCGACTTTAGAGTACTTTGAAGCGTTACTTCCAACCATTTCAAATGATTCCGTTTGGATTTTTGATGACATTCATTGGTCCGCCGAAATGGAAGAAGCTTGGGAAATCATAAAAAATCATCCAAAAGTTTCCGTTACGATTGATACCTTTCAATGGGGAATCTTATTCTTTAGAGCCGAGCAAGTGAAAGAACATTTCATTATCAATCCTAATAAAACGATTAGTTCACACTTGTTTGAAAGAATTCGTTTTTAGTTGTAACAAATTCCTTTCTTTTTCTACTTATAATAGAATTCGGAATTTAAAACTTCTGAAATCATTATTCGTTAATCAACATTCTACATTCAAAATGGCAAATCCGTTAATCAAAATAACCAATATCAAAAGAGATTTTCCTTTAGGAAACGAAATCGTGTATGTGTTAAAAGGTATCGATTTAGAAATAAACAAAGGCGAATATGTAGCGTTGATGGGACCTTCAGGTTCTGGAAAATCAACGTTGATGAACATTTTAGGTTGTTTAGACACACCAACTTCAGGAACTTACATTTTGAACGGAAAACACGTAAGTGAAATGCAAGACGATGAATTGGCAGGCATTCGTAATAAAGAAATTGGATTCGTTTTTCAAACGTTCAACTTAATGCCTAGAACAACGGCTTTGGATAATGTAGCTTTACCAATGGTTTATGCGGGTCATTCCAAATCAGAACGTGTGGAACGTGCTACTGAAGTATTAACACAAGTAGGTTTGAATGACAGAATGGATCACAAACCGAATCAACTTTCAGGTGGTCAACGTCAACGTGTTGCGGTAGCGAGAGCTTTAGTTAACAAGCCTTCTATCATTTTAGCCGATGAACCAACTGGAAACTTAGACAGTAAAACTTCTGTTGAAATTATGAATTTATTAAACGAAATTCACGCCAATGGAAACACGGTAATCTTAGTAACTCACGAAGAAGACATTGCCGCTTACGCACACCGAATCATTCGTTTACGAGACGGACTTATTGAAAGTGATACACAAAATCCAAATATTAAAAAATAAGCAAAATACATATTTTTTAAACCTGTCTCGATTTCGAATCCTGACAGGTTTTTTCTTGAAATCCTTTTCAAATTATTACCTTTGCTCAAAATTGCCAAAATGACTTTTTCCGACTACTCTAAAGAATTTTCACATAACTTAAAACTTGCCTACCCTATTATTTTAGGAATGTTAGGCCATACCGTTGTGGGAATTGTAGATAATATCATGGTAGGAAAATTAGGTCCTACTGAATTAGCTGCGGTGTCTTTAGGAAACAGCTTTGTTTTCATTGCCATGTCATTAGGAATTGGATTTTCAACCGCAATTACACCTTTAGTTGCCGAATCCGATGGAAAAAATGATGTAGCAGGTGGTCGTTCTGCGTTTCATCATGGATTGTATTTGTGTACGATTTTAGGTGTAGCTTTATTTACGCTAATTTTCTTTTCGAAACCATTAATTGCTTACATGGGGCAACCCGAAGCGGTTGTGGTTATGGCAAAACCGTATTTAGATATCGTAGGTTTTTCGTTGATTCCTTTAATTATGTACCAAGCGTACAAACAGTTTGCCGACGGTTTGAGCGAAACGAAATATTCAATGTGGGCAACCATTATTGGAAATATTACTAATGTGATTATCAACTATTTTCTAATTTACGGAATTTGGATTTTCCCAAAATGGGGGATCGTTGGAGCGGCTGTAGGAACTATCGCTTCTCGTTTTGTGATGTTGGGTTTTATGCATTATATGATGAATCTAAAACCAAAATTCCATCCGTATTTTAAAGGTTTTAGCTTAAAAGAAATTAAAAAAGAAGTCAACCAAAAAATCATTAAAATCGGAATGCCTTCTGCCATGCAAATGTTCTTTGAAGTCGCATTATTTACTGGAGCTATTTGGTTATGCGGAATGATTGGAACGACTAGTCAAGCAGCGAATCAGATTGCATTGAGTTTGGCTTCGTTAACCTTTATGTTTGCCATGGGATTAAGCGTTACCGCAATGATTCGTATAGGAAATCAAAAAGGATTAGAAGATTATGTTACTTTACGAAAAGTTGCAATTTCCATCTTCTTATTAACGATAATAATTGAAGTGGTGTTCGCGCTTTTATTTGTGGTATTACACACCAGTTTACCGTATATTTTCGTAGATATCGACGATGTGAAAAACCTAACCGAAAACTTAGAAGTAATCGCAATTTCAGCAAACTTACTATTAGTTGCTGCTGTTTTTCAAATCTCAGATGGTTTACAAGTTGTAGTTTTAGGAGCACTTCGTGGTTTGCAAGATGCTAAAATTCCGATGTATATTACGTTTGTAGCGTATTGGGTAATTGGTTTTCCAATATCGATTTACTTAGGATTAGAAACCGAATTAAAAGCCGTTGGCGTTTGGATTGGACTTTTAGCTGGATTAACCGCTGCTGCATTATTTTTGTATATTCGCTTTAATTACTTAACGAAAAAATTGATTAAAAATTAATAACGTACAGACAAGTCATTGACTTGTCTCAATTAAATATAAAAAACATGAACTTACCAAAATTTGTTATCGGAGATAATACCGATTTTCCAGAAGATATTTTCGTAATCCATTTAGAATATCCAAGATTCGTAATCAATTTAAAAGATGACGAAGTAGAATTTTTAGAAGACATCGAAGAAGAAGACGAAAAAGAATTAGAATCTGAAATGGAACATTTAATTACCATTGCCGGAGAATTCTACGATAGAGAAATTGAACGTTACGAACAGGAATAGTGTTCAGTAAAAAGTGTTCAGTAAAAAGTGTTCAGATTTAGAATAAAAGCTAATTACTAATCACTTTTCACTAATTACTCTTTATTAAAATACTGTTCCAACAAACTCATAGCTGCTGCAAAAGGTGAAATTTCATTGTTTTGCACGGCTTTTTTGTTTTCTTCTAATAGTTGCATGATATTCGGATGATTATAAAAATGCGATTTTAATTGTTCATTTATGGTTTCCATCATCCAAAATTGGTTTTGATTTTGACGCTTTTCTTCGAAATAATGATTTGCTTTTACCAATTCAAAATATTCGGAAATAATTCCCCAAATGTCATCAATTCCTGTTTTTTCATAAGCACTACAAGTCGTCACCTTCGGAATCCAACCCGAAGATTTTGCTGGAAATAAATGCAAGGCTCTATTGAATTCGGTTTTGGCTAATTTGGCTTTCGCAATATTATCGCCATCAGCTTTGTTGATTACGATAGTGTCTGCCATTTCCATGATACCACGTTTGATGCCTTGTAATTCATCGCCAGCACCTGAAATTTTCAACAACAAAAAGAAATCGACCATACTGTGAACGGCAGTTTCGCTTTGCCCTACTCCAACGGTTTCAATGATAATCGTATCAAATCCACATGCTTCACATAAAATAATAGTTTCACGGGTTTTTCTGGCAACTCCGCCTAACGTATCACCCGAAGCACTTGGTCGAATATAAGCATTTTCATCTTTTACCAATTCTTCCATACGAGTTTTATCGCCCAAAATACTTCCATGACTGATAGACGAACTTGGGTCAACCGCTAAAACAGCAACTTTCTTTCCGATGGAAGTCAAATATTTTCCAAAAGCTTCTATAAATGTACTTTTTCCAACACCAGGAACACCTGTAATTCCAACACGAACCGAATGATTCGCATGTGGCAAACAACCTTTAATTACTTCATTTGCTTTGGCTAAATGTTCAGGATTAGTGCTTTCAACCAAAGTAATAGCACGACTCAAAGCAGTTTTATCTCCTTTTAAAATTCCAGCAATCAGCTCTTCTGCCGAAGGTTGTTTTCTTCGGAATTGTTGAATTTGACTAGCCACAACGGCACTCAACGTTTCGGGTTGTTCCACGCCGTGAATTTCTGAAAGTGCCGATTTTTTATTTGGTGTTTTCAAAAGGAATTTTGCTTTGTGTAAAAATACAAAAAATGTAGGAATATAAAACATCGAAATCTTCGGGTTTAATTACCTTTGTAATCTTGATTTTAGGAAATGGAAAACATCATTCTATTGTTTTTATGTTTGATTTTGGGCGTTGCGCTTCAAAAAGTGTCGCAATTTCCTAAAAATGCCTATCAAAGTTTGAATCAATACGTGATTTACGTTTCGCTTCCGGCTTTGGCGTTATATTATATTCCGAAAATCACAATTTCACTCGCTTTACTTTATCCGTTAGGAATTGCGTGGTTAGGTTTCGGATTATCGTTTGTGTTTTTCTATACTTTGGGAACGTATTTCAAATGGTCGAAAAAGTTAATTGGATGTTTAATTTTGACCGGTGGATTGAGTAATACTTCTTTCGTAGGATTTCCAATTATCGAAGCTTTATATGGTGCAGATGGATTAAAAACCGCCATAATCGTTGACCAACCCGGTTCATTCGTAGTCGTAACGACTTTAGGTATTTTAGTGGCTGCCAGTTTTTCAAGAGGTAATTTGAGTACTTCTGAAATCGTATTGAAAATTGTAAAGTTCCCACCTTTTATTGCGTTTACGATTGCACTTTTCTGTACCATATTCACTTTAGAATTTCCAGAAGCGTTGCAAAACTCTTTCCTTCGAATTGGAAATACGGTAACTCCAGTCGCTTTGGTAGCCGTTGGATTGCAATTAAAAATTGATACACGAAGTAAACATTGGTCTTTTTTAACTTTAGGATTATTTTTCAAATTGATTTTGATGCCCGCTTTTTTCTACATGTTATACAAAATCGTATTGAACGGAAAAGGGTTAGAAATCGATGTTTCTATTATGGAATCTGCCATGGCTCCGATGATTACGGGTGCAATCTTAGCCTCCAATTACGGATTAAAACCGAAATTAAGTAGCATGATGATTGGAATTGGAATTCCGTTGTCGTTGATTACTATTGCGTTTTGGTATTGGGTTTTGAGTTTGTAGCACAAAGTTGCTCAAAGTTTTGCACGAAGTTACGCTATGTCTTACTTTGCGAACCTTGCGAAAACTTTGCGACATTGCGGTTAAATTCTGTGTCCCAAAAAACATAAAATTAATTATCTTTACACTTCAATTGTACACTATGAATCCTGAAATATTACTTGCGCTTGAAAACATTGTAGGTTCGGCTTATATTTTTACTGATGAAGCTACTCGTAAAACCTATGGTCACGACGAAACGGAAGACTTGAGTTTTCCGCCACATGTTGTTGTGAAACCTGCCAATACGGAAGAAGTTGCGCAAATTTTAAGAGTTTCGAATACGTATAAAATTCCGACAACGCCAATTGGTGCGCGTACGGGATTGAGCGGTGGTGCTTTATCAATTTATGGTGGCATTGGGATTTCAATGGAACGCTTCAATCAGATTATTGAAATTGATGAACAAAATTTGCAAGTTACAACTCAACCTGGCGTAATTACGCAAGTTTTACGTGAAGCTGTGGCCGAAAAAGGCTTGTTTTATCCCGTAGATCCGAGTAGTATGGGAAGCTGTTTTATTGGTGGAAACATTGCCGAGAATTCAGGTGGTGCAAGAGCTTTGAAATATGGCGTTACCAAAGATTATGTCCTGAATTTAGAAGTCGTTTTACCAACAGGTGATGTTATTTGGACAGGAGCTAATACCTTAAAAAACTCAACGGGTTACAACCTAACGCAATTAATGGTTGGTAGTGAAGGAACTTTGGGCATCGTGACAAAAATTGTATTGAAATTATTACCTCAAAACAAACATAACGTTTTACTTTTAGTTCCGTTTTATAAAGCGGAGCAAGCGTGTGAAGCGGTTTCAGCCATTTTTAGAGCCGGAATTGTACCAAGTGCTTTAGAGTTTATGGAACGCGATGCGATTGATTGGACATTGAAATTTGTCGATGGATTGAATGTGGAAGTCAAAGATAACGTTCAAGCGCATTTGTTGATTGAAGTAGATGGTAATTATCCAGAAATTTTGATGCAAGAAGCCGAACAAATTTTGGCAGTTGTAGAACAATTTGAAATCGACGAAGTATTATTTGCCGATACCGAAGAACAAAAAAATGCACTTTGGAAAATGCGTCGCTCTGTAGCGGAAGCGGTAAAATCGAATTCCATTTACAAAGAAGAAGATACGGTGGTTCCAAGATATGAATTGCCTAAATTACTAAAAGGAATTAAAGAAATTGGTACTAAATATGGTTTTCAATCCGTTTGTTATGGACATGCGGGCGATGGCAATTTGCACGTCAACATCATCAAAGGCAACATGACCGATGACAATTGGAAAACCGAAGTGCCAAAAGGAATTCGTGAGATTTTTGAATTGACGGTTGGTTTAAAAGGAACACTTTCTGGCGAACACGGTATTGGTTTAGTACAAAAAAACTACATGGATATTGCCTTTTCAAAAGTACATTTGGAATTAATGGAACGCATCAAAGCTATTTTTGACCCCAATAATGTGTTGAATCCTGGGAAAATTTTTCCGGATGGGGAATAAATAGTTCTAATAATTTTATAGAAATTAGCTTCTTTTAAAGCCTAATTTTATAAAACCATTTTCCATTTCCATCTCTATAAATAATAATTCATTTACAAATGAATATTTTAACTCATCTTTTTTTTCTTCTTCATCAATCAGTATTAATTTATTATTAGATTTATCTAATTGATATTTACCTTTTATACTATCCATCATTGGAAAATTCATAGTAAAGTTACCTTTGCCATCAAAAACATAGGTTATTGGAAAAATTAATAGGTCTGACATTTTTTTAAAATTATCAGCTTCATTTTTACGTGAAGAATCCTTATAAGAAATTGAATCAGTACTTTTATTAAAATAAGCTATTTCGTCTTCATAGGAAATTACCTTCCAGCTGCCTTTAATGTCTTGAGATTGACAATTAAACCCTAAGATTACTATAATTAAAAGGAAAATTTTTCTCATACTATAATTACTATATATTTTATATTACTTTCCCAAAAACTCCGCCAAATTTGCATCAGCATTTTTGAATGTTGGAGCTTGTTCATCAATCCTTGCCACGCGTTTTTTATTTAATTTCATGGTAATATCGGCTTCGGTAGTGAATAACAAAGCGGATAAAAACGGATTGTTGATGTGCGGAATTAGTTCAGCTTCTAAATCGTCTAATTTGCAAATTTTTATTAATTCTTGCTTTTCAGTTGTGTAAATTTTATACGTCATCGACAATTTCAAGATATTGTCTTCCACGATGGTTTTTACGTAAATGTTTTGTAATTCGGGTTTTCCTACGGTTTTGGCAAGCGTTAATTTCGCAAAAGTTCCATCCGCAATACTGGCTCTAACTTGGTTGAAAAATTCGGTATAAGTGATGTTATTTTCGTTCATGTTATAATGCTAAAGCTTTTACAATTTTTTCATCAAAAATCATAGAAAACAATTTATTATCCTTGTCTTTATTTAAAAATTTCCATTGGTTTTTAGTCAATTCGTCAGCAACAGCAATTAAGGTTGAACGCATTTCAATACGAAACGTATTTGTTGCTTTATCATAGGTCACTTTTTCAGCATTCATTGACGATTTAAAAATATTAGTCATAGATTCCGCATCTTCCATTGGCTCATTAAATTTCATTGTCATCACATTATTATGATCAATAAGACAAAACGTCTTCCCTTCAATTTTCTTGATTTCACCAAATGAAAAATTAGGTTCT
The DNA here is from genome assembly GCF_025499515.1 of Flavobacterium odoriferum. Lineage (GTDB taxonomy): Bacteria > Bacteroidota > Bacteroidia > Flavobacteriales > Flavobacteriaceae > Flavobacterium > Flavobacterium odoriferum. The sequence goes on from NZ_JAMKFA010000005.1 coordinate 153,539, forward strand.
ACTTCCACCAACTTAATTGAGAATTGTTCGTTTTCCATCATTTGTGCAAACATTGCCTTCATTTGATCTTTTGAAATGATATCAAATACTTTTGGATAAGTAGTTTCAAAAATTGCATCAAAATTCAGACTCACACCAGCTTTGTATGATTTAATTGCTTCGGTTTTTAAAGAAGCTATATCTTGTGCTAAAAGTGTAATAGATTGAAAAAGAAACAATGCGAAAAATAGAATTCTTGTTTTCATTTTGAGTGTTTTAATTTTTACCAAATATAAAAAATCCCCAACTACTTTTAGGTAATTGAGGAAAGTTTATTGCAAATAGTATTTTATTTAAAACACTCTGACTAAATTAAATCCAAAAGCAATTTCTCCTTTTGACCAATCGCCTACTGTTTGCCCTAAATAACCTGTTTCGTGCATGGCTTGTGCATTTGTAAAATGCATTTGAAATACGTGTCCACCAGTTTCTAAGTCAACTCCAATTGATAACGGATTTTTGTAATTTGATTGCGAAGCTCTATTTAAATGTGCAGCATAATCAACATTTACAGACCATCGACTTGTTAATTTATATCGTCCGCCAAGACCAACAGCAAATTGTGTATTATCTTGTGGATTGGGTAAAATCACTGCATTATTTTCGTCTAAGATATCGCGTAATGTATTTTCGTGAAAAACACTTGGCGCAATTTCTAAAGATAATTTATCTGAAAATTTTCTGGAAATTAGTACTTGAGCTACATAGCTTAATCTATTTTCAAATTTTAAATTTGGATAATCCTCTTCTTTTAATTCAGAATTAATTGCCACACTATTAAATCCTACTATAGTTACCGGAAACCCATTTTCTTTTTGCGCATACAATCGATACTTTGCTGCTAAATCATATGTTTCCTGAAAACCACTTCTGCCAATATGAAGTGTTAACCAATCGTTTACACCATATAAAAATTTTAACTGCGTGTTTGCATTGTCTAATCCAAAAAAATCATCAAATCCTTTATCGATAAATCCAAATCGGTGTGCTACAATGAAATAAAAATCACCTTTTGCAGCAAGCTTTGTAGATTCTAAATTCACTATTTTTAGCGATTTGAATGCCGATTCTACCGTTACATCTGTTGCCGTTGTATCTATTTCACTTAACAAATCATCTTGGGCATTCATTAATAACGGAAAAGCAAATAGTATGACTGTTTTCCAAATTTTTCCTTTTCTAAATAGCATAAATTTTAAATTTCGTTTAATTTACAATTACTTTTTTCCAAGATTTTTCAGCATCATTTTGAAGTTCTAAAAGATAAACACCTGTTTCTAATCCAGAAACATTTACTTCTGTATTATTTGCATTATCACTTACTTCAATTGATTTAACAAAAGCTCCTGTAATTGTATATACGTTAACTTTAGTAATATTGGTTTTAGCAATAATCGTAAAATTTCCATTACTTGGATTAGGATATAATTGTGAATCATTTAAAGAGAAACTTTCTGTACCAAGCGTAAAAGTTCTATCCAATGAAACATCTCTATTGGTTCCACCATGATAAGCTAATCCGTATGTTGCAGAACTCATTCGAGCCCAAGCAAAGTCGATAGATGTATCACTAAAATTGAATGTAAAATCATTTGCATCACCAGTATTAAAAGCTCTTGTTGCAACAATTGTTCTTAAACCAACACTTGGCGAATTATTCAAATTTGAAGTAATTGTCCAGTTATTTGTTGCATCTGTAGTAGGAGTTGAACCTATCCCAACATGTCTTGCATCAACTAATGTAACATTATCCCAATACACTAAATCTGAACCAGCTGCCATTCCACCAGTGAATGAACCAAATTGGAGTGCAAACCATCTATCATTTGGTCCAGTTAAAGATAAAGTTGCCGTTGAAGTTCCGTTATCAAGCGTTAATGTTGCCGCCATATTTGTAGACAAAGTAACAACACCTGTGGATTTTTGCTGGGCACTTAAAAGTGAAACTCCAATTAGTAATAATAAAGTAATTTTGTTTTTCATAGCTAATTATTTTAAAAGATTAATAATTTCTTCATTTTTAGTAAAAACAGCATATTCAAAAGCTGATTTTCCTTCTTTATCTAACAATAATTTGTTAGCATTGTGTAGCAATAATAATTTAACAATTGAAATGTTTTTAAATTGGGCAGCGTACATTAATGCAGAAATTCCGGCTTCATTTGTTAAATCAGGATTTGCACCACTTTTAAGCAGCAATTCTGTCATTTTCAGATTTCCCTTAACCGTAGCTGCCATTAAAGCAGTTCCTTCGGAAGATAAAAAATCTACATTTGCATTATTATCAATCAAAAATGTAACCATCTCAATATTTCCGCTGTAGCATGCTAAAATCAAAGGCGAAAATCCATGTTGATTTATCTCATTAATACTATTTGGCTTTTCTGAAATCCATTGCCGAGCTTCTTCAACTGTACCTTTTCGAGCTATATTAAAGAATGTATTCTCTTGAGAAAAACAATGACAAAACGTACATAGTATAATCAATAAAACATATTTCATATTATTCAACAATTGAACATTCATCCATTTTAAATTCTCCTAATAAATCATCATATCCAATAAATCTACCTTTTAGTTTTATAGAATCATTTACTTTTAAAGTAGTATTTTTTTCTTTTATAATTGCTGATAATGAAGTATCAACTGTTAGAATATTATTTGTTAAATCTAAACTGCTAATTTTTCCGTAGATGATGATAGTTTTATCAAGATATTTAGCATTTGCAAGGCTATCGCTTTTATCATAATCATTTTTTAAATCAACAACAGAAACAGCAAACGATTCCTTTTCACTTGAGATATCACGATGATTTTTATAAATATAATTATACAACAATAATGCAAAAATTATTACAAAAAAACCAAAAATTAACAACTTTTTTTTCATTTTTTCAATTTTAAACCTATAAAATTAACAATTTTATTTGTATATACAAGTTAATTTTTTATTTTTGTTACATAAAAAACGCTATGAAAAACAAAATTTATTTAATCATTTTATCAGGATTTGCAACACTTTCAAGCTGCACTACCGATAGCCTTTCAGATTTGGGAGAACCAAATAACACATCAGAAGTTACTTACACTTCGACCATAAAGTCAATCATTAACAACAATTGTATTATGTGTCATGGAGATGTTCCTACAAATGGAGCCCCAATGTCTTTAACCACATACGAAAATGTAAAAGATGCGGTTTTGACTCGTAATTTATTAGATAGAATTTCTCGAACTGAAGGAACATCTGGCGCTATGCCGTTTGGCGGACCAAGACTACCTCAAAACGATATTAATACAATTTCAGAATGGATTGATGCTGATTTTCCACAATAAAAATAAGACAATGAAAATAACATTATTAATTCCGATACTTTTTCTTAGCTTTTCAATTATTGCTCAAGAAAAAATAATTACCAAAAATGGTACAATATCATTTGAAGCTTCTGTACCAGCATTTGAAGAAGTTAAGGCTAAAAACACAGGTGTTTCATGTGTATTAAACACAAAAACAGGCGAAATCGCTTCATTAGCTTTAATGAAAGGTTTCAAATTTAAAGTAGCATTAATGGAAGAGCATTTTAATGAAAATTATGTTGAAAGTGCAAAATATCCAAAAGCAACATTTAAGGGGAAAATTGAAAACTTTGATATTTCTAAAATTACAACTACAGTTCAAAATTACACATTGAAAGGAAAACTTGAACTTCATGGGAAAACGAAAGATATTTCTGTAATTGCTAAAATCAGAAAAACCAATGAAGGAATTGAAATTAGTTCAAACTTTTCTGTTAATAGCGATGACTTCGCCATTGAAATTCCGAGTGTTGTTAGTAAAAAAGTTTCAAAAAAAGTAAATGTTTCTTTAGATTTCTTACTCAAATAAATTATTTTCTTACTTTTACAGAACAAAAATCTATTCAAATGAAAAAATTAACAAAAATTGCATTCGCATTTATATTACTAGCGGGTGTTTCTATCAATGCTCAAACAGCATTAAAAAAAGGTTCTGTAACTTATAAAATGAGCTTAACTGGAAATGACGAAGCTGCAGCAATGATGGGCGAAAGCACAATATCTGTTCATTTTGATGAAAAAAATCAAGCAACAGATATGAACATGATGGGCGGAATGATGATGATGAAAACTATTACTCCTGTTGGAAATCTTAAAGATTCTAAAATGGCGATTGAAGTAATGGGTATGAAGTATGAAATTATTGAAGTAGGCGAAGAAGCTTTAAAAGCTAACAAAGGGTTAGGAAATTTAGAAAACGCTTTAGAAGTTAGTTACGACAAAAAAGACACTAAAGAAATTGCTGGTTTTAAATGTTATAAAGCTACTGTAAAAATGAACGATGGAACATCAAGTGACTTTTATATTACTGATGCAATTGCACCTCAACAAACTAAAGATGATGCAAAAGTAAAACTTACAGGATATCCATTAGAAGTGAAAGTAAAAACTGAACAAGGAGAAATGTTAATGACAGCGACTTCTTTTTCTAAAGAGTTACCTAAAGATTGTTTTACAATTGGAGAAGGTTATACAAAAGTAACTATGGAAGAATTCCAAAAACAAATGGGTGGTATGTAATACTTACCAAAAAATATCAAAAAAAAAAGACATCTTAATAGATGTCTTTTTTTTTGATCAATAGTCAAAATACGCACTTTTTAATTTAAAAAAAATGAATTTTAAAACAACAATCCCAGTAAACACTGGAAAAAAAAATTAAAAATGTACAGAAAATCTGTAACAGACTCTAAAAATGGTTTTGTAATTTAGTACTACAAAATAAGACAAAATACAACTATCATATTTTATTTAAAATACTTCTTTGTAGACTTTAGGGGTAGAGTTTGCAAATAAAAAATCCCAATCTTTCGATTGGGATTTTCTTTTTATGCATTACTTCGTTAAGTACATTTTTCTTCTTGCGTACAAATCGTAGAATTGATCGTCTTTTAAATCGTCTATGAATAAGATGCTTTCTCCGGTTGATTTCATTTCTGGCCCTAATGCTTTGTTTACATTTGGAAACTTACTGAAAGAGAAAACGGGTTGCTTAATCGCATATCCTTTTAATTGTGGATTGAAAGTAAAATCGGTTACTTTATTGTGACCTAACATTACTTTTGTTGCATAATTTACATACGGTTCGCCATATGCTTTTGCAATAAACGGCACCGTACGAGATGCTCTTGGATTTGCTTCAATAATATAAACTGTATCGTCTTTTATCGCAAACTGAATATTAATTAAACCAACCGTTTGTAATGCTCTTGCGATTTTTTCGGTGTGGTCTTTGATTTGTTGCATTACAAATTCGCCCAAGTTAAACGGAGGCAAAGTTGCGTTACTATCGCCCGAATGCACTCCACAAGGCTCAATGTGTTCCATAATTCCTATAATGTACACATTTCCATCAGCATCGCAAATAGCATCAGCTTCAGCTTCGATAGCACCATCTAAATAATGGTCTAATAGTAATTTATTTCCAGGAATCGATTTTAATAAATCAATTACATGTTCTTCTAATTCTTGCTTGTTGATGACAATTTTCATTCCTTGCCCACCCAATACATACGAAGGACGAACTAATAATGGAAAGTCTAACGTATCTGCTAATACCGAAGCTTCTTCCGCACTTTCTGCAATTCCAAACTTAGGAAATGGTATATTTAATTCGGTTAATAAATCTGAGAAACGCCCTCTATCTTCGGCTAAATCCAAAGCATCGAATGAAGTTCCTAAAATTTTGATTCCGTATTTTGCTAATTTTTCAGCTAATTTCAAGGCTGTTTGTCCACCTAACTGAACGATTACACCTTCTGGTTTTTCGTGTTGGATGATATCGTAAATATGTTCCCAAAAAACAGGCTCGAAATACAATTTATCTGCCGTATCAAAATCGGTAGAAACCGTTTCTGGATTACAGTTAATCATGATGGTTTCGTAACCACATTCTTTCGCAGCTAAAACACCGTGAACACAAGAATAATCGAACTCAATTCCTTGTCCAATTCTATTTGGTCCCGAACCTAAAACAACTACTTTTTTCTTATCGGTAACGATACTTTCGTTGTGAACGTATTTGGTTCCGTCTGCTTTTTCAATTTCAGCTTCAAAAGTCGAGTAGAAATAAGGAGTTATCGCTTTAAATTCTGCTGCACACGTATCTACTAATTTGTACACACGCTTAATATTTTGGTCTTCACGCAATTTATACACTTGACTTTCCAAACAACCCATCATGTGGGCAATTTGGCGGTCTCCGTATCCTTTTTGCTTCGCTTCTAAAAGCAATTCTCTTGGTAATGTATCTACTTTATAATTCGAAATTTCTCTTTCTAAATGGAATAATTCTTCATATTGCTTTAAGAACCACATGTCGATTTTAGTAATCTCATGAATTCTGCTTAACGGAATTCCCATCGCGATGGCGTCATAAATTACGAAAACTCGGTCCCAACTCGCGAAAGTTAATTTTTCGATGATTTGTTCGTAGTTTTTATAACCTTTTCCGTCTGCTCCTAACCCATTACGTTTGATTTCTAACGACTGAGTAGCCTTGTGAAGCGCTTCTTGGAACGAACGTCCAATTCCCATCACTTCTCCTACCGATTTCATTTGAAGTCCTAACGTACGGTCTGAACCTTCAAATTTATCGAAGTTCCATCTTGGTATTTTAACGATTACATAATCTAACGTTGGTTCAAATAAAGCCGAAGTTGATTTTGTAATTTGATTTTGTAATTCATCTAAGTTGTATCCTAAAGCTAATTTCGATGCGATTTTAGCAATTGGGTAACCCGTAGCTTTTGATGCTAAAGCCGAAGAACGAGATACACGTGGATTGATTTCTATCGCCACGATATCTTCTTTATCATCAGGTGAAACTGCGAATTGTACGTTACAACCTCCAGCAAAATTTCCGATAGAGCGCATCATTAAAATCGCCATATCACGCATTTTTTGGAATGTTGTATCTGATAAAGTCATCGCAGGTGCCACTGTAATCGAATCTCCAGTATGGATTCCCATTGGGTCCATATTTTCAATCGTACAGATGATAACTACGTTGTCGTTACTATCGCGTAATAATTCTAATTCGTATTCTTTCCAGCCCATTAAAGCCTTATCAATCAAGACTTCGTGAATTGGAGATGCTTCTAAACCATAGGTTAAAGCACCGTCAAAATCTTCTTTTTTGTACACAATTGCTGCTCCAGTTCCTCCTAATGTAAACGAAGGACGGATTACCAATGGAAAACCAAACTCCTGAGCAATTTCTTTTCCTTGTAAGAAAGAGTTAGCCGTTTTAGCTGGTGCTTGCGGAATTCCGATTTTATTTAATAAGTTTTTGAATTGCTCTCTATCTTCGGTGATATTGATGGCATTGATATCTACACCAATTAATCTTACGTTGAAATCTTTCCAAATTCCTTTTTCATCTGCTTCAATACAAAGATTTAAAGCCGTTTGTCCTCCCATGGTTGGTAAAACAGCATCAATTTGTGGATGTGCTTTTAGGATTTCAATAATAGATTTTGTGGTAAGCGGTTTTAAGTAAACATGATCGGCCATGGTTGGGTCGGTCATAATGGTTGCAGGGTTTGAGTTAATCAAGATAACTTCAATTCCTTCTTCTCTTAATGAACGAGCTGACTGAGAACCTGCGTAGTCAAATTCGCAAGCTTGACCAATAACAATAGGTCCTGATCCAATAATTAATACCGATTTGATTGTTGTGTCTTTAGGCATTTTTTGTTGTTTTGTTGTTGTGGGTTGTAGTTATAATGCGAATATAAAATTACTAATTTTCAAAGGTTTACATCAGAATGAGCTTTAAAACTTATTAAATTTTATAAACAGTTTAAAAAAAAGCCGCTACTAATAAAAGTAACGGCTGATATATTGTTTTAAGCTAAAACATTATTTTTTGTGTCTTGGTTCGCAAGAAACAGTTAACTTATGTCTTCCTTTAGCTCTTCTACGAGCAAGCACTTTTCTTCCATTAGCAGAAGCCATTCTATCCATGAAACCGTGCTTATTTCTTCTTTTTCTTTTTGATGGTTGAAACGTTCTCTTACTCATTGTAGTATCTTTTAAAATCTATAAATAAAAATCTTTTTTAAAACTCATAGGTTTCCTATCCTGAAAACCGAGTGCAAATATACAAAGACTTTTTTCATTCGCAAGCACTTTTTTAAAAATATTTTTAATTCATTTTATTATCTTTGCAGTCAACAAATATACACTATAATGTTTCATAAAAATATCAAATTAGTTCTTGCCGCTTTAATTATAGCATTTGGAATTTATCAATTTACAGAAAGTAATATCGGAAATGGTATCTTTTTATTATTATTCTCTACTATTTTTATTTTCTTATACTTTAAAAACGAGTTTATTTTATTGGCTTTTTTAAAGTTACGAAAACAAGATTTTCCTGGAGCACAAAAATGGTTATCATACATTAAAAACCCTGAAGCTGCTTTGGTACAAAAACAACAAGGTTATTTTAATTACTTACACGGTTTAATGGTTTCGCAAACTAATTTAATTGAAGCTGAAAAATATTTCAAAAAAGCAATTGCTCTTGGTTTATCTATGGATCAAGATTTAGCTTTAGCTAAATTACAATTAGCTGGGATTGCTATGACGCGTAGAAGAAAAATTGAAGCTACTAACTTATTGAATGAAGCTAAGAAATTAGACAAACAAAATATGCTAAAAGATCAGATTAAAATGATGAAAGATCAAATGAAAAAAATGTAACTATTTCATTTTCAACACACAAAAGCACCTTTTAAGGTGCTTTTTTTGTTAGTTTAACGAGTTTTTTGTATTTCTTGCCGATTTTCTTACAGCTAATCAATTAGTTTTCATAGTTTTATATGTATAAAACAAGTAGATTATGAAACCGTTTTACTTGTATTTTTTTATATTATTTTATTCGTTTAGTTCTTTTGCGAATAAAGATTCTATTGTTTCTTTCTCAACTGCTGTTAAAAAAAACATTAAACAATATATAAGTTACAGCAATAAAGCCTATTCAAAAAAAGACTATATAAAAGCCACTTATTTATATGATTCATTAGTTTCTAATACATTAATAGGTACACAATTTGATGATTTTTCGTTTAAAAGAATTGGAAAAAAGAAATTACATTTGAGTTCTATTAAAATTCCAACCTTAATTTTTACTTATGCGTCTTGGTGTGTAATTGAAAAAGGAGAAATTCCGGCATTGAATAAAATGGCACAAGATTATAAAGGCAAAATTAAAATTGTTGTTATTTTTTGGGATAAGAAACAAAACATGAAAAAGATAGCTCGAAAATTTAATAGTCAAATTGAAGTTTGCTATGCGCATGAAAGTTATTCAAAAGATCAAGCGACCATAAAATTATTAAAAAAGACACTTGGTTTTCCTACGTCGTATTATTTAGATGCTTCAAGAACAGTAGTTTCAATTAAAAAAAGAAGTTCAAAACCATTGTATAAAATAGATTTTAAAACTTCGTTTGACAATTCTATAACTGCATTAAATACTGATATAAATTCTTTATTAATTGCCAATAGTTTAAACAAAACAAGATTAGCTACTCATTAATAACTTTATTTTCTTCCACATAGAAAACGGTTTTAGAGACGATTATAATGTTTTCATAGTCTCAACTCCTTTAATTACAATACAACTGGCTTTCTATGTGGATTTTTTATTTTTCCAAAAGCATTTTTCCAGCAATCAAAAGCAAGATAACACCAAAAATTTTCTTTAACATTTTTTGGTCTAAATTAACCGCCATTTTACTTCCAAAATACCCTCCAATAATAAAAAACACTGCAATTATCCCCACATAACGCCAATCGATATAACCTTCTTTGTGATAGGTATAAACCGCAATCGCCGTTACCGGAACAACTAAAACCGCTAAACTAGTTCCTTGGGCTTGGTGCTGATTAAATCCTAAAAGCAACACCAACAAAGGCACCATAATTACGCCGCCTCCTACTCCAACTAATCCGCTTAAGATTCCTGCTAAAACACCAATTAATACTAAAGATATAACTATTTGAATATCCATTGGGTGTTTATTGTTTGTTATATCCTGAAGTTGGGATTTCGATTTCATATTTTTTACCAGAAGTATTTGTTAATTTTTTATCTCTTAACCATGGGTTGTGAATTTTTAAAATCTTATAGTTCACCCCTTGTGATTTTGCAAATTTAGCCAAATCGGTAATACTACTGTCGATTACTAATTTACGTGTTGGAATATTGTAATATAATGCTTCATTTGGAATTCTAAATCCGTATTTATCTGAATTTTTCATGATTTCTTTCAGAGCTAAAATTCGGAAAACATAACGCGAAGTTTCTTCTGTAAGCAATAAATCATAGTAATTATCTACTTGTTGCTCTTCCATTTTTTTACTGATTCCGTTCATTCCTCCATTATATGAAGCGGCAGCTAGCGTCCATGAACCGAATTTTTCTTTCGCTACTAATAAATATTTGCAAGCCGCTTCAGTTGATTTTTCTAAATGATAACGTTCGTCTACCTCATCGCTCACTTCCATTCCTTTTTCTTTGGCTGTTGCAGGCATAAATTGCCAAACACCTCTTGCTCCAGCGGGTGAAACAGCATTTACCAAACTACTTTCAATTACTGCCAAGTATTTAAAATCATCAGGAACTCCATATTTTGCTAAAATAGGCTCAATAATAGGAAAAACTTTATTCGCACGTTTGATTACCAAAGTGGTATTCGTATGATAATTCATATTGGTAATCATTTCTTTATCTAAACGCTCCTGAACATCCGCCATAAATGTTGGCACTTCCTCTCCAGAAAAATCCATTTTCAAATTATATCCAACAGGAGAAAATTTTGCTTTCTCTGAAACTACTCCATAAATAAGAAAACTTGCCAATACAGCAACCATTCCTATAATTACTATCTTCTTCGTCATATACTTTTTCATTCTTTTTCGTTTAGAATTAATTTGGGTAAATTTTCATTCAACCACTTAAATTTATTAATAATCATTATGTGTGTTCCTCCTTTAATCACAATACAATTTTGAATGTGTTTTATTGGAAAAACTTCATCGGCATCACCATGAATGTGAATTACATTTTCATCAGCCTTTTTTTGCGTCCAAATCAGTGTGTTTTCTATAGCCCAATCTAAATATTTTTTATCTCTTACCGACAAATATTTTTCATAAAGTTTTAATCTTTTTGCAACAATATTGTTTCCGAAAGCGTATTTCACTAACAATTCTACATTCGACAGCAATTGTGTTGGTAATAATTTATAGGCTTTTGTTGCTCTTGCAATTTTTAATCTTGGCGGAAATTCGGTATTTGATTTTACGCTCGAAATGATAATTACTTTCTGCGTTTTAATATGCTTTGCCATTTCTTGTACCAAAATTCCTCCAAAAGAAACTCCCACTAAAACCGGGTTTTCATCTTGAATTTTCTCGGTCATTCGAAGCGCGTAACTTTCGATACTTTCTTTATCATTAGGCAAAAACCATTCCAAAAAATGCATTTCAAATTGGTCTTCTGGTAATTTTATGTTTTCGAAAATTGTAGGACTTGCCGCCAAACCTGGCATGAAATAAACTGGAACCTTACTCATTACCATTATATTAAAAAAGTTTCGTAAATTTGCACTCTAATTGAAGTTATCATGGAAATCAAAGATAATGAACTTTTAAGACAATTTGAAATTATTACGGAAACTGGTTTGGTTGCAATTGAGTACTCTGTACAAGAACGCAAACTTTTTTTAACCAAATTTTGTAATAACAATAATGAAGATGAAGAGTTGCATCATGAATTTATTAAAACCGTACTAGAACTAGCTGAAGAACGAAAACTAAAAGTGGTGCCAACGCACGCAAAGTTCATAAGTTTCTTTAGAAAAAATAGAAAATATCGAGAGCTTTTGCCTCCAGGATTAATGATTTAATCCTAAAAAAAATCCCAAGTCTATTCAACTTGGGATTTTTTTATGCTTCTACGTTTATGAATTCCATTCTTACACTTCCGTCTTCATCTATTTTGGTTAGATTAATTTCGTGTAATGTATTCACTAATTCTGGATTCCAAGGTGTTTTTACTTTTACGTAATTTTCGGTAAAACCATGAATATAGCCTTCTTTATTTTCGCTTTCAAATAAAACCGTTCTGTTACTTCCAATTTGACTTTCGTAAAACGCTCTTCTTTTCTTAACTGAAAGTCCGCGTAACATTTTACTTCTTTTTGAACGTACATTAGCTGGTACTACTCCATCCATATCAACCGCTTCTGTATTATCTCTTTCCGAATAGGTAAAAACGTGTAAATACGAAATATCTAAATCATTCAAAAAATGATACGTTTCTAAGAAATGCTCGTCTGTTTCGCCTGGAAATCCTACAATAACATCCACTCCAATACAAGCATGAGGCATTACTTCGCGAATTTTTGCAACACGTTCTGTATACAATTCACGCATGTAACGACGTTTCATTTTCTTCAAAATATCATTTGAACCCGATTGTAATGGAATATGAAAATGCGGAACAAATGTTCGACTTTGTGACACAAATTCAATCGTTTCGTTTTTCAATAAATTAGGTTCGATGGAAGAAATTCGTAAACGCTCGATACCTTCAACTTCATCTAATGCTTTTACTAAATCTAAAAAAGTGTGTTCGTGTTTTTTATTTCCGAATTCCCCTTTTCCGTAATCACCAATATTTACACCGGTTAACACAATTTCTTTTATGCCTTGTTGTGAAATTTCGGAAGCATTTTTCAATACATTTTCTAATGCATCACTTCTAGAAATTCCTCTTGCTAATGGAATTGTACAATAGGTACATTTATAATCACAACCATCTTGTACTTTTAAGAAAGCACGAGTTCTGTCGCCAATCGAATAACTTCCTACATAAAAATCAGCTTCTTCAATTTCGCATGAATGTACTTCACCCATGTCGTTTTTCGACAAGTCATTAATATAATCAGTGATTTTGAATTTTTCTGTCGCTCCTAAAACCAAATCTACGCCATCAACTGCGGCTAATTCTTCTGGTTTTAATTGGGCATAACAACCAACAGCAGCGACAAACGCTTTATCATTAAGCTTCATTGCTTTTTTAACAATTTGCTTGAATTGTTTATCGGCATTATCAGTAACCGAACACGTATTAATTACATAAATATCTGCAATTTCTTCAAAATCAACACGTTCAAAACCTTCATTTTGAAAATCACGTGCAATTGTAGACGTTTCTGAGAAGTTCAATTTGCATCCTAAAGTGTAGAACGCGACTTTTTTCTTGTTTTCCATAAGTAAAACTCAATTAATGAAATCGTTGTCAAAAAATTGAGAGTGCAAAGATAGTTAAATTTGAAAATTATTTCATTTGAAAATTTGAAAATGTAATTAGAGTCAAAGTAATATTCAAATCCATACATCTTCAAATTTTCAAATTAGATTACTCTTTTCGATATTTCTTCGTTTCCTCAAAAACGTGTTCTAAAATTTTAGCGTCTTGTTCTGTGAATTCTACATGACGGCGACTCATTACAATTTTAGCGGTTTCGAATGCTTTTTTAGTGATGTAAATTGTAAATCCAGAAGCTCCACCCCATGAGAAACTTGGTACAAAATTTCTTGGAAATCCAGATCCAAAAATATTCGTTGAAACTCCAACCACTGTTCCTGTATTGAACATCGTATTGATACCACACTTACTGTGATCTCCCATCATTAAACCGCAGAATTGCAAACCTGTGCGTGCAAAACCTTCGGTTTCATAGCTCCACAAGCGCACTTCTTCGTAGTTGTTTTTTAAGTTAGAATTATTCGAATCGGCACCAATGTTACACCATTCACCTAAAACAGAATTCCCTAAAAATCCATCATGTCCTTTATTAGAATACCCGAATAAAACTGAATTATTCACTTCGCCACCAATACGACAATGAGGTCCAACAGTTGTTGCTCCGTACACTTTTGTTGCTAATTTCACTTGCGCTTCTTCACATAATGCAAATGGTCCACGAATAACAGAACCTTCCATGATTTCTGCATTTTTTCCAATGTAAATTGGACCTGTTGAAGCGTTTAACGTTACGAATTCTAACTTCGCTCCTTCTTCAATAAAAATGTTTTCAGGCGCAATTACGTTGACGCTTTTTGGAATGGGTTGAGAAAATCTATCTTCTGTAAGTAGCTCAAAATCTTCTCGAATAGCTGCATCATTCTTCGCAAAAATGTCCCAAGTATTTTCAATTCTTAAAACATCACCTTCGTATTCAATTAGTTCATATTCATCAAAATCGATATCTTCTTGCGTATCATTGGTGTGAAAAGCGATAATTTCTTCTCCAAAAAGAATCGCTTCTTTAGCATTCAAATTTTGAACCATATCGATTAAAATCGGATTTGGTAAAAACGAAGCGTTAATCATAATGTTTTCTTCCATTTCCACCATTGGATATTTCTCCATCAAGTATTCTTCGGTAAGCGTTGTGGTGGTATATCCTAAATATTTTTCCCACTTTTCTCGAATTGTTAAAATTCCGATACGAATATCAGCAACTGGACGAGTAAAAGTAAAAGGAAGTAAAGCATTGCGAACGGTTCCGTCAAAAAGTATATAGTTCATTATGTTGAATTGTTAAAGTGATGAATTGTTTAAAACAATACTCAAAAGTAGGAAGATTTAGGCAATAAAAAAAGCCTCACCTAAGTGAAGCTTTTCTCTATTTTGAAAAAGCGAAAAATTATTTAGCTTTTTTAGCGTATTTACTGTTGAACTTATCGATACGACCTGCTGTATCAATAAGTTTAGATTTACCTGTGTAAAAAGGGTGAGACGTTCTAGAAATCTCCATTTTGAAAACTGGATACTCAACACCTTCGTGAGTAATAGTTTCTTTAGTTTCTACTGTAGATTTAGTGATAAAAACATCTTCATTTGACATGTCTTTAAATGCAACTAATCTGTAATTTTCTGGGTGAATACCTTTTTTCATTTTGTAAATCTTTTTATTAAGCGATTATAACTTGTTTCGCGGCTCTACATTAAAAGAGGTGTAAACATTTTATAACCTTTTGGTTTATAAACTTTTTATTTCAGAGTGCAAAATTACATTTATTTTTTAATCTAACAATCTTTATGTAACTTTTTTTTATTTTTTATCACTCATATAGAACGATTAGAATTCTTATATTTGTAAATTAATTAAACCTATTATGACAGAAACACTATCTCCAGGCAAATCGGCAATGAATTATGCTATTACTTTTGGTATCATAATGATATTAGAATTTGTAATAATGTATGTTTTAGATATTAATCCCCAAGAATCACCAATTGTCGGTGCGGTTATTAATATTCTTAATTATTTGGTTTTACCATTCCTGTTTATTTATTTAGCTGCAAACCATTACAAAACAAAAATAAACCATGGCTTCATTTCATTAGGTGAAACCATAAAAATTGGACTTACAATAAGCGCTCTTGCAGCTTTGATGTATGGTGTTTTTTACTTAATATTTGATTTTATTTTTCCAGAATTTAAAGATGAATTATTAAATCAAATTCAAGAAATTACAGTTAAACAAAATCCAACAATGACTTCGGAGCAGTTAAAAATGTCGATGAAATTTGTCAAAATGTTTATGAATCCATATGTTGTTGTTCCTTTTACAATTATAATGTATTGTGTTATTGGATTAATTCATTCATTAATTGTTGGAGTTATTGTAAAAAAAGACAAACCTGTATTCTAAATAAATGAATTTATCTATAGTTATCCCATTATTAAACGAACAAGAATCGTTACCCGAGTTACACAATTGGATTGTGAAAGTGATGCAAACGCACAACTATTCATACGAAATCCTATTTATTGATGACGGTAGTACAGATGCTTCTTGGGATGTTATTTCACAGCTTTCAAATGAAAATCCGAATGTAAAAGGAATCCGTTTTCTTAGAAATTACGGAAAATCGCAAGCATTACACGCAGGTTTTGCTAAAGCGCAAGGCGATGTAGTTATTACCATGGATGCCGATTTACAAGATAGTCCAGATGAAATTCCAGAATTATTCCGTTTAATTACTGAAGATAATTATGATTTGATTTCAGGTTGGAAGAAAAAACGTTACGATTCTGTTGTGGCGAAAAATATTCCATCTAAATTATTCAATTGGGCTGCTCGAAAAACATCTGGTGTTCATTTGAATGATTTCAATTGCGGATTAAAAGCCTATAAGAATATTGTTATTAAAAACATAGAAGTTTCGGGAGAAATGCACCGTTACATTCCTGTTTTAGCGAAAAATGCTGGTTTTGGAAAAATAGGTGAAAAAGTCGTAATTCATCAAGCTAGAAAATACGGAAATTCTAAATTTGGAATGAGTCGTTTTATTAATGGATTTTTGGATTTAATTACGATTTGGTTTTTATCAACCTTCGGGAAAAGACCAATGCACCTTTTTGGATTATTAGGTTCTATTATGTTTGTGATTGGATTTTTATTTGCTTTCTATTTAGGAATCGATAAATTATTCATCAACACTTCAGGAAGATTAATCACCGAAAGACCGCAATTTTATTTGTCGTTAACCGCAATGTTAATTGGAACACAATTATTCTTAGCCGGATTTTTAGGTGAAATCATCCTACGAACCAAAAACAACGAAGAACGTTATAAGATTTCAGAAGTATTATAATATATGAGAAAACAATAGTTCTCTCAAAACATACAGATTATGCATATCGAACAAAGTATTTTAAACAAAGTAAACGAGTGGTTAACACCAACATTTGACGAAGCAACTCAGGAAGCAATCAAAGAAATGATGACTTCGGCTCCAAAAGAGTTAGAAGAAAGTTTCTATAAAAATTTAGAGTTTGGAACCGGCGGAATGCGCGGTGTTATGGGTGTTGGAACCAATCGTATCAACAAATATACATTAGGTAAAAACACGCAAGGTTTATCGGATTATTTACATAAATCGTTTCCAAATGAGCAATTAAAAGTAGCCATTGCTTATGATTGTCGTCATAACAGTAATACATTGGCTAAAGTAGTAGCTGATGTGTTTTCGGCTAACGGAATTAAAGTGTATTTGTTTTCGGATATGCGCCCAACTCCTGAGTTATCATTTGCAGTTCGTTATTTGAATTGCCATGCAGGAATTGTGTTAACAGCTTCTCACAATCCACCAGAATACAACGGATACAAAGTATATTGGCAAGATGGCGGACAATTAGTTCCACCTCAAGATGCCGAAATTATTAAGGTAATCGAAGATTTAAAATACAGCGAAATTAAATTCGAGGCCAACAACGATTTAATTGAATATATAGATACTGAAGTTGACGAAGCTTTCGCAAAATCAACCGTTGAAAACGCAAGTTTTAACACACCCGCAGAAGCAAAAGCGAATTTAAAAATCGTTTATACTTCTTTACACGGAACATCGATTAAATCGATTCCGAGTGTTTTGGCAAAAGCTGGTTATACCGATGTAAATATTGTTCCAGAACAGGCAGAACCAAATGGTGATTTCCCAACCGTAATTTCTCCAAATCCAGAAGAACCAGAAGCGTTGTCAATGGCAATTGCTTTGGCAGAAAAAACTGGAGCTGACATTGTTGTAGGAACTGACCCAGATTCTGACCGTTTAGGTGTTGCTGTTCGTGATTTAGATGGAAAGATCAAACTATTGAATGGAAACCAAACGATGGTTATCATGACGGCTTTCCTTTTAGAACAATGGAAACGCGCCGATAAATTTAAAGGAAATGAATTCATTGGTTCAACTATTGTTTCTACTCCAATGATGTTGGAATTAGCAGCTGCTTACGATGTAGAATGCAAAGTAGGATTAACAGGTTTCAAATGGATTGCAAAATTCATTAAAGATTTCCCAAATCAGAAATTTGTTGGTGGTGGTGAAGAAAGTTTTGGTTTCATGGTTGGCGATGCCGTTCGCGATAAAGATGCCGTTGCCGCTATCTTATTAGTGAGTGAAATTGCTGCACAAGCAAAAGCTTCAGGAAGTTCGTTATATCAAGAATTATTGAATTTATATATTGATTTTGGCTTCTATAAAGAACATTTAATTTCGATTACCAAAAAAGGAATTGAAGGTGCCAACGAAATCAAACAAATGATGATAGATTTACGTGAAAATCCATTGAAAGAAATCAACGGACAACGTGTAATTTGCATTGAAGATTATCAAGCTTCTAAAGGAAAAGACTTCATGAATAATGAAGAATTTGAAATCAACATCCCAAAATCGAACGTATTAATTTACTATTTGGAAGACGGAAGTAAAATCTGCGCTAGACCAAGCGGAACCGAACCAAAAATCAAATTCTATTTCAGCGTAAATGGAGTTTTAGATACCATTGAAAACGCAGATTCATTAGAAAAAGAATTAGATAACAAAATTGCTGGCATTATTTCGGCAATGAAATTAAACTAAATGGACGAAAATTTAAAGAAAATAATTCCGTTTGCAAAAAAATTCAAAAGCCACATTTTTTGGAATGTGTTTTTTAATGTTTTATACGCCTTATTCAGCACACTTTCGTTTGTAGCACTTTTTCCATTAATGGAAGTTTTGTTTAAAATGAATGAAGCTGTTACAGAATTACCTAAATATAATGGAATTTGGGAATTGGGTTCATATGGAAAACAATATCTACAATTTTACATTACAAAATTATCTGCGGAAAACGGACCACAATATGCACTATTACTTACCGTTGCATTAGTAATTTCAACATTTTTATTCAAAAACATTTTTAACTATTTTGCATCGCAACATTTAACAAAAGTAAAAAACGGAGTACTTCGTGATTTACGTGAAAAAATGTATGATAAAATCATTTCTTTACCTATTTCTTATTATTCTGAAAAAAGAAAAGGTGATGTTATGGCAAGAATGTTAGGTGATGTTAATGAAGTGCAAAATTCGTTTTTTATGGTTTTAGAACTTATTGTAAAAGAACCATTAACTATTGTTTTTGCCATTATCGCAATGATGAGAATAAGTCTCGAATTAACACTTTTTGTATTTATTTTTATCCCTATTTCGGGATTTATAATTTCAAAAATTGGTAAAAGTTTAAAATCGAAATCACAAAATGCTCAAAAAGAAAATGGCTTTTTAATTTCGATTGTAGAAGAAAGTTTAGGTGGATTAAAAGTGGTAAAAAGTTATAATTCAGAAGGCTATTTCAAAACTATTTTCAATGATTCAATTGATAGATTACTTCGTTTGAATAATAGTATAGGAAAGAAAAATAATTTAGCATCTCCAATGAGTGAATTCATGGGAATTGTAACAATTGCAGTACTTTTGTGGTATGGTGGAAACTTAGTTTTAATAGACAAAACATTAAATGGCGCTTTATTTATTGTTTATCTTGGATTAGCTTACAACATTTTAACTCCTGCAAAAGCAATCTCTAAAGCATCTTACGCAGTAAAAAATGGTTTAGCTGCTGCAGAACGTGTATTCGAAATTTTAGAAGTTGAAAATACCATTACTGATAAAGAAAATGCAATTGTAAAAGAATCTTTCAACGAAAAAATCAGCATTGAAAACATCAACTTTAGATATGCTGATGAAAATGTATTGAAAAACTTCTCTTTGGAAATTCCGAAAGGAAAAACGGTGGCATTGGTTGGGCAATCAGGCTCTGGAAAAAGTACGATTGCGAATTTATTGACACGTTTTTATGATGTGCAAGAAGGAACCGTAAAAATAGATGGTATCGATATTAAAGATATGACTTTACATTCGCTTCGAGATTTAATGGGATTGGTTACACAAGATTCGATTTTATTTAACGATTCGATTAAAAACAATATTCGTTTAGGAAAACAAGATGCGACAGATGAGGAAATTATTGCGGCTTTAAAAGTAGCAAATGCCTACGAATTCGTTTCTGCTTTACCTAACGGAATTGAAACCAACATTGGTGATGCGGGTGGAAAACTTTCGGGCGGACAAAAACAACGTTTATCGATTGCGAGAGCCGTTTTGAAAAATCCACCGATTATGATTTTGGATGAAGCAACTTCAGCTTTAGATACCGAAAGTGAAAAGTTTGTTCAAGTGGCATTAGAAAATATGATGCAAAATAGAACTTCGATAGTGATTGCGCACCGTTTATCAACCATTCAAAAAGCAGATAAAATTGTGGTGATGCACAAAGGCGAAATCGTGGAACAAGGAACGCATGACGAATTATTAGCTTTAAACAGAACGTATTCTAAGTTGGTGATGATGCAGAGTTTCGAGTAAATTAGTACGCTGATGAAACTGATTCGCTAAAGCGAAACGCTGATTTAAACAGATTTTTAAATTTTAAACATATAAGTCACATAAGTTTTTGAAGTTAAGTATCTTTATGGATTAAGTTCATTTAAGTCTTACACAAACTTATCATTCCGACAGGAATCTATTTTATAATTGAATTTTGAACTTGAATTTTGAACTTGAAAAATGTACATAAACAGCTCAAATATTACGTTACCCGAAGACAATGATACTATTGTTTGGAAATATTTGGACTTGTCTAAATTTTTAGACATGTTGATGTCGCGTCAGTTATTTATGTCACGCTCTGATAAGTTTGAAGACCAATATGAAGGCACATTTTCAGAACCCACTTTTGAAGAAATCAAGAAAATTGCAGCAAATAACCCAAAGTTTTTAGACAATTATAAATCGCATCGTGAAAAAGTAGTGGTTAGTAGTTGGCACATTAACGAATATGAATCGTTTGCCATGTGGCAGATTTTCACTCAAAATACGGAAGGTTTAGCCATTCAAACTACTATTGGCAGATTAAAAGAAGCCTTACTTCCTGAGAAAAAAACGGAGCAATACATTGGAGCCGTAAATTATATCGATTACAAAAAAGAATTTATTCCTTTTGATGATACGTTTTTCCCGTTTTTATTTAAACGAAAAAGTTTTCAGTACGAAAGAGAAATTCGCATTATCTCTGACGTTTCCAACACCAATTTAAAAATCGACAACGGGTTAAAAGTAGATGTAAACCTAAACCAATTGATTGAAAAAATCTACATTCACCCAAAAAGTGAAAACTGGTATAAAAATTTGGTAATTGAATTGGTTTCTAAACTAGGATTTGATTTCGAAATTGAAAAATCGGATTTAGAAAGTGATATTTTGATTTAGAGGTTGAACGCAGATGAAAAGGATGCTTTGCAACGCGGATTGAAACTGATTTTATTTTTTAATTTCTATTATTTTAATGTCGTCCCTACGGGACTTTTTCTCACCTATCACTTATTGTTACCAAAATATCGTTCCTACGGAACTAACAAGTCTATGCTAAAAAATTATTGCAATTTGAATAAATGCCGTTAGGCATGTAATATTGGTAACAAAAGAAATCAACAGAAACTAAAATCCCGTAGGGATGATATATACTAATTCGGAGTATACACTTCCACTTTCCACTCGTTTGCTAACAAGTTTACATAGTGATAATGTACTTTATCATTTTTATCAAAAGCACCGTTTTTGTTGATGTCTTCGATACATCTAAAGTATAAACGGTTCTGTGCTTCAATAATATTCCAATCGACTAATTCTTGAAATTCTTCTGAAAGTTTTGTGAAATTTTCGCCACTTGCCGTACTCAAATACAATGATTTAATGTCGTTTTGGTTGATTTTTCCATCTTTATTGGTATCCGCATCAACCAATGTGTAAGCAATAATTTGCTTCTTGGTTTTTGAAGCAATTCCGTCTAAAAAAGTAGCAGTTTGAATTTGAATTTTTTTATCGGTTAAAGGTTTTACATTCGTAGAATCAATATGTTGGAAATTTAAATTATCAAAATATCCTGTAATTTCAAATCGATTATAATTTGAAATTGCATAGCTCACTTGGTTTGTTTTACTACTTCCATATGCTCTACTATCAGTATCATACACACGAATATCGCCAACAGGATGAATCAAATATTGTGTTTCTTCCATCAAAATAGGCAAATCGGCAACTTTAAAAGACGCGGTATCTTTAGCAGTAGTTCCCACTTTAGATTTACCATCTTCGTAAATTACTTTTGGCGTTTCCTTTTCTTGCTTGCAACTGATAAGTGCGGTTAGCAAAACTATTGATGTGATAATGCGTTTCATGGAAAAGTATTTATAGTCAAATATACTAAAAAACATTGATTACAGCCTTGCAACCAATTTAATATTAAAAACTCGAGTAGTCATGTAATTTGGAATTCCGTATTGCGATTTGGTATACACATCTCGCACCCAAGTATTCGTAATGGCATTTTGATTGTTGAATAAATTGAAAATTTCTAATCCCAATGAAAATTCATTAAACGGTTTTAACCAAACTTTACTTGATTTGATTTTTTCATCTTTAAACACAAAAGAGAATCCAACATCGGCTCTGCGGTAATCATTCAAACGTAATTGATAAGCGTATGGGTCAGCATAAGCAGGTGAACCACCTGGCAATCCGGTGTTGTAAACTAAATTCAGATACAATCTCAAATTTGGAATATTTGGCATATAATCTTGAAACAAAACGCCAAATTTTAATCGTTGATCGGTTGGACGAGCAATAAAACCTTTTCCATCTTGATTTTCTTCGGTTTTTAAATAACCAAAAGTAAACCACGATTCTGTTCCTGGTACAAATTCTCCGTTTAAACGAGCATCAAACCCATAAGCATAAGCTTCGGCATCGTTGTTGGCTCTGTAACGAATACGAACGTTATCAATTGTATACGTATTTACATCGGTAATATTTTTATAATACGCTTCGGAAACCAATTTAAACGGTCGCTTCCACATTTTAAAACTATAATCATTGCTCAAAACTACATGAACCGATTGCTGTGCTTTTACATTAGTTTGCACTACACCATCATAATCTCGTAATTCTCTATAAAACGGCGGTTGATGATATAATCCTCCTGATAATCGGAACAACATATCTTTATCCCAATTAGGTTTAAAAGCAAACTGAACTCTTGGTGAAAATGTTATTTGGCTATCCCCTTTAGGTCTTCCATCGGCATCCACTTGCCATTGATGTGCACGAATTCCAGCATTTACCCAATAGTCATGATCGCCAATATTTCCTCTGTAATTCCATTGTGCATAACCTGACAATCGATTGATTTTAGTATAATTAGTTGCTCTTACATTCTGATAAGGTGCTAATGGTCCAACATACGGATTGTAAGGCTGATCATTTTGATAATCTAAAATAGGATTAGGTAAGGAAAACCCAGCTGAGTCAATTACTTCCCATTCTACAATTCTATCACGAATATCTTCTTTAGTGAATTTTGCACCCCATTCAAATTGTGATTTTTCGTTTAGTTCATGAAAACCTTTTACTTCGGCATTTACGATTAAAGCATCTAAATCGTTACGCGCGTGATTTAATTGTGATCCAATTCCACGAGTAAAAACAACATCCCCAAACGTTTCAGAACCAATATTCGCATCCACTTCACCCAAACGATATTGTGCTAAAATATCATAATATTCTTGCTCTTGCGTGTGATATCCTGAAAGGATGAATTTTAATTTATTTTTTTCGTTGTATTGATAAACGGCTTTTCCGGCACCAAAAAACGTTAGGTATTTATCTTTTTCTTGTCCTTCATAAAATACTAACAATGCAATTGGTTCATCGATAGTTCCAAAATTAGTTTGACGCGTTAAAGGTTCGTAGTTATATCGATTTTGCGAAATATTACCTAAAAAACTAAAATTCCATTTGGTTGAAGCATTGAAATTCAACAAGGTTTGAACATCAAAAAATGTGGGTCTAAAATTAGTTTCAGTTTCCTGACTATTTACTAAAAGACTATTATCTCTATATCGAACACCTGTGATATTAGTCCATTTTTGATTTTTGGAAACGCCTTCAAGGGTAAGGCTTCCTCCTAATAAACTAGCTTCTAAACTCGCACCAAAACGTTTTGGATTTCGGTAGGTAATATCTAAAACCGAAGACAATTTATCGCCATATTTCGACTGAAATCCTCCTGCAGAAAAATCCACATTTTGAACCATATCAGTATTCGTAAAACTCAAACCTTCTTGTTGACCAGAACGAATTAAAAACGGACGATAAACTTCAATTTCGTTGACATATACTAAATTTTCATCGTAATTTCCACCACGAACCGCATAAGAAGTACTCAATTCGTTATTGGAATAAACACCCGGAAGCGTTTTGATAATATTTTCGATTCCCGCATTAGCTCCAGGAATTTTTCTAATGACTACAGGGTCAATTGTGGTAACACCTTCGATTCGTTTTTTATTGTTCCCAACCAAAACCACTTCTCCAATTTCTTCAACTTTTGAATTTAAAACAGGATTTAATTCATAATCTTCATTTGGTTTTAATTCTAAAACAAGTTTATAATTCTTAAATGATACATGTGAAAAAACAAGCGTTACTTTTTTATTGGCTGGAATTTCTAACTGATAAAATCCGTTGGAATTTGTAACAGTTCCCAAATCTTCTGCTGAAATACTTACATTTTCAACAGGATTATTATTTTCGTCCAAAATAACACCTTTAACACGGGCTTTTTGGGCAACAGCAACTACAGATACTAAACTAAAAACTAAAAATAGAACTATATTTTTCAAATGAATGCGTTTTAATTATTTTAAAAAGTAAGATTCAAAGGTAGTTGAATTTTGTAAATTATCGGTAACAACAATCTTTAAATCGTTTCTACCTTCAACGTAAATTTTATCATCTAAATTGTGTGTGAGCTTTTTTGTTTTGTAATCATACTCCATTAAAATCCATTTTCCGTTCAAATAACCATTATAGGTATCAATATCGGAATGTAAATCGGTTACAGAAACACTAATCGTTTTTTGGTCTGTAAGTTTTTTTCCTTCAACAAAATTTACATTATAAATTCTTGGTGGTGTAGTGTCTTGTGCTAATTTATATTTCCCTAATGATTTTGTTTTTACTGAAAAACTATTGCCTTTTCGATAGGTTTTGTTGTAATCTAATTTATATCCATCAAGCGTTGCAATATATGTCTTACTTAATTGCTCTTCGGTTAAACCTACAACATCGTTAAATGTAAGTGTGATGTTTTTATGTACTGGAACACTATCATCGTGTAGCGTTACAATATCATTACTTACATCAAAATTCATATAAAAATTATTGTAAAAAGCATTTTCGGGCACATAAACGGAAACATTATTTTTTTCGAAAATAGATTCTGTTTTGGCTTTTATGTAGTATGGCGTTTTTTGAACTGTTTTTGCAATTTTGGTTTCTTGTAAAGCAAATTCAATTGGAATAACCAAATCGACTTTGTTTCCGTGAAAATCATATAATTCAACTTTATAATTGTAATTTGTATTGGGTTGTACTTTTATAATTCCATCTTTTTTATTTCCTGAAACCACCGAAAGAGGATATTCGTTCAATTGAAATAATTTTTGAACACGTTGACCCATTTCGTGAAAACGTTCATAATCAATAAAATTATTGATGTAACGCGATTCATCAAAAGCAAAAGAATCAAAACCATATTGGTACTGCAAAACACCATTTAAATAAGCTTTTACTTTGTATAATCCGTTTTTATTGTAACCATTTGTACAAAAATCGTAGGCATTAATTCCAAAAGCGACTTTTCCGTTGGTTTTTACTTTTACGCTTAAATAACTTCCATCAGCTTGTTTAGAAAACGAAATATTGATTGGTTTTTGCGAATTATTTACAATTGTAGAATCAATAGGATATGCTAGGACACCTTGAATTACAGGTTTTCTTTCATCTTTAATTATTTTTTTAAAACCAAAATGCATCGGATTTATTATTTGTTCAGATTTTGTATCTCTGAATTCAAAATGTAAATGTGGACCTCCGCTACCGCCAGTATTTCCAGAATAAGCAATGATATCTCCTTTTTTTACAGGCAATTCTGTTGGATACAAATACATTTCAATTTCATAAGATCTCTCTTGATAATGTCTTTTTCTTATGTAATCCTGAATTGCACCATTGGCTTTTTGCAAATGACCATAAACCGAAGTATAACCATTTGGATGCGTAATATAAATTGCTTTTCCGTAGCCAAAAGTTGAAATTTTAATACGTGAAATATAACCATCCGCTGCAGCATAAACTGGTAAACCTTCTTTTCCTGAAGTTTTAAAATCCAATCCCGAATGAAAATGATTACTGCGCAATTCGCCAAAAGAACCCGATAAATCTAACGGAATTCCTAATGGAGATTGAAAGGTTTCTTGTGGATAATCTTGACTAAAAAGAAATAAAGGGGCGAGTAAAATGGCTAATAATAATTTCATAGTGCTTTTGTTTATTGCTAAAATAATAAAAAATATTGAGTTAAAGTGAACAAAAATCATACCTCAAATAAATGCTTAACAACCAAATACTTACAAATAATAAAAATTTAATCACAAAATTTAGTAAAAACTATTGCTAATTTTGATTACTAATGTTAACTTTGTGAAATATTGAAATGAATTGTATCGTTAATGAACGGATTATCTGAATTAATTGATTCTCTCGAAGTTAAATTTTTTAAGCTTAACCAAAAATTGGTTCTGTTAGAAAAGAAAAACCAAGAGTTGCAAGACGAATTGTTGCTTTCTAAAAAAAATCAACAAGAGCAATCTGATGAAATTGTTTCGTTAAAAAATCAAATAGATACTCTAAAAATGGTTAATTCATTACTAGGCAGTGAAGAAAATAAACGAGAAACAAAACTCAAAATAAATTCATTAATTCGCGAAATTGATTATTGCATAGCGCAACTTTCTGATTAGAAAGCATTATGAGTGAAAAACTGAAAATAAAAATATCAATTGCAGACCGAGTGTATCCACTAACAGTAGATACAGCGCAAGAAGAAGGACTAAGAAGTGCTTCTAAAAAAATTGATGCTATGATTAAACAGTTTGAACAAAGCTACGCTGTAAGAGATAAGCAAGATGTTTTAGCCATGTGTGCTTTGCAATTTGCAGCACAAGTAGAGCAAAAACAAATCTCGGGTTCGCAGGATAATGAAACAGCTATAACCAGATTGCAAAATTTGGACAAAAAATTGAGTGAGTTACTCGCAAAATAAATACGTTCTTACAACATAAATACAATACTGCCTACATTAGTATATATTTGATAAACTCAACACTAACAAAATAAACGAGTGAATCTTTGCAACTATAACAGGCCCTTTAGTGGGAAGTTTGAACTGCAAGTTAACTCAAATCTTGTATAACAGAGTTTATACAAACACCTAATGTAGGCTTTTTTTATATAATTTTTTTACACACATCATGATACTAAACATAATAATAGGTATTTTAATCGGTCTTGCAGGAGGTTTTGGAATCGCTAAATTTTTAGAGAAAAGCAATGTTTCAAACCTTATTAAAAACGCAAAAAAAGAAGCAGGTTCAATCTTAAAAGACGCAAAAGCTGAAGCTGAAGCCACTAAAAAAGAGAAAATTTTACAAGCAAAAGAAAAGTTTTTAGAACTAAAAGCAGAACACGAACAAGTCATTTTAGCTAGAGATAAAAAAACAGCAGAAGCTGAAAAAAGAACAAGAGACAAAGAATCTCAAATTTCTAATGAATTAGCTAAAGCGAAAAAAGTAAATGACGAAGCGGAAGCCAAAATTGCTGAATATTCGACTAAAATTGAACTTTTAGACAAAAAACAACAAGAAATAGACAAACTTCACAAAAGTCAGGTAGAACAATTAGAAGTAATTTCTGGTTTATCAGCTGAGGAAGCTAAAGAACAATTGGTAGAAAGCTTAAAAGCAGAAGCCAAAACAAATGCTATGTCATTCATTCAAGATACAGTTGAAGAAGCAAAAATGACAGCACATCAAGAAGCTAAGAAAATAATCATTAGCACTATTCAACGTGTAGGTACTGAAGAAGCAGTAGAAAACTGTGTATCGGTATTTAACATTGAATCTGATGATGTAAAAGGTAGAATCATTGGTCGTGAAGGTCGTAACATTAGAGCTTTAGAAGCAGCAACTGGAGTTGAAATCATTGTTGATGACACACCAGAAGCTATTATCTTATCTTGTTTTGATCCAGTAAGAAGAGAAATCGCTCGTTTAGCATTACACAAATTAGTAACCGACGGACGTATTCACCCAGCTCGTATCGAAGAAGTTGTTGCAAAAACAGCAAAACAAATCGACGAGGAAATCATCGAAACTGGAAAACGTACGGTAATTGATTTAGGAATACACGGATTACACCCTGAATTAATCAAAGTAGTAGGTAGAATGAAATACCGTTCATCTTACGGACAAAACTTATTACAACACTCAAGAGAAGTTGCCAAGTTATGTGGTATTATGGCGGCAGAATTAGGATTAAACGTTAAATTAGCTAAAAGAGCTGGTTTATTACACGATATTGGAAAAGTACCAGATACAGAAAGTGAATTACCTCACGCAATCTTAGGTATGCAATGGGCTGAAAAATATGGTGAAAAAGAGGAAGTTTGTAATGCGATTGGAGCTCACCACGACGAAATTGAAATGAAATCATTGATTTCTCCAATTATCCAAGTTTGTGATGCTATTTCTGGAGCACGCCCTGGAGCAAGAAGACAAGTATTAGATTCTTACATACAACGTTTAAAAGATTTAGAAGATATTGCTTTTGGATTTGGTGGTGTTAAAAACGCCTATGCAATTCAGGCTGGTAGAGAATTACGTGTTATTGTAGAAAGTGAAAAAGTTTCTGATGAAGCTGCTTCAAACTTATCATTTGACATTTCTCAAAAAATTCAAACTGAAATGACATATCCTGGTCAAGTAAAAATTACAGTTATTCGAGAAACAAGAGCTGTAAATATTGCGAAATAAAATCTAAAAATATCATATATAAAAAGAGGCTTGTAAATTACAAGCCTCTTTTTATTTCTTAAAATATACTTTAAAAGTACTTCCAACATTTGGTTTGCTTTCCACTTCAATCTTCCCTCCCATAGTTTCAATTTGGTTTTTGGTGATATACAAACCAACTCCTCGAGAATCTTCATGTCCATGAAAAGTTTTATACAATCCAAAAATTGAACTACCATAGCGTTCCATGTCAATTCCTACACCATTATCAGATACATTCAATATTAAAAAATCTGTTGTATCAGTTACATTGAAAGAAATTAAAATATCTTTTTTATCATTGGAATATTTAATTGCATTAGTAACTAAATTCAGTAAAATACTTTCCAAATATGCCGGAATACAATTTACTTGAATTTTTTCATTTACATTATTTTCAATTATGATATTCTTATTGGTAATATCTTCATTCAAAATATAAAGCATTCTAGTAATATAATCTGACAATTGTGATGAAACAAATTCTTTATTAGTTTGTGTATGTACTTTTACTAAATCATTTAAATTTTCTATCGTTTCATTAAGTTCTTTAGACACAATATCAATATTCGTAATAGTTTCTTCGTGTGTAAAACTACTATTATGGTATAACTCTAAAAGCGATTTAATATTTCCAGCATGAGTACGCAAATTATGAGAAACAATATGTGCAAAATTTAGTAACTTATTGTTTTGCAAATTTACAATTTCAAGCATTTTTAACAATTCTTGCTCTTTCTCTTTCTGTGCCGAAATATCTGTATGAGTTCCTGCAATTCGCAAAGGTTTTCCATTTTCATCACGTTCAATTACTTTTCCTCTGTCTAATATCCACTTGTATTCACCATTGCACAATACACGATGACAAGTTTCGTAAAAAGGAATTTTGTTTTCAAAATGCAAATTAATATTCCCATAATATTCCTCACGATCATCTGGATGAACTCGATCATCCCATTCTTCTGGTGAAGCAACCAAATCAGATTCAGTTAACCCCAAAATTTTCATAGATTCCGAAGAATAGTACACTTTATTTGTTACCATATCCCAATCCCAAACACCTCTGTCTGATGCTTGAACTGCAAAATGATAACGTTCATCGGCAACTCTTAATTGAATTTCTTGTTCTTTAATTGTAGTAATATCAGACAACAAGCCATAAAAGATAGTATCATCATTTTCTGTGGCTTTTGGAGTAGCTTCAATTCGAATCCACTTATAGCTGCTATCAGGTAAGAGAAAACGAAAATCTACTTCCCATTTAGCTTTAGTTTCAACTGCAACATTAAAGGTTTCTTTAAAAACCTTTAAATCACTTTCATAAATTCTATACTTTGCAAACTTATATGAATCTTCTAAAATTTCTTCAATAGAAAATTGGTATAAAAATTCAACAGGCTTACTTATAAATTCCAAATGAACTTCCCTATTAGCAGTTACTCTAATTTGAAAAATTATATTTGGAAGTTGCTTTATTAAACTTTCGTATAATTTATTTAAATCTTCAGGCTTTTTGGATGTAAAAATCATGAATATGGGGATTTTTTTAAATATTTACCAGAAAAATAAATTTGGAGTTTACAAAAATACTGAAAACCAATGATTTATTTTGTTAAAATTAAACAAATGTTAATTTATTTTCTTGGATGAAAGTTATGCAAAACCTGTGCCAAATATTTTCGATCTAAATGCATATAAACTTCGGTAGTAGTAATAGATTCGTGACCTAGCATCATTTGAATCGAACGCAAATCGGCTCCATTTTCTAGTAAATGAGTTGCAAAAGAATGACGAAAAGTATGCGGACTTATTGTTTTGTTTAAGCCTATTTTTATAGCTAAATTCTTAATAATAGTAAAAACCATTGCTCTTGTAAGTTGTCTACCACGACGGTTTAAAAATAAGGTATCTTCAAAATTTTTATGAATAGGATAATGTACCCGTATTTGATTGACATATTGAGTAATATATTTTATAGTAGTTTTCCCTACTGGAACAAAACGCTGTTTGTTTCCTTTACCAGTGATTTTAACAAAGCCTTCTTCAAAAAATAAATCAGATATTTTTAATGAAATTAATTCTGAAACTCTTAATCCACAACTGTATAAGGTTTCTAACATTGCCTTATTTCGTTCACCTTCTGGTGTAGACAAATCAATCGCAGCAATTAATCTATCAATTTCTTCTGTAGAGAGTGTATCGGGAAGTTTTCTACCAGTTTTAGGAACTTCTATTAATTCTAAAGGTGTGTCTTTCCGATAATCTTCAAAAATTAAGTAATTAAAAAAACTCTTTAAACCCGAAATTAAACGCGATTGACTTCTTGGATTTACTTGTGTTGCCATTTCATAAATAAATTGCTGCAGTATTTCCTCAGAAATATGAATAGGTGAAACCTCAATTTCTTTTTGATTTAAAAACAACAACAGCTTTTCAACATCAAACGTATAATTTTCAATGGTATTTTTAGAAAGACCACGCTCTAATCTTAAATAGTTTTGATATTCTTTTATATACGATTGCCATGTACTCATATTTCAAATATAAGCAATTTGATGCAATAAAAAAATCCCGATTTTTCTCGGGATTAATAAAATATATTTTCGTTTTGATTAAAATCTAAAACCTAAACCTATTTGAAAAACAGAATTTTTAACACTATTCCCACCAGCTTCAGAATCGCCAATTTCTGTTAAACCACCTTGATATCTTGCATTTGCAAAAATAACATCAGAAAATTCATAATTCATCCCAACACCTATACCAAAATCTGTAGATTTTACATCATCTTTCATATCAACTGTATCTGAACCTAAACCTTCAACATCAAATTTCAATTTAGCACTTGTTAAAAAACCAATATATGGCCCTGCTTCTAATGAAAATTTATTTGCAACTTGATATTTGAACATTAATGGAACATTGATGTAATTAAATTTTAAAGTCGCATCAACATTATAACCATCAATAATTCCATCAGACTTTGAACCTTGAGCTGAATATAAAATTTCTGGTTGAAATATTAATTTATCAGCAACAGGGATTTCAACAAAGAAACCTGCATTAAAACCAATAAAAACATTAGCATCTCCAGCGTCATCACCTACTATATTTGCTATATTTAATCCGCCTTTTGCACCATATTTAATATCAGAACCCGATTTTGTCTCTTCTTGTGCAAACGAAATTCCAAAACTCAAAAGCACTACTAATGCAACAAATATTTTTTTCATGTTTATAATTTTTAATTTGGAGCAAATGTAAGAAAAGTGTACTAAAATTAAAATATAACCGATAAAAAAAATTAAAACTAGTTGAAATAAAAAAATCCCGCTCGAAAGCAGGATTTTATCTATATTAAACCAGAATTATAGTTTAAACACACCACCTACATTAAAAGAACTGTAAGCATTTTTTAATGTAAAATCGCTATCTTTTGGAACTTCCGTTAAACCTGTAATCCCTTGAAAATCAACTAAAATACTGAATTTTTCATTTACTTCAATTTTATAACCAATTCCATAAGCTAAACCTAATTGAAATGAATTAGCGCTATCTTTAATATCCCCAAAATTATTTTCTGCCGACATCAACATACTAAAACTTGGACCAAAATTCAAATTCCATTTTCTTGTAGAGCCAAAATGCCAATTTGCATTTACTGGAAGTGTAAGATAATTTAATTTTTCTTCATAACCTCCAGATCCTTCAGCTCCCATTTTTTGATAATGTAATCCAGAACGTAAACTCCATCTATCATTAAAAAAATAATCAGCTCCAACTCCAAAAGTAACACCTGAAATTGCATTAGATTCTAAATCACTCTCTCCATAATAATTTGCGCTTGAATAACCGATTTGAGGTATTAACTCAATTGCACCTTTTTCTCTATTTTGTGCATTTGTAAAACCAAATACCATAACTGCAATAGCAGCAAAAAATATTTTTTTCATGTTTAAAGTTTTAAATTTTGAGCAAATGTAAGAAAAGTACACAAAAATCAAAATTTAAACGATAAAATAAATTAAAACTAGATAAAAATAAAAAATCCCGCCGAAGCGGGATTTTTGACTTATTTGTCTTTTACAAATTAGAATTTGTAGTTAACTCCGAAAGTAACTGCTCTCCAATCACCACCAAAAGAAAAAGTGTTAGTTTTTTCAGCTCCATCTCCTCCATTATCATTAGAAGAGTAACCTAAAACAGCCACACCAGCTTCGATTGAAAAGTTTGAAGATACGAAATAGTTCATACCAGCCCCTAAACCAAATCCTAATTCTTTACTTTCAAACGAAGTACCAGGAACAATAATAGAACCATCAGTATCAACGAAATACTCATTGTCGTAAGATGTATAATCTACACCTAACTCAGCGAATAAAGAAAATTTGCTTGCTGGAGTAAAATAGTAACGTCCAAAAGCTCCTAAACCTAAACCTGTGTTAGAAACATCATCAGAACCATTATCTAATTTATTAGATTGGTAACCAATTGTAGCACCAACAGCAATGTTTTCAGTTACAAAGTAACCTACTTTTGGAGCAATCTCGAATGAATTCTCTTTGAAATCTCCAGTTTTAGCTGAACTTAATGTGAAAGCACCTGAAACGAATACATCACCTTTAGCGAATCCACCGTTTCCTTTTTCTTCTTCTTGTGCGTTAGCAAAACCAAAAGCTAATAATGCTACTGCAGAAAATAAAACTTTTTTCATGTTTAGTTTAAATTTAAAGTTAATGCAGCAAATTTATATCATTTTTTTATATAAACGAACAAAATTTGTTAGGTTATTAACATTTTTTTTAACCGAAAAAAGCCTACCTATTGTTTATCAAATAGTTACAAAATATGAGTGTTTGTAGTATTTTAACAAAAACAGAGATTCAGAGTTATCAACAATCTAAAACGCTATAGTTAACAAAGTTAAATACTAAAAAAGGTCAAAAAGTTATAAAAATACGTTAATTGAAGTTTTTTGTCTAATAAAATAACGACATTTACGTTAGTAAAAATATAAACCCAATAAATATATAATATGAAAAAAGCAATCTTATTAGCGGTACTTCTAATTCTAGGAATTGGTACTTCTCAAGCACAGTTATTGAAATTTGGTGTTAAAGGTGGTTTAAATTTTGCCAACTATACGGGTGGCGATGTTGAAGGTTATGATTTTAAAACCATCACAAGTTATCATGCTGGTGTTGTTGCAGAAATTAAACTTTTTGAAAACTTTGCTCTACAACCCGAGTTATTGTATTCTACTCAAGGATCAGAATTAGATGGCCTTGGTGAACAAATTAAAAATGAACTAGGTTATGTTTCTTTACCTGTATTAGCAAAATTTTACTTAACAAAAGACAAATTGAGTTTAGAATTAGGTCCTCAAGCTTCTGTATTGGTAAGTGAACGTAATGAAGTAAGTGCAGAAGATAGCAATACATTTGACTTTGCTGTTGCTGGAGGTTTGAGTTATAAAATCACAGATGGCTTATTTGTTTCCGGAAGATATGCAGCTGGTTTAACTGAACCTAAAAAAGATGCTGATGTTAAAAATTCAGTTATTCAGTTTTCTGTTGGATATATGTTTTAATTTATATTCATAATATTTTACTAAAACCATTCTACAAACGAATGGTTTTTTTATTTTTACAAAAACAAACTTCATGCAAATAATTATTATTAATGGTCCAAACCTAAACTTATTAGGTAAACGCGAACCCGAAGTCTACGGAAACGAAACATTTGAATCCTATTTCGAAAAATTAAAATCAAAATTTGCTACTATCGATTTTACTTATTTTCAAAGTAATATTGAAGGTGAATTAATTGATAAAATTCAAGAAGTTGGTTTTTTATATGATGGTATTATTTTAAACGCTGGCGCTTATACGCATACTTCAATAGGTATTGGTGATGCTGTAAAAGCCATAACCACGCCAGTTGTAGAAGTACATATTTCTAATACTTTCTCACGTGAATCGTTCAGGCATCAATCGTATATCTCATCAAATGCAAAAGGTGTAATCATTGGTTTTGGATTGCAGAGTTATGATTTAGCCGTTCAATCGTTTTAAACAATACAACCATTTCATTTTTTATATCGTCTATACAAATAAAGTCCCATGAAAAAAACAATACTTGTAATTACTCTTCTTTTTTCAATTATTTCTTTTGCTCAAATTAGAGGAACTGTAAAAGATACTGATGGAAATCCATTACCTTTTGTAAATATTTATATTGAAAACACCTATATAGGAACCACTACTAATGAATTAGGAAAATACGAAATCAATACAACCGAAAAAAACAATGTTCCATTGATATTCCAATATTTAGGCTATAAAACGCAAAAGCAAATACTAAATATTTCGCAATTTCCATATGAATTTGATGTAACACTTCAAGAAGAAAATTATGAATTAAAAGATATTGTTGTTACGAACTCAGAAAACCCAGCTTACGAAATAATCCGTCAAGCAATAGCATCTAAAAAGAAAAACGCTGCCAAAACGGATAAATTTGAAGCTGATTTTTATTCAAGAGGAATTTTTAGAGCAAAAGATATTCCAAAGAAATTTATGGGCGTTGAAATTGGCGATTTAGATGGCAACTTAGATTCTACCAGAAGTGGAATTATTTATCATTCTGAAACGGTTTCTAAAATTAAATTTGAAAAACCAGACAATTTAAAAGAAGAAATTATTGCTTCAAAAGTTGCTGGTGATGATAATGGATTTAGTTATAATACTGCTATAAAAACCAATTATGATTTTTATGAAAATTATGTTGATTTTGGTATCAATATGATTTCACCAATAGCCGACAATACTTTTAATTATTATAAATTTAAGTTAGAAAGCACTTTTTATGACGATAAAAATCAATTAATCAATAAAATTTTAGTTACACCAAAGCGCGATAAAGAACCGGTTTTTGAAGGTTATATCTACATTGTTGAAGATTCTTGGGCTATTTATGGAATTGATTTAGACATCAAAGGATATCGCATGCAACAACCAATCTTAGAAACCATGAAAATTAATCAGAATTTTAGTTATAATGAAACTACTAAAATTTGGGCAAAAAACGTGCAATCATTGGATTTTATTGCAGGAATTTTTGGAATGAAATTTACAGGTAAATTCACCTATGTTTTTTCTAATTATGTTTTTAAAGATGCATTTGAGAAGAAAACCTTTGGTAAAGAAGTAGTCTCTTTTGCTGAAAATGCCAATAAAAAAGAAACTTCGTTTTGGACAGAAACTAGACCAGTGCCTTTAACTGAAGAAGAAGAAAACAATTATATAAGAAAAGACAGTATTCAAAACGCACGAAAATCTCAAGTATATTTAGATTCAATTGATGCTAAAGGCAATAAGTTTAAATTGCTAAAAATAATTACAGGATACACCTATAAAAACAGCTATAAAAACTGGAATTTTAATTATCAAGGCTTAACAAATTTGAGTTCATTGAGTTTTAATACGGTACAAGGTTACAATTTAGATAGTGGCTTTTCATTTAGAAAATGGAATGAAGAAACTGGAAAATTTACTTCAGTATCATCCACATTTAATTATGGCTTTGCCGAAGATAGATTGCGTGTAAAAGGGAATTTTTATCATCGATTCAATACTATAAATAATGCTTACATTAATTTTTCAGGCGGAAGCGCAATTAGTCAATTTAATCCAAATGAACCAATAAGTAACATTGTAAATTCTGTGGCGACTTTATTCTTTAAAAACAATTATATGAAATTGTACAATAAAGAATTCGCTGAAATTAATTACGGAAGAGAAGTTACCAATGGCATTTTTGCTTCAGGTAAATTGTTATATGAAAACCGAAGAGCGTTATTCAATAATACCGATTATACTATTATTAAAAATGATGATTTGTATTTTTCAAACGATCCGTTACAACCTGATAATTATACTTCGGTTCCGTTCGAAAAGCATCATATTATGAAAGCGAGTTTAGGAACACGTATTCGTTTTGGTCAAAAATACATTTCGCGTCCAGATGGAAAAATCAACATTCAAAACGATGATTATCCAATTTTGAGTTTCTATTACGAAAAAGCATTTGGTGCTTCCAACAGCAATTATCATTATGATTTAATCAGCGGAACAGTTGATTACAACAAAACCATAGGAAATAAAGGCGATTTTGGCTTACGTTTTAAAGCAGGAAAATTCTTTAATGCTGATAATATCTCATTCGTAGATTACAAACATTTCAATGGTAATCAAACACATATAAACTTGTTGAACAATTCCTTGAACTCATTTAATTTGCTTCCTTATTATACACATTCTACGAATGATGCGTATTTAGAAACGCATATTGAGCACAATTTTAAAGGCTACATTATGAATAAAATTCCGTTGCTAAACAAACTACAATGGAATTTAATTGGAGGTTTTCATCAATTGAACATTCCAAACATGAAACCTTATCAAGAGTTTACAGTAGGGTTTGATAATATTGGTTGGGGCAAATTTAGATTCTTACGAGTTGATTATGTAAGAAGTTATCAAAACGGTTTTCAAGGTGATGGCGTGATGTTTGGGTTGAAGTTTTAGCATTTACATAGATATCATTAAGTGGATGTAAAATAATAATTTCTTTTTTTAAATTTTGTATTAACAAAGTCAAAAGACATTTCTAAACGAAATGTCTTTTTTTATTGGTGTACTTTCCACTTTACTTTAATTAGATACTTCCTATTATAAATTTAATTTTATCCATTGATTATACTACAACAAATTCTAACTGTAGTGATGAAAATTATGTCTCTACAGTTCTTGATACATTTTACCTTTATAAATCTGAGGCTTTAAAATGCAAAATACGCGAAGTGACGTTAGTGGAATTACTTTTTATAAAACACAAGAAATGTAATATTAATCCTTTTTGTTACGATTAAGGCTACCTGAATTTTTTATTTTATATTTGGTTAGTATTAATAAACAGTACTATATTAGTGCTATATCTGTGCTATAACAGTGCTATATATAGTAATGAAATTATGGGTAACTATTTATAATGAATTATTCATGGGAAAATTAAAAGGGATTATACAGTTAACTGGAAAATTTGATGGTTTATCATTTTATGAGATGAATGGTAAAATAGTAGTACGAAAAACGGGTGGATTTGATGGCGATAAAATTAAGAATAATGCTAATTATGCTCGTGTTAGAGAAAACAGTTCTGAATTTGCGCATTGTGCTAAAGTGGGAAAATATTTTAGAAGCGCTTTTAGTTCTTGTTTGATGCCGCTACGTATACCTTATGTACACAACCATATTGTGAGTTTGTTTCAAGGGATTTTAAAATTAGATGAGATACAAAAAAGAGGAAATAGAACCGTTA
The DNA here is from genome assembly GCF_025499515.1 of Flavobacterium odoriferum. Lineage (GTDB taxonomy): Bacteria > Bacteroidota > Bacteroidia > Flavobacteriales > Flavobacteriaceae > Flavobacterium > Flavobacterium odoriferum. Next base: position 191,963 of record NZ_JAMKFA010000005.1, read on the forward strand.
GAAATGGGATGCTAACATCGGAAGGTAAAAAGGCGCTTTTGGCTTTTGAATTTGATAAAACTCAAAAGTTTAGTCGATACTTTCCTTTTAAAATGGAGGTTGATTTTACTGCCGGTAGTTTAAAGGTTTTAGATTTTTGCGCTTCTACTCTTATTGCCCCAAAGGGAGCTGACCAAGTACAATTACAATTACATGTTGCGAAATTAGATTTTGAACATTTTAGAACACCAATAACTCAGACAAGTTCTATGACTTTAATTAACTTGAATGACGCCACTACATACGATTTAGTTTTATCCTATACCCCTACTCTAGAGGATTCAAATATTCCTATAGCTGTATTGGAGGTAGTTTTTTTTCAAAAAGTAAACGGAAGTTTTGTACCACTTAAAGGCGGAGGAATGAAAATTGTGTGGATTGATAATAATTCGTTCTACTAGTTGTAGCTTGAGAATTGAAAAAAACACCCCTTTAAAAGAAGGTTTTTAGGTTTTTGTTGTTTCTTTTTGGGTAAAAAGGAGCAGGAGATCTTGATGGCCTCCGAGTTTTTTCTTTAAACGTTGTTTTGCTTTTTTAACGGCATCTGTAGTGATTCCTAGCGATTGAGAAATTTCGATATTGCTAAATCCTAATTTTTGTAAAAAAATAATTCTCTTATTGGAGTCAGTAAGTTCTGGAAAATTGGTTATTAGGTTTTGAGAAAAATCTGGGAATTCTTTTTCAAATTCTCGCTTAAATCTAATCCAATTGCTTTCGGTCATTAGATGTGATTCGAGAAGTGCATGGAGTTTTCCATTTTTCTTTTCTAAGTAAGAAGAGGAGGAAGTTTCAACGGTTTCAATTTCTTTCTTTAGTAGGTTTATTTGAACGTTTTTATTTTTAAGGTATTCCACTTGACTGCTAAGACTTTCATTTGAAGATTTGAATTTTTCTTCCATTTTTCGTTTCTGATCTTCCAGCGCTGCCACTTTTAGTTCATAAACTTTATGGCGTTTTTTATGCTTCTTTTTTTGATAAAAGAATAGCCCTATGGCTCCAAAAACTGATAATCCAATTAGAACCGCCAAAATATTTTTCACAACGATTTCCTTCTGATATTGTGTGTTAGCTTGAGTAATTTTTTGTTGGTATTTGTCTTTTTGTACTTGCCATTTAACTTGTAGAATTTGTTCATCACCATCTGTTGCTTTTAACGAATCTAGTAAGACCATCATGCGTCTGGTAGTGATCAATTCTTGATTGGCATTGGGTATTCTTTTTAGTAATTCGAGTTTTAACTTAATGATTTCCAGTTCTGATTTTCGAAAATAAGATTTCGAAACTGCAATTTTTTCTGCTTCCGTTAGTATTGCTTGTGCATCGGATAAATTATTATTTTTTAAATAAATTCGGGCTAAGGCAATCGAGGCAAACATTTTATTTTTAGACTCTTTTAACCGTTCCGATAAAGCAATGTCTTCTTTTAAAAGTTGTATGGCTTCAGCGTACTTATTTTGTTCTTCATAAACAAGGGCTTTGTTGCCTAATGTTTTAGCATATCGGAGACTATCATTAATTTTTAAGGCGATTAAACCCGATTTATGAAACTGTTTTAGGGCTTCCTGATAACGACGGTTTTTGTATAAATTTATTCCATAATTGTCCAGTATCGCAGCATAATTTACACTCTCTGGTTTACAATATTTTAAAGCCCGTTTCAGATAGTAATCCGCTTCTGGATAATCGGAGAGCGTTTGCATGATCCAGCCGATAGTTTTATAGGTTTCTAAAGGATTGATTATTTCTGATTCCTTTGTTTGGCGAATGACTTTCATCAACTCTAACAAAACGGGTTGCATTTCTTGATAGTATCCATAATGATAAAGACGTTTTACATAGTTGAGTCGGGTCCAAATGATCAAATAGTTGTTGTTTGCTTGGTTGGCTTGTTCTATAGATTTTTGATAAAGTGCCTTACTTTTTTTTGAAATATTGTCATAAGCGCTTGCGTAGCCATTGGCTAACAAAGCATTATAAATGAGCAAATGAGATTCTGATTTTATTAGAGGTTGTAGGTATTTTTGTAGCGCAATAGTGTCCTTATCAAAATTTCTTTCCTGTTGAATGAGCTGTGTTGTTATTTGAAAATTGGTTCCATTATTAGGTATCTTAATGGTTTGAGCCTTAAGATTTGTAAAAATGCATACTAAAAGTAAATGAAAAAAATGAGATACATTCATGTGGGTGTTCTGCCTTTGGAGCGCTAAAGTAAGAAATCTCATTTGTTTTTTTATATAAAATGACTTGGATTTGTTATTTAATTTAGGAATAAAAAAAATATAATACGTTTCTATTTAAAAATCTTCAGTTTTGATTTTTTTTTCTTAAATAAAAAGAAATGGTCGTTTAAGGTGTTCATTTCCGAAACGTTTTGCATCCATTTATTCATAATTTAAATTAAAACATTAATAATCAATATATTAAAATTTTAATTGTCCCCCATTTGTCCCCCTGTTTCAACTTGAATTTTTAAACAATTCAGATAGTTTTGTGCCAGCCCCAAATCTTTTATTTGTAACCAATTGTGTAACTCTTGTTGTTAGTGTAAAACTTTTAATCATGAAATTAAAAAAACTATTGTTGTTAAGTTGTAACGTATTCGGTCTAATTTCCTTTGCGCAGGTAGGGATTAATACCACCACACCTAATGCGCAATTGGATATTCGCGCGACCAGTGCCACTGCCCCATCAAATACGGATGGATTACTAATTCCTAAAGTGAATATATTTCCAGCCACCAACCCAACCGCTGCCCAACAAGGGATGTTGTTGTACCTAACCACCACTTCAGGAAGCAACGCACCGGGGTTTTATTATTGGGACAATCCTACTGCCACCTGGATTGGTTTAGGAAAAGATGTAAAAGCGTGGCAATTGAACGGTAACACCGTAAACGCCACCACGGATTTCATGGGTTCGACCAACAATGCCGATGTTATTTTTAAACGCAACAATGTAAGAGCCGGACGTTTGGGTGTAGACAATACCTCAATTGGGGTAGGTGCCTTGAATCCACTCGTTACCGGAACATATAATACTTCGATTGGTATGTATACTTTATCTAATACAACTACAGGGTCGCAAAACACCACCATTGGTGAAGAATCATTAAGGATTAATACTTCGGGTAATTTAAATACAGGAAACGGAGCACATGCGCTTTATTTCAATTCTACAGGTTCCGGTAATACTGCTTCTGGGAGTAATTCATTACAGTCCAATACTACCGGAAATTATAACACCGGTTTAGGATATAACAGCCAAACAGGAGCAAATTTGACGAACGCTACAGCCATAGGAGCCAATGCCTCTGCAACGACTTCCAATAGTTTGGTTTTGGGGAGTATCAATGGCACCAACGGCGCTACTGCCAGTACTAGGGTAGGTATTGGCACGACAGCCCCCAATGCTGCTTTAGAGGTAAAAGCTATTAACCCTGCGGCTCCTACGAACACTGAGGGCTTGTTGATTCCGAGAATAAATGTTTTTCCGGCCACCAACCCAACGGCTGCTCAGCACGGTATGCAAGTTTTTTTAACCACAGCCGTGGGTACCCAGCAGCCCGGTTTTTATTATTGGGATAATCCTACCACTAGCTGGGTAGGTATCGGCGGTAGTGCCACAGGAAACAATTGGGCGTTAGCGGGCAATACCGTAAATGCTACCACCGATTTCATGGGCTCGACCAACGATGCGGATGTTATTTTTAAACGGAATAATGTGAGAGCCGGACGCTTAGGAGCTAATAATGTGTCGCTTGGAGTAGGGGCTTTAAACACGGCAACTACCGGTTCATGGAATGCAGCGGTTGGAGGCAATTCTCTTTTGTCAAATACCACCGGATCTTCCAATACAGCTGTAGGAGATGACGCTTCACGAGGCAATACAACGGGTGGATTTAATACTGCAGTTGGATCTAGAGCTTTACGCAATAATGCCACTGGAAATGATAATGTAGGGATTGGGTATGAGGCTTTAGAATCAAATACGGCAGGCGAGAATGTTGCTGTAGGAAATCACACATTGCAAAATAATACCACTGGATATCAAAATACAGCTTTAGGGACTAATGCTTTACTAAGTAATACCACAGGATATGAAAATTCTGCTACAGGGTTAAACGCTCTGCGGTCAAATACTACCGGAAGATGGTTAACGGCCAATGGTGCCTATGCCTTACGTAACAATACCATTGGTGAAGGGAATACGGGAATTGGTGTTACTGCATTAGAAAATAACACTACAGGAAATAGAAATACAGCTTTAGGCCAAGCTGCTTTACGTAACAATGCTACAGGAAATGATAATACAGGTATCGGTTATCAGGCTTTAAGCAGTAATACGGCATCTGGTAATGTAGCTGTAGGGACTAATGCATTACAAAATAATACTGTGGGTAACTTTAATACAGCTGTAGGCTCTAGAGCATTAAGCGTTAATTCAACAGGGAATTGGAATCATGCTTTTGGTTATGAAGGATTAGAGTTTAATACGACGGGAGTATCTAACATATCTGTGGGAGGCCAAACTATGCAATATAATACTACAGGTAGTTGGGGTACTGCATTAGGAGGTGGAGCTCTTGCTTTAAATACCACTGGTAATGACAATACCGCTTTAGGTTTTCAGGCTTTAGCAGGAAATACCACAGGGTCTGCAAATACAGCTTTAGGGAGATGGGCTTATCAGACTAATTTGAATTATTCCAACTCAACCGCTTTGGGGGCTAATACCAATATCACTGCCAGCAACCAAGTGCGCTTAGGGAACAATGCCGTAAGCAGTATAGGTGGGCAAGTGGGCTGGACGACGTTATCCGATGCGCGTTTTAAAACCGAAAACGCTGCAAAAGTGCCGGGTATCGATTTTATCAAAAAACTGCGCCCGGTAACGTATTATGTAGACCATGAGGCGATGAAAGCGTTTATTGAAGCTCATCATAAAGGTTCTGGATTGAGAACTAAAGATGAAAAAAACACATCTATGGGTAAAAGTGATTATAAACCAGAATATATTAAAACCCTAGAATCCGGTTTCATGGCGCAGGAAGTGGAGCAAGCTGCTAAAGAACTAGGCTACGAATTTAACGGTGTAGATGTGCCTAAAAGCGATGATGATTACTACGGTTTGCGTTACGGTCAGTTTGTGGTACCGTTGGTTAAAGCGGTACAGGAGCTCAATGAAAAGTTAGATCAAAAACAAGCCGAAAACGACCAACTGAGAGCCATGTTGCTGGAACTGGAAAAACGCATCGCTAAACTTGAAAAAAATGCTTCTAATTAAATAATTAAATTTTATCATGTTAAAAAAGTACCTTTTTGTGTTGCCTTTTACTTTGGCAGGATTAGTATCGAATGCTCAGACTATTTTGGAAAATAAAACTGTCAATGCTGTGCCGGCAACGCATTTGGATTTTGACGGTATTAACGATTATGTGAACTGTGGTAACGCTCCTGCGGTGCAAATTTCAGGAAATGCCATCACATTAGAAGCCAGAGTTAAGTTCAAATCTTTTGCAGGTTCTTTTAATGACGGAAGTATTATTAATAAAGAACAAAATAGTCCTGATTATGGTTACATGTTGCGTGCCGGATCGTCTGGAATTGTGAATTTTAATTTAGGTAATGGTTGGTGGAATGAATTGTCCTCCCCTAGCTATTCGGTAACTATAGGAGTGTGGCATCATATTGCGGCAACTTATGATGGGACGACCATGAAAATTTATGTAGATGGGGTGTTAGTAGCTTCTCAAGTAAGTGCCAATATTTATTTTAGTAGTACAAACCAAAATCTAATGATTGGCTCTTGGAGTAATATTGGTAGGTATTTAAATGCAGCGGTAGACGAAGTGCGTGTTTGGAATGTGTCTCGTACAGCAGCAGAAATACAGCATTATATGAATTGTGAATTAAGTAATCCGACTTCTCAAACCGGTTTGGTTGCGTATTACCAATTTAACCAAGGCATTGATAGTGCAGATAACACAGCTCTGACTACTTTAACGGATAGTTCTGTAACGGCATACACGGCAACGTTAACTAATTTTGCCTTGAACGGAACAGTGTCGAACTGGTTGTCTGGCTCCAGTGTGGTAACTGGCAGTACTTGTTCCATTTTAAGTTCGAATGATTTTGCATTCAATTTTGAGAATGTAAAAGTATATCCTAATCCTTCATCTGGTATTTTTCAACTACAAATTCAAGAAGAAGTACAGCTAGAAGTATATGATTTAATGGGGAAAATGTTTTTACAAAAAAACGTACAAGCTGGTGCCGCTTTTTTTGATCTTTCACAATATGCTTCTGGAGTATATATATTGAAGGCTACGAATGTTTTTGGAGATACAATTGTTTCAAAAATAGTGAAAGAATAATTCAATAAACTATTTTAAAATTAGAATTTGAATGTGTTTTTTAAATAGAATGATTTATTCGTTGTCATTGACGATGAGTAAACTTCTCATAAGTATTACTTTAATTAAGTAATCTTATTACCGTTTTTTTTAGTTTTTCTTTGTGACATCGTAAAGGCAGTTACAATTATACTGCTTTTACGCTTGTCTTTTTTTTTGTTTTATTGTTCTTCTAATTGTGTTGACTATGAAGTTTTAAAATCTATTCTTTTCTAAGGATTGATCTTTTAGATGACGCTAGTTTTTTTTATAAATAGAAAGATTCACCTTACTCTAATAATCAACTAGTAATCAATGTGTTGTTTTTTTTGTCCCCTATTTGTCCCCCCTTTGTTTTTCGTTTTTTTAGTTAAAAAAGTAATTTTGACTTTCTTCAATTATTGTTTTAACAAAAGCCAATGTTGTGTTATTTAGATTAAAAACTTAGATTTAATATGGAAAATAAAATAAAATATAGTTTTGCGGTGGTAATGCTTATGGCTTTTGCCTTGGTTGGTATTGTATTAAACGTATATGCCTTACTATTGACATAGTGATTGAAATTTGAATACGATGATAGGCAGTAAATACTTAATGTAATTTCTATAAACCTTCTATATTATCTATTATCATATTTGATAATTAAGACATTAAGTTCTTGTTTTTGAGTTAATTTCACATCAAAACACATTATACCACATCAAATACCCTCTTTAAACTTTGAATAAATAACGAAATACTTTCTTAGCAAAAGTCCAATTTGGTTTTGAGACGTAAATTTTGGATATCTATTTTGTATGTAATTGAAATTTATTTGAGATTAAAAATATTGAACGATAGTCCAGAATAATATCCAAAGTCGTATACATTTTTAGTAAAGCTGTTCACATTGTTTAAATTCGTATGATCACCCACTTGTAAACCATTTGTCATTTATTACCCTATATAGAATCTGCTATGATTTATGGAGAAGGAAAGCCTTATAACATTTGTATTGTGGTACCTGACAAAGCCATTTTACAAAAAACGGCTGAAATACTTGACGTAAAAACAGAGGTTGGCACGTTAATTCATTCCCCTATTGTACAAGAGTTTGTAGCCATTGAGATTATAAAAAGTCTGAAAGAGAAATATGGAGGTTATAAAATACCAAAGAAATTTATTTTCTCTGACACTCCTTTTACTGTAGAAAATGGTTTTTTAACCCAAACTTTAAAATTAAAAAGACGATTGGTTGTTGAGAAATTTAAAAATCAGATCGATGGTTTATATCAAGAGTAATTTTGATATAAAATTTGAAAAAATACTTACAAGAAGCACTTCGGTTAAATGAAGTGCTTCTTTTATTTCAAAAATACATCATATCCAAATCGAAGCAACGCCAATCCTACCACAATTAAAAAGAAAACGCGAATAAATCCGTTGCCTTTTGAAATGGCTAACCTTGCTCCTAACCACGAACCTGTAACGTTGCAAATTGCCATTGGAATAGCAATTGTCCAAATGATTTTTCCTTTTAACACAAATAAAGTTATGGAACCAATGTTGGTAGCCAAATTGACTAATTTCGCATAGATATTCGCCTTTAAAAAATCGAAGCCAAGAATTGCAATAAAAGCCATAATTAGTAAACTTCCAGTTCCTGGACCGATGAATCCATCGTAAAAACCTAAAAAAACACAAATTATACTTCCGTAAATGTACGTTTGATTTTTTGACAATTTATCTACTTGAAATTGTCCGAAATCTTTTTTAAAATAAGTATACAGCAAGAGTAAAATTAAAACCACAAAAAGTAAGGGTTTCATGAAATCGTTTTGCATTACGTTGAGTAAACTCGAACCTAAATAAGCAAATGTGAAAGAAACAATTGCTAATACAAAAAACAACTTCCAATTCACTTTTGCCGATTTCAAATAGTGATAGGTTGCCATACTCGTTCCGCTGAAGCCTGGAATTTTTAATGTCCCAATGATAGAAGCAACAGGCACATTAGGTAATAAAATTAAAGCGGCTGGAGTTTGAATTAATCCACCGCCACCTACAATAGCATCGATAAAACCGGCTACGAAGGAAGCAATGCAGAGAAAAATGATGATGTAGGTTTCCATTTTAAAATATCAAGTTCAAGGGCAAATTCAAATACAAAATCAAGTACAAAATTCAAATTCAAATCTAAACGAAAAAATAGGAACACTGATTTGAGAAATTGGTAAAATCTTAATAATTATTTTTAAATTGATAAATCAATAGCGCAAGAGATTCCTGACGGAATGACAAAGTTTGTGGAATATTTTGCTTTTATGGACTTTTTAAAGTAATTAAAATGAACTTAAAACTTATGTGACTTATATGTTTAAATTTGAAGCTGAAACGAGTTCAGCTTGACAAAGCAGTAGTCATTTGGTTTATAATAAAAAAACCAAACTCCTTTTTACTTGGAATTTGGTTTTTCAGTTTTGAAATTTAAAATTATACTCTTACGATGTTAGCTCCAATTGCGCGAAGTCTTTCGTCGATGCGCTCGTAACCTCTGTCGATTTGTTCGATATTTTGAATAGTTGACGTTCCTTTTGCTGTTAAAGCGGCAATTAATAATGAGATTCCAGCTCTAATATCTGGTGAACTCATCGTAGTTGCTTTTAATTGCGATTGGAAATTATGTCCCATAACCACAGCCCTGTGCGGGTCACATAACATAATTTTTGCTCCCATATCAATTAATTTATCCACGAAGAACAAACGGCTTTCAAACATTTTTTGGTGAATTAAAACATCGCCTTTAGCTTGGGTACAAACTACTAAAACGATACTTAACAAGTCAGGTGTAAATCCTGGCCATGGCGCATCGGAAACCGTTAAGATAGAGCCATCGATATCGGTTTTGATTTCGTATCCATCTTTATGAGCTGGAATGTAAATATCATCCCCTTTTCTTTCTAAAGTAATCCCTAATTTTCTAAACACGTTTGGAATTTGTCCTAAGTTATCCCAACTCACATTTTTAATTGTGATTTCACTTCTTGTCATAGCTGCAAGACCAATCCAAGAACCGATTTCTACCATATCAGGTAAAATTCTGTGTTCGCATCCGCCTAACTTTTCCACTCCTTCAATCGTTAATAAGTTAGATCCTACTCCTGAGATTTTAGCTCCCATTGAGTTTAACATTTTACACAATTGTTGTAAGTATGGCTCACAAGCTGCATTATAAATCGTTGTTGTTCCTTCTGCTAAAACCGCAGCCATTACAATATTAGCAGTTCCGGTTACTGAAGCTTCGTCTAATAACATATAAGAACCTTGTAATCTTCCGTCGATTTCCACTCCGTAGAAATGGTCTTCTCTTTCGTATCTGAATTTAGCTCCTAGGTTAATAAAACCTTCAAAGTGTGTATCTAAACGACGACGTCCAATTTTATCACCTCCTGGTTTTGGAATATAGCCACAACCAAAACGGGCTAATAAAGGGCCAACAATCATAATTGAACCTCTTAAACTTCCACCTTCTTTTTTGAATGCTTCTGTTTTTAAGTAGTTTACATTTACTTCATCGGCTTGAAACGTGTAATCGCCAGGTCCATTTTTTTGAATTTTAACTCCTAAATTACCTAAAAGCGTAATCAATTTGTTAACATCAATAATATCTGGAATATTAGTTACTCTTACCTTTTCAGAAGTTAGCAAAACAGGACATAACACTTGTAACGCTTCATTTTTTGCACCTTGTGGTGTAATATCTCCTTTTAATGCGATTCCTCCTTCGATTTTAAATGTTCCCATGCAACTGCCTATTTTTTAAATGTATTTTTATTGTTCTTGTTCAAATGTCCTTTTGGATTGTTACTTTTCTTAATAATCCCCACTTTACTAGGACCAAATTGTGTTTTATTCGAAACTTTCTTATTCACTTTCATTAAATCGTGTGTATTTGAAAGCTCTTCATTCGATTTAGAAAGATTTAATTTTCCTCCCGAAAGTTCTAATAAATGTTCGAAAATCACCTCATCGGTTACCGTGTCTTTGTTCCAGCTCAAGTAACTTTTTTTCATGTGATTGGCAATCACTAAAACCAAGGCATTTTTTAATTCGCTTTCTTCCCAGCTGTTGGCCACATCAATCATGTATTTGATGTTATTGCCATAAAAACGGTACTTAGGAAAATTTTGTGGGTATTTTAAACGATCTGGTTTTTGCGTTAAAATATCTTTTGAAGGAATAGGATAAGGTGAATCTACATCTAATTTAAAATCAGACATAATGAACAACTGATCCCACAATTTATGCTGAAAATCCAACACATCTCTCAAATGTGGATTCAAAGAACCCATTACCGAAATGATGTATTTTGCGGCTTTGTTTCGTTCCTCTCTATCTTCAATTGCTGTAGCTTGGTCGATTAATTTTTGTAAATGTCTTCCATACTCAGGAATAATTAAATGAGAGCGTTGCGAATTATATTCTAAATAACTTACTTCTTCTTGCATGATTTTTTATAATGAAATGATGCCTTCTATGTCAGAAACGGCAATATATTTATCAATAACACTTTGAGCACTTGGCATAGTTACACTTATCGAAATACTTGTAAATTTTCCTGTTTTAGATTGTTGTGTAGTAATCACAGCACCCATATCGTTAAATGTAGCTTCCACTTTAGCAATTTTATGCACATCTGAAGGAATAATAAATTTATATAAGTATTCTGAAGGCCAAAGGGTTGAATTTGACAATTCTTCTTTTAATCGAATGTAAAAATCTTCGGTTTTCTTATCCATCATCATTTCGTATTTGAAAAGCAAATATACTTTTTTATGTTCAGAAATATATTGTTGCAACTTATAAAATTTTTAAGTTGATTAGATTTTTAAAAAAACTTACTTTTGCGCCTTAGAATTTCAGATATGAACAAAGAAATTGTAGTTTTAATCGGCGGACCAAGTTCGGGAAAAACAACTTTAATTGAAGCGTTAAAAGAAAAAGGACACACTTGTTATCCAGAAGTTTCGCGCGAAGTAATCAAAGAAGCTCAAGAGCAAGGTATTGAACAATTGTTTCTGGAAAAACCTTTGTTATTTAGCGAATTACTTTTAGAAGGAAGAAAAAAACAATTTCGTTCAGCTCAAGAAGAAAAGGCTTCTTTGATTTTTTTAGACCGTGGAATTCCTGATGTTTTAGCCTATATGCATTACATTGGTGATTCATACCCTTCGTTTTTTGATCAAGCTTGTAAAGACCACAAATACTCTTCCATTTTTGTTTTACCGCCTTGGAAAGAAATTTATGTAAGCGATGCCGAACGCTATGAAAACTATGAACAAGCGGTTTTGATTCATGAACACTTGATGGAAACTTATAAAAAATATGGTTATTCAATTACAGAAGTTCCAAAAGATTCGGTAGAAAATCGTATTGATTTCATTATGAAACACCTTGCGAAATAAAACTTTTTGTACATTAGTGTTTCTAAAAGCCATTTAACATGTCTGAAGCCTTATTATTACTTCAAAAATATTGGAAACACGAAACCTTTAGAACACCGCAAGAGGAAATTATTCAGTCGGTTTTAGACGGAAATGATACCTTTGCTTTATTGCCAACCGGTGGCGGAAAATCAGTTTGTTTTCAAATTCCAGCATTACTTTTAAACGGAATTTGCTTAGTGGTTTCGCCTTTGATTGCCTTGATGAAAGACCAAGTTCAAAACTTACAAAGCCGAAACATTAAAGCAATTGCCTTAACGGGTGGCGTTTCGCAAGATGAAGTAATTGATATTTTAGACAATTGCCAATTTGGAAATTACAAATTTTTATACCTTTCTCCCGAACGTTTACAACACGATTGGATTGTAGGACGTTTAAAACAATTGCCTATCAACCTTATCGCTATTGACGAAGCACACTGCGTAAGTCAATGGGGACATGACTTTAGACCGGCTTATTTGAAAATTTCGGAATTAAAAACAGCCTTTCCAAAAACGCCTTTTTTAGCTTTAACAGCCACAGCAACCAAGCGTGTACAAGAAGATATTTGCAAAAATTTAGCCTTAGAAAGTCCGCAATTTTTCACCAAATCATTTACCCGAGAAAATTTAGCCTATCATGTTATTAAAACAGAAGATAAGTTATTTAAAATACAACAAATTCTGACCAAAAACCCACAATCTTCAATTATCTATGTGCGTAATCGCAAATCGTGTATTGAAACTTCGCAACAGTTAAATCAATTGGGATTTTCGTCTACATTTTACCACGGTGGTTTACCTGCAAAAGAGAAAGAAAAAAACATGCAATCGTGGTTAGAGAATAAATCACAAGTCATGGTCGCAACGAATGCTTTTGGAATGGGAATTGACAAACCTGATGTAAAAACGGTTATCCATATTCAACTGCCTGAAAACATTGAAAATTATTACCAAGAAGCTGGAAGAGCTGGAAGAAATGGTGAAAAAGCATTTGGAATTATTTTGACCAATTCTGGCGACATCAACTATACAAAAAGACAATTTCTTGATGTGCTACCCGATAAAAAATTTGTGCGCGATGTGTATGTAAAACTAAATAACTATTTCAGAATTGCCTATGGAGAAGGCTTTAACGAAAGTTTCGCTTTCAATTTAAACCAATTCTGTTCGCACTATAATTTTCCAATTTTAAAGGCATTTAATAGTTTACAATTTTTAGATCGACAAGGCATTTTGACTTTTCAGAGTGAATCTTCAGAAAAAATTAGTTTGCAATTCATCATACCGAGCAAAGAAGTAATTCGTTACATCAGTTTGCATCCGCATGACGAACCCATTATTACCAATATTTTAAGAACTTATTCTGGAATTTTTGATGTAGAAACAACCATAAATCCGCATTTAGTTGCCAAAAAATCAAATACAACCGAAGCAGCGGTTGAAAAAGTGATTGATCAATTAGCCGAAAGTCAATGTATTATTCTTCATGCAAAAAATAATGATAGTTCGATTACCTTTAACGAAGTTCGTGAAGATGATTTAACTATTAATCGTGTGGCTAAATTTTTAGAACATCAAAACCAATTGAAACAAAACCAGTTTCAAAGCGTAATTGATTATATTTCGAATGAAGACTGTTGTAAAAACAAACTGCTTCTCGCCTACTTTGAAGAGATTACCGAAGAAGATTGCGGCATTTGTTCGTATTGTTTTTCCAAAAAAAAGAGCAATCCTAAAGAAAATACCGAATTAATCCTTCAATTGTTACAAAAAGACAACTTATCATCCCGAGAAATTGAAAATTCGTTACAAATTTCTCCCGAAGCCACTATCTTTGCATTGCAGTTGTTGTTAGAACACAATAAAATTGCTATCAATTCATACAATCAATATTACTTATTATAATGGAAAAACTTAGAATTGTATTCATGGGAACACCCGACTTTGCTGTGGGAATTTTGGATACTATTTATCAAAATAATTATGAAATTGTTGGAGTAATTACCGCTCCAGACAAACCTGCGGGTCGTGGTCAAAAAGTGAGCACAAGTGCAGTTAAAGACTATGCCGTATCTAAAAATTTACGTTTATTGCAACCTACCAACTTAAAATCGGAAGATTTTTTAGCCGAATTAAAAAGTTTGAATGCCAATTTACATGTGGTAGTGGCGTTTAGAATGTTGCCCGAAGTAGTGTGGAAAATGCCAAGATTAGGTACATTCAACTTGCACGCTTCTTTGTTACCAGAATATCGTGGTGCTGCACCTATTAATTGGGCAATTATTAATGGAGAAAAGAAAACAGGTGTGACTACTTTTTTTATTGATGATAAAATTGATACCGGTGCAATGATTTTGAGCAAGGAAACTACCATTGGCGCAAATGAATCAGCTGGAGAATTACACGATAGATTAATGCAATTAGGAAGTGAAGCCGTAATTGAAACACTACATTTAATTGAGGAAGGAAAAGCAACCACTACACTTCAAACAGAAAATCCTGAAGTAAAAACAGCTTACAAATTAAATAAGGACAACTGCAAAATAGATTGGTCCCAATCAGGAAAAACGATTTTTAACTTGATTAGAGGTTTATCACCCTATCCAGCGGCTTGGACCTATATAAAAGATGGCGAAAACGAATGGAATGTAAAAATATATGCCGCATCGTTTGAAGAAAAAGAACAAACTAATGCAATTGGAAGCGTTACAACCACCAAAAAAGAGATCTTCATTGCAACAAAAGACGGCGTTTTAAAAATAACCAGTTTACAATTTCCTGGAAAGAAAAGAATGCAAGCCCATGAATTGTTAAACGGAATTTCATTTTCTGAAAACGCGATGGCGCTGTAAGCCCTGAAAATGCTACAAACGAGCCTAAAATTTAAAAAAACAAACAATGTTATTAACATTTGGTCTATTTTATCAACATTTTAGTCGAAAAGTTTGCCAAATGCTTGCACAGCTCAATTATACCGCTAAATTTGCTATAAATAATTAAGTTTAACCAATTATAAATAACTTTAATCATGAACAAATCAGAATTAATCGATGCAATGGCAGCTTCTGCTGGTATTACAAAAGCAGCTGCTAAATTAGCTTTAGAATCATTTTTAAGCAATGTTGAAGGAACTTTAAACAAAGGTGGAAGAGTATCTTTAGTAGGTTTCGGATCTTGGTCAGTATCTAAAAGAGCTGCAAGAGATGGTAGAAATCCACAAACTGGAAAAACTATCAAAATCGCTGCTAAAAATGTAGTAAAATTCAAAGCTGGTGCTGAATTAGAAGGAGCAGTAAACAAAAAATAATTTTTTGATTTATACAGTATAAAAATCCCGAAATAATCGGGATTTTTTTGTTTCTAAACGATTTTATTTGATTTTGTAAACTTTTTTTGATAACTTTAATTAATAAACTTACAGAATATGATATCAACTTTACCAAAAAAAGGACACTTGCTCATAGCGGAACCTTCTACTTTAGGCGATGTTTCATTTAATCGCTCTGTGGTTTTATTGGCAGAACATAATAGCGAAGGTTCAATAGGGTTTATTTTAAACAAACCTTTGAATTACACTATTAATGATTTGCTTCCAGAAATAGAAGCTTCTTTTAAAATCTACAATGGTGGTCCTGTTGAGCAAGATAACTTGTATTTTATTCACAATATTCCTGAAATTATACCAAATAGTATTGAAATTTCGAATGGAATATATTGGGGTGGCGATTTTGAAACCACAAAACACCTAATCAATACGGGAGAAATAAACAAAAACAACATTCGTTTTTTTCTTGGATATAGTGGCTGGAGCGTGAATCAGCTGGAGATGGAAATGCAAGAAAACGCTTGGATTGTTAGTGAAAATTCTTTGAAAAAGAAATTGCTATCAAAATCAAGTAATCAATTTTGGAAAGAAAAAATCATTGAACAAGGTGGTGAATATGTTTTGTTTTCAAATGCGCCCGAAAATCCAATGCTTAACTAAGTCTTATTTTAGCGTTTAGTTTAACCAGTATTTCATTAGAAAAATTTGCATTATATTCTTTTTTTCTATACTTTGTTATGGGCTGAATTCCTGTGATTACATTGGTTAAGAATAGTTCATCCGCTTTTTGCAAATCAAAAGGTGAAATTGACGTTTCTTTCACTTCAATTCCGTCCATTTTATTTAGAATTTCAATTACTTGTTTGCGCATAATTCCGTTTAAACAACCATCAGAAATTGGTGGCGTTACCACTACATTACCTGTTTTCATGAATAAATTACTTTGCAAAGCTTCAACCACATTTTTTTCATCGTTTAAAACCAAGCAATTATCATAACCATTTTCTTTGGCAAAAATACTTCCTGTAATTTGAAGCATTTTATTGTTTGTTTTTAAAGTCGAAAGCAATTGTTTTGGAATAAAGAAATCTTTGTATAATTCAACTTCATAATTGGATTTTTCAATCGTATAAACAGTGTTTTCGGAAGAAACTGCAACTATGATAAATTCAATTTCATTGCTAATTGGCGTGTAAAATCCGTCAGAATTTCTGAAAACAGAAAAACGAACCCTAAACGAATTTGATTTTTCAAGAGAATTTGTCAGTTTTAGAATCTGTTCTTCGAAGAATTCCATGGTGAAATTCATTGGGATTTCCATGCGACAAATACGCATTGAGGCCATCAATCTAAAGTAGTGACCTTCCAAGAACAAAACCTTGTTATCTAACACTTTAATAGTTTCAAAAACGGCATCACCGTACAAAAAACCTCTATTTGATTCTACTGTACAATTGCTATTTTCCTGAATGTTTCCGTTGTAATTTACCATAAAAAATCCCGATTAAAATCGGGACAAATATACTCTTTATAATTTGTTTTTTAAACAGAACCTAAGACATGTTTTAAGTCGGAAATTTGATTTTCCCAAAGTAATTTTGATTCGTCTAATTCGTCTTCGTGAGCAAAATCTGAAATTACAATAGAAACATCTTTTGTGATTTCGTCTTCCATAATTTTTAATTCAAAAAAGTAATCAGTTTCGGTATCATCTTCGTTTAACCATCTGAATTTAATGCGTTCACCCGATTTTTTTGATGCTAATTTTGCTTTTTCTTCGGAATCATCCCAAATGAAAGTAAAAAATTCTCCTCTTGAATTAACATTATCTGCAAACCATTCAGAAAGACCAGATGGTGTTGATATATATTGATATAATAATTGCGGAGAAGACTGAATTGGAAACTCTAATTCGTATTTTACTTTTGTACTCATTTTGTAATTTTTAAGTTTGGAAATATATAGAGAATAAATTGAAAATACAAAAAAAGATTTTATTTATTTTTTAGAAAATAATTGTAAAATAATATTTGCAAACAACAGAATTAGTTTTATATTTGCACCCGCATTCAGTAAGGATGTTAGAGTAATATTTGGCGAGGTAGCTCAGTTGGTTAGAGCGCAGGATTCATAACCCTGAGGTCACGGGTTCAACTCCCGTCTTCGCTACGAAAAGGAAGCTTTTAAAAATCAACGGATTAGTGTTTACTAATCCGTTTTTTTTATGTCTAAATATTTCTTAGTTTTACAAACAGTAAACGAAACAGTAAACGATTTTACCTCTAAATCAACCAATTTACTCACCATGAAAAGAATTTATTCTGAACCAAAAATTTCTACAGGAGGTGTAGATATAACCCAATGGAACAAACTTTCAACTAAACAAAAAAAGGAAGCTTTAGAAAAAGATTGGTTTATCTATTACAGTTTTAGAGATGAAAAAACAGGCAAACTAAAAAGAATGCCTCACGTGAAAGCAGGTGTAAATCGTTACCATACTAAAGAAGAAAGATTTGAATACCTAAAAACAGTAAAAAGTGCATTACTTTTTTTACTAGAAAAAGGATTGAATCCTTACAAGGATAACGACCTTTCAAATCTTGATTTAAAACTTGAAGAAAACCACAGTACTAAATTTGTACAAATTGTTAAAGAAAAAGAAGTTGCAACTGAAAAACCAACCGAACTAACCATTCAGGAAGCTTTAGATTTTGTGTTCAAATTAAAGTATAAGACTTTATCTAGCACTTCTTATAGAAACTTTGAAAACAGAATTAATAAATTCGCAAGTAACTTTGATAAAAGCAATCCTATTTCGTCTATAGATAGAAAGGCTGTTAATGAATACTTGAATGATATTCTAATTAATAACAGCGCACGAACAAGAAACAATCACAGAACCGATTTAAGTAGTTTTTTTCAAACTTTAGAAGATAACGACATTGTTGCTAGCAACTTTGTAAAAAAAATCAAAATACTTAGTTCAAAAGCAGAAAAAAATAAAACATATACAACTGAACAAGAAAAAGAAATTTTTGCCTATTTAGAGCAAAACGATCCTTTACTCCTTTTATATATTAAATTCATTAGTTACAATTTTTTACGCCCAGTAGAGGTAAATCGATTATTAGTAAAAAGTATAAATTTGAAAGAGAAAAAATTATCTATTAAAACCAAAACGAATAAATTAAAAACAAAGATAATTCCTGATATTTTACTTCAGGAACTTCCAGATTTATCGCAACTAAATCAAGACAATTATTTGTTTACTCCTAATGGTTTAGGGTTAGAATGGGTAGTAGAAGAAAATAATAGAAGAGACAGCTTTTCAAAACGTTTTAAAACCGTTATTAAAGACCATTTCAATCTGGGTAGCGAATACGGATTGTATAGCTTTAGACACACCTTCATAACTAAACTTTACCGAAATTTAAGGGAAGACAAATCACCATTTGAAACTAAAAGTATTTTAATGAACATTACAGGACACTCCACTATGGATGCACTTGAAAAATACTTACGTGACATAGATGCTGAACTTCCTGAAGATTATTCTAATTTATTTAGATAGTTACCTTTGTTTCCTAATCAAATAATATAGAAATGGAAACAAAATTAATCCAAATTGAAACTGTAAGTGCTGAGGAATTTAAAACAGAAATCGTAAACGCTATTTTAGAGCAGTTAAAACCTCTACTACAAAAGGAAAAAATTGAAGACAATAAAAAAGAAATGATTACTAGAGCCGAAGCCGCAGACTTATTGAATATTTCTTTGGTTAAACTTTGGGAAATTACTAAGAATAATCTAATTCAAAAATATAAAATCGGAGGCAAGGTTTTATATAAGAAAGCAGACATTCAACTATTTATAAAAGATAGTATTAAATCCTAATTACAATTGGTTGCAACTAGTTGCAACCAAAAATTTTATTTAAAAACAATGGAAGATAAAATAGATTATATAGGAATTTTGAAAGATTTAAAAAACAATCTAAATAAATTGATGGTATATTATTTAAGTGAAATTATGCTTGATTCACCACAATTAAGTGATATAAAAGCAAATTTTGAAGACCCTAGTATATTAAATCAGACCCTCTTGGTAACTAAAAATTTAGACTTTAAAGGTGAAGTTACTCCTGAAGACTTCGTAGAATTGCTTAATAAAAAATCCTTATTAGAATCCAACACCTTTTACTTAATTGAACTTAAAGCATCATTGAATCCAGAATCTTTTGATTTCTTGATTGATAAGTACATGGAAGATTTGAGAATGTTTATAAGAAACTCAGAATTACTTATTCAAAACTACGAGGTAGCTTGCAAAGTAAAATCTAATACTTTAAATAACTATTTACTTTTACAGGACAAATTATTTAAAGAACATCTACAAGAAATCAACAATAAATTTTTTCCGCCAATTTTCAAATGGAAATTACCTAAACCTACAATTCCTATTCAAGAACCTAAACCTAGACTGAAGGATTTAATTATAAAAGGTAATGCAGAAGCAATTGAAAAAGTTTTAATGAATGAATTTAAAAACACTAATAGTGTAACAATTAACAGAATGTTTACAGCTCTTAACAGCCTTGGTTATATTATTGAAGAATATGGCAATAAAAAAAATTTAATTGAATGCCTTAATAATAGTATTGGTTCTGAAAAATACATTTCTAGACTTGTTTTTATTAATAAAATTAACGTCTATAACGACAAAAAATATATTCAATTAAGAACCAAAATTTCCAACCTTCTTGAAAAACTATGATTTGTTTTTCAAGAAGTAATAATTCTTAAAAAGTAATCAAAACATATTTTTAATTTTTGAAAACAATACTGCTGGCTAAGGGAAAAATCCGACATAATCCGACATAATCCTACATAATCCTACATAATCCTACATCCATATTTTAGATTTAACTGAATTTTACCAAAAGAAATTCATTGTTATAAATAATTCAATTTGAAAGTTTCTGGAAAACCAGAAAGTGATTTGAAAGTTTTAATAAAAAACCAGATTTTCCTTGAAACTATCAGAAAGCAATTGAAAACTAATGAATTAACAAAGTATCTAGAGTTTAATATAAAAACTCAAACTATACTTTTGGCCTTGTAAATTCATTGTTATGGAAAATTTGACGGAACTAAAAAACACCCTAATTAAAGAATTAGGCTCTGAAAATAAAAACAATCAATTCATTATCAAAACCGCTAATGAGTGGATTGAAGGCGCAAAAGCCAGACCAAAACCTAAAATGCTATTTGGCGAACTTTGGTTTGAAAATGAAGTAGGTATTCTTTTTTCAGACACAAATTTAGGTAAATCAATAATTACAGTTCAAATTGCCGTAAACATAGCTGCTGGAAGTTCATCTTGTGGCTTACAAAACGAAGTTGAACCCCAAATGGTGATTTATTTCGATTTTGAATTATCTGACAAGCAATTCGAAAATCGTTATTCAAACGATTATGCAGAACATTACCAATTTCCTTCAAACTTTATTCGTGCAGAAATAAACGACGAATACATGTGCAATAATATTGTAGATTTTGAAAAAGAATTTATAAAATCTTTAGAGGCTACAATTATTGAAAACGATGTTAAAGTTATCATCATTGATAATCTTACCTACTTAAAAAACGAGACTGAAAAAGCCAAAGATGCTCTGTCTTTAATGAAAGAATTAAAAGCTTTAAAAAATAAGCATAATCTTTCTATGCTAATTCTCGCACACACCCCAAAAAGAGATTCTTCAAAGCCTTTAACTAAGAACGATTTATCAGGAAGTAAAATGCTAATTAACTTCTGTGATAGTGCCTTTGCCATTGGTGAAAGCTCAAGCGAAAAGGGATTAAAATATATCAAGCAAATCAAGCAACGTAATACCGAACAACGCTATGGTGCTGAGAATGTAATCCTATGTGAAATCGAAAAAACAAACAGCTTTTTACAATTTAGCTTTATGGACTTTGGTAACGAATACGAACACCTTAAAACCGTTGAAATCGCAAATAAAGACGATAGAAACGATTTAGTACTTGAATTACACAATCAAGGAAAAAGCAATGTTGCTATTGCTGATGAATTAAGCCTTTCAGAAGGAACTATTCGATATATTTTAAAAAAATTAAAATCTTAAATAAGCGACTATGAAAGCTAATGTCGCATATGAAGTATTTAAAGCCCTTTCCGATGAGGAAAAAGGGCACTTCATGACATTGGTGCAAGATGACGAATTTAACCTTAGAACAGTCGTTCAAAAAGAAAAAAGGACTAAAAAAGTACTGATTACAAAACAAGAGGCAATCGACTTATTATTAAAAACTGTTTTCTCAAAACCTCAAAAACAAAAATCGTAAAAATCGTAAACATTTTTCTTTACGATTTTTACGAATGTAACGAACAAATACTATGAATTTTAAATTTTCACTTGATATTTCTAGTAAAAAATTCAATTGCCCTTCGTGTGCAAAAAAACGATTTGTGCGATATGTGGATAATGAAACGAAAAACTATCTCTCTGATGAATTTGGCAGATGTGATCGTGAAAGCAGTTGCGGTTATCACTTACCTCCTACTTCAAACCCAACTTTGGTTGACAGTTCTACAATAAAACCATTGCAACCGATTTCTACAATAGATTCAAGATTTGTTTCAGCCTCAGAAACTAAATATGATGAAAACTATTTATTCCAATACTTAACCCAACATTTTAAAAAGGAAGAAATTTTACAATGTTTCAAAAAATACAGAGTAGGAACCTCAAAACATTGGAAAGGTGCTACCGTTTTTTGGCAAATTGACCAAAACAACAAAGTTCGTAGTGGCAAAATAATGCTAATTAACCCGAGTACTGGCAAACGAGTAAAAGAACCTTTTCCGCACATTAATTGGGTGCATAAAGTTTTAGGCTTGCAAGATTACAATTTAAAACAATGTTTATTTGGCGAACATCTAGTTGCGAAACCATTGCAACCGATTGCAACCAAACCAATTATTGCCATTTTAGAATCAGAAAAGACGGCTATTACTATGAGCTTGTTTTTAAAAAACACATTGTGGGTTGCAACTGGCAGCAAGCAAAATCTCAAACATGAATTACTTCAAGGCTTAAAAAATTACAACATCATTTTATTTCCAGACTGTGGCGAATATGAAGACTGGAATAAAAAAGCATTAGAACTAACCAAATTAGGCTACACCATTAAATGCAGTAAATTGTTAGAAAGTTGCAACTACATAACAGGAACAGATTTAGCTGACATCTATTTCAATTTAAACGAAAAAAGCAAAACAAAAATTACCAACGAATTCCAATTATCAGAAACCGAAAAACAGTTGCAACGAATTGCAAAAACAAATCCACTTATCATTGACCTAATCAATATCTTTGATTTAATTGACAAGAAAGGTGGTGGAATAAGGACTGATTTGATAATTTAAAAAACGAAACACCTTTACTTTAATAACTTAATAGAGTTTTATTTTTAAAAAAAGTTGTATATATTTGAAGATAGTTACTAGTTATAGGACATTTTAGGAAACCCGCATGAAAAAGACAATTAACATATTTCTAGTACTTCTTTTTTTTTATATTCACAGCTTGTGGACAAAAACAAATAAAATTACCAACTAACACAATGGAGAAATTCGAAAAGTTTAAAGCTAAAGAAAAGTTTGTAGAAGACTTAAAAATATTATATCCTGGAATTGGAGATGAAAAATCAAAACCAATTTTAACTGAAAAAATTAATTTAGCAGCCGAAGACTTTGAAAAAATTGCGCAAAATGAAAACGCTACTGAAAAAGATTATCAAAATGCAATCGGAAAAGGTTTGGACAGATTTAAAAGTATTTATGTGGAAATTGATACCGAAGACAGAGAAAGAGTTTGCGACTATTTTGAAGAGCTTATGGATATTGTTGGTCTTGAAAGTTCAGACGGACATTTGAATAATTTCCTGTATGGGTTTTAAGCAAACTGAAAATTAAAAACGTCCTATAACATAACAACGGTTTGGCGCAATAGCTAAATTTACAATTAACAACACGTTCGATTTTCCGCTGGAAAATCTAACTTAACAAGAAAATAATCGTTCACGGAGTCGCTACTGCGCCAAGCCGCGGAACATTATAGGTAAGTGCATATCATCAGATTGAATATCACCGTTAACAATAACATATATTCACATAAATTAGCGAATCATTTTTTATGTCCGAGTGTTAATTTTGTAATTATTTCAAAATAATGCAAAGCATTTCGAAATAACTTCAATATCCGAGTGAATGCGGATATTCAACCAAATTATTGCAGGATACAATGCTAAAAAAGCCAAAGGAAAGTTATTGAGTCCCATAACCACAGCATTAATAATATGAAACAGAAGAGCACAACACAGCCAAACGATTAACCACGGTAATGGAACAAATATGATAATAATTACTGAACACTCAAATAAAATTAATAGCCAAGAAATTATTTTATAAGTTACAGTGTATCTATCACAGAATTCCCAAAGTCGTTTATTTCCAAATGTTTCGAGTCGTAATATATTTCTAAGGTACCTGCCATTCCACCAATTTTTTTTCACCAATCTCAAAAAGCCTGGAGTGAAATAAGCTAAAATAAGTTGGAATGTAATAAAGAACAATCCTACTTGAAATACCCAAGTTGATGAAACTGCAAAACATAAGGTAAGAATTGTGAAAACAATCTTTGAGGTAGAATCGGCACCATTGAATCCATTGACACCGCGATATGTAATTAAGAAATAAGTAAATGCTAAATACCCCATTGAGATAGCTATTGATAAGTCGCTTTGTTGCTTAAATAAAATTATGAGTGCTACAATTAATTGGGTAAATATGACAAATAAAATATTTGGATACTTGAAAATAAAATTAAAACTTAATGCAAGTCTGTCTCTGTTTTTTTTTGCCCAAATCTTATGAATTTCCCATGAGAAAATTCCATTAGGTCTGAAATGTTTATAAAGTGAAAGCCATTCTAAAGAAGCAAGAATAGAACTTAAAGCGGCTATCCTCGAAATAACTACGAATGTTTCTTTTGGATCAGAGAAAGTATTAAAGAAAATCATTTTAGCTTATGAATTGACGACATAAATAAACACTCACGAGTAGTATTCTCAAAACCTGTGTGTTTGGTTATCATAAACTGCACATGAGTTGAACTACCATCCTCCTTAATACATCCTGCAGCAACGTTTAATAATTTGATATAAGGAAATGACAAGTGAATAATTTCTCTATTATCAAGATAAGTCTTTAATTCCTTAACATTTGTTAGCAGGGCCTTTTCAAGACGAGAGGTTGGATTCCAAAGATAATACATAGCCAATCTCTTTTCTGCAACTGGTTCTTTCCATGAGGAACTTTGTCCATCAACATCAAATCCCCTAATATAAAATCTTGTATCATGAGAAACTGGATCAGGAGCAAAAAATCTACAATATGGCAAGTAGCCATAAAAATTGTACTTCAATATTTTTGAAGTAGATAATTGCATTTTGATAGAAGCAACTCCCCATATAAAGAATATTGCTGTAATAAAAATATTGACTAACAATTATTTTATAGGTGGGCTTTAAGGATTTCCTCTAAGGAAGCATTATTTGAAGGAAAAGAACTCATACTTTCTAAACTATCTCTTTTTTTAACAAACAAATAATGGTTTGTATGATCTCCTCTTTCGTGTCCCTTACCATCGCCATCATGAGTATCGTGACCAGCACTATCTTCGTTACCATAAATAGACCCTTCGAATTTCGCGAAATCGTATTCTTTAATAGAACCGTTTTCTGTCATAATTGAGATTTTTTCTTTTTTCATATTGAAATGTTTTTTAAACTAAGGCTAATTTATAGAAAAAAAAATTATTCGCAAAATATTTTTGACTTCATACAAGACCAAACTCCGTATTTACAAAGTGAATCTAATTAGATAAACACATACAATGGAGAAATTGAAACACTGTATTCGCAAGTAAAGAGCACCTATCTATAACAGCCGTTTCACGAAATTGCGGGGTTTGGGATTTATCAGAATTGTTACTTTTTTGAAAGTAAAATATGTCTATATTTGTAAATGAAAGTGCTGAAAATCAGCAACTTCTTTAAGCAGCAAAACTTCGATGAAATAAAATAATGGAAAGTTATAAAAGGATAATACATGAAGTAGCTACAAAAACTTCAATTCAAAATGAAGATATATTTGATTATGAACATTCACCTTTAAAAGATGAATTTGATACTACATTTGAATTTTATTATGAAGCTCTTTTAAACAATGCACATTATGGAATAGAACCGAGCTTACTATTTTTTAAGAATGACACTTCAATAAATGCTGCTGCAGGTCTTAATAATGGACACTACATTATCTATATTCACATGGGTACTATTTTGGGTTTAATAAACCGTTTTAAACAAAAATCAGACTTGTTGAATAATTGTGATGTTGATGACTACATAGAATTTGAAAATTCTCTTGATATTCCAATAAATGAACTTATGTATCAAAATGCAATGCATTATACATTTTACCACGAAATGGCGCATTTAATTCAAAAATCAGACTTATTAGAACAAACACTGTATGAATCCTCTAATAATGAAAATGATTTTTCGATAAAAAAACATCTTTTAGAATTAGACGCTGACCAATTTAGTTCTTTATGTATAGGAGCTCATACATTACAATATGTGAAAAAAATCTGGGGAACAGAGTTAACAAATGAGCAATTAGAAAAGACTTTGATATTAATTTGTAGTTCTGCTCTTTTCTACATACTTTCCTTTGAAACCAATAAACTTGAAATTTATTATAAAGAGAATAGTCATCCGCATCCTGTAATAAGAATAACATGTATTGTATTTCATATTGTGGGCTATGTTAGTCAAGCACTCGACAAAGAGGGCTATAATATTGAATTAAATATTAAAAATATTGTAAATAAATGTCTTGACTTTTCAAATAAACTTGCAGTAAAAAAATTCGATGTAAATCTGATTGAAGATTATAAAGTGATTATAGGTAGAGAAGCTATAAATATTACAGAATATCTTAAAGAAATGAGAGAATTAGAAGAGAAAGATATGACGCTGGCGGCATACAAATGGAATATAATTGCAGAACAAATGAATACCAAATAATTACGTCTCCTAACAGCGGTTTAGCACAATAACTACATTTACAATAAATAACACATTTGATTTTCAGCTGAAAAATCTTATCTTAGCAAGAAAAAAATCGTTCAAGCAGCCGCTACTGTGCCAAGCTGCGGAACGTTAGCCGTATTTTTTTTTAAGAAACTTCTAAATATGATAAACTACCGAGAATTACCTGAAGATGGAATTCGATTTGAGCAATTAATTCGTGAGATATTCATTAGAGAAAATTACCAAACATCTTGGACAGGTATTGGTCCAGATGGTGGTAGAGATTTAATTATTATTGAAAATTTATCTGGAACTCTTTCTACAAAGGAAAGAAAATGGATTATCAGTTGCAAGCATTTTGCAAATGCAGGAAAAAATGGAAGAGCAGTTGGCACTGATGATTTGAAAAATATTGTTTCAGACTGCCAAGCAATTAATGCAGAAGGATATATCTTAGCCTGTTCAACATATCCATCCTCATCAGTTGTAAAACGTTTAGAAGAAATCGAATCAAATCATAAAATAATTACTAAGATTTGGGACGGTATAGAAATCGAAAAAAGGCTTTTAAATCCAAATACATTTGGATTAATACACACTTTTTTCCCTGTCAGTTCCTTAGAATATAAATGGAAAATTTATAATGAATTTTCACCTTCATTTTGGTCTGCTAATTATAAGGACTACTTTTTCTATTTGAGTTCTAGAGATGCAAATATTTATCCCAATCTCACCGGAATTGAAACGATTGTAAATCTCATAGAAAAGATTGATATAAACTCTGAAAGGAAAGTCGATGAAGAAAACCATTTACTTTGCCCAAGATCAATTCATTATGACGATAAGCATTGTACTCATATGATTTATTTAGATTATTTAATGCCTTATCATACAAAAAAAGAAACAATAATAAGACCTAGTGAAATTCGACAAATGTTATTTGAAAAATTCTCAGATGACGATCATGAGTTCATTAATGTTCCTGATTGGGATATACGTTACGTAGAAGTGAGTTTTGGTAGTGATCATTTTCATAAAAACCACAAAAAATATTATGAACCTTATGTTCAAAACTATACAACTGGAAGTCCAAGGGGGAAATTATATTTCGGATATGAATTCTGAAAAACTACGGCTAACAGCGGTTTTATAAAATGGCTGGCGCCTGTTCATAAAAGGAAGAGTCAGTGTTAGCACTTTAGTGCTAATTTTTCTCGTTTTTTCTTTCTAACATTTCGGTATATTTGTAAACATCAGTAATAAAAATCCCAAACTTCGCAAAGCCTCAAAAAGTTACAAGCTATACTAAGAAAAACCAAAAATAAGAACTAAAATATGGCAAATTACGATTTCCAAAATTTGTTATCACCTTTAGATTTTGAACATTTAGTAAGAGATTTACTTTCAAAAGATTTAGGAATTGAATTATCTGCGTTTACTGAAGGAAAAGACGGTGGAATTGATTTAAGACATTCTACCAATAAATCAAAATCATTAATTGTTCAATGTAAAAGAGTAAAAAACTTATCCAAAGAAGATATAGATAAAGAGTTTATAAAAATAAATAAAATAAACCCTAAAGAATACTATTTTGTATGTTCTAAAGAATTGAGCGTCGAAATGTTTGATTATATTAAATTAGTGTTCAAACAATGGATGAATAATGACGATAAATATATTTATACAAGAAGTAAATTAAATAACCTATTAGACTCGAATTTAGACATCCATCAAAAAAATTACAAATTATGGTTAAATTCTTCGACAATATTCAACACTTTAATCAATCAACCTCTTTTTCAAAGGGCAAAATCTTTAATTGGTGATATAAAGAAAGATAATGTCTATTATGTTAAAAATGATAGTTTGAACAAAGCATTTGAAATACTTAACAACAATCAATTTATTATAATAAGTGGAATTCCAGGAATAGGTAAAAGT
Source organism: Flavobacterium odoriferum (assembly GCF_025499515.1). GTDB lineage: Bacteria > Bacteroidota > Bacteroidia > Flavobacteriales > Flavobacteriaceae > Flavobacterium > Flavobacterium odoriferum. The sequence continues at coordinate 220,306 of NZ_JAMKFA010000005.1, forward strand.
ACTTTAGCGAAACTAATTTTATGGGAATATCTACAAAAAGGATTTGAAGTTATCGAAATAAGAAAAGTAATTGAATGTGAACAAATTTTAATTGAAGATTCTGAAAACAATCAAGTGTTTTATTATGATGATTTTTTAGGTGAAAACTTTTTAAAATATGATGTTATTGAAGGTAGGTCTAATGATTTAGTACAATTAATTAATAGAATAAAAAACAGCAAAAATAAAATCCTTGTGATGACTACAAGAGAATATATTTTGAATCAAGCAAAAGAAGTATATGAAAAATTAGATTCTTCTGAATTAAATTTAGCTAAACAAACTCTTGATTTATCTTCTTACAGTAAAAGAATAAAATCATTAATTTTATATAATCATCTTTTTTACTCAAACATTTCAAACGAGTATATAAAATCAATTATAGAATCTGAAACATATAAAGACATAATAAATCATAAAAATTATAGTCCTAGAATAATTGAACAATTGACAATTAAATTAAATAATGTTTCTGTTGAAGATTATCCAAAAGAGTTCATTAATAGTCTTGATAAACCATTTGGAATTTGGAATAAAGCATTTAACTCTCAAATATCAAAAGGTTCACAGACTACTCTTTTTTTATTAATGTCAATTTCAGGACCAATTCTTCTTTCCGATTTAAGAATTGCAATGAATAATGCTTATAATTTAACTAAACAAATCGGTCTAGACTTTAGACCATTTGATTTTCAAAATTACTTAAAAGAATTAGAAAACAGTTTTATAAAAATAAGCATTACTGATAAAAATAATCATTACATTGATTTTTTAAATCCTTCAATAAAGGATTTTATGCTATCACTTATTAAAGATGATATTCAAGTTATCAAACTATTAATTAGTTCAAGTTTATTTTACAACCAATTTGCATACACAACACGTTATCTTGCAGAAAATTTTCATGAAAATCTCGAAATTACAGAAAATATAGATAAGGCGATTTTAGCCAATTTTGATAATTTTTATAATCCTTCAAAAATTTACTCAACAGAGAAAGAAAACATTATTACAATTAATGTTATACAAAAAATTGATGGATTAAAATATTACTTACAACACACTAAAAATCAAGATGTAATTTCTTTGTTTATAGATAAATTTAAAACAATTAATTTACGCTCACTATTCTACAATGATGAGAAAAAATATATTGAGTTTTATTTAGACCATATTGATCTAATTGATATTGAATTTGAATCTATTTTAGACCAAGTCATTGAAAATATTAGTTGGTACGATGGAGTCAAAAATCTATTCATTTTAAGAGACTATAACAAATCATTATTTGAAAAATTTGTAAGTAATAATCTAGACCGCTACAATAATAAAATAAAAGATTCAATTATTAAAGAAATAGAATTTATTGATAGTAAAGATGGATTAGATTATTTTAAATCAATACTCTCTGTTGACTTTAATTTATCAAAGTATACAATTCCAATAGAAGAATTTGAAACTTATTTTGAAGAAAAAGAAACTAAAATAATAGAATTAGAAAAAACTAATGAAGATTCAAAAAATATAAATGTAGAAATTGAAAAGATAGTCGAAAAAATAGATGAAGAGTTTGACGAAGATTCAATTTTCAAAATGGAAATGTTTGAAAAAGAATAAAAAAAAGATGGCAACAAGCGTTTCTCGCAATTGCGAGTTTTGAGGTAAGTTCACCTTCACATTTTGCCAGAATTTTTATCTTTAACAGAAAATAATTCGTTCCGAACTTCGCCACTTCTTGAAGACGCTTAAATTTAGTGGCAACCATGAATCAACTCCATGATAAAATTATGAATACTGAAAAAGAAAAATTAGATAGAATGATAAATCGTCCAGGCGAAATAGTTATGGAAGACTTAATTCAACAAGCTTTTCATATTTTTTCCAACAAATTAGCATATGGAGGCATTGTAGCAAAAAATGAATTTGCTTTCCAATTTGAGCTTGGATCAATATTAAAAACTTTAGGACAGCTTTATGAGTTTAACTTAAATGATAAATTTCATTTAGAATTTGAAACTACCATAATCCTTGAGGAAGAATTTGTTAAAAGCAATTCTAAAAAAGCTAGAATTGATATTCTAATCATTTATCAACTGGGTGGTAAAACTACAAAGACAGCTATTGAATTAAAGTTCTTTAAAAAAGAAAATCATCGTGAACCAAATAACCGATACGATGTTTTTAAAGATATAGCTAACTTGGAATCATATAAGCGATTTGGAATTGACATTTGCTATTTTCTGCTACTAACAGACCATACTCATTATGTTAATCAACAAAAATATTCAACAGATACAGCTGATTTTGATTTTAGACAAGGGCAAAGATATATGGCAAATACTATTTTATCATATAGAACTCCAAAATCTTATGGTCCAGAAATCTCGTTATCTCAAGATTATGAATTCAAATGGAAAACCTTGAATGACTTATATTTTCTAAAATTAAAAGTTTAATAATAGTAGCCACTAACAGCGTTTTTATAAAATAGCGGCGCTTAATGATTTTTTGGAAAGATTAGTGTTTGCACTTCTCTTCTATTTTTCAACTTTTTCTTTCAAGCTTTTCTTTATATTTGTTGACAATAGTAATAAAAGTTCGCAACTTCATGAAGTTGGCGGGACGTTTTGTACAATACTAAGTAAACCCGTTGAGAACCAAATCTAATTAGCCATATGGAGGAAAAACCAAAAATTGAAAAATCTATTCAGGAACAAATACTTGACAAAATGATTTCAAAGCTAAAGGAGAAAAATTCTTTAGAAGATGATTTTTTGGATGAACTGAGAAAAATTGATTTAACAAAAACTTCAGCAGTAAAAGAAATTCTAACTAAATCATTTAAAAAAGATGAAGATTCAGAAACTGGAAATTAAACATCTTAGAGGAATCACTGATTTAAAAATTGAACCGAAAGGAAAATCATTTGTAGTATATGGTCCTAACGGCTCTGGAAAAAGTGCTGTAATAGATGCCCTAGATTTTCTGTTAACTGGTAAGATTGCTCGTCTTAATGGTGAAGGAACAGAAGGTGTTTCTCTTAAAGAACATGGACCTCATATTGATTCCGTTAGTGACATAGATAAAGTTATTGTTTCTGCAGAAATTATAATTCCAGGCATTCCAGAAGCCATTTTAATGACAAGAAAAATGAAAAAGCCTTCGGAACTGATTTATGATTCAAAATTCGAAATACAGCTAAAACCAATTATCGAACTATTAAATCGCGGACAATATGTTTTTACTAGACGAGAAATACTAAAGCTAATAACAGCTAAATCATCTACAAGATCTCAAGAAATTCAGAAAGTTTTGAAGCTAAGCGAACTCGAAGAAATTAGGACAAATTTAGTAAGAGTATACAATGAAAATAAAAGAGAGTATAAAGCTGCAGAAGACAATGTTAAAAAATCTGAAAACGAAATTAATGCAATAACAGGTCACGAAAAATATAGTGATTCCGAAGTGCTTAAATTTATTAATGAGCAACGTGAAAAACTTGGAGGTAATGAATTAGAAAAACTAAGTATTGATACAATACAAGTTGGAATTACAAGCGTTTCATATAATCCTCTAAGTGTGAACCATGAAAATTTAAGTGAGCGCCTTAACAAACTTAGATATTCAGAAATTCAAAAAAGCAAACCTCAATTAATAGAAACTGAAAAAATAATCAAAACTGCTATTGAAGAGATAAAATTAGATTCACTAGCAAATTGGAATTCTAAACGGCTAAATTTAACCAAAGAAGGTCTATCATTAATTCCCGAAACTGGAGAATGTCCATTGTGTGATACTGAATGGCCAGTGGGTGATTTAGAAAAAATTCTTCAAGACAGAATTGAAACTGTCATCAAAAGACAAAAAGACATAAATGAGAATTCCATTATAATTAAAGAAATTGTTGAATCATTTAAAACTAAAGTTTCACAGTTATTCGAGTTATTGAAGCAAGTCAATACAACTGAATCTTTTTTAGAAAATGAAAAAATCCAAACTGGTATTGTTCATTTCAATGATTTAAAAACTTCTCTTGAAAAACTATCAAAAGCTCTTGAAAACCCAATTAAAGATTTTTCAAATGAGGATTTTAAAACTGATGATGTAAGCAATTTGTTTGTCTTAATTGATAACAAAACAATAATTAAGGATTTTGAAGATTCAATTAAACTTCTATTTCCTGAAGCCACACCAGAACAAAGTGCTTGGGACAATTTGATAAAATTAATTGAGCGTTTAAAAATCTTAGCAGATAATAAAAATAATCTTTTAACTGCACATGCTATTCTTGAAAAGTCAACACTTCTTGTACAAGCATATGTTGAAGCAAGAAATGAAGTTCTAGAAAGTTTATATGATAAAATCAAGGATAGATTTGTTGAACTATATAAGGAAATGCATGGAGATGATGAAATTGACTTTAATGCAACTTTTGTCCCGCAAGATGCGGGTTTAGATTTATCTGTTGATTTTTATGGTCGTGGCTATCATCCACCTCACGCTATGCACAGTGAAGGACATCAGGATAGCATGGGTATATGTCTTTTTTTAGCTCTATCAGAACATTTGAATACTGGTTTGATTGAATTAGTGATTTTAGATGATGTTGTTATGTCTGTTGACACAGGGCATCGAAGAGCTTTTTGTAACGTGTTAACAAAATATTTCCCTAACATTCAATTTATAATTACCACTCATGACACAACTTGGGCAAATCAACTCAAAAGCGCAGGAGTAGTTCCAGGAAAGCAAATGTTAAAATTTTCAAATTGGACTGTTGAAAAAGGACCTTCAATTCATTACGAAGCTGACATGTGGGGAAGAATCCAAAAAGATTTAGACAATGATGATGTTTCTTCAGCAGCTGCTAAACTTCGCAGAGGAATGGAAGAGTTTTCAAGGTATGTTTGCCATAACTTAAAAGCAAGCGTGCCATATTCGCTTGACGATGCTGGCAGTTTGGGAGATCTTTTACCAGCGGCAATTAGTAGATATAAAGATTTAATGGGTAAGGCAAAAGATGCTGCAAATTCATGGAATCAAACAACTATAATTGAAGACTTAAAAAAAATAGATGATGAATCCAAAGCTATAATTTCTAAAACTGGAATCGAACAGTGGAATATCAATAAAGCTGTGCATTATAATGAATGGGCAAATTTTCAGAAACAAGATTTCCAGCCAGTCGTTGATGCATTTAAAGATCTTTATGAAAAAGTGTTTGCCTGTTCTAATTGTCAAGCAGTATTACAAATAACATTTGATGGTTCTAATATCTCAGGAGTGAAATGTAAATGCGGAAATACCAATTGGAATCTAATAAAAAAATAAGCAAAGCACACTACAGCAGTTTTATGAAATGGCAGTGTAATTGCAAAATTCATATTTTTCTTTCGCAAGAAATACTATCTTAGCAGGAATTACTCGGTCACGAAGTCTGCAACTTCATGAAGCAGCGGAACGTTAGAAGAAAACATAAACCAAATTCACGATGACTTTTTTTAATGAATATTCACTAACCGTTACGGGGATTATGTTGGAAATTTTTGGAGCATTTATGCTCACACTTGAGGCGTATGGATCCAAATGGCTGGAAAAACCTATAAAAAAATTTGTACAATTTTCCAATTGGACTGGAAGTAGTTTTATAGCAAGTATAATAATCTCTTTAATTACAATTATTCCATTCATTGCAGCTGGATTCTTGGGCAACAAAATTTGCCAAACATTATTGTTACCTGCCTTAATTTTAGGCCTAATAATTCCAACTCTTTTCGACGATGCGGAAAAGCTTGAAAAATGGGCATCAATAACTTTTAATGACAAAAAAATTGGACCAAAAGGGTTTCTTTTAATTTTAATAGGCAGCATTCTCCAGCTAATTAGCACGATTATTCAAATCAAGTAATTGCTCTTGCCAGCAGCCGTTTCACTCGATGGCTGTTTTTTTTTTCATGTTCACTAAAACGTTTATTTTACCATCAATAAATTTCCCTTTTTTATTGCTCATCCCAATTAAATCAAATAAATTTGAGCAAATCATTTTTTACAAAACCAATACAAAATGTCTGAAGACCAAAAACGAGTATTAGAACAACAACTATGGGGAATTGCTAACCTTTTACGTGGCAAAATTAGTGCAGACGACTACCGTGATTACATTCTAGGATTCATTTTTTACAAATACCTTTCCGAAAAACAATATTTATACGCTAACGATTTATTAGAAGGCGAAGAAGTAACCGATTACGCTAAAGTAACCGACAAAGAAACGCTTCAAGCCATTGAAGAAGAATCGTTATTGAAACTAGGCTATTTCTTAAAGCCAACCGAACTTTTCTCAGTAGTTGCCGCTAAAGGAAACGCCAATACCGAAGTACAAAGCAATTACATCATCGACGATTTAAAAGCCGTTTTAAATCACATTGAGTTGAGTACGATGGGTACCGAAAGCGAAGACGATTTTAATGCGTTGTTCGAAGATTTGGATTTGAATTCTACTAAAATTGGTAGAACACCCGAAGCTCGAAATACGATTATCGTTCAAATTTTAAACCATTTAGACCAAATCGATTTCAAGCTAAAAGACATTGATTCGGATGTTTTGGGTGATGCTTACGAATATTTGATTGCAAAATTTGCCGCTGGTGCTGGAAAAAGTGCTGGCGAATTCTATACACCCCAACAAGTGTCTAAAATTTTAGCACAAATTGTAACTACTGGAAAAACCAAAATCAAATCGGTTTATGATCCTACATGTGGTTCGGGTTCGTTGTTGTTACGTGTGGCAAAAGAAGTGGAAGTAAGTGAGTTTTACGGACAAGAACAAAACCGTACGACCTACAACTTAGCTCGAATGAACATGATTTTACACGATGTCCATTTTCGTGAATTTGACATCAAACATGAAGATACGCTAGAACATCCTAAGCATCTAGACCTACGTTTTGAAGCGGTGGTAGCCAATCCCCCATTTTCGGCACATTGGAAAGGCGATGCTAGTCCGTTGTTTAGTACTGATGAACGTTTTAGCCAATACGGAAAGTTAGCGCCAAAAACCAAAGCCGATTATGCCTTTTTATTACACATGGTGCATCAATTAGCCGATAACGGAATTATGGCAACCGTGGTGCCGCATGGCGTTTTGTTTCGTGGTGCTGCCGAAGGTGTTATTCGTGAATATTTGATTAAAGAATTGAATTATTTGGATGCCGTAATTGGTTTACCTGCTAATATTTTCTACGGAACTTCTATCCCAACCTGTATAATGGTATTTAAAAAATGCCGTGAAGCAAACGATAGCATTTTGTTTATTGATGCCAGTAGTGATGAGAATTTCGTAAAAGAAGGCAACCAAAACATATTGCGCCACCAAGACGTTGAAAAAATAATTGCAACCTACCGCAACCGAACTGCCATTGAAAAATACAGTTACGTTGCAACCCTAGACGAACTAAAAGAAAACGATTACAACCTGAACATTCCTCGTTATGTAGATACGTTTGAAGAAGAGGATGTCATAGATTTAGACTTTGTTGCAACAGAATTGGTACAAATTGCAACCGATTTAAAAACAAATGAAAATACAATTGCAACCTACTGCCACCAATTGAATATTAAAACACCTTTTTAATTATGGAAAAGTTAGTACCAAAACTACGTTTTCCTGAGTTTCAAGGAAATTGGGAAGAAAAAAAATTAAAAAATGTTTCTAATTATTTTAATGGAGGTAGTTTTGAAAATGATGTAAAAGAGGAAGGTAGATATGAGCTTATCACTCTAAAATCTGTTGATATGAGTGGGAATTTAGCGCATTCAAAAAGATATCTTGATATCGAAGTACCAACCTTAAAGAAAGGTACTCTTGTTATGATTTTAAGTGAACAATCACCAGGATTACTTGGTATGACAGCAATAATTTCAGAAGAGAATAAATATGTTCTAAATCAACGAGTTGCAGAGATAAGACCAAAAAGTGATGTTGTAAGTTATTTTTTGTCAATGGCAATTAATCGAAACCAAAAATATTTTAGCAAACATGGTGCAGGAACTAAAGTTCAAAACATTTCAAAACCAAATGTTGAAAATTACACTTTTTTATGTCCCAAACCCGAAGAACAACAAAAAATCGCCACATTTTTAACATCAGTTGATGAACGATTAACGCTTTTAGCCCAACAAAAAGAAAAACTAGAGTTGTATAAAAAAGGCGTTATGCAACAAATTTTCTCCCAAAAACTAAGATTCAAAGATGAAAATGGCAAAGATTATCCAGATTGGGAAGAAAAGAATTTTAATGAAATTATTGAACGAACTTCAACTGGATTAAATCCAAGACAAAATTTTACTTTAGGTAAAGGAAATAATTATTATGTTACAATTAAAAATATTTCTAACGGAAAATTAGACTTTAAAAGTTGTGAAATGATTGATGATGATGCTCTAAAATTGATTAAAAAACGTTCAGATTTATCAAAAAATGATATAATAATGTCTAGTATTGGAAATATTGGTGAGGCTTATTTGTTAAAGGAAGAACCTACAAATTGGAATATAAATGAATCCGTATTTATGATTAGATCAAAAAAAGAAGTTGTCATGCCTTTGTTCATGTATTACATCTTATCAAATGATTATACAAAAAGATATTTTGAAAATAATATGACAGGTAGTTCTTTCAAAAGTATTAAAATTGGTGATTTAAAATTAATGCCTGTTGAAATACCTTGTCTAGAAGAACAACAAAAAATTGCTTCGTTTTTATCGGCAATAGATGTTCAAATTGAGGGTGTTAGCAAGAAAATAGAGCAAACAAAACTGTTTAAAAAAGGGTTGTTGCAGCAAATGTTTGTGTAATGTTAGAAGAACAATTAAATAAAGAAATTTTAAATTGGTGGTATCAATTACCTGAAGTATTTAGAACTAATAAGCCAACATTTATCCATCCTCTAAATAACAAGGCAAAAATTTTATTTGTTGGATTAAATCCTTCTGGAAATACAAACCCAGAAACTGTTATCGAAAATATTAGCAACGAAGACATTCAACAAAAAATTTGTACTGAAATTAAAGCTATTTTTGGAGATGGAACAAAACAAAGAATAGGTCAGTATAAAAGATACTACAAACCAATAACAGATATTGCAGATGATTTAGAATTAGAATTTGAACATTGCGATTTATTTCAAATGAGTTATCAAAATGCTAAAGTTGTAGTAAACGAATTATTTGATTCAAAAAATGAATTAAAACCACAACATAAATCACATCTTTTAGTTTTTGATGAGATATATAAGTTTGTATCTCCAAATATTGTAATTACAAATAATGTAAACACAGCCAATATTCTAAAAAAACATTTAGAATTAAAGTTTGATACCGAAACAGGCTTGTATAAAGATAAAAACAGTATATTTTTTTATTTAAATGGTATTATGTCCTATGGTAGACAAACTAAATTTGACCGTGAGCGATTAATGTGGCAAATAAAAAAAGTTTTATATCTTCACAACCCGAATAAATTTTAGAAAAAGTCTAGTTGCAACAACTAATCATGTAATAAAAAGTTAAAAAGTAAACCTATAGGTTGATTTTATGAAAATAATAGATATCTTTGCCAATAGAAAACTATACGCCGTTAAGTATGATGGTGAGGATTTTCATGAACTAGACCGATTACTAGATTTATGGAATGATCCTGTCCATTTACAAACTTTTGTTAAAACCAATAGTAAAGATATCCCAAAAGAAAGGACATCCTATCAGGTTATTAACGATATTCTAAACAATGTAAGCGAACTTGAAGACATATTAGATGAAATCGCAACCGATGGTAACAGACAGTTTAAAGAGTTTTTCAACCCATTATACAATCAAGAGTATAAGGTGGTGGAATTGTCAATGCAAAAAGGAAGAAAAAATTATCTTAGACTGTATGCAATAAAAATTGACGAAAATTGCTTTTTAATCACAGGAGGAGCAATAAAGTTTACGCACTTAATGGAAGAAAGACAACACACTTTAGAAGAATTAAATAAAATCAAAAGCTGTAGAGATTTTTTAAAATCTCATGGTGTTTTTGACGATGGTTCATTCTATGAATTTATAAACCAAGACTTATGAGTAATAAAGAAAAATTTTTGAATTTAGTTTCGGAAGAGAAATCTAATACACTTCAAAATTTAAAAGAGCGCAAGAAAAACAGAGCTATGCTACGTGAGTCACAAAGCATTGCTGTTAAAGTTTTGATGCGTTTAGATGCTCTTAAATGGACACAAAAAAAATTAGCTGAAAAGCTTGAGGTTACGCCTCAACAAGTAAGTAAAATAATTAGTGGAAAAGAAAATTTAACACTAGAAACATTGGTTAAATTACAAAATGTTTTAGAAATTCCACTTTTATTTACGGCTGTTGAAAGAGCGTTTGAAGAAATTATGGAAACCCACAAAGTAGAAGTAACTCAAGATTATGATGTTCCTGAGAATATAATAATTTCAGTTAAACCAAACACTCCTAGTGTGGTTAAATTAAGTTATAAACAAGAAACATCTACTTATGATTATTATCCATTAGCCAATTAATTATGGAAAAGCAAATAGGATTTAAAATTATTGGCATTAGAACAGAACAGTTTGCCACAATTGAAGATAATTTAGTCGAAAAAAAGAAAATAGAAGTTTTAACAGATTTAGAATATAAAGGTAATACTGAATCTAATCAAATAGGAGCTTTTGTAACTTTTACATTTAATGCTGCTAAAAAACCTTTTATCATTTTACAAGTAAGCTGTCATTTTCAAATTGCAGAAGATTCTTGGAAAGAATGTGTAGGTAATACACATATAACTTTCCCTAGAGATTTTATGATTCATTTAGCAATGATTACAATAGGATCAGCAAGAGGAATTCTTCACTCTAAAACAGAAGGAACTTCTTTTAACAAGTTCTTATTACCAACAATAAATGTACATGAATTAGTTAAAGAAGATATTGTTTTTAACAGTATTAATTAAAAAATAAAAGCCAAACGATTGTTTGGCTTTTATTCGACTAGGGACTCCCCAATCCTTTTTAATTAATTAAGCAAAAAACGTATAACATCAAGGCTTACGATTTTTGATTTCTTTCTCTCAAATGAGAAATGAACTTGGTACAAAATTAATAAAAATTTGTAAATGACCAGCCAACCCGAACAAATATTAGAAAACAATCTTATTGCACAATTAGCCAAATTAGGTTACAAAAAAGTCGAAATCAAAGATGAAACCGATTTGTTAGCCAATTTAAAAGTGCAATTGGAAATTCATAATAAAATCACCTTAACCGATAGCAGTTTTCAGCAAATTTTAAACTACATCAACAAAGGAAACATTTACGAAAGAGCGCAAATCTTACGTGACCGTGTTCCTTATACCAATGAACATGGCGAAACCAAAACTATTGAGTTAATCAATCAAATCCACTGGTGTCAAAATCAATTCCAAGTTACCCAACAGGTAAGCATGGAAGGAAAATATAAAAATCGTTATGATGTTACTATCTTAATCAACGGTTTGCCCCTAGCCCAAATTGAATTAAAGCGAAGAGGATTAGAACTAAAAGAAGCGTTTAACCAAATCAACCGCTACGAAAGACATTCGTTTACTGCTGGTTTTGGTTTATTTCAATTTGTGCAATTGTTTGTCATTAGCAACGGTGTAAACACTAAGTATTTTGCTAATGCACCCATAAAAGCACGTTCGTTCAAACAAACTTTTTATTGGACAGACGTCAGTAACAATCTAATTACTCAACTACCCGATTTTACCGATTTATTTTTAGAGCCGTGTCATTTATCCAAAATGATAACTAAGTACATTGTCTTAAATGAATCGTATCGCATGTTGATGGTTTTACGCCCGTACCAATTTTATGCTACCGAAGCCATAGTAGAACGAGTAAAAACAACTACTAAATTTGGTTACATTTGGCATACAACAGGTTCAGGAAAAACGCTAACATCGTTTAAAACCGCCCAAATCTTAACCAATTTACCCGAAGTTTACAAAGTAGTTTTTGTGGTAGATAGAAAAGATTTGGATTACCAAACCACCAAAGAATTCAACAGTTTTTCCAAAGGAAGCATTGACGGAACCAACAATACGAATACGCTAGTTAACCAATTGGCAGATCAAACTAAATTGATTGTTACTACTATTCAGAAGTTAAATACGGCTATTTCAAAAACTAATTATTTAAACCGTATTACTCATTTAATAGACCAACGTATTGTTTTTATTTTTGATGAATGTCACCGCAGCCAATTTGGAAAAACGCATGACGACATTAAAAACTTCTTTACAGCAAGCCAAATGTTTGGTTTCACAGGAACTCCTATTTTTGAAGAAAATGCGGGTTCTAATGAATTTGGTAAACGTACCACTGCAATGTTATTTGAAAAATGTTTGCACAAATATGTAATTACCAATGCCATTAAAGACGAAAACGTTTTAAAATTTTCGATAGAATACATCAGTACATTCAAAAGAAAAGACCAAATTTTAGACATTGAAGTTGAAGCTATTGATGAAGCCGAAGTAATGGAAGCACCACAACGTTTAAACAACATTGTGGATTATATTATTGCAAATCATAGTCGTAAGACACACAACAAATCATTCACAGGAATGTTTTGTGTTTCAAGTGTCGAAACTTTAATCAAGTACTACCAATTGTTTCATCAAAAAAGACAAGACGGCTTGCATAATTTAAAGGTTGCAACCATTTTTTCGTATGCAGCAAACGAAGACGATGCCGAAGCAAAAGGACTTTTTATTGATGATGAATTTTCAGAGGAAAACCCAACAGAATTATTAATTGCAGCCGAACCAAAAACAGCTTACAATTCAAAACATACTAGAGAATATTTAGACGATTTTATTTCACATTACAATAAAGATTTCAATACAAATTATTCAACAAAAGATAGCATTTCGTTTTACAACTATTACAACGATATTGCCAAACGAGTAAAAAATAAAGACATTGATATTTTACTAGTTGTAAATATGTTTTTAACTGGATTTGACAGCAAAACATTAAATACACTTTATGTAGATAAAAACTTGAAATATCACGGTTTAATTCAAGCATATTCTAGAACTAACCGTATTTTAGACGAAGTAAAATCGCAAGGAAATATAGTTAGCTTTAGAAACTTAAAAAAAGCTACAGATGATGCCATTCAATTGTTTTCCAATTTGGATGCCAAAGAAATCATCATCATGGAGCCTTATGAAGATTATATTAAACTATTCAATTTAGCTTATGCTGAATTACTTGAAATTGCGCCAACGGTTGATAGTGTAAATGGTTTTATTACAGAAGAACAAGAATTAGAATTTGTAACTGCATTTAGAGAATTAATGCGTTTAAAAAACAAATTAATCACTTTTACTGAATTTAGTTTTGAAAATCTACAAATGGAAGAACAGACCTTTGAAGATTATAAAAGCAAGTATTTAGACTTGTATGACAAAACCAAATCGGATAGTAAAAAAGAATTAGTGTCCATTTTAGACGATATTGACTTTGAATTGGAGCTAATCCACCGTGACGAGGTAAACGTTTCTTATATCATGCGATTATTAACTCAATTGAAAGATGAAACTTCTGAACAAGAACACGAAAAACAAAAACAAAGAATAATTGACATCATTGCTGGAGAATCTCAATTAAGAAGCAAACGAGAATTGATTGAGAGATTCATCAACAATCACTTACCACAAATTGAAGACACCGATTTAGTTGAAGAAAAATTTGACGAATATTTAAAAGTGGAAAGAAAAGCTGCTATTCAGGAATTAAGCAATGAAGAAAACTTAAATCAAATGATATTAGAGCAAGTTATTGGAAACTATCTTTTTACGAACAAAAAACCTCTTAGAGATGAAATTATTGCAACTATGCAACAACGACCTTCTCTAAAAGAACGTGCCTCAACAACAGAACGAATTACAAATAAAATTATCAACTTTGTAGAAACGTTTATTAGTGGTTTTGCTGGGTAATCGAAAAGCGGCAACCAATGGTTGCAATGTTTTATCAACCATAATTAGATAGATAGGTAAATTGATAGAAACGCACGTAATAAAACTTCAATCAACGTATTTTAAACGTGAATTGATTTTACGTTGAACGTGATTACTACGTAACGTTTAACGTAAATTGAACGTAAACTTGTTTTACGTTAAACGTAAATTCAACGTAACGTTTAACGTAAATTCAACGTGAATCTATTTTACGTTTAACGTTATTTCTTATATGTTATTTTTAGAAAATTATTGATTATAAACCACAATAAAAAATTACTTTCAATTCTCATTTTGATTAAAAATAAAATTGTATTTTTGGTCTTATAACCGTAAACATTACCGTAAACGATTTTATCAAAAAACGCTTATTTTTCGTGTAAAATATAATGATTGGGGCAATTCATAACCCTGAGGTCACGGGTTCAACTCCCGTCTTCGCTACGAGTTTCAAAGGTTTCAAGATTTTTTCTTGAAACCTTTTTTATTATATTCATTTTCAAAATCAACATCTTATAACTTACTGAATATTAAAGTTGTATATTTTTATTTGATAAATAATTTATACAACTTGTCTTGATTTTTTTTACAATATATTCCCAAAACGAACCACTTATCCAAAAATCTTCATCAGTTATTAATTAGTAATTGATATTCAGTCTTATAATAATAAACTTTGCTTAACAGTGAAGTAATCCATAGCGCCATAAAATTTATATTTCTTCGAATTATACTCAAAAAACAGCATTTATACCCAAAAATCTATTCACTGAAATGAACTAAAACGAATACTAATTTTAAATGCAAACAATTTATGGAAAAGAAAACTACCTCAATTACACGCAATTTTGTGTTGCTTATTGTTTTCTGGTTCGTTGGACAATTGAGTTGTCAAGCACAAACTTTAATTTCTTATCAAGGATTTGATAGCACAATTTCGGATACATGGAATTACACTAATTCTTTAAACACAGGAACAATTGGAACAAATACAACAAGATTTGTTTCTTCACCAAATTCATTGCGTTTTGGTGGCTCGAATTCCTCAATATCAGGAATTATTTATAATGACCCTAGTATAAATTTCTCAAATGTAAATATTAGTGCTTATACGAATGTAAAAGTAACAATCCATTTTTCTTGCGATGGGACTCCAGACGACAATGACGATTTGTACTTAGATGTATCTTATAACAATGGTATTTCTTACACCTCAACTAAACTAATTGATGGAAAAAATGACACAAGTGATAATCTCGCTTTTTCACATGCTGCTTCTAGCGGAATTACGGTTGGCTCATCATATATTTTTACTATTCCAAATGGAAATTCGCAAGCTTTAGTTAGAATACGATTTGACGAAAGAGACAATCAAGGTAACACAGGAGACTATTATTTTATTGATAATGTGAGTTTGTCAGGAACTCCTGTTGGTAACTATATTGATGTTACGGGAACAGATAATATTGCTGTATCATACAATTCATTGGCATCAATGAGTAATGGAACCGATTTTGGAACAACACAAGTTGGTGCCACTCCAATAATTAAAACTTTTACAATTAAAAATATAGGTTCAAATACTATAAATTTATCTGGAAGTCCAACCATCCAACTAACTGGGAGTACTGATTTTAGTGTAAGTAGTTCCCCCTCAAGTACGATAAATAGCGAAACTTCAACAACATTTCAAATTACTTTTAACCCATTAGTATTAGGCACAAAATCAGCTATAGTTTCAATTCCAAGCAATGCAGATACAAATAATCCATACTTATTTGAAATAAAAGGAGAAGGAATTCAAACTTTTTTTGATAGTGATAATGATGCAGTTTATGATAATATTGATATTGATGATGATAACGATTGTATTCAAGATGCTACAGAAGAAAATAATTGTAATTTAATGAATGGACCAAAAGTAAATTATAAATTTTTAAATGAGACTTTTGGAACAGGTACAAGAACAACAATTAACACTACATACGATGCTATAACAACATATTGCTATGAAGACGGAAGCGCTGGAACGAATACTCCTGAATGCCCAAATTTAAGCACCATTGATTTAAATGACGGAAAATATACGGTAGGCTCAACGGCTCAAATTGCCTCGTGGGCAGCAGCCTATTGGCATTTAGGCGGAGATCACACAGGTGACGTAAATGGCAGAATGGCTATTTTTAATGCTTCATATACTCCAGGCATTTTTTATACTGCTACTATTTCTGGTGCGTTGCCAAATATTCCTATAACCTATAGTTTCTGGGTTCTAAATTTAGACAGAACAGATGCACCTGGAATTGCTACACGATTAAGACCTGATGTAAGAGTTGAATTCAGAGATATGAACGATGATATAATCACTTTTATTGAAACAGGCGATATAACTCCAACCACTGCTGGGAATTTAGCAGGTGATTGGCAACATTTTACAGCTGATTTAGTATTGAATGTAAGTGCTTTTAAAGTGATTTTCATCAATAACGAAACAGGTGGAACAGGAAACGATATAGCTTTAGATGATATTTTAATCTCTCAAACATTATGCGATTTAGATAATGATGGCGTTGCTGATGTTTTTGATTTGGATTCGGATAATGATGGGATTCCTGATATTGTTGAAGTAAATTTAGGAAATCTAAGCGAAGGTAAAGCTTATGTAGTCAACTGGTTAGACACAAACTTAAACGGAATGCACGATGCTGCCGAATCGCATTTAGTGCCTGATAATGATGGTGATGGTGTTCCAAACTATTTGGATTTAGATAGTGACAATGATACTATTTTTGATGTAGATGAATCTTGGGCAGAAAACAGCAATGCTTATATAGGCTATGAAAATGGTGATGGCGACATTAATGGTGATGGAACTGGTGACGGACCAGAATCTGAAACGTTTAGAAATAGTGACACAAATGCTGACGGAAATTTAGAAGGTTTTGGTGATGGAATCTTAGACATTTATGATTACAATTTTGGGTTTTACGGAAATCTCAATCAAGGAACAAACATTATCCCTTTTAACAATTATGTTTTAGATGCAGATGGAGACGGAATTCCAAATTATCTTGATATAACTTCTGATGGGATTGCCTTTGATATTTCTAAAACGCTGTATGCAAATTTAGACACAAATAATGATGGAATAATTGACGGAACTACTGACAATGATAAAGACGGAATAACAGATAATTTTGATACCAATGACAATCTATTTGGTTCTCCAAGAGATTTAGAACGAAAACTCTTTTTATCATTTGATGGAAGAAACGACTATGCAACAGACGTAGCATTAGTTGGCGGTTGGCAAAATGCTTCGTTAATGGCTTGGGTAAATATAAACAGCTCATTTATATCAGAAGGTGTAATTGTAGGTCAAGACAAATTAAAATTAGTAATCGACAATACAAAAAAACTGAAAGTCATTGCAAATGGAACTTCTTTACAATACAATAATTCATTATCGGATTCACAATGGATTCATGTTGCTGCAGTTTATGACGGAACAAATGGTTTACTAAACTTATACATTAATGGTGAAAAAACAAATAGTACTTCAATTTCTGGAACATTAAATGCAGACTCTTCATTATTTACAATTGGTAAAAATCCGATTTCAAATACAGGATATTTCAAAGGAAAAATAGATGAAGTAAGACTATTTAATATTGCCTTGTCGGATACACAATTGCAAAAAATGGTTTACCAAGAAATCAAAACCAATAGCGGTCAAATTAGAGGCGAAATTATTCCCAAAGATATTCCTTCTTTACCTTGGGCAAACCTGATTCGCTATTTCAGAATGGATAATTATAAGCACGATATTATTGACAATCACACTTCTGCAACAATTGATACTTCTGTAGGTGCGAAAATTTTTAATGTAAAAACTATAAAATATCAAGAAGCTCCAATGCCTTTCGTTACTGAACAATCAGGCAATTTTGCAACGGCTGTTAATTCAATTACAAAAGAAATTAGAGGTTTAGACACCGATGATTACGATTGGTCGATAATTCATGCAAAACATAATATAACATCAGTAACTAACAACATTGACTTGGGATTATTGATTGACCCATCGATTAACATCATCATGCAAGGCGATTCTAACCTTCAAAATGATTGGTATCTAAAATTAGATGGTAAAATAGATTTACAAGGTAAATCACAATTATTACAAACTACAGAAAGTGATTTAGACCCTTCGAGTGCTGGATTTTTAGAACGCGATCAACAAGGAACAGGAAACAAATACAACTATAATTATTGGTCATCACCAGTAAGTTCAATTATTTCAACAACAGAAAACAATACTGGTTTTACAATCGCAAATACATTAAAAGATGGCACCGATGCTAATAATCCTCAACCCATCTTGTGGATTGCAGGATATGATGGTGCTTCAAATCCATTGAAATTAGCAAAATTTTGGTTAAACAAATTCACAAACCTTACGCCTCTTTATGCAAATTGGCAACAGATTAATGAAAACTCAACACTTTTAGTTGGGCAAGGTTTTACAATGAAAGGATCAGGTATAGCTACCGCACCAGCTATTGTATTACAAAATTATGTTTTCTCTGGAAAACCAAATAATGGAGCTATCAACCATACTGGAATTCAAATTGCGCCTAACAATATACTCTTAACTGGAAACCCATACCCTTCTGCACTTGATGCAAATGATTTTATTATTGACAACCTAAGTTTTATTACAGGAACATTATATTTTTGGGAACATTACCCATCAAATAACACACACATTTTATCAGGATATCAAGGAGGCTATGGTGCAAGAAATCTTGTAGGTGGAATTGCACCAATTGCACCAGCATTAATAAGCGGTGCGGGTTCAAGTAGCAGAATTCCTGGTAGAAATATTCCGGTGGCTCAAGGCTACATTATTAAAGGAAATGACATTGGAGGACAAATAACATTCCAAAACAGCCAAAGAGATTTTGTAAAAGAAGATGAAATTAATTCCAATGTCATGTTTAGAAGCGATTTAAAAGCAAACGAACAAGAAAATAGTATTAGCGCACAAGCATCTGGTTTTACAACCATACGATTAGGTTTTACAGGTTGCACAAATATGCATCGTCAATTATTGCTCGGTTTTATGAATCAATATGCAGATGATAATTACAACCCTGGATATGACGGAGAAATATTAGATCCACAACCAAATGATGCATATTTTGCATTGGGTAGCATTAATCTTATCATTCAAGGAGTTGGTTATTTTAATACCGCTAATATTTATCCATTAACCGTAGTAAGTAACCAATCTGGATTAATAAAATTTATGATTGATGATTTAGAAAATTTTGATTCAAATCAACCAATTTATATACATGATAATTTAACAGATACCTATCATGATATCAGTAATAGTATGTTTGAAATAATTGTACCAGCTGGGATAATTTCTTCAAGATTTAGTTTACGATTTTACAATCCAACATTATCATCTGATTCTAACTCTATTGAAAATACAATAATTGCTTTTTTTGATTCCCAAAATCAAGAAATTAAAATCAATAATCCAGTAACAAATTTACTTATTGAAGAAGTTACACTTTATTCAATATTAGGACAAAAATTAGAAATTTGGAATGTATTAAATCAAGATCAAAAAAACATATCCTTAAAAGTAAAAAATCTTAGTAAAGGTATTTACATATTGTTATTTAAAACCAATGATTCAAAATCTATTAGTAAAAAAATAATTTATAAATAAAAAAAAGCCCTTAAAAAGGGCTTTTTTTTTATTAAACTATTCTATAATAATCTTTTTCGAATATTTACCTTCTGAAGTGGTAATATTTACAATATAGATACCCTTTGCAAACATTTTTGTTGGTAAAGATATTCTAGTTGCACCAGTTTCAATTGCATCATTATTCCATGTTTTAATATTTTGACCTAAAATATTAAATACTTTAACTTCTTTTATTTCTTCTTTAAGAAGTTTGTCTAAAATTATGATTTCGTTGTTGTAATGATAGAACAAATTATTATTCAATTCAAAATCATCGTTTCCTAATGTTTTATTTTTAAAACGAATTGTAAATCTATTCGCGTTTTCTCCTGTTGAAACTGGCAAAACAACTTCTCCACCT
The DNA here is from genome assembly GCF_025499515.1 of Flavobacterium odoriferum. Classification (GTDB taxonomy): domain Bacteria; phylum Bacteroidota; class Bacteroidia; order Flavobacteriales; family Flavobacteriaceae; genus Flavobacterium; species Flavobacterium odoriferum. The sequence goes on from NZ_JAMKFA010000005.1 coordinate 240,541, forward strand.
TTTAAATCGTGATAAATTCCAGTTTGATTATCGTGTAGATAAATTTCTTGTGCATCATCAAAATTCACTAATTCTTCAATAATAAATTTACCATTTGTACTTGCAGAAGCTTTTACATTGACTGGAAAAATTCCATTATCATTAAAACTTCCCTCGGCTTGAATAACTAAATTTTTATCCGATAATGGAAAATAAGCATCATTTGTTTGCAAATCAAATAAAACACCATCAAATCCGTTATCAATTCCTGAAGTAGCTTCGTTATTAGGTGTGAATCCTAATAATAACTGTCGGTGCATATTTGTATTCAAAGCGGTAAAACCTATTCTAATAAGTTTATACGGATTCATTTCGTATGCATCTTCTTGATTACTTTCTTCGGATATAATTGATGAGCTTAATACTGATGAACTTCTAAACATAATATTTGAATCAACATTATCTTCCTTGATAAATAATCTTTGATTGTTATTAAATCTAACCGTTCCACCAGACGCACTTCCTTTAACAAAAAACGCTTGACCAACTGGAATAAATCTACCTGGAATTCTTGTACTCGAACCAGAGCCACTAATTAAAGCAGGAGCAACTGGAGCAACACCTCCTAGAGCTGTTCTAACTGCATAACCGCCTTGATAACCAGATAAAACATGTGTGTTATTTGTTGCATAATGCTCCCAGAAATACAGCGTTCCATCAATATTTGCTAAATTGTCATTAATAAAAGTAGTTGCATCTAAAGCAGATGGATAAGGGTTACCAAGTAGGTTGATACTTCCTGCACCGATATTCAATCCAGATGAAGAAATTAAACCATTATTTGGTTTTCCTACAAATACATAATTTTGAGTTGTAATTGTTGGAGGAGCTGCTACTCCACTTCCCTTCATTGTATATCCTTGACCTGTAGCTAAAACTGAGTTTTCATTAACTTGTTGCCAATTTGCATAATCTGGAGTTAAGTTAGTAAACTTATACAACCAATATCTTGCAATGTTAAAAGGAGCTGTGCTTCCGTTATAACCAGTAACCCAATTAATATTTGATGGTGTTGCAGGATTTGTTCCATTTTTCATCGCATTATTAATTGTAAATCCTGTGTTATTAGAAATTGCACTCGCAACTGTACTAACTGGAGATGACCAATAATTATAGTTAAATAAATTTCCTGTTCCTTGTTGATCTCTTTCGATAGTTCCTGTACTTGCAACATCTAAATCGCTATTTAATGTTTGGATTAATTGCGAACGACCTACTAAATCAATTTTTCCGTCCAATAATAAGTAATGCGAAATTTGCATTTTAGTGTCGTTTTGAACTAATAAATTTCGAGTAGTATTCACAAACAATCCTAATACTGATTTGTTGCCCGTTGAAATAACATCATTATTAATTTTCACAATGTTCCAATCAATTGGAGTTGTACCATCGATAACAGAGTTTGAATTTGGAATATAATTTAATGCACTATTCGTCCATGTCCCTGCTGTATTCCAATTTCCATTTGAACCAGATTCGTATGGAAGTGGAGCAGTTTGTCTGTCTACGGTAGTTAAATTTCTTAATGCACCCACTACATTATTATCGGATTTGTCTTTTAAATTTGTGAAGCTAAAAGTTGACATTGGATAATATACAAGTAAATTATTCCATGATAATGAAACTACTTCATTTAGAGATATGTTTTGCGGAATTATACTTCCTTTGATATTACCATCAGAATGCTTATCCATTTCTTGATTCATCAAAAATCTAATTTGACTTTCTGTAATTTCCATATCCCAAACTCGAACTTCATCAATAGTACCATTGAAAAAACGAGTAGGTGAAGCCGAATTTGCAGCACCAACTAAAAAGTCGAATGTATTCGCTTGAGGTCTTAATAAGTTTACCGTGTTATTTAATATTCCATCAATATACATTTTAGCTGTAGTTCCGTCATAAGAAACAGTTATATAATGCCATTTTGAAGCTGGAATAACAATTGTTGATGTTATGTTTTGTGCAGCACCACCATTAGTCCAAGTCATTTGTGCATTTCCTGAAGCGTTAATGAAAAAATCGTAACCAGTTGTTGCGTTTCTTTTACTTAAAATACTTCCATTTACAGCATCTCTTTTTATCCAAGCCGATACAGTAAATTCATTTTCTAAGTCTACGTTATCTCCTGAATTGATATAATCTGATGTACCATTAAAATCTATTGATCTTGCAAAAGTTTTATCTGGAGAATATCCAAAAGTGATGTATTTTGTTCCGTTAAAATCGTAATTTGTTTCTAAATTAGATCCATTGGCTGTCATTACTCTATATTCTGCAGCAGCTGTGAAAGTTGGAGTGTCAGAAACTAACATATAAAAATCACCTGGAGGCGCTAGTGTAGCAGTAAGCATTACTGAAGGTATTGAAACTTTTACAGCACCAACATCTCCACCAGTTTCTACTACTCTCCATTTTCTTTCAACAGATGTAAATTCAACATCTGTAGTTAGAGCTGGCGTAATACCCGAACTTATGTTAGCTGTAAGTGGTGTTGCAGCTCCTAATGTTCCATTATCGTTACCCCAAACTAAAAATCTTCTATTTCCTTGAAAAGTATTTGTATTTAAACTATTAGTTTCAAAAATATTACTTAAACCAATGGTAATATCATTACTTTTATTTTCTGTTTTAGATTGTTTCTGATTTAACTGTGCTAAATCATCTCTACCAATTCCAGCGATATCGAAATTAAATCCAGCAGATGCATTATAAATGGTTGTTCCATTAGAATCTACATAATCTAAACTAGTTCCATTTACCCCTAAAGTAATTCCATATTTTATGGCTAAATAAGATTCAATTCTTCTTCTATTTGCATCATTATTTCTGGCATCATAAGTAATCACTTCAAGTATTTCTCCATTATAACTAGCATCAAAGAACTCACTTCTTCCTAACCAATATCTTGAATTTAATATGTTTTTGTATGTCCCTGTTGCAACTGAAGTTGTAGATAATTGTATTCCATTATTAAAAAGATGCATTAAACTATTATTATTTACATTTCTTTTTCTTGCATTAAATAGTTGAATTCCAGTATATGATTTAGTGGTACTAGTTTCAGCTTCGCCGTATTCAGTATTAGCTGCTTGATTATAAGCTATAACTTCATTAGTATATCTTGCTGATGAACTTCCTAAGTTGAAACCAGTAACGTCCTGACTTCCTTGATTTGTATTTACATCATCACCACTAAAAACGTCTTGTGCACTAGTAGATCTAGTTATTGTATTAGTAGGTTTGATAACAATAAACATGTCATGATTGTTAAATCCTTGTCCTGCATACATAGCACTGCTTCCGTCAAAATGTACTACAGGATTAAAGTTTACATTATAGGTTGGATTGTTATAAAATATGGGATTTCTTCCAAGTTTTGAATTCGCATTTCTTGTATTACCAAATGTATTGTCTTGCCAAGTACTAAGGTTTGCTCCGTCTGCAATGGTACCAATATTTCTGTCTGCTTTCAACCAAAGTTTAAGGTTAGGGATAACTCCACCTGGTGCATTTGTTAGCGTAGGTAAGGCAATAACTCTAGCAGAAACTCTAAAAGTATATGTTGGTTTTCCGGCATTTATATTACTATTATTATTTACAGTAACAGTAGCGTCAAAAGTACCGGTTACTGTTGGAGTAAATGTTACTACAAAAGATGCTACACCTCCTGATGGTATATCTCCAGCTAAATTTGTAACCGTAAAACCAGTTCCACCAGTTATAACAGTAGAGTTAACTCTTAAAGTATTTGTTCCAACTGAAAAAACTTGAAAAGGAATTGAGATAGGTGTACCTATAAAAGTAGTTCCGAAGTCAGTCAAATCAATAGTAGAAGGAGTTACATCTCCGTCCGCGATTGTTTCCTCGTTTCCTTTTACGTTTATTTCAGTCCCTACTACCGTACCATTTCCTTGAATTACAAAATCAAAAATACTTTCACTAGTATCGTTATTTAATATAGTAATTAACGCTAAAAAGTTATCGGCTGTTGTTGGACTAAATGAAATAATTAAATCTGATGAACCACCCACAGGTATCGGGCCTGTTGGGAATGTAGTAATTGTAAATGCTGAGCTACCACTAATTTGAACTACTGGTGTACCAGTAAAATTTAAAGGCGCATTTCCTGAATTTCTAATAGTGAAAGTTCTAGTGCTCGTATTGCCTACTAATGTATTTGGGAAAAGGGTTCCATTGATTAAATTTCCGGCAGAGGCGTTATCAGGAACATCATTTCCCAAACCTCTTATACTAATTTCAGGCTCACCACCAGTACCGCTTATATTAAAATTAAATGGATTTTCGTTAGTATCGTTGTTAACAAATGAAAGTTGTGCAGTTCTGATACCTAATGCAGTAGGTAAAAACTGAACTGTAAACGTTGTTGAACCACCCGGGATAACTGTTGCAGCAGGAGGTGTAACTAATGTAAATTCAGTAGCATTTACTCCACTGAAAGTAAAAGCTCCGATAGTTAAATTTTGAAAACCTGTATTTCTGATTTCAAAAGTTCTTGTAATTGAATTTCCTGGTAAAATACCACCTAGATCTGTAAAATCAGCTAAAGAAGTTGCAGTGTTGTTGTCTGGAATGTTAACATTATTTCCTCTAACTTGAATCTCTGGAGCCGTAAAACCTATTAATCTAAAGTTATCAAAAGCTGCACCTACATCGTTATTATTGTTGTCAGAAGCAAATACTACTCTAAATTGAACAGCATCGTTTCCGTTAAAATTGATATCTTGATTTGAAATATTAATTGTTCTGTTTACCCATTGCGTATTTGCGTTTCCACCAGACCAACCATTTGAACCAAGCGCCGATATAGTGCTGTTGTACCAACCAGCAAATCCGTTTCCTAAATCTTGCCATGCACCATTATTCAAACTATACTGAACTTTAATTCCATCATCTGTATTATCTGCAATGTCAGTTCTTGTACTTATCGATAATGTAACATTTTGATAACCAGAAAAATTTATTACTGGAGAAGTAGCCTGAATGTTAGTATTGCTTTGATAAGTCGTAGTATGTCTTTGTGTGTACAAACAATTAGTTGTATTACCAGTTCCTGCAAAAAGTAGAGGAACTGCTGGTCTGTTATGACCTACACCAGCTGCATTGTCTACACCTCGCAACCAGCTACTTGCGTTTGCACCTGTACTAGAAGTAGTCCAAGCGTTATTTCCAGTTGCATTTTCAAAATTTGCATTAAAGAAAGTGGTTTGAGCATTTGTTAAATTAAAAAACAGTACCAACATAAAAGTTAGTAATGCTTTTGTTTTGTTTTGTTTAAGTAGGGGTGCTACCATAAGAATAAAAATTAGTTTGCAATTATTTTTGTTTTTGTTACACCTTTATTTTTAGTGATAACTTTAACAATTAACACCTGATTTTTAACCCCTTGAAGAGAAAAATCAAATGCTGTTTCGTTTATTTTTGTTTTATATAAAATGTTTCTGCCTAATATATCGTATACCTCAATCTGTTCAATTTCATCGTTATCAGATTTTACATGTACGATATTTTCTGATTGATGGATTGTTATATTTGAAAATTCTTCTAAATTATTTGATAAAGTTTCATTTTTAAATACAATTTCAAATCTGTTTTCAATAGTTTCAACTGATGAGTTGAATGAATATGGAGCACTTTTTAAATCATGAATAACATTTAAAACTTTATCCTTTAAATAAATTTTTTGGCTTCCAGCAAACAATCCGTCTAAATTGTCAATCGTTATTTCATAAACACTTGGCTCAACAATTGATATACCTAGCGGTACAACATCTTCATCTGTAAATGGAAGTGTTCTCCCTTGTACCGCAAATTTATTTGCATCTTCAATTGAGTATAAATTACTTCCTTGGTTACCAAAAGCAAGTCCATCAATTCCGAAGTCATAATCATTCGTTGCTTCATTCATATATCCAATTAAAATTTGGCTAAATTGTCCAGAATTATTTTTAAGATTTAACCAAATTCTGTGTTTTTCTTCAGTATTAAATGCAACAACTGAAGGATTAAAGGCTCTGAAAAACTGATTTCCATTATTTACCAATCGCATTTCGTTCGAAAAAGAAATATAACTTGGTACAACTGCATTTACAATAAATCCCTGACCTACTTGAATTATTCCGTTTGGAGTTGCTCCACCTGCAGCAGAAGCTGTTCCTCCTAATAGCGTATAAGTTGCATAATTATTTAAAGGATAGGTTCCGCTAACAGCTTGTTGTGTATGCGTCCAAAAATATAAGGTCCCATCGATGGTTTGATTTTCTGTTCCTCTATTAAAAGTGTTTTTTAAGATGAAATCATTAGCACTAATAGTTGATGGATAAGGATTTCCAATAGCATTGTAACCAGAAGTTCCTTTTTTGATTACTGGCTTAAAATATGAATTATTAAATGTTCCTATGAAGATTCCATTATAAGGAGAATAAACAGAACTTGACCAATTGTTTGGAGCTCTTACCAAATAACCTTTTGTAGGTACAAAATTATTTGAACTTGGAATAATTGCATCATAAGAACCATTAGTTCCTGTTAATGGATTATATACATAAAATCTATTTGCAACCGTTTGTGGTGAAAATGCTAATAAATTTTGATTTACAACTGGCGAAGACCAAAGTGTATAATCTAAACGAACTATTGGAGTACTATTCCTATTTACTGTTGCTATTCCTGTATTATTTAAATGCTCAACTTGAATTAAATTTGCATTATTTTGAACAATTATGTTAGCCGAAGTATTTATTGAAACGGCTCTATTTACAGTAACGTTTGTTCCTGAAGCAATAGTTAGAACAGCAGAGCCATTTACCTGAATTGAGCACGCTTCAATATTTGCAGAAGTTGTAAAGTTTCCATTGAAAATAACATTTTTATTTTTATCTGGAATTCCGTTACTCCAAGTTGCTCCATTCCATGTAGTTGAAGTAGCACATGTTTGTGGCGTAATATTTATTGTGAAAGTTTGACCTCCTAACAAGGCTAAATTATTCCCTTTTATTGTGGCTACAAAATTATCAGCAACTGTACTCAATGCGTTGTGTTTGTATGAAAGTTGTACGCTGTTAATATTTGCTTGTGTGAATGAATCCCCAACAAATAAACGTTGCCCATTCAATAACAAATAACCATTTGTTGGTAGTTTAGTAATTGTATACTCTAATTGAGCAGTTGTTGCACCAGATTGTGCTGCATTTAAAAAAGCTGAAGTTATATTTTGTGTAGCACCTTGATTAACCGTTAAGGCATTTTTTACTAAAGTGATATTATTAACTATTTGTAATTTTCCACAAATTGTAATACTAAATTCATTAAATGTACCTCCTGATGTATTTGAAACACGATCAGTAGCTAACAAGTTCCATGTTCCTTGAGCATTGGAGCCTATGAATCTTGAGAAAGCTTGACCTGGTTGTTGAATTCCTTCTAATCCTGCAACAACATTTGGATCCACATTACCACAAGTTAAAGGAATTCCGTCATCATCAAACGTTACATTAAAGTTAGCTCCCGAACAATCTCTGTTATAAATTTCGGCAAAAATACCATTAGGCGCTCTAAATTGCATTTTTATATCAGAAAGTAATGGATGTGTAGCTCTCATATAAAAAGTAACCTTACTAATTATCAAATTATCGGTCACATCCATTCTAGCACTAACCGCATTATTTGAATTTGTATTCCATACGTTATCGCCACCTTCAAAATATTCATTGGTGTAAGTGTTACAAAAATCTCTTGAAATTTGAAATGAATAAATTTCAGAATATGAACCATAAATACAAGTATTCTTAGGACGAACTCTCCAAAAATAAATTTTACCTTCAACTAATGAAGTTGTTTGATATTCTAATTTTGAAGTCGTAATAGTTTCTGCTAGGGTAGAAAATAATGGTGATTCAGAAATTTCAACAATATACTCTTCTGCACTAGTTAATGTATTCCATTTTAATAAAACTGAAGTAACTTGATTAGTTGCACCATTAGCTGGAGAATTTAATGTCAATTGTCCAATAAAATCTTCATATACATTTAAAGAAACTGGAATAGTTTCTGAAGCATTTGTAGAAGTTCCTTTTAAAACAACAGGATAACTTCCAGCAGAAACTGCAGTTGCTCCCGAAAGTGTTACTGTAACTTGTCCGTTAACTGAAAGAGAAGCTGGTGAAAAAGTTGCCGTAATTCCAACAGGCAAATTGTCCATTGAAAAAGTAACAACCTCTGAAAAATTTGGTGCTTTTGCGAAGTCAAAAGTAAAAGAAGCAATATTTGGTTTACAAACTGGAATATTATTATCTGTTGTAATAAATTCAAATGTGCCAGGTTTAATTTCGAAATCTTGATTAGAAATATCAAAGAAAATATTTGTTGCTGCTTCAATCTTTACTCTAGCCTTTTTTGTAATATTATTAGGAACAGTTATATTTTGAGTTCCATCATTTGCAGTATTAGAAACTAATGTAATTGGATACGTATAACCTCCATCAAGAGATAATTTAATATTAACATTTGCAGATAAGCTATTTGTAGAATTTACCGCCCAAGTAACTGTTTTAGTTTCGCCTGCATACCAAACTTCTGTTCCTAAATTAGGAGAATTAACTACAAACGGACCAGTTGCATTTACAGTAATTACTACATTATCACTATTGGTTTGGCCAACTTGAACATTATTATCTCTAACGGTTAATCTGAAATTTAAAGTTCTTGCAACAGATGGCAATACTTCCCAAGTTGGAGTTTGATTAGCAACTATTGCATCCATATTAGGAAAAACTCTTGCAGGATTAGTAGTTGGAAAAAATGAACGAAAAACTGGGCCCGCTGTATTAGTTGAAACTGGAGGTTGCGCACCTCCGTCATTTGTATCATATTGCTCCCAACAATACGTTAAAACATCTCCAACTGTTGGATCAGAGGATAAATCTCCATTTAAAATAAATGGAGTACTTCTTGGAATGGTGTAATCAGAACCTGCATTAGCTGTCGGTTCAACATTTGTATATGTGGTTTCAGTTTCACAAGTATGTGAATTTACTGCAGTTGTCATTTGTGCAATACTTCTCGCATGAAAATAACCATCGCTATTTGCTTGAACGTTTGGAGCACAAATTCCGGCATAACCTAAAATTGTTGAAGCACTTCCTGGTTCATAATCATCGGAAACTTTAGAACCAAAACAAGGATTATAGTACGTGTGACCCGCACTAAACTGATGACCAATTTCATGCGCTACATAATCTATATCAAAAGGATCAAATTCAGGTGTTACAATTCCCGTTACTCCTGAACCTTTATTTGCTCCACAAGGTCCTGTTCCTGCAATTCCACCACCACCTGTACTAAACACGTGGCCAATATCATAAGCAGCTGCAGTTATTAATCCAGAAATATTTCCTGTATTTGCAGATAGCATTTGTGACCCGCTATAATTATCGTATGGATCTGGATCTGGTGTACTATCGATATTGAAACCATTAATATAAATAAGTCTATTATTTGAAGGTACTATTTGAAATCTTAATCCCATGTCTCTTTCAAAAACACTATTTACTCTTGTCATTGTAGTGTTCATTGCTGCTAAAACATTTGCAACAGTATTACCATGATAAGCAGAATATTCAGAAGTACATGCGATTGCAATGTCATAAGTCCTAAATCTTCCATCAGTAATATTTCTTTGGAGTTGTTGTGTTCCAAATTGTACTATTTCTTCGGCATTTTCTTCATCAACATAGGCACAACTAAAATCATCATCAGTAGCTTTATTGAAATTTTTTCTATTGTAAACAATTACATAATCAGATTCGCCTCTTTTATATGGATCTAAATAAATTATTTTTTCACCATTTATTACACCATAAAAATTATCCGCAGATAAACTAATATATATTTTATGCAATGGATTTTGTCTACTAACACCAACATAAGATTGAATTTCAGGATATAATGCATTCAAGTCTTTGTGCATATAATAAACCCTTTTCATGTTAAAATCTTCAACATGTCCATCTTCAAATGGAAAAGAAACAGAAGCTCCTACACTATTTTTTAAATCGAAATTTTCTTCTGGCGCAAGTGCTAATTGATTTTTTAAATTTGAAAAACTAAAATTATATAAGTTGTAAGAAGAAGGAAGCTGTTCTTTTGTTCCTTTACCTATTTTAGTTTGTACTTCATTAACATCAACTTGTCTCCAAATAGATTGAGCTAACGAAAAATTAAGACATAGCAATGCAATTACCATGAATTGTAGGGGAGTTTTTTTCATGAATTTTAGTATTTGGGGAGAAATAATTATAAGAAACTCTTACAAAAACTTCATACATAATTTGTTACAAAATTAAGTTATTTTCTTACAGATTTTTCAGACAATAACCAATACACAACATATTTAACAACATCATAATATTTTGTGACTTTTCTTACATTTTAGTTAATTTTATCTTAATTTTAATTTAATAAACACTATAAAATATTTAAAATTACACTTACGATAATTAGCAAACATTGGTTTTAAACAATAATGATTTTCGTTAAAAATCATCAATTAGAACAAATACTCTACTTTTGTATCTTAAAATCAAGATATCATGAAATTAACATACATATTTATAATCTTATTTGTCTACAACTCAATTTCAGCGCAACTAAAAACCATAACTGATAAAACTACTTATCCATTTTGGATTAATGTTCCCGAAAAAGAAAGCACCGAAAAACAACCTATTCTTATTTTTCTCCATGGAAAAAGTCTTTCTGGAACTGATTTGAATCGTGTGAGAAGATATGGTGTCCTTCGCGCTATGGATAAAGGAAGAAAAATCCCTGCCATAGTAGTAGCGCCTCAATTAGCAAAAGGGAGTTGGAATCCTGATAAAGTTTTGGAAGTTTTAGAATATGTACAAAAAAATTACAATACTGATTCTACTCGAATTTACGTTTGCGGTATGAGTTTAGGCGGTTATGGAACCTTACATTTTGCAGGTAAGCATGCTGATAAGATTACTGCAGCAGTAGCTATTTGTGGTGGCGGAAATGTAAGCGATGGCTGCAAATTAAGCACAATTCCGCTTTGGATTCAGCATGGTGATAAAGACTACATTGTTCCGGTTTCTGAATCAGAAAAAGTGGTGAATGCAATTAGAAAATGCAATGAAAAAGCAAAACTAATTTTTACCATCATAAAAGGCGGAAATCACGGAAGTGTGGAAAACATTTTTCATCAAGATGCTATGTATAATTGGTTATTCGAACAAAAAAGAGAATAATCTATTACCTTTGCCTCATGAGCATTACCTTATTATCTTCGCCTTTACAAGGATTTACCGATTTTAGATTCCGAAACGCCTTTCACAAACACTTTGGAGGCATCGATACATTTTATTCGCCATACATCAAATTAAACGGGAAATTAGTAGTCAAAGGTTCATACGAAAGAGATATTCTTCCTGAAAACAACTCTACTCTAGAAGTTATTCCGCAAATTATAACGAATGATGCTGAGGAATTTTTATTTGTGGCGAAATATGTGCAACAATTCGGTTACAAAGAATTGAATTGGAACTTAGGTTGTCCGTATCCAATGGTGGCAAAATGCGGTATGGGTTCGGGATTGATAAAAAATACCGACCAAATTGAACACATCTTAAAACGTGTTCACAATGAAACGAATATTATCGTTTCAATGAAAATGCGAATGGGTTATGAAAATGCTACAGAAATTTTAGATGTTTTACCTATTTTAGAACAATATCCAATTAAAAATATTGCAATTCATGCCCGAATTGGCAAACAATTATACAAAGGTGGTGTCGATTTAGATTCGTTTCAAAAATGTTTAGACACATCAAAACAGAAGATTTATTATAACGGAGATATAACTTCGGTAACAAAATTTAACGAATTACAAGAGCGTTTTCCTTCGATTGACCATTGGATGATAGGAAGAGGCTTAATTGCCGATCCATTTTTACCTTCGATGATTAAAAATAACACAACAGAATATCCAAAAAATAAATTGGAAATTTTTGAAGCTTTTCATGATGAAATTTATCAAGAATATGATGCTTATTTATCTGGTCCAACGCCAATTCGCATGAAAATGTTAGGTTTTTGGGAATACTTTTCGGAATCATTTTCTAATCCGCAAAAGACTTTTAAAAAAATTAAAAAAGCTGGGAATAGTAAGAATTACGAAATTGCAGTGAAAGAGATTTTTAAAAACGGGTAATTTAAATTGAAAATATCCGTTTTACCAATTCAACATCAACTGGTAAATTCTCTTTGATTTCAATAAAGTAATTAGCTTGCCAATCCTGAGTTTTTATAGCTTGTTTATTTTCGGGTTTATCCCAAGGCGCATACACTCGAATACCACGCTTTCCTCCTTTTTCATTTTGAGAAATAATTCCTTTGGAAACTAAAACCGATTTTGGAAAAATAAACTGACCGAAATTTTCTGAATCTCGTACCGAAATAATCATAAAATCTAAAGAATCAGAAACATCAAATGGAGCTGTTATACCTTCGCTATTTCGTTTCCAAATAGCAACAAATTGTCCGATTTTTGAAGGAGTGATATTCGCAACTCGGTATTGAATTAGTTTGTTGTTCAATTCAAAAGAACAAGCACCATAATTTGCACTCTCAGAATTCCAAATAAGATTTTGAAATTGAAAACCACACTCATTATAAAGTATTTTTTTAGCTAATTGCAAATCGCTTTCAAAACTTTCTGAATTCATTTATTGAAAATTTAAATCTTAAAACGATCACCTAACTTTTTCCCAATCAAATAAGCGATTCCAATTCCTAAAATTAAAATCCAAAGATTCATGAAAATATAAAATGTGTACGCAATTGGATTTTCAGTTGAATTGAAACAATAACTATCAATCAAAAAACAAAAATTAGTAGTTTCTTTAGAAAATAACGACAACGCAAAACTCATCAAAAAAGTAATTCCAATCGCCGACAAAATATAAACAACGTTTTTATTCATCGGTTTTTTACCTGTGGGCTGAAACACATTTCGTTCTGCTTCAGTACGTTTATTGTTCTGAAGTGACCAAATTACTTTTTTAGCTTCGTCGTCTACATTCATATTAAATTCTATTAAATTTCAACAACAAAGTTCGGCTTTTATTTATTGTAATAACGTAACTAATGTTGCAAAGTCTACTTTTTGTTGTTCGCCAGTAGCTAAATTTTTCAAACCAAATTCTTCACGCTCGATTTCTGATTCACCTACAATTACTGCAAATGGAATTCCTCTCCTATCGGCGTGTTTGAATTGTTTATCGATTTTTGATTTATCAGGATATAACTCAACTTTGATTCCTTTTTGACGCAATTTACCGATGGCTTTCATCGAATACAAAGCTTCTTTGTCACCAAAGTTTAAGAATAACGCTTTTGATGTCGCTAAAACAGCTTCTGGAAACAAACCAACTTCTTCCATTACCAAAGCAATTCGGTCTAAACCAAATGAAATTCCTACGCCCGACATATTTTTCAATCCGAAAATACCCGTTAAGTCATCATAACGGCCACCGCCACCAATCGAACCCATAGCAACACCTTTTGGCGCAGCGACTTCAAAAATGGCGCCAGTGTAATAATTTAAACCACGCGCTAACGTAACATCTAAATCCAAGAAAGCGGTTTGCAAACCTAAAGTCATAACGTTGTCACAAATAAATTTCAACTCGTTTACCCCTTTCATTCCTTCTTCAGAATTCGCTAATAAATTGGCTAATTTTTCTATTTTTTCGTTGATGGTTCCTGTGAAATTAAATAATGGCTGTACTTTTTCAATCGCCGTTTCCGAAATGCCTTTTTCTAACATTTCTTTCTTCACGCCGTCCTCACCTATTTTATCTAATTTATCTAAAGCTACCGTAAAATCAATCAATTTATCTGAAGCTCCAATTACCTCAGCAATTCCAGATAATATTTTACGATTGTTAATTTTAATCGTAACGCCACCTAATCCTAACTGACTAAAAACCGAGTCATATAATTGTACCAACTCTACTTCTTGCCAAAGGGAATTCGAACCCACTACATCGGCATCACACTGATAAAACTCTCTAAAACGTCCTTTTTGAGGCCTATCGGCACGCCAAACCGGTTGAATTTGGTAACGCTTGAACGGAAACTCAATTTCGTTTTGGTGTTGCACCACATAACGCGCAAATGGAACTGTTAAATCGTAACGAAGGGCTTTTTCGGAGATTTTAGGAGTTACGACATTTTCTTGTCTGTATTCTAAAAATTCTAAAGGAACATTTTTTAAATATTCACCTGAATTCAAAATCTTAAAAATCAAACGATCGCCTTCTTCACCATATTTTCCCATTAAGGTTTCTGAGTTTTCAAACGAAGGCGTTTCAATAGGTTGAAAGCCAAATTTCTCAAAATTAGTTTTTATCGTACTAAAAATATAATTGCGTTTCGCCACTTCTGCTGGTGAAAAATCTCGGGTTCCTTTTGGTATGCTTGGTTTTTGTGCCATTTTTCTAATGTGTCAATTTGAAAATGTGTCAATAAGACAATTCTGATTTTTTGCAATGCAAATATCGGATATATTACTGACTTCAAAAAATTATAAGACTAATTACTAGTTACTTTTTACTAATTACTTTTTTAATGTAACAAAATAAATAATTTGTAGTCTTATAGTCATGGTAGGATTATTTAAAGAAAATACAAAAATTGCGCTTGATTCTATTAAAGGTCAGGCTTTGCGTACTTCGTTAACGGTTATGATTATTGCTATTGGAATCACAGCTTTGGTTGGAATTCTAACAGTTGTTTCGGCTTTAGAAAATACGATTTTAAAAGATTTTGCTTCAATGGGAGCGAATACTTTTTCAATTAGCCAATACGATTTCTCTTCTGAAATTAATCAAAACGATGCAGAACAACGCGTCAATCCTATCATTAGCTATCCAGAAGCCAAGGCTTTTCAAGACAAATTTAATTTTCCATTTACCACAACCTCTTTATCATTTACAGCAGGTTCGGCGGTTGAAGTTAAATATGGCGAAAAAAAGACCGATCCAGAAATTTCTATTGTTGGAGTAGATGAGAATTTTTGTCCGAACAAAGGTTTAGAAGTGGTAAAAGGAAGAAATTTTAATTCTTTTGACATTTCAAACAACAATTATGTTTGTGTTTTAGGTTCGGATTTTGAAAAAGGGTTATTTGAAAACATCAATCCGTTAGATAAAACCATATCAATTCGTGGAGCAAAATTCAAGGTTATTGGTGTTTTGAAAGAGAAAGGTTCAACTTTCGGAAATAGTCAAGATTTACGTGTTTTAATTCCAACACAAGTAGCGCGTTCACTGTTTTCTGCTCCAAATATCAATTACGATTTAGACGTAATGGTTACCAATGAAGCTCTTTTAGACGAAGCGGTTGACGATGCTATTATTACCATGCGAAGAGTTCGAAAATTGAGTCCCGTAGAAAAAGAAAATTTCGGAATTGAGCGTAGTGATGATTTGATTCAAACCTTACTTTCTAACACAGCAGTTTTAGGAATATCGGCTTGGGTAATTGGAATTATTACGGTTTTTGGTTCGTCGATTGCATTAATGAATATTATGTTGGTTTCGGTATCCGAACGCACACGTGAAATTGGTGTTAGAAAATCGCTTGGAGCCAAAAGAAGTACGATTGCTTGGCAGTTTTTCACTGAAACATTAGTAATTGGTCAATTAGGTGGATTGGTTGGAATTATTTTAGGAATTTTAATCGGTTTCGGAATTGCATCAGCTATTGGATTTGCCTTTGTAATTCCTTGGATGGCGATTATTGCTGCTTTTATTACGACTTTTATTGTAACGATTGTTTCTGGATTATACCCTGCGATAAAAGCTTCGAAATTAGATCCTGTGGAAGCGTTGAGATACGAATAAAAAGTTAACCACAAGAAACACAAAGAAGGCACAAGGTTTTTAAATTATATCTTCGTGGTACTTTGTGAAAAAACTTTGTGAAACTTTGTGCTACAAACCTAAATTGAACATTTTATCATTCGATCATTACCGTAAATATCTTTTTTCAATTCGATATTTTTGAAACCTAGATTTTCAAGTAACTCAACGGTTTCTTTTCCTAAATATTGATTGATTTCGAAGAATAACAATCCGTTTGGCGACAAGTTTTTCAAGGCCAATTGCGCAATTTTTCTATAAAAAAGTAAGGCATCGGTATCTTCTACAAATAGCGCCAAATGCGGTTCGTAATCCAAGACATTTTTCTTGATTTCTTGTTTTTCCAAATTACGAATGTAGGGAGGATTGGAAACGATGATGTCAAAATGTTGATTCAAATCTTCAACTTCTAAAATATTGGCTTCAATAAAATTGATTTCCACTTTATTTAACTCCGCATTCCTTTTAGCCACTTCTAATGCTTTTTCGGAAATATCAATTGCTGAAACGTTTGCTTGTGGTAAATTTACTTTTAATGAAATTGGAATACAACCTGTACCAGTTCCAATATCCAAAATATTTAAGCTGGAAGCTGGAAGTTGGAAGTTGGAAGTTTCTTTTAGAATAAATTCAACAAGTTCTTCTGTTTCAGGTCTTGGAATTAAAGTATTTTCATTGACTTCAAAACGTAATCCATAAAACCAAGCTTCTCCTGTGATGTATTGAATGGGTTTTTCTTGTTGTAAATCCACTAAAATAGCATTCCACTTTTCAATTGCTGCATCTGAAATCTCAAAATCAGGATTCAAAGCAACATCTACTCGCTTCAAATTATGCAAATATTCGGTTAGGATAAAAAAGAAACTTTTAATTTCTTGTTCATCTTGAATGTTTTTTAACGAATTGAAAAAGTGGGCTTTGTATTGTTTAAGTAGCATTAGATTCCGTATTTCTTTTTAATAAGTTCTAGAATATCTTTTCTTAATTGCCAGGGCGGTAAACCTACAGCAATTCTTCGCTTATCTAAATTATCAAAATCCTCAATCAAATCTTTTTCTATTCCACTATAAATCCCATAAAGATAAACGCCATTACCTCTTAAATTACTATCTATCAAAAAACCATAGATTTCTGCAGGCGCTCTTCCTCTTCTAATTAAATCGAGAAAAATAGGCTTCCAATATTCTGCATCTTCACTATTTATATGATAAACGAAAATAACTGCACTGAAAAATTTATCATCAACTGTATAATTTCCAAATTGAGGAAACATTTCATCAGGAAAGCAATCACAATCCGCAACAATCTTTCTTAACTTTAAATAATTAATGCTATCCACTCTTTTCAATCCTTCATAATCACGATTAATTCTTACACTTTGGTCTTCCTCCTTCATTTTTAAAATTTCATTTCTCAAATCTAAATTCACTTGTTTTAGATAAGCCTCATGATATTTTTTAGCCTTTCGTTCTAATTTTCTCCAATATCTTGTGTTTTGAATATCCTTATAAAGAGGAGCATCTTTAAAATTTTCAAACTTAGCACCATAATCTCTAACTAAAATTTCAATATAATGAACCGCTTCTTCTGGCTTGTTTAATCGCATAGCACATTCAGCTAAAACTGCAGGTTCATTAATTTCCATTTGTTTCAATAATGGACAATTCTTTTCAGCTGTTTTTAATAAATCATAGGCTTTTTGATAATTCTCCTTCAAATATTCATATTGTGCCAGATAAACAAATTGATAATAATTGTTGATGTAATCATATTCTTCGTTAATTTTTTTCTTTTGCGAAAAACCAACTACCGAAATCAATAAAAAAAATAAAATCTTAATCTTCATAAACTTAATCTTAATACTATAATTTCCTCGTCATCCAAACTTCACAACTGTTATGACCGGTATTCCCCATTGGTCCGCAAATGTTTTCAAAACCAATTCTTTTGTATAATTTTTGAGCGGTTGTCATGAAAGATAAGGTTTCTAAATAACAGATTTCAAATCCTTGTATTTTTGCATATTCTAAACATTTCTCAATAATTTTCTCTGCATAACCCGTTCCTCTTATCTCGGGAGCAAAATACATTTTTTGTAATTCACATACCGAAACATCTGCATTTTCTAGAGGTGCAATACCACAACCACCAACCACATTTCCGTCTTTTTCCACCACATAATATATGGAACGTGGTTCTTGATACACTTCGTATAAAGTATCTAAAATAGGGTCAGCGTAAGCCGTTCCAACTTTTGGTGCATCTAATTCATGAAAAATATCACGAATTACCTTAGCAATCGACTCATTATCTTTTTGTTGGATTTCTCTAATTAGCATAGCATTTTTATTGTTGGGTAAAAGTACGTAAATTGCTAGAATCGATTATTAATTCTATCTTAAAAATACTACTTTTGTATTATGACGACACACGAATTTTACATGAAACGCTGTATTGAACTCGCCAAAAATGGTTTAGGAACCACATATCCTAATCCGTTGGTGGGAAGTGTAATTGTGCATGATGATAAAATTATCGGAGAAGGTTGGCACAAAAAAGCCGGCGAACCTCATGCGGAAGTCAATGCGGTGAATTCGGTAAAAGATAAATCGTTATTGAAAGAAGCTACGATTTACGTGAGTTTAGAACCATGTAGTCACTTCGGAAAAACACCTCCGTGTTGCGATTTAATTATTGCGAATGAAATTACGAATGTTGTAATTGGTACCGTTGACCCATTTGCGAAAGTAGCTGGAAACGGAATCAAAAAACTAGTTGAAAGTGGCAAAAATGTAACCGTTGGTATTTTAGAAGACGAATGCAACGAACTCAACAAACGCTTTTTTACCTTTCATCAAAAGAAAAGACCTTATATTATTTTGAAATGGGCCGAAACCGCTGATGGATTCATTGCTCCACTTTCGAAAGAAGAAAAAGCTCCTGTTTGGATTACAAATCCATATTCCAGACAATTGGTTCACAAATGGCGTACTGAAGAACAAGCTATTTTAGTAGGAACCAATACTGTTTTAGAAGATAATCCGAAATTAGATGCACGCGATTTTTCAGGAAACAATCCAGTTCGAATAGTGTTGGATAAATCCGGAAAGATTTCGAAAAACTATCATGTAAAAGACAATTCGCAAAAAACAATTTTTATTACCGAAAGTGAAAATTTCATTTCAACTGAAAATTGTATCTATGAAAATGCTATCTTTGATATTCACCTGATTTCTTCAATTTGTGACATTTTGTATAAAAACGAAATACAATCGGTTATTATTGAAGGAGGAAGTAAAACTCTCCAATCATTCATAGATGCCAATTTATGGGACGAAGCAAGAGTTTTTATTGGAAAAACAACATTTCAAAACGGCACAACAACCCCAATTATTTCCGGAAATCCGGTTGCTGGTTTTGACATAATGAATGATGAACTTAAAATTTTCAAGAATTATGATTGAAGCAATTATTTTTGATTTTGGCGATGTTTTTATCGATTTAAACAAACAAGCTATTGATACCGAATTTAGAAAATTAGGTCTAACCGCTTGGCATGACGATTTGGATGCTTTGAATAAAAAGTACGAAATTGGAAAAATTGACGAACTTGAATTCATGCAAGGTTTTCAAAAACATTTACCAAATGCAGATTTATCAGAAATTAGAGCGGCTTGGAATTCTATTTTAGGTGATTTTCCTCTATATCGTTTGGAATTTTTACAAATGATTTCATCGAGATATAAATTGTTTCTTTTAAGCAATACCGATCATACTCACATAGAAAAATTTGAACACAAAGAAGGTCAAACTTTTGCTCGCGATTTTTATAGTTGTTTTGAAAAAGTATACTTTTCATACGAAATCGGAATTCGTAAACCCGATGAAAATGCGTTTAAATACGTGATTAACAATCATAATTTGAATCCTAAAAAGACGTTATTTGTAGACGACAAAAAAGAAAACACTGATATGGCTGAAAAGTTAGGTTTTCGAATTTGGAATTTACAACCAGGCATTGATGATGTTGTAGAACTTTTTGATAAAAAAATAATTTAACATCGTGATTTATTTATTACTGAGCATTGTATTTAATGCTGTACTTTTTGTTATTATTAAACTCTTTGCCAGATTTAACATTGATGCATTACAAGCTTTAGTAGTAAATTATTTTGTTGCTTTTCTAGTGGGATTGTTCTTTTTAGATAATAGTCTTGCGCCAAAAGAAATCATCAGTCATGATTGGTTTAAAGGAAGTATTCTCTTGGGATTTGTTTTTATATCTACTTTTTATGCCACAACATTAACATCACAAAGAAATGGACTTTCGGTTGCTTCTGTGGCTTCAAAAATGTCTGTGATTATTCCTATCTCTTTGGGTGTTATTTTATATAACGAATCTCTCGGTTTCGTTAAGATTATCGGAATACTTTTGGCGTTAATTGCCGTTTATTTTACTTCCAAAAAAGAAACTGGAGAAGTACAAAATGCCAACAATTTACTTTTTCCCGTTTTAGTATTTCTTGGTGCTGGAACTATCGATGCCAGTTTAAAATATTTGCAAACCTATCATGTCCCTGCCAATCAAATTGGGCTATTTTCAACAGTTACATTTTTTTGTGCTTTTAGTGTTGGTGTTTTAACAATACTTTTTTTAACTATCAGAGGAGAAATTAAATTTTCGGGAAGAAATATTTTAGGCGGAATAGCTTTGGGCTTACCCAATTACTTTTCTTTGTATTATTTAGTAAAAATGTTAGAAGCAAAAGCCTTTCAAAGTGCAACTTTATTTACAATTCACAATATTTCTATCGTTTTAGTTTCTACTTTTGTAGGCATTCTTTTTTTTAAAGAAAAAATTTCGCTTCGCAATGCATTCGGGATTGGATTAGCATTATTCGCCCTTTATTTAGTTACCTATTAAAATGGATTTTTTAGAAAACGATTTATACAAAACCATAGATTTTCCTTCGGAAGAAGTTTTACTCAAAGAAAAAAATAGCAAATTCTTTGGCTACGCTATTCCTGTAACTTCCGAAGAAGATGTGAAAGAAAATTTAGAACGTTTACGAAAAGAACATTTTTCGGCGCGTCATTGGTGTTATGCGTATCAAATTGGCACAGAGAAAATTCAATACCGTGCCAATGACGACGGTGAACCAAATAATAGCGCCGGAATGCCCATTTACGGACAAATTCAGTCATTTGAAGTCACGAATGTATTAGTTGTAGTGGTTCGCTATTTTGGTGGCGTAAAACTTGGTGTGGGCGGATTAATTTCAGCATACAAAACTGCCGCTCAAATGGCTTTAGAAAATGCAACTATTGTTGAAAAAACAATTAATAAACATTTTATTATTTCATTTGGTTATGCACACATGAATAAAGTGATGCGAATTATTAAAGAGAAAAATCTACAAATCGTTTCTCAAAAAATGGAAATGGATTGTGAAATTGAAATTTCTATCCGAAAAAAAAATGTCCAAAATTTATTGGACACTTTTGAAAGTTTGTATGAAATTAAATTAACCGAAATTTAAAAATTTCACAACGCATTTATCTTTTCTGAAACATAATTTGGAGGCAACATTGGACGTCCAGTTTTCATGTCTACAAACACTAACATTGAGTAACCCGTTGTTAATAACTCATTTGCTTCGTTATAAATTTCATAGTCAAATTCTATCTTCACAGAAGTCTGACTTTTAAAAATTGTTTTAACGGTTAGTAGGTCGTCATAGCGTGCTGGTTTTTTATAATTCATAGTTAAAGTAACTACAGGCAACATTACCCCATTTTCTTCCATCCATTTGTACGAAACCCCCATGTTTCTTAGCCATTCCACGCGTCCCATTTCAAAATATTGTGCGTAATTTCCGTGATAAACGACTCCCATTTGATCTGTTTCCGCATAACGCACACGAACTTGAAATTGATATTCTCTCATATTAAACTAATATTAAATTAATCTTAAAAAATTATTTACAAGGCTTACAATATTTTTTTTTAAAAATCAAGTACAAAAAAATTTTTTTTACAGAATTTTGTTCACATATTTGCTATCCCAAATTATCCGAACAGAATATCCGTTCTTTTCACTTTTGTAACCTATACAAAACTAAAATAAACAAGTAATAATTAATTGAATTTATGACAAAAACTGCGCAATCGGTATGGAATAACTGTCTGTCTTTCATAAAAGACAATATTCAAGATCAAGCTTACAAGACTTGGTTTGAACCTATACAGTCAGTTGAGCTAAACGATAACGCGTTGTCTATTCAGGTACCTAGTAAATTCTTCTACGAATGGTTAGAAGAACACTATGTAAAATTATTAAAAGTAGCCCTAACTAAAGAATTAGGTCCAGGCGCAAAGTTATTGTATAAAATTAAGATGGAAAACACTTATGGCAATAAACTTCCATTTACTGAGCAAATTCCGAGTTATAACAGAACAGCGGTAAAACCTCAAGAAGTAGATGTGCCAATTGTGAATAAAAACCCAGAACTTAAAAATCCATTTGTTATTCCTGGTATTCGTAATTTAAAAATCGAATCGCAACTGAATGCTAATTACAGTTTTGATAATTTCCTTGAAGGAGATTCTAACCGATTAGCAAGAAGTGCTGGTATGGCTGTTGCTAATAAACCAGGCGGAACTTCATTCAACCCATTGTTGATTTTTGGTGGTGTTGGTTTAGGGAAAACGCATTTAGCTCACGCTATTGGTGTTGAAATCAAAGATAAATATCCAGAAAAAACCGTGTTGTATATTTCGGCTGAAATTTTCACGCAACAATATATTGATTCTGTTAAGAAAAACACACGTAACGATTTTATTCATTTCTATCAATTAATTGATGTTTTGATTATTGACGACGTACAATTCTTATCAGGTAAATCAGGAACACAAGATGTATTTTTCCACATCTTCAATCACTTACACCAAAACGGAAAACAAGTAATTCTGACTTCTGATAAAGCACCAGTGGACATGCAAGATATTGAGCAACGCTTACTATCTCGTTTCAAATGGGGACTTTCTGCAGAATTACACCAACCTGATTATGAAACTCGTATTTCAATCCTAAAAAATATTTTATTTAGAGATGGCGTTGAAATTCCTGATGAAATAATTGAATATGTTGCTAAAAATATTAAATCAAACGTTCGTGAATTAGAAGGCGCAATCATCTCATTAATTGCACAATCTTCTTTTAACAAGCGCGAAGTTACTATTGATTTAGCTAAACAAGTTGTTGAAAAATTTGTGAAGAATGTAAAACGTGAAATTTCTATCGATTACATTCAAAAAACAGTTTCCGATTATTTCCAATTGGATATTGAAACATTGCAATCAAAAACAAGAAAACGTCATGTGGTTCAAGCTAGACAATTAGCTATGTTTTTTGCAAAAAAATTCACAAAAGCTTCTTTAGCAAATATTGGTTCTCAAATTGGCGACAGAGATCACGCAACGGTTTTACATGCTTGTAAAACGGTTGACAATTTAGTCGCTACTGATAAACAATTCAAAAAATTTGTTGACGATATCAACAAGAAATTATCGCTGTAAAATGTCGGTTAAAATCTTAATGGTTTGCTTAGGAAATATTTGCCGTTCTCCTTTGGCAGAAGGTATTTTGCGTTCTAAACTTTCGGAAGATTTTATAGTAGATTCTGCTGGAACTGGCGGTTGGCACGCAGGTCAATTACCAGATAAACGTTCCATTGCAATTGCTAAAAGCAAAGGTTTAGATATTACAAATCAAAAAGCACGACAATTTAAAGTCTCCGATTTTACTACTTTTGACCATATTTTCGTAATGGATAATTCCAATTACAAAGATGTTTTAGCTTTAGCACCAAATGAAGAAGCAAAATCAAAAGTAAAATTAATTTTAAACGAACTTTTTCCAAATGAAAACGTTGACGTTCCAGACCCATATTACGGAGGTCAAGACGGATTTGAAAACGTTTTTGATATGTTAGACCAAGCTTGCGAGGAAATTGCAAGAAAACTTAAGAGATAAAACCATGAAATCAACAGCTTTAGGTAAACTGTATTTAATTCCAATTACTTTATCCAATCCTGGAGAAACTACTGTGGCTCCTGAAGATGTTTTACCTCAAACCATTAAAAGAGCAATTGATTTTATAGATACTTATATTGTTGAAAACGAAAAAACCGCTCGAAAATTCATAAAAAGCATTCACCCCGAAAAAAAACAACCCGATTTAAAAATTTCGGTATTGAATAAACATACAGAAACAGCTGAACATTATGATTTTATCAAACCGCTTTTAAATGGTAAAAACATTGGATTAATGAGTGAATCTGGTTGTCCAGGAATTGCTGATCCTGGCGCAGTTATTGTAAAATTAGCACATGAAAAAGGAATTCAGGTAGTGCCGTTAGTTGGACCAAGTTCTATTTTATTAGCTTTGATGGCAAGTGGAATGAACGGACAGAGTTTCGCTTTCAATGGCTATTTGCCAATCGATAAAAACGATAAAAAACAGGCTTTAAAAAGTTTTGAGCGTTTGTCACAAGAAAAAAATCAGTCGCAGTTATTTATTGAAACGCCTTATAGAAACAATAAATTAATGGAAGATTTATTACAAATTTTACAACCAAGTACCTATTTATGTGTGGCTTGCGATATTACTTTGCCAACGGAATACATAAAAACAAAAACGGTAAACGAATGGAAAAAAGAAAAGGCCGATTTACATAATCGACCTTGTATTTTTATTATTCACAAAATGTAATTATTCTAAATTTACTTTTGCGTTTAAATTAGCTTCGATGTGAGAAATATCATATCCAGCAAATTTTCTGATGTAACTTGATAATGAAGTTCCAAAACCGTCTTTAAAACCGTTTTTACCGTTACTTCTCAAATATTTTTTTACTGAACCAGCACCACCTAAATGAGCTGCAGCTACTAAGCCCGATTCTGTAATTTCAACACCGTTGATTACTTTTCCAGAGAATTTTGCAATTTCTTTACGCAGTTCCCATTTATTGCGCGCTATTAATGCTTCAAAAGCTTTGTCTTGCCATTCTGCATTACGCAAAAATTCTTGAAAATCATAAATACCTACTGTACGTAGTGCACTTTTACCGAATTGGTATTTACCCATATATCCGTAAGGATTAACTAAGTGTAAAATACCTCTTGACTCTTTGTAAGCCATTTTTTGTGCAAAACCAATAAATGATTTTCCAACATGCGGAACTTTTACCGCTACTTTTTCTTCGTTTTCATATTCGTTAGCAACATGGTATTTGATTACCTCATTATCTGCTAAGTGAAAACCTTTTACTTTTTTTTCTTCTAAGCTAATAAAACCCGAAGAAACTACTAAGACTAGGAGTGTCAATCCTAAAATGTACGACCCTTTTTTTATCATGAATTGTTATTTCTCAGCGTCTGTCACCCATCTGAAATTACCGATGCAAATATACAAAAAAAATTATAATATTGATTTACAGGGTGTTAATAATTTCTAAAAGTAGATGAAGTGTGCTTTAACTCCGTTAAAATCATCATATTGCAAAGTTGGTGCAGGAATTTTTAGTGTGTTAAAAACAGAGAAAAAAGACTTTAAAAAGCGTGACTTTGTTTCAATTTTAGTTAAATCGACATCCAAACTAAGGTAAAATTGACGATATGGATTTTGGATTATTCCATTTTCGATTGCTTCGGCATCATTTCCGTACAACATTCCCTCTCCACTATAACCAATTGCAAGGTTTAACCACTTGGGAATAAAGCTATCTTTGGTAAATGATTGTATGTTAAACGACAACCAATACGTTTGACCGTTGTAATCTTTTAAAATTTGTTCATTTAGAGAAGCGCCTAATGTTTCTGGACGTTGTGATGCGAATTTGGTTTGATGAAATGAAAACTTCGGTGTGATACGTTGTTCTTTCCAAAGTAATTCTTGTGAAACATAAAGAGCAGTTCCCGAAACATTTGCAATTATATCTCCTGATGATGCACCCCATTCTTGTGAAAAACCATCAAAAACCTCAACAACAGTTAAAAAGCCTAATCCTAAAGTAGAACCATAAATTAATTGTTCTTTTTGGGATGCTCCACTCCATTGTAACATTTCAGCTCCTACCCTTCCCAAATGATAGGTAGAATATAGGTGTCCTAACTTATCCATTTGCAACCATTGCTTATTATCGTTGATGAAATGGAAATTGGTTTGTGGATAATCTTTATACCAAATTTGGTTTAAACCTACTAGTGTTGCACCTAATGCAATAGATTCACCAATATAAACGCCTGTTCTTCTTGGTTTATTGAGCGTATCAGAAGGTTTTAAGAAAGCATTGATATCTGATTGCGCCTGAGAAAAAACAGAAACAAACAGAAAAATGGACAGCAAACTAGCCCTGATTGTAGTGGAAATACTTTTATAAAACCTTAAAGTTTTATAAAAGATTGTAACGGAAAGCAGGAATATGGAAACCAAGAAAGCCCAAGCCATTCGCTCTTAAAAATTAACGATCGATTCCTAATTTAGTAACCCACTCAGCATATTTTTTGGCATTCACTTGATGTGCTTCATAGCTTGATGCAAAAGCATGATAACCTGGCTTGTCTGGATTTGCACAGAAATAAATGTAATCGTGATTAGTGGCATTTAAAACCGCATCAATAGCTGAAACATCTGGCATTGCAATTGGCCCTGGTGGTAACCCTTTGTTAATATAGGTGTTGTATGGAGACTTAATGCGTAAGTCGTTGTAAAAAACGCGTTTTATTTCTTGGTCAAAATCACCTGACTTTAATTTGATAGCATAAATAACTGTTGGATCAGCTTGAAGAGGCATATCTTGTGTTAAACGATTTAGATAAACACCAGCGACATCTGGACGTTCGTCTACTTTTGCCGTTTCTTTATGAACAATTGAAGCTAAAGTGTATACTTGAATTGGTGTCAAATTTTTAGCTTTTGCTTTAGCTAAGCGATCTTCGTTCCAAAACTTATTATATTCTTTCGCTAATTTATTGGCAATTTTATTTGCAGGTGTATTCCAATAAAACTCGTATGTATTTGGAATAAACAAGGCTAAAATTGTTTCTTCTGTAAAGCCGTTTTCTTGTAAAAATGGTGTGTTTGTAAAAGCAATTTCTAAAGCTAAACTATCCGGTTCTAATTGCGTTGACAAACGTTGAACTAATTTTCCTAAGGTTTCTTGATTATTAAATGCAACATTTACAGGAACATTTAATCGTAAGCTTCTTACCATATCAAAACTAGTCATATCTTTTTTGAAAAGAAATTTGCCTGCTTTTACATTCGTGCTATAATTTCTCGAAGTTGCTACAAAATCAAATTTTTCAAAATCTTTAATGAATGGTTTAACAATTTCCGCTACCTGTTCATAAGTTGAGTTTGTAGGAATGTAAACATAAACCTCGTTTTGAGAAAATTGAGTATTTGGTGTAAAAGCTTTAAAATAGACATAAACACCAACAGCAGTTGCAATTACGATTCCAGCAACAGCTATGATTGAAATTAATTTTTTTACGTTCAAGAGGATTTTGTGTTTTTTAGTTATTGATTAATTGAAAAAGTATTTCGTCTTTAAAAACGTTATTTACTTTTATCCAATCTTTTTTTGTTCCAATTTTTTGAAAGCCAAATTTAGTAAAAAGTTGCAAACTAATTTCATTATCGCTTCCAATATTTGCATACAATTGATGCAATTGTAACTGATTAAATGCATAGTTTATTACCAATTGTAATGCTTCTGAACCAATTCCGGAATTTCGATTGGCCTCATTTGAAATTACAATTCCAACTCCAGCTCTATTATTTTTAGGATCAAAATCAAACAAATCAATTAAACCAATTGCATGAAAAGTATCGTATAAACAAATAGCTAAGCGTAATTGTTTGGCTTCATATATATCCTGATGTGCATTTTCTAAATACTGACGAATTAAAAATCGACTATATGGAGTTTGCGTATTGCTTACTTCCCAAACTGATTCGTTGTTTTCTATAGCATAGATAAACTCTAAATCTTCGGGTTCGAGTGCACGTAGGTATATGTTCGTTCCTTTTAATGTTATCATTTCAAGTTCAATTACAAGTTCAAAAATCTAAATCAATCTTTCCTTCAAAAACAAAAGTAGCTGGGCCAATTAAAAAAACATTGGTATAATTTCCGTTGTTTTCTTCAAATTGAACTTTTAGTTTTCCGCCTTCTACGTTTAAATCGACTTGATTAGTTTTTGCTTTTCCGGTTTGATGCATTGCTATGGCAACTGCTGTTACGCCAGTTCCGCACGACAAAGTTTCATCTTCTACACCACGCTCATACGTGCGAACAGCAAAAATGTTATTTTCCAATTGGTGTACAAAATTGACATTACTTCCCGCTTTTCCGTACAAATCAGAATAACGAATTTTTGCTCCTTCAGATTTTACATCTAATGTTTTTAAATCATCAACCATTTGTACATGATGTGGAGAACCCGTATTCAAAAAGGTATAATTTGATTCGCTTTTTATTATATCAACGTCTTTCATTTGAAGTGAAACAATATTTTCTTCATCGATAGTAGCAAAATGATACCCATCAACAGCTTCAAATTCTGCTTTTTCTGAAATTACATTTAATTGCTTTGCAAAGGCAACCAAACATCTTCCGCCATTTCCACACATTGAACTTTCGTTTCCATCTGAATTATAATAAACCATTTTAAAATCATAATCAGCATGATTCTCAAGTAAAATAAGTCCATCAGCGCCAATACCAAAACGTCTATCGCACAATTTTTCAATAAGTTGCGTGTTTTCTTTTGGAAAAAACTCAGCACGATTATCAATCATCACAAAATCGTTTCCAGTTCCTTGATATTTATAAAATGTAAGTTGCATTGTCAAATTAGTTTATACAAAAGTACAAATATTAATAAGATGTTAAACATTGTTAATCGAGCGTTAAAGTGATTTTTTGGAATATTTTTTGTTATAATTTTGAGTGAACAAAAATTAATACATATGAAAAAATTTGGAAGTTTATTACTCGTATCGCTCTTGAGTGGAGCCGTAACATTAGGTGCTTACAAATTCTTTTTAGAACCAAATAATGCAGGAAAACTAACACTTGCAACACCTAATTATGCCAAAAATGTAAATTTAGGCGCTGAAAATATTGATTTTACTGTTGCAGCCGAAAACACAATTCATGCAGTGGTTCACGTTAAAAACAAAACCGTTTCTAAAATTCCGGTTATGGATTTCTTTTATGGTTACAGAGGCGACAGAGAGCAAACTCAAATTGGAACAGGCTCAGGCGTTATTATTACCGAAGACGGCTATATTGTTACGAATAATCACGTAATTAAAGATGCAACTGAATTAGAAGTTACCTTGAACAACAACAAATCGTACATTGCTAAATTAGTAGGAACCGATTCAAAAATGGACATTGCCTTATTAAAAATTGATGCAGACGAAAAATTACCTTATGCAGTTTTTGGTGATTCTGACGGAATAAAAGTCGGCGAATGGGTATTAGCGGTTGGAAATCCGTATAATTTGAATTCGACTGTTACAGCAGGAATTGTATCTGCAAAAGCAAGAAATTTAGCAAACGATGGAATTCAATCGTTCATTCAAACAGATGCTGCTGTAAATCCTGGAAACAGTGGTGGCGCTTTAGTAAACACTCGTGGCGAATTAATTGGAATTAACACTATGATTTCTTCTCCAACTGGAAGTTATGCAGGCTATTCATTTGCTGTTCCATCGAATTTGACTCGAAAAATTATTGAGGATTTGATGCAGTTTGGTAACGTACAAAGAGGTGTTTTAGGCATCGAAGGCGGTGAACTAAATTCAAACTTTGCAAAAGAATTAGGTGTAAACCAAACGCAAGGATTTTACATTAATAAAGTAACTAAAAATTCTGGTGCTGAAAAAGCTGGATTAAGTAAAGGTGACATCATTGTACAATTAGATGATAAAAAAATAAATAGCTTTTCTGAATTATCAGCTCACATCAATACAAAAAGACCAAACGACATAGTTCAAGTAAGTATTTTGAGAGATGGAAAACAAAAAACAATTCCTGTAAAATTGACTAAAAAAGAAATACTTAATTATGAATTCAACGGAATTGAATTTGAAGATATTGATGCCAGCGATAAAAAACAATTCAGAATTAAAGAAGGTATTAAAATTAAGTCAATCTCAAATCCAGAATATGCAGAATACACGGAAATTCTTGAAGGTGCTGTAATTTTAAGTATTGATGGACAAACTGCAAAAGATATGGAAACCGTTTCAAGTTATTTGGCAAAAAAAGAAAATCAAAAAGCGCGTTACCAAATAATTACAAAAACAGGACAAATGTATAGCATTATCATGTAGTTATTTATTCACACAAACTTTCAAAACCAGTCTTTCAAAAAAAGACTGGTTTTTTATTTGAAAAAATTTTACGAAAACGATTGAAATCTATACTTTTGCACTCGTAAACACACAATAACTATTTACATGAACAATACAACTTTGTACGAAAAAGAAATTGCTTTTCAGGCAGACCGAAGAAAAGCGGGTGTTGAATTTATTAAAATCATTAGTGATTTATGGTATGACAAATCAATCGAATTGGTTTTATTCCGTAATCAATTGATTGATAAAAACGTAAGCGAAATCATTAACTTACATGAATATGCTGGTGCTTTTGTTGAAAAACCAATCAATGTTTTTGATTCTGTAGAAATTGCAAGTGCCATAGTAGATTTAGATTTACCACCATCAAGAATTGACATTGGAAAATTAACGTATGAATATCATTTAGAAGATGATAAGTATAACGACGCCAAAGCATTTGTGATTGATAAATTGAAAAACGCTAAAAACTTTCAAGAAATTAAACCAAAAGATGTTGTTTTGTATGGTTTTGGTAGAATTGGACGTTTATTGGCGCGTGAAATGATGTCAAAAATTGGAAAAGGACAACAATTACGATTACGAGCTATTGTTACCAGAGATAAAAATGATGCCATCTTATTAGAAAAAAGAGCTTCATTATTACGATACGATTCAGTTCATGGCGATTTTCAAGGTTCAGTAATTGCTGACCCAGAAAACAATGCCTTATTAATCAACGGAACAACCGTTCACATTATTACAGCAAATTCTCCAGAAGAAATTGATTATACAGCTTATGGAATTGAAGATGCTTTAGTTATCGACAATACTGGAGCTTTCACCACAGAAGAAGCTTTAAAACGTCATTTAACTTCAAAAGGTGCTGACAAAGTTTTATTAACTGCGCCAGGAAAAGGTGTTCCAAATATTGTTTATGGTGTAAATCATGAAGAATATAACCCAGACGAAGTAAATATTTTTTCAGCAGCTTCATGTACAACAAATGCTATTACTCCTGTTTTAAAAGCGATTGAAGATACTTTAGGTGTGGTTAAAGGACACTTAGAAACCATTCATGCTTACACGAATGACCAAAACTTAGTAGATAATATGCACAAAAAATACCGTAGAGGTCGTGCTGCTGCACTAAACATGGTCATTACAGAAACTGGTGCTGGAAGCGCTGTTGCAAAAGCATTACCTACATTAGCAGGAAAATTAACTTCAAATGCGATTCGTGTTCCAGTTCCAAATGGTTCATTAGTAGTATTGAATTTGGAAGTTGGAAAAGAAACTTCGATTGAAGAAGTCAACAACATTATGAAAAAATACGCTTTAGAAGGTGATCTTGTAGAGCAAATTAAATATTCTTTAAACAACGAATTGGTTTCTTCAGATATTGTAGGCACATCAGCTCCAGCAATTTTTGACAGTAATGCTACAATTGTTTCTGGAGACGGAAAAAACATTGTAATGTATGTTTGGTACGATAACGAATATGGTTACAGCCATCAAGTAATTCGTTTAGCTAAATACATTGCTAAAGTAAGAAGATATAGTTATTATTAGTAGTTAAATAAAAAAAGCGCTTCAATATTGAAGCGCTTTTTTTATTTAACTAATTCGTCTAAAACTTTTCTAAAACCATCTGAATTCCAGTTGGCAGAAACTTTAGAATCAACAATAATTCTACCCTTTTTATTCAACACATAAGTAGAT
>NZ_JAMKFA010000046.1 GCF_025499515.1 Flavobacterium odoriferum
CACTAGTAAGTGTTGCAGCTGCATGTGCAACGTCAATAAGTGGAAGTGCAATGATTACTATTTTACCATTGCCAACAGCTACTATTGCAGCAAACACAATTTGCACAGGAAACACAGGTGAAGTAACTTTTACAGGTACACCAAATGCTGATGTGACTTTTACAGATGGAATTACAACTCAAACCATTACTTTGAATGGTTCAGGAGCAGCAGTTTATACTACTCCAATTTTAGTTTCAAACACGACTTATACTTTGGTTAGTGTAGCTACAACTACAGCTCCAATTTGTAATCAAACGCTAACAGGAAGTGCTACAGTTATAGTAAACCAACAACCGGTTGTAACCGCTACTCCTGCATCAGAGACTATTTGTTCAGGAACAAATACAAATATTAATTTAAGTAGTACTATTACAGGAACTACATATACTTGGACGGTAGTAGCCACCGGAGTAACAGGTGCAAGTAATGGTAGTGGAAGTATTATTAATCAAAGCTTGTCAACTACCACAGCAGGTGTAGACGGAATGGTTGTTTATACAATTACACCAACAGCTGCAGGATGTACGGGATTACCAATCACAGTACAGGTAAATGTTACATCTCGTCCAGAAGTCACAATAACTTCTGCATCAACAAGTTATTGTGATGGATCGGTAACCAATATTACA
>NZ_JAMKFA010000047.1 GCF_025499515.1 Flavobacterium odoriferum
AAAAAACTTTGACAAGTAGTCATAACAAGAAGAAATGGCTTCCTCTTTGTTCTCTAACGCCGCGGTTGCCACCTCTGCCGTCAATGCCGGTGCTCAAGCTAGCATGGTGGCTCCATTCAACGGATTGAAGTCTACCTCTGCTTTCCCTGTTACCAAGAAGTCTAACGAGCTTCCTTCCGTTAGCAACGGTGGCAAAGTTCAATGCATGCAGGTGTGGCCACCAGTTGGCAAGAAGAAGTTCGAGACCCTATCTTACCTTCCACCATTGACCACTGAATCCTTGATGAGCGAGGTCCAATACCTTCTTAACAAGGGATGGGTTCCTTGCTTAGAGTTCGAGTTGGAAGAAGGATTTGTGCACCGTAAGTACCACGCATCACCAGGGTACTATGATGGACGTTACTGGACCATGTGGAAGTTGCCCATGTTTGGGTGCACTGACCCAGCACAAGTCGTTAACGAGCTCGAGGAGGCCAAGAAGGCCTACCCACAATCCTTCATCCGTATCATCGGATTCGACAACGTGCGCCAAGTCCAGTGCATCAGTTTCATTGCCTACAAGCCCGCAGGCTTTGACAACTAATTCAAGAATGTTTAATTTGTGCATTAGTTGTATGTTGATGAAGTGTAGTTA
>NZ_JAMKFA010000048.1 GCF_025499515.1 Flavobacterium odoriferum
ATTATAATAAAAAAAAATTATCCCAAAATCCTATCAAAATGCAGGCTACTTCTTGCTTTGTGCAACCACTTTTCCCATCAAAATCAGCCATTTTATATAACTCTCCAACCAAATCATCTACTCACTTAACTACTACTCGCACGTCTCTAATCAAGGCTTCTGCTTCAGTAGCCTTTGAGCCCTTAACATTTAACTACAACTCCAAATTCTCGGTTTTTCCTGCAGAGGCATGTGAGAT
>NZ_JAMKFA010000049.1 GCF_025499515.1 Flavobacterium odoriferum
TGTGCAACCACTTTTCCCATCAAAATCAGCCATTTTATATAACTCTCCAACCAAATCATCTACTCACTTAACTACTACTCGCACGTCTCTAATCAAGGCTTCTGCTTCAGTAGCCTTTGAGCCCTTAACATTTAACTACAACTCCAAATTCTCGGTTTTTCCTGCAGAGGCATGTGAGATAGTAGGGGGAAATGCATGTGAAGCAGTTATGAATCCTGAAGTCAAACTTGATACACCAAAGAAGATGAGTCAAACCAATAGAAATGTTGTCACTGAACACTTTGATAGGGAGTACTTTGATTACAACAGTGATCCCAAAAGTGTACTAAGAGAAGAGGCGTGTGATGATCTTGGAGGCGAATTTTGCGAGGCTTCTTAATCGTATGAATGAAG
>NZ_JAMKFA010000050.1 GCF_025499515.1 Flavobacterium odoriferum
AAAACCAACATTAAATTTAGCCTTAAAGCCCCACTTGCAGCAAACCGCTGTTAGCAGTTCGGGTTTATTTTTCAATAACTAAATGTCCGTTAAGCCAATCTTTGTGAAGAACGTGGTTTTTCCAGCTTATTTCTATTGATTCAAATTCAAAAGTCCAATCTATCCAACAAAAAATGTTGTCTTCGTAAAATCCACTTATTTTGAATGAGTTATTATTTTCATCTGTTGAATTTTCCATTATTACATCCCAAAAATTAAAAAGGTTTTGATTATAAATTATATATTCAGGTTTTTTATTCTTAAAATTAGCAGTTCCAGAGTAATCTAATCTAAATTTTTCATTTTTATAACCTTTTACTTTCATAATTGTTTTACCTAAAACAATGCCTTCGTCGATTCCATTTTCTGAATAATTTTTGAGAAAACTCCAGTCAAATTCTATAATGGTATTTTCTCCTTCTTTATAAAATTTTTCTACTCCAGAATCATGTAAACTGAGTCTGTCAAAATCTTTAGTTATTAAGAAATTTGTATTCAATTTGGTTTTTGATTAAGTTTTTTCGCCATTCTATTTTAACCTGACTGCTAACGTTCTGCGGCTTGCTCTCAGTGGCGTTGAACCAACAC
>NZ_JAMKFA010000051.1 GCF_025499515.1 Flavobacterium odoriferum
CAGCAATGTGGTCGTAGAGGTTCTCGACAGGACCCTTTCCAGTAACAATAGCCTGAACAAAGAATCCGAACATGGAGAACATAGCCAATCTCCCGTTCTTGATCTCCTTCACCTTCAACTCAGCAAAGGCCTCTGGGTCATCTGCGAGGCCAAGTGGGTCGAAAGCTCCACCAGGGTAGAGCGAGTCTAGCCCTTCACCCAAGGGTCCACCACCAACACGGTAACCCTCGATCAAACCCATGAGGACTACTTGGCAGGCCCAGATAGCAAGGATGCTTTGAGCATGGATCAGGTTTGGGTTCCCTAAGTAGTCCAAACCACCTTCCTGGAAGATTTGGGAACCGGCCTTAAACCACACAGCCTCACCAAACTTGACACCGTTCTTGGACAAGATTT
>NZ_JAMKFA010000052.1 GCF_025499515.1 Flavobacterium odoriferum
GGTAACCCTCGATCAAACCCATGAGGACTACTTGGCAGGCCCAGATAGCAAGGATGCTTTGAGCATGGATCAGGTTTGGGTTCCCTAAGTAGTCCAAACCACCTTCCTGGAAGATTTGGGAACCGGCCTTAAACCACACAGCCTCACCAAACTTGACACCGTTCTTGGACAAGATTTCAGGGAATACACAGCCCAAGGCACCGAGCATGGCCCACCTGCAGTGGAT
>NZ_JAMKFA010000053.1 GCF_025499515.1 Flavobacterium odoriferum
GTCGATTGATAGAGAGTTTCCTCAAAAAGGATAGCACCAGAGATGTACTGACCAAGGCCTGGGGCAGTGATAAGAAGGGTACGGTAGGCTTGGCGGTTAGCCTCAGTGTTCTCTAGCCCAATTGAGGCAAGACGTTTCCCACAGGTTGCATTTGACTCATCCATAGCCAAAATTCCGCGTCCAGGTGAGGCAACAGTTTTAGCGGTCTTAACGAGCTCATCGGCGTAGGAGCTAGCAGCACGGACAGACAACGACAACGAAGAGGGAGGACAACGGACAGCAGCGACGGATACGGATGGAAGACGGAGTGTCTGACCCTTGATGAACTCAGACTTGTCAAGCACTGGTGAGGTCTTTAGAAGAGAAGCTGAGGCCATTTTTTTTTTTCTTAGATG
>NZ_JAMKFA010000006.1 GCF_025499515.1 Flavobacterium odoriferum
ATTCGTCTAAAACTTTTCTAAAACCATCTGAATTCCAGTTGGCAGAAACTTTAGAATCAACAATAATTCTACCCTTTTTATTCAACACATAAGTAGATGGAATTATTTTATTTTCTAAAGGCTTTGGTAGTGGACTCAAACTAAAAAAAACAGGAAAACTATACTTATTTTTCTCTATAAAAGCTCTAACTTCAGGTTGCGAATTGCTTGTTACAAAATAAAACTGTGCTTTAGTTTTGTAATCATCATACAATTTTTGAAAAGTTTCTAACTCTTCAACTGATTTAGAGTTCTTAGCGTCCCAAAAATGAATAATCATTACATTTCCTTGGTCAATATAAATGTTTTTAGTTTTTCCTGTTGGACCAATTAACGACCATTCAAAGAAACTTACTACTTGCTGTTTTTCAAATTCAATATAATTTGGTTCAGGTAAATTACTTGAGTTTGAGTAGCCCTTAAAAAGAACAAATGTTGCTACGACAACCACTACAAGAAACAAAAGGATTAAAGTTTTTTTCATCATATTTTTTTTTCAAAAATAGTAAATTAGAAATTAAAAACTCCTACAGTACATAGGAGTTTTTAAATAAAATATAATCCAATTACGCTTTACCAGCTGCAATCAAGTTTAAAGCAGAACCAGCCACAAACCAACCAATTTGACTGTCGTTGTAAGTATGATTTGCTGAAATTATATCTTTTGTTCCATCAGCATGAACAAATTCTAATGCTAATGGTTTACCTGGTGCAAATTCAGTTAAATCTAAGAAATTGATAGTATCATCTTCTTGAATTTTATCATAATCTGATTCGTTAGCAAAGGTTAAAGCTAACATTCCTTGTTTTTTCAAATTGGTTTCATGAATACGTGCGAATGATTTCACTAAAACTGCCTTCACACCTAAGAAACGAGGCTCCATAGCGGCATGCTCACGTGAAGAACCTTCTCCATAATTATGATCACCAACAACAATGGAAGGAACTCCCGCTGCTTTGTAAGCTCTTTGAACAGCCGGAACTGCATCATAAACACCTGTTAATTGATTTTTAACGGAATTTGCTTTACCATTGAATGCATTTTCGGCTCCAATTAACATATTATTTGAAATATTATCTAAATGCCCACGGAAACGCAACCAAGGTCCAGCCATCGAAATATGGTCGGTAGTACATTTTCCAAAAGCTTTGATTAACAATTTAGCTCCTGTATAATTTTTACCATCCCATGCATCAAAAGGTGCCAACAATTGCAAACGATCTGAAGTTTCAGAAACGGCAACTTGTACCGAAGAACCGTCTGCTGCTGGCGCTTGGAAACCTGCATCTTCTACATCAAAACCTCGCTTTGGCAATTCATCACCAAATGGAGCAGTCAATTTAACTGCTTCGCCTTTATCATTCAACAAAGTATCGGTTAACGGATTAAAATCTAAACGCCCTGAAATTGCTAAAGCTGCTACCATTTCTGGAGAAGTTACAAAAGCATGTGTATTTGGATTACCATCGGCTCTTTTTGAAAAGTTTCGGTTAAACGAATGCACGATGGTATTTTTTTCTTGTTTGTCTGCCCCTTCTCTATCCCATTGTCCGATACAAGGTCCACAAGCATTTGTAAATACTTTAGTTCCCATTTTTTCGAAATCGGCAATAATACCGTCTCTTTCAATCGTATAACGAATTTGCTCTGAACCTGGATTAATCCCGAATTCTGCTTTTGGAGTAATTCCGTGTTCCACCGCTTGTCTAACGATAGAAGCTGCACGTGCCATATCCTCGTAAGAAGAGTTGGTACAAGAACCGATTAATCCCCATTCTACTTTTAAAGGCCATCCGTTTGCGGTAGCTTCTTCTTTCATTTTAGAAACTGGCGTTCCTCTATCTGGTGTAAATGGTCCGTTAATGTGTGGCTCTAATTCTGATAAGTTGATTTCGATTAATTGATCAAAATATTGTGCTGGATTGGCATATACTTCGGCATCAGCTGTTAAGTAAGAAGCTACTTTATCGGCAGCATTTACCACATCTTGACGACCTGTTGCTGCTAAATATCTACGCATAGAATCATCGTAACCAAAAGTTGAAGTTGTTGCTCCAATTTCAGCACCCATGTTACAAATAGTTCCTTTACCCGTACATGACATTGCTTCTGCACCTTCACCAAAATATTCAACAATAGCTCCCGTTCCACCTTTTACAGTTAAGATATCGGCTACTTTTAAAATTACATCTTTTGGAGCAGTCCATCCAGATAATTTACCTATTAATTTTACTCCGATTAATTTTGGAAATTTTAATTCCCAAGACATGCCCGACATTACATCTACCGCATCTGCACCACCAACACCAATGGCCAACATCCCTAAACCACCAGCATTTACTGTATGTGAATCTGTACCTATCATCAAACCGCCTGGGAAAGCGTAGTTTTCTAAAACAATTTGATGGATAATTCCCGAACCTGGTTTCCAAAATCCAATTCCGTATTTGTTTGAAACAGATGAAAGAAAATCGAAAACTTCTTTGGATTGTTTATTTGCTAATGCTAAATCTTCTCTAGCACCATTTTTTGCTAAAATTAAATGGTCGCAGTGAACTGTTGTGGGAACTGCAACTGTCTTTTTCCCAGCGTGCATGAATTGTAATAATGCCATTTGGGCTGTTGCATCTTGACATGCTACTCTGTCTGGAGCGAAGTCTACATAATCTTTACCTCTTGTGAATGCCTGAGTTGGCATTCCTTCCCATAAATGCGAATACAAAATTTTCTCAGACAATGTTAATGGACGTCCAACAATGTCTCGAGCTTTATCCACTCTATCCGCCATATTAGCGTACACTTTTTCAATCATTTCAATATCGAATGCCATAGTAATAATTTTATTTAGTTATGTTATTTTAAACCTCCTAATTTACAAAAAAATAGACAGATAAAAAATAAAAAAAGCCTAAGCAGAGCTTAGACTTTTTTTTATTATTATAATTGATTGTATTATCCTACCAACAATTTGTGAGACGGAGCAAACTTAGTTAAGTTGATTCCTTCTACTGCTAGTTTATATTCTTCAATTGAAGGTGTTCTACCTAATACTGTTGATAAAACTACCACTGGAGTAGATGATAATAATGATTCTCCTTTTTTCTCTGCTGTATCTTCAACCACACGACCTTGGAATAAACGAGTTGATGTTGCCATAACTGTATCTCCTTTTGATGCTTTTTCTTGGTTACCCATACAAAGGTTACACCCTGGACGCTCTAAGTACAACATGTTTTCGTATTCTGTACGAGCTGCTGCTTTTGGTGCATTATCATCAAATTCGAATCCTGAATATTTTTGTAATACTTCCCAATCGCCTTCTGCTTTTAATTCGTCAACAATGTTGTATGTTGGTGGAGCAACTACTAATGGCGCTTTGAATTCTACTTTACCTTGTTGTCTCTCGATATTTTTAAGCATTTGCGCTAATATTTTCATATCGCCTTTGTGAACCATACAAGAACCGATGAATCCTAAATCTACTTTTTTATCACCTCCGTAGAAAGATAAAGGTCGGATTGTATCGTGCGTATATCTTTTAGAAACGTCTTTATTATTTACATCTGGGTCAGCAATCATTGGTTCCGCGATTTGATCTAAATCTACTTCAACTTCTGCATAGTATTTTGCATTAGCATCTGGACGTAAAGCTGGTTTTTCACCTGATTTGATTTCAGCAATACGTTTGTTTGCTTTGTCAATTAATCCTTGAAGTACACGGTTTTTGTTATCCATGCCTTTATCAATCATGATTTGGATTCTTCCTTTTGCAATTTCTAATGACTCGATTAACGTTTCATCTTCAGAAATACAAATGGAAGCTTTTGCTTTCATTTCAGCAGTCCAATCTGTAAATGTAAACGCTTGGTCAGCAGTTAATGTTCCTAAATGTACTTCAATAATTCTTCCTTGGAAAACGTTTTCACCTCCAAATTTATGTAGCATTTGAGCTTGTGTTGCGTGTACCACATCACGGAAATCCATGTAACTTGCCATTGAACCTTTGAACGTTACTTTTACTGATTCTGGAATTGGCATTGAAGCTTCACCTGTAGCAAGAGCCAAAGCAACCGTTCCTGAATCTGCACCAAATGCCACACCTTTAGACATTCTTGTATGAGAATCTCCACCAATAATGATAGCCCATTCATCTACTGTAATATCATTTAACACTTTGTGAATTACGTCAGTCATCGCATGATAAACTCCTTTTGGATCACGAGCTGTGATTAAACCGAAGTCGTTCATGAATTGCATTAATTTTGGAATATTAGCTTGTGCTTTTTTATCCCAAACAGAAGCCGTATGACAACCTGATTGATAAGCTCCGTCGACAATTGGAGAAATAACCGTTGCAGCCATTGATTCTAATTCTTGAGCTGTCATTAAACCAGTAGTATCTTGAGAACCTACGATATTTACAGTAACACGAACATCTGAACCTGCATGTAATGCTTTTTTAGAAATTGTTCCTACTGCATTTCTATTGAAGATTTTCTCAACTGCCGTAAGACCTTGTCCTTCAACTGAAACTTCTTTTGAAGGTGCATAAACTAGTGGCGCTTCAATTCCAAGAGTTTTAGCTGCGAAAGTTTGGATTTTTTTACCGAAAACAATTGCATAAGAACCACCAGCTTTGATGAATTCCATTTTCTGTGGCGTGAATGCTTTAGAAATGTCGATTAATTCTTTGTCTCCGTTATATAATTTTTTTGTTTTTGTATTGATGGTAAGAACCGTTCCAGTTGCTACTGAATATACTTCTTCTAAAACTGGATCACCACTTTCATTACGAACTACTTCTCCATTAGCATCTGTCTTTTTTACCCAGTTTTTCAAATCTAAACCTATTCCTCCTGTAACGTCAACTGTAGTTAAGAAAATTGGAGAAATTCCGTTTGTTCCCCCTACGATTGGAGCAAAATTTACAAATGGTACATAAGGACTTGCTTGTTTACCTGTCCAAAGTGCTACGTTATTTACACCCGACATACGAGAAGAACCTACACCCATTGTTCCTTTTTCAGCAATTAACATTACCGATTTATCTGGATGTTGCGCTTGTAATGCTTTAATTTCTTCTTGGGCTTGAGGCGTAATCATACATTTTCCGTGTAATTCACGGTCAGAACGCGAGTGCGCTTGATTACCTGGAGATAATAAGTCAGTTGAAATATCGCCTTCTCCAGCGATGAATGTTACTACTTTAATTTCTTCTGCAATTTCTGGAAGTTTTGTAAAGAATTCTGCTTTTGCATAGCTTTCTAAAATGTCTTTTGCAACTAC
This sequence comes from Flavobacterium odoriferum, assembly GCF_025499515.1. Classification (GTDB taxonomy): domain Bacteria; phylum Bacteroidota; class Bacteroidia; order Flavobacteriales; family Flavobacteriaceae; genus Flavobacterium; species Flavobacterium odoriferum. The sequence goes on from NZ_JAMKFA010000006.1 coordinate 5,327, forward strand.
ATTTCCATTTTCAAAAGCTTCTTTAATACGAGCCATATCTGCATCGTAAAGATAGACTTGAGTTTTTAAAACATCCGCTGCTTGCTTTGCAATATTTGAATCATTTCCTAAAGCTAAATCTAATAAAACCTCAATTGAAGGTCCACCTTTCATGTGTGATAACAATTCAAAAGCAAAAGCAGGAGTAATTTCAGCAACTACTTCTTGTCCAAGAATAATCTCTTTTAAGAATTTAGCTTTCGCTCCAGCTGCAGGAGTTGTTCCTGGTAAAGTGTTATAGATAAAAAACTTCAAACAATCTTCTCTGTTTGCATTGTTTGTATCTTTAATTTGAGCAATGATTTCGTTTAACAAATCAGCTCTATCAATTGGTTTTGGGTGTAATCCTTGACCTTTTCTTTCTTCAATTTCTTTAATATACTCTTTATAAAGATTCATTTCAGTAGCTAATGCCATACTATAAATAAGTTAATTAGTGTTTGTTGTATTTTTTTGGTGGCACAAATTTAATAAATCTTAATCAGATTTAAAAATTTTTAATAAAAAGCCTAAATAGAAGAATTATTATTTATAAAGATTCTATTTTGATGTTTATTTTTCAATAAAAACGAATAAAATAAAAATATATTGAATAATTCGTAATTTAAAATGAAAGTTTTATTAAATTATCAAAAAACAATATTCAATTTTATGAGAGTCACAAAAGAGGTGAGCTAAATTATTGTTTATCTCTTAAATTCATCATTGGTTTTTCGTAAAATCTGTACAAAATGTAAGATAATAAAAAAGTGATTGTTAGATAAATTAAAGTAAAAAAATGACGTTCTGTTGTAGACATTTGAGTAGTATCCATAAAAACCTTCAACAATTGTAGTATAATACTGTAATGAAGTAAATAAATAGAATATGAAATTTTACTTATCAATTCAACAGGATACAAAACTGGATTAGTGTACGTTTTCCATTCGGAGAAGAAAGGTAACAAAAATGCAAAAGCGACTGAAGTAATTGGCAAATACAAAACATTCCAAAAAAACGGATTTTGTTCTATTGTCAGATTCAGTGGAATAATTCCAAACATTAAAAAGAATAAAATTCCAAAGCCTATTATAGCAAAAATCCCTTTAAAATGTTTCCAAATACTATTATAATTAAAAGAAAACCACGCGACTAAAACTCCAATCAAAATAGCATCAATACGATAAATCAAAACCGATTTTAAATTTAAATTCCATTCTGATAAATTCGAAATTTTATGTTGGGAATGATAATAAAATTTATTCATCCAGAAAAACAGAATCAAAGCTACAATTACCAATAAAAATAATTTTGACTTGTTTTTCACCTTAATTAATCCCACAAAAAACAATGAAAATGGCAAAAGCAAATATGTAAATTCTTCTATTGACAAACTCCATGACTCTGGAAAAAAGGCAGGTGATTTTGATTTGAAATTTTGCAAAAAGAGGAAATAACTTCCTGTGTTTTCAATCGAGAATCCAAGAAAAAAAGCAATCAAAATGTTTAAAACCAATACCAAATAATAGTTAGGTAATGTTCGAAACCAGCGTCTTTTTAAGAAATGAAAAACTGATTTTAAAGTAAAATTTTCGTTAATGAATGTTTTATACAGAATTGAACCAATCAAAAAACCACTCAAAACAAAGAAAAGTTCTACGCCCCAAAAACCAAAAAGCTCGAATAATGTTGGGATAAAAGCGTTGCTTTTTGGATAAATCCATAACACATGTGAACTCACTACCATTATAATAGCAGTAGCTCGTAATACATCTAAACCGAAGATTCTTTCTTTTAAATTGGGTTCCAAATTCCTTTATTGATTTACTAAAGTAATAAAAAAAAGCTGTTTAAAACAGCTTTTTAATAATATCATCTTCCGAAATTCCTTCGGCATCGGCTTTGTAATTTTTTACGATTCTATGACGCAGAATTCCTGTTGCCACCGCTTGAACATCTTCGATATCTGGTGAGAATTTTCCATTAAAAGCGGCATTGGTTTTTGCTGCTAAAATTAAATTTTGTGAAGCTCTTGGTCCTGCACCCCAATCGATATACGTTTTTACAAATTCGTTTGATAACGGATTATCTGGACGCGTTTTGCTTACTAACGAAACTGCATACTCAATTACATTATCAGCTACGGGAATTTTTCGAATTACATTTTGGAAATCGATAATTTCCTGTGCAGTGAATAAAGGATTTACCACTGGTTTAAAATCGGATGTTGTTGCTTTTACTACATCAACTTCTTCTTGAAAACTTGGATAATCTAATTTTACGGCAAACATAAAACGGTCTAATTGCGCTTCTGGTAACGGATACGTTCCTTCTTGCTCAATTGGATTTTGAGTTGCTAATACAAAATATGGCAAATCTAATTTATAATGATGTCCGGCAACGGTTACAGCACGTTCTTGCATAGCTTCTAACAATGCTGCTTGCGTTTTTGGAGGCGTTCTATTGATTTCGTCAGCCAAGATAATATTAGAGAAAATCGGTCCTTTAATAAACTTAAAATGACGATTTTCATCTAAAATTTCACTTCCTAAAATATCGGAAGGCATTAAATCGGGTGTGAACTGAATTCTTTTGAAATTCAATCCTAAAGCTTGCGAAATGGTATTTACCATTAAAGTTTTAGCTAATCCGGGAACACCAATAAGCAAAGCGTGACCTCCGGAAAAAATACTCATCACTATTTGATGTACTACTTCATCCTGACCCACAATTACTTTAGCTATTTCTTGCTTTAATGCTTTTTGTCTTTGAACTAATTCCTGAATGGCTGCTACGTCTGACATATTGAATATTATAGTTAGGAGTTGGAAGCTGGAAGTAGGGAATGAAAAACATTTCTTTCAACAATTACTTTTAAACTTTCAACTTAAAATTATTAAACCTCTAAAATAATAAAAAACCCTCTGAAAATTCAAAGGGTTAGATAATTTATTTTTTTAACCAATTGTTGGTAAATTGACAATCTTTATAATCGTCACTGATTTTAATGTATGTTTCTTTAATTTTTTCTTCAGTCCATTTAGCAATTTCTTTAATTTGCTTATCGCGAAGTGCTAACTCTTTAATTTTTAAATAGTCTTTAGAAAAATCAGCTTGATGTTCTTCTGTTCTGTTATTAACTGTGATTATTTTGTAGAATTTTGCACCACCACGTTCTTCATCTAAAATTGGCATTGAAACTTCTCCATCTTTTAATTCAGATACTTGAGCATATAAAGCTGGATCCATTTTTGTTAATTCAAATCTTGGTTCCATTGTTCTTGGATTTAATAAAACCCCACCATTATTTTTTGTTTCTTTTTCATCTGATGAGGATTTAGCTGCATCTGCAAACGAAATTTCTTTACTATCTATTTTAGCTTTTATTGTTTCTATTTTAGTCTTTGCATCTTTTATTGCTTGTGATGAAACTTTTGGAGAAATTAAAATATGACGTAATTCAACTTCTTGCCCTTTAATTTTTTCAACCATAATAATATGATAACCAAATTCGGTTTCAAAAGGTTCTGAGATTTCACCTTCAGCTAAACTAAATGCAACATCTTTAAATTCTTTTACGAATTGAGTTTTACGATTCATTTTATAAAAACCTCCATTTGAACTTGAACCTGGATCTTCAGAAAATAAAACCGCTTTACTAAAGAAACTCGAACCTGTTAATACATCTTGACGGATTTCTTTTAACTTTTCAATAACTCTATTTTTTTCTTCTTCTGTAATTACAGGTTTAACTACAATTTGAGCAACTTCCATTTCGGCTCCAAATGTTGGAATTTCATCAGCTGGAATTGCTTTAAAGAAATTTCTAACTTCCTCTGGAGTAATGGTTACTTCATCGACAATCTTTTTTTGCATTTGAGAAGTTAACTTGTTCATTTTTATGATGTCATAAAAGTAACTTCTAAACTCTTCTTCGTTTTTCTTTTTGTAGAATTTTAATACTTTATCCATTCCACCAACTTGTTCTACCATAGCATCAATTTGCTCATTCATATAGCTATTTACTTCTGCATCAGTAACTACAATACTATCTTGAATAGCTTGATGTGCGTATAATTTATCTTCTAATTGTTTTCCAAATAATTCGCAACGTGTAATATTTTTAGTATCAATTCCTTGTGCTTTTAGTTGGATAAATTCTAAATCAATATCAGAATCTAAAACGATATAATCGCCTACTACAGCAACTACTCCGTCAACTTTTTCTTTCTTTTGAGCAAAAGCTATTGTAGTAGTTACTAATAAAAATGGTAAAAGGAACTTGCTATTTATAAATTTCATATTTATTGTCATTGATTGCATCATTGGTAATCTCTTTTTCTAATGTATTTATTAATTCTAATTTTCTATTGTTAATGATAATCTGCTTTATTGTTGGTTTTAAAAACTCTAAAGGTGTTGGACTATCCTTTGGCAAAACTTTGTTCACTTTTACCAACCACACAGTGGTTGAATCTGGATAATCAAAATTAATACCACTCGATATATATTTGTTTTTATTTTCAATATTTACAAAGGGTAATTTTTCATACACTTGGTTAATGTCTACCCAAATTGAGTCGTTAAATGCATAACTTTTGAACTTAACTGCTTGCTGTTCTAACTCTTTTCTATCTTTTTTGGTAAAGGAACTAAACTTTGCTTTAATATTCGCAAATTTTGGATTTTCTTTAACTAAATTGATGTATCGCATTTTAACTAACTCCGAAGAATTTTTAAAAAACTGCTTATTTGTATTGTAATAACTTTCTATTTGTGCTTCGGTAACTACTGTATCGATTTGTCTAATTACCAAATCTTCTAAATACGCTTTTGTATACAAATCAACTTTATATTGATCTATTAACTCATTAAATTCGGAAACTTTTGCTTTACTTATATTTCTTTCAGAAGCTTCAAATAATAATTTTTGTGTTGCCCATCTGTCAATAAATGATTTTACAATTGCAATGCTATCTTTTTTTGAAGTGCCACTTGGAACTAAATTAGCAATATCTTCTAAATACAAATAACTTTTTCCTACACGCGCAATGGCTTTTGGTTCTTTTGGCGCTCTAAAATAGTCGCAAGAAGTAACCAAAAATGTAAGTAAAACTATTTGAATCCAAATCTTCATTTACTGTTGTAATTGTTTCTTTATTGTTTCAAAAACTGCAGCATTAACTTTAACATCAAACTCTTTTCTTAATTCGTTAACCCAATTGCTTTCTAAATATTGCTGATAATCGTTTACTGCTTTTCCTGTACAATCGGTTAGTTTTTTTGCTTCGGCTTGTTTAACTTCTTTGACTTCAACCACAAAATGATATTGGTCTTTTGTAACTACATTTGATACCCCTTTTGATAAATTTGTGTATTGTGGTAAAATATCATAATCTTCTTCAAAAAGACCAGATTTTACCATAATATTTATCTTACCATCTTTATTTAGTTTTTCTTTAATGTAATCGATTGATTTTCCTTTTTCTAAAAACTTTTTAGCCTTTGCAATTACATCTTTATCTGTTGATGAAAAGATGTTTGCATCAAAACGTTTTTTCCATTGATAATTTTGGATATTTTGCTTGAAATAATTAGATAAACCTAACGTATCTGTTTTTGCTTTTGTCCAGATTTCTCTATCCATCAAATCAAACAATAATAAACCATCTCTGTATTCATCCATTACATATTTGAATTCTGGAAATTCGTTTTCTAAATTTTCATTATAATAGGTTGTTACTTGTTCATCAATAAATTTTTCAAACAATTCATCAACCAATTTTGAGATTGGCTTTGTTTTGATTTTTGACTTTTGCTGTACATGAATAAAATTTAAAAATGCAACTGCAGAAACTTGTTTTGATTTGTTAATTGTCAAAATAGTTTTATTGTAGTCTTTTAAATTTAATGGTGTTTCCCAAGTTTGTGAATAAAAGTCATCTGTAATGATTTTTTTTACAGAAGCCAATACTTTTGAATCTTTTGTTTGTGGGTATTTTGCTCTTAATTTTTTTGCTAATGAATTTGTGATTAACAACGAACGTTCGTCTTTTCTAACTTTTTCTTCTAATTCATTTTTCATATCAGTTAAAGATAGAACTGGATGTTTGTCAATTAACTTAACAATATGCCATCCAAATTGTGATTGAAATGGCTTAGAAATATCATTCTTGTTTTGAAGTGAAAAAGCAACATTTTCAAATTCTTCCGAACTTAATTGTCCAGAACCAAAACGTTGTAAAACACCACCTTTTGAAGCAGAAGATTTATCTTCAGAAAATTGATTTGCTAAACTTTCAAAACCTTCACCTTGCTGAATTTTTTGATAAATATCATCAATAGTTTGTTTCGCTTTAGCTTCTAATTGCGCATCTGGAGTGGATGGTTTTACAATCATAATGTGAGCAACAGTTACTTCTCCTCTATTATCTCTTTTATCTACAACTTTTACTAAATGATAACCAAAACGAGTTCTAAATGGTTTTGAAACTTCTCCAACATTTGTATTAAATGCAGCATTTTCAAAAGGATAAACCATTCTAAAAGCAGAAAAGTAACCTAAATCTCCATTGTTTTCTTTTACCGAAGGATCTTCCGAAAACTGCTGAGCAACTTTCACAAAATCTTCTCCAGCATTTAATCTGTTTTTGATATCTTTAATTTTATTGAATGCTTTTAGTGTATCTTCTGGTGAAGCACCTTCATCAACTAAAATTAAGATATGTGAAGCGCGCACTTCTTTTGTCATGCGATTGTAAGCTTCTTGCACCAACTCGTTAGTAACTTTAGAATCGTTTACATAATTTTTTGAAAGCTGATTGCGATATGATTTTAATTCGTTTTGATAAGTAACCGAATTTTGTAAGCCAAGTTTGTTTGCTTTTTCAACTTTAAGTTTATAGCCTAAAAACAACTCTAGGTATTTATCTAAATCTTTTTGAGAATCGTCTTTTACCAAATCAAGATTTTTATTGTAAACTCTTACAAATTCATCTGTATAATACGGATGATTATCGATTGTAAATAAAACTTCTTTGTTTTGGGCAAAAAGGAATGACTGTGTTAGTAAAAAAACAAAAATAATCAGGCGACTAATTTTCATAAAATTTATACATTTTAAGTTGTAATCGACAAAAATAACAATTCAGAAGTATTTAACAACATTTATAACCTACTATTAACAAAAAAAGCATCAATTTCTTGATGCTTTTCAAACTGAATTATAACGCTCTTACATTGCTGTAATAATAAATTCACTTCTTCTATTAGCTTGATGCTCTTCTTCAGAACATTTAGATTCATTAGTTGGTTCGCATCCACAATCATTTACTAATTGCGATTCACCGTAACCTTTACCAGTTAATCTATCGGCAGCAACACCATTTTTAACTAACCAAGCAATTGTAGCTTTTGCTCTTCTATCTGATAACGCTTGATTATATTTTGCCGTTTGACGACAATCTGTATGCGAACGAACATCTACTTTCATCGTAGGATATTGTTTCATTACTTGAAGAATTTTTTCTAATTGTAATGCTGCATCAGGTCTAATGTTTGATTTATCTAAATCAAAATAAATGATTTTGATATCAAATGCTTTTGCTAAATCTGAACCAACACCAACTTGTTTTACACGTTTTGTGATTGGTAATTTTGCAGTAGTTTCTCCAGGTGCACTTCCTGTTACTACAGAAGTTTCAACTGTTTCGTAATCTTTACTTTCTGCTCTAACAAAATATGTTTTTTCGCATTCTAATTCTTCAAATTTGTATTCACCTTTTTCATTAGCAATCATATCGCTAATTACATTCATGTCTTCATCAAACAAAGTAACTTTTGCATTTGCTAAAACTTCTTTTGTTTCTTCATCTGTGATAACACCTGAAACAATTTGTTTGCAGTTGTATGGTAACGGAATTTGCTCTACAAATTTGTAAATATCATCGTTTCCTTTTCCGCCTTCTCTGTTTGATGAGAAAAACCCGAATTTAGTTTTTGAATCAATCAAATAAGCAAAATCGTCTTGTTGACTATTTACTGGTGAACCAACGTTAAATACTTTTGACATGGTTCCGTCTTCGTAAACTTTTACAGAAAAAACATCTAAACCACCTAAACCTAATTGTCCGTCAGAAGCAAAGAAAATCTCATTTTCATCAGTTACAAAAGGAAATGTTTCACGAGCTTCGGTATTAATTCCACCACCTAAACTTTCTGGTGTTCCAAAAGAACCATCTGCATTAATTGCAACTTTAAAAATATCTGATTGACCTACAGTTCCTGGCATGTTTGATGCAAAATACAGTGTTTTATCATCTGGACTTAATGCTGGATGCGCGCAACTGTAATCGTTACTATTAAACGGTAACTCAACAACATTTGCCCATTTGCCTTCATCATCTTTTGTAGCTTTATATAACTTCAACAAAGTTGTTTTTGAAGCATCCATTTTTTGTTTTCCATTAATGAAATTATTACGTGTAAAGTACATCGTATTACCATCTTTTGTAAAAACAGCAGAAGATTCATTAAACTTAGAATTTACCTTTTTAGATAATGGTTCTGGGTCAACTAAGTAACCTTCAGAACTAACAGTAGCGCTGTATAAATTATAGAAAGAAGCATTTGTCCATTTGTGTTTTACATTAGCTACACCACCAGTATCTCTTGCTGAAGTGAATACAAAATTTTCTTTATAGAAAGAACCTCCGTAATCAGAAAATTCAGAATTTATTCCAGCATCTTCGATTTTTTGTCTTCCAGAATTTTTCTTGATTTCTGATAAATAATCTTTATTTCCTTCGAAGATTTTTGCACGATTATCTGAAGCTGTTTTTTGAGAAAATTTAGCTAAATATTCATTCGCTTTTGCATAATCACCAACCGATTTTAGTGTTTGTGCATATCTAAAATAGTATTCTGGTTCAACTTCTTGACCTAGTGCGAATAATTCGCCATACCATTTATTAGCTTCTAATAAATTTGCATTGAAATAATATGAGTTTCCTAATTTTTGAAATAAATCAACCGATTTATGCCCTTTTTCAGCAACTTTTTTATAGATTTCTATGGCATCAATATAGGCTAAGTTATCAAATTTTTTATCTGCCGAGGCAAGTTTACCTTTTTGAGCAAAACCAGAGGAAACACTCAATACGAACAATAATAATATTACTTTTAATTTCATAATGTATCTTTTTTAGAAGAATCTAGGAGAAACTACTTTGTCATAATTTTTAAACAATTCATAGCGTAAGAAAATTTCATGCGAACCAGAATTGTAGTTAGCCAATTTAGTAACTTCCATATCATATCCATAACCAATGAACCAAGAATTTGAAACTTGGAATCCTGCTAACAAACTTGCTGCTGCATCCCAACGATAAGCTGCTCCAAGTGTAAATTTATCATTAAATAAGAAATTGGCAGATAAATCAACTTGTAATGGTGCACCTTGAACCATTTTAGTTAAAATTGCAGGTTTTAATTTTATATTTCCAGACAAATCAAAAACATGACCTGCAATTAAATAATAATGCATTCTTTCAGAAGCAACTGATTCTGAAGAAAAAGAAGATTCATCTTTATCAAAATGTTTTGTTTCTAGGAAATTAGGAACAGAAAATCCAATATAGGTTTTGTTTGAATGAAAGTAAACTCCAGCTCCAACATTTGGTGAAAACTTATTATCCACATTATATTGAGCTAAAGCATCACCTGGATTGTAAATATTCAACTTTGTAAAATCTACATTTAAAAGATTAGCCGTAGCTTTAATACCAAACGATAATTTAAATGTTTCAGATGTTTTAACTGAATAAGAAACATCAGCAGAAATTGAATTATCATCTGAAGGACCAATTCTATCATTTACAATAGAAAAACCAATTCCAAAATTAGAATTATTGATTGGAGTGTTTAAAGAGAACGTATTTGTTACTGGCGCTCCATCTAATCCCACCCATTGATTTCTATGCAATCCAAAAACACTTAAAACACCACGAGAACCAGCATATGCAGGGTTGATATTAATAGTGTTGTACATATAATTTGTGAATTGTGAATCTTGCTGTGCATAAGATGATGCAGCTACAAGTGTTACAATAAATATTAAAAATCTTTTTTTCATTTTTTTCACTTTTTATAATTGCTAAAGGGGAATTGCTTCCCCTTAAAGCTTTTTATCTATTAATATATAAATATCCTGAACGTTCTTTGTTGTTTCCGGCACTGTTTCTATATTTCACTACATAGAAGTATGTTCCTACTGGTAATTCAGAAGCTTGACTAATTGTTACTCTTCCTTCAGAAAGACCAACAAATGCTCTTCCTTCACTTGGATTATAACTTGAAACTTCATAAACCAAGATACCCCATCTGTTATAAATCTCAACAGTATTATCTGGATACAATTCAATATTTCTGATTACGAAAACATCATTATCACCATCTCCATTTGGAGTAACTAAGTTGAAAATTTCTAAATCATCTGTTGAAGGTGCGTGATTATTAAACTCTAAATAATCTGGCGTACCATCACCATCTGAATCAAATGCATCGTCTGGATTACCATCACCATTTTCATCACCATGTTCAATTTCTGTATCTAATCCATCTCCATCGTCATCGATGTCTCTATAGTCAACATCTTCTGTACCATCAGTATCTTGAAGATCGTCGCCAGGTGTTACAAAAACTCCATTTGGATCATCATAACCTGGTGTAGTATCAACATTGTCATCTAAACCATCATTATCTGTATCTGTACCAGCCAAATCAACTCCAGTCTCATATTGATCATGAACTCCATCATTGTCTGAATCTAAATCAAACATATCATTAGTTCCATCACCATCTGTATCAATAGGTGTTAATCCTGTATCATAAGCATCGTCAATTCCATTGTTGTTTGCATCAACTCCAGAAGGAGCAATATAACCAACTGTTGTTTGTGCTTCAACATTATCAGGAATTCCATCTCCATCAGCATCTTGATCTAAATAGTTTGGTAATCCATCACCATCTGTATCAATATTTCCACCTTCATTGTATGCTATAATACCGTCATTATCATCATCAGCATCTAAGTAGTCTGGTGTACCATCGCCGTCTGTATCTTGAGCGTCAGAAGGATCTCCGTCTCCATTTGGATCTGGATTTTCATCGGCTGTAGGAAAAACATCACCGTCATCATCTACATCTAAGTAGTCTGGTGTACCATCGCCGTCTGTATCTTGAGCGTCTGAAGGATCTCCGTCTCCATTTGGATCTGGATTTTCATCTGCTGTAGGAATACCATCACCGTCATCATCTACATCTAAGTAGTCTGGTGTACCGTCTCCATCTGTATCTTGAGCATCAGCTGGGTTTCCGTCTCCGTTTGGATCTGGATTCTCAAAC
>NZ_JAMKFA010000054.1 GCF_025499515.1 Flavobacterium odoriferum
AACGACAACGAAGAGGGAGGACAACGGACAGCAGCGACGGATACGGATGGAAGACGGAGTGTCTGACCCTTGATGAACTCAGACTTGTCAAGCACTGGTGAGGTCTTTAGAAGAGAAGCTGAGGCCATTTTTTTTTTTCTTAGATGAAACACAGAAAAAAAAGACTTAGCCAAAAAAAAAAGATATGCAAAGAAGCTGAGTAGCTGCTCTGGTAAGTCTTATCCCTC
>NZ_JAMKFA010000055.1 GCF_025499515.1 Flavobacterium odoriferum
TTCACAAAATAATTTCTATAGTTTTACAAAATTGTGTTATTTGTGTTAGTAGTGTAATTAGAGGGGGCTAAATAATGGCAGCAACAACAGCACCAATGGCTAGCCAATTAAAGAGTGGGTTCACAACCACTAGAGCTCTTGTGGCTCCTAAGGGTATCTCTGGCCCTCCTTTGAGAGGCTTCCCTTCATCCTCAAGGCGCACTTCATTCACCATTAAGGCCGTTCAATCTGAAAAGCAAACATACCAAGTGATCCAACCACTTAACGGAGACCCATTCATTGGTGGG
>NZ_JAMKFA010000056.1 GCF_025499515.1 Flavobacterium odoriferum
CTCCTAAGGGTATCTCTGGCCCTCCTTTGAGAGGCTTCCCTTCATCCTCAAGGCGCACTTCATTCACCATTAAGGCCGTTCAATCTGAAAAGCAAACATACCAAGTGATCCAACCACTTAACGGAGACCCATTCATTGGTGGGCTTGAGACACCAGTGACATCCAGCCCATTGATTGCCTGGTACCTCTCCAACCTCCCTGCCTACAGGACCGCGGTCAACCCACTTCTACGTGG
>NZ_JAMKFA010000057.1 GCF_025499515.1 Flavobacterium odoriferum
CAGCTATTGAATACGCAGTTTTGCACCTTAAGGTGGAGAACATAGTTGTTATTGGGCACAGCGCTTGTGGTGGTATCAAGGGGCTTATGTCTTTCCCAGATGAAGGACCTACCACAACTGATTTCATTGAGGATTGGGTGAAAATCTGTCTGCCTGCCAAGCACAAGGTGATAGCTGAAACTAATGGCGCACCATTTGCTGAACAATGTTACTGCTGTGAAAAGGAAGCAGTGAACGTATCACTTGGAAACTTGTTGACATATCCATTTGTAAGAGATGGTCTAGTGAAGAAGACATTGGCTTTGAAGGGAGGTTACTACGATTTCGTTAAGGGATCATTTGAGCTATGGGGACTCGAATACGGCCTATCTCCTTCTCAATCTGTA
>NZ_JAMKFA010000058.1 GCF_025499515.1 Flavobacterium odoriferum
ATGTTACTGCTGTGAAAAGGAAGCAGTGAATGTATCACTTGGAAACTTGTTGACATATCCATTTGTAAGAGATGGTCTAGTGAAGAAGACATTGGCTTTGAAGGGAGGTTACTACGATTTCGTTAAGGGATCATTTGAGCTATGGGGACTCGAATACGGCCTATCTCCTTCTCAATCTGTATGAACCAACCATTGAATTGACTGCATCATCATCATCA
>NZ_JAMKFA010000059.1 GCF_025499515.1 Flavobacterium odoriferum
GTGGCTTATTTAACTTAACACAAACTTGAAAACACAAACAAACACTTTATTCCATGATTGATGACCAGCAGAACGACTCCAAATCCATACATGCAGTACGTTAGGGCGTGAGGCTAGAGCTATAGCAGCTCCAACTCCATCAGTAGTTGTGGCTACAGTTGCAATCACCACCGTCTTCCTTGTTAACGTATAATCCAATGGAAACTAGGTAGGTGTGAGCAGTTCCAAAGATTCCAGCAATACGTTCATTTTTTTCTAATGGCATTGGAGATTTAAATGCTTCACCAACGTCCCTAGTTCCATATGGTCCGTGACCACGTGGACGCAAA
>NZ_JAMKFA010000060.1 GCF_025499515.1 Flavobacterium odoriferum
GCTACAGTTGCAATCACCACCGTCTTCCTTGTTAACGTATAATCCAATGGAAACTAGGTAGGTGTGAGCAGTTCCAAAGATTCCAGCAATACGTTCATTTTTTTCTAATGGCATTGGAGATTTAAATGCTTCACCAACGTCCCTAGTTCCATATGGTCCGTGACCACGTGGACGCAAATTAGTGTGTATCCTCAGTTTGGATAT
>NZ_JAMKFA010000061.1 GCF_025499515.1 Flavobacterium odoriferum
ACTCGAGGTAGTTGTTGTGCCTTCCGAAAAATCCAGTGATAGGACCATCGGTTGGGCATGGTGATGAGAAGCAGCGCACATTTTCGACACCACATCCTTGTCCATATGGTCCGTATCCAGCCGGGCATAAATTGGTGTGGATCTTGATTGAGGCAATAAGGCTTTGGTTGCACTGGTACTTGTAGTTTCCGTATGTCCCGCTTATTTGTGTGATGTATTCACCACACCTCAGGGTAATCCTGGATTCATTTCCGCAGTGACCACCAAACATCTTAGTGACGGTGTTACCGCACGGCTTGGCGACGACGAAGCCGATTGCATCCACAATGAAACCGTGCCTTATGATCACTTCTTTGATGCTTTCACTTCCTTCAAGTACCAAGCAAAAGTTCTCAGGGCATTGAGACCCATATGGGCCGTGCTTGGCAACAATTTGATTCTTGGGGTATTGTTGAGCCATTTTTGTGATATTAGAATGAAATTAAGGTGATGAAGTTTGCAAAATTTAAG
>NZ_JAMKFA010000062.1 GCF_025499515.1 Flavobacterium odoriferum
ACCCAGACCAAGCAGCCTTGTTGAAGGTGAAGGAGATCAAGAATGGTAGACTTGCAATGTTTGCAATGTTGGGCTTTTTTATCCAAGCTTATGTAACAGGCCAAGGCCCAGTTGAGAACTTGTCTGCTCACTTGAGTGATCCTTTTGGTAACAATTTGCTCACTGTCATTGCTGGATCTGCTGAAAGAGCCCCTACTCTGTAATTTGTTCCCTC
>NZ_JAMKFA010000063.1 GCF_025499515.1 Flavobacterium odoriferum
AGAATGGTAGACTTGCAATGTTTGCAATGTTGGGCTTTTTTATCCAAGCTTATGTAACAGGCCAAGGCCCAGTTGAGAACTTGTCTGCTCACTTGAGTGATCCTTTTGGTAACAATTTGCTCACTGTCATTGCTGGATCTGCTGAAAGAGCCCCTACTCTGTAATTTGTTCCCTCTCTTATCTGATTAGTGAAGTTTTTAATTTGTACATCTCAAACAAAAACCTACATTTTGCAAGGGGCACCGTTTTAATGTTAATGTTAATGTTAATCTATC
>NZ_JAMKFA010000007.1 GCF_025499515.1 Flavobacterium odoriferum
TAATCTTTTTTTGATGTTTTTTTGTGTGTTTTTCTTAACTCTCTGATAACAAGGATTTAATATAGGAAAGTTTTTTTAGGGGTTGCCGTAAGGAACGCGAAGCAAGCGCGAAGGTCGCGAAGTGGATTGTTTGAATGTTGAATAACGATTAACGAATTTTGAATAGTGAAGTTTTCAAATATTGTGGTTACATCCCCTAGCCCCATTCGAAGGAGGAAATCTTATACATATATAATAGTGGATTCCGTTTTCAGTTGTGGGCTTAACTGCGTTAAGCAAAAGCCTGCTCGCAGGAGATTCCTACTTCGGCGGAATGACACGCTTTGCGGGATTTCTCTTCTACGGAATGACAATTGCTCGCATGGCGAGGAAGGATTGCTCGCAGTCGCGAGGGATTAGTGCTCGCTTTGGGAGCCAGTGGAATAGTTATCTGGAATGCAAAACGTCTTGTTTAGCCCCGATGGGAACGGCATCCCACGCCTTAGCGTGGATATAGTGGACAGCGGGACTAGGAGTTTTATGGAATACTGAAGTGTGCTTCTGAAAATTATTTTGATTCTTCCTTAGTAGCAGCTTTGGCTTTGTTTATCCAAAAAATGTTTAACTTATCATAATCGATAGGTTTTGCCGCTTCTTGTTTAGTGAGTTGTCTTAAATCGAATGCAGCGGTTAGAATACCTTCTATATGGTAGTCTTCTTTGACTTCATAAGGACGGTATTCTGTTTTTAGGTTGATGCTAAATAATCTTGCAGTTGAATTTGCCCAGAAGGCTTTCCAACCGCTTTTGTATTCTTTAATTAGGTTATAGGTTGAAACTCCGGTTTGTCTGTTGATTAATTTGACCAAGATTTGACCGTCTTTGCGAGACAATTTTTTAAGTTTTGGTTCAAACTCTTCTTCTAAATATTTTTCAACTATTTTAAAATATTTCTTTTTCTCTCTATCGGTTTTTAATTTAGCCATTGTTGCATCCATTTGTGTTAACTTATCTGCAGTAAGTTTTGCATACGGATACACTCTAAAAATTCTACGCTTTAAAATTAGTTTTGCTTTTCGGTCTTCGTCATTGATTGAAGTAACTCCATCGGGCGAAACCACAATTTCTCTTAATTCCATAGAATAAATGATTGACGAGTCTTGAGCGGTCATGACTAATGTATCTTTTTCGGTTTGTGAAAAAGTGTTAAGACTAAAGAATAGTATTAAAAAGCCGGCGATTTTTATTTTACACATATTAAAATTACTTGTTTGAAAAATGTAATATCAAAAAGTAAACCAAAATTATTGAATTTATATGAAACTAATTAGACTTATTTATATTTTAGCAAAAAATTATAGTTACTATGAGTACAAAATCGATATTAAAGAAGTCGTCGATGACTTTTTTGGAAAATTATTTGAATAATGCTTCTCCAACAGGATACGAATCGGAAGGGCAAAAACTTTGGATGGACTATTTAAAACCATATGTTGATACCTTTATTACCGATACCTACGGAAGTGCTGTTGGAGTTATTAATCCCGACGCACCTTATAAAGTAATTATTGAAGGTCATGCCGATGAAATTTCGTGGTATGTGAATTACATTACCGATGACGGATTAATTTACGTGATTAGAAACGGAGGTTCGGATCATCAGATTGCGCCATCGAAGCGTGTGAACATTCATACGAAGAAAGGAATTGTGCGTGGTGTTTTTGGTTGGCCAGCGATTCATACTAGAGGAAGAAGCGGAAAAGCAGAAGAAACAGCAAAAATTGAAAACATATTTATCGATTGTGGTTGCTCCACGAAAGCTGAAGTAGAAGCTTTAGGCGTTCATGTGGGTTGTGTGATTACGTATCCAGACAATTTTGAGATTTTGAACCACGATAAATTTGTGTGTAGAGCCATTGATAACCGCATGGGTGGTTTTATGATTGCCGAAGTAGCGCGTTTATTAAAGGAGAACAAAAAGAAATTGCCTTTTGGATTGTACATCGTAAACTCGGTGCAGGAGGAAATTGGTTTGCGTGGTGCCGAAATGATTACCCAACGCATTAAACCGAACGTTGCCATAGTTACCGATGTTTGCCACGACACCACGACTCCAATGATTGACAAAAAAATTGAAGGTGATTTAAAAATGGGACGCGGACCGGTTATTGCGTACGCTCCTGCAACACAAAACGTGTTACGTGAAATGATTGTGGACACAGCGGTAGAAAACAAAATACCTTTCCAACGCCATGCGACTTCTAGAGTTACGGGAACCGATACCGATGCTTTTGCGTATAGCAATGGCGGAGTTGCCTCGGCTTTGATTTCGTTACCGTTGCGTTATATGCACACAACCGTAGAAATGGTACACCGCGACGACGTAGAAAATGTAATTAAATTGATTTACGAAACATTATTGAAAATTGAAAATAACGAAACGTTTAGTTATTTTAAATAATAGTTTTTTCTCATAAAATTTAAAAGTCCTCATTTTGGGGACTTTTTTTTGTAATTTAGCAATCAAAATCCGACAAATTAATTGCAATGGCAAATAAATACGTAGACTTTATTTCAGACGAACATCTTTTAAATTGTGTAGCGAATTTACACAAATCTTATTTGAAAGCCAAAAACAATGTGTCCAAAAAAAGTTTTTATTCAAATAAAGTAGATACAATAAAGTTAACTTTTGACTCCAAATTCAACAATATAGATGAAGAAGATTTAATACAATCAGAAATTCTTAGACAAATAGATAAGTCAATAAATAATTCTATTGGAACTTTCCATGAACAAGTTCTTGGCGGAATTAAAGGTTTTGAAGTAGGTAAACTAAGTGGCTTTGATATTAAAGCTAATGACAATACTCTTTTTGCCGATATTAAAAATAAACACAATACGATGAACAGTAGTTCTTCTGAAGCTTTATTTCAAAAATTAGCTCGTTATGCAGATGACTATAAAAAAGCTAAATGTTATTGGGTACAAATTTTAGCAAAGAATAGTTTCAATGAACATTGGAAAGGTGAAATCAACGGGAAAGAATATAGTCATTCAAGAGTTTTTAAAATTTCTGGCGATCAATTTTATGCATTACTTTCTGGTCAAGAAGATGCTCTTTTCAAGTTATATAAAGCTTTACCAAAAGCTATTGATGACTATTTAAAGTCATCAAAATCAGAAAATATTGAAAAAGAAAATTCTGCTTTAGAAGAAATTAATGCCGAAACGAAAAAATCAAAACGAACTATATTAAATCAAATAACTTTTGAAAATTATAGTTATTATCTTGGATTCAATAAATTGTAATATTCATTTAAAAACTTTATAATAGAATATCCCACTTCTCTTCCCAGATTTACAGGAACAGCATTTCCAATTTGCTTATATTGATGAGCTATTGAACCAGAGAATTCCCAATCATCTGGAAAAGTTTGAATTCTTGCATATTCACGAACTGTAAAGGGACGAGTTTCATCAGGGTGACAGCGTTCTGTTTGTTTTTGTGCTGGACTACAAGTTAATGTCAAACACGGTTCATCCCAACCAATTCGTCTTGCCATTCCTGTTTTTCCACCACCTAAATAAAAACTTGCTCCCATAAAATCTTTTTGAATTTCTAAAGGTAAATCTCTCCAGTAACCTTTCGGAGGAACTAAATCTAATACACTTTTTTTACTTTCAGGGTATTTAGCACCTGCTGATTTAGGAACATTTGAACTAAACAATTCTCCTTTTTTTAAAGCATCAGAAAGGTTATATATTTTCTTGTATGGTTTTGGATATTCATATTTCTGATTAATATCTTTTCTAATTCCTACCAATATTAATCTTTCCCTTTTTTGAGGTACTTTAAAATTAATAGCTTTTAAAACTTTTACAGGCATTACATTATATCCTATTTCATCTAAAATAGAAATCATTCCTTTTAAAGTTTTACCATTATCGTGATTTAAAAGACCTTTTACATTCTCTCCTATACATATTGGAGGGTTGACTTCCTTAACTACACGAGCAAATTCATAAAACAATGTTCCTCTTGCATCTTCAAAACCCAACCTTTTTCCAGCATAACTAAAAGCTTGACAAGGAAAACCACCAGTTACAACATCTACTTGATTGTGATATTCTGTAAAATTGAAATTTTTTATATCACCTTCAAGAACATTCCAATTAGGACGATTTTTTCTCAAAGTTTCACATGCATGCTTATCTATTTCATTTAATGCTACGCATTTCAACCCAGCTTTTTCCATACCAACTGCCAATCCTCCTGCTCCAGCAAAAAGTTCTAAAACATTATACTCGTAATTAGGAATAACAAAATTTGAAACTGTTTCCTTTATATCTGTTTGAAGAAATTCAGCGAATAAAGTTTCAACATCATTTCTGCGATAAACTCTATAATTACTCATAGGTTCTCGAACAGCAGTAAGTTTTCCTTCTTCATCCCATCGACGAAGTGTTTTAGTACTCTTGTTTAGCAATTTTGCTGTTTCTGAAATAGTTAAATATTCACTCATAACCAAATTATACAACATTAGACATTGGTTACAAATATAATGTAAAATATTTTAAATTTCAAAAATTAAAATTGAAAATTAAAACACAAAAAATCCCGCTTTCGCGGGATTTTCTATATCTTATCTATTCTGTAAATAACTCAAAACGTTTTTCTCAATTCGCTCGTTGATATTGGAAATATCCGCTTTTACGAATTTTTCTCCAATGATGTTTTCGAATAACTCAATGTAACGTTCTGAAACCGTTTCAATGTATTCGTCTGACATAAACGGAATTTGTTGTCCTTCTTTTCCTTGGAACCCGTTTTCAATTAACCAACGACGCACGAACTCTTTTGATAATTGTTTTTGTTCTTCGTTGTTGTTTTGTCTTTCTTGGTAGCCTTCTGCGTAGAAATAACGAGAAGAATCAGGTGTGTGGATTTCGTCGATTAATACGATTTGTCCGTCCTTTGTTTTCCCGAATTCGTATTTCGTATCTACTAAGATTAAACCACGAGATGCTGCAATTTCAGTTCCTCTTTGGTATAATGCTCTGGTGTATTTTTCTAAAATTAGGTAATCTTCTTCGGTTACAATTCCGTTGACTAAAATGGCTTCACGAGAAATGTCTTCGTCATGCGAACCGTTATCCGCTTTGGTTGTTGGCGTGATGATTGGTGTTGGGAATTTATCGTTTTCTTTTAAACCTTCTGGCATTTCTACACCGCAAAGGATTCTTCTTCCTGCTGCATATTCACGCGCTGCATGTCCTGATAAATAACCACGAATTACCATTTCTACTTTGAACGGCTCACATAAATGTCCTACCGCCACGTTTGGATCTGGAGTTGCAACTAACCAATTTGGTACAATATCAGACGTTAATTCCATGAACTTGGTAGCAATTTGATTCAGGATTTGTCCTTTGTAAGGAATTCCTTTTGGTAAAACCACATCAAATGCCGAAAGACGGTCGGTAGCAACCATCACTAATAAGTCATCATTGATATTGTAAACTTCTCTAACTTTTCCACGGTAAACCGATTTTTGACCTGGAAAATTGAAATTGGTAGTCGTAATTGTGTTCATTATGTTGTGTTGTTGTTTTATTCCGCTACGCTCCATACAGTTCGGCTCGCCTCGGGTGTGTTGAAGTGCAAAAGTAATTTGTTATGAAGAGATATACAAGAAAATTAGAAAATATAAAACCCATTGATTCAAACTAGTAATCAATGGGTTTTACGTTAAAATGTTTTCCTGTTATTATTTTTGGGCAACTATATTTTTTTCATTGCTTTTGATTGCTAATTGTGTTTCTTTTGCAGGAACTGGACCATAAGGCAAACGCAATCCAACATGTTCAGATGTGATGTTGCCTTGTGCATCTTTGTCGTCTGCTCTGTTGGCAACAATGTGCCAAGAGAATTTTGTGTTGCTTGTTCCGTTGGCTAATTCTTTTACTTTGAAGCCATTTTTAGATTTTTCGGTAACAAAAACGCCGTTGCAATCACCTTCTAATTGGATAAATACTTTCAACGGATGTTTGTCATCAATATATAAAGCTTCTTTTAAAATTTCATCAATTGGAACATAAACTTCCCCATTTACTAATTCGGCTGTTCCATAATCTTCAAATAAAATTTCGGGAGCTTCTGGCGAAAATAGTACACGTGGTTTATTTTCTTTATCCATAATCATGGTAGAATTGGTTCCGTTTCCAATGATTTTATAATTGGTTCCACCTGTACCCGTATTTGTAGCATTGTATTTTATTCCAACATAAGCATACGATTGACCTGCTCCAACACCACCATTAAAATAACCGCCATACAAACTTCTTCTATTGGCCAAAACGCCATTAGGAGAAATATTATCAATTCCAGCTATTTTAGCAAAAGCACTTGAATTTAAAGTCGCTACGTTATTATCGGAATCCAATCCAAAACCACCGGCACAATTGGTATAATAAGTTGCATTATTTGGATCACCAAAACCATTTGAACCATAAACACCCACAAAAGGTCCAGAACCTGCAACTCCAGCACCTGTGCTAGGAAAAATACTTGCCCCAGGACCAGCTCCACCTAAAATAGCCGTTCCGCCATTATTAACATTGGTTCCCCAAAAAGCGTTACCAATATTATCGTTATTAGCGCCATGAACCGCATCGTTTCCGGCTCCAGTAGTTGAAACATATAGTTTTGTAAATGCGTCGCCTGCAGAATTTATGGCAACATTTCCATCTGAGCGAACAACAGCTCGTTGAAGATTATTTGTTCTAAAAATTAAATTTTGATTGTCTGAAGTTCCAAGAAAATTTGTAGCAGGATTAGTTCCTGAATTTCCTAAAAGTGACCAATCTCTTCCACCAGTTCCGTCTAATGCTACCCATTGTGTTCCATCCCAAAAGTAAAAGCCTGGTGCAACATGTAATGGAGCTACTCCATTTGTAGCGGTATTGTAAACAAGTGTTCCATTTGCAAGCGCACCTCCTTGCGGGTTAACAACTGGTAGTGCAACATTTCGAGCAGTTAAAGCTACTCTGGAAACTAAGACACCTTGTGTATTTGAATTAATATCTAAAAATGCTTGTGGGGTTACGGTGCCAATACCCACTTGAGCGTTAATCGTACAGTAGCATAGTAACGCGATTAAGGTTAAGTAATTTTTTTTCATAAAATTGGGGAATTAAGTTCATTTTTTGTTTTTTAAGGTTTAATGAATCAAATTTAACATTTATTTACATTTTATATCGATAAAATAAACATTTTTTATTAATTAGTTTTAATTTTTAAATATTAAAAAATATTTTAACATAATTAATAATTTATTATCAAATCAAAAACAAATAACAACTTAACTTTTACGAAATTGTCATAAAAACAAAAAAAGAGATGATAAATCACCTCTTTTTTACAAAAATATTAACTATTAAATTAAAATCTAATATTGTAAGTAGCGCCAATTCCTACTGTTTGAATATCAAGATCATTTTCTGCAAATGTATTTTGATAAAAAGCAAAAATATTCCAATCGTTGTTATGGTATCCAATTTGAGGATTTACATATAATCCTCCATCATTGTTTTCTACTTTAGTTAAGAATCCGTAACCTAAATCAGCACCAAAAAACAAACCAGTTGGTGTAAAATAGTAACGTAAAAAAACCGCTGCTGGAATAAGTCCAAAATCATCCAACTCATCTTTTGCAAAAAAGTGATTGTACCCAGTAGCTAAACCTACTCCGAAATTAGGATTAATTAAATATTGTCCTCTTAAATCAACACCTAAAGTAAATGATGCAGCATCTCCAGCATCACCAACAGGAATACCTGCAGTTAAGCCTGCTTTTAACCATGAATTGTCTGTAGTAAATTCAACTTCTGTTTCTTGACTAAAAGCAAAGTTTAGTCCCAATAATCCGATAAATAAAAATAATTTTTTCATTTTTTTCTTTTGTTATTAAAATGCAAATTTGAGTCAATTCCTTGCAAAAAGGATTACAGAATTTCAGCAAAGTTTTACATATTTAAAAGAAAAAAGCTTTTCTTGGTAGAAAAGCTTCAATCAAATTATGGGTTAATCGTTATTCTCAATACTCTTATATGCATCGATTGTTTTAAATGTTAATCTAAAAATTGAAATAGATCTTACTTTAGAAATTTTCTACCTTCAACATTTTCCAAAATGCTCATTTGCTGAATTGCAATACGATTAAGTTTGATTAATCGTTCTTTCTGCAGAATATTTTCATCAATCAAAACGGCGTTTAAATTTTCCATATTACTCAAACAAATCAATTCATTAATAGTTGCATAATCACGCATATTCCCTTTTAAATCTGGATTTTGTTCACGCCATTCTTTAGCAGTTATACCAAAAAGTGCCACGTTCAACACATCGGCTTCATTAGCATAAACTAATGCAGTTTGTTGCATTGTTAATTCTTGTGGAATTAAATTTTGTTTAATGGCATCGGTATGAATGCGATAATTAATTTTTGCTAATTCTCTTTTTGCAGACCAACCAATTTGCTTTTGTTCTTCTTCTTTTAGGCGTTGAAACTCTTTAACTAAATAAAGTTCAAATTCAACAGAAATCCAACTTGCAAATTTAAAAGCGATATCTCTTTGTGCGTAAGTTCCGCCATACCTGCCTGATTTTGAAATAAATCCAACTGCATTGGTTGATGTTATCCATTTTTGAGGTGACATTGTAAAAGCGTTTAATCCAGCTTCTTTTTTAAACCCCTCGAATTCGAGGGGTTTAAAATTTGGATTGTGTATAACTTCCCAAAGACCTAAAAATTCAATGGTATTTCTATTTCGCATCCAATTACCGATAGCGGCACTAGGATCATCAGTTTTATATTTTGCAATGTCAGTGATTGAAATATAATCATTTTCACTACTCTTGATGATTGCTACCTGGGTTTCTTTTACGTTTATTTTAGCCATGTCCTTATGGATAAGAGATAATTTTAATCGTTTTGTTTCCTTGGTTTAAATAGCTGAATTATTCTAAAAAATTATTACTAACTATCCCATATTTAATTCCACATGCTTTCATAAAGTCTTTTATCAAATCTAACATTTTCTTTGCTTCTGGTAAGCTAGAAATTGTATTGATATTTATAATTGTTTTATCCATGGGCAATTGAGAAAAATGATGACATTCAAAACAGATCTCAAAATAAGAAACAACTTTATCCTCAGCATCCAAAAATAAAATTGCGTTTCTAGGTTCATAACAACCATATGCATAAAGAGTATAAGTTTCTGGCAACTTATCATATTTTAATTTATAATTAATCAAAATATGACTTAAGCTATCTATTTGATTTTGATTTAATTCAATCTTTTCAATTGCTATATACTTGTACTCTTGCTTAGGTAATTTATATGTTTTCACCACATTCAAACCCCAGCCAACTAAATCAACACTATCCTTTTTAAGCATATCATCTTCTTCATCTTCAAACACCGCATATGGACTAGGAAATGCAACTAAAACAACTTTTTTTGCTTCACTAAATGGAAATGTAGCTCTACGTTCTTCAACAGTTTTTTTTCCATACAAACCCCATTTTATTTTAGAGCTTTGAGAATAACTACTCAATCCTAGAAAAAGAAAAAACAATAATAAATATCGATTTCTAATCATTATTCTCAATACTCTTATATGCATCAATAATTTTCTTCACTAATCTGTGACGCACGATATCTTTATCATCTAAATAGATAATTCCTACGCCTTCTACATCTTTTAAAATCAGAATCGCTTCTTTTAAACCAGAAATCGTTCTTCGGGGTAAATCCACCTGACCTGGGTCGCCTGTAATCATAAATTTGGCATTTTTTCCCATACGCGTTAAGAACATTTTCATTTGGGAATGCGTGGTATTTTGTGCTTCATCCAAAATAACAAAGGCATTATCTAAGGTACGACCACGCATAAAAGCCAAGGGTGCTATTTGAATAATTCCTTTTAAAATATAATCTTCCAAGGTCTGTGGCGGTAACATATCGCGTAATGCATCATATAAAGGTTGCATGTAGGGATCTAGCTTTTCCTTCATATCTCCTGGAAGAAATCCTAAATTTTCACCTGCTTCTACCGCAGGACGCGTTAAAATAATTCGTTTGACTTGTTTCTCTTTCAAAGCTTTCACCGCCATAGCCACACCCGTGTAGGTTTTTCCTGTTCCGGCTGGACCGATAGCAAACACCATATCGTTTTTGTGAATGGTATCCACTAATTTTTGTTGATTAGGCGTCATCGCTTTAATTAGCTTACCTCCTATTCCATGCACTAAAATTTTATCTCTGTCGTGCATGTGTTCGGCGTCATGTTGATGACTTGTTTCTAAAACCCTCAAAATAACATTATCATCAATACTGTTGTAACGCGTAAAGTGATTCATTAATCTTCTGAAGCGATTTTCAAACTCATCCAAGATTTCAGGCTCACCATACGCTTTAAGAGTAGTTCCTCGTGCTACGATTTTAAGTTTTGGATAATACTTCTTAATGGATTCAAGATGAGCATCTTGTGCACCCCAAAACTCTTTTGGAGCGATGTCGGTTAATTCAATTACTCTTTCGTTCAAAGGCTTTCTTTTTTTAATTATTTTTGAAACGCTAAAATTATAGTAGCTTTGCAATCAAATTTAGTAAAAACTACTGTTGGATTTCAAATAAGTTATAAACAAAAAAATGTCAATAATTACGCTAATTACCGATTTTGGACACAAAGACTACTTCGTAGGTGCTTTGAAAGGCAAAATTCTGTCGGAACAAAAAGAGGCTGTTATTGTTGATATTTCGCACGAAATTGACTTATTCAACACATTAGAAGCAAGTTACTGTATTGAAGCCGCTTATTCTAATTTCCCAAAAGGAACTATTCATATTATAGGTGTCGATAGCGAACGCGTGGGCGATACCCAACATATTGCGATGCAATGGGACGACCATTACTTTATTTGTGCCGATAATGGCATCTTGAATACCTTAATTCAGAAAAAAATCCCACAGAAAATTGTTGCTATTACTATTCACGACCGATTGAATACCGATGTAAGTGATATGGATGTTTTTGCAGCCGTGGCTTGTCATATTTCGAGAGGTGGTTTGCTGAATGTAATTGGAAAGGAAATTCAATCCTTGAAATCAGTTAGTGTATTGACTTCATCTGTTTCCGATGATTTAGCCGAAATAAAAGGACAAATCGTGTATATCGATTCGTTTGGAAATTGCGTTACTAATATTTCGCAAAAGCAATTTAACGATACGGTTAGAGGTAGAAAATTTGAAATCATCATTAAAAATAAAAAGATAACCCGTTTACACAAAAGCTATTCCGATTTTCTAGTTTCTGATACGAAGCAACTGAAAGATTTAGAAGGCGACTTCTTGGCTTTGTTCAACGAAAATGGTTATTTAGAAATTGCTATTTACAAGAGTAATCCTAAAACAGTGGGTTCTGCAGCTACGTTATTAGGATTGCATTTTAGAGATAGTATTTCGGTAAAATTTAAATAAAACAAGACTATGTTCATAAGAATTGTAAAAATGCGTTTTCAAGAAGATAAAATCGAAGCTTTTTTAAATAATTTTGAAGAAGTGAAACACCACATACGAAACTTCGATGGAAACCGTTTCTTAGAATTGTATCAAGACAAAAACGACAAACGCATTTTCTTTACCTATAGTTATTGGGAAAACGAAGAAGCTTTAGAAAAGTATAGAAAATCGGCTTTGTTTGATGGCGTTTGGACTTATACCAAAACTTTATTTAGCGACAAACCTGAAGCTTGGAGTGTTGATAGATTAGTTACTTTGAGTTAGGAGTTAGGAGATGGAAGTTGGGAGAAAAACCTGAAACTTGAAACCTGAAACAAAAATAAAAAACAAATGAAAGCATTATTATTACGAGAAATAAAATCCTTTTTTGGTTCGCCGATTGGATATTTAGTCATCGGGATTTTTCTTTTACTCAACGGATTATTTCTTTGGGTTTTTGAAGGCGAATTCAACATATTAAACTCGGGTTTTGCCGATATGAGTCCGTTTTTCAAACTTGCTCCATGGATTTTAATTTTCTTAATTCCTGCCGTAACCATGCGCAGTTTTTCGGATGAGAAAAAACAAGGAACAATTGAGTTGTTGTTTACCAAACCGCTTTCTAATTGGGATATCGTAAATGGAAAATTCTTAGGCGCCTTAGTTTTAATCATTTTAGCGATTGTTCCTACTATTATTTATGTGTTGACAATTTCGCATTTTGGAAATCCGCAAGGCAATATTGACATGGGAAGTACACTTGGTTCGTATTTCGGATTGTTGTTCTTAATTGCAGCTTACACGGCGATTGGAATTTTTGCTTCTACTTTATCAGACAATCAAATTGTGGCATTCATTATTGCGGTTTTTTGTTGTTTCTTTTTCTATTTCGGATTTGATGGAATTGCTTCTTTCCTTGGAAATTACAGTTCAATGTTTGCTGCTTTAGGAATGGATTATCACTTTAAAAGTATGAGTCGCGGTGTATTAGACACGCGCGATATTGTGTACTTTGTGAGTGTGACGTTTTTATTTTTATCGGCAACGGTTTATCAACTTAAATCTTTGAAATGGTAATGAAGGAGAACAAATCAAAAGCTTTAAAGCAATTAGGAATTGTATTTTTAGCAATCATCGTTATCAATTTAATCAGCAACTTCTTTTTCAAGCGTTTCGACTTAACACAAGATAAACGTTATACCTTATCGGAGACCACTTTAAATATTATTGAAAGTGTGGATAGTCCGTTATATATTGAAGTGTATTTGGAAGGGAATTTTCCACCAGAATTCAAACGTTTACAAAACGAAACGAAACAACTTTTAGAAGAATTCACAGCTTATAATTCAAACATCATTTTCAACTTCAAAAATCCGATTGAAAAAGAGGAAACGCGAGTAGAAAAAATGAAAGAATTCTACGCGAAAGGTATGCAACCGTTAAGCATCACGGTAGAAGACAAAGGAAAACAATCGCAAGAAGTAGTTTTCCCTTGGGCACAAGCAACATATGGTGATAGATTCACGAAAGTGGCGTTATTGAAAAACTTAATGGGAGCTTCAACCGAGCAAAAAGTGATTAGTTCGGTGCAGCATTTGGAATTTGGTTTTGCGGAAGCTATCAATAAAATTTCGAAAGAAAAACAAAAGAAAATCGCCGTAATCAAAGGTAACGGAGAAGTGTTAGAACCTTTCATGGCCGATTTCTTAAGAACGGTTAAAGAAAGTTATTACATCGGACCTTTTACATTAGATTCAGTAGCAAAACAACCTACTCAAACTTTAGAAGCGCTTAAAAAATACGATTTAGCCGTAATTGCAAAACCAACAGAAACGTTCACTGAAGAAGAAAAACAAGTGTTAGACCAATTCATCATGAATGGTGGAAAAACCTTGTGGTTAGTTGATGCCGTTTCAGCTGATATGGACAGTTTGTACAACGAAACCGGTACGATTTTAGCATCGCAACGCGAATTGAATTTGACTGATATGTTCTTTAAATATGGTATCAGAATCAATCCGTTATTGGTAAAAGATGAATATGCAACGCCTATTAAATTAGCATCAGGAAATCAAGGAAGCGAAACCCAAATGCAAGAGTATACTTGGAAATTTGCTCCGTTTATCTATCCAACTTCTACCAACCCGATTGTGAAAAACATGGAAGGGATTAAGTTTGAATTTGCTTCTCCAATTGAAATCCTGAAAAACGATATCAAGAAAACGGTTTTATTGAGTTCGTCTGAATATTCGAAAACCATTGGAACACCTACACCTATTTCTTTAGAAATGGTAACTGAAGAAACCACGCCTGAAGAATACGAAGGTAAAGGCTTACTTCCAGTAGCTGTTTTAATGGAAGGAAAATTCAAATCGATGTATCAAAATCGCGTACTTCCTTTCAAAGATAATTCGTTCCAAGCGACTGGAAAAGACAATAAAATGATTGTGATTTCGGATGGAGATGTAATTAAAAACCAGTTAGACAAAGGCGTACCATTAGAATTAGGTTTCGACAAGTGGACGAATCAATTATATGGTAACAAAGAGTTCTTAATGAACTGCGTAAATTACCTTTTAGACGACAACGGACTTATTAACATCCGAAGCAAAGATGTTGATTTACCACTTTTAAACAAGGAAGAAGTGTATAAAAATTATACCATGGCACAAATGGTAACTGTCGGATTACCAATAGTTATTTTAGCTATCTTTGGGTTTTTATTCACTTTCTTACGCAAAAGAAAATACAGCCGTTAGTTGTTGATAATTTGTTTTTGCGTTTGAGTAGAATTAGAATATATTTGTGAAATATAAAATCTAACTAACGATTTTAAAATACAAGATGATGAAGTTTATAGTATCGAGTTCGTATTTATTAAAACAATTACAAGTTTTAGGTAGTGTTATCAACAGTAGCAATACTTTACCAATTCTTGACAATTTCCTTTTTGAATTAGACAATAATTTATTAAAAGTTTCTGCTTCAGATTTAGAAACCACCATGACTGCTACGTTAGAAATTGATTCTACAAGTCAAGGAAGTGTTGCTATTCCAGCTAAACTTTTGTTAGATATCTTAAAAACATTTCCAGAACAACCATTAACTTTTACCGTTGAAGACAATTCGACTGTAGAAATTAGTTCTAACTCTGGAAAATATGCAATTGCTTACGCACCAGGAGAAGAATTCCCTAAAGCCGTAGTTTTAGATGATCCTTCAAAAACATTAGTTCCTGCGGAAGTATTAGCAACTGCAGTAAGCAAAACAATCTTCGCTGCTGGAAACGATGATTTACGCCCTGTAATGAGTGGTGTTTTCTTCCAATTTTCACCAGAAGGATTAATTTTCGTAGCAACAGACGCTCACAAATTAGTAAAATATGCACGCACCGATGTAAAAGCATCTCAAGTAGCAGATTTTATTATGCCAAAGAAACCTTTAAACATTTTAAAAGGAATTTTAGGTGCATCTGATTCAGAAGTTTCAATCGAATATAACGATTCAAACGCGACGTTCTCTTTTGAGAATTATGTATTGACTTGTCGTTTAATCGATGGGAAATATCCAAACTACGAAGCGGTTATTCCAAAAGAAAATCCAAACAAGTTATTAATCAACAGAGTTCAGTTTTTAAACTCGGTTCGTCGTGTGGCTATCTTTGCTAACAAAACTACGCACCAAATTCGTTTAAAAATTGCAGGAACTGAATTGAATATATCAGCAGAAGATATCGATTATTCAAACAAAGCAGACGAGCGTTTAACTTGTGATTACCAAGGAGACGATATGCAAATCGGTTTCAACTCACGTTTCTTAACAGAAATGTTGAATAATTTATCAAGTGATGAAATCCAATTAGAAATGTCGATGCCAAACAGAGCTGGAATTTTAACTCCAGTAGACGGCTTAGATGAAGGCGAAACTGTTACTATGCTAGTAATGCCAGTAATGTTGAGCAACTAATTTACAATATTTGATTTTACAGTATTAAATCTGAAAATCTTATAACCAACCCTAACTAACTTTAAAAACCACTTAGCTTCGGCTTTAGTGGTTTTTTAATTTTTATTTAAACTCAAGGATTAAATTTAAACGCAAAGAGGCAAAGTTTTTTCGCAAAGAACGCAAAAGAAAACTCGGTGTAACTTAGCGCTAAACTTTGTGTGACTTTGTGCTACTAAAAAAACTTCCAACTTCTAACTTCTAACTTCTGACTTTAAATTATCTTTGCAGGATTAAATTTAGAATATGATTCCACAAGAAACCATAGTTGCGTTAGCTACACCGTCTGGAGCGGGTGCGATTGCTATTATTCGATTATCTGGTAGCGAGGCTATTACTATAGCGGCTGACGTGTTTCAATCGGTTTCTGGGAAGGATATTACGAAACAGAAGACGCATACGATTCATTTGGGACATATTGTCGAACCTTCGACTAGCTCAGGTCAGGCTGGAAAAGTGTATGACCAAGTGTTGCTTTCTATTTTCAAAGGGCCGAATTCGTATACGGGTGAACATGTGATTGAAATTTCGTGTCACGGTTCTACTTTTATTCAACAACAAATTATTCAATTATTGCTTCGTAGAGGCGCTAAAATGGCTCAGGCAGGTGAATTTACCTTGCGTGCTTTTTTAAACGGGAAATTGGACTTATCACAAGCTGAAGCGGTTGCTGATTTGATTGCTTCGGATAATGAAGCGAGTCACCAAATTGCGATGCAACAAATGCGTGGTGGTTTTAGTAACGAGATTGCCAAATTGCGTGAAGAATTACTGAATTTCGCTTCTTTAATCGAACTCGAATTAGACTTTGCGGAAGAAGATGTGGAATTTGCCGATAGAACCCAATTTCATGAATTGTTAGAACGTATCGAGTTTGTATTGAAACGCTTGATTGATTCGTTTGCGGTGGGTAACGTAATCAAAAACGGTATTCCTGTTGCGATTGTGGGTGAACCGAATGTTGGGAAATCGACCTTATTGAATGCTTTATTGAATGAAGAACGTGCTATTGTTTCTGACATTGCGGGAACCACTCGAGATACAATTGAAGACGAATTGGTTATCAATGGGATGAGTTTTCGATTTATTGATACGGCAGGGATTCGTGAAACGAAGGATGTGGTGGAAAGTATCGGGATTCAGAAGACGTTTGAAAAGATTGAGCAAGCGCAAGTAGTTCTATTTATTTTGGATGGAAGATGGATGATGGAAGCTGGAAGTTTAGAAGCGGTAAAAATTGAATTTGAAAAAATTAAAAACAAGTTTCCATTAAAACCTATAGTAGTCATTGCTAATAAATCTGATTTGCTTTCAGAGGAACAAAAAAACAATATTCAAGCTACCATTGACGATATACTTTTCCTAAGTGCCAAACAGAAAGTTGGTATTGACGAACTTAAAAATACGTTACTTTCTTTTGTAAATACGGGTGCACTGAGAAATAACGAAACGATTGTGACCAACACGCGCCATTATGACTCTTTATTAAAAGCTTTGGAAGAAATTCAGAAAGTGAAATGGGGATTAAATTCGGGGCTTTCTTCTGATTTGATGGCGATTGATATTCGCTCTGCCCTACACTATTTTGGGGAAATTACGGGGGAAGTTACCAATGATGAATTGCTCGGGAATATTTTTGCGAACTTCTGTATCGGGAAGTAAACACTAATGGATTCTCTCACACAAATCGTCCTAGGAATTGCCACAGCCGAATTGGTTGCTGGTAAAAAACTACAAAACAAAACCTTTTTGTATGGCGCAGTTTTGGGTACGATTCCCGATTTAGACATTTTAGTGGGAAAATTTTTAAGTGATGTTGAAGGAGTTGCCATTCACAGAGGTTTAAGTCATTCTCTACTATTTTTTATGTTTTTATCGCCAGTTTTGGGCTGGTTAATTTCCAAAATAGAAAAAGAAAAAATTAGTTTTAAAAGCGCTTCTTTATTGGCATTTTGGTGTTTGGTTACCCATGTGATTTTAGATTTATTTACCTCTTGGGGAACACAAATCCTTTGGCCTTTAGATTACCGATTTGCCTTAAAAACGATCTTTGTTATTGACCCATTGTACACAATTCCACTTTTGATTAGTTTGATTTTTGTTTGGAGAGACAAAGAGTTTTTAGTCAGAAGAAAATATCTTATTCGAGGTTTAGTGATGAGCTCCTCTTATTTACTTCTAACTTGTCTCTTGAAACTTTTTGCGATGCATCAATT
Organism: Flavobacterium odoriferum; assembly: GCF_025499515.1. Lineage (GTDB taxonomy): Bacteria > Bacteroidota > Bacteroidia > Flavobacteriales > Flavobacteriaceae > Flavobacterium > Flavobacterium odoriferum. Next base: position 17,771 of record NZ_JAMKFA010000007.1, read on the forward strand.
CGAAAACGCCTTAGAAAATCAAAAATTGAATTATCAGGAATTAATTGTAAAACCAACGGCTTTCAATTGTATTCTTTGGAATGCGAATATTGCAACTTCAAAAGGCTATTATCTTGCTGATTATTCCCTATTTGATTCGCAACCTATTCGCTTTACTTTTTATTCAAAAAATAGGAAATTGGAAGAAAAATTGGTAAATTCATATGATTTTCAAAGTCTTAAGAAAATTAGCGAAGGTTGGTATTTAGTCACAGAAAAAAACCATCGCTTGTATTTTAATGATTTACGTTTTGGTTTATTGAATGATTCACCTGAAAATCCGCAATTTGCTTTTAGTTACCGAATGATTCCAATGTCTGATGGAATATATTGGGCTGAGGAAGTTCCAAAAGCCAAAAGAGATGGAAAAGCATTGCTAGAAAAGATTTTTACACGATTAAAAGGAAATTAATATATGGCAAAATATTCGGTAGTTTTTCATCCTTCTGAAACCGTTATTGAAGCGGTTAAAGAGCTCAAGGAACAATTGAGTGCTAAAATTGGATGGTATCCGAGTAAGAATTCTTTAGCGCACGTGACTATTTGTGAATTTGAATACGAACTAGCTACGTACGAAAATATAAAATCCCGAATCACAACGTTTTGTAGTTATCAAAATCCTTTTGATGTTACTTTTAACGCATTTGAAAACTTTACTAACGGTGCCTTTTTTATTGCTCCCGATACCGAAAGTAAAAACAAAATGGCTGAAATAATGAAAGAAATTCCCAAACAAATTCAATTTCCCGTGAGTCATAAAAGTACTGAACCACATATTTCAATTGGAAGACAACTTAGTGCTCAACAGCTTAAAGAAGCATACAATTTGTTTCAAAAAATTAACTTAAATTTTACTTGCGAAGGTATAACGATTCGTGTTTTTAATCCCGAAAGAAAACAATATGATGTGTTAGAAACGATTCCTTTTCTAAGTGAAATGGAACCTGAAAAAGAACAATTGACTCTGTTTTAAACTACTCTTTTGTACTCATTTTTATCTGCAAATGATTCAGTAATACTTGATATTTACTGATTTCTCTCAAAACTACTTCATCTTCAGTAGCATCTATCATATAGTCTAAATCATCACTCACTTCAATTAATTTAATACTGGCTTCCGAAAAATTCTTAATCGCCATGTTATCAATAATCAATTGAATATCTTTTTTTATTTCTGAAAATCTATCTTCCATTTCTATTTTATTTTCCTCTTAACAGATTAATACTTACCGTTGCATAATCGGTTTCGGGATATTTTTTAAAGTAGTTGACATCCGAATGCAATCCTGCTTCAGCAGCTATTTTTTGTAACACCTTAATTTCTAAAATAAATTGATCCGAAAATCCATGCGTTGCATCATAAGCTGTTGCTGCTGTTTTTCCGATATTTTGAGAGGTTAATTCGGTTGCTACCGTATGCAATTCAATAATTAAGAGTCCAAATTTACGAACATACGGACTCCATTTCATAAAATGCTCCAACAAATTATCTTCCACATCATTATTTGAGATTCGAACGCCTCGATGAGCAAAAGCTCCTGTAGAAGTACTTACTCTATTTTTTGTTTTATTTTTCGGGTCTTCCCAAATGCGATTGTGGTCTAAAAATGTTCTCACATTCAACAAATCTTTCAAATCGATGTTGTAATTCTCTTGCAAATCGCTATTCAATAAATCCGGATTTCCGATGTCGCCCCAAATGACTTTTGCCCAAATATCCGCTTTAATCAAATTCGCTCTAGTGACTTTCAAGGCCGCTTGATTGTAATCGGCTCCAACCAAAAACAATGGGTAATCATCTAACATTTTACCTCGCAAAGTTTGACGTTCGATGACCTCAAAAATATGTTGCAAAAAGGCGCCATTTCCGCAACCCATATCTAAAATCCCTTTTGGTTGTTCGGCAATGGGTTTATTAAAAAGTTCGATGATAATGTCGTCAATTACTTTGAAATACGTTGCATGCGCACCACCACTTCCCCAAACGTTCATTTCGCGATTAACGTGAATTTCATCTTCGTTTTTAGCGATATTTCTTAACTCACTCGCATTTCCAAACAACAAACTGTCAATATGTTTGAACATCGGAAGATAGGAAACCGTTACACCATAAGCCGAAGCCCGTTTGGCAAAGAAAAAACCATCTTCGGTAAATTGATAATTGTCGTTCTTTTTGGAAAACCATCCCAAATGCACAAAGAAATCCAGAATTTTAGCAAATGCTTCGGGATGTTTGTGAAATTCATCCGCACGAAACGAACTTTCCATGAAATATTTGTGAAACATGCCCGTCATTCCTAAATTGACAACAATTGGTCCTACCAAATAGCCTTCAATATGAGTTAGCATTTGCTCTTGAATTGCTCTTAAATGTTCGGATTCTTCAAAATGTATGTGATAATTTTCGGTAAATTTCTTTAAAATTGGTTCCAATAACGCAATTGAATCCGAATCCATTTTGTTCGCTGTAAATACCGAAGTTTGAGTCAAAAGTTGGAACGTATCTTCGTAAATAGAAACAAGCGAAAAAGCAAATTCGCTGATTGGCAAAGTTGAAATCGTAACGCTTCCCGATGTATTATCTACTTCGTATTTTAAAAAACCCTGCGATGCCAAAACGCGTAATGCGACATTTAAATAGCCTTCGTTTGCTTTAAATTCTTTTGATAATTGAGAGAAAATCGTGTTTTTTTCTTTTAAAAGATGGGCTAAAATTCCTTTTTTGAGTAAAGAATAAGCGACAGGAACAACAACTAATCCGTCTAAATGTCTGAAAATGGCTTCGCGTAATTGGTTTCGTTTCATCATAAATCGAGTGGTTTATTCTCAAATTTATGAAAATTCTGATTCAATTTACAATAAACTTCTTTTTATCTCGGCAAAAGAAGTGGAAGTTTGGATAAGTTTTAAAATAATTTCTTTTCGAAGTACTTCCAAATCATCAAAATCTAAATATTTCGCCCAAGTATCCGATTCCAAAATTTCTTTTATTTGTCGGATGACTTTTGCGGTTTCGGAAGCATTTCGTAAAACAGCTTTTCCGTCGTAGTTAGGATTGTATTTGTGTTGAAACGTTACTTCTTTAGTATCGAAATTTACATCTACATAAAAAAAGTTTTCAGTTTCATTATTTGGATAAAAATCAGTCCATTTGGCATAACCAATTCGATTTTGACTATTATTGATTTTTGAAGTTGACCTTGAATTTAAACGCCATCTACAATTTGCAGCTCTTCCCCAATGATTCGAAATACGATAAACGCCTTCCTCCGTAAAACAATATCCACTACCCGATTTGCTTTTGTAATGCCAATCGATATTAGGAATCGTAGCTACATCAACTTCTATAAACTCGCAAAAAGTGTTTTTATGGAAATTGGTTTTATTGTATTTTTTTAAGGTCATAAAGCGTAAATTCGATTTCTTTGTAACAAAAGTAACATTTGATTTTTAAAGAATCATCGTATCTTTACAAAAAGGATTACAAATGAGAGATATTTTAAATCAGGCATACAGCTATATTTTTGAGGAAGCTTTATTAGACGAAATTGCGAAAGTAGCGATTTACAAAGAATTTAAAGCCGATGATTACCTAATTGAAATTGGTGATTACATTAAAACTATGCCACTTCTATTAACAGGAGCGATTAAAATATTGAGAGAAGATGAAAATGGTGATGAATTATTATTATATTTCTTAGAACGTGGCGATACTTGTGCCATGACATTAACCTGTTGCATGGGACAATCGAAAAGTCGTATTCGAGCTATTGCCGAAACCGATGGCGCGATGCTAATGATTCCTGTTGAAAAAATGGAAGAATGGTTGACAAAATACAAAACGTGGAGAAACTTCGTTTTTGATAGCTACAATGTCCGTTTGAACGAGATGTTAGAAGCTATTGACACCTTGGCTTTCATGAATTTAGACGAACGTTTATACAAATATTTAACTGATAAAGCGAAAGTAATTGGGGATACCGAAATCAAAAATACGCATCAAGAAATTGCTTACGAAATGCATACTTCTCGAGTAGTAATTTCTAGATTATTGAAAGCGTTAGAATTGAAAGGAAAAATCAAATTACACCGAAATAAAATAGAAATCCTTCAATTCTAATGGAGATTTTAGGCTATGTTGGCGCATTATTTATTGGATTAGTTTTAGGACTAACAGGAGGTGGTGGCTCTATTTTGACAGTACCCATTTTAGTGTATTTAATGAGTATAAGTCCTGTTACAGCAACAGCTTATTCGTTATTTATCGTAGGAACAACTTCAACATTTGGCGCGATTCAAAACTACCGAAAAAACTTAGTTGACATCAAAAACGGATTCATTTTTGCTATTCCGTCTTTCATAGCAGTTTACTTAACTCGAAAATTTATAGTTCCAAGAATTCCTGAAATCATTATTGAATCACCAATTCTCATCACGAAAAACACGTTTTTAATGCTTTTTTTTGCTGTTATTATGATTTTTGGAGCACTTTCGGTATTGAAAAAGAAAAGTCAAGACCCCAATAACGAAGAAAAAAGAAATCTCATTCTAATTGGAATTCAAACCTTCACTATTGGAATTATAATAGGATTAGTAGGAGCTGGTGGCGGATTTTTAATAATCCCATCGTTAATTTTGTTTGCTAAATTACCAATGCGAAAAGCTGTTGGAACTTCATTATTCATCATCACCATGAACTCATTAGTAGGATTTATCGGTGATGTGCAGAACTTGGTAATCGATTGGACATTTTTGTTAACGTTTTCGGCTATTTCGGTAGTTGGAATATTTATTGGAATGTACCTCACAAAATACACGAATGAAAGCCAATTGAAGAAGATTTTTGCTTACTTTGTATTGGTAATGGCTGCCATTATCTTGTTAAAAGAAATGTAAATGTAACTTTGGGTACAGAAGAAATAAAATTTAGAACGTAAATTTGTAAAAAATATAGAGTTATGAAAATCGAACAAATATATACAGGATGCATTGCGCACGCAGCGTATTACATTGAAAGTAATGGTGAAGCTGCAATTGTAGATCCATTAAGAGAAGTACAACCTTATATCGAAAAAGCGGATAAAGACAACGCCAAAATCAAGTACATTTTTGAAACGCATTTTCATGCGGATTTCGTTTCGGGACATTTAGATTTGGCTAAGAAAACTGGAGCTTCAATTGTTTATGGACCAACAGCGAAACCAAATTTTGAATGTATTGTTGCTACAGATAGACAAGAATTTAAAGTGGGTGGTGTTACGATTAAGGCGATTCACACACCTGGACACACTTTAGAAAGTACGTGTTATTTGGTTACCGATGAAGCTGGAAAACAACATGGAATTATCACGGGAGACACTTTGTTTATAGGTGATGTGGGTCGCCCAGATTTAGCACAAGAATTGGTAGAAGATTTGACGCAAGAAATCTTAGCTGGTTATTTATTTGATTCACTTCGCAATAAAATTATGCCGTTGAGCGATGATTTAATTGTGTATCCAAATCACGGTGCAGGAAGTGCTTGTGGAAAAAACATGAGTAAAGAAACAACTGATACATTAGGTAATCAAAAGAAAGTGAATTATGCGTTGAGAGCTGATATGACCAAAGAAGAATTCATTAAAGAATTGTTAGATGGATTAACGCCTCCTCCGGCTTATTTCCCACAGAATGTATTAATGAACATTCAAGGATATGAAAGTTTAGATGCAGTGATGTCAAAAGCAGAAACGCCGTTGCATCCAAAAGAATTTGAAGCGGTTGCCAATCAAACTGATGCTTTGGTTTTAGATGTTAGAAACGAGAATGATTTCGTAAAAGAACATGTTCCAGGTTCCATTTTCATTGGATTACACGGACAATTTGCTCCTTGGGTAGGCGCATTAATTAGAGATACCAAACAACCAATTTTATTAATTACACCTGAAGGAAAAGAAGTAGAAACCATCACTAGATTATCTCGTGTAGGGTTTGATAACACCTTAGGCTTCTTATTAGGCGGAATCGAAGCATGGAAAGCCGCAGGTTACGAAACGGATAGTATTGAATCGATTTCTCCAGAAATTTTCGCAACACAATACGAAACCGCTCCAGTTATCGACTCAAGAAAACCAGGAGAATTTAATGCTGAACATGTAGTAAACGCTAAAAACATACCATTAGATTACGTTAACAAACAATTAGCAGAAGTACCAAAAGACGAGAAATTTTTTATTCATTGTGCTGGTGGCTATCGTTCGGTAATTATGTCGTCTATTTTAAAAGCAAGAGGCTACCACAACATGATTAACGTAGAAAAAGGAATTGCAGGAATTAGAAATACAAATGTACCTCTGACAGCCTTTGTTTGCCCATCTACACTTAAATAATTTCTATAAAACTAAAATAAAAGTCCGACTTCAACAAGTCGGACTTTTATTATTTTTTCTTTATTGGAATCCAAATTTCTTCTTCAGAATCTGGACTATTGTTCTTGTATTTTTCACCTAGAATTTCAAACTGTGGACGATTTTCTAATTCGTAATCAGAATTTGGTAACCATTCGGTATAAATTGAATTAAAGAATGCAGCTATACCGCTTTGATCTCCTTTGTAAATGAAAACAGCATACAAACCTTCTTTAATTACAAATGTTTCCATCCCATCAGGAATAAAATCAAACGATGAAACGGCAACCGCAGCCCATTTTACAAAAGGTGTGTTTGAATGAAAATCAAAATTTTCAGGGTTAATCTGAATGTTGAATAATTCTGATCCAATTGTATTTTGAATTTCTTTTCGTCTTGGCATAAAACTTCTCCACAATTCAAATGCACGATAATCAGCATAAGTAAATGAAAGGTTTTTACCAATGAATTTTGTGGTTGGAAAGATTTTAATTTCTATTTTCATTGAGATATGGTGACACATATGATATTAAACTTCCTGCGTAGGTTGCACCTATATAACCATAACCTTTTAAATAATAAAATTTAAAAATATTATTTGAATACTTTGCCTCCATTACCAAAAGATTAATGTATTTACAAAATGGTGTTTTCAACGTTCCTTCTCTGGTTAAAATCTCATATACTCCTTTCTCATCGCTTGTCCATTTCATCTTCTTTGGATCATATCGCAAAAATTCCGAATTAGAATCTTCATCGTATTGGTATACAATACCATTTTCTTCTCTTAAAAACAAAACATCAATATTGCCATTCTCCCACCTTTGTTCAAACTTTTGATATGTTTTATTTCCAATATAAGCATTGTCCACTTTCTTTTCTGTATAAAAAGTATTTGCCCAATAAATCTTTTTTTCAACTATATTTAAAGGAAAATAGGTGTCATTTTCATTTCCTTGACAAAAACTTTGCCCTTCAACTTGACTATACAATTTGATAAAACCGAAAAAAACAAGAAAAATAATTTTCTTCATAGATTACATATTTCGTCGATACTGACCACCAACCTCAAACAATGCACTTGTAATTTGTCCTAACGAACAAACCTTAGTTGCATCCATTAATTTTTCGAAAATGTTTTGGTTGTTGATGGCTGCATCTTGAATAATATTCAATTGCTCTGCAACTTTTTCTGCACTTGTTTTATGCAAATCAGTTAACATATCTATTTGATATTGTTTTTCTTCCTCAGTAGCACGAATAACCTCAGCTGGAATAACCGTTGGAGAACCTTTAGAACTCAAGAATGTATTTACACCAATAATTGGGAATTCACCTGTGTGTTTCAAGGTTTCGTAATACAATGATTCTTCTTGGATTTTTGAACGTTGGTACATTGTTTCCATTGCACCTAAAACTCCACCACGTTCTGTTATTCTATCAAATTCTTGTAAAACTGCATCTTCCACTAAATCGGTTAATTCTTCAATAATGAACGAACCTTGAATTGGATTTTCGTTTTTCGCTAAACCTAACTCTTTATTAATAATCAACTGAATTGCCATTGCTCTACGCACTGATTCTTCTGTTGGCGTTGTAATTGCTTCATCATAAGCATTCGTATGTAACGAGTTACAGTTGTCGTAAATTGCATATAATGCCTGCAAAGTCGTACGAATATCATTAAAATCAATCTCTTGTGCATGTAATGAACGTCCAGAAGTTTGAATGTGGTATTTCAACATTTGTGCTCTTTCGTTGGCACCATATTTATTTTTCATGGCCTTCGCCCAAATTTTACGCGCCACACGGCCAATTACAGCATATTCTGGGTCAATTCCGTTTGAGAAAAAGAATGATAAGTTTGGACCGAAATCGTTGATGTCCATTCCACGACTTAAATAGTATTCTACATAAGTGAAACCATTTGCTAACGTGAAGGCTAATTGCGTAATTGGATTTGCTCCTGCTTCAGCAATATGATATCCTGAAATAGAAACCGAATAGAAATTACGAACGTTTTGCTTAATGAAATATTCCTGAACATCACCCATTAATCGTAAAGCAAATTCCGTAGAGAAAATACACGTGTTTTGCGCTTGATCTTCTTTTAAAATATCCGCTTGAACCGTTCCACGAACTTGTGCTAAGGTTTTTACTTTGATATCTTGATACACATCTAAAGGTAATACTTGGTCACCGGTAACTCCTAAAAGCATCAAACCTAAACCGTTGTTTCCTTCTGGTAAAGCACCTTGATATCTTGGACGTGCTACTCCTTTTTTCTTATAAATTTCGTTGATTTTAGCTTCAACTTCATCTTGTAAACCATTTTCAACGATGTATTTTTCACAGTTTTGATCGATGGCAGCATTCATGAAGAATCCTAGCAACATTGGTGCTGGACCATTAATTGTCATCGAAACCGAAGTCAACGGATGACTTAAATCGAACCCAGAATATAATTTCTTAGCATCGTCCAAACAACAAATCGAAACTCCTGCATTTCCAATTTTTCCATAAATATCAGGGCGAATATGTGGATCATTTCCGTATAAAGTTACCGAGTCAAAAGCTGTTGACAAACGTTTTGCTGGTAATCCCGCAGATACATAATGGAAACGCTTGTTGGTTCTTTCTGGCCCACCTTCTCCTGCGAACATTCTACTTGGATCTTCACCTTCACGTTTGAATGGATATAATCCTGATGCGAATGGGAATTCTCCTGGTACGTTTTCTTGTAAATTCCATTTTAAAATATCGCCCCAAGCTTGGTATTTTGGTAACGCTACTTTTGGAATTTGAGAATGCGATAACGATTCAGTATGCGTTGCAATTTTGATTTCTTTATCACGAACTTTAAAACTATAAACCGGATTTTTGTATTTGTTTACTTTTTCGTCCCAAGTTAAAATGATTTCCCAGTTGTATGGGTCAAGGTTCATTTTAACTCTATCAAACTCTTTGGTTAATAAGGAAACGAAATCTTTGTTATCAGCAGTAATTTTTAAAGAACTCTCCACAATTCCTGCTTTATCTAATTGCGGCACATTTCCGTTAACAGTTTCAATTGTTTTGAAAATTCCGTATAATTTTTGCGCTACCTCAACTTGAGAAAGTGCTGTTTCGTCGTATTTTCTATTGTTTTCTGCAATTTCAGATAAATAACGCGTTCTGTGAGGAGGAATTACGAAAATCTTCTCGCTCATTTCACGCGTAATTTCAAAAGTCGATTTTAAATCGGCTCCCGTTTTCTCTACAATCTTATCCATGATAGATTTGTACAGCGTGTTCATTCCTGGGTCGTTGAATTGCGAGGCGATTGTTCCAAAAATTGGCATCTTATCGGTATCTACATCCCAAAGATTGTGATTGCGTTGGTATTGTTTTTTTACATCACGAATCGCATCTAAAGCACCGCGTTTGTCGAATTTGTTTAACGCTACTAAATCAGCAAAATCTAACATATCGATTTTTTCTAACTGTGTTGCTGCTCCAAATTCTGGTGTCATAACGTATAACGAAACATCAGAATGTTCTAAAATTTCGGTATCGGATTGACCAATTCCTGAAGTTTCTAAAATAATGATATCGTATTTAGCGGCTTTCAATACTTCAATCGCTTCAGCCACATATTTTGATAAAGCCAAATTAGATTGACGTGTAGCCAACGAACGCATGTAAACACGAGAATTGTTAATCGCATTCATACGAATTCTATCGCCTAACAAAGCTCCACCTGTTTTACGTTTTGATGGGTCAACTGAAATTAATCCGATAGTTTTTTCTGGGAAATCGATTAAGAAACGACGCACTAATTCATCTACTAACGATGATTTTCCAGCACCACCTGTTCCAGTGATTCCTAAAACTGGAATTTTTGAAGTTTCATTCTTTTGGTGAATTTGGTCAAAAACTGATTTTGCAATTTCAGGAAAATTCTCAGCTGCCGAAATCAATCTTGCAATTGCGGTTGGGTTTTTCTCTTCGATATGCGATAATTCTCCCGTTAATTTATCACCAATTGGATAATCTGAACGTTGAACTAAATCGTTAATCATACCTTGTAATCCCATAGCACGACCATCATCTGGCGAATAAATTCTTTCGATTCCGTATTCGTGTAATTCTGAGATTTCAGATGGTAAGATTACTCCTCCACCTCCACCAAATATTTTGATGTGACCTGCTCCTTTTTCTTTAAGCAAATCGTACATGTATTTGAAATATTCGTTATGCCCTCCTTGGTAAGACGTCATTGCAATTGCATTAGCATCTTCTTGGATAGCCGTATTTACTACTTCTTCCACACTTCTATCATGTCCAAGGTGAATAACCTCAACACCAGTAGCTTGAATAATTCTACGCATGATATTAATGGCTGCATCGTGTCCATCAAAAAGTGACGCTGCGGTCACAATTCTTACTTTATTTTTAGGAATATAAGGAGTTTGTAGTTCCATGTGTAATTTTTGTTCGTTTTAAAGGGTGCAATTTACGAATTTAATAATTTTATTTCATTCAAATTTTAGAATAAATTCGAATGAAAAATGGCACTATCTTTGTAAATACATAAACAAAATATAAAACCATGAAAAAAATAGTACTTAGTTTATTTGCCTTTAGTTTATTTGGCTGTGCCGAAATGCAACAAGTTTTAGATCAATTACCACAAGGAACTGGCGTTTTGAGTCAGGCAGAAATCGGTAGCGGATTAAAAGAAGCTTTGAATAATGGCATTACCAAGCAAGTTTCAAAATTAACAGCTACAGATGGCTTTTTTAAGAATGAAGCCGTAAAAATTTTATTACCCGAAGAACTTCAAACCGTTGATAAAAAGCTTCGTCAAATAGGAATGAGTAAATTAGCCGATGAAGGTTTAAAAGTCATCAATCGTGCTGCGGAAGATGCAGTTAAAGAAGCTACTCCTATTTTTGTAGATGCCGTAAAGCAAATGACTTTCAACGATGCCAAAAACATTTTAATGGGTAATGAAAGTTCGGCAACAACATATTTACAAAACACAACTTCAACTGCTTTGTATGCAAAATTTAATCCTGTGATTAAAAGTTCGTACACGAAAGTTGGAGCTGATAAAGTTTGGAGTCAAATTATTACCAAATACAATTCGATTCCACTAGTTAAAAAAGTGAATCCTGATTTAACAGATTACACTACAAACAAAGCAATGGAAGGTGTTTTCAAAATGATTGCTGTAGAAGAAAAAGACATCAGAACTAATTTATCTTCAAGAAGTTCTGATTTATTAAAGAAAGTTTTTGCATTACAAGACAAAAAATAATTGTTTTGTAATTCAATATTTACAGAAAAAACGTTTTCGTAAAAATTTAATAATCAATAACATAAGTATAACATAACCTTAACATTACAAGTCAAAAATTCATCGGATATTTGCATTCTAATAAATAAGAGATTTTCTCATTTGGTTAGGGTTAGTTTAAAAAATCACCACGCTTTCGGGCGTGGTTTTTTGTTTTATGGTTTTAAACTTGTTGCTTCAAATACCCAATCACAGTCTCATTGAAAATTACGGGTTGTTCTACGTTTACAACATGACCGCAGTTTTGAATGATGAAAAGTTCAGCCGTTTTTACATGATTAGCAACTACTTGCTTAACAGAAGGTAAAAACATATAATCTTCTTCGCCCATTACGTAAAGCGTAGGAATATTCAGTTCTTTTTGACGGAACCAACGTAAAACTGGGTTGATTTCGGCAGTAAGTTTGAACCATTTGATGAATTCTTTTTGGTACAATTTCTTCGCTTCGTTAATGAATAATAAGCGTGATTGTTTGTGGTTTTTTTTAGGCATAATCACAAAGGCAAAAAACTTGTACAAAACCAAATAAGGCAATATATATTTAAACATGTTTCCTAATTTCATTAAGATTTGCGAACGAAAGTTCATCTTTAAAATCGCACCGCCTAAAATCATACTCTTTACTCGTTCGGGATGCATTTCTGCCAATTGACGAATGACTATTGAACCTAACGATATTCCCACAAAATGAGAACTTTCAATCTTTAAATGTTCAATGACTTCTACTACATCTGTTGCGATTGATTTAAACGTGTATTTTTGTTTAAAAGCTGTTTTAATTGATTCGTTTGAGTTGCCGTGACCTCTTAAATCGAGCAACAATACATTAAAATGTTTCTGAAAATCGCGAATTTGCTTAAACCAAATAGAAGAGCTGCCTCCTGCTCCATGAACAAAAGTAACCCATTCGGTGCTTGACTCGTTTTTATAAATTGTATAGGAAATCAAATTCTAATTTTGTTCAAATGTACCACTTTTCAAAAGACTAAAAGGTTGAACAAATTTTAAATTTTAGAATGTAGTAATTTGAAATAATCAAAAGCTTTTAACAACCGACTTCCGTACCAAGAAAACATTTCACCATCTACGAAAACGGTTTTGGCATGATGCGTGAATCTTCCAATTTCAAAAGCATGTTCATCATTAAATGGAAAAGGTTCGGAAGACAAAAACACATAATCTGGATCGCCTTCTAAACGGATTTTTTTTAATTCGATTTCAGGATAACGTCCTTCTTTTGTTTCATAAATATTCTCGAAATGATTCAATTTCAATAATTCATTGATAAACGTATGATTTCCCGCGACCATATGAGGTTTAGCCCAAATAAAATAAGCCGCTTTCTTAATCGGTTTATCTTCGATGAATTGCTGAAAATCTTGATACGCAAAGTTAATTTTATCAATCCATTTTTGTGCTTCGGTGCGTTTATTGAAGAGTTTTCCGAAATCTTGAATCATTTGTAAATTATCGTCAATCGTTAAAATATCGGTTACCCAAACTGGACAAATTTGGGATAATTCTTCAACAATTACTTTGGTATTTTCTTCTTTGTTACAAATGATAATATCGGGCTGAAGTGCTTTTATTTTATCAAATTTTACAGTTTTTGTTCCGCCAACAATGGTTTTTGTAGCTTTTAGATGAACAGGATGCACGCAAAACTTCGTAATTCCGACAAGGGAATCTTCCAAACCCAAATCGTACAACAACTCGGTTTGTGAAGGCACTAAAGAAATAATTCGTTTTGGAGCCGTTATAAACAAATGCTCGGTTCCTAATTGGTCAATCATGATTCATAAACACTGTGGAGAAGATGGGGCTCGAACCCACGACCTCTTGACTGCCAGTCAAGCACTCTAGCCAACTGAGCTACATCCCCAAAATTTTTACGAATATAGTTTTTTTTAAACATATAACTTTCTATTTGATTCAATAAAAAATTGAAGTAGTTTTACATTTCTAAAATAAAACCATGCACGCAGATTATATTACCGACCAAAATTTTTCTGATATTACCTATGCCGAAAACGATGTAAAGTACAAAGAATACGAAAATTGCACGTTTACAAATTGCGATTTTAGATCGTGTTCGTTTATTGCGGTTACGTTTATTGATTGTAACTTTTTGGATTGTAATTTTAAAGGCACCAAGATTAACCATGTGTCTTTGCGTGATGTTTGGTTTACGAAATGCGATTTTACTTCGGTGAATTTTGCTATGACAGACCAAATTTTATACGAGTTTCATTTTAAAGACAGCTTACTCGATTATGCGCAGTTTTATAGTTTGAAACTCAAGAAAATGCAGTTTATCAATTGCAGTATGATCGCCGTGGATTTTATGGAAAGTGATTTATCTGAAGCCATGTTTGACAATTGCAATTTAAGACATGCTGTTTTCATAGGCACAACCGCTCACAAAACCGATTTTTCTACTAGCTATGATTTTACGATTGATCCTGAAAAAAACAAACTAAAACGTGCTATTTTTTCTACTGAGAATTTGAAAGGTTTGTTGCAGAAATATGATTTGGTGATTAAATAAGCGTTGCTCCTAATTAGCACGCAGATTCTACAGATTTTCAAGCACAGATTTTGCTGATTTATTCGTATGAGATTAAAAATAAAATAGTTTAAAACCTGAAAACTATTTCCTACATTTGGGTAACATTAAACCTTATATCATGGAAACCCGAAATTATTCTAAAGTCTACCGTATTCTACATTGGTTGATTGCTTTTACTTTTCTTTTGTTGTTGCTGACTATTTTTTTACGCAAGACCTGGATGGAAAAAAATCATGTGGCTGGAATAATTCAGGCGTTTTTAGCGGATAATGGTTATGCGGCTTTATCGGAAGATGATGCTATTGTATTGGCTAAAAAAATTAGAAAACCCATGTGGAACTGGCATATTTATTTTGGTTATGTTTTAACTGGATTGTATTGCATACGTTTAGCAGTGCCATTTTTTGGCGAAATGAAATTTGCTTCGCCTTTTAAAGCGGGTTTAGATATGAAAACAAAATTTCAATATTGGGTATATCTTGTGTTTTATCTGTGCACTGCGATTTCGTTAGTAACAGGTTTGTTTATTGAATTTGGTCCTAAAAACCTTAAAGACCCAATGGAAGAAATACACGTTCTTTCGTTATATTATTTACTTGGGTTTATGGTATTGCATTTTGGTGGTGTTCTACTTGCCGAATGTACCACACAAAAAGGATTGATTTCAAGAGTAATTAGTGGCAATAAAAAAGAGTAAATTATAGTGGCAAGCGCTAAATGTTAAAGCCACACCCCCGTAAAAATACCTGATTACCCCCGTAAAAATACCTGGTTTGAAAATCAGGTATTTTTACGGGGGTATTTGTGGATTTTTCTTCCTATAATTGTAGCGTAAGATTCTTACAAAAGTATTTTACATTTTACAAAACCAAAACCCCAGCAAACACTGGAAAAAATAATTAAAAATGTACAGAAAATCTGGAATTGGGTTTGGAATAATATTTCTATATTTAAAATAAATAAGAATCGAAAAATGAAAATATTAAATTTAATTTAATGGCAATAAGAAATTACTATAATGATATTAATAAAAGTGCTCAAGAAATTTTTTTAAATACTATTGAAGAAAAAGATAAATTAGGTTATTGTCACCATATTTCAGCATTTTTTTTCGAATTTTCAGAATGTATACAAGATAAAAACGAAAAAAACATGATGCGAACAGTTTCTATACAATTAGATACAGCAACAATAAACGTAACATATGGATTGTATAGACAAGCAATATCCTCATTAAGATTAGCCTTTGAACTTGCATTAGGCGTAATTCATTTTTCTGTAAACAAACTTGAACATGCTGAATGGATATTAGGAAAAAATGATATCAAATGGTCTAAATTGATTGATGAAGAAAACGGTGTTTTATCTGTGAGGTTCTGTAATGCCTTTTTTCATGAATTAAATATTCATTCGCATAGCTATAATTCACAAGCAAAAGAACTTTATAGAGAAATGTCTGAGTATGTACATGGAAATAATGACACATGGTCAAAAAGTGGGTTATCTTTGAAATTTAATGAGACTTTACTTAACGAATACTTTAGCCTTTTCAAAAAAATTACAGAAATAATGATTTTTTTAATATGCTGTAGATATTTAAAATCATTTGAAAGAAAACAACTGGATCAATTATCAACATTTTTGTTAGAAGAAATGAATCATATATCAGCTATTAGAGAAATTTTAGGAGGAGTTAAAGAATAAATATTATGTCAGATTTTAAATTAAGAACGGAAAGCATTAAAGATGATGAAATCATCAATTTAGCAGTAAAAAATGCTAACGATAAAAAAATAATAAAAGCATTAAAATCACCAGAACCATGTCTAATTGAAGGCTCAAGAGGCACTGGGAAATCATTTTTAATGAAAATTGCTCAAATAGATATTGATAATAAAGACGATAAATTATTATCAGTTTTTATTTCATTTAATATTAGTTCATTAATTAATACAAGTGATAGTCTTCAATTTTATCATTGGATGTTAGCAAAAACACTGAGAGCACTTTTGAATAAACTAAGAAAGAAAGGTCTTTATATATCAGATTATTCAAAATCACTATTAAGTAATGATAGTTCAGAAGATGAGCAGACAATTGAAAATAATTTAAAATCAATTGTAGAATTATTTGAAAATTCATACAAAAATAATAAATCAATTAATATAAGTACATTACCAGATATTGAAGATGTTAAAGAAGCAATAAAAGAAATATGTGAAGTTAATAAATTAGAAAGAGTTTATTTTTTCTTTGACGAAGCCGCACATGTATTTAGACCAGAACAACAAAGACAATTTTTCAATTTATTTAAAGATTTAAGATCACCTTTTATAACTTGTAATGCTGCCATTTATCCTGGCGTGACTCATTTTGGCGATTCATTCGAACCAATTCATGATTGTATTTATGAAGTTTTAGATAGAAATATTTCTGAGAGTGACTATCTGGATTACTTCAAAAAAATGGTTTTTAAGCAAGCCGATTTAGGACTGAAGAAAAACATTAATGAACAAATCAACTTATTTAATACACTTGCATTGTCTTGTGGAGGTAATCCAAGAATATTATTAAAAACTTTGCAAGACATGTCAAAATTCAATACCTCTGAGGCAAACAAAGTAATTAAGGATTTTTATCGTATTAAAATTTGGTCTGAACATACAGAATTGGGTGAAAAATACAAAGGTCATCAAATATTGATTGATTGGGGTAGAGATTTTTTAGAGAAAACTGTAATACCTACAATAGTTTTAAATGAGAAATCAAGTATTTATTTCTGGGTAAACAAAGATGTTCCTGAAGCAGTAAAAGAATCTTTAAGATTACTTACATATACTGGAATTATAAAAAAAATAGACTCAAGTGTGAGATCACATGGAAGTCTTGGTGTGAGATATGAAGTAAAATATGGTTGCATTATTTCTTTAGATGCAAATCCTCACAATATATCAAATGAATTATTTAAAATTAGGTCTATTCGACAATTTACAGCGTTCGGCAAAAACCATTCTGAATATGAAAAAATACAAAATCTTTCAGCCTCAATTTTAGAAGACGATCAATATAAAGCTTCTTTAGAGAGTATGTTAAATAAAACAATTGATGTCCTCTCTTTAACAAATTTTCAAAAAGAAAGACTATTTAGCGCAAATATTAATACAATAGGTGATTTATATGGCTTAAAAGAAAGTGATTTAATTGAGAAAATCTATAATGTTGGTCCATCAAGGGCTAGAATAATGATGAATGCTGCAAACTCAGAACTACTTGAATATATTTCAGGATAATAAATTTGAAAACTCCCACTTACCACGGGAGTTTTTTTATTCCCAAAACCCCAATAAACACAACCCTTCTTAATGAATTTATCTAAAATAACTAAATTTTTATTGTTTTTCAATAAATTTTTATTGACATTTGTAATGTAATTTTAAACTTTGTAGTTATGTCAAAAACAAACAACTTCGTATTTTGGGGCTTATATGTTATAGCTTGGCTAATTTTTGTGGGCTTGTCTATTGAAGCAGGAGGCTTAATCGTTAATTTCTTTTTTAGTCTCTATAACCCTGAATTTATTCAAAATCTGTATCAAAAGTTAGACTTGATGGAAATGTATCAAAACAGTAAATTAGCTTTTTTTGGTGTTTATAGTTTTATACTTATCATTTCTATTTTAAAAGCGGTGCTATTTTATGCCGTAATTCATCTCATGCACAAAATGGATTTATCAAAACCGTTCAACACATTTGTGGCAAAACAAATTTTACTTATTAGTTATTTTACCCTATCGATTGGAGTATTAAGTCACATTGCCAGACAAATAGTTAAAAGTTTAATGCATCATGGTTTTGTACCGGATAACTTAAACCAATTTTGGGCAGACAGCGGTGCTTTTATTTTAATGGGAGGTGTTATCTATATTATCGCGATTATCTTTAAAAAAGGAATCGATATTCAAAACGAAAACGACTTAACTGTTTAAGCTATGCCAATAATTGTAAACTTAGATGTGATGATGGCAAAACGCAAAATGTCGCTCAACGAACTTTCGGAAAAAGTAGACATTACCTTAGCGAATTTGTCCATTTTAAAAACTGGAAAGGCAAAAGCGGTTCGTTTTAGTACACTTGAAGCCATTTGCAAAGCCTTGGATTGTCAGCCTGGTGATATTTTAGAATTTGTGGAACACTAAAGCATGGATTATTGATGGTTCAATTTTCATTTAATTTCATTTGCTTTATATATCTTTACATCCCATTTGAAACCGTGTTTAGAAGGTTGCTATAAAACCCATCAATACCGATTCAGAATATAAAAACAACAATTTATGACAGTTCAAATTTGTTCGTGTGAAGGTTTAGATCCAAAATGTAAAAAGTGTTTTGGAAGTGGTTATATGAATACGCAATTTGCAGAAAAAACTATAAAAGCTTCTGCTAAAAAAGAAAGTGCAAAACAAGAATCTTTTCTTCCCGATACTATAGAATCATTATCCAGAAAAGAAATTGAAAATTTTGTACCTAAAATTATAGATACTTTAGATTTAAAATCGAAGAAGCAAATGCAAATTCTTCACGCAATTCCATTTAACACGACCACTTTTAGAAGAGATTTTAAAGCTAAATTTGAACTTTTAGGAAAAATAGAAGAAGAAAAACAATCGTTAAGAAATGAACTTGATGTAATTTCTAATGCGTTATCATCTTCAAAATATAGTGTAGCATTCAAATATGGCCATTTTTTATCTGATAAAGTTATTGATGTAACTTCTAACCGAGAGCTTAAAACTTTAATTAGAGCATACAAAAAGCTTAAAAAATAAAAATAAAAAAATCCCGAGCTCACACTCGGGACTTTTTTATTTCAACTAATACTTTTTATTCATTAACCAAAACCCATTCACCAGAAGCTAACATGCTCTCTGCTTTTTTGTATTTCATGGTTTCGCTTTTTCCACTCATTACATGTTTAATGGTAACTGTGTCATTACGATTAATTTTTGGCATTTCTCTTGTAATCGTTTCTGTTACTTGAGGTCTTTGACTAGCCATTTCACCTGCTCTTCTTGCTTCACTTGCAGCATCATCACTATCTAAATCTTCTTTTGTTTCAGTATAGTTTTCTTTTTGACGCACTTGCTTAGCTTCTTGAATGTCTGATGGACTTTGAGATGGTAAATCGCCTTTAAATAAGAACGAAATTACTTCTTTATTTACATCATCAATCATTTTTTTGAATAAGTTAAAAGCTTCAAATTTATAAATCAATAATGGATCTTTTTGTTCGTGAACAGCTAATTGAACCGATTGTTTCAACTCGTCCATTTTACGTAAATGTTTTTTCCAAGCTTCATCTACAATAGCTAACGTGATGTTTTTCTCAAAATCAGCAACTAATGATTTACCTTCTGAAGTATAAGCTTTTTCTAAATCAGTTACCACATTCAACGATTTTATTCCGTCTGTAAAAGGAACAATTATTCGTAAATATTGGCCATTGTTGTTTTCATATACATTTTTGATAATTGGGAAAGCCTCCGCAGCATTTCTCGCAATTTTATCATTATAATGTTCTAAAACAGCTTTATATGTTTTTCCTGTGATTTCTCTGTCTGAAAGCTTTGAAAATTCAGCTTGAGAAACTGGTGAACTAATTGAAAAATAGCGAATTAATTCGAACTCATAGTTTTTAAAATCACCCGATAATTTGTTTTGTTCCACTACTAATTCACAAGTGTCATACATCATGTTTGCGATGTCAACTTTCAAACGCTCTCCATGTAATGCGTGACGTCTTCTTTTGTAAACTACTTCTCTTTGTGCATTCATTACGTCATCATATTCTAACAAACGTTTACGAACTCCAAAGTTATTTTCTTCTACTTTTTTCTGTGCTCTTTCGATAGATTTTGTCATCATAGAATGTTGAATTACTTCACCTTCTTTTAGACCAATTCTATCCATAACTTTCGCTACTCTTTCTGAACCGAATAAACGCATTAAGTTATCTTCCAAAGACACGTAGAATTGAGAACTACCAACATCTCCTTGACGACCAGCACGACCTCTTAACTGACGGTCAACACGACGTGAATCATGACGTTCTGTTCCGATAATTGCCAAACCACCTGCTTTTTTAACTTCGTCAGATAATTTAATATCGGTTCCACGACCTGCCATATTGGTTGCGATTGTAACTACTCCAGGTTTTCCAGCTTCTGCTACAATTTCTGCTTCACTTTTGTGCATTTTAGCATTCAATACATTGTGTTGAATGTTTCTAATTTTTAACATTCGGCTTAATAATTCCGAAATTTCTACCGATGTTGTACCAATCAATACAGGTCTTCCTGCATTTGATAATTGTACTACATCTTCGATAACTGCGTTGAATTTTTCACGAACGGTTCTGTAAATTAAATCGTCTTTATCTTTACGAGCCATCGGACGGTTTGTAGGGATTTCCACAACATCTAATTTGTAAATTTCCCAAAACTCTCCAGCTTCTGTTGATGCAGTTCCTGTCATTCCACCTAATTTGCTGTACATACGGAAATAATTCTGTAATGTAACCGTTGCAAATGTTTGAGTAGCAGCTTCAATTTTTACGTTCTCTTTTGCTTCAATTGCTTGGTGTAAACCATCTGAGTAACGACGACCGTCCATAATACGACCAGTTTGCTCATCAACAATCATTACTTTATTGTCCATGATAACGTATTCAGTATCTTTTTCAAATAAAGTATATGCTTTTAATAATTGCGTTAAAGTATGAATACGTTCTGATTTTATAGAAAAATCTTTGAATAATTCTTCTTTACGTTCAGCTTCTTCCTCAGTTGAAAGATTTGATTTTTCGATTTGAGCAATTTCAGTTCCAATATCTGGTAGTACGAAAAATTGCGCATCGGTATCTTGTGACAAGTATTGAATCCCGTTATCAGTTAATTCAACTTGATTGTTTTTTTCTTCGATAACAAAGTATAACGCCTCATCAATTTTTGGCATTTCTCTGTTGTTATCTTGCATGTATTGGTTTTCGGTCTTTTGCAATAATTGTTTTACACCTTCTTCCGATAAAAATTTTATTAATGCTTTACTCTTTGGTAATGCTCTGTGAGATCGTAATAAGTAAAATCCTGCTTCTTTATTGTTTCCTTCTTTGAACAAACGTTTTGCTTCAGTTAAACAATCTGTAGCTAATTTTCGCTGTAAGGTTACTAAGTTTTCAACTTTTGGTTTTAACTCGTTGAATTCATGACGGTCACCTTGTGGAACTGGTCCAGAAATAATTAATGGTGTTCTTGCATCATCCACTAAAACCGAATCGACCTCATCGACAATGGCATAATTGTGTTTACGTTGAACCAAATCTTCTGGAGCATGCGCCATATTATCTCTCAAATAATCGAAACCAAATTCGTTATTTGTTCCATAAGTAATATCGGCTTCGTACGCTTTTCTTCTTTCTGGAGAATTTGGCTGATGATTGTCAATACAATCCACAGTTAAGCCATGGAACTCGAATAAAGGCGCTTTCCAAGTGCTATCACGTTTTGCTAAATAGTCATTCACTGTTACTAAATGCACACCGTTTCCTGTTAAGGCATTTAAGTATAATGGTAATGTTGCAACTAATGTTTTTCCTTCACCTGTTTGCATTTCGGCAATTTTACCTTGATGCAACACCACTCCACCAATCAACTGAACATCGTAGTGAATCATGTCCCAAGTGATAGCTTTACCAGCTGCATTCCAAGAATTGGCCCAAGTAGCGTTATCACCTTCAATAGTAATGTACGATTTAGTTGCTGACAACTCTCTGTCTTTTGGAGTAGCAGTCACAGTTAAAGAAGTGTTTTCTTTAAAACGACGAGCCGTTTCTTTTACAACTGCAAAAGCTTCAGGAAGAATTTCATTTAATACTTTCTCAGAAATTTCATAAGCTTCTTTTTCGATTTTATCGATTTCAGCATAAATATCTTCACGAGCATCAATATCTTGTGTTTGCTCTGCTTCTTGCCTTAGCGAAACAATTTTGTTGTCTTTCTCGGCACGAGCTTGTTGAATTTTAGCTTTAAATTCGGCTGTTTTAGCACGCAATTCGTCATGGGATAATGCTTTTAAGGCACTTTCAAACGATTTTACTTTTGTGATTATAGGTTGAATCGCTTTTACATCTTTCTCCGATTTATCACCCACAAAAGCCTTCAATATGGAATTTATGATACTCATAATTTTAATTTTCTTTTTAATTGCTTGTAAAACCACAAAAAAAGTCTCAGTAAAGAGACTTTGTTTCTGTTGTGTTTATTTATTTTCTAATATTCATCCTCATTCCAAAGATAATCTTCGTCTGTAGGATAATCTGGCCAAATCTCTTCCATCATTTCATAGATTTCACCTTCGTCTTCTATAGACTGTAAGTTTTCCACTACTTCTAATGGTGCTCCAGTTCTGATAGCATAGTCGATAAGTTCGTCTTTGGTCGCTGGCCAAGGGGCATCACTCAAATATGACGCTAATTCTAATGTCCAATACATCTTTTTATCGATTTAAGTTTATGCAAAAATAAATTTATTACTCAAAAAATCAAGTTTTTTTTTACTTTTTTTAATAATTTTTAAGAACGTTTATTTTTTAGTGGTCAACGATACTTTTTCTTCAATAAATAAAAGCATTGAGCTTCTTATTTAATTACATCAAAATATTACTTTAACCTACTGTTTAAAATACAGAGGATTACTTACGAGGAATCCATTGTACTTCATCAGCGTTCAAATCATGAGACAACTTTCGTGCCAACACAAAAAGATAGTCAGAAAGTCGGTTTAGGTACTTAATTACGCGTTCATCTGTCGGTTCTATGTCATTCAAATGTACTGCTAAACGCTCGGCTCTACGGCATACACAGCGTGCTATATGACAATATGACACCGTTGTATGACCACCTGGCAAAACAAAATGTGTCATTGGCGGTAAAGCTTCTTCCATGGTATCAATTTCATTTTCCAAAAACTCAATATCTGACTCAATAATACCAAGATTTTGCAAACGTGGCTGACCATTTTTCAAAGTTTCTTTTTCTGGTGGAGTTGCTAAAATAGCGCCGACAGTAAATAATCTGTCTTGTATTTCAATTAATACATTTTTGTACAAATCGCTCATGTCTTGGTCGCGAATTAATCCAATGTGTGAATTTAATTCATCAACAGTTCCATAACTTTCGATTCTGATATGGTGTTTTGGTACACGCGTTCCACCAAATAATGCTGTGGTTCCGGTGTCGCCTGTTTTGGTATAAACTTTCATTTTTAGTGTTTATAGTTTTTGGTTTGTTGTTTATTGTTTATTGTTCTTGAAGTTATTTCTTCAATTGTGTTCTATATTCTTCAATGTTTGCTTTGACTTTTGGATCCAATTCTGGTTCGGCAATATCGGTTAGCTTTTCCATTTCTTCCCAAATAATTTTTGCTACAATATATCGTGCAACACCTTTATCATCAGCAGGAATTATGTACCAAGGCGCAAAATCGGTTGATGTTTTGTTGATTGCTTCTTCGTAATATTTCATATAATCATCCCAAAGTGCGCGCTCTTTTAAATCACCAGTACTGAATTTCCAATTATCTTCTAGGTTTTCTAATCGTTTCAATAAACGTTCACGTTGTTCATCTTTACTCATGTGAAAGTAAAATTTCAACACTTTGGTTCCGTTTAACGAAATATGTTTTTCAAAATTTACCATTTGTTCCATGCGATTTTCCCAAAATTGAGGTGTAATATCCTCCACTTTTTCAATTCCTGGCAAGTTTTCAAACAAAATATATTCGGGATGTACTCGCGTTACTAATACATTTTCATAATGCGTACGATTGAAGACAGCGAATTTCCCTTTTTCGGGCAAAGCTAAATAATGACGCCATAAATAATCGTGTTCTAATTCGGTTGAATTAGGCGTTTTGAAACTATGTACCACTACTCCACGCGGATTAAATTCTTTAAAAACCTCACGAATTAAGCTATCTTTTCCACTGGTATCCATTCCTTGTAAACAAATCAAAAATGCATGACGATTGTGCGCGTACATGGCATCTTGCTTTTTAGAAAGCTTTTGTTGAATTTTATCTAAGGCTAATTCTTCTTGATCTTTATCGGTATCTATGTTTAATTTCGTAGCAAAATCGGCTAATTTAATAGTTGTTTTTACTTTAAAATCTTCAATATTTATGTTTTCCATTTTATATCGCTTTTTAATAAATGTAAAAATAGTACTTTTATGAGCAATTTCTGACTTAAAAACTTCATAAAGTTATTGGTAAAAATATGGAAAATTTCAAACTTACAAATCTCTTCACTATAAAAGGTATTGCAGCTCCGTCTGGTTTGTTGTACACACAAAATGTTTTATTTCTTATTTCAGATTCGAGTAATTTTTTGTACCAATATGACATTGATAAAAAACTTTTATTAAAATTTCCATTGATAAAAGAGGCAAAAGAAAACATAGAAAAAGCTGAAAAACCTGATTTAGAAAGCATCACGCAACATGGAAATCAGTTAATAATGTTGGGTTCTGGTTCTACCAAAAAAAGAAATTCGATGTTTACTTTAGATTTAGGTTCGGATGCTTTGCAATCACAAGATTTATCAGCTCTATACCAGAAATTAAAAGATGTTGGTTCGTTTACCGATGACCAATTGAATATTGAAGGTGCTATTTATGCGCATCAAACCATGTTACTTTTTCAAAGAGGCAATTCAAAAAATAGTCAAAATGGTATTTTTATTATCCCAAATAACCAAGAAGATGGTATTCGATTTGTGCCGATTTCGCTTCCAACATTAGATGATGTAGAAACTACTTTTACCGATGCAATTTTGGTTGGTGATAAAATTTATTTCTTGGCTTGCGCTGAAAACACCGAATCTACTTATGAAGATGGCGAAGTCTTAGGAACCATTTTAGGCATAATGCACGCGCCAACATTTGAAATTATAGATGTTCAATTATTATCGGAACATCAGAAATTTGAAGGCATTACGCTTTACAAGGAATCAGAAACCGAATTAGAATTTTTATTGTGCGAAGACAATGATACGGAAACTATAGAAGCTGAAATTTATAAATTAACGTTGAAGAAATAATTTTTTATTTACTAACCAACCATTTGAAGAAAATCTGCATCTATGTAATAAAAAGATTCCATGAAAAAACAATTAGCTATAATTATCATTTTTCAATTTCAATTTTTACTTGGTCAAAACCTTGAAAAATTTGATTCGATAGTTTTCAGATATAACTACTCATCTTCAGCCTCAAGAAAACATATATACGAAACTGAAATCACAAAAATAATTCGAATAGATGATTCATATAATATTTCAAATAAAAATATAGATTCGTCATTGATTACTAATTTATGGACTGAATTAAACACAAAAAGAGACAATTTTACTTATGACTATTTTTTATCAAAAAAATTAAATGTAAAAAAGAGCAAAATAAAAAAACATATAAACTTTTATAACCCAATACTAACGATTAAAAATAAAAAGATTACTCAAAAAATAAAAAATCAGTTAATTATTGATATTAAAAATTTGAAGAGTTTTTCAGAATTTATTGCGCATGAAAAACCAAAAAAGGAGTCACTTTATGGTAGTGTAGATGGTAGTAAAAATATTTCAATTCATTTTTTTTATAATGGTAAAAGTTCGCTTTTTCAATTTGAAACTTTTCATAATTGTGGGCAGCCTTTTTATTTGGGAGAAAAACTTATTGAAAATAAAACGGTAAATTTAGATGTTAATCAATTAATACTGGATATAATTCCAAACAAATCAAAATTCAGAAAAGAATTCAGTTATAATAATATTCTAGATAAGTACATAAATTGGTATATTTTAAAAGAATTTGAAAAAATTTAATTCCTTTCCCAACCTTTTCCCCACTTTTCTACTCTATATAAAAAAGCGAAGTCAATAACAAGTTCAATGTCAAGTTCAAGTACAAAAAGCTAAAACAAATTGAAAATTGAATTTGCACTTGAACTTGATTTTTGAAAATAAAAACATTTTATGGATGTAAAACACATACAAGGCTGCCGAAAACAACACCGCGAAGCGCAACGCTTGGTGTATGAAACTATGGCGCCAAAACTCTATCGTTTGTGTAAACGGTATTTAAAAAAGGAGGAAGAAATAGAAGAAGTATTGGCCGATGCTTTTTTTACAATATTTACAAAAATAGAACAACTAAAAGAAGACTTGGCTTTTGAAGCATGGGCACGAAAAATAACGGTGAACAACTGTCTTTTACAAATTAAAAAGAACATTAACTTTAATTTGTATTTGGAAGATGTGAGCTACAATTCGCAACCCTTAGCCGATGAAGTCACCGATTTAGAGGAAGAAGATTTGCTCAATTTACTACAATACATTCCGGATGGATGCCAAACGATTTTTAATTTGTTTGTGATTGAAGGTTATTCACACAAAGAAATTGCAGAGCAACTTGGCATTAGCGAAGGAACATCCAAATCGCAATTGAATGCGGCGAAAAGTAAATTAAAAGAATTGGTAAGAACTTTTTATTATCAAAAAGCAAAATAATCATGGGAACAGAAGAAAAATTATATAAAAAAATACAACAAGCTGCAGAAAACGCAGAGCAAAAAGACTTTCCAGGTATGGAGAAGATTTGGGCACGCGTTGAAGATAAGCTAGAAACACAAACCCTTCAAAAAGAGAAACATTTGTGGAAAAAATTAGCGGTAGCAGCATCAGTTGTTTTAGTGGGAACATTAACTTTTTTCTTACTGCAAGAAAAAGAAAATGTAATAATTCCAAAAAACACAATTACTACGATTGATTCATCGAAAAACAACATTCCAACACCTGAATCGGCAAATGGTTTAGTGAATACATCTCCAGAAATTAAAAAAGATGCGGAGCAGATTTTGCAACAACAAATCGTAATTCAAAACAACATTGTGATTAACGATACTATCAATTACAAATCGAAAAAAGAAGTTGCACTACCAACTATTGCAATGGAAGAAGTTCAAGAAGTGGCTAAAACAAGTTTGGCTCCGAGTTACAATAATAGTATGTCTAATTCAGCTTCAACGAATAATTCAGGTTATTTGGCTAAAGGAAAACGTTATGATATTACAATGAATTCGGCTGAAACTACTCAAGAAAAAGATAAAAACGCTGCTAATGATGATTTAGTAGTTATTGATGGAAAATTAACCAAAAAATCACCAAAAAATATTTCAAATGCAGATTATGAATCTGTTATTGAACTTAAAAATCCATTATACTATATCAATGGAGTCGCTTATACAGAAGAAGAATTATATGGAGAAAATCCAACTAGCCCATATGCACCATTGAGCAAACAAAATATTGACACCATTGTTGTTTTACAACCTGAAAGAGCTATTTCGATTTATGGTGATAAAGGAAAAAATGGGGTTATTATAATTACGATTAAGAAGTAAGAAATTCAATATCAAATTCAAATTATGAAAGTTATTAATTTATATATATTATTATTTATAAGTGTAAACTTAGCATTTACACAAGAAGAAAACCCAAAAACTGGTTGGAAAATTAGTGATAGAGCTATTATAAGAAATAATCAGGAAGCCATTTTTGTCATAAATGGAAATATTGTCCATAAAGAAATTATGGAAGTTATAAACCCAAAAAACATAGCATCACTGAATGTTTTAAAAAATGAAAATGCCATAAATACATATGGCGAAATTGCAAAAAGCGGCGCATTAATAGTTACCACTAAAAATATTTCTGAAAAAGAATTAAATAACCTTTACGAATTATATCCTTTTATTACAAAAGAAAATCTTCAGGAAAAAGCTTATACTATTTCAGGGGCTATTTACGATTGTGAAAAACTTGAAATTCCAGGTGCAACAATTTTAAATTTGAACACAAACAAGTCAACAACCTCAGATTTTTTTGGAAAATTTACTTTGGAAGTTCGAAAAGGAGATATATTAAAAATCGAATTAAATGGTTATAAATCAGAAAGAATAAAATTGATTCTAAAAATGACTTAGTAATTCAACTTTCAGAAAACCCAAACAATCCTAAAATTATGGTCGCAAAACCCGTAATTTATCTTTATCCAACAGAAAAAACTGAAATTGATTTACAACTGAATTTCAAAGGAAAATTACTAACTACATTTCCTAAATACGATAAAAATTGGGATGTAATAGCTGAACCAAACGGACAAATTTTTGACAAGAAAACTAATCGTTATTATAGTTCTTTATTTTGGGATGGAACCATTGACTTTTCAGATGAGCATTACAAATATGATGATGGTTTTATAGTTCCAAAGGAAAAGTTAGCTGAATTTTTAATCGAAAAATTAGAACACATTGGTTTAAACAATCAAGAAACAAATGATTTTATTCAGTATTGGTTACCCATTTTAGAACGAAATAAATACAATTTTATTCATTTCTTGATAAACGAAGAATGCGACGAAATTGCTACTTTAAACGTCAATCCAAAACCAGAAACTACTATTAGAATTTACATGGAATTTTATGGTTTAGAGAATAGAACTATAATCAAAGAACAACAACTTTCAAAAACCGAAAGAAAAGGTTTTACACTTGTAGAATGGGGTGGTGCTGATTTTAGTGGAGAAATATCTAAAGAAGATTTCTTTACAATTAATAAACTTCCTGAATATATAACTACATCACACAAAAGAAAAGATCCAAAAAACATCCAACCCTTGTATGTAATAGATAATAAAATTTCAACTAAAAAAGAATTTGACAAACTGTATCCATTTCAAATTAAAAAAATTAAAACTTTTAGTGGCAAAGAAGGAGCAGGATTATATGGGCAAGATGGTATTAATGGAGTTTTTGAAATCACCACTAAAAACCCTGAAAAATGAAAAAGTTACAATTGATTTTAACAATCTTTCTTATCTCTTTTACACTTCAAGCGCAAGAGAAAAAACAAAACGACACTATTAAAATCGAAATCAATTCAAACACTAAAACCATTTATGTTTTAGGCGGAATTGCATCAGTAATTACCAAAGAAGATTTGGCTTTTGCTAAAAAATACAATGTGCATTTTCATGATTTTGGTTGCATTGCACCCACAAATTTTGAAGAATACGAAGCTAAAAATGAATTGATTTTTGATTTTTTGAATAAAACCTATGGAATGCAATGGCAAAAAGAAATTAACCCAAGTGTTTTAGGTTTTGAAAAGTGGAAAAAGAAAGAAATATAAAAAAAGCTCCAACAGGAGCTTTTTTTATTTCTCAATCTCTTTCAAAGAATCCATTTTCTTGTGTGCTAAGAATCCTTTGATATCTTCGAAATGTTCTTTTACACGTTTGTTACCGAATTCAAAAACTTTTTCTGCCAATCCGTCAAGGAAATCACGGTCGTGAGATACCAAGATTAAAGTTCCATCAAAATCACGTAAAGCATCTTTGATGATGTCTTTTGTTTTCATATCTAAATGGTTTGAAGGCTCATCTAAAATCAGAAGATTTACGGGTTCTAACAATAATTTAATCATGGCTAAACGTGTTTTTTCTCCTCCAGAAAGTACTTTTACTTTCTTTTGAATATCATCACCTTGAAACATGAATGCTCCCAAAATATTTTTTATTTGTGTACGAACATCTCCAACGGCAATTCTATCAATCGTTTCAAAAATAGTAGCATTTTCGTCTAATTGAGCGGCTTGATTTTGAGCAAAATACCCAATTTGAGCATTGTGACCAATTTCTACAGAACCTCCATTGATTTCAATTTCTTTCATAATGGCTTTAATCATGGTTGATTTACCTTCACCATTTTTCCCCACGAAAGCTACTTTTTGTCCACGTTCGATAACTAAATTCGCATCTTTAAAAATTAGTTTATCTCCATACGATTTTTCTAAATCTTTAACAATTACAGGATATTGACCAGAACGAGCTGATGGTGGAAATTTCAATTTTAAAGCCGATGTATCAATTTCATCCACTTCAATAGGAACAATCTTTTCTAACATTCTAACACG
The DNA here is from genome assembly GCF_025499515.1 of Flavobacterium odoriferum. Lineage (GTDB taxonomy): Bacteria > Bacteroidota > Bacteroidia > Flavobacteriales > Flavobacteriaceae > Flavobacterium > Flavobacterium odoriferum. The sequence continues at coordinate 48,189 of NZ_JAMKFA010000007.1, forward strand.
CGATTGCACTTGTTCGGTTTTAGAAAAAGTTCCTCTAAAACGTTCAATAAACGCTTGATTATCGGCAATGAATTTTTGCTGTTCTTCATACGCTTTTTGTTGGTGAACACGTCTGTCTTTTCGCAATTCTAAATAATGAGAATATTTAGCTTTGTAATCGTAAATTCTTCCCATTGTAACTTCGATAGTACGATTGGTGATATTATCAACAAATGCTCTATCGTGCGAAATTACCATAACTGCTTTGGCTTGCGTAATCAAAAATTCTTCCAACCATTCGATACTATCCATATCTAAGTGATTCGTTGGCTCATCCAAAAGAATTAAATCGGGTTTTGTTAAAAGGATTTTTGCTAATTCAATACGCATTCTCCAACCACCAGAAAACTCTTTTGTAGGGCGATTGAAATCTTCTCTTTCAAATCCTAAACCTTTTAATATTTTTTCAACTTCAGCTTCATAGTTTACTTCTTCAATTGAATAATATTTTTCAGATAATTCCGAAACTTTTTCAATCAATTTCATGTACTCATCACTTTCATAATCAGTACGAACAGTCAATTGCTCATTGATTTCGTCGATTTCTTTTTTCATATTCAACACCGATGCAAATGCTTTTGATGTTTCTTCCATTACAGTACAATTATCTTCGGTTAATAAATGCTGTGGTAAATAAGCTATAACAGCATCGCTTGGCGCCGAAATAACACCGCGAGTTGGTTTATTTGCCCCAGCAACAATTTTTAAAAGCGTAGACTTTCCTGCTCCATTTTTACCCATTAGGGCAATTTTATCGGTTTCATTAATGGCAAAAGTTACTTCGCTAAAAAGAGTGGTTCCGCCAAATTCTACGGCGATGTCGTTTACTGTAATCATTTTTTAAAGTAAAAAGTTAGAAGTAAAAAGTAAAAAGTCTTTTTACTAAAATTTTTGAAGGTGCAAAGATAGGTTAATTAGTGAATTTGACAATTAAGAATTTATCATCAAAATAAAAAAAGCTCCTGTAAAACAGTAGCTTTATAATTATTATTGCTCTTGAATTATAAACTCATTCTAAATTCTTCTAAAACTGGACTAATTTTTCCGTAATAGCGTTCGTCTACAAATAATTCTACTGCTAAATCTGTATTACCAAAACCTGCCAATCGAGCTGATTGTAAATTGTCTTTTTTTAGAACATCAACACCAACTGCTTCAATTTTTTGCTTTAATGTTTCGGCTAAAATCTCACTTCCCGAAAAAACTTTCATCATTCCCATAACTATCTATAATTTATTCTTCTGATTCGAAGAAAAGTGGTTCAATCATTATTCTGTCTGCTAAAACTTCTACTCTTTCGGTAATTTGAGAACAGAAAAACAAACGTTGTGTTTTTTCAGCACTCATAGAAAGTCGTTGAATAATAGAATCCTCGCGTTTGCGCAACATTTCTTCTACATCATCAACCACAAACATTTTAATGGTATTCATATTAAATCCCGCAGAAGAAAACATTTCATTGATTCGAATTGGCGTTCCAATTAAAACATCCATTCCTAATGAAATTTGGTTTTTATCGTAATCCATATCGCCTTTTTCATGCACTCCAAAAACACGTAAATTTGTGTAATGATTTAGTTTTTTGAATTGCTCAACTGCTTCCAAAACTTTTTCTTTGTCCTGAACCAAAACCAAAGCACGTGTACTTTCACCCACTGGTTTTTCCATTCTTTGGATGACATTCAATAAAATAGTAGTAGTTTTTCCAGAACCATTTGGCGATTGAATAACCGCATCAACACCACTTTTAATGGTTGAAAATGTTTCTTGTTGTAACTCATTCGCTTCAATAAAATCGTTTTCAATTAACGCTTTCTGAAGGTTGGGGTTTATTTTTTTTAATTGCATTTTTATTTAGTAATTAGTGAAGAGTGATTATTAATTAGCAAACTATTCACTAATTACTAATCATTTTTCACTTGGTATTATTTACTCGCAAATAATTGCACGTCTTGTTCCGAAATTTCGTTGCCACCTAAAATAATTAGACGTTCTACAACATTTCGTAACTCACGGATATTTCCGGTCCAATCGTATTCTTGTAATAATTTTATCGCTGATTTGGAAAAGCTTTTTACTGCATTTCCTTGTTCTGAAGCTATTTTTGCAGCAAAGTGTTCAATTAATTCTGGAATATCATCTCTTCTATCGTTTAAAGCCGGAACTTTGATTAAAATTACCGCTAAACGATGATACAAATCTTCTCTAAATCTCCCTTCCTCTATTTCTTTTTTTAAATCTTTATTGGTAGCTGCAACCACACGAACATTGACTTTAATGTCTTTGTCTGCTCCTACTCTTTGAATTAAATTTTCTTGTAACGCACGTAAAACTTTAGCCTGAGCTGATAAACTCATATCGCCAATCTCATCTAAGAAAATGGTTCCGCCATCAGCCGCTTCAAATTTTCCAGCTCTGTCTTTTACAGCTGAAGTAAAAGCACCTTTTACATGACCAAATAATTCACTTTCAATCAATTCAGACGGAATAGCGGCACAGTTTACTTCGATTATAGGAGCAGATGAACGCTCGCTTCTTTCATGTAATTGATGCGCTACTAATTCTTTTCCAGTTCCGTTTGGACCTGTTATTAAAACTCGGGCATCGGTAGGAGCAACTTTCTCAATCATAGTTTTAATATGATTGATAGCTTCACTGTTTCCTATCATTTCGTAGTTTTTAGAAACTTTCTTTTTCAAGATTTTGTTCTCTACTACCAATTGTTTTTTATCTAATGCATTACGAACCGTATTCAACAAACGATTCAAATCAGGTGGTTTTGAAATGTAATCAAAAGCACCTAATCGCATGGTATTTATTGCTGTTTCCAAATCTCCATGACCAGAAATCATGACCATTGGAATTTCAGGCTTGATTTTTTTTACAGCTTCTAATACCTCAACACCGTCCATTTTTGGCATTTTGATATCACAAAGAATTAAGTCATAATCTTCATTTTTGACTTTTTCTATTCCTTGCAAACCATCTTCCGCTTCTTCAACTTTATACGAATCATTTTCTTCGGAAAGTATTTTAGTTAATACTCTTCGAATTGCTGCTTCGTCTTCTATGATAAGGATTTTACTCATTATTATGTTGTTGGTTTAATATTTCAACCATTTATATAATTCTTTCCAAGTTGGTTTTTTTCCGTACATTAAAATACCTACTCGGTAGATTTTTGCCGCAAACCAGACTACAAAGATAAACGTTCCGTACAATAAACCTATAGAAAGTAGTAATTGCCATAACGGAACTCCAAATGGAATACGCATGAGCATCACAATTGGCGATGTTAATGGAATTATAGAAAATACAGTTGCTATTGTGCCATGAGGATCATTTATAACCGTGAAAAATCCGATGTAAACACCCAAAATTAAAGGCATTATTATGGGTAATAAAAACTGTTGCGAATCGGTTTCTGAATCTACTGCTGCTCCAATTGCTGCATAAAACGAACTGTACAAAAAGTAACCTCCAATAAAATAAATAATGAATGAAATAATTAATGTAACTAAAGGTAAATTGGTAATTTCATTAAAATACATTTGTAGTTTAGCCACTTTATCAACATTACCTGCTGCTTCCATCATTTCTGGCGACATAGTTGAGGAAGCGCCCATTTGCAATCCTAAAAATGTGGAAGCAATAAAAAACAATAATGTTCCAACAATTGCCCAGATTAAAAATTGTAAAATTCCAGCTAAAGAATTTCCAATAATTTTTCCCATCATTAATTGGTATGGTTTTACCGAAGAAATAATGATTTCAATAATTCTTGACGTTTTTTCTTCGATAACACTTCGCATTACAAAATTGCCGTAAATAACTATAAACATCATAATTAAGTAACCAAACAATCCTCCAATAGCTACTTTAATTTCGTTTAAGCCTTTTAAACTTTCTTCACCCGAAAATTTTGAAAGTTTTAAGGAAGAATCAGCTTTGGCTTTATCAATTTTTTCTGCATCAAAACCCAATACTTTTAAATTTTCTTGTGTAATTACAGAATCAATAACTTCTTCAACATCTGAAATAAAATCTAAACTTGGACTATCTTCTGAAATATATTCTACTTTTTCCTTTAAATCCTGAACCGAAGTTACTTTTGGAATGTAAAGCAATCCTTCATAGCTTTTACTTGCAGTATCTTTTGCAATTTTGAATGGCATTGCTGACAAATCGGTATAATTAGTATACTTGTCGTTTTTGAATTCTTTTTTGAGCAATCCTGCTTCGTCATGAATAGCTATTTGTGTCACCGAATCTTTATTCATAGTAGATAAATAACCCACAAGAACAGCCATACCAACAAATAAAAGCGGACTTAAAAAAGTCATTACGATGAACGATTTATTACGCACTTTGGCAATAAATTCTCTTTTTATAATTAAGGATAATATGCTCATGATTATTTGCTTACAGTTTGAATGAATATATCGTTTACACTTGGGATTTTTTCTACAAAATGGGTAACTTGACCAAATTGAGACAAAATAGAAAGTAATTCGTTTGAATTGTGTTGACCTAAATGTACTTCTAATTTTAAATCATCATTTAATGATTTGAAATTGGTTTGACTTATCGTAAATTTTTGTGTCAAATGCACCATCAATCCTTCGATATTATTGGTTAACACGCCCACTTGAAACGTATTAGAACGGTATTGACGTTTTACATCTTCTAACTTTCCTTCAATTAATTTATTTGATTTGTGAATTAAAGCAATGTAATCACACATTTCTTCAACCGATTCCATTCGGTGGGTTGAAAATATGATAGAAGTTCCTTTTTTATTTAATTCAATAATTTCGTCTTTAATTAAATTGGCATTTACTGGATCAAATCCTGAAAAAGGTTCATCTAAAATTAACAATTTTGGTTGATGTAAAATCGTAACAATAAACTGAATTTTTTGTGCCATTCCTTTTGAAAGCTCTTGGATTTTTTTATTCCACCAACCTTCAATTTCAAACTTTTCAAACCAATATTTTAATTGCTTTTTTGCTTCTTCATAAGGCATTCCTTTTAACTGAGCCAAATACAAACACTGCTCTCCTACTTTCATAGTTTTATACAAACCACGTTCTTCGGGCATATAACCTATATATTGAACATGTTCGGGCTTGAGTTTTTCTCCATCTAACAAAACCACACCGCTATCTGGCATTGTGATTTGGTTAATGATACGAATTAAAGTTGTTTTTCCTGCTCCATTTGGCCCAAGAAGTCCATAAATACTTCCTTTTGGAACTTGCAACGAAACATTGTTTAGGGCTGTATAATCGCCATATTGCTTGACTACATTTTGTACTTCGAGAATATTGCTCATAAAAAGTGATTTTGTTTGTTTAATTAGTAGCGAAAAACTGCATTTTGTTACAAAAAAAACCCACCCTTTATTGCTAAAGGATGGGAAAAATTGCTATGAAAAAGAAAAACTCACTCTCCTAAGAAAGTGAGTTTCAAATGTATTAATATTTATTTAATTATGAAAACATATCTTTAACTTTTTCAAAAAAAGATTTGTCTGACTTTTCTGGTTTCGGAATAAAGTTTTCATCTGTAAGCATTTTCTCAAAAAATTGCTTTTGTTCTTTGTTTAATGTTTTTGGTGTCCAAACGTTTACATGAACTAGTAAATCTCCGTTTCCATAGGCGTTTATACTTGGAACCCCTTTACCTTTTAATCTCAATATTTTACCCGATTGAATTCCTTCTTCCAACTTGATACGTACTTTTCCTGAAACAGTATCAATTTCTTTGGAAAATCCTAGAGCGGCTTCTGCAACACTGATATATAAATCGTAATGTAAATTTTCGCCTTCACGTTTTAAAAATTCGTGTTCGATTTCTTCGATAGCAACAATTAAATCCCCTGGAATACTATTGCTCCCTGGTGCTTCATTACCTTTTCCGGCAACTTTTAATTGCATTCCATCAACTACTCCTGCCGGAATTTTGATTGAAACGGTATCTTCTTCTAACAACATTCCTTGCGCATCTGCACCAGCAGGTTTTTGATCCAAAATTTGACCAGAACCACTACAAGTATGACAAGTAGTTGCCGTTTGCATTCTACCTAAAATCGTATTAGCAACTTTCATAATTTGTCCTGAACCATTACAAGTTGGACAAGTTCTATAAGTTACACCTTTAGCCTGAACTTTACGTTTTACTTTGACTTTCTTTTCAACTCCGTTAGCAATTTCTTCCAAAGTTAATTTCACTTTGATGCGAAGGTTACTACCTTTTACTCTACGTTGACCACCGCCACCGCCAAATCCAGAAAATCCGCCACCACCAAAAGCACCACCAAAAATATCACCAAACTGGCTGAAAATATCATCCATGTTCATGTGCTGACCACCACCAAATCCGCCACCATCAAAAGCTTGATGACCATATTGATCATATTTAGCTTTTTTATTAGCATCGCTTAAAACTTCATAAGCTTCTGCAGCTTCTTTGAATTTTTCTTCCGCCTCTTTATTGCCTGGGTTTTTGTCAGGGTGAAATTCGATTGCTTTCTTACGATATGCTTTCTTAATTTCTTCTGGTGTAGCATTTTTTGAAATGCCTAATATTTCGTAAAAATCTTTTTTCATTACATCTTGTATTATAATATGTAGAAAAAGACAAGTCATAACTTGTCTCTACGGTAAAAATTATTGTCCGATTACAACTTTAGGGAAACGAATAATTTTGTCACCTAACTTGTACCCTTTTTCAATTACGTCAACAATTTTACCTTTTAATTTATCATTTGGCGCTGGAATTTGTGTAATAGCTTCTGCAAAATCAGCATTAAAAGCGTCTCCTGCTCTCACTTCTACTTCTTCCAAACCTTTTGAAACTAAAGTACTTCTTAATTTATCATGAATCAATTGTACACCTGTTACTAATGCTTCATCATCAGACTTAGAAACTTGTGCCCAGGCTCTGTCAAAATCGTCTAAAACTGGCAACATGGCTTGTAAAACTTCTTGATTTGCTGTTTTAAACAAATCGATACGTTCTTTGGCAGTTCTTCTTTTATAATTTTCAAATTCAGCAAAAAGACGTAAAAATTTATCTTTTTCATTGCTTAATTCTTCTTGCAATTGCTCTTCTACCGATAATTCTGGTGTTGGAATTCCTTGAGTTTCTGAAACATTTTCTTCATTAATGTTCTCCTTTTCGATGTTTTCAGTACTTTCTTGATTCATATTTTTGAATATTTTTTTAAACATTTTTACTTTAGTAAATGGGATTGCAAATGTATTGCCAAATGTTTAAAAATGTCAAATTGTCAGCCAAATTTATTTGAATTAAAATTTTAGCAAGCTTTTAAGACAATTTAAAAATTCGATTTATTAAGTTTGTGAGAACTAAAAAAAATTAAAACATGAAAAAAAGCATCTTAAGTTTATTTGTTTTGGCTACTATTTCTATGAATGTAGCTTGTAAAGGAGAAAAAGAAAATGGTGAAGCTGGCGAAGTAGCAACTGCATCTGCAGAAAGTACAACTTATGTGGTTGACACAAAAGCATCATCAATTGAATGGATTGGTTCTAAACCAGCTGGAAAACACAATGGAACTATTAATTTAAAATCGGGTGAAGTTGCCGTTAAGAATGACAGAATTCAAAGCGGAAAATTTGTAATCGATATGAATTCGATTGTAGTTACTGATTTAAAAGCAGGTGACGGAAAAGAAGATTTAGAAGCACATTTAAAAGGAACCGGCGATAAAGAGGGAGAAGATCATTTCTTTAACGTAGGTAAATTTCCAGAAGGAATGTTTGAAATTACTTCTATCACTTCTGAAAATGGAAAAGCTACTGTAAACGGAAATTTAACTTTAAAAGGAGTTACAAAACCTGTAACATTTCCTGCAACTGTTGCGTATGAAGGAAACAACATGACTTTAACTTCTGATTCTTTCCAAATTAACAGAACTCAATGGAATGTTAACTACGCTTCAAAATCAATCTTTGATGATTTAAAAGATAAGTTTGTAAACGATGAAATTGAATTGGTTGTAAAATTAAAAGCAACAAAACAATAAAAACAAAAACCGCCAATTGGCGGTTTTTTTATTTCAATAAATCATTCAAAGCTTTATCTAAGGATGCGAATTTGAATTGGAAATTTTCATCTAAAAGCTTACGACAACTTACATGTTGACTCGAAAATAAGATTTGATGCATTTCGCCAAGAATAAGTTTCATTACAAATTTTGGAATATTAGGTAAAAACAATGGTTTTCCTAAAGTTTTAGCAATTGCTTTTGTTAACTCTGAATTGGTAACAGGATAAGGCGCGACTCCATTATAAACACCTGCTAATTGGTTTTCCATTACAAATTGGAAAATGGCTACTAAATCTTGAACATGAATCCAAGATTGATATTGTTCGCCTGAACCAAATGCTGCTCCTACTCCATATTGAATTGGTTTTGCCATTTCCTGCAAAGCACCACCGTTCTTAGCAAGTACAATTCCGATTCTAATTTTAGAGACGATTATTTCTAATTTTTCAAACTGACTAACTTCATTTTCCCATTGTTTCACAACATTACCTAGGAAGGAAACATCAATATCTAAATCTGTTTCATGGTAGATATCGGTTAAACTATCTGGATAAATTCCAACAGCTGAAGCCGAAATGATTTGTTTTACTTGATGAGAATTCTTTTGTAAAGTTTGATACAATAATTGAGTTGAAAGTACGCGACTTTCAATAATTTCTTCCTTATAAGCGGTTGTCCATTTTTTTGCCACATTAGCTCCAGCCAAATGGATAATTACCTCAACACCTGTTAAAGCGTTAGTATCAATTTCTGCTTTTTTTGGATTCCAAAAGAATCCTTTGTAGTTATTTTGTGAGACTAATTTAGATTTGGATGTAGATAAATAATGAATTGTATATCCGTTTTGAAGCAACAAATTCACCAATTCTTGTCCAACCAACCCAGTAGCTCCTGTAATTAAAACTGTCATTTTCTTTTTCCTTTTTCTCAAATTTACTATCAATAAATAAGGTATGAAAGTAAATTAACTTATGTTTAGGATTAGTTTTAAGTTGGGAGATCGAAGTTGGGAGTTGGAAGTTGGGAGTTGAGATATGAAAAAAAAATTATACTTGTAATCAAAAAACAAACCTCCTTACTCTAAACTCAAAACTCATAATTATTAACTCTAAAATCATAACTCTAACCCCTAACTTTAATTGTCCATTCGAATTGCATTTCAGAAACTTGTTCTCCTTTTTCGTTTTTACCAATTGAAGTTAACCAAATAGTTTGTCCTTCATTAGTATCCACTGCTTTTTGAATGGTTTCTTTAATTGCTGTTCCTTGATTACAAGTAAAAGTAATTCTTCCTGTAGCTTTTTTTGTGAATACACTTTTATTTTGAGCCACTAACATTGAGATGTTTTTCTTGCTTTCTTTTATCTGATACATGACTAAAGCTCCCGTTGTAAACTCGGCCGCCATGGCTTGTACCGCAAAATACATGGAATTAAAAGGATTCTGATTAAACCAACGATGTTTTACGGTTACTTCACAAACTTCTGGTGAAATTGACTTAATGCGCACGCCACTCCAAAAAGCAGAAGGCAGTTTAAAAAAGGTAAAAAGATTCAGTTTTGCAGGTGTAAACTCCATAATTCATTGATTTATTTTGTAAAAATACAAAAAATACTATGCATTCCTACTATTTTTTTAAATGTTAATTTTATGTTAAATATAGGTACTATGCGTAACAAGATACCTTCTTTTAGACTTATCTTTGTATAAGAAATTAATAGGTAATCTAATTTCAATCATCAAATCAATCAATTGCGCAAGCAAAACAAATCAAAAAATGAACAGTCTAATTAAAAAAAACAAGGGGAATTATGAACATTGAAAACACTAAAGCACAAATGCGAAAAGGTGTTTTGGAATTCTGTATCTTATCGGTCTTAAAAGAAAAAGATGCATATACTTCTGAAATATTGGATACGCTAAAAAATGCTAAATTACTAGTTGTGGAAGGCACCGTTTACCCACTACTAACAAGGCTAAAAAACGATGGATTACTAAATTATCGTTGGGAAGAATCAACATCGGGACCACCAAGAAAATATTACGGTTTAACCGATGAAGGCAAAGAATTTTTACAAGAATTAAATGGCACCTGGAAAGAATTAGCAGATGCAGTAAACATAATAACAAGTCAAAACTAAAGGTCATGAACAAAACAATAAGTATAAATTTAGGAGGTTTTTTCTTTCACATCGACGAAGATGCCTATCAAAAATTATCGCGTTATTTTGATGCGGTGAAGCGTTCTCTTGCTCCTGATGGAAGAGATGAAATCATGAAAGACATTGAAAGCAGAATTGCTGAATTGTTTCAAGAGCGCATACAAAACGAAAAACAAGTTATTGGCTTAGTAGAAATTGACGCGGTAATTGGAATCATGGGGCAACCAGAAGATTACAAAATAGATGAAGATGCAACAAAAAGTTCAAACTTTAGCTCAACAAATAAAACATATACAAGAGCAAAAAGATTGTATAGAGATAAAGATAATTCACTTTTAGGTGGTGTTGCTGCTGGTTTTGGTCATTATTTAAACATTGATCCATTATGGGTAAGAATCTTGTTTATTATCTCTCCATTTATCAGTTTTGGAACATCAATTATTATTTATTTGATTTTATGGATATTAATTCCTGAAGCAATAACCACTTCTCAAAAATTAGAAATGAAAGGCGAACCTATCAATATTTCTAACATTGAGCGAAAAGTAAAAGAAGGAATTGATGAAATTTCTGATAAAATTGGAAATATTGATCATCAAAAAATTGCAGATAATGCAAAATACGGTGCTGAAAAAGTAGGGAGTACAATTTCGGATATTTTTGGAACAATTTTTAAAATATTTGCAAAATTCATTGGTGCAATAATCGTAATAACAGCTTCATTTGCTTTATTAGGATTCATAATTGCAGGAATTGTAATGATGTTTTCATCATCAATGCCAGACAACTATATTTTAAATAATATTCAAACACCGATTGGATTAGAAACTCCTCTTTGGGTTCAAGGAATATTACTCATTTTAGTATTTGGAATTCCATTCTTTTTCTTACTTTTATTAGGTTTAAAATTATTGGTAAACAATTTAAAATCAATTGGAAATGTGGCAACCTATACCTTAATTGCAACATGGGTAATTGCTTCCGGAATTGCAATTTCATTAGGAATAAACGAAGCAACTCAAATGGCATTTGAAGGAAAAGTGGTTCAAAAAGAAGAAATTATTTTAACACCAACAGACACCCTGTACATCAAATTTAAAAACAATGATTTCTATTCAAAAAATGCTCATCACGATACAGATTTTAGATTGACGCAAGATGAAAACAACAAAGACATCATCTACTCTAATAATATTTCAATAGAAATTATGGAAACTGATGAAGCGGTTCCTTTCATCCAAATTGAAAAATTAGCCAACGGAAAATCAGCTTCTGAAGCCAAGAAAAGAGCAGAAAAAATTAAATATGCTTACAAAATCGAAGGAAATACATTAATTTTAGATAATTATTTAATTTCTGCCGTTGAAAACAAATTTAGAGGGCAAGAAGTAGAATTGTACTTGTATTTACCAAAAGGAACATTATTTAAAACAGACAAAAATTTCAAACATTTTGATTATACAAATAATAACTTTTTTGATTTAAATTATGATTTTTCTGATGGCGTTTACAGAGTGGATACAGATAATATTACTTGTTTAAATTGCCCAACTTCAGTTAATAATTATGACGATAACGAAATTGTAAACGACTCTACTTCAACAATTATTTATGATGCTAACGGAGTTTTGATAAAAAAAGAAATCAAAGAAATTCAAAATGAAGTAAATCAAGAAGTACAAAACGTAAAAATTGAAATCGATACCAAAAAAGAAACCACAACTAAAACTAAATAAACATGAAAACAACCTTTAAATTAGTTGCTTTTTTACTTACAATAACATTATTATCGTGTAATGCCAATCTGAACTTAAACGATGGTGTTGAAGGAAGTGGTAATGTAATCACAGAAAAAAGAACCATCAACGAAAGCTTTGATAAAATCTCGGCAAGCACTGGTGTAACAGTAATTGTTGAACAAGGCTCACCAACCGATGTTGAAGTTGAAACAGACGACAACTTAATGCAATATGTAATTACAAAGGTTGAAAATGGAACATTAATTGTTAAAATTGATGGCAATATTAATACTATGTCATCAATTGATGTTAGAGTTCGAATGAGTTCAATTGTGGGATTAGAAAGCACAAGTGGCTCAAGAATTAGTTCAAAAAACACATTAAAAGGAAGTACTATCGCAGTAAAATCTAGTAGTGGAAGTGAAATCGATGCGGTTTTAGAATATGAAAATGTAAGTTGCGAATCGTCAAGCGGAAGTAACATTACCGTTGCCGGAAAAGCGTTAAAATTAGAAACAGCTTCGTCAAGCGGAAGCGAAATTGATGCAGACGAATTAGCAGCAAATGATGTTTTTTCACAATCGTCGAGCGGAAGTTCAACAACAGTGAAACCAATTGTAAAATTAGACGCAAAAGCTTCAAGCGGAAGTTCTATCGATTATGTACAGGCTCCTAAAACAATAACAAAAGAAGAAACTTCTGGCGGAAGCGTTGATAAAGAGTAACTGATTACAAATCAGAATATTTTAACAAATAATTAGTACATTTTTAAAATCAACTAATTACTTTTACACGAACAACTAAACAAACTAAATTCAACTCTCATGATAAAGTTAGTTATCCAAATTATCGAATTTGTATTTACTTTTATCGCAAATATGATAGAATCAATACTATAAAAACAAAATTAAAACATCAGTACTTTTGCTGGTGTTTTTTTTATTTATTCAAAAAATAAGTTTGGAATAAATTTTGTGTATGTTTGTGATAATAAAATTTTACAAAATGGCTAAAAAAATATCCTTCTTTATTACGTTGTTATTCTTAACTACTTTTTCTTTTGCTCAAAAGAAAGAAAAAATTAAAGGTTCTAAAATCGTAACTGTAGCACTTAAAGAAATCAACAGTTTTGAAAATATTGAAGTTAGTGATAACTTTGAAGTCTTATTAGTAAAAGGAAATCAGCCCTCTTTAGAAATTGAAGCTGATGATAATTTACACGATATCATCAATTTTGAAGTTGCAGGAAATACGCTTAGAATTAACGCATTAAAAGACGCAAGTAGTTTCAAAAAATTTACAATTAGAATCAATTATTCAGAAAATTTAAAACTAATTATTGCTCGTAACGAAACTACCATCAAAGCTTTAGCCGATTTAGAATTAGACAACATAACCATAAAAAATTATGATGATTCTAAATCTTTCTTAAATGTGAAATCTAATTATTTTTCACTTATTTTAGATGATAAATCGGAGGCAGAAATTAATGTCAAAGCAGAAAACACTAACCTTGAACTAAGCAAAAATAGTGAACTGAAAGCTTTAGTAGCTTCTCCTGAAGTTAAAATTGATATGTACCAAAAAAGTGAGGCTACAATTGAAGGAAATACAGCTAATGCAAAAATTCGTTTAGATAACACAAGTAACTTAGTAGCACAAAAATTTGTAATAGGAAATTTAGAAATTGATACCGAAAATTATTCAAAATGCGAAGTAAGTGTGAGTAATTCAATACAAATAACTGCTGCCGGTAAATCACAAATTGAATTATTTGGTGAACCAAAAATTACCATTGAAAAATTCACAAATAATGCAACTCTTTATAAAAAGGAAAAAAAGTAAATCATTACAAATAAAAAATCCGACCATATAGTCGGATTTTTTATTACAATATTTCAACTACTCTTTCGCTGCCAAATAACGCTCTGCATCCAAAGCCGCCATACAACCTGTTCCCGCAGCCGTAATAGCCTGACGATATACATGATCTGCAGCATCACCTGCTACAAATACACCTGCTACATTTGTTTTAGAACTTCCGGGAACATTTACGATGTAACCTGTTTCGTCTAACGTAATATAATCTGCAAAAATATCAGTATTTGGTTTGTGACCAATCGCTACGAAAAATCCAGTTGCTGGAATTTCAACAACTTCTCCTGTTGCTCTATTTTTTGCTTTAACTCCAGTAACCACTTGTCCATCACCTAAAACTTCTTCTGTTTCAGTGTGCATTAAAATTTCGATGTTTTCAGTTTTTTGAACACGTTCAGCCATAATTTTAGAAGCTCTAAATTTATCACTACGAACTAACATCGTTACTTTTTTACATAATTTAGATAAGTAATGTGCTTCTTCACACGCACTATCTCCTGCTCCTACGATTACTACTTCCTGATTTCTATAGAAAAATCCGTCACAAACCGCACAAGCTGAAACACCACCACCTAATTTTAAATAGTGTTGTTCCGATTCTAATCCTAAATATTTAGCAGAAGCTCCTGTAGAAATAATTACAGTTTCTGCATGAATTTCTATGGTATCATTAATCCAAACTTTATGAATATCTCCAGAGAAATCTACTTTTGTAGCCCATCCATCACGAATATCTGAACCAAAACGCTTTGCTTGTTCTTGCAACTGAACCATCATTTCAGGTCCGGTTACACCTTCAGGATATCCTGGAAAATTTTCAACTTCATTGGTTGTAGTTAACTGACCACCTGGTTGTTGTCCTTGATATAAAACAGGATTCATATTAGCTCTAGCCGCATAAATAGCCGCAGTATAACCCGCTGGACCAGAACCTATAATTAAACATTTTACTTTTTCAATTGTATCTGACATAACTTTATTCTTTTAAGAGTAGCAAATGTAAGTTTTTAATTAAAATTATTTCTTAAAAATAGATTAGAATTCACTATTTCATAATAAACGAAATTTATTTTTAAAAAACGTTTTGAAAATAATAATATAGTTCTATATTTGCACTCACAAATTCGGGGTGTAGCGTAGCCCGGTTATCGCGCCTGCTTTGGGAGCAGGAGGCCGCAGGTTCGAATCCTGCCACCCCGACAAAAGACCTTCAATTGAGGGTCTTTTTTCATTTACAAAAATCCGTTTTCAATCTGCGATGCAAAGCATCTGTGTTATCTGCGTTCCAAAACCTATATTTTTTTAGCATTTATTCCCAAAACTTTCTCATCAAAACAAAAAACACATAGAATATTATTTCTATTTTTGCTAAAACAATCAACCTAAGAATCTTTATGCTAATTATTGGAATCGCCGGCGGAACCGGAAGCGGAAAAACAACAGTTGTACATCAGATTATGAATGAGTTACCTGCGACAGAAGTAGGTATTATTTCTCAGGATTCTTATTACAAAGAAACGCATCATTTAAGTTATGAAGAACGTACTAAAATCAATTTCGATCATCCAAGAGCGATTGATTTTGAATTATTAGTAGCCCATCTTAAAGATTTAAAAGCTGGAAAAACTATTGAACAACCAGTTTATTCTTTCGTTACTCACGATAGAACCGACGATAAAATCATCACACATCCAAGAAAAGTAATGATTGTAGAAGGTATCTTAATTCTAACCAATCCAGAATTAAGAGATATGTTTGACATAAAAGTTTACGTTCATGCAGATTCTGACGAAAGATTAATTCGCCGTTTAAAACGTGATATTGCAGAACGTGGTCGTGACATGGAAGAAGTTTTGAATCGCTATCAAAACACTTTAAAACCAATGCACGAACAATTCATCGAACCTACAAAAGCTTTTGCTGATATCATTATTCCAAATGACAAATACAACACGGTTGCTATTGATGTAGTAAGAGCTGTTATCAATCAAAGATTAGTATAATGAAAAAAATAAAGAATTTAATTGCCAATTATCCGTTCCTAAAGTTTTTAGCGAACCGATATGTTTTGGTATTACTTTTCTTTATTGTTTGGATGTTATTTTTCGACAATTATTCCTATTTAGAACACCGTGTTTTAGATAAGGAAATCGAGGAAATTGAAGACAATATTCAATACTACAAAACCGAAATCAAAAAAGACAGCGCCAATATAAAACACCTTAAAAATGATGACCGTGTAGAAAAATACGCTCGCGAAAAATATTATATGAAACGCGAAAACGAAGACATTTACATCATAGAATTTGAAGGCGAAAAGAAAGCTGAAACTGAGAAAACAACTAGTAACAATTAAACATATAATTCGTGGCTAACAACAATTTATTTTCCGATTTTGAAGCCGTTTCTTCTAAACAATGGAAGCAACAAATTCAATACGAACTAAAAGGTGCTGATTACAACGAAACTTTAGTTTGGGAAAGTCCAGAAGGCATTAAAGTAAAACCGTTTTATCATAATGATGAAACAGCAATAAATCTTGACGCCATTGTTCCAACAAAACCTTTTGCAATCGTTCAAAATATTTTTGTTCATGATTTTCAAAAATCAAACGCTCGTGCGCTAGAAACGTTACAAAGAGGAGCTGAAAGTGTTCGTTTTACATTAGAAAATGATGCAGTTTCAATTGAAGAATTGATGCAAAATCTTCCGTTAGAAAACGTGAATTATTATTTCAATTTGCCTTTTCTTTCTGTTGAATTTACGAATAAAATCAATGATTTTGTTTCAAAAAATAAAGTCAATATTTGCATCCAAATTGATCCAATCGGACAATTATTAAAAGACGGCAATTGGTTTGACAACCTTGAAAAAGATTTTGAAAAATTAAACGCAATTGCTTCTAAGTCAACTGTTCCATTTTTAACTATTTCAAGTGGAATCTACCAAAATGCAGGAGCAAATATCGTGCAGCAATTAGCTTACACTTTAGCACAAGCAAACGAATATTTCAATAGAATTCCAGCCATCAACCAACCGATTACGATTGAAGTTACTGTTGGAACGAATTACTTTTTTGAAATAGCGAAACTAAGAGCCTTACGTCTTTTATTCAACACTTTAGCAGCAGAGTACAATCACAATTTCGATTGTCATATCATAGCAACTCCAACAAAACGTAACAAAACATTATACGATTACAACGTAAATATGCTTCGTACGACTACTGAATGTATGTCAGCAATATTAGGAGGAGCCGATGCGGTTGCGAATTTAGCTTACGATGCGATTTATCACAAAGACAACGAGTTTGGCGATAGAATTTCGAGAAACCAATTGTTAGTTTTAAAACACGAAAGTTATTTTGATAAAGTGAATAATCCTGCTGATGGCGCTTATTATATCGAAACTTTAACTGAGCAATTAGCAGAAAAAGCATTAGAATTATTCAAAGATATCGAGAAAAATGGCGGTTTGATTTCGCAATTAATCGATGGAACAATCCAAAGAAAAATCAACGAAAGCGCACAAAAAGAACAAGAGCTTTTCGATTCTGGAAAAGAAGTTTTATTGGGAACCAATAAGTATCCGAACAAAAACGACCAAATGAAAAGCGATTTGGAATTGTATCCTTTCGTAAAACAAAACGCCAGAAAAACGTTAATCACACCAATTATCGAAAAACGTTTGGCTGAAAAATTAGAACAAGAACGATTGAATAATGAGGTAATTTAGCCAATTAGTCAATGTGCCAATTCTATTAATTTGAAAAATTCTCTAAAGATGAGAAAAGATATACAACATTTAAAGTTAGAAGTTAGAAGTCAGAAGTTAGAAGTTTCTCCAAACTCTAAACTCCAAACTCCAAACTCATTTACAACTGCCGAAAACATCGAGTTAAAACCAACTTACACTAAAAAAGATATTTCCGATTTAGAACACCTTGGTTTTGGAGCTGGTTTTGCACCCAATGTACGTGGACCTTATGCAACTATGTACGTTCGCCGACCTTGGACGATTCGTCAATATGCAGGATTTTCTACTGCTGAGGAAAGTAATGCTTTTTACAGAAGAAACTTAGCGGCTGGACAAAAAGGTTTATCAGTTGCCTTTGATTTAGCAACACACAGAGGTTACGATTCTGACCACGAACGAGTGGTGGGTGACGTTGGAAAAGCGGGAGTTGCTATCGATTCAGTGGAAGATATGAAAGTGCTTTTCGACCAAATTCCGTTAGGGGAAATGTCGGTTTCGATGACAATGAATGGTGCGGTTTTACCTATTATGGCATTCTATATTGTGGCAGCGGAAGAACAAGGCGTTACTCCTAACCTACTATCAGGAACGATTCAGAATGATATTTTGAAGGAATTCATGGTGCGAAATACCTACATTTATCCACCAACGCCTTCGATGAAAATTATTGCGGATATTTTCGAATATACGAGTAAAAACATGCCGAAATTCAACTCGATTTCCATTTCGGGTTACCACATGCAAGAAGCGGGAGCTACTGCAGATATTGAATTAGCATACACTTTAGCAGATGGTTTAGAATACATTCGCACAGGTTTAGCCGCTGGGATGGATATTGATACGTTCGCTCCTCGCCTTTCGTTTTTTTGGGCGATTGGAATGAATCATTTTATGGAAATTGCAAAAATGCGTGCTGGTCGAATGCTTTGGGCAAAACTATTGAAACAATTCAACTCAAAAGACGAAAAATCATTGGCTTTAAGAACGCATTGCCAAACTTCGGGTTGGAGTTTAACGGAGCAAGATCCTTTTAATAATGTGGCTCGAACTGCGATTGAAGCAGCAGCAGCAGCCTTTGGAGGAACACAATCGTTGCATACGAATGCTTTAGACGAAGCCATTGCTTTACCAACTGATTTCTCAGCGCGAATTGCTCGTAATACCCAAATCTTTTTACAAGAAGAAACTAAAATTTGCAAAACGGTGGATCCTTGGGCAGGAAGTTATTATGTAGAAAGTTTAACGGCTGAAATTGCTGAAAAAGCTTGGGCTTTAATTGAAGAAGTAGAAGAATTAGGTGGCATGACAAAAGCCATTGAAGCTGGAATTCCAAAACTACGAATTGAAGAAGCTGCCGCGCGCAAACAAGCTCGTATCGACAGCAGTCAAGATATTATTGTTGGGGTGAACAAATACCGTTTGGAAAAAGAAGATCCGTTACATATTTTGGATGTAGATAACCAAATGGTGCGCAAACAACAAATTGAACGTTTAGAACAAATCAAAGCCACTCGCGACAACGCTAAAGTTGCCGAATGTTTAGCAAAATTAACCGAAAGCGCTAAAAATGGTGGTGAAAATTTACTATCTTTAGCAGTAGAAGCAGCACGAAATAGAGCTACATTAGGCGAAATTAGTGATGCTTTAGAAGTAGTTTTCGGAAGATATAAAGCACAAATTAGAAGTTTTAGCGGCGTGTATAGTAAAGAAATTAAAAACGACGAAAGTTTTGAAAAAGCAAAACAATTAGCCGATGCTTTCGCGAAGAAAGAAGGTCGTCGTCCTCGTATTATGATTGCGAAAATGGGACAAGACGGTCACGATCGTGGTGCCAAAGTAGTAGCAACAGGTTATGCCGACGTAGGTTTTGACGTGGACATTGGTCCTTTATTCCAAACACCACAAGAAGCTGCGAAACAAGCGGTGGAAAACGACGTACATATTTTAGGCGTTTCTTCTTTAGCAGCAGGACACAAAACCTTAGTACCACAAGTTATTGAAGAACTAAAAAAATACGGAAGAGAAGATATTATGGTAATTGTTGGTGGAGTAATCCCAGCACAAGACTACCAATTCTTATTCGACGCCGGAGCTGTAGCGGTTTTTGGTCCTGGAACTAAAATTAGCGAAGCAGCGATTACGATTTTGGAAGTTTTATTGGAGGAGTAAAGTTCTTATGGTTATAATTTAAACCTGACAGGTTTCAGAAACCTGTCAGGTTTTCTTTTGGCAAAATAATATTTTTACATACATTTGTAATTATATAAAAGCCAAACAATTATGATTCAAGCCTTACAACATGGTAACTATTACCACATTTACAATCGTGGAATAAATAGTGCAACGCTATTTAAAGAAAAAGAAAACTACGAACATTTCCTTAAACTTTTCGAATTACACTTTGAACCAATTGCAGAAACTTTTGCATAGATTGATTCAGATAAAAAATCTATCACAAGCTTTTTATAATTTTTAGTTTTTATTATATTTTTGTATGTGAAATCGCCATTAACAATAAGTTTGTGTAAACAAACACCTATGATTAAAAAAGGCGACCCGAAAACGAAGTTGAACAGGCGAAGCATACCATATGTTACCGCTAAAAAATAAAATTTAAACATATGAAAAAAAATCTCTTCCCTATTTTATGCTTACTACTAACATTAAGTAGTTTTGCCCAAATGAATGGTTTACAAAATACTTCAAAAAAACACGAACTCAATGGAAAAGTAAAAACCATGAGTTATCACATTACACCTAAAAACGAAGTTCCTTCAGAAGCTAACATGAGCTGGAAATATTTTTTTGATGAAAAAGGACGATTAACCCATACCTATTTCAAAAATCAACATTTTGGTCAAGACGTTTACAGTTATGGCAGTAACGATTCTATAGCAAAATATGAAAAATTTGACAAATCCAATAAGAAAGTTAGAGAAGTACAATTTTATTTCAATGACAAAAACCTAAGAGACAAAGAAGTGCATTTTGAAGCAGATACTTTAGAGATGACCTATAAGCTTCAATACAACAACAAAAACCAAAAAATAGAAATGATAAAATATCTTAAAGACACTATTTTTTTACTAAAATATGTTTATGAGTACAATTCAAATGGATTACTTACAAAAACTTCTTTGTTTGATAGAAAAAATAAACTTCAAACCATAACAACCTATAAATACAATTCTAAAGGAAGATGCATTGAAAGTAGAGAAAATGATTTTGAAGATATCGATACCAAATACCTATATACTTATGATGCCAATGGAATGCAAAATTCCTTTTTAGTGCTTGGTAAAGACAATAAAATGATAATGCGCAATGATTATGTTTTCGATGCAAATGGAAATGTAACCAGAGAAACCTCCAAAATATCTGAGATTAACTTTCAATCAGTTACTAACAATACCCATGTTTATGACAGTCAAAAAAACTGGATTATCAAAACCAACTCTTCTAAAACAGGAACTAAAATAGTAAAAAGGGTTATTGAATATTATTAATTTTAGCTAAAAATTTAAAAAAGACGTTGATAAATTTCTCTAAACTTCTCAAAATCTTAAATCATTTATAAAGCCTAACAGGTTTCAAAAACCTCACTGCTGGTTTTTTCATTTATTGTATCCACCGCCTTCACACCCTCCAAAAAATCAATATTTTTCACTTCTTCAAAAAAGTCGATTTCAGTTTCGTGAGGTAAAAAATCGGAGATAATGCGCACGATAAAATCTTGTGGTTTTTTCAAATATTTAAACGTGTAATCTTCCATATTTACAACCGTTTTTTCGGCTAAATCGGTTGTTCTTACAAACTTATCGGAAGTTAAGGAAGACAAACAAGGTAAATTTAGCTTTGGTTTTTCGGTGATAATGGGTTTTCCGTTTTCAAACAAGCCGCCTTCGTAACCGTATAGCGAAGCATTGGTAATTTCGATTGGTTTTCCTAAATGCAAATAATCGGGTAAATGGGCTTCTTTTCCTACTACAGCGGCAAAACCCATCAATACACAAATATCATGTGGTGGCATTTGCATCATCGCCTTAGCCGTACTTTCACGACCAATTCCAGAAACGATTACTTCGTAGGTATGATTCAAATTGGAAATTCGATCTAAAGCGTTAAGTACTTTTTCTCGTTCAATTTCCATTGGGGTTAGGATAATTATCTTCAATGTGCAATTTTTTGAAATACAAAGTAAAAGAAATCTATCTTAGTTTCCTAAATTTGTAACATGTCAAAACTACCTAACATCACTACCAGCATTTTCTCTGTAATGTCGCAATTAGCGAACGAGCACGGAGCTATTAATTTATCACAAGGATTTCCAAATTTCCCTGAAGATGAACGTTTGTTGCAAATTTCGGAACGTATTGTTCGAGAGAATATTCACCAATACACACCTATGGCGGGTTTGCCTTCGTTATTGGAAAAAATTGCGAATCAAACTTTAAAACAATACGGTAGAAAAGTCAATACCACAACTGAAATGTTGATTACCGCTGGCGCTACTCAAGGCGTTTTTACAGCCATTAACACATTTGTGAATCATGGCGATGAGGTGTTGATTTTGGATCCAAGTTATGACAGTTACGAACCTTCGGTTTTGGTAGCGGGTGGAAAACCTGTTCGTGTTTCCTTAAACGATGATTACACGCCAAATTTTAATCGAATTGAAAGCGCTATTTCGGCTAAAACTAAAATGATTGTCATCAATAATCCACACAATCCTACTGGGAGAATTTGGACAGAACAAGATTTTGAAGCTTTAGAAACGATTTTAGAAAAACATCCTCAAATTCTTATTTTGGGCGACGAAGTATACGAATATATTACGTTTTCGCAACCTCATATTTCGTTTAATACACGTCCAAAATTAGTCGAAAGAACCATTATCGCTTCATCTTTTGGAAAATCGTTGCATGTTACGGGTTGGAAAGTGGGTTATTTAATTGCACCTGAAAATCTAATGTTCGAAATGAAGAAAGTGCATCAGTTTTTGGTGTTTAGTGTGAATAGTTTTTCGCAACACGCTATTTCGGAATATTTGAATGTGGTTGATTTTAGTGAAGTTTCCAAAATGTACCAACGCAAACGCGATTTGTTTCAAAACCTAATCAAAGACAGTCGTTTTGAATTAATGCCTTGTGATGGAACGTATTTTCAAGTGGTGAATTACAACCAAATTTCGAACAAAAACGATGTGGATTTTGCTAAAGAATTGATTGTAAATCATGGTGTGGCTTCCATTCCGATTTCAGTTTTTTATAATGATGCTACGGATAGACACATGCTTCGTTTTTGTTTCGCTAAAACCGATGAAACTTTGATGGTGGCGGCTGAAAAACTGAATAAGATTTAGGATTTTAGTTTTAATGTTACTTTTTAGCTTACATTTACTAAAAACTATCTATTATGGCAAAAAGTCAAGACGCGAAGAAAACAGCAAAGAAAGAACCTTTGAAAACCGCAAAAGAGAAAAAAGAAGAAAAACGAACTAAAAAAAATACGCCAAAGCGTGATTAATAAACATCCAAACACGAATTATCTTCGTGTTTTTGTTTTTTATTCACAAACGATTGATTGTAGCCCCGATTGTAGTGAAAATCCATTTTGTAAAAGTCAAAAAACTTTTGCAAAATTATTGTAACGGAAAGCGGGAAACGACCTCTAAAAAACGCCTAAAGTGTGGCTTCAAAATATTTTTATTTCGGTATTTTTCTGTCTCTAAATCAGTTAAGTTACACTTTAACCCATTGTTAACAAAATTGACTTGAAAAAACCATAAATA
The DNA here is from genome assembly GCF_025499515.1 of Flavobacterium odoriferum. Classification (GTDB taxonomy): domain Bacteria; phylum Bacteroidota; class Bacteroidia; order Flavobacteriales; family Flavobacteriaceae; genus Flavobacterium; species Flavobacterium odoriferum. The sequence continues at coordinate 71,631 of NZ_JAMKFA010000007.1, forward strand.
ATTGTATTTTTACCACTTAAAATTTTTAACTATCAAATGGGTAAAATCATTGCAATTGCCAATCAAAAAGGCGGTGTTGGTAAAACAACTACATCTGTAAACTTAGCGGCGTCTCTGGGTGTTTTAGAAAAGAAAGTACTTTTAATCGATGCAGATCCGCAGGCTAATGCCAGTTCAGGATTAGGAATCGATGTAGAAAGTGTAGAAATTGGTTCATACCAAGTTCTAGAACATAGTGCTACACCTGAAGAGGCAACCGTTTCGTGTTCGGCACCTAATGTTTCGGTGATTCCGGCTCATATTGATTTGGTGGCTATCGAAATTGAATTAGTAGACAAAGAAAATCGCGAGTACATGCTAAAAAAAGCATTGGAAAGTGTAAAAGACAAATACGATTATATCATAATTGACTGTGCTCCTTCGTTAGGATTATTAACATTGAATGCGTTAACAGCTGCGGATAGTGTTGTGATTCCAATTCAATGTGAATATTTTGCATTAGAAGGTTTAGGAAAATTATTAAATACAATTAAAAGTGTTCAAAAAATTCATAATCCAAGTTTAGATATTGAAGGATTGTTGCTAACGATGTACGATTCGCGTTTGCGCTTATCAAATCAAGTAGTAGAAGAAGTACAAAAGCACTTTAACGATATGGTTTTTGATACAATAATTCAAAGAAATATCAAATTGAGTGAAGCACCAAGTTTTGGCGAAAGCATTATTAATTATGACGCTACAAGTAAAGGAGCGACTAATTATTTAAACTTGGCTGAAGAAATTATTAAGAAAAATCAATAATATAGAAGATGACAAAAGCGGTAAAAAAACAAGCCTTAGGTAGAGGTTTATCGGCTTTATTGAAAGATCCAGACAACGACATCAAATCGGTTGAGGATAAAAATGCAGATAAAGTTGTAGGAAGTATTATTGAATTAGATATTGAATCGATTGAGATCAATCCGTTTCAACCAAGAACGAATTTCAACGAAGAAACTTTACAAGAATTAGCTAAATCGATTAAAGAATTAGGTGTAATTCAGCCGATTACTGTTCGAAAATTAGATTTCAATAACTACCAATTAATTTCGGGAGAGCGTCGTTTGCGTGCATCTAAATTAATCGGATTGAAAACAATTCCGGCATACATACGTTTAGCTAATGACAACGAATCATTGGTTATGGCTTTGGTGGAAAACATCCAACGTCATGATTTAGATCCAATTGAGGTGGCAATTTCCTATCAAAGATTAATCGAAGAAATCAATTTAACGCAAGAAGAATTGAGTGAACGCGTTGGAAAAAAACGTTCTACCATTACCAATTATTTACGCTTATTGAAATTAGATCCAATTATTCAAACGGGAATGCGAGATGGATTTATTTCAATGGGACACGGAAGAGCGTTGATTAACATTGACAATCAAGATGTTCAAAGCGATATTTATCATAAAGTGGTAACGCAAAATCTTTCGGTTAGAGAAACAGAGGCTTTGGTTAAAAATTATCAAGATAGTTTAAAACCAAAAACCGCTAAACCTGCAAAAGGCAACTCATTTGACATCAAAGAAGATGAGAAAAAAGCATTTGCTAACTATTTCGGAACAAAAGTTGACGTTAAAGTTGCAGGCAACGGAAAAGGAAAAATCACAATTCCTTTCCATTCGGAAGAAGACTTTAATCGTATCTTGAAACTAATTAATTCGTAGTGAGAAAGCTACATTACATATCCATTTTAATTTGTCTTTTTTTGAGTTTTCAAGGAAATGCACAAGAAGAAATGACATTGCGTGCTGCCGATACAATAAAAACAGTTATTGATCCTAATCGTCCAGCAAGAGCTGCCTTTTACTCGGCATTAGTGCCCGGTTTAGGGCAAGCATACAATAAAAAATACTGGAAAATTCCTATAGTATATATTGGATTAGGTTCGGGAATTTATTTTTACACCTTTAATCAAAAAAAATATCAAGGTTTCAGAAATGAATATAAAAAACGCTTAGCAGGAACTTCATTAGGCGCTGACGACCCAACTTATGGTGACTTTTCAGATGACAAATTGATAAGAGGTCAAAAATTTCACCAAAGAAATAGAGATTTATCAGCATTAATTACTGCTGGAATTTACATCCTAAATATTGTTGATGCAAATGTTGATGCACACTTAATGCAATTTAACGTAAACGACAATTTAACTGTTAAACCCGATTTAAACCAAAATGAATTTGACTACAGATACAATTATGGTTTGACACTCACTTATAATTTTTAACAAAAAATTGGGTAACAATTTCTTCAAAACGCAACTAACATTACATGAAAATAGCACTTTTAGGTTACGGAAAAATGGGAAAAGTTATTGAAAGAATAGCTTTAGAACGCGGTCATAAAATTGTATTAAAAAAAGACCACGATTCTTCATTTGAAGGACTTGAAAATGCAGATGTAGCCATTGATTTTAGTGTACCCGATAGTGCAGTTGAAAATATTTCAGCATGTTTTAATAAAGACATTCCTGTAATTTCGGGAACTACTGGTTGGTTAGCAGATTACCCTAAAATGGTTGAATTATGCAACGCAAAAAACGGAAGTTTTATTTATGGTTCAAACTTTAGTTTGGGCGTAAATGTGTTTTTTGAATTGAATGAATATTTAGCAAAAATGATGGCAAATTTGAAACAATACAAGGTTTCAATGGAAGAAATTCATCATACACAAAAATTAGATGCACCAAGCGGCACTGCAATAACATTAGCAGAAGGAGTTATCAAACATACAGATTATGCTAATTGGACATTAGAAACACCAATTAGTAACGAAATACACATTGAAGCTAAACGTATCGAAAATGTACCAGGAACACACAGTATTTTTTATGATAGTGAAGTGGATCAAATCGAAATCAAACATACAGCTCACAGCAGAGAAGGTTTTGCATTAGGAGCCGTTATTGCTGCAGAATGGCTAGTTGGTAAAAAAGGTGTTTTCACCATGAAGGATGTTTTGGGATTAAACTCAAAATAAACAATTATACAATTTAACAATTAAACGATATTAAAAATGGAAATATCAGGTTGGTTACTTTTTATCTTATTAGTTCAAGTAATTCATGGAATTGGAACTTGGAAATTATATGTAAAAGCAGGTAGAAAAGCATGGGAAGCATTTGTTCCAGTTTATAACGGAATTATATTGATGCAAATTATCAATCGTCCCAAATACTGGATTTTACTACTTTTTATCCCAGTTATCAATTTATTTTTATTTCCAATTATTTGGATTGAAACACTACGAACTTTTGGAAAAAAATCAACTTTAGACATGGTTTTAGGTGTTGTTACACTTGGTTTTTACATTGCCTATGTAAATTACACACAAGAAGTAAACTATCATGCTAATCGCGATTTAACGCCACCAAACAAAACGATGGACACTTTAGGCTCCTTGTCGTTTGCCATTGTAGTAGCAACATTAGTACATTCCTATTTAATTCAGCCTTTTGTGATTCCAACTTCTTCATTAGAGAAATCATTATTAGTGGGCGATTTTTTATTGGTAAGTAAATTTCATTATGGTGCAAGAACACCAATGACGCCAATTGCTGCACCAATGGTTCACGACACTTTACCTGTGATTAAAACTAAATCTTATTTATCCGAACCTTCTTTACCATACTTTAGATTTCCTGCATTACAATCAATCGAACGTAATGATATTGTTGTTTTTAACTGGCCAGCTGATACTTTGTTTCACATGTACAAAGCAGCAGACAAGCGTTATGATAAACCAATTGACAAGAAAACAAATTATGTAAAACGTTGTACAGCTATTCCGGGAGACAAAATTGAAATTAAGGATGGTATTATTTTTATTAATGGAAAAGAATCTATACTTCCAGAAAGAGCGAAGCCGCAATACATGCACAAAATATATTCTAAAAATGGTGTAGCAACAACAACATTACTTGAAAATGAATCTACAGAATTTTCAAGAAAATTTATAACAACAATTTATAATCAAAATCAAGTTGATGCATTATCTCCTTATGTAAGAGGTTCTTTTCAAAATAATGACGGAACAGTTACAGTTCTTACAGATCCAAAAGGAATTCCAAATAGTGTTATCTCTAACAATAACTTGTCAATAACTGAAGTAAATGATTTTGAAAGAGAAGCAAATTTTACATTAGAAAATGCAGAAAAATTAAGAAAAAAATCTATAGTTGATTCTATTGTAAGAATTATTAACAAAGATGTAGAAAAAACTATTTTCCCTGGCACAAAAGATTGGAATGTAGATAATTTAGGACCGATTTATATTCCACAAGCAGGAAAAACCGTGGAACTAAATAAAGAAACATTGCCTTTTTACAAGAAAGTCATCAGCGAATATGAAGGTAAAGATTTAAAAGTAAATGGAAATGAAATCAGAATTGATGGAAAAGTAGCCACTTCATACACTTTTGAACAAGATTATTATTGGATGATGGGAGACAATCGCCACAACTCATTAGATTCTCGCTATTGGGGATTTGTACCAGCAGACCATATTGTTGGAAAACCAATTTTCATTTGGATGAGTATTGATGGTATTAATGATGGTGTTAAAAACTGGAGCATTCGTTGGGACAGATTATTCACAACCGTTAGTGGAACAGGACAACCACAATCTTATTTTAAATATTTCTTATTCGCTTTAGCAGGTTATTTTGCTTTTGATTATTTCAGAAATAAGAAAAAGAAAAAAGAAATAAACAATTAATATTATTCTCTTTTTGTAAGTAATAAAACTATTCTGCCCAAATGAACATCATAATACATCCTACATACTTTCCGTCGATTAGTCATTACATTGCGATGCTTCAGGCTGATTTGGTTACTTTAGAAATGGAAGATAACTTTCAAAAGCAAACCAACAGAAATAGGATGTATATTTATAGTCCAAATGGCGTGCAATTGCTAAATATTCCTGTAAAACATAGTATTGACAAACATCAGAAATACAAAGATGTTCGTATAGAAAACGATTTTGGATGGCAAAAAAATCATTTTAAATCATTAGAAGCGGCTTACAGAACTTCACCTTTTTTTGAATATTTTGAAGATGATTTTCGTCCTTTATTTGAAAAAAAGCACGAATTTTTAATGGATTTGAATCTAGAAACGTTTGAATTAGTCAACGATGCATTAGGAGTACAATTTTCCATTGAAAAAACAGATGAATATTTCCATGAAGTGACTAATTTAAAAGATTTTAGATCACTGGCTAACGGAAAAAAAGATACGACTCAAATCGAAGAGTACACTCAAGTTTTCAATGAAAAACATGGTTTTATCAATAATCTAAGCATTTTAGATTTATTATTCAACGAAGGAAGATACGCAGTAGATTATTTGAAAAATCAACAATTATAAATTAAAAAGCCAGAACATAAATTCTGGCTTTTTAATTTTATAAGGTCAAACGATTTATTCTAGTACAAAACTTACTGTAACTGTACTAACAATTTCGATTTCGCCAATAGCTAAAGTTTCTCTTGGCATTGCGCCTTCGTCTGCAACTGCCATAGTTTTCATTTCGGCATACATTGGTCTTGGATAATTAGTGTATGAATTATCAGAAATCACTAAAGCCTTCCCTACTTTTTGTCCAGCTAAAACTGAAACATAATCTTCTGCTTTTTGCTTGGCATCTAACATAGCGTTTTTTCTCGCTTGACGCTCGTGTTCTTTAATTTTAGACGATTTAAATTCTACACCTTGTATGTTATTTATTCCCGAATCTACTAAATCCATCATTAATTTATCATATTTAGACAAATCTTTTAAATGAATTGAAATGGTTTGATTAGCAACATAACTATACTTTTTTGTATTGTAATCATAATTTTTATACAAATTCACACGTTGTGTTTGATAATCACTTGTAGGAATTCCTTTTTGTTTGATTAGTTTCAAAACTTTATCAATTGTTTCGTCATTTATTTTTTTGACTTCTGTTGCGTCTTTACCAGTATTTTCGACAGCAACTGTAATGATTGCTTCATCTGGTGTTACCTTGATTTTTCCTTCACCAGAAACACTAATTTGAGGAATTTGTTTCACCTCTTGAGCTTGTACCATAGTTGTAATTAAGGTTAGTACTAAAAATAATTTTTTCATGTTTATTTGATTTTTATTAAATATTTCAACTATTATGCCAAACTCTTCTCTATAATTTATTTGCTCTTTGCAAGAAAAAAAGTACGACAATGGGAATCAGCAAAGCAATAACGGTAACTGTTTCGTTTTGAATTAATTCTGGCCTTTTAAATAACGTTATCAAATAACCACCAATAGCACCGCCAAAATGAGCTACGTGTCCAATATTATCATTTTTGGCTTTCATTCCGTAAATTGAAAATAATAAGTAGGCAAAACCAAAAATATAACCCGGAATAAATCCATACATGTATAAATTAGGTTCTAGCAAAATGGCACTATAAATAATTCCGGTAACTGCGCCAGAAGCACCAACCGCTCGATAGTAATAATCGTCTTTGTGAAAATATAATGTAAGTAAATTTCCAGTGACTAAACTTCCAAAATAAATATATAAAAAGAACACATTATTTAAATTTCCTACCACATAGGGTGCAAATAAAAAAAGTGTAAACATATTGAAAAACAAATGCTGTATGTCTACATGCAAAAACCCAGAAGTAAACATTCGAATTTGTTCTCCTGATCGAATACTTCCAATATGAAATTCATATTTTCTAAAAAAATAAGAATCATTAAATGCTTTATAACTTGCTAAAACGTTGGCAACAATTATGGCTATTACTACAAAATTCATTTGGCTAATTTTTGGTAAATTTAGGAATAGTTTGGGTATTTAGTATACGATTAAAAAAGTATATTTGTAAAAAAAAAGTTTCATGCAGTTACTTATATATTTAATTTTCTATCCCATTTTATGGATAATTTCTATATTACCGTTTCCTGTTTTTTATTTACTTTCTGATTTTGTTTGTTTTTTAACCTACAATATTATTGGTTATAGAAAAAAAGTTGTTCGTGAAAATATTGCTTTGGCACTACCCCATTTATCAGAAAAAGAACGTCTTTCTGTAGAGAAAAAATTCTATAAACACATGTGTGATATGTTTTTAGAAATGATTAAAACACTTTCTATTTCACAAAAAGAAATCGAAAAACGCTTCACATTTACTAATATGGAAGTATATCATGAATTAGAAAAGAAAAATAAAAGCATTGCACTGATGTGTGCCCATTATGCAAGTTACGAATGGGTAGTTTCTATGAATTATCACATAAATTATAAAGGATTTGGAATCTATAAAAAGTTAGCCAATCCTTATTTTGACAAATTAGTAAAGCAAATGCGCTCTAAGTTTAAAGCCAATTTAATTACTACGAAAGAAACGATTCCTACAATTGCCGATAATTACAAAAATGGTACTTTGTCATTGTATGGTTTTGCAAGTGATCAATCACCAAAACCAAGTTCTGCTTACCATTGGGCACCTTTTATGGGACATATTGTTCCTGTTCATACAGGTGCCGAAATGCTTGCGAAACGTTTTGATATGAATGTGATTTTTCTAAAGACTAAAAAAATAAAACGTGGTTATTATGAGGCTAGTTTTGAAATTTTATCAGAAGATGTTAAATCAGTTCCAAATTATGAAATTACAGATCAATTTTTAAAACTCGTTGAAGAACAAATTTTAGAAACTCCAGAATATTATTTGTGGACACACAAACGTTGGAAACATAAAAAAGAAAACGCTCAGTAAATACTGAGCGTTTTTATTATTGAAACCAACTGGTTACCATTTTCTTTTCTGAGTTTAAAGCATTTTTATGTGTAAACTCATTTGTTTTTGGATTGTAAACATAATCGTTTGCCCATACTGCATGATTTTCAGCTAAAGCTTTGATGCTTTCGCAAACCAACTGAATTTCATCTGAAGTTGTGGTTGGATGAATCGACATACGAATCCAGCCTGGTTTTTGGATCAAATCGCCAGACGAAATTTGACATACTAAATTATGTGAAGTTTCTTGATCTACGTGCAACAAAAAGTGTCCGTAAGTTCCTGCACAACTGCAACCACCACGTGTTTGAATTCCGAATTTATCATTTAATAGTTTTACACCTAAATTATAATGCAAATCATCAATATAAAATGAGATTACTCCTAATCTATCTTGATGTTGATTCGCTAAAATATGTAAATTATCAATTGCATTTAATTCCGAAAAAATATAATCAACCAATTCATGTTCTCGTTCCAAAATGTTTTTAATTCCCATTTTTTCCTTTAACTGAATAGCTAACGCCGTTTTAATAACTTGAAGAAATCCTGGCGTTCCACCATCTTCTCTATCCTCAATATTATCTATATATTTGTGTTCACCCCATGGATTTGTCCAACTTACGGTTCCTCCGCCTGGGCAATCTGGCACATTATTTTTATACAAATTTTTATTAAAAATCAATACTCCTGAAGTGCCTGGTCCGCCTAAAAATTTATGAGGCGAAAAGAAAATTGCATCTAAATAACTTTCTGCATCTGGATGCATATTAATTTCAACATAAGGTCCTGAACACGCAAAATCAACAAAACAAACACCATTATTTTGGTGCATTATTTTTGCTACTTCATGATAAGGCGTTCGAATTCCTGTAACATTTGAACAAGAAGTAATTGAAGCAATTTTAAAACTTCTGTCTTTATATTTCTCAACTAACTTTTTAAATTCTTCCATACATAACAAACCATCTTCATTTGCTGGAATCACCTCAACATCTGCAATAGTTTCTAACCAAGATGTTTGATTAGAATGATGCTCCATGTGAGAAATAAAAACAATAGGCTTAATTGCATCTGGAATTGTGGTGAATTCTTTCAAATTTTCAGGAATACGAAGCCCTAAAATACGTTGAAATTTGTTGACAACACCTGTCATTCCTGTTCCGTCAGTAATTAAAATATCATCATCATTAGCATTAACATGGTGTTTAATAATATGTCTTGCTTCATGATAAGCCATTGTCATTGCTGTTCCAGAAACGGTGGTTTCGGTATGTGTATTGGCTACAAAAGGTCCAAATTGATTCATTAATTTTTCTTCAATTGGACGATATAATCTTCCGCTGGCAGTCCAATCGGTATAAATAATTTTTCGTTCACCAAAAGGCGATTCAAAACTTTGATTAATTCCGATTATATCTTTTCTGAATTGGTCAAAATAACACTCTAATTCAGTTTTTGTAGTTGTAGTTGACATGCTTTAACCTAATTTATTTATTCTTTTGTTGGTCTTTCGTATAAAACTGTTTCTACTGTTTCAAAATCAGTAGGTTTTCCTTCAGCAACAAAATATTTTACTAAAATTTGTCCCCATAAATCACCATTTGAAAATTCTGCAATAATCCAACGGTGGTTTAATATTTTTGATGTGTTTACTATAAATGCTTTTCCGTCAATTGGTTCGTACGGAATTAATTTATTTCCATTTTTATTTTCGTTTAAAACCAATAAATCTTCTTTTACTTTTTCGGAAACTTTTTTGTAATCTAAATTATTAGTGTAAAAATATTCTTGAGCATCTTCATCACTTTCTAATGCGAAATAATTTGCTGTTGCTAATGCTGAAACTGAATCGCGAGATGTTCTTAAGCGTTCTTGTATTTTAGTAACTTCTTTGTCCTTAGCATCTAAAATCTTAGTCGAGTTTACATATTGAAAAATATTAAACAATACTGAAAAAATTAGTCCGTATAAAATTACGTTTTTCATAAATTAACTATTTATTATTAAGTTATCATAAGCTACAAACACATTTTTAGGCAATTTTTGCTGAATTTCTTCATGAAATCCAAAAACATGACTGATGTGTGTTAAGTAGGTTTCTTTTGGTTGCACCAAAGATATAAAATGTAATGCTTCTTCTAAATTAAAATGCGTAGCATGCTGTTCTTCTCTCAAACAATTAATTACCAGTATTTTGCAGTTTTTTATTTTATCTATTTCGGTTTGATTAATCGTTTTTACATCTGTTAAATAAACAAAATCTTGTATTCTATATCCAAAAATCTGTAAATTCCCGTGCAATGCATCTATCGGAATTACTTCGGTATTCTTAACAAAAAAAGATTGACTATTAACAACTTCATTGCTACTTACACTTGGTGCACCTGGATATTTATTTTCGTTTTCAAAAATGTAATCAAAACGTTTGGATAAATTTTTTAAAACTCGTTGATGTGCATATACTTCAATATCACCTTGTTGAAAATAAAATGGTCGAATATCATCTAAACCAGCTGTGTGATCGGCATGTTCGTGCGTAAACAACAAAGCATCAATGCGCTCACATTTTGAAGTTAGCATTTGTTGTCTAAAATCGGGACCACAATCAATTACAATTGAAGCTTCTTCAGTTTCAATCCAAACCGAAACGCGTAATCTTTTATCTTTACTATCTGAACTCAAACAAACAGAATGTTTGCTTCCAATAACAGGAATTCCTTGAGAAGTTCCGGTACCCAAAAAATAAATTTTCAAAGCCTTTTTCTTTTTACAAAAATAACAATAAATATGGTATTTTTTCTCAAAATGATTAACTTTGCAACATACAGGTGATGTCAAAGAATCACTAAACAAAAAAATAATGAAAAGTATTACAACTGATATAAAAGTTCGTGGTGATAAAGTCATAGAACAAATTCCTTCTATTAAAGACAAAGCGCTACGTATTAATCTTAATGAAAATATCTACGGAACTTTTGCCGAAATTGGAGCTGGACAAGAAACCGTTCGTAACTTTTTTAGAGCTGGAGCTTCTTCTGGAACCATTGCAAAAGCCATGTCTGCTTATGACAAAGACTTTAGTGATGCTATTTATGGAGAAGAAGTTGACGGACGCTATGTTACTGAAAGTCGATTAAAAAAAATGTTGTCGCACGAAATTAATCTAGTAGAACAACGTTTAAACAGAGACAAACATCCAAACAAATTATTTTTTAGTTATGCCAATACTGTTGCCACTATTGATTTTGCAAAGCAATTCAAAGGTCACGGTTGGGTAGGAATTGTATATCAAGTTGAGCCAGACGAAGATTATAACGAAATTACTTTACATATTCGTTTTAAAGAAAATGATGCCAAATTACAACAAGAAACTCTAGGGATTTTAGGTGTAAACTTAATTTATGGCGCATTTTACAAATACAATGATCCAAAAAAACTTTTGCGTTATTTATATGACCATTTAGATAAAGACCAATTAGAAATCGATACAATTAACTTTTCAGGACCACGTTTTGCAAATGTTGATAACCGATTAATGAGTTTACAATTGGTTAAAAATGGCATGACAGATGCCGTTATGTTTGGTCCAGATGGAAAAAATATTCTTCCAGCTGCTGTGCTATATAAGAAAAACATTCTTGCATTAAGAGGAAGTTTTAGACCAGTTACTAAAGTAAATATGGACATGTATGAAGAATCATACAACATGTTTATTCAAGAAAATAAAGTAGATAAAGACAATACATTTGTAGTTTTTGAAATTACGCTTTCCAACTTAAAAGCTGAAGGTGAAATTGACGAAAGAGACTTCCTAGACCGAGCAGAATTGCTTTGTAAATTAGGTCAAACTGTAATGATTTCAAACTTTCAAGAGTACTTTAAAGTAGTAGAATATTTTTCAAATTACTCAAAAGCACGTATGGGATTAGCAATGGGTGTTAGTAATTTAGTCGAAATTTTTGACGAAAAGTACTACCGTCATTTATCAGGTGGAATTTTAGAAGCTTTTGGAAAATTATTCTATCGCGATTTAAAAGTGTACTTGTACCCAATGAAAGATGAAAACGGAAACGTAGTAACTTCTGAAAATCTAAAAGTACATCCAAGAATGAAAGAATTGTACAAATTCTTTAAATTCAATGGAAAAGTAATCGATATTAAGGATTATGATGAAAAAAACTTAGATATTTTCTCCAGAAAAGTATTAAAAATGATTTGTAAAGGAGAAACTGGTTGGGAAGAATTATTACCAGAAGGAACTGCCGAAGTAATCAAAAAAGAAAAATTATTCTCCTATGCTTGCGAACTAGATTTGAAAGAACCAGAAGGAATAAAATAACAAAAAAGGCTACAAATTGTAGCCTTTTTTTATTTTAAAATCTGAGCAGCGTGTGCTTTTGTTTTTACATCCGAAATTACTTCTTCGATAGTTCCGCTTTCATCAATTACGAAAGTGGTTCTATGAATACCATCGTATTCTCTTCCCATGAATTTCTTTGGTCCCCAAACACCAAACGCTTGAATAACCGATTTATCTTCATCGGCTAACAACGGAAATGGCAAATCAAATTTTTCAATGAACTTGGCTTGCGCTTTCGCACTATCTGCACTTACACCCAACAAAGCAAAATTATTGGCTTGAAAACGATTATAATTGTCTCTCAAATCACAAGCTTCTGCGGTACAACCTGGCGTGCTTGCCTTTGGATAAAAGAAAACCACTAATTTTTTTCCTTTATAATCGGCTAATGTGTGAGTGGCTCCATTTTGGTCTAAACCCGAAAAATTAGGTGCTTTATCTCCTGTTTTTAATGTTGTCATATTTTTATACTTTTACAAATGATTCAAATAAAAACTAAAGATAGTTAAAAATGACCAAAAGCGAAAAGGTAACATTTGTTATAAATACGTTAAATGAATTATACCCAGAAATTCCCATACCATTAGACCATAAAGATCCGTACACATTATTGATTGCTGTTTTACTTTCGGCACAATGCACAGATGTTCGTGTGAATCAAATTACTCCTCTCCTATTTGCCAAAGCTGACAATCCGTATGATATGGTCAAAATGTCTGTAGAAGAAATCAAAGAAATCATTCGTCCGTGTGGTTTATCGCCAATGAAATCAAAAGGAATTCATGGTTTATCAGAAATTTTAATTGATAAATATAATGGAGAAGTGCCGCAAAGTTTTGAAGCTTTAGAATCCTTACCTGCTGTGGGACACAAAACCGCAAGTGTTGTGATGAGTCAAGCATTTGGAGTTCCGGCTTTTCCTGTAGATACGCACATTCATAGATTGATGTATCGATGGGGATTAACCAATGGCAAAAACGTACAACAAACCGAGAAAGATGCCAAACGCATTTTCCCAGAATCCTGCTGGAACGATTTACACTTACAAATCATTTGGTACGGACGCGAATATTCACCTGCGCGTGGCTGGAATTTAGAAAAAGATATTATTACCAAGACAATTGGAAGGAAGAGTGTTATTAATGAACTTAAAAAATAAATGGCATCAAGAAGTATAAATCAAATGATCTTTGCTGGTGTTTACCCACATTATATAACCAAAGCAGAGAAAAAGAATCGAACAAAAGCAGAAGTCGACGAAATTATTTGTTGGTTAACAGGTTACACGCTTGAAAATTTACAAATGCAAATTGATACTAAAGTTGATTTCGAAACTTTTTTTGAGCAAGCGCCTCAATTAAACGAAAACGTTTCAAAAATTACTGGTGTTATTTGTGGGTATCGCATCGAAGAAATTGAAGACCCGCTGATGAAAAAGGTACGCTATTTAGATAAGTTAATTGACGAATTAGCTAAAGGAAAAACAATGGAAAAAATCTTAAGAAAATAAAAAAATGCCTCAAATTATCATTGAGGCATTTTCCTTAATTAGCTATGATTTCAATTGAAACATTACCCACTTTATATGTACTCAATGCTTTTGAATAATTGAGTAAAAACGAAATCGTTTCTTTTTTAGGTAATATCATTTGAGGAGCTAATTTTTTCTTAGAGTAAAGTTTTGCCATGTAAGGGATTTATTTGTTTAAATCAATAACGGCAAAATTTCACTTTTAGTATTAGTTCGTCAAAATAATTTGATTTTTTTCAATAATTTTTCTCAAATTTAACAATGCATAACGCATTCTACCTAAAGCGGTGTTAATACTAACCCCAGTTAATTCAGCAATTTCCTTAAAACTCAAGTCTTGATACATTCTCATTACCAAAACTTCTTTTTGATCATCTGGAAGTTCGTCCAGTAAGCGTGTTAAATCAACCTCAACTTGCTCGGTTATCATTTGACTTTCAATAGTTGGGGCATTATCGGTCATATAATTAAAAATAGAATACTCTTCCGTTTCGCGCTGAAAAGGCATTTTTTTTGCTTTTCTGAAATGGTCAACTACTAAATTATGAGCAATTCGCATCACCCAAGGCAAAAATTTACCCTCTTCGTTATACGATTTTGTTTTTAGTGTTTTAATGACTTTAATAAAGGTATCTTGAAAAATATCATCTGATAAATCTCTGTCATTAACTTTTGAATAAATAAATCCGTAGATTTTAGATTGATGTCTTTCAATCAATGAAGCTAAAGCAGATTCATCTCCGCTTATGTAATTCTTCACCAATACTGCATCTGGAAGTACAAGATTAGCCATAACAATACCTTTTAGTTAATTAAAGATTCGGGTTCTAAAAAGTATTTTTATTATATAGGCAATTCTGTTTTTAAGATTATTTGGTCAAATTTAACATAAAATTTATTTAATATCCAAATAATTATTCAAAAAAAGTAATCTTTTATTGAAAATAAAGCTAAACTTGGAATCAATTGATTACAAAATCGCAAGTATCTTCAACTAATGTTAAACTTTTCTAATCTTAATTCAATGTTTTCATTATTAAAGATTAACTAATACGATTAAATAAATTTACAATTGTTATCTTTGCAAATCTATTAAAATCAACAATGATACAACCCGATTTTTCAACGTTAGAACCTAAAAAAAACATCTTAATAAAAGGAGCTCAATTGCACAACCTTAAAAATTTAGATGTTGCCATTCCACGAAACAAATTAGTAGTAATTACTGGTCTTTCAGGTTCTGGAAAATCGAGTTTAGCTTTTGATACTTTGTATGCCGAAGGTCAACGCAGATATGTTGAAAGTTTATCTTCATACGCACGACAATTCCTTGGAAGATTAGACAAACCTAAAGTAGAATACATCAAAGGAATTGCTCCTGCGATTGCCATTGAACAAAAGGTAAACACAAGCAATGCGCGTTCTACCGTAGGAACTTCTACCGAAATTTATGATTATTTAAAATTGCTATTTGCCCGAATTGGAAAAACCTACTCGCCTATTTCTAACAAAGAAGTAAAAAAAGATACGGTTTCAGATGTAATTAATGATATCAAAACATTTCCAATTGATAGCAAATGGCTACTGCTTTCTCCTATTCATTTAGAAGAAGGAAGAGCTTTAGAAGACAAACTAAAAATATTATTACAACAAGGTTTTGCTCGTATTTTAGTCGATAACGAAATGGTGCGTTTGGATACGTTAGACCAGCACCAATTGGACAACAAAGATATTCTGCTAATCGTTGACCGAATCGTAGTTAAAACCGAAGAAGAATTCTATAATCGATTAGCTGATGCGGTACAAACCGCTTTTTACGAAGGAAAAGGTGTTTGCTATTTACAAGAAGTGGATACCAAAAAACGTTTGGAATATAGTGCTAATTTTGAATTGGATGGTATCACGTTCTTAGAACCAAATATTCACTTATTCAGCTTTAATAATCCTTACGGAGCTTGTCCAACATGTGAAGGCTATGGAAGTGTTATTGGAATTGATACCGATTTAGTGATTCCAAATACGGCTTTATCTGTTTATGAAAATGCTGTATTTCCTTGGCGTGGTGAAAGTATGAGTTGGTACCGAGATCAATTGGTAAACAATGCATATAAATTTGATTTTCCAATTCACAAACCATTTTTCGAACTTTCAGATGAACAAAAACAACTGATTTGGGACGGAAATAAATATTTTACAGGATTAAACGATTTCTTTTCGGAATTAGAAGAGAAAAATTATAAAATTCAAAACCGCGTTTTACTTTCGAGATATAGAGGTAAAACAAAATGTCATACCTGTAAAGGAAAACGATTACGTCCAGAAGCTAATTATATTACTGTTGGGGGTAAAACAGTTTCTGATTTGGTTGATTTACCAATCGTAAATTTGATTGATTTCTTCAAAAAATTAGAATTAAACGAATACGATGCCAAAGTAGCCAAGCGTTTATTAATCGAAATCAACAATCGTTTAGACTTTTTATTCAATGTGGGATTGAGTTATTTGACGTTAAATCGTAATTCTAACTCACTTTCTGGAGGCGAATCACAACGAATTAACTTAGCGACTTCGTTAGGAAGTAGTTTAGTAGGTTCGATGTACATTTTAGACGAACCAAGTATTGGTTTACACCCAAAAGATACTGAAAGATTAATCGAGGTGTTGAAAGAACTTCGCGATTTAGGCAACACTGTTATCGTTGTTGAACATGACGAAGATATCATGAAAGCTGCAGATATGATTATCGATATTGGCCCAGAAGCAGGAACTCATGGAGGCGAATTAGTTGCACAAGGAACGTATGATGAAATCCTGAAATTTGATTCTTTAACCGCGAAATATTTGAATGGTCAAGAAGAAATTTCGGTACCAAAAACAAGAAGAAAATTCAAAAATCACATCGAAGTTATTGGTGCAAGAGAAAATAACTTAAAAAACGAAAACTTCACCTTTCCGTTAGAATGTTTAACCGTGATTACAGGTGTTTCGGGAAGTGGAAAAAGTACATTGGTAAAGAAAATTTTATTTCCTGCGATTCAAAAAAAATTAGAAGGTGTTGGTGAAAAAGCAGGACAATTTACCGAACTAGCAGGAAGTTTTTCGCACATCAAGCATATCGAATACGTAGATCAAAATCCAATTGGAAGAAGTTCGCGTTCGAATCCAGTAACTTACATTAAAGCGTATGATGATATTCGTGAATTATTTGCCAAACAAAACGTTTCAAAACTAAGAAATTATCAAGCGAAACATTTCTCATTCAACGTAGATGGCGGAAGATGTGAAGTTTGTAAAGGCGATGGCGAAGTAACCATCGAAATGCAATTTATGGCAGACGTTCATTTAGAATGCGAAGCTTGTAACGGAAAACGTTTCAAAAAAGAAGTGTTAGAAGTTACTTTCGAAGGAAAAAACATTGATGACATTTTAAAAATGACCATTGATGAAGCATTGAATTTCTTTACCGAACAAAAACAGACAAAAATCACGCAAAAATTACAATCTTTGCAAGATGTTGGTTTAGGTTATGTGCAATTAGGACAATCGTCTTCTACCCTTTCTGGTGGCGAGGCACAGCGTATTAAATTGGCTTCGTTCTTAGTAAAAGGAACCATAAAAGACAAAGCGTTATTTGTATTCGACGAACCCACAACAGGTTTGCATTTTCACGATATTAAAAAATTATTAGCTTCGTTTGATGCTTTATTGGATAAAGGACATTCAATTATTGTAATTGAACACAATTTAGATTTAATCAAATGTGCTGATTATATTTTAGATATTGGTCCAGAAGGTGGTGAAAATGGCGGAAAATTAATGGCTTTTGGCACACCAGAAGAAGTGGCTAAAAACAAGAATTCAATTACAGGAAAATATTTAAAAGAGAAACTAAAATAATGATAAACCCTTCTGCAAACGGTTGGATTGACAAGTTTTTTGCTGAAAATCGTGAAAATTTCATTGATTTTCAAGGCGATTATTTGTCATTTTATGAGAGTTGTAGAAAAACAGGTTTTATTTATGGTTATGTGGTTAATTTTCAATTAAAAGAAAATCTAAACACTACAAAATGGTCGTATGATGAAATTACAAAAGTTGGGTTTTTAAACACCTTATTTTCGGTTTATTCACTTGAAAATAAAGACGTTAATTCAAAAGATTTTATTAGTTCGGTTTACCGATTTTACAACATCATTCAACCAGAAAATCTGAATTTTATTAAGAAAATGTTGCCTGAAGGCTCTCACAGTTCACGATTGGAAAAAGTGATTGACGACAGAATTCAAACCAATCAGAATACCATTAGTAAAAACTTTTCTCACATCATAACCAATGCATTATTGTTTATTGATGTTTTAGCATTTCATTACTATCTAAAAAACAACGAATTAGATTCAGATTATCTAAAAAACATAGAATCGGATTGTATTAAAATTGTTTCATTGGCATTAAAAACGAAAAAAAACAAGTCTAAATACGATGAGTTATTGGTAAAATTATTTGAAAACTCTATTCGTTATACCAAATTTTCAACCATTGATTCAATTGAATTTTCGGATATTAAATTGCTAAAATATACCGAAATATTAGAGAAATTATACTTGTTGGATATGGCGCAAATGGCGTTGTGGAGCGATGAAAAATTAGAGGAAAACGAAATTGATTTTCTAAAAAACATCAATACTGATTTAGGTTTAGAAGCTACAATTCTTGACAAAAGCATTAACGATATTAACTTTTTCATCAATCAGTATAAAGCTGAAATTCCTTTTTTTAATTTTTCAAATCCAATTAAACATTTTTACGATCAGGCCAATAAAAATGTAACCAAACTGATCATTCGCAACAAAGACCGATTAACTAAGGAAATCAAAGAAAGTGGTGAATTAATGCAACTTTTAGCCAAATCAACCCGAAAAGATTTGAGTAAAGAAGAAAAAAAGAAAGTAAAAAAACAGTTACTCGATATCTGTAAAACAGTGCCATCGTTAACTATCTTTTTACTTCCAGGTGGCGGCTTATTATTGCCTATTTTAATAAAATTTATTCCTCAGTTATTGCCTTCTGCTTTTAATGAGAATTTGGATGATTAAAACTTCAATTGATACACATCATCTAAATCCTTATCACAACTAAAATTTACACCTAAATCGGTAACGTAACCATCGTTTAGTCCGTAAACCCAACCGTGTAAGGATAATTCTTGTCCGTTTTTCCAAGCATTTTGAACAATGGAAGTTTTCGCTAAATCCATGACTTGTTCTTTTACATTGATTTCAACAAATTTATTAAAACGTTCCTTCTCATTTTCAATGGCATCTAACTCTTTTTGATGAAAACGATATACGTCTTTAATATGTCTAATCCAATTGTCGATAATTCCGATAGAACTGTTTCCCATTGCGGCTTTAACACCACCGCAACCATAATGTCCGCAAACAATTACGTGTTTTACTTTTAAGGCGTTTACTGCATAATCTAACACACTTAGCATATTCATATCAGAATGTACCACCATATTGGCAATGTTTCTGTGTACAAAAACTTCTCCAGGTTCAGCACCAATGATTTCATTTGCTGGAACTCTACTATCTGAACAGCCAATCCATAAAAGTGGTGGATTTTGTCCGTCGGCTAAATTTTTGAAATAATTTGGGCTTATGGCTAACTTGTTTTCCACCCATTTTTTGTTATTATCTAATATCTTTTTATAAAAATCGCTCATTATCATTGTGTATGTGGTATCAAATATAAAATAAAAAAGCTATCAATTCAGTATTAAATTTTGGTGAAGTGATAGCTTTTTAAAATTATTGGTAAAAATTTATTTTAGTGTCTTAATGCTGCAACTGTGAATTCAGGATTCAAATCGTCTTTAATGTACATGACATCATCGTAGAAAATTACTTTTCCCGATTCGATATCGTGCATTGCACCAACGATTCCGATTTGACCTTCTTCTAGCATTTGCTCTAAAACAAAACTTCTTTCAATGATGTTTTTTACATTTCGTTTCACATTGATTTCTGCGACGTTTTCAACGAATTCGCTGTTTTTTGAAGTTCTGTTATCAGTTGTATCCTTTTCTTGATAAACTGCAGGTTGAATTTTAGATAGTAACTCTGTTAAATTACCCATTTCAACATGGTCACAAGCTCCTTTTACAGCGCCACATTTAGAATGTCCTAAAACAACGATTAGTTTAGAACCCGCTACTTTACAAGCAAATTCCATACTTCCTAAAATATCGGTATTTACAATATTTCCAGCAATTCTTACCGAGAAAATATCACCTAATCCTTGGTCAAAAATTAATTCAGCAGAAGTTCTACTATCAATACAACTTAAAATTGTAGCAAAAGGCCATTGTCCATCGCGAGTTTCGTTTGCTTGTTCTAATAAATTTCTATTGGCTTTTAAATTATTTATAAAACGATCATTTCCCTCTTGTAAAAATTGTAATGCTTTACGAGGTGTCATTTGTGCTTGTGTTTCTTTGTTATGTGCTTTCATAGTAAGTTATATTATTTTGTATCTTCTTTCGAATCTTTAATTTTTACATGTTTAAATTCTGTATTATCTAAGTTATATTGGTCTTTGAAACCTTTTAATGTTAAATCAATTTCTTTATCTTCTGCCTTAACATTTCTGAAATCTTTAATTAATTCCACAACATCAAAATCAATGTATTTGGTGTTTGAAGCATCAATAATCAATTTTGAACCATTTGGAATACTTGCCAATGTACTTTTAATAGCTGCTTTATTTAAAAAGGAAACTTCCTGTGCTAATTTGATTGTAATTACATCGCCATCATTAAACGATTCTTTCTTAAATGAATAGGCGATTTTTAAATTTTGGTATAAAATAAAAATGACGCTTACTGCTAAACCAATTCCAACACCTTTTAACAAATCAATACGAACTACTGCAATTACTGTAACTACAAAAGGAATAAATTGCGAATATCCGTTATTCCATAAATGAACAAACACACTTGGTTTTGCTAATTTATATCCAACCATTAATAAAACCGCTGCTAAAGCCGCTAAAGGAATTTTATTTAAAATAAACGGAATGGAAAGAGCAAAAGTAAATAAAAGAAATCCATGAAAAATAGTTGAAAATTTAGTTCTACCTCCAGAATTTATATTGGCTGAGGAACGAACAACAACTGATGTCATAGGCAAACCACCTAATAAACCGCTTAGCATGTTACCAATTCCTTGTGCTTTTAATTCTCTATTCGTATCGGTAAATCTTTTATATGGATCTAATTTATCGGTTGCTTCGATACATAATAATGTTTCAATAGATGCAACAACAGCAATAGTTACGGCTACAATCCAAACTTTTTCATTTGTTAATGATGTGAAATTTGGCAATGCAAATCCGTTACTGATTTCGGTAAACGAAGGCAAACTTACTAGATGATTTTGGGTAACAATCGCTAAACTTGAACCTGATTGAATAAAAAACTCATTCAATAAGATACTTACTACAACAACAACTAAAGCGCCAGGAACTACTTTTATATTTTTTAAAGCGGGAACTTTTTCCCAAGTAATTAAAATAGCTAACGATAAAAGTGCAATAATTAATGCTCCTGTATGAATATAATTTATCGATTCTATCAAAGTATCAAATGTAGTATGACCTGATTTTTCAATATAAAAGAAATCGCCTTCATTGTCAACATCGTGACCGAAAGCATGCGGAATTTGTTTTAGAATAATAATGATTCCAATAGCTGCCAACATTCCTTCAATTACACTGGTAGGAAAATAATTAGAAAAACTTCCAGCTCTTAAAAAACCTAAGGCAATTTGGATTAATCCCGCTAAAATTACTGCTACTAAGAAGATATCGAATCCACCTAAATCGGTAATTGCAGTTAAAACAATAGCTGTTAATCCAGCAGCTGGCCCCGTAACGCTCAATGAGGAATTACTAAGAAACCCAACAACTACACCACCGATTACACCCGAAACAATACCTGAAAACAATGGTGCACCAGATGCTAATGCAATTCCTAAACACAATGGCAAAGCCACTAAAAATACAACAAGTCCAGCTGCAAGATCTCCTCTTACATTGGAAAAAATAGAATGATTATTCATAAAATAATATAAATACATTAATACTACACTTCAAAGATTGAAGCGCTAAAAAATTTAAAATGTATTATATTAAATTGGGAGGTGGTGAAAAAATCTGATGCGCTAAGTTAAAAAATGCTACATCATGTTTTGTAGAAATATCAAATGCTTTACTTTCTTCTAAATCTATATTTAAAAGAGAATAATGATTTGACGGAATCGATTTTATTTCATTAAATGGCGCATGATTTTCTTCTTCTTCACACATACTATAAAAATAGGATGTATCTACTTTATCATCTATCATACCAACTAGTGTTGGCGTAGACAAAAAAGTAATAAAAATGAATAAAACTATGTTTACCAAAAATTTCATGTGGCGAAAATACTATTTCTGAAGGGTAAATATCTTAATTTTTTTATAAAAAAACCACTCTAAAGTGGTTTTTACTATTAAATTTCTTCTTCCATCCAAGCTTTGAGCATCCAATTGGTCTTTTCTTGCTCTGCAATAAAATCACTCATCATCGAATTTGTTCCTTCGTCGTTGATATCGGCTGCTTTGGCTAAAATGACTCTTTCCACCTGTAACAAAACACTCAATGACTCTAAAATCAATTGAATAGCTTCTACATCTTTAGAAATGTTTTTTCCAATTTGCAACTTACTGTTTTCAATATAATCGGCGAAAGTATGCAATGGTGTTCCTCCTAATGTTAAAACACGTTCAGCAATTAAGTCAATTTTAATCTGACTATCGTTATATAATTCTTCAAATTTTAAATGCAAATCAAAAAAACGTTTTCCGCGAATATTCCAATGCAAACCTCTTAAATTTTGATAATAAATCTGAAAATTAGATAATAAACCATTCAATTCATTTACTAATTCTTCCGATTCTTTAATTGGCAATCCTAAACTATTTGTTTTCATTTTGTTTGTTTTTCTATCTCAAATTTACAAAATACCTTAACCAATTCCTATAAATTTAATTGATTGTTTTTATATTTGCATCAAAATTATCAATACAATGACTATTACTCAATTATACTATGTTTTGGCAGTGGCCGAATACAAAAATTTCACTTTAGCAGCAGAAAAATGTTTTGTTACACAACCTACTTTAAGTATGCAAATCCAAAAATTAGAAGACGAACTGTCTATTTTAATTTTTGACCGTAGTAAAAAACCAATTTTATTAACTGAAGTAGGTGAAAAAATCGTAAACCAAGCCAAAAACATAGTCAATGAAGCAGGAAGAATCAAAGATATTGTAGACCAACAAAAAGGATATATTGGTGGAGAATTTAAAGTTGGGATTATTCCAACGGTGATGCCAACATTATTACCTATGTTTTTGAATAATTTTATTAAGAAATATCCAAAAGTTAATTTAATTATTGAAGAACAAACCACAGAAGAAATCATCAAACGATTAAAAAACGGACATTTAGATTGTGCCATTGCTGCAACGCCATTGGAAGAAGAAAATCTAAAAGAAATTGTTTTATACTACGAACCTTTTGTTGCTTACATTCCTGAAAATCACAACAGTTTTGACAAAAAAGAAATTACTATCGAAGACATTGATTTAGACACAATTTTACTTTTACAAGACGGACATTGCTTTAGAAACGGAATTTTAAACTTGTGCAAAAACAACAAATACATTGTAGATAGTCATTTTCAATTGGAAAGTGGTAGTTTTGAAACTTTAATCAAATTAGCTGATGAAGGTTTGGGAACCACTTTGTTACCATATTTGCATACATTAGATTTGAACGAAAAAAACAAATTAAAACTTAGACCTTTCAAAGATCCAAAACCAGCAAGAGAAGTAAGTTTAATTTACCCAAAAAATGAATTAAAAATCCATATTATTAATGCTTTACGCGATGTGATATCGGGAGTTGTTAGAGGTGCAATTGCATTTAGTGATGTAGAAATTATAAGTCCAAAAAACAAAAAATAATAAAACAAAAAAAGTCCCGCATTTAACGGGACTTTTATTTTAGTTGATATAGATTAAACATTGTCTTAATTCGGGCTTTTCTTCAGTGAACTGTAAAAGCCACTCTCTTAATTGCTCAATTTCGTATGGAAGTAAATTTTTAATTGCTTTTTCTAATTCTTTACAGAATAATTTTGCATCAAAACTCACTCTTTCCAAAATAGATTTGGTGTAAGAAAACATTGCTCGGGGCATATTAATACTATTTTATTGGTTTGAATAGTGATAAGAACTTATTGTAAAGTTAAACAAAAAATGTTTCGAAAACGATATAGTTGATAAAAAAAATGCTAAATTTTTGCTAAATTTTTATTTAACACGAAAAATTACAGTCTTTTTGTTGCTCGAAGCATTTCACGTTTTCCTGGAGCACCAGGTAGTTTTTCAACTGAAAATCCAGCATTTAGCATCGCTTTTCTTATTGGCGTTCTGCATGCATAAGTAACTAAAACACCATTTGGTAATAATGCTTCATACATCTTTTTAAAAATAACTTCACTCCACAATTCGGGTTGTAATGGAAATCCGAAAGCATCAAAATAAATTAAATTGAATTGATTTTTATCTTCAATATCCTGAAAAAACTGCTTTCTTTTTGTTAAACTAAAGTTAGCTGTTATTAGATTATCAATTTCCCAACTGCAATTATGCATTGTTTCAAAAATTGATTTAAAATCTGCCGCTTGTAATTCAGAAACATAATTCATTTGAAGTACTTCTTCAGCAGAAATTGGATAGGCTTCTACTCCAACGTAATTTACTTTTTCTTTATTTAAAGTTTCTAAAAAAGTGATAAAGGCATTTAAACCTGTACCAAATCCAATTTCTAAAATCGAAATAGAATCCTTATTTTGAAACAAATCCAATCCGTTTTTTATAAAAACATGTTTCGCCTCCTGAATTGCACCATGTGTAGAATGGTAATTTTCATCCCATTCTGGAATTCGGATTGTGGTTGAACCATCGTCAGTAATTATAATTTCTCTTTTCATTGGATTTGGTAGCATAAAAAAAGGTTTAAGAAAACTCAAACCTTAATTTTTATTGTTTAAGATAAACTACTTATTAAGTAGATCTTTTTTCATTTGTTCAACTGATGGACCAAATCTTTTATCCTTATCAATTTGTGTTTTGTTTATCCAATCTATAAACGCATCTAATTTTTTTTGACGATAATATTCTCCTAAAATATTAAAAGCATTCTCAGTATTATAGCTGTTATCAGATACTTCTTTCAAAATTCTATCATAAGTATCAATAGCTTGATTGAGTTGATTATTATGTATTTGAGAATATAACAACTCTTTACTTGTATAAGCATCATTAGGATCTAATTCTACAGCTACTTTCAAAACTTCAATAGCTTTTTCATACTGACCTAAACAGTTGTATGAATATCCTAATTCAACACGAAGACCTTTAAAATTAGGATTTATCATTTTAGCTTTTTCTAAAAAATCTAATGCTTTGGCACACTCTCCCCAACCATTATACATATAACCCCATTTATATAGCCTTTCAATTGTATTTTCGTCTTCTTTATAAAATTTTAACCATTCTGGAAATTTTGAAATTTCTAATTCAATATAATGTGATTCAGGTATAATAGCAACAAGCACATTATTTGGTTGAAGTCTGTATTTCATTGCGCCATCTAATTCTTTCTTTTTAAGAATATATTTACCCTCTTTATTGATTTTGAAAGAACCAGCATAGTCAAATGTTAATCCAGCTTGTGAGTCTATATAAATAAACCCAAAATTATACGAACCTGTTGAATCTGCATCAAAAGCAATCCATTTATCCTCACTTTGTGTGAATTTTGAATTAAAATCTAACTTATTTTGAGCAATACAAAAACAAGAAATAAAAGACATTATGATTAAATAAAAAATCTTCATAGCTTAATCTTATTTATAATTATTTATTCAAAATATATTATTTTATATATAACTTTTTAATCTTTGGAATTGGTCCTCCACATTTTACTTCGTGGCATTTGATACAAGCATCGATTCCGTTATTAAAATGTTCTTTAGCGTTTTTTGGATCTTCATAAATCAATTCTTGCGCTTTGATAAATTTAGCCGCTTGTTCATTAAAAAAAGCATCCTTATCGGTTTCATCAGTCATTACTGCTTTATGAATTTTGATAAAATGTTGCGGAAATTTACCAATTGTATCACCTTTAACAATTCGTTCTTTTAAACGTTCATTATCAACATACATTTGTTCCATAAGCGCAGCCATTTCTGACATTTCATACATTTCAAATCCATCTTTATTCAAAGTTGAATCTGTTGCACAAGCTTCTTTATCTGTTGCTTTTTCTGATGTATCGCCAACTTTCTTCTCACAAGAAAAAAGCAATAATCCGAAAACTATTAATAGTACTTTTTTCATTATTTAGCAATTAAAACACCGTCAGCCATGAATGAATACGTTACTTTTGGTTCAGTAATACTATCTATTGCAGCTTGCGATTTTCCAGCATCTTTGGCATAATGTTTTAAATCATCAACGGTTTCAACGCTTACAAACGCTTTACCATTTACAACAACTTCTTTATCTTGCGCATTTTTAGGAACAAAAAAGCCATAATCTTTAAACTTTACAAAAGCTTCTTTATCATCAGCTAAGTCTAATGTCATCCAACAACCTTTTTTCTGACATACTTCGTTAATTTCCGATTTGAATTTAACTTCAAGCGTATCACCTTCTTTTAAATCGGCAAATTTCTTCATCATTTCGTCTGTAGACAAAGCGTCATCAACCGAAATTGAATCACCAAATTTTGCATATTCAACTTTTGCTACTTCTGGAGCAACTTCTTTTTTTTGTTCGCAATTCACAAATAATGACGCCATTACGCCAAGAACAAGTATTTTTTTCATTTTTTTAAGAGTGTTTATTCAACAAAATTAACTATATTTTTTTACTTTTACATCGAGTAAAGAAAAGAATTATAAGTCATTCAATTAATTATTTAATTCCATTATTAATTCAAATCGTCAATTACAAGAATATTGAGCTATTGATTTCTCAGTTGTTGATAATTATTTTTAATTATGTAAAAATAAAACTTCTTTTTTTTATTAGATTTGCAATTAATATATAAAATTTAGCCATTTTATTGCTGAATATCTAATTTATAACAGATTATCCCTGATGGAATTAAAAACTTTAAGCGAAATTGAAATTATTTCGGCTGCTTCGTCAAAAATTAATGAAGTAGATTTTGAAAATCTAACTTTTGGAAATGTATTCACTGACCATATGTTAGTTTGTGACTATAAAGACGGAGCTTGGCAAAAACCTGTTATAGAACCTTACGCTCCTTTTATGATTGATCCATCATCAAAAGTATTTCATTATGGGCAAGCTATTTTTGAAGGAATGAAAGCATATAAAGACGAGCAAGATGATGTATGGTTGTTTAGACCTGATGAAAATTTTCACCGTTTTAATAAAAGTGCTTCAAGAATGGCAATGCCAGAAGTTCCTGAAGATGTTTTCATGGGCGGCTTACACAAACTTTTAGAAATTGAAAAGGATTGGGTAAAAAAAGGAAAAGGAAACACCTTATATATTAGACCTTTTATGATTGCAACTGGACATGGTGTTATTGCTGCACCTTCGTCTGAATATCGATTTATGATTATTTTATCGCCAGCTCGTGCTTATTATTCGGGTGAAGTTAAAGTAATTATAGCCGAACATTTTAGTAGAGCTGCAAATGGTGGAATTGGCGCTGCAAAAGCTGCTGGAAATTATTCAGCACAGTTTTATCCAACAAAATTAGCAAACGAAAAAGGATTCCAACAAATTATTTGGACTGACGATGCAACGCATACTAAGTTAGAAGAAGCTGGAACAATGAATGTTTTCTTTAGAATTAATGATACTTTATTTACAGCACCAACAAGTGAGCGTATTTTAGATGGTGTAACACGAAAAAGTGTAATTGAATTAGCTAAAAGAGAAAATATTAATGTTGAAGTTCGTTCAGTTTTAGTGGATGAATTAATTGCTGCCGCAAAAGATGGTTCGTTAAAAGAAATTTTTGGTGCCGGAACAGCTGCTGTTATTAATCCAATTGTAGGTTTTTCATATAAAGATACTTATTATGAATTACCAAAAATTGAAAACTCAATGGCTTTGGAAATTAAAGAAAAACTAACTAATATTCAATACAAATTAGCTGAAGATACTTTTGGATGGACAGTTAAAATCTAAGAATTTAGACTTAAATAAAAAAATGCGATTTCAAATTGAAATCGCATTTTTTTATTTTAAAATGGCAGAAAAATTTGGTTTAAAATAATTTGGCCCTTTCATTACTTTTCCATCTTCACGATAAATAGGTTTTCCATCTTCACCAAGTTTACTCATATTTGAGCGTTGTATTTCGTCAAAAACTTCTTCAATTTTATGTTGCAAACCATGTTCTAAAATAGTTCCGCATAAAATATATAACATATCGCCAAGTGCATCCGCTATTTCTACAATATCATTATTTTCTACTGCTTCCAAATACTCCTCGTTTTCTTCTTTCATTAAATTAAAACGAAGTTCATTTTTAAGTTTACCTAAATCGGCTTTCATTTCAGTACTTACACCTAATCCATAGGTTTCGTGAAATAATTTTACAGCGTTTAATTGTTTTTGCATAACTTTACTTTAATTAATTACTTACTAAAAGTATATTTTACTATCCAAACAAAACTTTAAAATGAAAAAAGTTATTTTATTATTATTAACAACAATTAATTTTTATGGTCAAGTTCTTGAAAGAATTACTCCAATAAATGAATTTAGTATTTTTAGTTTTGGAAATTCGCTTGCTCATCATAATAATGATTTTATCGTTGGAGGGTTTGATGCAGTTCCGCCTACAGGCAATTTTAGATTGTATGCCTTTGAAAAAACTTCTACTGGTTTTGTCCAAAATCAAATAATATTACCACCAGAAATTGGTGAAAATTATACCAATGCAATAGAAATCGACAATGATTTTCTATTCATTGGGAGCCAAAATAATTCAACTAACATACCAAATGGAGGTGCAGTCTATGTTTTCAAAAAAACTGGTTCTACTTGGTCATATATATCAAAAATTCAACCCTCAAGCTTAAGCTCGGGAGAAAATTTTGGAACATATATTTCTTTTTATGACAATCAAGTATTTATTGGCTCAAAAAATTATAATACAAATGGGGCAATTTATGTTTTTGATAAAATTGGAGACACTTTTACATTCAATCAGATTTTAACTATAAACTACAATCAAAACTTTGGTGATTTTATTGATATTGAAAATAATTTTTTAATTACAACAAACCTAAATACTGCAACGAATGAATCGTCTGTTATTAGTTATGAAAAAGTTAGTGGATCTTGGTATTTATCAAATGAGTTTAATGTTGGAAATTTAGGAAACAATAAAAATTTAAAAGTCAACTATTCTAACAATCAACTTTTTATATCAAGAGATGGTGATCCAACTCCAATTCCTACAGAAAGAAAAATCGATATTTATAATTTTATATCTAACAACTGGATATATGATAGTTTTTTAGAACATGCCATTGGTGATTATTTTGAAGCTTCAGTTAATGTATACAATAATAAAATGATTGTTTCTGCATTAGGATATTACATTTTGTCGATGGAACGAAAAAACATTACTTTATTCTATAAAAAAATAAGTGGCAATTGGGTATTACAAAACTCATTTACAGGTCAAAGTAGCTTTAATGAAGATAATTTTGGGAATTTGAATAAAATTAAAGATGAAACTGTCGTTTTTGGAAACGATTATGAAAAATGGCAGCCAACTCCTCCATTTTCAAGTCCAAACGGTGGTGCGTATACAATTGACACAACACTTTCAGCAAACTTATATTCTAAAAACGAAGCTGAAATTTATCCAAATCCAGTTGAATCAATTTTGAATATAGATAATAAAAGTGATTTTGAAATTAATCAGATCACAATAACTGATGTAAACGGGAGAATATTGTCAACTACATCATCGCTTACAATTGATTTTTCAAATTACTCAAAAGGAATTTATTTTCTAAAAATAACACATAATAACGGAAATATATACACTAAAAAAATACTAAAAAACTAATGATATAGCTATATTTGCATCTCTTAATATATAAATATGTTCACAACAGGCCAAATCTATTTTGCGATTTTTTTCATTATTGCTTTTGTAATTACAATGATATTGGTTTATCGCAAAGATTTAAAAATTTTAAAACCTTTTTATAAAGGAACTTATTCTATTTTTATAGGTTTTATCATTTTTATTTGTCTGCTTTTTCTTATTAAGTTTTTGATGAAAGATTAATTTGCTATATTTGAACAACATAAGCTGTCCGAAATGAGAATTCTAAAATATGTCTTACTTTTATTGCTGCTTTTTAGTGTAGCGTTTATTGTTTTTGTAGCTACCCAGCCTAGTGACTACAAAATAAAACGTACAAAAGAAATTAAAGTAGCCAAAGACATAGTTTTTAATTTTGTTTCTGATAGTACCACTATAGCCGATTGGAATCCGTGGGACAAAAATGAAGCTGTTTTTAAAAACAACACATCAACTTCTACTGATTCATTATTGCAAAATATAATTGTAAATAATGAAGAAAATAAATCGCTATTACAATTTCAAAAAACAAAAAGCGGAACTTTAATCACATGGGAACTTAACGGGAAATTAGATTTTAATCTAAAAATGTTAAGTGTTTTACAAGGTGGCGTTGATAATGTTTTAGGCGATAAATTAGATGAAGGTTTAAACAATATTGATAATTATTTAGTAAAAGAACTAACTACTTACACTATTAAAGTACATGGTTTAGTTACCAAACATACTACAAACTACATTCAGCAAATAGATACTTGTGCGCTTGCAGATTTTCAGAAAAAATCAAAAACAATGTTACAAAACATGTTGTCATTTGTAGAAAAAAATGATATTAAAATTACAGGTTTGCCATTCATTGTGTACGAAAATAAAAACACAGTAGACAATCAAACTATTTTTGCAATGTGTGTTCCAGTTGAAGAAGAAATTTTAACTACAGAAGGTAGTGAAATTTCTGGAGGACATTTTGATGAATTCTTAGCAGTTAAAACAACATTAGTTGGAGATTATTCTCACAATAAAGAAGCTTGGAAAAAAACAGCTACATACATAAAAGAGAAGAAATTGGTTGAAGACGGAACTGGTAAACACATTGAAATTTATAAAGTTAGTTTACCAAAAGAACGTAAACCTTCTAAGTGGGTAACTGAAATTTATGTACCAATAAAAAAACGAGTTTACATTCCAAAACCAAAACCAGTTGAAACTGAACAAGAAATTACAACACCTGTAGAAGGTACAACAACTAATACAAATCAATAATTATTTTAAATTTTACACTAATGAATAAACTTTTTTTATCAATTGCCTTTATACTAATTGGATCTTTTATAAATGCGCAAGAAGTTGAAATTAAAGATGATAAAGTTCTTTTAGATGGAACACCAATTTTAAAATATGAGAAAATAAACATTTTACAACATTCGTTTTATTCAATAGAAAGCGATGATGAAATTTTACTTTTCAAATGGCATGACAATGAAACGAGTCAATATAATGAAGATGATTATATTATTTTAAATTTTTTAACTGCTAAAGTAAAAGTAGAAACTACAAGTGTGGAGCATGTTATTTCAGGATTAGGAATGAATTCTAAAAAGAACATGCAAAAACTAATAAAATGGTTGATTAAAGAAAAAGTATTAGATTCAAAAGGAAATTTAAATACTGAAAAATTACAAACTTTTTACGATAAATATAACGAAGACATCACACAAAGAACTTCTAGATAAAATAAAAAAAGGACATTTTAAAATGTCCTTTTTTTATCACTTATTTTTTCCTATCATATACTTTACAACCGTTTCTGCAGCATGTAAACCAAACAAAGCGGGCATCCAACTGTTCGTTCCATAAAATGACTTCTTAAAGTTAGAACCATCTGTCATTTTTACACTATCATAATCAGGTCGCTCAAAAGAATATACTACTTTAACACCGCTTGAAATTCCTTCTAATTTTAATCGCTTTCTTACCTGTTTCGCTAAAGGACAATAGTCGGTTTTACTGATGTCTTTTACACGAACTTTTTCGGCTTCAAACTTTCCTCCAGCTCCCATGTTGCTGATTACTTTCACTTTCTTACGTTTACAAGCCACAATCAAATTGATTTTTGGTGTTAAGCTGTCAATACAATCTAAAACGTAATCAAATTCTGGTGTTACTAATTCAAATGCGCGTTCTGGAGATAAAAATTCTTCAATGCGTGTTAATTTTAATTCCGGATTAATATCCATCAAACGATCTCCAACAATTTTTACTTTTGGTTCACCAACCGTGCTATGCAAAGCTGGTAATTGACGATTAATATTGGTAATATCCACCACATCTCCATCAACAATAGTCATAGAACCAACACCAGCACGAGCTAAAAATTCGGCAGCAAAACTTCCTACACCACCTAATCCAACAACCAAAACATTTGCATTTTCAAGTTTTTGAATGCCTTCTTCTTTAAATAATAAAACTGCGCGTTCTTTCCACTTTGCCATAACAGTGTTGAATCGTTAAATTGATTAATTGTTTAACTGAAAATCCTTGAAAAATTAGTAAAAACGATAGTTTTCATTTCCTCTACCGAAATTCCTTTTATCGAAGCCGCTTTTTCATACACTTCATAAATGGATTCTTCAATCGTATCGGTTTCTAATAAAATTTGATTTTCGGGTGCAAAGGTAAATACTTTTTCTAAATCTTGATTACGAAGTAAGTATTTTCCAAACGAAAGATAAAATCCGTTATCTAAAAGCGTTTTCGCCACTTGCTCATTTTTTGAGAATCCATGAATAATCATTGAATTTTCTATTTTCATTTCTTTCTTGATGGCAATTACTTCATCATAAGCCGCGACACAATGTAAAACTATAGGTTTATTGGTGAGCCTTACAATTTCTAATTGCTTCTTGAAAACGGATATTTGTAAGTCTAATGGAATTTCTATTCGTTTATCTAAACCACATTCGCCAAGTGCTAAACATTCAGATAATTGCAGTTTTTCTTTGATGATTTCTAAATCTGATTCTAAACGATTCTCATCGATATACCAAGGATGAATTCCAATAGAGTAATTAGGAATCGAAGCGTCAAATTCCCACGGATATTGATTTACGACTTCAATCACATCCGAAAGATTCGAAAATTTGTGCGTATGTAAGTTTATAAATTTAGTCATGAAATTTCTTTACTCCAGCTAAAATTTCGATATCCAAATCGTTCTCTAAAGGCACAATCGGACAAGAATATTCATAATTATAGGCACAATACGGATTGTAAGCTTTATTGAAATCAATAGTCCAAGTTCTACCTTTTTGGATTCTCATGTCAACATATCTTCCACCTATGTAGCTTTCTTTTCCGCAAGTTGAATCAGAAAATGGTAGGAATAAATAATCTTCATAACCTGGTTTTTTATTCAAATCTACATTCTGATACACATTTAGTTTTAATGCTTTACCATCAATTTCAAAGTGTAATTCTCCATATTTTTTGTACAATGGAGTTCTCGAAGTTGTTGTTTTCATGCCAAAAGGCTTTTCCTTTTTGGTTCTAATAAAAGTCGCTTCTACAATAAACTTTTCGTTTAAAGAAAAGAAATCTAAACCTTGAAAATGTTTTAAATCGTCTTTCATCAAAGGACTTTTCAATGAATCCGCATAACTTTTATTCAGTTCGGTTTGAAATTTTTCAGCCGAAGACAAGTCTTTTTGAGCAAAAGCTAAAGGCGTACAAAAAAGTAAAACTAGTATTTTTTTCATCAGATTCAATTTTTACAAAAATATATAATTTCTATAACATTTTATTACGTATGCCTTTCGTAAATTTACAGCAGAAATAAAGCCATGTTAAAACGCGCCTTCCACAAATATATCGACAATTTCAGAGGTTTTTCTCGCGAAATTTGGATACTTACACTAATTACTTTTATCAACCGAGCTGGTACAATGGTACTTCCTTTCTTATCAAAATATTTGAAGGAAGATTTGAACTTTTCATACAGCCAAGTGGGTTGGATAATGGTGAGTTTTGGTTGTGGATCGATTTTAGGTTCTTGGTTGGGAGGAAAACTATCTGATAAAATTGGCTTTTATAAAATAATGATATTCAGCTTACTAACTAGCGGATTTGCATTTTTTGGATTACAATTTATTACAAGTTTTGAAGGTTTATTAGTAGCTATGTTTCTAATTATGGTAGTAGCCGATATGTTTCGCCCTGCCATGTTTGTGTCTTTAGGTGCTTATGCAAAACCCGAAAACAGAACCCGAGCGTTAACACTAGTAAGGTTAGCCATTAATTTAGGTTTTGCTGCTGGACCCGCTCTTGGTGGGTTATTAATTATGAGCGTGGGATACAAAGGTTTGTTTTGGGTAGATGGTGCTAGTTGTATTATTGCTATTTTAATATTTTGGATTAAAGTAAAAGAGAAGAAAAAATCTAAATTTATTGATACAAAACAACCAGGAGAAGTGTTAACACACTCTGTTTTTAAAGACAAACCTTTCTGGATATTTTTAACAGGAACACTAATTACAGGAATCTTATTTTTCCAATTGTTCACCACTATCCCGTTGTATCATAAAGAACAATTTAACTTGAGTGAATTTCAAACTGGTTTACTATTAACTTTAAATGGTATTTTAGTTTTCTTTTTAGAAATGCCAATTGTAAGCTATATTGAGCGACATAAAATAAATAAACTAAAAGTCATAACTTATGGCTGTTTAGCAATGGCAATTAGTATCTACTTACTTTTAATAAACAATTGGGCTGGTATTTTAATTATCATGATGATATTTATGACGTTTGCCGAAATGTTTGCATTTCCTTTTTCTAATTCGTTTGCCATGAGTCGTGCGCCTAAAGGTCATGAAGGCCGTTACATGGCGATTTTTACCATGAGTTATAGTTTAGCTCACATTTTAAGTGCTAAAACTGGAATGGAAATGATTGATATTTTTAGCTACCAAGCCAATTGGTTTTTCATGGGAACACTAGGTATTATAGGTGTTTCACTCTTCTTTTGGACTATAAAATTAGTTGATAAAGAAGCTCCCCATAATTTATAAAACTAAAAATTTAGTTAAATAACTATAAAAATAGTTGTATAACTAAAAAAATAGTTTTAGGTTTGTTCTTCGACAAGCTCAGAATGACAAATTTATGACTATGCAAAAACTAACGAATAAAGAAGAAGAAATCATGCACATTTTATGGAAGCTTAAAAAAGCTTTTGTAAAAGACATCATGGAAGAAATTACCGAAGATAAACCCCATTACAATACCCTTTCTACTATTGTTCGTAATTTAGAAGAAAAAGGATACGTGGGATACAATGCTTACGGAAAAACGCATCAGTACTTCCCTATCGTTAAGATTGAAGATTACCGAAAAACCTTTATGAATACTGCTATTGATAACTATTTCAATAGTTCATACAAAAATTTAGTTTCCTTTTTTGCTGAAGAAGAAAAGATTTCGGCAGACGAACTTCGCGAGATTTTAGCCTTAATCGAAGAAAAAAAATAGTATGGAAAATCTACTAATTTATTTCGTAAAAGTAAACGGACTTATCATTCTGTTTTATTTGATGTACGTTGTTTTCCTACGAAAAGAAACCTTTTTCACTCCAAATCGTTGGTATTTTTTGTCGGGATTAGTATTGTCATTGATTTTACCTTTAGTAACGTTTACCAAAACCATTTGGATAGAACCAACTCCATTACCTGAAGTTTATGAAGAATCAATTCCTTTAACTTATAGTCAAGTAGAAATTCCCGTTCAAGAAACCATTGATTGGTCATTGATTTTAATGTCGGCTTACATCGTAATTTCTATTTTAATTATTTTGAAGATTGGGATGGAATTAGTTTCATTTTTCAAAAGAATTCAAAAACAAAACAAGCAAAAAGAAAGCGATTATACGTTAGTAGATTCAAATTCAGCCGAAAATCCTTTTTCATTTTTTAGTTACATCGTCATTAATAAAGAAATGTTTACCGAAGAAGAATTACAACATATTTTAACGCACGAAAGCATTCATGTGAAACAAAAACATTCGTTTGATGTGTTAATCGGAAAAGTGTTTTGTGCTATATTTTGGGTAAACCCAATCATTTGGTTCTACCGAAAAGCGATGTTGCAAAACCTCGAATTTATTGCCGATAACGAAACTTTTCAACAAATAGAAAATAAATATTTATATCAAAAAACCTTATTAAAAGTAGTGACTCATCAACACGACTTAAGTATTACTAATCAATTTTATCAATCATTAATCAAAAAACGAATCGTTATGTTACACACAAATCAATCCCACAAAAAAAATGCTTGGAAGTATGCTACCATTCTTCCGCTATTAGTAGGTTTTATGTTATTATTTCAAATTGAAACGGTAGCCCAAGTGAAGGAAAGCAAAATTGAAGAAACTAATTATGCGGTTTCCTCTAATTATTCTTCAATTTTAACCAAAAATACCACTGACAAAGAGTTGCGTGAATTAGAAAAGACTTTTTCAGATGAAAAACACAAACTTAAAATTTCAAAAGTAAAGCGAAATAAAAAAGGCGAAATAATAGAAATAAAACTCTTATTTGACTCAGGAAAAAGCTACGTTGAAATTCTTGAAAGAAAATCAACTGAACCTATTGAAGCTATTAAAATTTTTATTAATTCTGATAAAGATGATAATGTTACTTGCGGTTTTGAAGAAATTTCAAACAACGTTGCTGATGAAGTAAATTATCCTGAACCACCAACTCCACCTACACCACCAAGTCATCCTTTTGAAGATTTGATGGACGCACCAACTCCGCCAGATTTTCCAGAAGTTCCAGATTTTCCTTCAAATATGGATGATAAAAAGGCTATGGAAAAGTATGAGAAAGCAATGGTTTCTTTTGAGAAAAAGATGAAATCAATAGAGCCTAAAATGAAAGAATTTGAGAAAAAAATGGAAGTTTATGAAAAGGAAATAAAACGAAAAGAACCTGACATGAAAAAATTTGAAGAAGAAATGAAAATTTTTGAACAAAAAATGAAGGTCTTTGAAAAAGAAATGGAGGTTTATGAGAAAGAAATTGAAAAATCATCAGCCGAATATTACATCAACGGAGAAAAAGTTTCAAAAGAAGAAGTTGAAAAAACACAAACTAATGAAATTGAATCTGTTAATATTAGAAAAAATAGTTCTCCAAACAGAATTGAGATTAAGAAAAAAGAAATCAAAAAAACCAAATAATAATAAAAAATCCCGATTCACTCGGGATTTTTATTTTACTATATTTGCCAAAAATAAATCGATGTTTAAAATATTAGCCAAACTTAATAAAGCACTTTTACCTAGTTTTACCAAACAAGGTTTAGATCCTATTTATGCAAAAAAATGGCAGAAAGCAGTTATTGCTTATCGTTATTGGATAACGGTAAAATCGTTAGACTAATAAGTAATTGCTGCAAAAATATCTTTATTACCTAATTTTTCTCTTCCGTTTAAAAACGATAATTCCATTAAGAAATTCATTTGCACAATTTCGCCACCTAACTGCTCTACTAACTCACAAACCGCTTTTGCAGTACCTCCAGTAGCTAAAACATCATCGTGAATTAAAACCTTATCCCCTTTTTGAATAGCGTCAATATGCATTTCTAAAGTATCGGTACCATATTCTAATTCGTATGAAGCACTAATTGTTTCAAAAGGTAACTTTTTAGGTTTACGAACAGGAACAAACCCTGCATTCAATTTTTGAGCCAATAAAATGCCAAAAAAGAAGCCACGACTCTCAACTCCTATTACCTTATTAATATTTTTATCAGCTAAAGTAGTGGCTAACAATTCTAAGCAGACAGAAGTTGCTTCAGGATTACTTAATAAAGGAGTAATATCTTTAAATCCAATTCCTTGCTTCGGAAAATCCTGAATATCACGTATATAGTTTTCTAAGTTCATTTTTTATATATTTTTTCTTTAATTGGTTTGCAATTTACACATTTATCTCTATATTTGCACCCGCATTAAGGCCTCGTGGCGCAACTGAATAGCGCATCTGATTACGGCTCAGAAGGTTACTGGTTTGAATCCAGTCGAGGTCACAAAATACTAAAGCGTTCAATCTTTTTGAACGCTTTTTTTTATATCTTAACTCAGTGTAAATCTACAAAAAACATGGATAATTCTATAGAAAATCGCGTAAGATTAGTTGAAACCTTGTTTCAAAATCTTGATGTGGAAATTATAGATTTCCAAAAAGAAACGAAATTGGGTTGTATTGCAGGTTGCGGAAAATGTTGCTCAACACCCGAAATTGATGCTTCGCCACTTGAGTTTTTACCTTGGGCTTTTCATATTTTTTTAAATGGTCAAGCTGAAGAAACGCTAATAGAATTAGAACAAAGCAGAACAGCTACTTGCTTTTTATATCGCCCAAAATCGTTAGCAGAATTTACATCCGGAAATTGCAGTACATACCAATATCGAGGATTAATCTGCAGACTTTTTGGTTTTGGTGCCACAACTGATAAATACGGAAAATTACGCATTGCAACGTGTAATATCATCAAAGAAGGACAAGCAACAAATTTTGAAAACGCCACTATTGCTATAAATACTGATTTATCTGTGCCAATTTTTACAGAATATTATATGCAACTTTCGCAAATAGATTTTAAACTTGGAAATGTTTTTCTGCCAGTAAACAAAGCTATGAAAGCCGCTTTAGAAGAAGTTTTGCAATATTATGCGTACAGACCATTTCCTGATAATTACAAAAAAACCATATAAACCATTTGTTTTCAATTAGTTGAATTAAAACTGGCAAATCAAACAAACTACCAAATTATAGTCTACCTTCGGTAAAAAATTATGACCATCGAGCAACGTGTTGTTTTGGTAGAAGAATTATTCCAAAATTTGGATGTTGAAATAAAAGAATTTCAATCACACACTAAATTAAGTTGCGTTACTGGCTGTGGCAAATGCTGTAATCATCCCGAAATTGATGCGTCGCCATTAGAGTTTTTACCTTGGGCTTTTCACTTATTTTTAAATGGTGAAGCCGAAAAAGTATTAAACACCCTAAACAAATCGTCAGTAAACCGATGCTTTATATATAATCCGCTTTCATTGTTGGATAAAAACAAAGGAAATTGTAGCAGTTACCAATATCGAGGTTTAATTTGTCGCCTTTTTGGATTTGGAGCCAATACCGATAAATATGGTCAATTGCGATTGGCAACTTGCAAAATTATCAAAGAAGGACAAGCCGAAAATTATAATAAATCAACCGAATTAATCAACAAAGGCTTACCAGTTCCCATTTTCACCGATTACTACATGAATCTATCGCAAATCGATTTTCAATTGGGAAATGTAATTGTTCCGATAAATAAAGCACTCAAATTAGCTATCGAAGAAGTATTGCAATATTACGCCTATCGTCCAATGCCAAACGGACATTTTAATTGTGCTTAATCTAAATATTTTTCATCAATAACTTTTCGAATCGAGATAAAACCAATTTGATTCAAATCAATTTCCGAACGTTTTACCCATATCAATTCCTGAATTTCGTCTGCTGCTGCTATTTTAATAACATCTGAAGTTAATTCACATTCATAAAAAATATCCATTGTTCGATATGGAACATTCTTGTACAAATAATTATTTGGTGAAGTGGTTATATATTTTAAATCGCTATTTGAAATTTCTATTCCTAATTCTTCTTTGATTTCTCTACAAGCGGTTTCTTCTGCCGTTTCATTTGGGTCGATAAATCCTCCAGGTAAATCCCATTTTCCTTTGTCTGGATCAACATTTCGCACTGTAAACAACACTTTGTCTTCAAACGTAAAAACAATCGCTACAGCGGCCGCTATGTTATGATAATACGTAAAACCACAATCATCACATAAAAACCTACGGTTATCTGGAAACGTAAAATGAGTTGAAGCACAACTTGGACAAAATTTGAAAAAAGTCATTTTTATAGTGATTAGTGATTGTACAAATTTACTTTTAAATTTTCAATTTGAACTTGGAACCTGAAACTTGAAACCTAAAA
Organism: Flavobacterium odoriferum; assembly: GCF_025499515.1. Lineage (GTDB taxonomy): Bacteria > Bacteroidota > Bacteroidia > Flavobacteriales > Flavobacteriaceae > Flavobacterium > Flavobacterium odoriferum. The sequence goes on from NZ_JAMKFA010000007.1 coordinate 111,672, forward strand.
CTATATAACTATATTTGTCACATGAAGCATTTAGTTATCATAGGAACCGTTTGGCCCGAACCAAATTCAACAGCAGCTGGAAGCAGAATGTTGCAACTCATTTCGTTGTTTCAAAAGCAAGGTTATGAAATAACATTTTTGTGTTCGGCTTCTAAATCCGATTTTTCGTTTGATTTGAGTCAGATTTCGGTTAAAACCAAAGCCATTCAACTGAATGATAGTAGTTTTGATATAGAAATTGCAGCATTAAATCCAAATGTTGTCCTTTTTGATCGATTCATGATTGAAGAACAATACGGTTGGCGTGTGATGGAAAATTGCCCGAATGCTTTACGGATTTTAGACACAGAAGATTTACATTTCTTGAGAAAAGCTAGAGAGGTTGCTTTCAAACAAAATCGTGAGTTAATTTTTGAAGATTATATTTCAGATGTTTTTAAACGCGAAATGGCTTCGATTTATAGATGCGATTTAACATTACTGATTTCTGAATACGAAATGCAATTGGCAACTGAAACGTTCAAAATTGATACTTCTCTTTTGTTTTATCTACCTTTTTTATCAGAAGAAGTTAATCCAAATGTTCCAAAATTTGAAGAACGAAATCATTTTGTAAGCATTGGTAACTTTTTGCACGAACCCAATTGGCAAACCGTTTTAGCCTTAAAAAAATGTTGGAAATCGATTAAAAAACAACTTCCTGAAGCAGAACTTCATGTTTACGGCGCTTATGTTTCGGAAAAAGCTAAACAATTGCACAACGAAAAAGAAGCTTTTCTAATTAAAGGAAGAGCCGAAAGTGTCGCTGATGTGTATTCTAAAGCAAAAATTTTGTTAGCACCAATTCCCTACGGAGCTGGTTTGAAAGGCAAATTATTTGAAGCCATGCAATTGGGATTACCTTCAATAACCACAAAAATGGGAGCCGAAGCAATGAACGGAAATTTAGATTGGAATGGATTCATCACTTCCGATGAAGATGATTTTGTAAAAAAAGCAGTCGAATTGTATACCAATAAATCGCTTTGGGAAACCGCTCAAAAAAATGGTTATGAAATCATTGAAAAACGTTTCAAAAAAGAATTATTTGCCACTGATTTTATGAATAGAATTGAAGAACTTCAACAAGATTTAAAAACGCATAGAAATCTAAACTTCTTGGGACAAGTTTTGCAACACCAAAGTTTACAAAGTACCAAGTATATGAGTAAATGGATTGAAGCAAAGAACAAGTAGCAAGTTCAAGAGCAAAAATTAAAATTTAAAATTGAGACAAAAATTTAAAACATATAAGTAAAAAGAAGTAAACTTAACGCTGAATCAAGTTCATATAAATTTTAAAGATTATTTCAAATTTATTAAATCTGTGTTCCAAAAACTTGAAACCTGAAACTTGAAACCAAATAACTACCCATGTATCGTCTCCGATTTTCCGTAGCTTTCAATCACTTTTGCTTCAAATTCTAACCATTCTTCCCAACGTTTTTTAACGTCGTAACCTTCTTCTGCTAATTCGTGAGCAAATTGTAAAAAAGAAGTATAATGATTGGCTTCTGAAATCATTAATTCTCTATAAAAAACAGCTAATTCTTTGTCTTGAATATTGTCGGAAAGTACTTTAAAACGTTCGCAACTTCTGGCTTCAATCATAGCAGCAAACAACATGCGTTCTACTATTAAATGCTTGCGATTTCCGGGTTTCATAAACTTGAATAAATCGTTTACATAACTGTCTTTTCGTTCGCGTCCTAAAACCCAACCACGTGCTTTGATGATTTCATGAACTTGCTCAAAATGATCTAGTTCTTCTTTAGAAATTTTGGTTAATTCCGTTGTAATCTCTGTAAATTCAGGCAATAAATTGATTAACATAATCGCATTGGAAGCCGCTTTAAGTTCGCACCAAGCGTGATCAGTTAGAATTTCTTCTAAATTTCCTTCAGCAATGTTAGCCCATCTTGGGTCGGTTGGTAATTTTAAACGAAACATTCAGTAAAATTAAGTATAGATTGAAGCACAAAATTACTTCTTTATTCCTAAAAATAAAAGGTTTTGAAATTTTGAAATGAAATATAAATGCCTAAAAATGAAATCCCTCACTTAAATTGACTACCTTGTAAGAAATAAATAAAACCCTATACTATGAAAAAATTAAGTTTAGCAGTAAGCGCGTTGTCAATCATGTTTTTTGTTTCTTGTAAAGAAGAACCAAAAGAGCCAGTAGTAAATGAAATTACAATCGAACAAACGACAATAGATTCAACTACAACTGCTCCTACAGAGGTAAAAGAAGATGAAGGAACAAAAATAAAAGTAAGTTCTGATGGAGTAGAATATTCAGATGGTAAAACCGAGGTTGAAGTTTCTAAAGATGGCGCTGAAGCGAAAAAAAAGTAACTCAATTTTGTCTAAATAGTAGAAAAATATTTTACTATTTAGACATTTTTATTTAAAACTAAATTGGAAATATTCCATACTAAATTTGGATTATAAACAATTCTTCCCTTTTTAATTTCCAACGGACAATCAAAATTATTGGTATACAAACCACCAGTTCCTAAACCTTGTGGCAATGGATTTTGAAGTGTAAATGTAAATTGCGTAATCGCATTTAAACCAATATTACTTTCCAAAGCAGAAGTAATCCACCAACCGATATTTAGACTTTCTGCAATAGCAATCCATTCTAAAGTTCCTTTGAAACCTCCAACTAAACTTGGTTTTAAAATGATGTATTGTGGTTGAATTTCTTCAAGTAGTTTTCGTTTATTTTCTATTCCAAAAACACCAATTAATTCTTCATCTAAAGCGATTGGAAAAGGCGTTTGTTGACATAGTAATTTCATTTCTTGAATTTGATTAGCTTTAATAGGCTGCTCAATACTATGTAATTTAAATTCATTTAATTGATTCAACTTACTTAAAGCTTCATTTGAATTAAAAGCACCGTTAGCATCCACTCGAATTTCAATGGTTTTAGCATCAAAATTTTGTCGAATAAATCGCAATAATCCTAATTCCTTCTCGAAATCAATAGCACCTATTTTTAGTTTAATACACGAAAATCCTTGCGCTAATTTTTCTTCGATTTGACTTTTCATGAATTGCTCCTCGCCCATCCAAACCAAACCGTTAATCAACATATTCTTTTTGCCTTCCGTAAATTCTGAAGGAAATAATTCGAAAAGTGATTTAGATTGCAAGGAAAGAAACGCTATTTCCACTCCAAATTGAATCGAAGGAAATTCTATTAATCCTTCCCAAAGTTGGTCTTTTCCTAAATTAATATTTTGACAAACCCATTGTAATTTTTCCTCATAATCCGGTCGGTCATCAATAGAAAGTGATCGTAAAATACCACACTCACCTATTCCAATTTTTCCGTTTTCTTCCAAGATTAAAAACCAAGTTTCTTTCTCAGTCATTATACCACGAGAAGTGCCACTTGGGCGTTTGAAATTGAGGATATATTTTTTGTAGGTTGCTTTCAATTTTAGTTTAAAAGTTTAGGTGTTTATGAGTTTAGAAGTTTTATTTTAATCGAGTTTTCAATAACTCCATTATTTTCAATAAACCAGCTTGAGTTCCTTCAAAATATTCGTCTTTTTTGAAATAAGGAAAGAATTGATTTTGAAGAATTTCTGCAGTTTCTTCGTCAGATAAAACAAGGGCAATTCCATCACCATTTTGAATTCTTATTTGCTTATGTTCTTTAGAAATTGCGATTAAAATACCATTCGATTTTTCTTTTTTTCCAGCACCCCAAGTTCTGGCAATATGTAGCGTCAAATCCTCAAACTTTTCTTTAGAAACTTTAAAAGTATCTATCGTTACAATCGATATTTCAACTGTAGTTTCTTTTTCAAAATCAGCTATAATTTGATTCAATTTAGTTTCTTCATCGTCAGAAAAAATATTTTCATAATCATTTGTCCAATTGAGCGGTTTTGGTAAATTATCCCAAAATATTTGTCTATAAACTTCAACTGATTTTGCTTTTAAACTATCAACTTTAGTTGTATAAGTAGTGTCTTGAGCTTTCGTTGAAAAAGCTAAAAACAAAATTAAAATCTGAAAAGTTAATTTCACACTTGAATTCGACATTGGCAAATTATTCTAGAATTCGTAATATTTTCTTGAAATCATCAACATTCAAACCTTTTGATTTATAAAAATCAATATCAAATTTAGCCTGTTGAATCCAAGAGGTTTTTACATCAATATTGTTACTCTTGTATTTTTTGTGTATTTCCTTAGCCTCAGAAATATCTTCATTAAACACTAAAGCATTTGCATATTTTAACTGATACCAAAGTTGATTATTATCTAATTGAGTCGCTTTAAAATAGGATTCCTTAGCCTTAACAAATTGTTTCGTTTCTATATAAATATCTCCTAAAGCACTGTAATCTTTAGCTTGTGCCCATTTGTTATCTACAATTTCTTTTATAATATAATCAATCGCTTTCTGATGTTGGTTTTTCTTATAAAAGTCCCAAGCTGTTTTTCTTTTAAATTCTAAAAAATCGTTCATCTGTTTGGTGTTTTGAACTGCTTGAATCGCAAGATTTTGAATACTATTTGCTTTTTCAGATGGCAATAAATCTTTAAATTCCTTGTATTTATATTTTCCAATTATTAAATCTATAAATTCTCCAGAAAAAATTTCTCTTTTAGAAAGCGAACTAACAAAATCTAGTCTTGAAATTTCTGTTTCAAGTTCTTTTTTGTTTTGTTTGGTCCAACCTCTACTTGCTTTATAATCCACCCAAGGCACCACTTCTAAGACAATTTTTTGGTTCATAACCCAATTCTGACTTTCAAATCCGAACCATAAATTAGGCAAATTGGTTAAACATAAAGAGGAAGACGAAATCAACTTGGCGTCTTTGTTTACTTTTTCCTTTTGTTCCCAACAAGCTCTATCCGTTTTTCCTTCTTTCAAAAATAAATTTGCTGCATTTGCTTCTTGAAACAAAGCAAACGTACATTTATCATCGCCAGAAATTGCAGAAGTTAAATGAATAGCTCCAGCTGTTCCTTGACTAATTCCGGTTGGATCTGGAATGGCTTTTAATACCGAAACCAAACTTGAAGTTAGTTTTTGATTTTCATCTAAAACGGTAATTCTGTATACAAATTCGGTGGTTCCAACTGGTAAATCTTCTGTTTTAATTAATGTTCGCTTTCCGGCAGAAAGTGTTATTTCTTTTGTTGTAGCACGTTCTTTATCCCAAAACCCATCTTTTTGAGCAAAAAACGAAGTGGAAAAGAATAAGGCGAATACGAAATATAATAGTTTGTTCATTTTATTTTTTTTAAACACATAGAATCATAGTTCTACTTTGTGTGTGTTTTTTAAGCGTTACACTTTACATAGAAAACATAATTTAAAATACTATTTACCTATTGTGTTTAGTTACCATTCAATTTTTGTACCAAATTTACAATTCAATACTTTGCCCAATTTCTAATAACATCAAATCTTTTCCTTTGTCGAAAAATTTGCGTTTGGCTTCTTCATGATTAATTTCAATATAACCAAACGTATCAAAATGATAACCCAACACTTTATCACATTGTACAAAATCAGAAGCGATAATAGCATCTTCAACATCCATTGTAAAGTTACTTCCAATAGGTAAAATTGCTAAATCCAACTTAGTTCGCATTGGAATTAGCTTCATATCCATTGTTAAAGCGGTGTCACCTGCGATGTAGATATTTTTGCGTTCACCTTCAATAACAAATCCGCCTGGTTGTCCTCCGTAGCTTCCATCAGGAAAAGAAGACGTGTGATGTGCGATTACATATTTAACGGTTCCAAACTCAAAATCCCAACTTCCACCATGATTCATTGGATGGTAATTGAATCCTTTATTTCCGTAATGCGAAGCGATTTCATAATTAGAAACAATTACTGCGTCAGTTCGTTTTGCGATTGCTTCTACGTCCAAAATATGGTCTTGATGAGCGTGCGTGAGCAATATATAATCAGCTTCCAACGTATTGATGTCAATATGAGAAGCTTTTGGGTTACCAGAAATAAATGGATCAACTAAAATGTTCACCTCATTTACTGTAATTCCGATACAAGCGTGTCCGTAGAATGTGATTTTCATAGTATTTATTTTAGTGATTAGTAAAAAGTAATTAGTGATTAGTTAAGAAAGACTAAAGTTAACCAAAATAATATACTTAATGCAAATGTGCTTAATGCTACTTTTTTAAGTTCTGGATCGAAGTCTTTATATTGATTTGCTTTGTAAACAGTTCCAATGTGCTTAATAAAAAATATATTAACTAAAAGAATTGGTAGGTAAGATGTATTTATCAACTTAGTAAATACAAACATTACAATTAAAGGGATTACCAATAATAATGAATGATATTTTTTAGCATTCTCCAATCCCATTTTCACTACCAAGGTATTCTTTCCAGCAATTTTATCATTTTCAATATCGCGCATATTGTTCAAATTTAGAACAGCTACGCTTAATAATCCGATGGCTGATGCAGGCAGAAACAATTTCCAATCGATAAAATGTGTAAACAAAAAATTAGAACCCACAACCGAAACCAATCCAAAGAAAATAAACACAAATAAATCCCCAAAACCGCTGTAGCCATAAGCACTTTTTCCAACAGTATATTTAATAGCAGCACCTATTGAACCAATTCCTAACAAGATAAAAATTAAACTTAGAGCAAAATTTTCTTTTCCAAAAGCGATGTAAATCATTAATAATGCAATTATGAAAGTAAAAATTGCAGTAATAATTACTGCCTTTTTCATTTGCTTAGCGGTGATTATTCCTGCTGCGACTAAACGTTTTTCTCCTATTCTGTTGACATCTGTTCCTTTTACGCCATCACCATAATCGTTGGCATAATTGGACAATACTTGTAATCCTAACGTAGTTAACAGCGCTAAAACCACAATTCTCCAATCGGAAAATCCTTGATAATTGGCATAAGCACTTCCCACAATTATTCCAGAAACGGAAAGTGGTAAGGTTCGTAATCGCGCGGCTTGTATCCAGTTTTTCATTTTTTTATGTATATTGTATTGTTGTATAATGTATGATTGTTATTTTTCGCTTTGCTCAAAGTTAGCCTATTTTATAGGAGATTCCTACTTCGGCGGAATGACAAATCTCCCAACTTCCAGCTCCCAACTCATTTACATCCAATTCTTATCCGAAGTTTCTACTTGATACAACCAATAATTAACTAAATTTTTAATTTCGGTATAATTTCCTGTTGAAAAACTGATGTTTCCGCCAGCTGTTGACAAGGTAACTGAACCTATATTTGTGGTTTTTTGCCAAAAAAATTGTTGGGTTTCGATGGCTTGTATTTTATACGGTTCTATAATTGTGGTATCGATATCCCAAGCACCATTTTGCTTGATGATAAAATCATTGGAAACAAAAAGCATGTAATTTCTATAGGAAAACCATATCAGAACTCCAGAAAAAAGGGTAAAAATTGTACTATAAATAAACCATTCGTTCCAAGTAAAAAAATCGGTATTTAGCTTTACCAATAACGAAATAACAATTGGAAGTAGGAGTAAAAAAAACAAATTCACAGCTAATTTTCTCCAATTTGGCAAGAATAATGCTCCTTTTTGAGGAAGTTTGTCAAACAGTAATTTTAGTATTTCATTACTTTCTAATTGAGTACAACCTGGTACTTCTATTTTATCTTTTTCTTTTACTTTTTCTGCATCACTTGAAGCTTGATGAATACCAATAGTGATGATATCGAGTTTTTTCTGAAAGAAATTTTGAGTAATGGTAACTTTTTGAACTTTGTTCGGATTTAGTAATGTATTTTTTGTAGATAGTAATCCGTAAGATAATACAATCGCTTGCTTGCTTTTTTGAATGGTAAAATCAAAATATTTTAGAATGGTGCGAATTAAGTTTACTATCAAAATAAGCACAATAAAAATCCCTACAACTATCATAAATGAAGTAATATTTGGCAATGCATCTAAATAATTAGTTACTTCATCTTCGTTGATTACATCTGTGTTTAACTGTTGTAAATTTTCAATAATTGTTGTAAAAAAGACAAAAATTAAAGCAAAACTTTTAATATAATTCGATGTAAAACCAATCTTTACCAAACTCAACAAACCAATTTTGATGAAAGAAGTTGGACTTTCTTCAATAGCAACTTTTTCAGAGTCGACAATCGTTTCTTGTTGCGAATGATTGATTAATCGTTCTTTTAAAATAGTGGCTAAATCATGTGAAATAGCACTAATAGAAGCTTCTTTTTTATCGCTTCCGGCAGTATCAATTTCTAATTTATGAACACCTACCAAACGTTGAATTAAACTTTGATTGATGTTAACTTGCTGAATTTTATGCAACTGAATCGTGATTCTGGTTTTATTCAATACTCCTTTTTGAATAACAAACTCACCATTTTCTTCATCGATATGAAAAGTAAAAAATAAGTATTGTAAGTATGAAATAATCCCAATCAAAACTACTACTCCAGCAACACTTCCAAAAAAAACAATTTTATTGAGTGAATCAAACTTTACTAGCCAAATCAACAACATTGGCCACAAAGCACGAACTGTTTTCTGCAAGGAATTGGCAAACATGACCAAAATCCCCGGAAGCGACTGACGTTGTGGTTGCGAAAAATCGACAGATCTATTCATGCTCATCAGTTAATGGAGTTTCTGTTGATGCTATTTCAATTGGCTCATCTTGTTTAGGCGGATTGATTTTTTGGGAAACCAAATTCTTAATAAGCTGCGCATCTGCTAAAAGCAAACCCGGAATTTCTAAATCCGAACTACTACCACCAGCAGTAAATAATTCGATTGAAGCTAATCCTAATTTTCTTGAGATAAAACCTTGATGTAAAGCCACATGTTGTACTCTATTAAAAGGAATAATCGTTGTAGTTTCAGAAATTAATCCCGATTTATAAATAGCATCGTGTTCTCTGAAAGCATATCCTTTTTTCTGAAAACTAAATTTCGTAAACACTACTAATCCTGCTAAAAACAAAACTATTCCTACTACAATTGCCATCCAGATTGTATTTGAAAAAGCTTCCTCCTTGAAATAAAACAAAGTTGAAAATCCTCCAATCACCAAAATTAAAAGCAAGGAAAAATTAAAAAGTAAAACCGTAATATATTTGGGATTCAATCCTTTCAATTGCACTTCTTCAAATTTAGGAAGTTGGTTAATGTCGATAGGATTATTTGTGAATTCATTCATAGAAATAGTTTATTAAAGGCTTGTCTTTCTTCTTTTCTCTTTGTTCTATTTTCTAATTACGGTAAATATTTCTTTTCAAAATTTGGTTTACGTTTTTCTAAGAACGCATCTCTTCCTTCTTTTGCTTCGTCTGTCATATACGCTAAACGAGTGGCTTCACCTGCAAAAACTTGTTGACCTACCATGCCATCATCGGTTAAATTCATAGCAAATTTTAGCATTTTAATTGATGTTGGTGATTTTGCTAGAATTTCTTGCGCCCATTCATAAGCCGTATCTTCTAACTCAGCATGAGGAATTACTGCATTTACCATTCCCATTTCAAAAGCATCTTGAGCTGAGTAATTTCTGCCTAAGAAGAAGATTTCTCTGGCTTTCTTTTGTCCTACCATTTTAGCTAAATAAGCCGAACCATAGCCACCATCAAAACTGGTCACATCTGCATCGGTTTGTTTGAAAATCGCGTGTTCTTTACTTGCTAATGTTAAATCACAAACTACATGAAGCGAGTGTCCGCCACCAACAGCCCAACCCGGAACTACACAAATCACAGCTTTTGGCATAAAACGAATCATACGTTGTACTTCTAAAATATTCAATCTGTGGTAACCATCTTCACCAACATAACCTTGGTGTCCACGCGCTTTTTGGTCGCCACCACTACAAAAACTCCAAATGCCGTCTTTAGAACTTGGTCCTTCCGCAGAAAGCAATACTACTCCAATTGATGTATCTTCTTGTGCATCGTAAAATGCTTCGATTAATTCTTTGGTAGTTTTCGGACGAAAGGCGTTTCTAACATCAGGTCGGTTGAAAGCAATTCGGGCAACGCCATCGCATTTTTTATAGGTTATATCTTCAAATTCTTTTACAGTTTTCCAGTTGATTGTGCTCATAATTTTAAATTTATTTTATTTTCAAGTGCAAGGGCAAATTCAAGTTCAATTTCAAAAGTATTGTGTTTAAAAAAATTATTTCAATTTATTTAACATCATTCTTGATGTAATAGCAATTAATTCTTCTACTTCTGACAAAAGCCAATTTCTTTCATTTTCTTCACCTTCTTTAATGTAATTTAAAACTCGAAGTGAATTTCTTGATTCTTTTAATTCTTTTACAACTAATGATAATTTAAAAACGTAATCTTTATCTGTAATAGTTCCTTGAGATTCACCATAATTTAAAGAAGCACTTCCAGAAGAACGAATTAATTGATTTTTGTAATATTCTAATTCATATGCCTTAGCTAATTTTCTGACAAAGAAAATCGATTCTCCAGCAAATCTAACTAATCTTTCATCTAAATTGAATATTCTTTCTGTTGGTTCGTTTAATTCCATGAATGTCTTGATATTTTCTTTTAAAATTGAATTTGAACTTGCCTTTTATTTTTGTATTTGTTTTGGTAAAAATAATTCATTTTTTGCATTATATTGCAAGTTCAAAACAATAAGTCACATGAAAAAAATATATGTAGGATTCCTACTGAGTACATCCTTTTTTACAGCTACGGCTCAAAACTATGAATTTCAGAAAGTTAATGATGTGGAATGTTTACCTGTCATCTCTCAAGACATAACGGGAACGTGTTGGAGTTTCTCTACTTCTTCGTTTTTAGAATCGGAAATTATTCGCTTAACGGGTAAGAAAATCGACCTTTCTGAAATGTATCAAGCAAGAACTACTTATCCATTAAAAGCTGAAAACTATGTTTTGCGTCAAGGAAAAGCGAATTTTAGTGAAGGTGCTTTGGCTCATGATGTAATTACTAGTGTAACAAAATACGGATTAGTTCCTAATAGCATTTATGATGGATTAAATGATGACGCCAGCAAACATAACCATGCAGAAATGGTTGCAGTTTTAGAAGCGATGTTAAAAACGTATGTATCGAATCCAAGTGGTAAATTATCTAAAAATTGGAAACAAGCGGTTAATGCTGTTTTGGATATTTATCTGGGAAGTATTCCAACAAAATTTGAATACGAAGGCAAAAATTACACTCCGAAATCATTTGCTGAATTTGCTAAAATTAAGCCTGAAAATTATATCACCTTGACTTCGTTTACTCACGAAGCGAATTACAAACCGTTCATTTTGAACATTCCTGATAATTTTTCAAACGGAGGTATGTATAATTTGCCATTAGACGAATTTATTACCAACATTGACAATGCATTAGCAAACGGCTATTCGCTTTCATTAGATTGTGATGTTTCGGAAGCAACATTTTCAGGAAAATATGGAGTGGCTTTTGTTCCAGAAAAAGAAGAAGATACTAAAACTGGTTTAGCCGAAATTATCATTGAAAAAAATATCACACCAGAATATCGCCAACAAGAATTTGAAAATTTATCTACCACTGACGACCATTTAATGCACATTGTTGGAAAAGTAAAAGATCAAAAAGGAAATACGTATTACAAAGTAAAAAATTCTTGGGGAAGCGACGAAAAAAAAGTGGCTAACGGAGGATATGTATACATGAGTGTGCCTTATATGAAATTAAAAGCTATTTCTGTTTTGGTTCATAAAGATGGAATTCAAAAAGAGACTAAGAAGAAATTAGGATTATAATATGATTTTTAAATCGGCGGTAAGTAAATTGAATAAGTATATTTATGTTGGGGTAATATTATTTTTATTACTCTTAACAATTCCTGCTTTTTTTGAGGATTCTTACGAGCCTTTTTTAGTGCTATTTTCGATACATTTCTTAGTGATTTTATTCTTGATTTGGACGTACAAAACTACTTTTTACAAGATTGAAAACACGTATTTACATTGGAAATCGGGTCCTTTTAATGGTAAAATCGATATAACTAAAATCAACAAAATTGAATATCACAAAGGAATTTATGTGCCAACCATTTGGAAACCAGCATTGAGTCATATTGGATTAATTATTACATATAACAAATATGATGACATTTACATTTCACCTGAAAAACAGGAAGAATTTATTGCTACATTGCAACGCCTAAATCAAAATATTACGATCAAGAACAACCCCTATGTTTTATAAATTACTCACCATAAGTTTATTATTATTTATTACAAGTTGCCAAGAAAAACCAGACAAAGCAAAAGAGTCTACGGTTAAAGATATGGATGGAAATGTTTCTGAATTTGCGGTTAACTTTACTCCGCTAACAACCGTTTACAAGAAAAAAACAGCTGATGATTTAGAAGCATTTTATAATGATAAATTTAATTCAAGAGATTTTAGTGGGTCATTTTTAGTAGCAAAAAATGGCGAAATTCTTTATGAAAATTACAGTGGATATGCCTACAAAGAAAAAGGAGATTCTATCAAACAAAATACACCTTTGCACATTGCATCTGTTAGTAAAGTAATAACAGCTGTAACTATTTTAAAATTAGTTGATGCAAAAAAACTAAAGTTAGACGATTTAGTAACTTCTATTTTACCTGAATTTCCACACGAAAAAACAACCGTGAGAATGTTGTTAAATCACAGAAGTGGGTTACGAAATTACGCCTATTTTACCGATGATAAAGGCGTTTGGGATAAAAAGAAAACGCTAACCAATCAAGATGTTTTAACTCTTTTAGCTACTAAAAATATTGGCTTAGAATCAACGCCAGGAACTCGTTTTGGGTATTGTAACACCAATTATGCTTTATTGGCTTTAATCATTGAAAAAGTCGAGAAAAAGACTTATCCACAAGTGCTTCAAGAATTAATTTTTGATCCTTTAGGAATGAAAAACACTTTTGTTTTTGATGATTTAACAAAACAAGGCAGCGTGAGTCAGTCTTATAAAAACAATTATTTACGATTAGCTTTTGAATATTTAGACCAAGTGTATGGCGATAAAAATATCTACTCAACACCTCGAGATTTACTGCAATTTGATTTGGCTTTGTATTCTGATAAATTTTTGAGCGCAGCCATGAAAGCCGAAATGTTCAAAGGGTATAGCTACGAACGTAAAGGAACCAGAAATTATGGTTTAGGAATTCGTATGTTAGAATTTGAAACTGGACAACAGTATTTCTTCCACAATGGTTGGTGGCATGGAAATACTTCATCTTATGTTACATTGGTAAAAGATTCGGTTACGATAATTGCGATTTCTAATAAATTCACAAGAAAACCTTATCAAACAAAGAGATTAGCACCAAAATTTGGCGATTATCCGTTTAAATTTAATGACGAAGAAGGCGAATAGTTAACCTATTTTCACTGAAGTCATCGTTAACGAACCACCAACAGCTTTGTCGTTAAAGAATTCTACTTTATCATTATCGGTTTGTAATGCCAAAATGTAGAGTAATGGATAATAATGATCTGGAGACGGAATGGCTAATGTAGCTGATTTGTTTAGTTTTTCGTATTGAATTAATTCTTTATGAAAACCATTTGAAATTTTATTTTTGAAGATATCATTCATTTCTAAAGCCCAATCAAATCCGTATTCGGATTCGTTTAATTTATCCCAAGCTACCATTCGTAAATTATGCACCATATTACCACTTCCGATAATTAGAACTCCTTTTTTACGAAGTGAAAGTAATTGTTTTGCTAATTCATAATGATAAGCTGCTGGTTTATAATAATCGATACTTAATTGTAAAACTGGAATATCTGCATTTGGATACATATGTTTAACTACCGACCAAGTTCCGTGATCTAATCCCCAGTCGTGGTCTAATTCTACGGCTGGATTCGTAATTAATTTTTGAATTTCTGTCGCTAATTCAGGATTTCCAGGCGCTGGATATTGCACATCAAACAATACTTGCGGGAAACCTCCAAAATCGTGAATTGTTTTTGGATTTGGCATTGCTGTTACCATTGTACCTTTCGTTAACCAATGTGCTGAAACTACTACAACTGCTTTTGGTGTTCGAATTTCTTTTCCCATTTGCTGCCAACGTTTTGAAAACTCATTATCTTCAATGGCATTCATAGGCGAACCATGTCCGATGAATAAAACGGGCATCTTCTCCTCTTCTTCTCCTAATCCTTTTGTCCAATCATAGAACGGTTGTATACTTGCCATAGCGATTCCTCCTGAAAGTAATGTTATGAAATTCTTGCGATTCATAAACTAATATTTGTATATACAAATTTAGTGATAAAAAGAATACGAAATACTTATTTAGGAAAAAATTAGGAAAGCAATTCTATTTTGAAATATCTCAAAATGAAGAAAATAGAAATTAAATTAATTAAAAGAGCTAACCAATAATACTTGCTATAATCATCCGTATTTATAGCAATTTCATATAAATTTAAAAGTGGTAAAATCACAACAGCTATCCAAATAGGAATCCAAATGATTTCGGTTTCAAAACCAATAAAATGAATGGTTTCAAAATTTTGAAAAATACCAACGAATGTCATTAATAGAACGACAATACTAAGTAAAAGATATACCTTATTTTTTGTTGACATCCTAAACCAAATAAATTCCGTCTTCTTTGATTTCGATTAATTGTTGTTTGTATAAATTTCCAACGGCTTTTTTGAAATTCTTCTTACTCATTTTCAACACCGTTTTAATGTCTTCTGGATGCGAATTATCAGTCAATCGCAAGAAACCACGATTGGCTTTTAATTCGTCTAAAATAATTTGAGATGAAGGTTCTATTGCTTCTACTCCAACTTTACGAAGTAAGACATCAATTTTCCCATCAGGACGAATGTTTTTGATGTAACCAATGGTTTTCATTCCAGGTTTTACATCCGTGTATACTTCATTTTTATAAGCTAAACCTTTGTATTTCTGATTGATGATAACATTGATTCCACCATCGGTAATATGAGAAATTAAGATATTTACTTCTTCATTGGGTTCCAAATCAACATTTTCATTCGTCAAATACTTGTTCGTTCTACTTGAAGCTACCAAACGATTCGTTTTTTCGTCCATGTGCATGTAAACCAAATAACGTTTTCCAACTTCCATCGGTCGGGCTTGCTCTTTAAACGGAACAAATAAATCTTTCTCTAAACCCCAATCTAAAAAAGCACCAAACTGATTCATGTAATTTACTTTTAAATGCGCAAATTCATTCAGTTTGATATAGGGTTTAAGCGTAGTTGCCACAGGACGTTCTTCATGGTCAAGATAGATAAATACAGTTAAATCATCTCCAATAGAAAATTCTTTCGGTACATATTTATTCGGCAATAAAACATCATCTTCTTGTGTTTCTTCACTTCCTAAAAACAAACCAACTTTAGTATCTCTTAATATTTTTAACGTATTGAACTCTCCTATATGTAACATAATAAAATAAATAAAGTGCAAAGGTAAGCATTTTAAAAATTAGAATTTAGAAATCGGAAATCCAGAAAATGAAAAAACCACAAATCAATTACTGACTTGTGGTTTTATGTTATATTTTCTAAAACTTAGATTCCGATTTCTAATTGAAAACGAACATACCAATTTTGTTTGTTACTTCCGTCGAAATAATTCAAATCACTTAACGTAACTTCACCTTGTAATTTAAAAGCATGCTCCCATAAATATTTAGTAACACCTAACGAATATTGCTTAGAATCAGGAGTTAATGCTTGAATATCTTCATGCATTTTTTGAGTAGAAAAACGACCAATGATTTCGTAGTTTGTTGGAAAAACATAACTTAATTGATAGTCCATTCCACTTCCTACTGGCACATAATTAAACTCTGTAATGTCATCTGGATTAAAAGCAATTGGATCTTTCGCTGAACGAGACATATAACTCGACATAAAAGCCCAACCATTATATTTGAACATCGCATCTAACAATACCGATTTCATTGTTTTTTGTTCGAATAAATCGCCACCTAGTTGACCTTGTGTTCTTCTTGCTAAGTTATTTTGATGAAAAGCTCCAGATAATAACAATCTTGGTTTTTCTTCACGAGCAACGTCTCCTTCAAAATTTGTTCCATCTTTTTTAAACGAACCAAAAGGCATTAACTCTAATTTTCCAGTTAAGGCTACTCCATCATCAGCAGATTTTGTCCAGTTTCTTCCTTCTCCAGTAGTTACTGCCGTTTTTACATTGTATGAAAATTTATCTTTGTTTTCGTTTAAATAATACGCTTGAAAACCAAAATCTCTATCAATGGTGAAACGAGCATTATTAATACTTCTATCGGTCAATTGTAAAGCTCCTGATGAATTTACACGTTGACGATTTCCTGGTAATTTGGTTTGCCCAAAAAGAAAACTCCAATGTTTATTTGGACGATAAAAAACAGCAGCATCACGAATAATATTGATATTTTCTCCATCTTGAATTTCGCCCACATCACCTGGTGCAAACGACAATTGAATTACATATAAAAAGTGTGGATTACCTACATATCCATCAAAACGCAAACGTAAACGTCTAATTTCTCCTGAATAAGCAGCATCTTCGTCCTCATTTTGAATAAATGTAACACGATTTTGCATTCTAAAACGAATATTTAATTGAAATAAACTATCTGGCGAGGTTATTCCTAATCCTTTTCCATAGCTATAATATGGAAGTGCAGCCAACTTTAAATCGTTGTCTTTTGTGGTTACTTTTATGTCTTGAGCTACAGTAATTGCAGTAGTTACAAGCAATAAAAAGGTTACTAATTTTTTCATTTGTTATGTTGTTGTATATTTTGTGCAAACTTAACATCAAATCAATGTTAAGTATGTTAAGTAAATATTACCTTTGCAAAAAATTAATGTTATGTCAAATATATACATTGGATATCACTTTACAATAGAACCTATTGAATTAGGTAGCGAAATTTTAATTGCTGAATTAGGAGAAAAAGCTTTTGAAAGTTTTATTGAAACTGAAACAGGGATTTCTGCTTATGTTCAGAAAGATTTGTGGAGCGAAACTATTCTAGAAGATATTCAGATCTTAGATAATCCAGAATTTAAAATCGATTATACTTTTGAGGAAATTGAGCAAGTGAATTGGAATGAAGAATGGGAAAAAAACTTTGAAGCGATTGAAGTAGACGGAAAATGTCATGTGAGAGCGCCATTTCACGAAAAAACAAATGCTGAATACGATATTGTAATTGAACCAAAAATGAGTTTTGGAACAGGTCATCATGAAACCACTCACATGATGATTCAACATATTTTGGAAACCGATTTTACGAATAAAAAAACCTTAGATATGGGGTGCGGAACTGCCATTTTAGCCATTTTAGCTGAAATGAAAGGTGCTCAACCAATCGATGCTATTGATATTGACAATTGGTGCTATTTAAACTCAATTGAAAATGCAGAACGTAATAATTGCAAGCATATTTCGGTTTACGAAGGTGATGCTTCTTTATTAGTTGGTAAAAAATACGACATTATTATTGCAAACATTAATCGTAATATTTTATTAAACGATATGCAACAATATGTAGATTGTTTAAACGAAAACGGAATTTTATTTTTAAGCGGTTTTTACACAGAAGATATCCCAGTAATTTCAGAAAGTTGTACGTCAAAAGGATTGACCTATCTAAAACAATTTGAACGTAACAATTGGGTTGCATTGAAATTTGTGAAATAGTTAGGAGATGGAAGTTGGGAGTTTAACTTTTTTAAATCTTGAATTTGATTTTTGAAATTGAACTTGAATTTTGAATTTGATTTTTGAATTTGAATTTGATTCAGTATTTTTGTAAAGAACTTTCAAACGTAAAGAAAATGAGCACGATAGAAAAAGTACAAGAAGAAGTTTTAGTAGCTGAAGCTGTTGGTGTAAATAACGAAATTGTGTTACACAATGATGATGTAAATACATTTGACCATGTTATTGATACATTAATAAGAGTTTGCAAACACGATGAATTACAAGCCGAGCAATGTGCTTTATTAGTACATTATAAAGGCAAATGCACGGTTAAAACGGGTCCGATTGACCAACTTAAGCCGCAATGTTCCGCATTATTAGATGCTGGATTAAGTGCAGAAATTATATAAATAAAAAGTCCCGATAAATCGGGACTTTTTATTTAATCTCTAACAAACTCAGTTAGATAATAAATTTCATCAACTTCATCATAGTATTTAACTTTTAATTTTGTTGATGTTAATTCTATTATTTCAGAAGTAGAACTTTCACCTGGACCATAAGATACTGTAATCATATTTCCACTTCTAGACCAAGTTGCATTATCAACACTCTCAGAACAACTTGAATTGTAGTATACATCTCTTAATGTTCCATTGCTGAATAATTCTGTAAAATCATTTGCAGAGGAGCAAGAATTCTCATAAGGATATAAAACTTCTTCTCCTCCAGATATCTCACCTTGTTTTAAAAAAATCCATTTACCTACAATATTTCCCGAAGTACTAGCTCCACTATCATCATCACTACTACATGAATTAAAAGCTAGTGAAAGTGATACAATTGACACAAATAATAAAATTCTTTTTTTCATAATTTACTTTTTATAGTTGATCAAAAATACACATTTTTTTTAATCACCAACAAAATTTTAAAAAATTTACTCAAGTTATTTATAAAAAAAATCTTAATAAAATTGAGACTTCCTATTTAACTCATTTTTCCAATGGCACAACTCACATACGATTTGGCTTTTGAACCTAAACTATTCGCTTCTCCATCTTCTGGATAACCCAAAGCTTTTAATTTTTCTTTAACTTCAATAAGTTTTTCTTCTGTTGTGTAAACAAAAGAAACACAACTTTCTTCAACATTTACTGAAACATCAGTAATCGCATCAAGCGTTGAAATATTTTTAGTAATTGTATTGGCACAACCGCCACATTTCAAATTTTGTATATATAATGTAGTTTTCATGATATGATATTATATTTTATGAATAACAAATTTACAAAATCTACAAACTAAACACCGTAACTTTTGTTACTTTAACGTAACTTTAATGAGGTAATTTATCTTTCAATAACCCGTAAATATAGGTTCCTAATAAGGCTCCAACTAGTACTACTGCAATTGCATATGTTCCTGTCCCTAATAAAATAAAAATAGGTCCTGGACAACTTCCTACTAATGCCCAACCTAATCCAAAAAGTGTTCCACCAAAAACATAACGCCAAAAACCTCGTTCTTTTTCAATAATTTTAATTGGAAAACCATTAAAATCTTTTAGTTTTTTACGTTTAATGATTTGTAAACCTATAATTCCTGTAAAAAGAGCCGTTCCAATAATTCCAAACATATGAAACGATTGAAAATGAAACATTTCGTAAATACGATACCAAGAAACAGCTTCTGCCTTAGTTAAAACAATTCCGAAAAAAATTCCGGTTAGAAAAAAACGTGCTAACTTCATAATTATGCTGCTTTAAAAATTAGTGGTAATAAATAATGTGCCATCAATAAACCGCCTATAAAAAATCCAATTACTGCGACTAATGATGGTAATTGCAAATTACTCAACCCTGAAATAGCATGACCAGATGTACAACCACCTGCATAACGTGTTCCAAAACCAATTAGTAATCCGCCAATTAATAAAACGGCAAATCCTTTTGGTGTTTGTAACGTTTCAATACTAAAAATAGTATCAGGAAGTAATTTCCCGTTTGGCGCTTCAATACCAAGAGTTTGTAATTGAGTTAATGTTTCTGGGTTTAAATTAACACCTGTTCCATTTGATAAAAAATGATAGGCAATAAATCCGCCAACGATTGCTCCTAAAACAACTGCTAAACTCCATTTTTGTTCGCGCCAATCTAATTTAAAAAAGTCGCTAAATTTTCCGGCTCCAGCCATAGAACACATCGTTCTTAAGTTAGACGACATTCCAAAGTTTTTTCCAAAGTAGGTTAAAATAAGCATTGTTACTCCGATTAAAAAACCAGAAATTGACCAATGCCATGTTCCGAAGATAAATTCCATATTTTTTTTGCAATTTTGTACAAAAATAGAAATTAAGATTGGTTTTAGTAACAATTGTTACAATTTTGGCTAATTTTGAAGCAACAAAACACCTCTTACAAAATGAAAAAGTTTAAAATAGAAATCAAATGGGCTATAATCATGTCGATTATATTTTTGGCGTGGATGACATTAGAAAAACAATTGGGATTTCATGATGAAAAAATTAAATGGCAAATGTTTTTTACGATGCTAATTATTTTTCCAAACTTCCTATTGTATTATTTAGCTTTAAGTGATAAAAAGAAAAACTATTACAACGGAGAAATGAGTTGGAAACAAGGATTTATATCTGGTGTTGTTATTTCTTTTATTGTTGTAATATTTAGTCCGATTACACAATTTATCACCCACGAATTCATTACACCAAACTATTTCGACAAACTAATTGCGCTTTCGGTAGAAAGTAAAAGATTAACCTTAGAAGAAGCAAAAAGTTATTTTAATTTAACAGCTTATATTTGGCAAAGTATTTCGGGTGGATTATCTTTTGGAGTGGTAATTGGCGCGATTGTTGCTTACATTTTAAAACCAAAAACACCAGTTTCAACGATTAAATCAAATTAAAATGAAATACTTTTTTTCTATAATTACAGCAGTATTTTTAACCAGTTGTGTAAGTACTGAATCCACTTTAAAAAATGTAGATAATTCTGCTAAAAGACCTTCATTTACTGATAACAGATATGTTATTACAGAATATGCAGAAGATAGTAAATATGGATTTGATCCAGATTATCCAGTAAATATTGGCTTTATTAATGAAAAACAAGAAGCCATAAACATTGAATACTATTTTAATGGGTTAGAGGGTCCAAATGGTGAAAAAATTAGCTTCAAAAAAGTGGATACTTGTTGCCCTTTTCCAACAAAAAATACCACTATGGGCGCTGGAACAATTGGAATTTATGAAGTAACCTTAGAAGGTACAACAAAAAAATTAACCATGTATTTTAATACGTTTGAAAAGGGAAAAATAGTTTGTCCAAAAGGATTATCAATAAAAAAACTTCCTACACGTGATAAATAAAAAACTTTTTAAATAAAGTGTAACATAAGTAACCTTTTAAACTGCTGTTTAGAAGGTTTTTCTTTTTATCTTTGCAACTTCAAAATCAACACAACATGAATTTACAAAACATACCTCAAATCAAACATTTAGATAGTGGTAATTTTTTCTTATTAGCTGGTCCTTGCGCTATTGAAGGCGAAGAAATGGCTATGCGAATTGCTGAAAAATTAGTTTCTGTTACCGATAAATTACAAATTCCTTACGTTTTCAAAGGTTCTTTCAAGAAAGCAAATCGTTCAAGAATTGATAGTTTTTCTGGAATTGGAGATGAAAAAGCATTAAAAATTTTACAAAAAGTATCAAAAGAATTTGGTGTACCAACTGTAACCGATATTCACACCAATGAAGATGCTGCAATGGCCGCTGAATATGTTGATGTTTTACAAATTCCTGCCTTTCTTGTGCGTCAAACTGATTTAGTAGTAGCAGCTGCTAATACAGGTAAAACTGTAAACTTGAAAAAAGGCCAATTTATGAGTCCGGAAAGCATGAAACATGCCGTTCAAAAAGTATTAGATTGCCAAAACGAAAACGTAATGGTAACCGATAGAGGAACAATGTTTGGCTATCAAGACATGATTGTAGATTTTAGAGGAATCCCTACCATGCAAAACTTTGCAACTACGGTTTTAGATGTAACACATTCGTTACAACAACCAAATCAAACTACTGGTGTTACTGGTGGTCGTCCAGATATGATTGAAACCGTTGCCAAAGCAGGAATTGCTGTTGGTGTTGACGGAATTTTCATTGAAACACATTTTGATCCTGCAAATGCAAAAAGTGATGGAGCCAATATGTTACACTTAGATTATTTCGAAAACTTAATGACTAAATTAGTTGCTATTCGCAAAACCGTAAATCAATTTTAATATTTTATAATTTTAATGAAACATCCATTTTTAATGGTTGTACTAACTTTTTGTGTTTTTTCACAGTACACCTTTTCGCAAGAAACAGTCGAAAATCCTGAAAAATACACGAGTAAAAACAAAGGTAAATTTTATGTTTTTTGGGGTGGAAATCGCGAATCGTATTCTAAATCAGACATTCGTTTTAAAGGTGCTGATTACGATTTTACCATTTACAATGTTTCGGCACATGACAAACCAAAAGGATATCATATTGATTATGTAAATCCTGCACGAATGACTATTCCACAAACCAATTTAAGAATTGGGTATTTCATTAATGACCATTACAACATTTCTATTGGTTTGGATCATATGAAATACGTGATGTATAATGATAGAAGGGTTGATTATTCAGGATATTATCCAGAAGAAGGAAATAATACATTTGGAGAAACAATATCAGATGATGAATTGTTGTTAACCGAAGATTTCTTATTATTTGAACATACCGATGGTTTAAACTATATAAACACAGAGATTTCTCGTGTAGATGATATATCTGGCTTAATTGGATTACCAAATACCGATAAATTTCAAATCAATTTAACTGAAGGAATTGGAGGAGGATTTTTATATCCTAAAACAAATACAACTTTATTAGGAAAAGACAGATACGATGAGTTTCATATATCTGGTTATGGTCTTTCAGCAAAAGTAGGATTGAATTTTACTTTTTTTAAATATTTCTTTATTCAAACCGAATTAAAAGGTGGCTATATCGAAATGAATGACATTAGAACTACAAAAGATAAAGCAGATTCTGCCGAACAAAATTTTTGGTTTTTCCAACGCATCATAGCGGTTGGCGGAATTTTTAGATTGTAATCAAATTGATTACTATACAAATCACGGATTCTGAACGAGTTCGTGATTTTTTATTTATAAAGCAATTTCGCTTCCGAAATAACATCAATTAAAACGGCATTATCTATTTCTTCAATAGAAAAATATCGCAACGATTTAACGGTATTTCGTTTTTCGTCTACCAAAACTTCTTGATTCTTTTTTAATTCAAATCCTTTGGCAAAACCAACATCTAAAAACCCTTTTTTATGGTTGGGAGCTAAATAACAAAATGGTTTTTTCTTATAATACACGTACGGAATTCCCCATTTAAATAGCAATTCTGATTGCGAAAGCTCCTGCTCTACTACTGCAAGCACATGTAACATCATCGCTTGGTATTGTTCAGGTTGACGGAGTATATATGCTTCTGTAGGTTTCATAGAAAATGATTTCTTCAAAAATAATGTAAAAAAAGTTTGGTCAACAAATTATTTATTATTTACTTTGTATTTCAAAGTACTTTAAAATGGAAAACTACAACTATCTTAACGACATTACCGAAATCAAAAATTTGATGAACAAATCATCACGTTTTATATCTTTGAGTGGTTTATCGGGAATTTTAGCAGGCGTTTATGCATTAGTTGGTGCATGGATGGCTTACAAAACGATATACTTTGATACTTCAACAATGGGTGCTTATCGCGATTTAATCATTTCTGAAGATGCAGTAATTCGCTTATTGATTATTGCCACTTCTGTTTTAGTGTTGTCGATTGTAACTGGAATTGTGTTAAGTATCAGTAAAGCGAGAAAAAGTCATGAAAATGTATGGAACAGCGCTTCCAAAAGATTGGTTATCAACTTTATGATTCCTTTGGCAACTGGTGGATTTTTTATTATCTTTTTGATCGAAAAAAATATGTTGGGTTTAGTTGCTCCATTAACTTTGATATTCTACGGATTAGCTTGTGTAAATGCTAGCAAATATACTTTAGGAGATGTTCGTTATTTAGGAATTACGATGATAGCTTTAGGTTTATTATCGACTTGGTTCTTAGGGTATGGCTTATTATTCTGGGCATTAGGATTTGGAGGATGTCATATTTTATACGGAAGTTTAATGTATTTTAAATACGAGAGAAAGTAATATGTATTTTTTGATTGGATTAAGTATACTTTTTCTTTTTTGTATTTATTTGTTAAGAAAGAAAAAAATAGGCTACTTTAAAATAATTGCAATATCATCAATCAGTTTATATCTAATCTCCATTTTGTCGTTACAATATTTTGATTATGTTGGCAAACAAGAATTAAGAAAATTTGATTTAAATAATAATGGTAAAATTGACGGAAATGAATATACATATGAATATGAACAATTAGAATTGGAAATCATCAATGACAATGGAACAAACCAATTTTATCTTTTTGGTTACCCATTTTGCTTAGTTTACTCAATTATCATAGTCTTAATCTTTTACATCGCAACAAAACTTTTAACCTTTTAAACCTTAAACTAAACATGCTAAACATCATCCAAAATATCAATAAAGCCTTTGATCACCGAATTCGTTTGGGGATTATGTCGATATTGATGGTGAATGAAAGTGCAGATTTTAATATGCTTAAGGAACTTTTAGGCGTAACCGATGGCAACTTAGCTTCGCATACTAAAGCATTAGAATTAGAAAATTACATTCAAATTGAGAAACAGTTCATTGGTAAAAAACCCAACACAAAATATAGTGCTACAAAAGAAGGAAGAATTGCCTTTACTTCTCATATTGAAGCACTTGAAAAATTAATCAAGAAAAGCTAAACCTATTTTTTTATCTATTTACTTTGAATTACAAAGTACTTTTAATTAATATTTATGAGAGATTTATTTATCGAAAAAATGTACGAACTCAGTAAAAAACCGTATCAAAAATTCTTTAAGAAAGGAAAAGCTTGGGATGTTGAAGTCAATCAGTTGATACAACTTCCTAATGATAGCCTGGGATTTCATTTAGGTTGCTTTTTAGTGAAATACAATTTTGAAATCCAACCCAAATTGGAAGACCACGATATTATTCACGTGTTAACCAATACCGGAATTTCAGTTGTAGAAGAAATAGGCATGCAATATTATTTGTATGGAAACGGCAAACGAAGCTTGTATTTAATGATGGTAATCATTTCTGGAACACTCTTCTATCCTACTCGATTTTCATATTTCAAACAACAATATCAAAGAGGAAAAGTGGCACATGAATTCTTTGGATTGGATTTTTTAAATATGCTTTCGGTTCCACTAACTCACATTCAAAAAACCTTTAATATTCAATAACTAATCAAATAATAAAAACATGGAAACACAAATGCAACAAGAACCAAAAGTACCGTTCTTTCAAACCACAACCGCTAAAATGATAATGGTTGGGATTCTAACTTTAGTATTAATCATTCCATTAGCATTAGTACAAGAATTAATTGTAGAAAGAAGCCAACGCCAAAAAGAAGTCATTACCGAAACCACTTCCAAATGGGGAAATTCGGTTTACTTTTATGGTCCGATTTTAAAAGTGCCGTACAAAGATCCAATGTCGGGAGCCAATAATTATGCCTATTTCTTTCCTGAAGAATTAAATAATAAATCGGAAGTTACCATGGTAAAGCCTTTAGAAAGAAGCATTTACAAATCGAATGTATTTACCACCAAAATGCAATTTGATGGAAATTATACTACTCCGAATTTTGCTTCAAAAGGAATTCCATCTGAAAATATCTATTGGAATCGAGCTAAAATTTTAATTCGTACTACTAATTTGAAAAGTCTCAAAGATGAAGTAAAAATGAAAATTGGGAATCAAAATTTAGCTTTTGAATCGGTTGCAAATAGTACAAATGACAGCATTGAAAGCTTGGAGACCAACTATTTTGATTATAAAACGCTTGAAAACAATACCAAATTTAATTTTACAATTTCATTTAACGGAAGCAAGCAAGTAAAAATGGTTCCGATTGGAAAAACTACTGATGCGAAAATGACTTCAAATTGGAATTCGCCGAACTTTAACGGAAACTTCTCGCCTATTTCAAGAGAAATTACGGATAACGGCTTTGAAGCCAATTGGAAAATACTACATTTCAATCGTCCGTTTGCCCAAAACTATTTTGAAGTTTTACCCGAATTAGGCAAATACGCTTTTGCAGTAGATTTTATTACGCCAGTTGATGAATATCAGCAAAACGAACGCGCTTCTAAATACGGCTTTTTGGTCATTGGATTAACCTTTTTAATCTTCTTTTTGATTCAGTCGATTAGTAAAATTAACATTCATATTTTTCAGTATTCGATGATTGGAATTGCTTTGATTATGTTTTACACTTTACTAATTTCGATTACTGAACACAGTACATTTTCTTTTGCTTACTTGATTGCTGGAGCATCGGTCATAATAATGATTTCGCTGTATTCCATTTCCATATTAAAAGATAGAAAGTTTCCAACTTTCATTGGGATTTCGCTTAGTGTTTTATATACTTTTATTTATGTGATTATCCAATTGGAAGATTATGCTTTATTAGTAGGAAGTATTGGATTGTTTTTAATACTAGCTGCTGTGATGTATTTCTCGAGAAAGATTGAATGGAATAAATAAAAACAAAAACCTCCGATTGAAAACATTCAATCGGAGGTTAAACTTATCACTATTTACTAATTACTCATCACTAATTAATGACTTCCCTCTACTTCAATTGCATCTACATCAATGTTTTGTTTCTTTAGCAAGCCTTTTACCAAAATTGCGAAAAGTGTTAAATAAGCAAAACAAACTACAGCAATAATATACGATTGATGAATTCCAATAATATCAGATAATTTTCCCTGAATTGGAGGAATAATTCCACCACCTAAAATCATCATAACTAAAAACGCAGAACCTTGCGAAGTATATTTTCCTAATCCAATAATTGACAAACTAAAAATAGATGGCCACATAATACTACACGCTAATCCACCTGCTAAAAAGGCATAAATAGCAACTGTTCCTGTGCTAAATAGACCAATTAACATCGCAGCAACTCCAAATGTTCCAAATATGGTTAACGTTCTTGCTGGTTTATCTTTACTTAAAAAGAAAGCTCCAATTTGTATCAAAACACAGAAAATATAATAATACAAAGGTTTCATGTCTTTTCCTGAAATTATGTTTACACCTAAAATAATTCCAAAAGCAATTAATGGAACCACAATTAAAGCTATGGTCTTTTTTGTGCCTTGCAAATTAAAAACGCTAATAGCTCCTGCCCAACGCCCAATCATCAAACTTCCCCAATACATAGAAATATAAGGCGCAATATCAGATGATTGTAAGCTACCAAATTCTTCTAATTTTAATAACTCTCCTAAATTACTACCAATTGCAACTTCCACTCCAACGTAAGTAAAAATAGCCAACATTCCTAAAACCAACTGTGGATATTGCATAGCTCCCCAACCTTCCGATCTCTTTTTTGCTGAAGCATAAGAAAACATCAAGCCACCTACAACAACTAATAAAGCTCCAGAAAGCCATAGCATTCTCTCTCTTTCAATCGCCTTCTTTAAAACTGTCAATTTAGTATTTTTCGTATTCAAATTTTCTTTATAAACTGCTAATTCATCACCCGTAAAGTCTTTTGTTTTTTCAATTGCTTTTTTCGATTTAGCATAGTTTAAATCATATTCTAAAGTTTCAATTTTTTTAGCTTCAGCACTTTTATAACTTTGAAATACGGGTGTAAACATTACACCTAATAAAACCGTCATAATTACCAATGTTCTTAGTGCTTTATTAGCTTTTTCCATTGGTTCATTTGCAATTCCGCTTGGTACTTTTTTAGAAAAATAAAATAATGCCGCAGCTGCAACAAATAATAATCCAACACCAATATATAATAATACTACTTTACTTAATTCTAATGCTTTAATTTGATCATCTGAAATTGATTTTGCGGTTCCAAACAAAGCCAATGCCACTACAATTGGTCCAATAGTTGTCCCAAAAGAGTTGATTCCTCCACCAAGATTCACACGACTTGCTCCAGTTTTTGGGTCGCCCAATAAAATTGCAAACGGATTTGCAGCAGTTTGTTGCAATGAAAAACCTAATGCAACTATGAATAATCCTACTAACATTCCAGCATAAACACTTGCTTCAACAGCAATAATCATTGCTCCAGCACCTAAAGCCGAAAATAATAATCCGTAAACAATACTTTTCTTGTAACCCCATTTTCCAACAATATCTTTGCCCGATAAATCTCCTAAAGCAAATAGTAATAAAGCACCAACGTAATATGCCGTATAAAAAGCAAAATCAACCAACTGCGATTGAAATTGATCTAATGAAAAATAACTTTTACAAAAT
This sequence comes from Flavobacterium odoriferum, assembly GCF_025499515.1. GTDB lineage: Bacteria > Bacteroidota > Bacteroidia > Flavobacteriales > Flavobacteriaceae > Flavobacterium > Flavobacterium odoriferum. Next base: position 139,995 of record NZ_JAMKFA010000007.1, read on the forward strand.
GGAATAAAAATACTGTTTCCAGCTGCGATAAATCCCCAAAAGAAAAACACTGTAATAAGGGTATACAATGCAGGATAATTAGTTTTGATTTGATTGTTCATTAGTGTTTGATTAGTTTTTAACAAATATATATGTTTTTAGCCTAAAACAAAAAATCCCGATAGAAATCGAGATTTTGTAATTATATTTTTTGTTATTTATTGTCCATCAACATAATCTTGCAAATAGGCAAAACGTGGTGTCAATTTTCCCTTTTCGGTCATTTTGGCTCTTTCTAAAATACCATCTTTATCTCCATTGAAAAATGCTGGAATTACATGCTGCATAAACATTTCACCAAAACCTTCACTGGCATCTTTAGGTAATTCACAAGGCAAATTATCTACTGACATTACCATTATTGAAGCAGGATGCGTGTAAGAAACTTCTTTATGCTCACTTGGTAAGTAACCGAAAAATGGTTCTGCAATAGTTGAAGCCTTTAGTGTACATGCAACAGGACCATCAACATCACAAGAAATATCTGCCACAACTTGAATTTTATTATCAGGTGCTTGAAGCATTTCACGTGTTAAAATATCTGGCGCTCCGTTTCCATGAAAATGTCCAGCAATGTATACATCAGCAACTTTTGTAAAACGACCAAAATCTGAAATATAATCTTGCGGATTTTTATAGAAATCATCGTTGTTTAAAACTTGCCCATCAATTCGTTTATTGTAATCCAAAACATCAATTTGTACATAAACGGGTTCAGAGTATTTTTTTGATAAAAAATCTGTAACAGAGACTTGCTTAATTTTCATACCATCCAAAATTTCTTTTGCGCCCATTCCTACTTTTCCGTGTCCAGAAAGCACAATTTTTATATTTGGGAGCGTTTGTCTTTTTAAACGGGTAATCAACTCATCTTTTCCACTTAAAGTTTCTGCTTTAGCCAATGTAAACAAGTCATATTTTATTCCGAAAGCTCTAAAACCATTGTAAGCACCAACAATTCCGGCATATCGTCCAAAACCAATTAATCTTCTGTTAGTTGCATCAACAATTGTTTCATGATCATACAATTCAATATTTTTTTCAAGTATTGCTTGTAGTAATTTTCTATTATAAGGTTGTTTTTTTATGGTATGCGAAAAGAAAAAGTATTTTTTATTCGAAATTAAAGCATCAACTGGCACTTCTTTTACACCAAATAAAACATCACAATCAGTTACATCAGAATCAACTTTTATTCCTAAATTTTGATATTGCTCATCAGAAAAAACACGAATATCTGAACTTTCAACTTTTACAACTGCTTCAGGATGTTCAGATTGCAATCGAACTAACTCTTCTGGAGTAAAAACCACTCTTCTATCTGGCGGGTTTTTTCTTTCTTTAATAATACCAAACTTCATGCTAAAAAATATTTTGTAACCAAACATTTGATTAATGTTACAAATATAACTTTTTACCTTTGTTTGTACAACAGTTTTTTTTATTGAAAAAATGATAGTACTTTTGGCTCACTTTTTGATAAATATACTATTCAAAAATCTAATTTTCAAAATGGGGTCGACTGGTTTTGACAGCGAGTGGAATTGATTAGTAAGCACGTCGAGCGTTGTATGTTTAGCTCGTAAATCCAAATGTACAAACCTATAAACGGCGAAAATAATTACGCTTTAGCTGCTTAATCTGAATTATAGTAAGATTTGCCAAGTTCCTACTAGGTAGGAAAGCTGGATTCTCCTCAAAAGCCTTGGTTTATGGCGGTTGGTTTAGGAGAACCGTAAAAGTAAACCTAGAGAAGGTAATGCTTTAAATCCTTCTTGACACTGATAAAGCTAAGCTAAAAGTGGCGGTTTCTAGCCTTGCTTTTAGTCGAAAATTCAAGAGGAAACTAAGCGTGTAGAAAGCTTTTTGATTGCTTGTTTGGACGAGAGTTCGATTCTCTCCGACTCCACAGAAAACCCTGTAAAACATTAATTTACAGGGTTTATTATTTACGATTGACAATTTAGTTGATTTATCTAAAAATAATTGATTTCACCATATATTTTTATTCATTTCTTGAAATTCAAATTTTATTCTTCTTCATTTTTTAATCATTTCAACTTAATTTTTAAAAAGGAATCATAACATTTGATAAATCTGAGTTATAAATTAAATCGTTGTTCATTTGAAAAACTTATCAACAAAATTAAATCATAATTTGTTGATTATTATTTATTCAAACAAGACTAAAAAGTCTTTTTAATATCTAAATTTGCTCCATACCACAATAAAAATTCTGCAGTATGGACAAATTTGTAATCAAACGAAATGGCACGTATTTACCCTTTGAACCTTTCAAAATAGAAGAAGCCATTACAAAAGCTTTTGCCAGTGTAAGCGAAACTTTAAATCTAAAAGTAATTGAAACCGTGTTCCAATTGTTATCGCACAAAGACACTTGGGCAGTAGAAGATATCCAAGATAAAATTGAAAAAACGCTTTTCGAATATGGTCATTATGAAGTGATGCGTTCCTTCATGTTGTTCCGTCACACCCGAAAACTGCAGCGCGAACACGTTTTAGGATTAAATGATGACACCACTTATGTCGACAGCACCCAAACCATAGAAGAATACACTAACCAAACGGATTGGCGCATCAATGCCAACGCTAATACTTCATATTCTAATGCAGGTTTAGTAAATAATGTCGCGGGAAAAATCATTGCAAATTATTGGTTAGACAAAGTCTATTCGAAAGAAGAAGGCTACGCACATCGTAATGGCGATATTCACATTCACGACTTAGATTGCTTAACGGGTTATTGTGCCGGTTGGAGTTTACGTGTTTTATTGAATGAAGGTTTTAACGGCGTTCGTGGTCGAGTGGAAAGTCGTCCTCCGAATCATTTTAGAGAAGCATTAGGACAGATGGCGAATTTCCTTGGAATTTTACAAAGCGAATGGGCCGGTGCTCAAGCTTTTAGTTCGTTTGACACCTATTTAGCTCCTTATGTTTTCAAAGATAATTTATCGTATGAAGATGTTTTAAAAGCGATTCGAAGTTTTGTTTACAATTTGAATGTGCCTGCACGATGGGGACAATCGCCGTTTACGAATATTACTTTAGATTGGGTGGTTCCTGACGACTTAAAAGAGCAAATCCCAACACGAAACGAACAGCATCTTTTCAAGGGAATTACTTCAGAAGATTTTATAAAAAGAGCCAAAGAAAGAGGCGTTTCAGACATAACCGAAATGCGCTACGAACATTTTCAAAAAGAAATGAATCTCATCAACAAAGCGTATTACACCGTCATGACCGAAGGCGATGCGCATGGACAGCCATTCACCTTCCCTATTCCAACGGTTAATATTACCGAAGAGTTTGATTGGTATGGAGAAAACACCGATATTCTTTTCGAAAATACCGCAAAAATTGGTTCGTCTTATTTCCAAAATTTCATCGGAAGTCAATATACATATGATGAAAACGGCAATAAAGTTGAAAATCCAAATGCTTACAAACCGAATGCCGTACGAAGCATGTGCTGCCGTTTACAACTCGATTTACGCGAATTATTAAAAAGAGGAAACGGCTTATTCGGAAGTGCGGAAATGACGGGAAGTATCGGTGTCGTAACTATTAATATGGCGCGTTTGGGTTATTTGAACAAAGGCAATAAAGCGAAATTATATTCCGATTTAGATCGTTTGTTAGAAATTTCGAAAGCGACATTAGAGAAAAAACGCGTTTTTATTCAGGAAATGTACGATAGAGGATTGTTTCCCTATACCAAACGTTATTTGCCTCATTTCAGAAATCACTTTTCAACAATTGGTGTGAACGGAATTAACGAAATGATTCAAAATTTCACCAATGGAAAAGAAGATATTGTTTCTGACTACGGAATGGCATTCGCAACTGAAATTTTGGAACACATTCGAACCAAAATGAGAGCTTATCAAGAAGAAACAGGCAATTTATACAACTTAGAAGCAACTCCAGCAGAAGGCACTACGTATCGCTTTGCGAAAGAAGACAAGAAACGTTATTCCGATATTTTTCAAGCAGGTGAAGGCGAAAATATTTACTATACGAACAGTTCGCAATTACCAGTAGATTACACCGAAGATCCTATTGAAGCTTTGCTATTACAAGACAATTTACAATGTCAGTACACCGGAGGAACGGTTTTACACTTATACATGAATGAAAAACTAAGTTCGGTTGAAGCGTGTCGTAATTTCATTAAAAAAGTAATCACGAATTTCAAATTGCCTTACATCACGGTTACCCCAGTTTTCAGCGTTTGTCCGAAACATGGCTATTTGAATGGTGAACACGAATATTGTCCAAAATGCGATGAAGAATTATTAGCAACCTTAAATACAACCTCTTATGCAAACACAAACCACTGAAATTTTGCTTCAACACAATGAAAAAAGAACCAAATGTTTGGTTTATACACGAGTAATGGGCTATCACAGACCCGTAGAAAGTTTTAATATTGGAAAAAAAGGTGAACACAAACAACGAACCCACTTTAGAGAATGTAAATCTTGATTTTCTAAACAAAAAAGCCATTCATAGTTTTACACCCTTCACACTGTTAGATTATCCCGATAAATCGGCTTGTATCTTATGGTTTGCAGGGTGTAACATGAAATGTGATTATTGTTACAATCCCGAAATAGTTTTCGGAAAAGGCTCTTTTTACTTTTCCGAAATCGTTTCGTTTTTAAAATCGAGAAGCAATTTGTTGGATGCCGTAGTTTTTAGCGGTGGTGAATGTTTGATTCACAAAGACATTATCCCATTCATAAAATTAGTGAAAAGTTTAGGATTTTTAATAAAAATAGACACCAATGGAAGTCAGCCCAAAGTACTAGAAAAACTAATAGAAGAAAATCTCATCGATTATGTGGCTTTGGATTTTAAAGGTCCGAAAGAGAAGTTTTTTGCGATTACAAAATCGGATTTTTATGTTCAATTTCTAAGTTGTTTTGAATTGCTTCAAGCAAGTTCCATTCCATTTGAAATCCGAACTACTTATCATTCCTCTTTATTGAATCCAGAGGATATTGTTGCTATGCAAGACGTTTTATTAGAATTAGGTTATGATAAAAACTATTACATTCAAAATTTCAGAAATTATCAAAACACAATTGCACCACTACCCGATTCGCAATCAATTTCGGAAAAGGATATCCATCAGAATATGACTAAAATCATATTTCGATGATTTAAAATGCCTAACTTTGTGTAAATTTTATCTATGTTTTCAAAAACTTGTGAATATGCCATACGAGCTACCATTTACATTGCCTCAGAATCCTCTGCTGGCAAGCGTTGCGGTATTCGAGACATTGCCAGAAAAATTGAATCGCCAGAACCTTTTACAGCTAAGATTTTACAACGTTTGGTAAAAGCAGATATCATAAAATCGATTAAAGGAAATGGCGGTGGATTTGAAATCGAAAAGGTACAATTGAAACACATTAAGTTGGAACAGCTCGTAAAAGCTATCGACGGAAATGACTTATTTGACCGATGCAGTTTAGGACTTCATGATTGTTCCGATAAACAACCGTGTCCCTTTCATCATAAGTACAAGCCATTACGTGAAAATTTGAAGAAAACGCTGAAAGAAACTTCTCTTTTGGATTTAATTAGTGAATTCAACACCGGAGAGACTTTCCTTAAGCTTTAAAAAATTTAATTAAATAAAAGATAAAAATATCCTCTAATGAAAACAACATCGGATTTAAAAGAGAAAATTCTTGAATTGAAGAAAAGAAAAAATGCGGTAATTCTGGCGCATTATTATCAAGAAGAAGCCATTCAAGAGATTGCTGATTTTGTGGGTGATAGTTTAGAATTATCGAGAAAAGCATCGCAAGTTGATGCGGATATTATCGTTTTTGCTGGCGTTTATTTCATGGCAGAAACAGCTAAAATTGTCAATCCAAATAAAAAAGTAATCGTTCCCGATGTAAAAGCTGGATGTTCACTTGCAGACAGTTGTCAACCTGAAGATTTTAAAACTTTTTTAGCACAATATCCTAATCATACTGTTGTGACTTACATTAATTGTTCAGCAGAAATAAAAACATTAACTGACATTGTTTGCACTTCTTCTAATGCAAAAAAAATAATAGCTTCAATCCCAGAAAACAAACTCATTATTTTTGCTCCCGATAAAAATTTAGGAAAATATCTGATTGCAGAAACAGGTAGAGAAATGGTTTTATGGGAAGGTTCCTGCATTGTTCATGAAGCTTTTTCTTTAGAAAAATTAATCGACTTATATAAAAAACATCCAACCGCTACAATAATTGCTCATCCTGAATCGGAAACACATATTTTAAAAGTAGCACACTACATTGGTTCGACATCAGGCATGTTGAATCATGTGAAAAACAGTACAAACGACACTTTTATCGTAGCCACAGAAGCGGGAATTTTACACCAAATGCAATTGGATAATCCAACCAAAACATTAATTCCAGCGCCTTCAAAAGAAAACAATACTTGTGCATGTAGCGAATGTGCTTTTATGAAAGTTAATACTTTAGAAAAACTCTACAATTGTTTAAAAAAAGAACAACCTGAAGTAAAAATTGACACATCGGTTATTGAAAAAGCTTTAGTGCCTATTCAGAAAATGTTGTCTATAAATTAAGAATAATGCAAAAAATACAAACCGATATACTTATTGTTGGATCAGGATTAGCAGGTTTATCTCTTTCCAAATACTTAAGTGAAATAAACCCAAACCTACTTATACTTTTACTTAGTAAAACAAGTATTGATGAATGTAATACGTACTATGCTCAAGGTGGAATTGCTGTAGTACATGATTTCTTAAAAGATAGTTATAAACAACACGTTGAAGACACTCTAAAAGCTGGAAAAGGACTCTGTGATGAAAAAGTTGTTCAGCATGTAATTACAGAAGCCCCAAAACGATTAAATGAATTATTACAATGGGGTGTTGAATTAGATAAAAATTCACAAGGTGGTTTGGACTTAGGCTTAGAGGGTGGTCACTCTCAGAACAGAATTGTTCATCATAAAGACAAAACTGGATATGAAATTGAGACTAAATTAATTCCTTTAATTGAAAAATTACCAAACGTTACTATAAAAACCTCTTTTTTTGCAACTGATTTAATTATTGAAAATGGTCATTGTTTAGGTTTGAAAGGTTTTGACGAAAAAGGAGAACCAACTATAATTGAAGCTAAAGCAACAGTTTTAGCAACTGGTGGTTCTGGACAAGTTTTTGGCGTCACCTCCAATCCCTTTGTATCAACTGGTGACGGAGTTGCTATGGCAATAAGATCTAATGTTGCCCTGCAAAACATGAAATATATTCAATTTCACCCTACAGCAATGTTCGAACCTCAAAAAAGTCAAGCATTTTTAATTACTGAAGCAATTAGGGGGTATGGTGCACATATATTAAATAGTAACGGCGAACGTTTTTTATTTGAAGTTCACAAAAATGGAGAATTAGCAACTCGAGATGTGGTTTCAAAGGCCATTTCAGAACAGATGAAAAAAGAAAACGGTAAAAATGTATGGTTAGATTTAAGACATCTACCAATAGAAGACTTCAAAAACAAATTCCCTAAAGTTTTTAATTATTGTTCCCAACAAGGGTTTGACATTACTCAAGATTTAATCCCAATAGCACCAGCGGCACATTATCAATGTGGAGGAATTATAGTAGATGAAAAAGGAGCAACCGATAAATTACAACTTTTTGCAATTGGAGAATGCTCATATACTGGACTTCATGGTGCTAATAGACTAGCTTCAAATTCACTTTTAGAAGCTATTGTGTATTCACATGATTTAGCAGATTACTTAACAAGTACTGTATTCACAACTCAATTGAAATCTAACGAAAATGCAGTTTTAATATATAAAAATATTCATCACGACGAAGTGTTACAGTTTAGAAATCAATTACAATGGTTTATGAAATATGAATCAATTTATGGTGAAAAACAAGCAATTATAAAAACATATCAATTAGTAAGTGAATTGCTTAAGCGCTTTCGAATGAAATATAAAAAATATGATAGTCATCCTTTTCTTTGCGAAACTTATAATTTAATTCAAACAGCAGAAATAATATTGAAAGAATCATTACCTGTAAGCTATAAACGAAATAAAATTTCTAAAAAAACTAAATTATAACCATGAACTTAAACATTTTTCAACAGCCAAGAAAAGTTTTTATCATTCTATTTAGTTTCTTTTTTTTATTTAGCCTTTGGATATATGCTATTCCTTTATTTAGTAATTATCAAAAACCTGTTAAGGAATCTAAATCAATTGCAAACGGAAGATTGGTTTGGCAAAAATACAATTGTCATACTTGTCACCAGCTATATGGGTTAGGTGGATATTTGGGACCTGATTTAACAAATACATATTCCCGAAACAAAGAAAATGAAACCTATTTAAAAGGAATTATTAAATCGGGTGTTCGTCAAATGCCTAAATTTAATTTAACAGATGATGAAACAAGAGAACTTTTAGCTTTTTTAAAAGATGTAGATGCATCAGGAACGGCGGATGTAAATTCATATCAACCTGAAATTAATGGAACTTTTAGTTTAAAAAAATAATGAAAAATATAGGAATTATTTTAGTCAGAATAGCACTTTTATTATTATTAGCTGGTCTATTTTTTGGACATTTAGCATCCGAAACATATCAAATGACCGAAGCTAAAAATGGTGTATTAGGTTTTTTATCACTTCGCCCTTTACATGTTAGTAGTGCTTATTTAGGAATTATAACAGCTGGCTTGGGATTTATTAGCATTGTAATCCAAAAGAGGAAAAATACCTTTTTAAGCAAACTGCTCCAATACTCACATTTAGCTTTATGGGTTATAGCTTTAATTGGAATATTTTACAGCTACTTTACTGGTGATTTTGGAGGGAGAGAATATTGGGAATTCAATCCCATTTGGGCAGTTCCAATATTTGTTTCATTTATTATTTTCTTAATTTACTATTTATATCAATTAGGATTTAAAGAAAAATGGAATGTATATCAATGGATGTGGCTCACAGGAATTATATTTTTTATTTTTACTTTTATTGAAAACTATCTTTGGTTATTTCCATATTTTCGATCACATTTTATTGCAGATATGACCCTTCAATGGAAGGTTAATGGTTCTTTAGTTGGAGCTGTAAACCAAATTATTTATGGTGTAGCTTTTTATTTAATGGAAAAAATTAGTGGTGACAATAAAACTTCCTATCAAAAACTCTCATTTGCACTTTATTTTTTAGGTCTTTTTAATTTAATGTTCAATTGGGGACATCATATTTATTTACTTCCAACAGAAAAAATAATCCATTACATAGCCTATGCGGTTAGTATGACAGAATGGATTCTTTTCATTAGAATATTTTACAAATGGAATAAACAAATTAAAGAGAACAAGCAACATTATTATTTTTTTCCCTATCGTTTTTTAATGGCCGCAGATTATTGGGTTATAATAAATTTAGGCATGGCATTACTCATGTCAATACCGGCAATCAACTTATATACTCATGGGACACATATTACTGTTGCTCATGCAATGGGAACCACAATAGGCATAAACACCATGATTATTTTAGCTGCAAGTTTTTATTTTATTAAACCCACTTTTTTATCAAAAAAAACATTAAAATTGAATAGTCTATTTTTTTGGTCCACTCAACTTATTTTATTGACATTTTTGATTTCATTAATTGGTATGGGAATTCAACGTGCACTATGGCAAGTAGGATTAAAGAAAAGTACTTTTTCTCAAATGACTCAAGCAAGTAGTCTTTGGACATTATTATTTATAATACTTGGCACATTGTTAATGATTTTTATGGGATATTTCATCATCTATTTGATTCTTAAATCCTTGAAGAAAAATCAAGTTACCTAAAAAATATATTAAATGAGAATCAAATGATAAAAATCAATTAATTTTAGATAGAATCCGATTATCTTTGCCGACTAATTTCACATTTTTAGTAGGATTTATGTTTTCAAAATCATGTAACTACGCTATCAAAGCTTGTATTTTCATAGCACGTCATTCATTAGAAGAAAAAAAAATAGGCTTTGTTGATATTTCAAAAGAGATTGATTCACCACAGGCATTTACAGCAAAAATTTTACAAGTTGTTGTAAGAGCAGGGATTGTTGATTCTGTAAAAGGTGTAAAGGGAGGCTTTTATATTCCAAAAAAGCGAATTTCAACTACATTTTTAGTTCAAATAGTAGAAGCAATTGATGGTGATGCCGTTTTTCATGGATGTGGGTTAGGTTTAACTCAATGTTCAGAAGAACATCCTTGTCCTGTTCATGATAAGTTCAAGAGTATTAGAAATAATTTAGCACATATGCTAGAAACAACAAATTTAGAAGAACTGGCATTAGGAATTAAATCTGGAGAAACATTCTTAAAACATTAATTCCTAAAACCAATAACTTTTAAAATTGAACCATTAGATTTAAAAATATATTTCTTCCCATTCTGGGTATATTATTCCAATCAGTATAAGTAGTGTATTTAATATCAAATATGTTCTCAACACCCGTATTGAGTTTAATTTTAGTCTTTTCAAAATTAAATTTATAACCTAAATTACAGTTTATAACAGCATAATCTGGTGTTCTATCTTCACCATAAAAAGTGTTATATTCAGTTTGTGTTGTATTTCCTTTTAAAATTATTTCAGCATCCCATTTAAGTTGGTTAAAAGTAATGGAAGTTAAATAATTAAACGGGCTCATAAATGGTAAGCCTTCATTTTTATTATCTCTTCCTATGTTGTACAAAAATTGTCCTTTCCAAGTCCAGTTGTCATGAATAAAATAGTTAAATATTAGATCATTTGACCAAATAGTTGCGTGATCTAAAGCTGTATAAATTTTAATCCCATTTGCGCCAATCGTCATAGGAGCAACTGATAAATCAGGAATTCCAATGATATAATTGTTAATATGAAAATAAGAAGTTGTTATTTTAGCTTGCCATTTAGAATTTTTAAAACCCAAAAAAACATTTGCTTCTAATGATTGTTCATTTTTTAAATTAGGATTTCCAATATAATCAAAATTATCAAAGCTATTAAAAAGATAAAAACCATAACCTTCTGAAACAGAAGGGGCTCTTTCACCATAACCAAAACCACCTCCAAATTGTAATCCATTTTTATCATATGAATAATTAGTTGATATGCTTTTTAGAAACCTTGATTTTGATGCTTCAAGTTCAGGATAAAAAATTTGTAAACTTTGCATCCCAAAATCACTTGCTACATTATTTGAATGCATACCTAACGAAATAGTAAATTTTAAATTAGAATGACAATTTATTAACCAATTATCTTCCAAATAAATACCAGAATATATAGTTTGAACATCAGGCCATGTATACATAAACATTAAATTTTCATTTGGATCTGATGGATACATTGTCATTTCTGCCACAGAGCGATTATAAAATCCATTCAAATTTACCATGTAATCATGTTTATTCAATCTTCCATTAACTTTAGAATATATGCCATAGGTATCACTCCATCCAGGCATATCCATATGTATTGGAACATTTGGACGCTTAGTATCATCCATAGTATGAGTAATTGTATTGTAGTACAACTTTGTTTCCCAATTATCAATTCGATTAGAAATAGGTTTGTAATCAAATTTTAAAGAAGTAATTAAAGCCTCAGCTAAAGAAACATCCATGGGCAAGGCTGGATAACCCACATCAGTTGCTTTATCATAAATAATAGAAGCTTCAATAATTTTATTATTCGAAAATCGAAACCCTGATATGGTTGAAAGGTTTAACTTTCTGAATTGTGAAAACGAAATTTCTTGATTATTTCCTGCTTTATAATTTTCAGCATCTCGAAACATGACATCAGTATCAATATAAAACAAACTATCAGCAAAATTAATTGAAGAACCTATAATTTTTTGTTTATTATTAGTTTCAAAACCAGAATTTAAAGTAAAGTCCCAGCCTTTGTTAGCAAATTTACCTTGACTTCTTTTTAAATTTATAGCACCCCCAATTGTATTACCATGACAGGTGCCTTGCTGTCCAGATGAAATAGTAGCTTCTGATAAATTAGAAACTTCAACATAAGAAGTAACTGGATCCATCTTATCGGTACAAGCACCAAAAATTCGCATTCCATCTATTGTAATAACAGTTCGTTCAGTAGTCATGCCATTAATAATTGGTTCCCATGCATAGGCACCTCTTTTAATCAAATCTACTTTTGTAGACTTTTGCAAAAATTCGTCAACTGAAGCTAAAGTTTTAGATTGTTTTTCATGTAACTGAGATTTTGTACCTACTACAATAACTTCTTTCAGTTCTTTAATTTTGAGAGAATCCGTTTCTTGACTAAAAGTAAATCCGAACGAAAGTGATAGAAAAAATACTACTAATTTTTTCATGATATAAAGATTTTAAAAAAGATCATTCACAAAAAAAACGATCTTTTTAAAGGTAAAATTAAAATTCGATTTCAAAGAAGATACTACTCGCAGTAACGGTGTCGGTAATTTCTTCACCTTTTACAATTGTTCCATCAGGTTTTGCTAATTGCAGGTTAATTTTCCAATATCCTGTCATTGTTAAAGACAATTTACCATTATACAATTCACCTGTACTAGTTTGTGTTGCATGAACATTGTTTGGCGAACTATGATTACCCATACTTGGCATTCTTGGATCAATTTTTAAAGTATAACCATCTACAACTGGAAATGTCATCATATCTTGCATTTTCCATACCCCTACTTTCATATCATTTAACGCAACAGAAGGATGATGAGGCTCAACATAAGCAACTAAATATTTTACGCCATCTGTTCCAGTAAAAGTATTAACGGTTCTTTTTGCTGAAGCTGGTACATCAATAACAGATGTTGTTGTGTAATCTACTCCATCAATAGAATAATCTATTTTTAAATCCCAATATTCTGTATCGTTTTGAGCCATTTGAAACATAATATAACCTTCATATAATGTTCCTTCTGTTGTGATTTTTTCTACCTCAGAATTTGGGCACGAATGGTTCATCATTGCCATATGCATAACTGGCATCCAAGATACTGTTGCATTTTTAATGTATTGATTTGTTGCATTATCCTTAATTCTTAATTTAACTTCGTTATAGCCTTGAACTAAAACTCCGGTGTGAGAATACAACTCAATTGTGTGTGTTGTATTTGTCATTTCTTGAAATTTTGTTAGTCCGTCTAACTCATTAACAGTAGTAGAATCATCATTATCAGAACATGATATAAGTGCTAAAGCCATAAATAAAACGGCTACTATATTTTTTAATTGAAATTTCATTTTTTTAAATTTAGTGTGTAAAACATTAAACAAGAATAACTGACAAAACATCCAATATGTTTTGCATTATTTTGTTCGTTAAAGTTTATAAGTTTTTATATGAAGAGTTGCTCTTCTTATATTTTTTAGAAGTCATATTAATTCAAAAGTTTTGAATTAATAGAAAAATTAAGCACTAAAAATGGGGGGATGAAAAACGGAACAACATGCCTTGTGAAAGTAAAAATTGGCATAGTTGTCTCCAATAGAAGTTCTATTATGAAAATAAATTTGTTCAACAACAAATGTCTTAATTTCTTGAAAAAACAAGACTTCAATTTCTTGTTTAGAATTGTTTTTTTTGTCAGAATTAATTGGTTTATCATCTTCTGATGCTTTCGCTAATTCATTAACTAAGTGGCATTTTCCATTACATTTAAGTTCAGGTTTTGCTTTATTCTCACATAACTCATTAGCAATATAATCATAATTAATAATGTAATCTAAAACCGGAAAAATTGGTTTTAAAAACATTACTATAATTAATATGATTACTAATTTTTTCATAGCACAAATTTAAATCAAGTAATTACCTATTTTATATGATTGTGGTCATAATTTTAATATTTTTGTTAAAATAACTTTGCCCTTTTAAGTTGAAGTTGTTTTGATAACCTATATATTTTTAACTTAAAATATTATATCAATCATGCAAATAGACTTAGATTTACTTTATACTTGGGGTGCAATTGCCAAAGAATATAAAAAAAATGACGTCATTATTAGCGAAGATGAAGTTGCTAATTTTTATTATCAAGTTATAGAAGGTTGTGTGAGAATGTATAATTCTAATGATGATGGAAAAGAATTCACGCAAGGATATTTCTGTAATGGTCAAAGTTTTGGAGAACCTCCATTATTCATAAATGAAAAATATCCTGCAACAGCAGTTGCTTTTCAGGATTGTAAAATTATTAAGCTTTCTAAAGATAAATTTTTGAAAATTTTAGATGAATATCCTTCCATTCAAAAACAATTTCTAATTGTGATGGCAAAACGTATTCACAATAAATCAAAAACTTCAAAAGATATTATTAATCAAAAACCCGAATTTAGAATTATGGCTTTTTTAAATTCTAATAAAAAAGGAAGTGGTAATACTAAAGAATTGGTTCCATTTACTCGTCAAGAAATTGCAAATTTTACAGGACTAAGAGTAGAAACAGTAATTAGAACCTTTACAAAAATGAAAGCTAATAATAAAATTGAAATTATAAATCATAAAATATATTTCTAATGTTTCTAAACAGTAAGTTATGGTTAAAAACATCAATAATAAACTTATTATTAGTTGCGATTTTAGGGCTATTAATGCGCTATAAAATTGGTTTTGAGTTTCCTTTTTTGGACCAAAAACACTTACAACATTCACATTCACATTTTGCATTTTCTGGATGGATAAGTCACACTTTAATGGTTTTAATGATAGGGTTTTTAGAATATAAGATAAAGAAAACTGAGATTCAATTTATAAAAAAATACAACCTGCTCTTAATTACAAACTTAATTTGTTCTTATGGAATGTTGATTTCATTTATTATTCAAGGTTATGGGGCGATTTCTATCCTTTTTTCAACTTCTTCAATTGTAATAGCTTGTGTTTTTACTTTCTTTTATTTTAAAGATTTAAAATTAATTTCACATGAAGATTTATCAAAAAATTGGTTTAAAGCGTCACTCTTTTTTAATGTAATTTCTTCGCTTGGTACTTTTGCATTGGCTTATATGATGATTAGCAAAAACATTCATCAAAATGAATATTTATCATCTATTTATTTTTATCTACATTTTCAATATAATGGTTGGTTCTTTTTTGCTTGTATGGGACTATTAATTTCCTTTTTACAATTAAAAAAAGCAGAAAATTTATTTTTTAATAAAACCTTTTGGTTGTTTTTCGTTTCTTGTATTCCTGCTTATTTTTTATCAACACTTTGGTTAAAATTACCAACCTGGATTTATGTTTTAACTTTACTTTCCGCTTTAGTTCAAACTGTTACCTGGTTTAAATTTTTATTTGTAATAATTAAATTGAAAAGTAATTTTCTTGAAAAATATCCATTGGTTTTACGTTACATATTATTTTTTGTAGGTGTAGCTTTAAGTTTGAAATTTATACTTCAATTAGGATCTACAATTCCTGCTTTAAGTCAATTGGCATTTGGATTCAGACCCATTGTAATAGCATATTTACATTTAGTATTATTAGCTATTATCTCCTTATTTTTATTGTTTTATATTTATGCAAATCAATTCCTAACTTTTAATAAACAAATTAAAAATGGGATAATAATTTTCTCGGTTGGTGTTCTCTTAAATGAAATTATATTAGCAATACAAGGAATTGCATCTTTTAGCTATACACTAATTCCTTTTGTTAATGAAATGCTATTTGGTGCTGCTATAATTTTAGTAAGCGGTATTGGAATTATTGTTTTTTATTCTTTAAAAAAAGTTAAAAAATCACCTTTGTTATGATTGCACTCATAAAATAACTATTTAATAATTAAGTACTTTGTTAGTATAATTTGAATGTTTATCAAAAGTATTTATTATGAAAAAATCAATTAAAACATTATTATTGGCAAGTATATTTATTGCCATTGGTTGTAAACAAAACGAGCAAACATCTTCTGAACCAGCAGCAGAATCAACTGAAGTACAATCTGGTGGGCAAGAAAATGTAGTAGATGAAACCTCTGTTCCAAATATTGTGCAAACCGCTGTAGGAAGCAAAGACCACACTACTTTAGTTACAGCAGTTAAAGCAGCTGGTTTGGTAACATCATTAAGTAATGCTGGACCATTTACCGTATTTGCACCTACTAATGCTGCTTTCGATAAGTTACCGGCAGGTACAGTTGATGGTTTATTAAAACCTGAAAAGAAAGGTGATTTAGAAAATATTTTAGGGTACCATACCTATGTAGGTGTCTTAAAGGTAGAATATATGCAAGATGGTCAAGAGTTTGACATGGTTTATGGTGGAAAAGTAAAAATCACTAAAAAAGATGATAAAACGTATGTCAATGGGTCAGAAATAGTTGCAACAATTGAAACTGGTAACGGAATTATTCACGTAATTGGTGACGTACTTTTACCAAAATAAAAATAATTATTAATTCAACTTTGCTTTTCTTATAATTAGGTTAAAAAGCGTGGATTGATTCAATTCACGCTTTTTGTTTTAGCAATAATTACACAAAATTATATTCCACCTATTCGCACCAAACTTCCTAAAATTAACATTGTAACTGCAATCATAGTTACTAATGAAATAAATAAATAGAGTAAGTATGATGGTTTGTTTTGCAGACTTGGAAATATAAATTTAACAGCTGTAAAAGCTAAGAGTATTGTACAAAAAAAGAGCGCTATTTTTAAACTTACTATTTTTTCAATAGAATTTTGAAAATTAAACCATTTGTCAAATGAAATTCCATAATCGTAGGCTAACAAAATTCCGGTTATAAGTAAAATTAATAATGCAGGAATTCCAACTGGTTCAAAATTCTTTCTAAAAAATGCTATATCATCTAATGTTTTATCTTTCAAAGCTTTTGGAACATATCTTAAAAGTAATATTAAATGTCCTCCAACCCAAATTGTAGCTGCTAATAAATGAATTATTAAAATGATTTGATGATACATTATGATAGTGTTTTGTACATAATTACCTGGGCAATATTTGAAGCTCTTTCTTTAATTTCATTGGCTTTTATTCCTTCAAAAAGACTATCAACAGTTTGACTAAACAAATCATTCCAATGCTGAAAGTGATTTTGATTCATGGTACTTTTTTGATGTAACTCTTTGTGAACCACCATTGGGCTGCCACTATAATTTCCAGAATAAAACAGAATATTCTCCCAAAAATCATACATTTTAGGCAGATGTAATTCCCAATTTACTTTAGCTATGTCATTGAATAAATATCCAATAGTGTCATCTTTTTTTACTTTATCATAGAATGCATTAACTAATTTTTCAATGTCTTTTCTATTTCTAATATCTGTTTTCATATTGGATTAGTTTAAAAAAATAAATTATTTAACTATAAAATCTAAATTTATAAACCATACATTTTTATAAATCTTTAGTTTTAAATTTTTTAAGTGATAATACAAAAGGAATAATTACCCATATAAATAGTAATAATAATGAAACAGCAATTCCTATTCCATTACCAAAATATTCTTTAAATAAAGCCCCTGTATATCCCATCATTGCAGAAGCATCTAAATGTAATAGCATTTGGATTCTGGCTAAATCAATAGGACTTAAAGAAGTTACAAATATCATTGGTTTTTCTATTGGATAATCTGAGAATTGAAACAATAAAAACAATATCAACCCATCAAAAATTAATGCAAAAAATAGCCAAATAACTATTGAAGTACCAATTCCTCTGGCTTTGTCTCTATTAAAAATAGCACTAAAAAATGCTAAAGAAACAAAAATAGCTGTTATTAAAACCCCTATAATCAACATCATTATTCCATTAAAATCTGGAGCATTAATTAATAATGGTATTCCAGAACCAATTAAAAAAGAAATGATAAGCGAGAGTGATAAACTAATAAATAAACTTATCCATATTTTACTCCTTTTAATTGGCTGACTCACTAACAACTCTATAAACTCAGAGCTATTATATATGTAAATTGTAGCAAATAAAATAGAAACTAAAGGAACCGTAAATAAAATAACATTCAAAATTGTTAGCATTCCTTTTGCTGTATTATCTTCCATTCCAAAAGAACTCCATGATAAAACAGCTAAAATTAAAGTATAAACTAATACAATTTTATTTTTTAAAATATCGGACAATATAATTTTTACTATTCTATTCATTTTAATTTGCTCTTAAAATTTTTGCGATGGCTTTAGAAATTTTATCCTCCTGTGTTTCCTCTTTTAATTCGTTAACTTTTTTATGAAAGAAAATTTTACCCTCTTGCATAAAAATAATTTCAGAAATTAAATCATCTAATTCACTTAATAAATGCGACGTAATCAAAATCAATTTTCCTTTTCCTTTTTCTTTAATGATTTTTTCTTTCAAAACCTCAGCTGCTAAGGGATCTAAACCAGCTGTTGGCTCATCTAAAATCAGAACATCAGGATTAAACATAAAAGCTAAAACAGCACTAATTTTTTGAGTAGTTCCACCAGATAGTGTTCGCATTTGTTTATTTAACATCTTTTCAATTTCAAAATCTCTAAACAAATCTTCATCTAAATTGTCTTTTGAATTGCGAATTTTCTTAACCATTTCGATAATTTCGCCAATAGTCATAGTGTCTGGATAGCGACCAATTTGTGGCATATATCCAATTTTTTCTCTGTACAGATAATCACCAAAAATTGATTTTTGATTAAATTCCATACTCCCAGAATCAGGAATCACCATACCTAAAATTGACTTAATCAAAGTTGTTTTTCCACAGCCATTAGGTCCAATTAAAGCAATACATTGACCAGAATTACAGGATGCAGAAACATTCTTAAGTACTTCCAGTTTTCCAAATTTTTTAGATATATTTTTTATTTCAATCATAATAATGGTAATGGTTTCATTTGTGGCTTATTGTCTATAAAATTATCAGGAGTTATGCTTGGTAATACTTTTTCAGATTTATCTAAAAGTGTAATCATAAAACTTCTAAATAAAAGCATTGCTGAGGGATTATTTTCAATCAGAACAGCAAATAAACTTAGCGGATGATATGGTACATCACCAATTTCATCTTTATTTAAATCATAGCCTTCATATTTATCCCAATAATTAGAGTCAAAAGTATTCAATACTAGACTTCCATTGGTTCCCATATCAAAAGTATTCCCAATGAAATTATTGTTTACAACTTCATTATCCATGCTACTGGCTTGAATTTGCATTGCCCAACCATTAGCATTAAATTGATTTTTCTCAATTTTATTTCGGCTACTACCTTCAACGTAAATAGCTGAAGTATTTGAGTTAAACTTATTATTAAATATGTAACTATCTGTTATATCTTTTAAAAGTAATCCATAAGCTGAAGCACCCCAATTTTCATCAAATGTGTTATTAAACATTTTAACATCTTTAGTATACATTACTGCAACTCCAGCACCATTATTTCTGAAGATATTAGTAATATACGTATCGCTGTGTGAAAACATAAAATGCAATCCATATCTGACATTATTTGTGCTAATATTTCTCCAAATCAATGAATCATATACAAATTCAAAATAAATTCCATCTCTATGACCATCGATACGATTTGCAATGATCAAAATATCGTTAGATTTCCAACAATGAATACCATTTCCAAGCTGTTGTTCCTCTTTTCCATAAGCCTTCAGTGTATTATTTTTAATTGTACACTTTTGGGCATTTTGAAGATAAATTCCAAAAAAATTATCGTCTAAAACATTATTTTGAATCAAAACGTGACTTCTATTATAAACTTTTATACCACAAGGATCTGTAATAGTTGCGTAAGCACATCTTATTATTTTGAATCCATCTACAACTACACTATCAGCGTGTATTGATAAAACTTCATGTTTTTTTTCACCATCTAAAACTGGCAAACCTTTTCCTAAAAAGACAATTCTTTTATCAATTTTTATATTACCCTCCTTATACAATCCACCATGGACTATAAGAGTATCTCCATCTTTAGCTAAAGCAATTCCTTTCTTAACAGACTTAACCTCATGCTTTTTACCTACATGTATAGTGGTTGCTTTAAGTGAGAGTGAAAAAAAAAGTAATATAATTAAGAAATATTTCATTTGATTTTATTTAATTATTTCGCTCCAAGAAATTGGGTTTGCATTATATTTTAATGCTATTTTTTTTGCTTCCTCCTCGGTTTTAACTGCAATTATGTTGCCACGCATTGGGCTGCTAATTTCTCCTCCTTTTACATAAAAGGCATTCTCTGCTGGAATTAAAACATTATTTTGATTAAAATCATGTATGTAAAATGATTGAATATTTGTTGTTAAATTTTCTTTATGATAATTAATCATACAATGTATATCATCAAATTTATATATTCTTCCCTTTGTTGTGATTAACTCTGCTCCAAATTTACCATCTGCAATTTTCATTTTACAAAAATCACATCCGTCTGAATTAAGCTTGATTGGATCAGCTTCTTTAGTTGTACAAGAAATTGATAAGAACAAGATTAAAATATAAGATAGCCGTTTCATTTATATTGATTTTTTAAATTTAAATTCTTTTAAAACTACAACAAATAATAAAATTCCAGCACATGTAAGCATCCATCCACCTATATCTGGAATTGAATAAGCTCCAAAATTCAACAATTGTTTATAACCAATTAATGGAGGCTGATAAGCCATACCTGGTACTTTTATAGCTGCATTAGGATCAAGATTATGCCCATATTCATAATTCCATCTGTAAAAATCAACTCCTGCAAGAATTACAAAAAGAACAAAAGTTATAAGAAAGCCAAAAACAGCTTTTCTATTGTTAATGAATACTAAAATTAGTGAAATAAATGCAAAAATTCCAAAAACATAAGGAAGAACCGTAAATTCAAAAAAATTCTCCGTATGCAAAGTTGCCATTCCGATGTAGTGGTTTAATCCATTTATAATATCAACATCACCGCCAATTTTATTTGCATGAAGTTGTAACATTAATCCTTCAGGATATTGTGGAGCATCTAATTCAATTCTCCACATTGGTACAAATAAAGAGCCAATAAATAATAATCCTACTATTACTAACAAAACTTTAGAAAGTATTGTTAAATTATTTTCTTTCATGATTTCTGTTTTTTATGTTAAAATCATATATTGTTTAAAATAAATTATTGTAAATTTTTCTTACTAAAAGAAAAACAATAATGATTTTTAATTATAGTTTTTAAGTGAAGATTTTTGTTTTATTGGAAGAAAAATTAGGGAGCATTGCTGCTCCCTAAAAAAATTATTTTGTTGAAGAAGCTGGTAAATTTGTACCTAAGCTATAACTAAGAGGAACATTACTTCCTGCAGGAGAAACTCTAATGTATCCTGACATTTCTTGGTGTAATGCACTACAGAAATCTGTACAATAAAATGGAACAATACCAACTTTTGTAGGCTTCCAATTCAAGGTAGAGGTTTCTCCTGGCATAATTAGTAATTCAGCGGTTTGTGCTCTTCTAATTGAGAATCCATGAGGTACA
Source organism: Flavobacterium odoriferum (assembly GCF_025499515.1). Taxonomy (GTDB): domain Bacteria; phylum Bacteroidota; class Bacteroidia; order Flavobacteriales; family Flavobacteriaceae; genus Flavobacterium; species Flavobacterium odoriferum. The sequence goes on from NZ_JAMKFA010000007.1 coordinate 161,622, forward strand.
TCCCAATCTTGTTCAAGGTTAGTAATGTGGAAATAAACATCATCTCCAACTTTAATCCCTTCAATATTATCTGGAGAAAAATGTGAACGTACCATAGTCATGTAAACATGTACTTTGTTACCTTCTCTTACCACTTTTGTTTCTTTTTCACCTTTAGCTACTCTTGGGTGATTATTTTTTTTAATATCGTAAATTTTTAATTGTCCGTTATTTCGAATCAAATCAGCAGGAGCTGCTTGCGCATAGTGTGGTTCTCCAATAGTTGGAAAATCTAACAACAATTGCATTTTATCTCCACTAATATCATATAATTGAGCAGATTGTGTTAACTCAGGCCCTGTTGGTAAATATCTATCTTTTGTAATTTTATTGTAAGCTATCAGATATTTTCCGAAAGGTTTTTTAGAGTCACCACCAGGAATACATAAGTGACCAACAGAATAATAAGTTGGAACTCTATCTAACACTTTTAAAGTTTTAATATCCCATTTAACTACTTCTGAAGAAACGAAGAAAGTTGTATATGCATTTCCTTTACCATCAAATTCAGTATGCAATGGTCCTAAACCTGGTTTTTGAACTTCTCCATGAAGTACAGAGTTGTATTTTAATACAGGTATACCTTCATAATCACCTTCGTAATCTTTTTTACCAATAGCATTTATCATTTTATCAAAGCTAAATACAGGTATTAAAGCTGCTAATTTACCTGAACCTACGATATATTCTCCTGTTGGGTCAACATCACAACCATGAGGTGATTTTGGACAAGGCATTAAATAACAAATATCTTTCATTGCCATAGCATCTAAAACTAAAACTTCTTCTTTTATTACTGAAGTTCCAGTGTGCGTTTCGTCATTCCAAGTATTATGAGCATACTTTGTTTTTTCAATTTTACCTTTACCTGCTTTTATGTACTCTTCTGCTTTTTTCCAGTTTACAGCCATAATAAAGTCTTTATCTCTTTGAGAAGCATTAACTTCTAAAAGAGTGTTGGCTTGTTCAGAATTATAGCAAGTGAAGAAAAACCATCCATGAGATTTTCCTTTTCCAGCATGAGAAAGGTCAAAATTTACACCAGGTAAACGTAATTGGAAAGATAAATCCATTTTACCTGATTCTTTATCAACTTTAATAAAACTAATATGTCCTTTAAAATTTTCTTTGTAAGTATTAATTGGTACATCACCATTTTCGTAATCACCAGGCACACCAAAACGTGTTCCAGCAACTACATATTCTGTATTTTCAGTAATAAAAGGTGATGAGTGGTTACCAGCAGAGTTTGGCAACTCAATAATTTCAGCAGTTTTAAAACGTTTTAAATCTACTCTTGCAATACGAGGTGTATTGTTTGCATTGGCAAATATCCATCTACCATCAACTTCACCATTAGTTTGTGATAATTCTAAGTGATGTTGATCATCCCAAGGAATAAACCCTTCTGAAGTATTTAACATGGGTTTAGTTTCTTCACTAAAACCCCATCCACTTTCAGGGTCTTGAGAAAAAATAGGAACTACCTTTAACATTCTACCACTTGGCAAACCATATACACTCATTTGACCACTAAATCCACCTGATACGAAATTATAAAATTCATCATATTTACCTGGAGCAACGTATACTCGTTGAGCTGCATCGCCACTCACCGCATCTCCTGAATTTTTGGGTTTACAAGAAGTAAAAAGTGCACTGCTTAATGCAATTACTAAAATTGCTTTTACAAATTTATTTTTCATCATTAAAATATTTAAAATGAAGGACACTAAAACACTTTCACCTATTTTAATGTCCTTTTGTGATTATTTTACTCCATCATTTTTTCTCATATATTCTAAAATACCACGAGCATCATCATCTGATAAACCTTGATTTGGCATACGCACCAAACAAATTTCTAATTGCGCTTGTACTTCAGGGTCTTTATCAATCATTGGATCTGGATTGGTAATAAAGTTCATAATCCATTGTGGTGTTCTTCTTTCAGTAACGCCTTTCCATCCCGGTCCAACTAATTTCTCATCTGTCATTTTATGACACGAAGTACATTTTACACCAGCAGCTTCTTCTCCTTTAGTAGCTAAGGCTTGGTCTAACGTTGCTCCTAATTCAACATTGTCATACTTACCTTCACCGCGTTTAGGGTCATATGATGAAGCATCTGAAGCTTCAGTTGTAGTTTCTTCAGTTGTAGGTTGAGAAAAGTCTTCACCTGCTTCTTCTTTTTTACCACATGCAACTACAAATGCAAATGATAGAATTAATAAAAATGATTTGTTCATGATATTTTAATATTAAAATTATTACTACAAATTTCAGACAAAAATGTCCTTAAAAGTATGACTGTAATCATAAAAAAGACATAAAACTCTTTAATTATAATGTTTTTATTAAACAAAAATAGTTACTCTTAACAACCTCAAGAGCAACTATTTAAAATTAAAATATTATTTAAAAATAATGCAAAAACTTATGCGTGTTTTTTGGAATTCTGAAATTTAAAATCAAACAAATGGCATATAAAATGTATTTCATTTATAACTTTTTGTTGGCTTCATTATTGCAAAAAACTTATAATAATATAATTAAAATAAATCCCATCAAACCACCAAAACCTAATATCAAATATTTCCAAAAAGGATGTGCTTTTTTTAATTCCATAAACTGAAAAGCTACTAACCAAAACTTAATTAAAGCTAAAGTCACAACCGTTGTTGCCATGATTTCCGCACTTACATTTAATGCTAAAAAAGCAGCGATTACAGTCAGTGCCAACAACAAAATAAACGTAGAAGAAATAGTATCTCGCATAATCTAACATTTAAAAAAGTAAATAAAGTACTGGAAATAAAAGCAACCAAATTAAATCGCACATGTGCCAAAAACTCGCACTTGCTTCGATATCTTCAAAGGAAGCTTCGGTTTGTTTTTTCTTGATGGAAAATGTAATTAGCAATAAAATTACCAATCCCACCAAAACATGTATAAAATGAAAACCCGTTAATAACCAATAAAATCTAAAAAACGAATTGTAATCCATGTGCAATCCGGCTTCTAATTTTTCGTAGTATTCAAATGATTTTAAAACTAAAAATCCGAAACCTCCAACCATTGCCCAATTGAAATAAAACAATGCCTTTTTAATGTTAGCGGCTTTAAAAAAATGAATCCCTTTAGCTACAAAAAAGCCACTAGTTAACAACAGAATCGTGTTTATAGTTCCTATTGTTTTATTCAATTTTAAGCTACTGCTGTGAAATAATTCACGCTCTTCCGAACCGTAATAGGCTAATGCTAAAATCGCCATTCCAAAAGTGATGAGTTCTAGATAAATGATTATCCAGATTAAAATGCCTCCTGGTGGATAATATATTGATTTTGTATTGTTCATGATTGTAATAATTCGACTTTTCCAGTGTGTAAATCGTAAAAAGTTCCTACTATTTTGATTTTTTTCTTGTTGACCAATTCTCTAATAATTTGACTTGATGACAAAATATGATCTATGGTTGAAAGTACGTTTAATCGTCCTGTTTCATTTGATAAATGTTCTGGTAGCGGATACGTTTTATGTTTACTAAAAGCAACTTTAATTTGATTTGTTAACTGTGTAAGATGCCCTAAGTTAACATTGTCAATTGCTCCTTGTACCGCACCGCAATTAGAATGTCCTAACACCACCAATAATTTGGTACCCTTTACTTGAACTGCATATTCCATACTACCCAAAATATTGTCATCTTCAATATTTCCAGCTACTCTGGCAACAAATAAATTTCCAATTCCTTGATCAAAAACAATTTCTGGCGGTACTCTCGAATCTATACAAGACAATACAAAAGTGTGAGGATGTTGATCTTTTTCTGCAAAATGTGCTTCATCGATAAAATTTTGATGTAGTAATTCATTATTAACAAATCTTTCATTTCCTTGAATCAATTCTTTTACCGCTTCATCCGCAGTTTTTGGCGTATGATGATGGTCAATTGTTTCACAAGAAAAAATAAAAAATGTGAAAATGCTGAATAAAATGGTAGTTATACTTCTCATAATTTTCTAATTAATTATTTTCATTCTAACAATCGTTTTTCGCCATCAATTTGCTTGATTTCTGTTATATCTTGAGACATTTCGATTACGCCTTTGTATCTTTTTTGTTCATCTCTAACTGCGAAATAGCGAATATAAATCAGGCGTTCTTTGTAATTTATCCAGAAGGAAACTTCATTTTTTTCTCCTTTTCTAAAGGCTTCTAAAATTTGTAAAACCGTATCCACACTTTTCGGTGGATGACAAAAACGAACTTCCCTGCCAATAATTCCAGCACTTCTTGGAAACACACGTTCTTCTCCTCGATTGTAGAAAATTACTTTATCGTTTTCATCAACATAAGTTAAATCAATAGGTAGCGTTTTAAACATTAAGTTTACTTGTTCTACCGTCATATACCCTTCATCGTAATGCGCTGCTTTTTCGTCAAAAACAACATCCGTTTTTCGTTCCATATCTTGTGATGGATGAATGTATTCCGATTCTTTTGGGAATTTTGGTGGCGCTTCGGCTAACATCCAACCAATTTCTTCTTCTCCTTTTCGCATTTTAATCCAATCTTCTTCAGATAATAAATCCAACGCATTCGGAAACAAAACATTTTCTTCTACCTCCAATAAACGATATAAATTTTGAGATATTAAATTGGTATTGTGTTTGGCTGAAGTAAAATCTTGGTCTTCCAAATTTTTTCTGACTATGCGAAACATTTCTCTAATCGTATCATGAAAAGACCACATATTGCGTGATGGTCCAGTCCAACCTTTTTGCTCTAAAAACGGAAATAATTGATTTTCTTTTCGTTCAAAACGTTTTTCAACTGTTGCTAAATGATTAAAAACATTATAGAATTTCTGAAATTCTTCTTTAGGATTAATCGTATTTAATTCTTTCAATAATTGATGAATCAAATCGGTTTCTAGGAAATAAGTATGAATGGGATGCCCTTCAATCTCTTTTGTATGTGTTTCAGTTACTGACATTTTATTGATGTTTGATTTTCTCATAAAGTTTTACCAATGATTTTAGTAAAGCTTCTGGAGAGGTTAATATTTGATAATGATTTTGACCGAACATTTGCGGTAAGTAATATTTGGCTTGCGCTTCAATCGCTAAAGCATACGAATTGATTTTTCTCTCGTTAAGCTCTCGCAAAGCTTGTTTGATGTCTTGTATGCCGTGTTGTCCTTCGTATTTATCGTAGTCGTTTGGTTTTCCATCAGAAAGAACGATAATCCATTTGTTCTTGGCATCCAATTGATCCATTCTAGCTCCTGCATGACGTAAAGCAGGACCAATTCGGGTATAGCCATTTGGTTCTATCGCTCCGATTTTATGTTTGGCTTTGTTCCAACTTTCATTGAAATCTTTCAAAGTGAGATAGGTCGTGAAATTTCTGGTTTTAGAATAAAATCCGTCAATCGCAAAATCAATGTCGAACTCATGTAGAATTTCTCCAAATAAAATAGAAACTTCTTTTTCTACATCAATCACCCGATTTCCTGCGGCATAACCATCGCTTGAAAGACTAATGTCTAGCAAAACCAAAATTGCAATGTCTTTGTTTTTCTTTCTTTGGGATAAATAAATACGTTCGTCTGGCGATTTTCCAGAATGAATGTCGGTATATAAATCGGTTAACGCATCTAAATCGAAGGCGTCACCTTGTAATTGTCTTCGTTGTTGTTGCATTTTATTATTCACGCTGGTAAGCATTTTTCGTAAACCATTTAAAGTGGTTTTATACTTCGACATTGTATTTTTATAATAAGTTGAGTGTGTTTTGAGTTGGGTTTTCGGATATACTTTACAGAAATCTGTTAAGTAATTTCGTTTTTTGAAATCCCACTCATCATATTTTAAATGGAATCCCTTTTCATCAACCTCAGCACTTTCGGAAATAGAAGTATTTTCTACAAAATCTGCTTGATATACGGAATGTACCATATCGTCAACACGAACGGTAAACTTCATATTCATTTCTTCTAAGGCTTCTTGATGTTGTTCTAAATCATCGGCACCATCAAAATCGCGCCAATTTCCGTTGAATTCTTCCGCAGTTTCAATTTTCTCAAAACTGTGCATTAACACGTAATCTTCTTGTTGTTTTTTGTCAATCGTAAGCGATTCAATTTCTTCTACAGCTTTAGCATGAAGTGTGGTTTCGGCTACAACGTTATTTTGGATTTTTTTTGTGGCGTCATCAAAGTTTTTCAACACATTTTCGTCTTCAATTTCGGGTGTGTTTTTCATCCATTTTCCGTACAACCAAAAATAATCAACGGTTTGGTCTTTTTTATTAACTGGCAATTTTGGCACTGCATCATAATAAAACTCTTGCATGGATGGATAATCTTCAAACATTTTTCCAATAACTAATGGGGCAGTTTCAAAAGCTTTTTCTAAAGAAAGTTCGTGTGAATTTTCTTGGTTGTCCCAATTGAAATTCAATTGCTTTTGAATACTCAAGTACACGGTTCTGAAAATATAGAATTTTAGGTTTTCTTCTTTTGTTGGAAATAACGAGCAATTAATTGGTAGGAAAAAGTTTTGGTTTTTATAGCCACCTTCACGTTCGGCAGGAAAAATTTCGATTGGAGCACCAGAAATGGCTCTTGCAAAAAGAGTCAATCTTGGTTTAATATCGGACAAGTTGATTTGACGGCTAAGAGTTTCAACATCATTTAGTCGTTTATTTTTAAAGTATTTAAGTACTTTTTTATAAATAATCTCATCTAATTCAAAGCCCATTTTTTCAATTCTTTTAAATCATTAAGTCACATAAATCTTTCAAAGCTTCAATGGTTTCAGTTTCATCTGTTAAAGGTTCTACCACTGCTACGTGAACGGCTAATCTTTTTGGCAAACCGTTATGAATCAATTTGGCAGCGTCAACTAATAATCGAGTAGAAACGGTTTCGGTTAAACCTAATTCGGTAAGATTTCTAATTTTTGTTCCGATAACGACTAACTTTTGAGCAATATCGGCTTGAATTCCAGTTTCGTTAATTAGAATTTCGGTTTCAATTTTTGGATTTGGATAATCGAATGAAAGTGCTACAAATCGTTGACGAGTGGATGGTTTCAATTCTTTGAATCCTTTTTGGTATCCTGGATTAAAAGAAGCAACTAAAAGAAAATCAGGATGTGCTTTGATGGTTTCTCCTAATTTATCAATGAAAAGTTCTCTTCTGTGATCGGTTAAGGAGTGAATGGCTACGATGACATCTGGACGTGCTTCGGCAACCTCATCTAAATATAAAATATAACCGTTTTTTACAGCTATCGATAAAGGTCCATCAATCCAAATGGTTTCAGCTCCTTTGATAATAAAGCGTCCAATTAAATCAGTTGCTGAAGTTTCTTCGTGACAACTCACAGTGACTAATGTTTTATTCAGTTCATTAGCCATATATTCGATAAAACGGGACTTTCCTGAGCCTGTTGGCCCTTTCAATAATAAAGGTAATTGCAATTGGTTGATTTGATTGAAAATTTCAATTTCAGAACCTACTGCTTTATAAAATATGTTTTTTTCTGCTACTATCATGACAATTTATTTTAAAAAAACCGAGATCAAATGCTGGCAGCGACAACTCTGGGCACTTGGTCTCGGTTGGCTATTAATTGTATAATTCTAACCTAAATAATTAATAACTATTCTTCTTTTATTAATGCTTCATCTGTGGGTTTACCATATTTGATAAACTCAATAATGAATAAAGTAATTCCTGTTGTAAAAAGGGTTGCACAAAGCAGTAATACAACAAAGTGAATTGCAATTTCATTTTGAACATCCATGAAATCTAATTTCATTTTACGTTCTAAATATACTTGAGCTACACCTGCTACTCCGAAAGCTACTGTCATTCCTAACATTCCCACATTTGACAACCAAAAAGCCATATGACCACTTGTATTGTTGTAGCGTTTTCTTCCTGTTAAATTGGGCAACGCATAGCTGATTATTGCTAAAACAATCATAGCATAAGCACCCCAGAATGCGTAGTGACCGTGCATTGCTGTTACTAATGTTCCGTGTGTGTAAAGATTCGTTTGTGGTAATGTATGCGCAAATCCTAATAAACCAGCTCCTACAAAAGAAACGATAGAAGCACCGATAGTCCAGAATAAAGCAATTTTGTTTGGATGAGATTTTTCTCCTTTTCGGTACATATATACTGCGAATAATGCCATCGCTAAAAATGCTAACGGTTCAAGTGCTGAGAAAATTCCACCTACAATTAACCAAATTTTATTTACTCCGATGTAGTAATAATGGTGACCTGTTCCTAATAAACCTGAAAGGAAAGTCAAACCTACGATTACATATAACCATTTCTCGATAACTTCTCGGTCAACACCAGTAAGTTTGATTAATAAGTACGATAAAATACCACCCATGATTAATTCCCAAACTCCTTCAACCCATAAATGTACTACCCACCAACGGAAGAATGAATCCGTAACTTGGCTATCGAACCAAATCATACCTGGTAGATATAACAATGCTGCGAAAACTAATCCCATTGTTAAAACTAATGCGGTAGTTGTACGTCTTTCTGCTTTATATAATGTTCCGAGGATTAATCCTAAGAATAACAATACATTCACTACAACTAAGAAGTCTAATTCTCTTGGGATTTCTAGGAATTTTCTTCCTTCCCAAATATTAAAGTGAAATCCTACAATTGCTAAAACACCGACTAAGGCAAGAGAAATCAATTGTAAATAAGCTAATTTAACATTAATCAATTCTCTTTGAGCTTCTTCAGGAATAATATAATATGCGGCTCCCATGAAACCAGTTAATAACCAAACTACTAATAAATTAGTGTGAACGGCTCTCGCTGTATTGAACGGAATAAAGTCATGAAGACCATCCATTCCAATTCGGGCAAAGCCCATAATAAAACCATAGATAATTTGTAATGCAAATAATAACATGCATAATCCAAAGAACCAATACGCTACTTTTTGTGATTTATATTTCATAACTCTATATTTTGGATTATTTTTTGTCTTTAGCTAAAGGAGAAACCACTCGATCAAAACCATTCAAATCAATGTTGCCAATCCATTTAAAGTAAGCGACCATCGCTTCTGCATCGGCATCATTCATTTCGTATTTGACCATTTTTCTGCCTTTTGGCCCCCAAGGAACAGGAGATTGTAAAACGGCTTTTACGTAACCTTCTCCTCTTCTTTCGATTACTTTGGTAAGTTCTGGAGCGTAATAGCCTCCTTCCCCAAGTATGGTATGACAACCCATACAATTATTCGATTCCCAAATTTCCTTTCCTCGAATAACTTTTGCATCAATCTTATCATGATAAGTTTGATCATTTTTAGGCATGAACGAGTAAATGGTTAAGCCAATAAAGACTAAAAAGGTTACTACGGTTCCACCTAAAAAAAATGCTCGTGCTTGTGATTTTGATAACATATTTTAGATATTAGTTAGAAATTATCAAGGATGTTTTTGTCCTTTAATTAAATGCAAAATAACTGCCAAAAAAAAACATTGGTTATGATTCAAATCATAGTATAAAAATTAAATTAAGGATAAATTTGTCTTTTATTAAAACAATATAGTATTATGGTTATAGATTCAAATAAAACAGTAGGAAACATAGTAGCAGACGATTATAGAACTGCCAGTGTTTTCAGTCAGCTAGGTATCGATTTTTGTTGTAAAGGAAACCGAACAATCGATGAAGTATGTGCAAAAAAAGGCATTGATAAATATGCGCTTTTAGAGGAATTAGAACGTGTTACGGCAAACAACAACAATCAAGGAATCGATTTTAAATCTTGGGAATTGGATTTATTAATTGATTATATTGAGAAAAAACACCATCGTTATGTGGAAGAGAAAATTCCGCAATTGCTTTCGTTTTTAATTAAATTAGAACAAGTTCACGGTGCTCAACATCCAGAGCTTTTTGAAATTAAAAATTTATTCAAAAGAAGTTCCGATGAATTAACCCAACACATGAAAAAAGAAGAGTTAATTCTGTTTCCATTCGTTAAAAAAATGGTAGAAGCGAATCGAAATAACACTCCAATCAACAATCCTGGATTTGGTTCTGTAGCGAATCCAATTGCAATGATGATGGAAGAACATGAAAATGAAGGCGAACGATTTGAAAAAATTGTGGAACTTTCAAACAATTACACTCCACCAGCTGATGCTTGCAACACGTACAAAGTAACGTATCAAATGTTACAAGAATTTGAAGCCGATTTACATGCGCACATTCATTTAGAAAATAATATTTTGTTTCCAAGTGCCATTGTTTTACAAGATAAGTTTTATTAGTTAATTAGGTTCTTTAAACGGAGTCGTTTTGCCAAACAGAGCGACTCTTTTTAAAGTAAAAGGACTACTAATGTATTTTAGCAGTCCTTTTTTAATTAAAAATAACCCATTTATAATTAATTAACCTATTTTTTATATGTAAACAATTGCGGATTAAATGATACCATTACCCAAGCCCAATTGTTACAATTGTTGTTATTTCCTCCTTTTAAAATTTCCATAGTGTTGCTTCCAAACATTTTAGAAACACCTCCAGAAATTATAAAGTTTTTATCTAATTTATAAGTCCCTGTTATATCGATTTCTGTTCCTAAATAATTGTCTTGTTGTTCTAAAGTAGTCATGTTGTAAACTGATGCCGAACTATAAAATAAATGTGGAGATAACGTTACTTGCCATTTATTTTTATCGTAAATAAACTTAGTGTAAACATCTTGCAATCCTACTGAGTTTTTATGATTTCCGACGTAGAAATAATCCATTATACCATTGAAGCCGTGGTTGGTTCCAAATAATGGTGTGAATGATTTTACTTTAGTATCGGTATCATTTTGATCTTTACCTGATAAATATTCGAAACCTAATTCGGCTTTAAATGAATTGGTGAATTTGTATCCTAAATTAAATCCCGCATAATACGCATCAACATATACTTTATCGTTAGTAACAGCAGCTTCACCTGTTTGAGCATACAAACCGAAATCACCATAGAATTTTGAAGTATCCCATTTTCCATAAGTTCCGATGGTTTGTAAATACGCTACTTGGAATTTATTTTCGGTTAAATTTTCATATTGATAGCCATTATTCAACGCTAAAAAGCTTAAACTTAGTTTTGAAAATTTTTGGTTGAACCAAATAAACTGCATGTTTTTATAGTTCGTCACATATGCTGATTCGTAAAGAGCTTCATTGTTATTATTCAACGCAGCTCCGAAATCCATTTGGTAGTTATTTTTCTTATTTGTAACCAAAACTGCATCGTGACTTTGACCTTGTTGTAACCAATCGATTCCACCCATAATTCTTTGATTATCGTAAGAAAGCACTTGTCGACCGAATTTAGCTGTCCAGTTTGTATTGAAATCATACGAAATCCAAGATTCGAATAACGCTACTCCGTTTTTATCTGATGGAGAAGTTGTAGCCACATCACCCCAAACTCTAACATTTTGAAATGATAAATTGGCTTTGAATTTCTCTTGTTTGTAAAAGAAATTCATCCTCGAGCGTTGGGAAACAAATGAAGTTGGATATAACTCATCTTTCATTAATTCTTTGAATCCGTTTCGGTATTCAAATCGAGGTCTAATTTGTAGGTTGACGTCTAACTCTTGAGCAAAAGAACCTGCTGTCGAAATTGCAAAAGCAACTGCAACTAGAATTTTATTATGAAGTTTCATTTTTTATTGATTTTTTTTGGGGAAGCCACTACTCTACTTTCGCTGCTTCTTCTTTGATTTTTGAAACCGTTTTATCGTAACTAACTCCTAAACCTTCTTGTTGGAATGCTAATTCACCTTCCGCATTAAATACACTGATGATATTGGAATGTGAGAAATCTATTGGAGATATTTTTTTATAATTTACTGCTAAAACTGCAGCGAATTCTCTGGTATTTTCTTCATTTGAACGCAAGAAAACCCATTGATTTCCTGTCATTTTATTTTCGATAGAGAAATCTTTTAGACGCTTTGGAGTGTCAACCGTTGGGTCGATGCTTACTAAAACCAATTGCACTTTATCTTTGTATTCTTTCGGAATTTTAGATTCAATATTTCGCATATCAGCTACTAATCTTGGACAAGCTGATTTGCATGAAGTATAAATCATCACCATAACTAATACTTTTCCTCTTAATTCTTTGAGTTCAATATCTTTTCCGTCTTGATTGGTCCATTTTTCAGGCAAATTATAAATTGATAAATCGGTTATAGGTTTATCTTTTATATCTTGTTTTTCTTCTTTTGAATTGCATCCTAAAATAAAAAGAGAGGCAATTACTAGTAAAATCATCTTTTTCATAACTTATTTTTTTAATAGAAAACTCAATTAGAGATGTTTTTAGCACATCTGAAGCCTAAATTTTTTGTAGTATAATTCGCTTTTATACTGCCTCTAAAAGCATAACGCATAAAAGCGGCATAATTCATTAAATCGGTGGCATTAACAGAACCGCTTCCGCAGAACAAATCTTTATCGGTATCTTTATCTTTTCTGGATTCTCCTGATAAAAAGATGCTGTTAAAATCGAAAGTCCATTCCCAAACTAAACCATGCATATCGTAAACACCCCAATAATTTTTGAATGTTTTTCCTACTGAATTATTATACGTTTTATTTTTTTCGTACCAACTCAAAATATACTTATTGAACTCTTCTCTAGTTCTGGCATCTTTTCTTTTTTCGTCAGCCATGGCGACATATTCCCATTCATCTAATGTTGGTAGTCTTTTACCTTGACACTCACAATATTCTTTTGCTGCAAACCAAGAAACATTTGTAACTGGTGCATTTGAATTTAAATTCCCAAAACTCAAATCTCCACTCCATTCATATAAATAAGTAGTATTGGCAAAAAGACGTTTGATTTTTGATTTTCGGTAAGCCGAATTGGTTTTTAAGAATTCTAAATATTCTTGATTTGTAACCGGATATACATCTAACAAAAAGGATTTGATGTAGACTGGTTTTTTATCTGCAGTTCCATATAAAGGAACATAACTCCCTGCTCCTATGGTTACCATATCTTCGGATACCTGAGAAAAAGAAATGGAAACCCAAAATAATAAAATTAGGCAGTAGTGAAATCGTTTAATAAATTGAGCTTCCATTATATAATTTTTGTATTAATGTATGTCATTATTAGACTTCGGAGCTGGTTTTGCTCTCTGTGTCTTAACCATTTCTGGAGTAACTTTCGTTTTGTTATTTCCCCAACTGCTGTATACATAAGTTAAAACATCTGAAATTTCTTGGTCTGTTAAATTTTGACTTGTCATTACTGAATTGAATTTTTTTCCATTAACTGTAATTTCACCACTTAATCCATGAAGTACTGCATTTATTGCTCTATTTGGATCAGCATTTAAGAAATCAGATTTAGCTAAAGGAGGGAACGCAGAAGGGATACCTTGACCTTCTGATTGGTGACAAGCAAAACAAGTTCTTGAATAAATATTTTTGCCATCAGTTATTTGTTGTGCAAGTGTTTTATTCATCACAACATCTTTTCCGTTTCCGGATTTTGGCATATTTTGAATAGTCCCTCCTTCTGGATGATAAATTCCCTCTTGAGTTGTTCCTGAATAAATTTTAGAATTTTCGGCACCTTCAACTTTTAACATTCCTAAGGCTCCTTTATTAAATGCCCTGAAAATAGAGTGATCTACTAAAATGAAAGTTCCTGGAACATCTACTTTGAATTCTACAATAGCTGAACCTCCAGCCGGAATTAGAGTTGTTTGAACGTTTTTATTAATCATATCACCTCCTTCGATGTGAACTTTGTCAAAAATTTCCCCAATAACATGGAACGATGAAACTAAATTTGGACCACCATTACCCATATAAATTCTAACAGTTTCACCTACCTTTGCTGTTAAAGCTTTATCACCTGTTAAAGCACCAACTTTACCATTAAACACAACATAGTCAGGATGTTCTTCCACGGCTTTTGTCATGTCAAAAGGTTGCAAACCTGGCTCTCCATATTTCCCAGTAGTATAAAAATCTCCTTGCATTACATAGTATTCTTTATCTACAGGAGGTAGACCTCCTTCAGGTTCTACCAAAATTAAACCATACATCCCGTTTGCAATATGCATTCCCACAGGAGCTGTAGCACAGTGGTACACATATAATCCTGGATTGATACATTTGAAATTAAAAGTTTTTTCATGACCTGGTGCTACTAATGAAGAAGCAGCTCCTCCGCCAGGTCCTGTAACCGCATGTAAATCGATGTTGTGAGGCAGTTTGTTGTCTGGGTGATTTTTTAATGTAAATTCTACTTCGTCACCCACCCTTGTTCTAATGAAACTTCCTGGTACGCTGCCTCCAAAAGTCCAGTAAACATATTTTACACCGTCAGCCATTTCACCTTCGATTTCTTTAATTTCCATGTTTACTATTAATTTTTTTGCAGAACGATCTCCAACTGGCTTGGGTACAAATGGAGGAGCTGTTAATTCTGCAATCATTTCATCACCAACTGAAATATCAGCATAGTTAGAATTTTTGTCGTTGTTCTGTTTACATGCAATACTTGTGATACAAGCTACAAATACAACAATAGATTTTTTAATAAGATTACTCATGATAAAAGTTTTAGTTTTTTTTGGTTATAAACAGTTTTTTATTACTGTTTTATGAAACAAATTTAAAAGACAAAAACATCCTTTAATATGACAAAAATCATGTTTGATAAAAAGTTAAAAAAAAATTAAAAAAGATTATTCTAAAAAAAAATAATTACATTTGTTAACCAAATGGTTAAACTATATAATTAAACAATATGGATAAAATTAAAACTGAAAATACAGAAACTGAAATATTAATAGCTGCAAAAGAAATATTTCAGCAAAAAGGAATGGCAGGTGCAAGAATGCAAGAAATAGCAGATAAAGCAAAAATTAATAAAGCATTATTGCATTATTATTATAGAAGCAAACAATTATTATTTGAAGCCGTTTTCAAAAGTGCTTTTTCGCTTTTAGCACCACAATTAAATAAAGTGCTAAATGATGATAGCGATTTATTTGAAAAAATAAGAAAATTTACTGAAAATTATGTCTCGTTTGTAATCAAACATCCCTATTTGCCAAATTTTGTAATACAAGAATTAAATAAAAACCCTGAATTTGTTCAAAAGCTTCGCTCTGAAAAAAATTTTCCTTCCATTGAAAAATTTAAACTTCAAGTAAGTGATGCTATAAATCAAGGAATTATTAAACCAATCGAAGCCGAACAGTTATTTATCAATATTATCTCTTTAAATATTTTTCCTTTTATCGGAGAACCGCTATTGATGGCGCTTGTTAATGTGGATAAAGAAAGCTACAATAAAATACTAGAAAATAGAAAAACGGAAGTGGCTGAGTTTATCATTAATTCAATAAAAATATAAATTATGAAAACTAAGTTAATCATACTGATAGTATTGTTTATATCAATATATGCAAATGCACAACAGACTTTAACCTTGGAAGATTGTTACTCATTAGCTACAAAAAATTATCCTTTATCAAAACAAACAGGTTTATTAGAACAGAAATCAAGTTATGAAATTGACGCATTAAGCAAAGGAAAATTACCAAAAATCGATGTAAACGCACAAGCAACTTATCAATCTGATGTGATTGGATTACCTACTTCACTTCCAGGGGTTCAATCTTTAAATAAAGATCAATATAGAGCAACTTTAGATGTAAATCAATTAGTGTACAATGGTGGAATAATTGATGCAAATGCAAAATTAAAAGAGGCACAAACCAAAACACAACAACAACTAATAGAAGTTAGTTTATACCAAATAAAAACTCGAATCAGTCAATATTTCTTTTCTATTTTGTTACTTCAAGAAAAAAAAGAACTACTATCTTCAAAAAAAGAGTTATTAATTTCCAAAGTTAAGGAAGTGAAATCGGGAGTCAAATTTGGAGCAATTCTTCCGTCATCAGAACTGGTTTTAGAAGCAGAAATTATTAAAATAGACCAGCAATTAATAGAAATTAAATTCGAAAACATCAAATTATTAAATAATCTTTCTGAATTAACTTTTTCTGATATTGATACCGAAACAACTTTAATACAACCAGTATCATATCCAAATAGCACTAATTTAACAAGACCTGAAATTGCTTTTTATGATTTACAAAATCAGCAATTAGAGTTCTCAAAAAATGTTCTATCTAAATCAAATCTTCCAAAAATAAATGCTTTTGGTCAAGCGGGTTATGGTAATCCCGGATTAAACATGTTAGACAATTCTTTTCAAACATTTTATGTTGTTGGCCTAAAAGCGAATTGGAATATTTTTGATTGGGGCAAAACCAAAACAGATAAAAAAGCATTGGATATATCTAAAGAAATAGTGACATCTGAGAAAGAAACATTTGAATTAAATAACAAAATACAATTAGAAGAGCAAGATTTTGAAATTAAAAAATTAGAACAACTGCTGCTTTCTGATACCGAAATAATTCAAATACGTGAAAAAGTTATTAAATCCTCAGATGCTCAATTAAAAAATGGTGTGATAACATCGTCTGAATATCTTATAGAATTAACCAATTTATTTGAAGCAAAAAATATTTTGAAAACGCATGAAGTTCAATTAGCAGCAGCTAAATCAAATTACGAAATAATTAAAGGAAAATAAAATAGTACCCGAAAAATTTAAAAAAATGAAAAAAATAAGCATAATAATTTTAGCAACGATAGGGTTAATTTCTTGTAACAAAAATAACGACAAAGCTGACGGTTATGGGAATTTCGAAGCAACTGAAATAACTATTTCTTCAGAAGCTAACGGTAAAATAGAGTTTTTAAAAGTCGAAGAAGGAGATGAATTAAAATCTCAATTACAAGTAGGATTAGTTGATACATTACAATTACATTTTGCGAAACAACAATTAATTGCCTCTAAAAGCACCGTATCGTCAAAATCCGCAAATGTAATATCGCAAAAAAGCGTCTTACATGAACAATTAAAAACAGCCAATTTAGAGAAAAACAGAATCCGTAATATGTATGCTGAAAATGCTGCAACTAAACGACAAGTAGATGAAATTGAAGGAAAGGTAAAAGTTATCGAAGAGCAAATTAAAAGTGTCGGAACTCAAAACGCACCTATTTTAAATGACTTAAAATCGATAGATGTACAAATTGCTAAAATCAATGACCAAATAGCAAAAAGTAAAATTATTAATCCTATTAATGGAACTGTTTTGACTAAGTATGCTGAACCAGGCGAAATAACAGCATTTGGAAAACCACTATACAAGATAGCTGATATTTCTGAAATGACTTTGCGAATCTATGTAAGCGAAACACAGTTGTCAAAAATAAAAGTTGGACAAAATGTATCGGTAAAAATTGATGCTGAAAAAGATATGAAATCATATCAAGGAAACATTTCATGGATTGCATCTTCGGCAGAGTTTACTCCTAAAATTATTCAAACAAAAGAAGAACGAGTAAATCTCGTTTATGCCGTAAAGGTAAAAGTAAAAAATGATGGCAGACTAAAAATCGGAATGCCAGCAGAAATGTGGATAAAATAACAACTTAATAGTTAGTTTTATGTTTATATCATTAACAAATAATTTTTTTAAAACACATAATTTTAAAAATTAAATACAAAAAATATGAAAGCAAATATTATAATAATCGTAATTACATCTTTTTTTATTTCAAGTTGTAATAACAAAACGTCATCAATTCCAATAAACGAAAGCAATTTAACTACTGATAATAAAGCATTTGAATTATTTCAGCAAAAATGTTACGCTTGTCATAGTGTTACAACAAAATCTCATGATGAAATTATTGCTCCTCCAATGGTAGCTGTAAAACGTAGATATATGAAAGAGTATGATTCTAAAGAAGATTTTGTAAAAGCTATTGTTGCTTATGCTATTGATCCGAAAACAGAAAATGCTTTGATGATTGGAGCTGTTGATAAGTTTAATGCTATGCCAAAACAAGATTTTAAAGAAGATGATCTAACAAAAATTGCATCTTACATTTATGATAATGAAATTGAAACTCCAGAATGGTTTGAAGATCATTTTCAACAAAACCATGAAAATGGACAAGGGATAGGAAATGGTAGAAATAAATAAACAATGAAAAATTTAATATCATATGGCATAGCATTTCTGTTAGCTGCATTTGGTTTACTTACCTTGTTTTTGAGTGCTTCAGTAATTTTTGACTTATTTGGAATTAGAGCCAAAGAAGGAAATTATGTTTTGTTCATAGTTTGGGCAAATTTCATCAGTAGCATAATCTATTTAGTAGCAAGTTATGGCTTTGTTAAAAACAAAAATTGGACATCAACTATTTTAGGAATTTCGGCACTAATTCTTATAAATGCATTTATTTGCTTTATTATTTATATCTACACAGACGGAGTGCATGAAACCAAAACAATTGGTGCAATGATTTTTAGAATTGTTGTAACCATAATCTTTGTTGCATTTGCTTATTTCACTATCAATAAGAAAAACCAAATTAATATTAATTAAAAAATTATAGAACATGTTAAAAATAAAAATTGCCCTTTTAGCTACATTTAGTTTACTTCTTTTCTCTTGTAATACGAAATCGAAAGAAGAAAAAGCTACTAAAATTAAAACTGAAGAACACCAACATTCTGAAAGCGAAACAATTCAATTAAACAATGGTGAAAAATGGAAGGTAGATGATAATATGATGCTACACATTCGTAATATGGAAAAAGATGTAGTCCATTTTGACCAAGAAAAAGGCACTAATTATTCATTATTAGCTGATAAATTAAAAACAAATATTGATATACTAACATCAAATTGTACCATGAAAGGACAAGCTCATGACGAACTTCACAAATGGTTAGTTCCTTATATAGAATTAGTCGATTTGTTTTCTAAAGAAAAATCAGCAAATCAGTTTACAGAAATTCAAAATTCGTTCCTAACATTTAATCAATATTTCAAATGATTTTAAAAAACTTACATACCGAAAATAAACCAGTTCAAACACAATTATTATTTGAACCAAAAGACGCTAAAGTAATTTCATTGCAAATAGCAAAAGGAGAAACACTTAAAGAGCACATTTCAAAAATACCAGCATTGTTGGTTTGCATTTCAGGAAATGCTGTTTTTACTGATGATAAAGGAACAGTCGTTAATCTCAATTCAGGCACTTATGTAATGATTGAAGAAAATGTAAAACACGCTGTAAAAGCAATCGATGAAAGTAATTTCTTATTGATGAAATAATGAGTATTGCAGTAAACAACATATCAAAATCTTACAAAAAGTTAAAAGCTGTCGATAGCATTACTTTTAAGGTAAATGACGGAGAATTATTTGGTTTAATTGGACCTGATGGTGCAGGGAAAACAACTATTTTCAGAATACTAACTACGCTTTTAGTTGCTAATGAAGGAAGTGCAGAAGTCGCTGGATATGATGTAGTCAAACAACTCAAAGAAATCAGAAACTCTGTTGGCTATATGCCAGGAAAATTCTCGCTATATCAAGATTTAACTGTTGAAGAAAACTTACATTTTTTTGCCACTATTTTCGGAACCACAATTGAGGAAAATTATGATTTAATTAAAGACATATACATTCAAATTGAACCATTCAAAAACAGAAGAGCAGGTGCTCTTTCGGGCGGAATGAAACAAAAATTAGCATTATGTTGTGCGTTAATTCATGCTCCAAAAGTATTATTTCTTGACGAACCAACTACAGGAGTTGATCCCGTTTCTCGAAAAGAATTTTGGATAATGCTAAAAAGATTGCAACAAAAAGGCATTACAATATTAGTTTCAACACCTTATATGGATGAAGCTTCTCTTTGTGATAGAATTGCATTAATTCAAAAAGGCAAAATTTTAAAAATAGATACACCTCAAAATATCATTAACAACTACGAAAAAGTAATTTATGATGTACAAGCAAAAAACACACACGGATTGATTCACGATTTAAAAAATTATCCTAATCAATACAGTGTTTATGCTTTTGGTGAGTTTGTACATTACATAGATAAAAATGCAACTTTCAATCCAAACGATTTACAAACCTATTTGAAAAATAAAAATCATACGGATATAATTATTAAACCTGCTACAATAACCATTGAAGATGTTTTCATGGACTTATAAACAAAAAAATGGAAAGAGAAAAAATAATATCTGTAAAAAATTTAACGAAAGAGTTTGGCCATTTTACTGCTGTAAAAGGCATTTCATTTGATGTTTATAAAGGAGAAATTTTTGGTTTTTTAGGAGCCAATGGAGCAGGGAAAACAACAGCTATGAAAATGTTGATTGGAATTTCAAATCCTACTTCAGGTGAAGCCAATGTTGCAGGTTTTGATGTTCACTCACAAGCCGATATGGTAAAAAAAAGTATTGGTTATATGAGCCAAAAATTCTCAATGTATGATGATTTAACTATTAAAGAAAACATTACTTTTTTTGGTGGAATTTATGGATTATCAAGAATACAAATCAGACAAAAAATCGCACAATTAATAGAAGAATTAGAACTTCAAGAAGTAGCCAATAATTTAGTAGGTTCGTTACCATTGGGTTGGAAACAAAAATTGTCGTTTTCAGTTGCATTACTGCACGAGCCAAAAATTGTTTTTCTCGATGAGCCAACAGGAGGCGTTGACCCAATAACCCGAAGACAATTTTGGGAAATGATTTATACACAAGCTTATAAAGGTACTACCATTTTTGTAACCACACATTACATGGATGAAGCAGAATATTGTGACCGTGTTTCTATTATGGTTGACGGCTCTATTGAAGCTTTAGACACCCCAAAAAATTTAAAACAACAATTCAAAGTAGATTCTATGAATGATGTTTTTTTAAAATTAGCAAGGAATATAGAATAATAAATCACTACAACACTTGAAACTTAAACTAGAAACAAAAAACAAATGAAAAGATTTATCGGATTTGTAAAAAAAGAATTCTACCATATTTTCAGAGATAAACGTTCTTTGTTTATTCTGTTTGGTATGCCGATTGCCCAAATTTTATTGTTTGGTTTTGCCATAACAAATGAAATTAACAATGTTGACATTACCATTTTAGACCAATCAAATGATATAGAAACACAAAAAATTATCTATAAAATAAAAGCATCACCTTATTTTAATGTTGAAAACCAAATTGAAAAAGAAAGCGACATAGAATCAGAATTTAAAAAAGGAAAAATCAAGGCAGTTCTTATTTTCGAACCAAATTTTAGTAAAAATCTAGAAACCAAAAAAGTAGCAGTAGTTCAAGCAATTACCGATGCAACCGAACCTAATGTTGCCAACACAATAGCAAATTATACCTCAGCAATTATACAAAATTATCAAGCGCAAAAAAAACAATCCAATAGTAATCAGGTAAAGGTTGAAGTACAATCGAGAATGTTTTATAATCCTGAACTCAAAAGTGTTTTTAATTTTGTTCCAGGTGTAATGACCGTTATTCTAATGCTTGTTTCAGCTATGATGACCTCTATTTCTATCACACGAGAAAAAGAATTAGGCACTATGGAAATTCTTTTAGTTTCTCCATTAAAACCATTTCAAGTAATTATTGGAAAAGTATTTCCTTATATTTTTCTTTCCATTATCAATGCAATCGTAATATTAACATTAGGCTATTTTGTGTTCAAAATGCCTATAAATGGAAGTATCTTTTTGTTAGCTTTTGAAAGTATATTATTTATCATTTCTGCTCTTTCATTGGGGATATTAATTTCTACCGTTTCTAATTCTCAACAAACCGCAATGATGTTATCATTAATGGGTTTGATGCTACCAGTAATTATTCTATCAGGATTTATATTTCCTATAAATAGTATGCCTTTACCCATGCAAGTAATCAGTAACATCATACCTGCTAAATGGTTCATTATTATTGTAAAAGCCATTATGCTCAAAGGTGTCGGAATTCAATATATATGGAAAGAAACCATTATATTAATAGGGATGACTGTGTTTTTTATAACATTGAGCATCAAAAAATATAAAATTAGACTAGAATAAGAATAGTATTACTGTAAAGGTTTAAAAACAATCACTGGGATATAAAAATAAATTATGAAAACAATATTATTCATCATACAAAAAGAATTCAAGCAAATTTTTAGAGATAAAAGCATGCTTCAACTTATATTTATATTACCCATTTTGCAATTATTAATTTTGTCAAATGCAGCTACATTCGATGTTAAAAATATTGCAATAACCTTTGTTGACAATGACCAAAGTCGGGAATCAAGAGATTTAATAAATGCTTTTAAAGCCTCAACTTATTTTAAAGTTACCGCACCTTATTTTTCTGAAAAAGAAGCTGTCGAAGAAATGCAAAAAGGGAAAACAGACATTATTGTAAATATTCCAATTCACTTCAATCGTGATCTGCAAAAAGACCAAAAAACAAGTATTTTAGTTAGTATTAATGCTATAGACGCAGCAACTGCGGGTGTTGAAAATGTATATGTAACACAAATTATAAATACATACAATCAAAACATTCAAATGCAGTCGAACTATTTTTCAGGAAACAAAGAAATACCTCAAAATATTATAGTTATACCGTCTTTTTGGTACAACAAAACCTTAAACTACAAAACCTTTATGGTTCCAGGTATCTTGGTTTTATTGGTTACCATGCTTACTTTATTTCTGTCATCAATGAAT
Source organism: Flavobacterium odoriferum (assembly GCF_025499515.1). Lineage (GTDB taxonomy): Bacteria > Bacteroidota > Bacteroidia > Flavobacteriales > Flavobacteriaceae > Flavobacterium > Flavobacterium odoriferum. The sequence continues at coordinate 184,438 of NZ_JAMKFA010000007.1, forward strand.
ATAGTTAGAGAAAAAGAGTTAGGTACATTGGAGCAAATTAATGTAACACCAATAAAAAAATATCAGTTTATTATTGGAAAATTATTTCCATTTTGGGTACTTGGCTTAGTGATTCTGACTGTTGGTTTGCTTATAGCTAAAGTTGTTTTTAATGTTCCCATGCTAGGCAATATTTTCCTTGTTTATGGTTTCACATCAGTGTATTTGCTATTAATTTTAGGATTCGGACTATACATATCTAATCATACCGAAACCCAACAACAAGCTATGTTTATTGCTTGGTTCTTTATAGTAATTTTCATATTAATGAGTGGTTTATTTACACCTATCGAAAGTATGCCAAAATGGGCGCAAAGCTTAACATTGTTAAATCCTATTCGTTACTTCGTTGAGTTTATACGAATGGTTTTATTAAAAGGTGCTGGCCTTAAAGAAGTACTGCCTAATTTAGCAGTAATTTTAATTTTTGCAATATTAATTAATGGTTTAGCTGTCTGGAGCTACAAGAAAACGAATTGAGACCAGTGCAAATTAATTCTTTTTTTAATTAAAGTAGTTATTAAAAATTTAATAATATCAAATATAATTGTCTTAAATCTTGTTCAAAAAAGTTCGATTTACCTCCACTCTGCTCCACAAAAAACCCTGTAAAACATTAATTTACAGGGTTTTTATTTATTTTCCAAAACTAAACTAAGTCTTGTAATTTGAGGAAAATGGTCGCTTTGAAAAAAAGTATCAACTGATTTAAATTGTTTTACTTTAATTTGATCTTCAACAAAAATATAATCTATTCGAGCTGGATAATATTTGTAATTATACGATTTCCCAAAACCTACACCAGCTTCTTCAAATGCATCTTTCATATCACCTTTAATAGTTCTATACACATATGAAAAAGCACTATTATTCAAATCGCCACATATAATTTTAGCATATTTACACGTTTCATAGTGCGATTTTATTAACTCTGCTTGTTGTTGTTGAATAGTGAATGCCTCACTCAAACGTTTAAAAATAAATTTAGATTTTTGCTCGTCAATATTTTCATGAATATCAGTACTAATTTTTATCGATTGCAAATGCATGCTGTAGATTCTAATCGTATCTTTTTCTTTAACAATATCAGCAAAAATTACATTATTACTCGAATTTGGAAATTCAATTTCGCCTTTATCAATTATTTTGTAATTGGAATATATAGCCTGACCATATTTGTTTTTTCCTCCATATAACTTTGTGTAATTGTATTTGAAATTAATCGATTTTGAAACCAATTCATTTGGAGAAAACTCTTGCAAACACAAAATATCAGGTTTTTTGTCTTGTATTAATTTTGAAATTTGTTGAGGCACATCGTCTTTAGGCAACCATTCGTACAAATTAAACAAACGAACGTTATAACTCATTAAAGTAAAATCGGTAGTTTCTTTAGGCAAATTAGTTTCCGAAAATTTATAAAATCTATTGATAAAAGTTATTCCTAGCAACAAAACCAATCCCGAAAGTAACATATATCGCTTCAGCTGGAGTAACCAATATACGAAAAAGAAAAAATTAAGGAATAGTAAAAAAGGTAATCCTAAAGAAAAAACACTTAAAAACGGAAATGCTTTAGGTGCCAAAAACGGTAACGAGTAGGCAATAAATGTTACTATAGTTAGCACTACATTTAAAAAAAACATTATTCTACTCAACCATGATTGCTTTCTCATTTACTTTCCTGCTTTAAAAAGAAACTCTTTTTCTTCTTTTGTTAAACTATCATAGCCCGATTTGCTGATTTTATCTAAAATATCATCTATTTGTTTTTGAGTAAAATCTTTCTTTGATTCTGACGAATTTACAACATTTTTCATTGTATTACGATGTACTTTCTTAAAAGGTGTTTTCTTTTTAGGTTGAAACAAATTCGCAATAGCATTTAAAAACATTGAAAACGGCTTGGTTAAATCGGTTCCAGATTGCAATAATTTTATGTAGATAAATCCGAATAAAGCGCCACCAAGATGTGCTAAATGTCCACCAGTGTTATCTAACGGCATTTGAATTAAATCAACTAACAAAATCACAAAAGCCACGTGCCAAAGCTTCACAATTCCTATCAATGGAATACGTAACAACATAAAAGGTGCATAAGTAGCTGTAGCAATTAAAATAGCCATAATAGCACCACTCGCACCAACTAACAGACCCGCTTTTCCAATAAAAATGTAGGAAAGAACGAATGTAATTCCTGAGAAAATTCCACCTAAAACATACACGCCAAATAATTGCTTATCTGTAAAATAAGTACTAAATAATCTCCCAGAAAAATGAAGCACCATCAGATTAAAAATCAAATGTAAAAATCCGCCATGAAAAAAGTTAAACGTAATTAATGTCCAAGGTGTTCTAATCAACATACCTAAATCAGAAGACAAAGCTATCCATGTTGGAATTTGGAATTTCCCAGCAGAAAAACTATAAAAAAACACCAACGAAAACAAGAAGAAACCAATGTTCCAAAAGATTAACTTTTGAACCATACCTCCTGTTTTGTATTGTAGTTTTAAATCGTCTAAAATGTTCATCTTTCTTTGTTCTTTTCTCTTTATTCTATCTTCTAAAAACTATCTATCCCAACGGTTTTGATTGAACTGATTTTTCTTCCAATACCACATCATAATAAATCCAATTAAAGCACCACCAACGTGAGCAAAATGAGCAATATTTCCACCAAAAAGACTAATTCCTGTTACTCCAGAAAACAAATCTAGCAATACTATTACAGGAACAAAGTATTTTGCTTTAACTGGTACAGGAATAAACATCATCATCAACTCCGCATTTGGAAACATAAAAGCAAAAGCAACTAATAAGCCATAAATAGCTCCAGAAGCTCCAACAGCTGGTGTTAGATAAGACGAATACATTTTTTCTAACTCACTTTGAGAAATAAATTCTAACCAAGTTGTGTCATATTTTCCTTGATTTAGAAGTTCAATAATTTGTCCTTTATCAACATTATGAGATAGCAAAACATTTAATCCATCATGAAAATGATAATAATTTACTCCAGAATGAATCAAAGCTGCTCCAATTCCACAAGAAAGATAAAAGAATAAAAACTTTTTTGCTCCCCAAAAATGTTCTAAGGCACTTCCAAACGAAACCAAAGCAAACATATTAAAGAAAATATGCATCAAACTTCCGTGCATGAACATGTGCGTAATGGGTTGCCAAAATTTAAAACCATCGCTTTCAAAATAATGTAGCGATAATAATTCATTGGCTTGTGGCACAAAATAACTTCCTATAAAAAATAAAACGTTAATAATTAATAACTGTTTTACGGTGTCGGTCATATTATTCATCATAGAGCAAATCTTTTATCTAAATCTTCTACCGTTAAGGTAATAAATGTGGGTTTTTGAAAAGGAGAAACATTCGGATCTTTACAAGCAAATAACGAATTTACCAAATTCTCTTGCTCTTTAACCGTTAAATACGTCCCTGTTTTTACCGCCATACTTTTTGCCATCGATTTGGCAATGCTATCGCTTTGTGAAAAGCTACTTTCCGGAATTTCGTTTTGTAAATTACTAATTAATTCTTCTAGAACAATCGAAACTTCGCTTTCAGCCATTCCAATTGGCAATCCCGAAATCTGAACTGAATCGCAATTGAAAGCATCAAAAACAAATCCTGTATTTTCTAAAGATGATTGTAATTCATTTAGCAAAACCATTTCTTCCGAAGAAAAATACAATTCCAAAGGAAACAACAATTGTTGACTCGATGCTTTTTGAACCGTAATGTTTGTCAGAAATTGTTCGTATAACACACGTTGGTGCGCTCTACCTTGATCAATTACTAGCATACCTGATTTTATAGCACTTACGATATATTTTTTATGAATTTGATACGTTGAAGAAGATTTTGTTTCCTCAACCTCATCATCAAATAATTTTCCAGTTACTTCTTCGCTTTCAAATGAAAACTGTTCTAATTCTTGTGTGTCCTGCTTTAATCCAACATACAAACTTTCCCAACTTGCTGTTGACTGTTCTCTCTTATAACTTCCAAAAGAAGAAAGCGATTTCGCTGCAGGTTTATCATTGGCAAACGGATTAAAACTAGAATCCACCTGAATCGTAGGAAAATCGGCTTCTTTATCTTTGTATTGATATGGTGTATCTAAATTGGAATCACGTTCAAAATCTAAAACTGGCGCCACATTAAACTGACCTAAACTATGTTTTACAGCCGAACGCAAAATAGCATATAACGAATGTTCATCGTCGAACTTGATTTCGGTTTTAGTAGGATGAATATTGATATCAATGGTATGAGGTGGCACTTGCAAATACAAGAAATAACTTGGTTGATTGCCTTCTTTGAGCAAACCTTCATACGCATTCATAATAGCATGATGCAAATAGGCACTTTTGATGTATCTATCGTTTACAAAGAAAAACTGTTCGCCTCTACTCTTCTTAGCGAATTCTGGTTTTCCTACAAATCCTGTGATATTGATTAATTCTGTTTCTTCTGAAACGGGTACTAATTTTTCATTGGTTTTTCCACCAAAAATATTTACTATTCTTTGACGATAATTTGAACTTGGTAAATTATACAACTCACTTCCGTTATGAATCAACGTAAATGAAATCGACGGATGTGCCATCGCTACACGCTGAAATTCATCCATCACATGACGAAATTCTACCGTTTCCGATTTCAAGAAATTTCTTCGTGCAGGAATATTAAAAAAGAGGTTTTTTACAGCAAACGAAGTTCCTTTTGGTAAAACAGCCACTTCTTGAGTTACTAATTTACTGCCTTCAATTACGATATGAGTTCCTAATTCTTCCTGATCTTGTTTGGTTTTCATTTCTACATGCGCAATTGCGGCAATAGAAGCCAATGCTTCACCACGAAAACCTTTGGTATGTAAATCAAATAAATCTTCCGCTTGACGAATTTTAGAAGTAGCATGACGCTCGAAACACAAACGTGCATCAGTTGTATTCATACCTAAACCGTTATCGATAACTTGAACTAAGGTTTTACCTGCTTCCTTAACTATTAATTTGATATCGGTAGCTTTAGCATCAACGGCATTTTCCAACAACTCTTTTACTACAGAAGCAGGTCGTTGAACTACTTCTCCAGCAGCAATCTGATTGGCAACATGATCGGGTAAAAGTTGAATTATACTTGCAGCCATTATTTTCTTCTAAAAATGGAAAAATCAAAATCGATGATAAAGAAAAAAATCAATACTAAAATTAATGCGATTACAATTACTCTAGTATTAAATGATCTGTTTTTTCTATTTCTACTTTCATCTCTAGCATCTTTCCAATGCGCTCTAAAATCATTGTAACTAACCGTTTCTCTATCACGACGAATTGCCGAATCAAAATCAAATGGATTATCAACGGTTTTTCCTTGATAATGTCTTGGTGTATAGTTGAACTGCTTATTTTTTTGCAATTTGAATAAACTCTTTCTCATGGTAATCACTTTAATTTTCAAATTTACTGATTTTTGTCGTGTAAATCTGTAATTTTTTGTTAACAAAAAATCCCGCTTAAAAAAACGGGATTTTTATTATTTCTATTTGAATTTAGAACTATTTATTATTCAAATCTACCATTTTTATTGCTGCAATTGCTGCCTCAACACCTTTGTTACCATGCTTTCCACCACTTCTGTCAAGTGATTGTTGCATGTTATTATCTGTTAACACACAAAAAATAGTTGGTACATCATACAAAAGGTTTAAATCTTTCATACCTTGTGTTACACCTTCGCAAACGAATTCAAAATGCATCGTTTCACCTTTGATAACACATCCTATCACAATTACTGCATCTAACTCCAGTTTTTCGTGCATTTGACGTGCTCCAAAAATCAGTTCAAAACTTCCTGGAACATTCCATCGTGTGATATTTTCCGGTAAAGCACCGCAATCTGTTAAGGCTGTAAAAGCACCATTATACAACCCTTCTGTAACTTGCTCGTTCCATTCTGAAACAACAATCCCAAACCGAAAATCTTTCGCGTTTGGGATTGTGTTTTTATCGTAATTGGATAAATTTTTGTTTTCTGTTGCCATTCTTATTCTGTCATTGCAATGAAAGCATCAATATTCATTCCTTCTTTCGAAGTTTCGTATTTTTCTTTAATTTCTACAAATAATTTATGTGCTTCTGCTTTTTTACCTGCAGCTAAATTTAACTGAGCCGCTTTTAACAAATATCTTGGAGTTGTAAAATCATTTTCAGAAGCTTCAGCTGCTTTTTTGTAATACGAAATTGCATCGTCAACTTTATTTGTTTCAGAAAAAGCATCACCAATTGCTCCTAAAGCTAATGGTTTTAAAATAGCATCATCGGATTTGAAATTTTCTAAATAGGTAATAGCATTTTTAAAATCTCCTAAGTTCAAGTAAGCCATACCTGCATAGTAATTTGCTAAATTTCCTGCAGATGTACCAGCATATTGTTCAGCAATTCCAACAAAACCTAATTTCCCTTCACCACCTTTTAACGCTAAGTTATATAAAGAATCTGGTTTCGCTGTAGCATCTACTGCTTGTTGAAAATATTGTTGTGCTTGAAAAATTTCATTGTTTGCTTTCGCTTCTTTTTCTTCAACAACATATTTATTATACAAAACGTAACCGATAGTAGCAATTGCAATTGCACCAACGATTCCTAAAATCATTTTTTGATTTTTAGCAACCCAGTCTTCCGTTTTAGATGCTGTTTCATCTAATGTATTGAAAACTTCAGCGGTTGTACTATCTGTAGTATCAATTACTTCTTCTAATTCGTTTTCAACTTTAGCTTCTTCTGGTTTTGGAGCTTTGTATCCTCTTTTGTTATATGTTGCCATTTATATTAAATTTAATGAGGTGCAAAAATATAATTTTTATTAAAATTAAAAACCATTTTAGTATATATTTTTAACAAATTCGATTTACTTTTGCATAAAGTCCTATTTTTAGTCCAAAATCAAAGTATATTTATTGTGTTTTTAAAACAATTATCGCTTTTTAACTACAAAAATTTAGCTCAAATCGAATTTGATTTTGACGCTAAGATTAATTGTTTTGTAGGGAAAAACGGCGTTGGAAAAACTAATATTTTAGATGCAATATATCATTTGGCTTATGGCAAAAGCTATTTCAACCCTTTAGCAGTTCAAAATATCAAACATGGCGAAGAGTTTTTCGTGATAGATGCTTTACTTGAAAAAAACGGCAAAGAAGAAAAAATTGTTTGCAGCTTAAAAAAAGGACAAAAAAAAACCATCAAACGAAACGGCAAAGTCTATGAAAAACTTTCCGAACATTTAGGCTTAATTCCGTTAGTGATTATTTCGCCTTCTGATGCGGATTTAATTGTGGAAGGAAGCGAAACACGCAGAAAATTTATCGATAGCGTTATTGCAACTTTAGATAGCTCTTATTTACAATTGCTGATTCAATACCAAAAAACGTTAGCGCAACGAAATGCATTATTAAAGTATTTCGCTTTGAATCAGACTTTTGATGCGGATAATTTATCAATTTATAACGAACAATTAAGCAATTCCGGGCAATTAATTTTCGAAAAAAGAAAGCAATTTCTAGCCGATTTTATTCCAATTTTCGAAAAACATCACACCAATATTTCAGGCGGAAATGAAAAAGTTGCTTTAAAATACGAAAGTCAATTATTTGAAAAAGATTTAATGTCACTTTTAGAAGAATCGCTACAAAAAGACCGAATTATTCAATATACTAGCGCTGGAATTCATAAAGATGATTTGGTTTTTGAAATAGATGGTTTCCCGATTAAGAAATTTGGTTCGCAAGGCCAACAGAAATCATTTTTGATTGCTTTAAAATTGGCACAATTCGAATTCATGAAAAAACAAAGTGGCGAATTACCAATCCTTCTTTTTGATGATATTTTCGATAAATTAGACGAAACACGTGTACAAAAAATTGTGACCATGGTAAATGATGCCGTTTTTGGACAAATTTTTATTTCTGATACTCATGCAGAACGAACGGAAATGATCATTAAAGAAACACATCAATCATATAAAATATTTCAAATTTAATGTTGGAAGATGGATGATGGAAGCTGGAAGTTTAGAATTTGATTTGTGAAAACTCGTGAAATTCGTGTTTGTTTTTGTAATTTCTGCTATATACATTACATTTGAAAAAAATTATTCTAATGAATATTCAAACCAATTTCTCTCTAAAAAAATACAATACTTTTGGAATTGAAGCCAAAGCCAAACAATTTGTTTCGGTAAGTTCGATTACAGAATTGAAAGAAGTGTTGACAAAAAACGACGATATTTTTATTTTGGGCGGTGGAAGCAATATGCTTTTGACGCAGGACATCGAAAAAATAGTTGTTCACGTGAATTTAAAAGGAAGAGAAATTGTTGAAGAAAACGATGATTTTGCCATTGTAAAAGCGCAAGCTGGTGAAAACTGGCACGAATTTGTACTTTGGTGTATTGACCAAAATTTCGGTGGAATTGAGAATTTATCGTTGATTCCAGGAAACGTTGGTACAACTCCAATTCAAAATATTGGCGCTTATGGTGTCGAAATTAAAGACACGATGTTTTCGTGCGATGCTTTGAATTTGAAAACATTAGAAATTGAAACTTTCACTAATGCACAATGCAAATTTGAATACCGTGAAAGCGTGTTCAAAAACGAATTGAAAAATCAATATATTATCACTTCAGTTTGTTTCAAATTGACTAAGAAAAACCACAAAGTTTCTACTACGTATGGAGCAATTGAAACCGAATTACAACATCAAAACATACAAAATCCAACATTAAAAGACGTTAGCAACGCTGTAATCGCCATTCGTCAAAGTAAATTACCTGATCCAAAAGAATTAGGCAATAGCGGAAGTTTCTTTAAAAATCCAATTATTGCAAAAGAAGCCTACGAAAAAGTAAAAGCACTTCATCCCGAAATGCCACATTATGTAGTTTCTGAAACCGAAGTAAAAGTTCCTGCTGGTTGGTTAATTGAACAAGCTGGTTTTAAAGGAAAACGTTTTGGTGATGCTGGAGTTCATAAAAATCAAGCCTTGGTTTTAGTGAATTATGGAACGGCAACTGGAGCTGAAATTGTAGCCCTTTCGAGAAATATTCAACAAACGATTTTAGAAAAATTTGGAATTGCAATAGAAGCGGAAGTGAATATTATTTAGTTGGGAGTTGGGAGAAGGAAGTTGGGAGTTTAAAATCTTGGCGTGCTTTTTTAAACACATAGACACATTAGATTTGCTTTGTGTTGATTTTAGGCATTTCACTTTTCATAGGCAACATAAGAAATCCGCTTAAATCTGCGTTTTGTATTAGCAAATCTGTTTCATCCGCGTGCTAATCTTTTTCAACTTAAAGATTTCTTAAATTTATTCAATCTGTGTTCCAAAAATTTTGAATTTGTTTTTTGAGATTTGTTCGGAATTTGGGATTTGTTATTTGGATTTTAATTAATTTTGCAGTTCAAAATAAAAAAAGATGAAACTTGTATTATTTACCATTGGACTTTTAGGTCTTGCGTTTGCAGGAATCGCGATAAAAATTTGGGCAAAAAAAGACGGAAAATTTGCAGGAACTTGTGCTAGCCAAAGTCCGTTTTTGAATAAAGATGGAGAAAACTGTAGTTACTGCGGAAAAACTCCTGAACAAATGAAAGACTGCAACGAAGAATCGCACGCATAATTTTATCCATTTATGATACTAACAATACTCTTAATCGCTTTTGCGGTTATCGTGTTTATTCAATTTATTTATTACCTTTTTATTTTCGGAAAATTCTCATTTGGTAAAAAAACAGATGGAACTCCGAAACGTTTACCTATTTCAATAATTGTTTGTGCTAAAAACGAAGAAGAAAATATCAAAAAGTATTTTCAATCTTTGGCTACCCAAAACTATCCTGATTACGAAATTGTCTTAATTGACGATGCTTCGAGCGATGAAACTTTGGAATTATTTGAAGCTTACGAAAAGCAATATGCGAATGTAAAATTGGTAAAAGTTCAAAACAATGAAGCATTTTGGGGTAATAAAAAATTCGCGTTAACCTTAGGAATTAAAGCAGCAAAAAACGAGTATTTAGTTTTCACCGATGCAGATTGCTATCCATCTTCAAACGATTGGTTGTTGCAGATTTCGACTCAATTTACCAAAGAAAAAACGATTGTTTTAGGTTATGGCGCATATGAAAAAGTAAAGAATTCTTTCTTAAACAAAATCATTCGTTTTGAAACGATGTTAACCGCTACCCAATATTTTTCTTGGGCGAAAATCGGCAAACCTTATATGGGTGTTGGGCGCAATTTAGCTTATAAAAAAGAAGAGTTTTTCAATGTTCGTGGCTTTATGGATCACATGAAAATTCGTTCGGGTGATGATGATTTATTTATCAATCAAGCGGCAACAAAAAAGAACACGGCGATTTTATACACGCCAGAAAGTTTTACTTTTTCGGAACCGAAAACTACATTTTCATCATGGGTGTATCAAAAAAGAAGACACGCAACGACTGCCAAATTCTACAAAGGATTTGATAAATTTCAATTGGGATTATTTTTCTTTAGTCAGTTCTGGTTTTTAGTTTTAGCGATTGTTTTGTTAGCATTCCAATTCCAATGGATGATTGTTACTGGAATTATCGTTTTTAGATATTTATTCACCTGGATTTCTTTAGGTTATGCTGCTGGAAAACTAAAAGAAAAAGATGTCATGTATTGGTATCCAATTATTGAAATTGTACTTATCTTTACTCAACTAAGCGTATTTTTTAGAAACCTCATCTCAAAACCTGTACATTGGAAGTAAATTCGGTAATCATTCAAGAAAATATTGAAAAAGCAAAAAAGGGAGACCAAGTTGCTTTCACATTTTTATTGGATTTTTTCTGGAATGAAGTCTATGGTTTCATGCTAAAACGCACCGAAAACGAAACCGATACCGAAGATATTGCTATTGAAACTTTCGCGAAAGCGTTTGATAAAATCGCAACTTACAATCCCGAATATGGTTTTAATACTTGGTTGATTGCTATTGCAAAAAATGTTCATATCGACATGCTTCGCAAAAAAAAATCGTCTTTATTTATTGAAATGAATGACGAAGAAGACCATCAAGCCTACAGTGTTGCCGATGATTCCAATTCTGCTGAAGATGAATTGATTATCGAACAAAATTTAGCACAATTACTTCAATACATCAAACAATTGAAACCTGCTTATCAGGAAGTCATTCAAATGCGTTATTTTCAAGAAATGACGTATCAAGAAATGGCAGAACAAATTGATGAACCGCTGAACAACATCAAAATTAAATTGCTTCGAGCTAAGAAATTATTGGCGGAGATTATTTCGGGGAAGTAATACAACTTGATATTTCCTAAAACTTTCCTAAATATTTATTTAAGTATTTAGTTACAACAATAAAGAAATAATATATTTGAGAATCTTAAATATCTAAAATGAAAAAAATATTTTTCTTGATAATAATTGTTACTCTATCCTTTTATTCCTGTAAAAGTAATTACACAAAAGTTGGAGATAAAAATCAAAACTATGTACCTTATTATTTATCTGTAGACAAGGCGAAAAAAGCATATGATAAAGGAGAGCATGAAAAAACTTTCTTTTTACTAGACAGTTTATTCAATCATTATGAACCAATTCAGACGCTTTTTATAAATGAATTAGATATTTATTGTGAATTAGCCTTGAAATTCAAGAATAAGAAGAAAGTCAAAAAAATCATGTATATATTAGTAGATGAATATGGCAGTAATCTGTCTAATTACAACAATAAATTTTGGCCTGAATTAAAGCAATTTTCTGGAATTTCAGATAAAAAATTGAAAGAAAAATTCAATAAATTCAATAGCAATATAAATTACAATGTAAGAGATTCATTAACTCAAATGCTATTTTACGATCAAAAGTATAGGATTGAAAAAAACATTGTTAAGACTGATTCCATTGATAAAGAAAATGAAAAAAAGTTACGGTTTATCTTTAAAAAATATGGTTATCCTACTCAGAAATTAATTGGTGGACACATAGAAGGAAATGAATATAAGTTATCTACATTGTCTGTTCTATTAAAACATATTAGTCTCTCATTTTTTAATGAAATTCAACCTTTCTTGTTGGATGAATTAAAGAAAGGTAAGTGTCCTCCGGTTATTTATGGAGGTATGGTTGATCATAAAATTGTTGTTGATAGTGATATAATTCCATTTACATATTATGCTACTTATAGAAATGTACCACCAACAGATAAAAAAGCTACGAATGAAGCAAGGTTAAAAATTGGCTTACCAGCAATAGAATAAGTTATTTATCGTGTTAAAGAGTTTAAAAATATTCATACAAAGCGTTTAAAATTTTAATTCAACTGAAAACCATTTTGCGTTAAGGATAGCAGCATTTGTTTGAGCTCTTTTATATAAAACTAATAAAAGTTTTTTATAAAAAGCTAGTGCTGATAGCCTGACCCGTCATTGCGAGGCACGAAGCAAACAGGAACGCCCAAAAACATTTCCTAAAACTTTCCTAAAGTTTTCTCATTTTCTAAATTGTTACTTCAAAATTCTGAATTTGATATCGTATCTTTGTCCATCAAAATTTTGATTATGGACACGGCTATAGACAATGTTTTTCCACCAAGAGAACCCAAACCAAAATGGTTGCGCGTAAAATTACCAACCGGTAAAAACTACACCGAACTTAGAGGTTTAGTAGACAAATACAAACTGAATACGATTTGTACTTCGGGAAGTTGTCCTAATATGGGCGAATGTTGGGGCGAAGGAACAGCAACTTTCATGATTTTAGGAAATATCTGTACGCGTTCGTGCGGCTTTTGTGGTGTAAAAACAGGTCGTCCTGAAACTGTGGATTGGGATGAACCTGAAAAAGTAGCGCGTTCTATCAAAATTATGAACATCAAACATGCGGTTATTACTAGCGTAGATCGTGATGATTTAAAAGATATGGGTTCGATTATTTGGGCAGAAACCGTGAAAGCGATTCGCCGAATGAATCCAAATACAACATTAGAAACCTTAATTCCAGATTTTCAAGGCAACACGAGAAACTTAGACCGAATCATCGAAGTTGCTCCAGAAGTAGTTTCTCACAATATGGAAACCGTAAAACGTTTGACACGTGAAGTGAGAATTCAAGCTAAATATGAAAAAAGTTTAGAAGTGTTACGCTATTTGAAAGAGCAAGGCATCAAAAGAACAAAATCGGGTATTATGTTAGGTTTAGGAGAAACAGAAGAAGAAGTGATTCAAGTTTTACACGATTTAGCCGATGCAAAAGTCGATATTGTAACGATTGGTCAGTACTTACAACCAAGTAAAAAACATTTACCTGTTAAAGAATACATCACGCCAGAACAATTCGCGAAATACGAACAAATAGGAAAAGAATTAGGTTTTAGACATGTGGAAAGCGGTGCTTTAGTGCGTTCTTCTTATCATGCGGAGAAACATATTCATTAATTTAGTGATTAGTGAAAAGTGATTAGTGAAAAGTAATTAGTGAATAGCGAATTGAATTCTAGATAAAAACCTATAACAAAAAAGAATTGAAACCTGAAACAAAAATAAAAATTGCTATTAATGGTTTTGGAAGAATTGGACGTAATTTGTTCCGATTGCTTTTGAATCATCCTACTATTGAAGTGGTTGCCATCAACGACATTGCAGATAACAAAACAATGGCGCATTTGGTAAAATACGATAGCATTCACGGTGTTTTGAATCATAAGGTTTCGTTTTCTGATGATTCGATTATAATTGATGATAAATCATTTTTATTTTTTCACGAAAGAGAAATTAAAAATCTAGATTGGAAATCGGTAAACGTTGATATTGTTATTGAATCGACTGGAAAATTCAAAACGTTTGAAGAGATTAACCAACATATTTTAGCTGGAGCGAAAAGGGTAATTCTTTCAGCACCATCTGAAGTTGATGAAATAAAAACTGTAGTTTTAGGTGTAAACGAACACATTTTAGACGGAAGCGAAACGATAATTTCTAACGCAAGTTGCACCACAAACAACGCAGCTCCGATGATTAAAATTATTCAGGAATTGTGTGAAATTGAACAAGCGTACATCACCACCGTTCACTCCTACACTACCGACCAAAGTCTACACGATCAACCGCATAAAGATTTGCGTAGAGCTCGAGGTGCTGCACAATCTATTGTTCCAACAACAACTGGAGCTGCAAAAGCATTAACAAAAATATTTCCAGAATTAGAAGGGAAAATTGGTGGTTGTGGTATTCGCGTTCCGGTTCCAGATGGTTCGTTGACCGATATTACTTTTAATGTCAAACGTCAAGTTTCTATTGAAGAAATTAATCAAGCGTTCAAAAAAGCTGCTGAAACGAATTTCAAAGGGATTTTAGATTATACCGAAGACCCTATTGTTTCTGTAGATATTATTGGCAATCAAAATTCATGTTTATTTGATGCGCAATTAACTTCTGTTATTGACAAAATGGTAAAAATTGTAGGTTGGTACGACAACGAAATTGGCTATTCTTCTCGATTAATTGATTTAATTACATTCGTTTCTAAAAAATAAAGTTTTTTTTTATCTGTAAAAAACTTAAATTGCAGGGTTAAAAAGTAATCTTGACTTAAATTGACAAAGCAATTTGTAATATTTTTACTATTTGTAACTTTTTCAAGTTACACACAATCTGTATATAAAGATGTTGCAAAAATTAGCGATAGTACTGACTATTATTTAGAAATTGGCCTTTTTAATAAAGAAGATAAAAAATCTTACAAAAGAGCAATTGAGTTTACAGAAAAAGCAATTACATACGCAAAATCTAATAACCTAAACGATAAATTAGCCGATTCATACTTGCAATTGGGAAACATTTATTATGATTTAGAAAAAAACAATTTAGCAATTGATTACTTCATTAGAGCAGTAAATACATTTGACACAAAAGAGCCTAAAACAAATTTAGCGCTTTCTTATTATGGCCTTGGTAAATGCTATCTAAAAAAAGACAATATTAAAGTTGCCGAAATTTACTTTGAAAAAGCAGCTTCATTATATGAAAAACTAAACTTTTTTGAAGCAATTGAATTGATAAACTTACAGAAAGGAATAATCAAAAAAGAAAAAAAGGATTATCCAGAAGCAACTACAATTCTTTTATCTGTAATTAAAAATTTAGATGACGATGCTTTTCTTAGTACAAAATCTGAAGCTTATTTTCAATTGGGAGAAATTGAAATGGCACAGAAAAAGTATGCAAAAGCAATTAGTTATTATGATTTAGCAAACGTTGCAAATCAAACAAATAAAAGTGATTTTGAAGCTTCAAAAAAAATTCTAAAACAATTAAGTATTGCTTACGAAAGAAGCCACAACAAGGAAAAATCACACTTTTATCTAAAAAAATATGCCGATTTAACCGACTCAATTTCAAAACATTTTCTAAGTTTTGATTCGGAAAATATGATTGATAAAATTCAATTTGATGAGCAGTTAAAAACAATTGAACAATTAGATAAAGAAAAGAAAAGTCAGCAAAAAACATTACGTTTTTCTAAGTTAATTAGTATTTTGAGTATTGCTTTGATTTCGATTTTATCGCTTTTGAGTTTATCGCTATACAAAAACAATAAAATTAGAATTAGCACGAATAAACTATTAAAAGAAAAAAACAAAGAATTAATTGCCGAAAAAGAAAGAGCAGAATTAGCTTCAAAAGCAAGAGCAGATTTCCTATCAACAGTAAGTCATGAATTACGAACACCATTAAATGCAATTAACGGGATAACCTATCTTTTATTACAAGAAAAACCAAAAGCAAGTCAACTAAATTACCTGAAGTCATTAGAGTTTTCTGGAAACTACTTATTGAATTTTATCAATGATATTTTAGAAATTAATCGTTTAGAATCAGACAAAGTAACTGTTGAGAAAATTAGCTTTGATTTAAAAGAACTTATCGAAAACATCACCATATCATTCAAAGAATTTATCAACGAAAACAACATCAATTGCCATTTATATATTGATGAAACGATAACTTCTAACTTAAAAGGCGATCCTACAAAATTGTCGCAAATTATCATCAATTTATTGAATAATGCGATTAAATTTAGTAAAAATGGAGATGTTTGGTGTACTGTTAAAAAAATTAAAGAATCAAATAATGAAATCAAATTATACTTTGAAGTAAAAGATAACGGAATAGGAATTCCTACAGACAAACAAGAAACTATTTTTGATAGTTTTAGTCAAGGTTCAGTTGAAATTAATCGAACGTATGGAGGAACAGGTTTAGGGCTTTCTATTGTTAAGAAAATTCTAGAACTGATGGGAAGCACCATTCATTTAAAAAGTGAAAGCGGAAAAGGAAGTACTTTTTCTTTTGAACTAGAATTTGAAAAAGCTGCAAAAGACGAAGTTAAAAAAGAGATAAATCAGAAAATTGAATACTTAAATAAGAAAAATATTCTATTGGTTGAAGACAACAAAATCAATCAAATGATTACCCAAAAAATGCTTGAAAAGAAAGGTATTTCATGTGTTATCATAGACAATGGTGAAGATGCGATTGAAAACGCAAAAACTAACCATTATGACCTAATTTTAATGGATGTTCATTTACCTGGAATCAACGGAACTGAAGCCACAACCGAAATTAGAAAATTTGACACAACAACTCCAATTATTGCATTAACAGCTATTTCATTAAATGAAAATAAAGAAATGCTCTTGTCCTACGGCATGAATGAAGTAATTACCAAACCATTTGAACCAGAGCATTTTTATAATGTAGTAACCGCTTACTTAACTAATAGTGAGCAATCAAATTCTTAATTAAGTTTCTTACATGAGGCTCTGCTTTTTGAGCTGCTTGTAACACTTCTTCATGATTTACTTCTTCAATATTTTCTTCATCACCCATATCTGTAATTACTGAAACACCAAAGCATTCCATATTCATATGACGTGCTACAATTACTTCTGGAACGGTTGACATCCCTACGCAATCAGCACCTAAGGCTTTTACCATTTTATATTCAGCAAGCGTTTCAAATGTTGGCCCTTGTAAACCTAAATAAATTCCTTTTTTCAAATCGATATTTAATGCTTTTGCCAATTCAAATGCTTTAGCATTCATCGCTTTTGAATACGGTTCGCTCATGTTGACAAATCTTGGACCAAAACGCTCATCGTTATGACCACGTAATGGATGTTCGGGCATCATGTTGATATGATCTGTAATAACAGCAACATCACCCACTTTATATGATGGATTTACGCCACCCGAAGCATTGGATACAATTAATTTTTCAACACCTAAATATTTCATTACACGCACCGGAAAAGTTACTTGTTTCATATCGTAACCTTCATAAAAATGAAAACGACCTTGCATTGCCACCACTTTTTTTCCTTGAATCGTTCCAAAAACCAAAGCACCTTTATGACCTTGAACCGTTGAAACTGGAAAATTTGGAATTTCCGTATATGGTAATGTATGTTCGATTGCAATATCTTCTGTAAAACCGCCTAATCCTGAACCTAAAATCACACCATATTCTGGAGTAAAATTGGTTTTGTTTTTAATGAAACTAACTGTTTCTTGTACTTTGTCCCACATAATCTTCTATCGTTTTATCAATGTTTTTATTTAAAAAAGTAGATTTTATTGACAAATAGAACAATTGCTCTTTAGGCAATAATCCGTTTAAACGAACAAAATCTTTTTCTGTTGTAATTATTTTTCTTCCATTGGCTTTTGCCAAAATTTGTTCACAATCTTGTTTTGAAAAATGATGATGATCTTGAAACACCAAAGCTTCATCAGTTTCATTTTTAAGAAAATCGAAAAACAATTTAGGTTTTGCAATTCCAGCTACCAAAACTTTACTTTCGGATTGAATTTCAGAAACCAACAATTTACTTTCATTTCCAAAAACATAATCATCGTACTGAATTGTAGTGAAGAAAACTGGTTGCTTTACCTTTAACTTTTCTCTGATTTTCTGCTGCGCAAGTTCGGATAAATCATTCGGACATTTTGTGACAATTATCATATCGGCACGTTTTTTCCCTGAAGACGGTTCGCGTAAATTCCCGAAAGGCAAAATATAATCATCGCAAAACAAATCGTCATACGCTGTGAGCAAAATATAAAAACCAGCTTTTACTTTTCTGTGCTGATAAGCGTCGTCTAATAAAATTACATCTGGTCTATTCGGATGTTGTAATAAATTTTCAATTCCGTTTTTACGATTGGCATCAACCGCTACTTGAATATTTGAAAATTTCGAATAAAACTGAAAAGGTTCGTCACCAATTGAACTCGCAGTAGCTTTTTCATCTGCCAAAATAAAACCTTCGGTCGTACGCTTGTAACCGCGACTCAAAACAGCCACTTTATATTTATCAGAAAGCAATCGGATTAAATATTCAATTTGAGGTGTTTTTCCTGTTCCGCCAACGCTAAGATTTCCAACAGCAATAATTGGAATATTAAAAGAAGAACTCTTGAAAATGCCTTTGTCGTAAAGCCAATTTCGGATAAACGTAATGAGCCAATACAAAAAGGCTAAAGGGAAAAGTATTTTTCGTAACAAAATCATATTACGAAAGTATAATAAATTATCATCATATTAAAGTTTATGCTATTTATCATTTCATTTCTAACTGGTATTTCGTTAATTTGTGTAATCATTTAGTAAAATCAAACATCATGAAACTTTCCGATATACTTTCTGTTCTTGAAGAAATGGCACCACTAGGTTACACCGAAGATTTTGATAATGTTGGGCTTTTGGTTGGAAACCCGAATCAAGAAATTGATGGCGTTTTAGTTTGTCATGATGCTTTGGAATCGGTGATTGATGAGGCGATTTCGAAAAAATGTAATTTGGTCGTTTGCTTCCACCCTATTTTGTTTTCGGGAATTAAGAAAATTACGGGTAAAAATTACGTCGAACGTTCGATTTTGAAAGCCATTAAAAACGACATTGCGATTTATGCCGTTCATACTGCTTTGGACAATCATCAAAATGGTGTGAATAAAATTTTCTGTGATGCTTTAGGTTTGAAACATTCGAAAGTATTGATTCCGAAAGAAAATTACATTCAAAAATTGGTTACCTATACCATTCCAGAAAATGTTGAAAAATTGCGAAATGCCCTGTTTGATGCTGGCGCTGGAACGATAGGAAATTATGAAGATTGTAGTTTTAATTCGAAAGGAATTGGAACTTATATGGGAAATGAAAATTCGAATCCGGAAATTGGAGAGCGTTTTGAATTTGTAGAAAACGAAGAAATTAAAATCGAGCTGACTTTTGAAAAACATTTGCAAGGTAAAATCTTGAAAGCTTTATTCAAAAATCATGTGTACGAAGAAGTAGCTTACGAAATTTATCAATTGGAAAACAAGCATCAAAATATTGGTTTGGGACGCGTTGGAGAATTCGAAAATCCGCTTTCTGAAACCGAATTTTTAGAATTGGTAAAAGACAAATTACAATGTGGAGGCATTAGACATTCGGCTTTCATAGGAAAATCAATAAAAAAAGTAGCAGTTTTAGGCGGAAGTGGTAGTTTTGCAATTAATAATGCAATTGCTTCAGGTGCAGACGCTTATCTCACGGCCGACTTAAAATATCACCAATTCTATGAAGCTGAAAATCAATTACTTTTGGCTGATATTGGTCATTTTGAAAGCGAAAGGTATACAAAAAATTATATAGTTGATTTTCTTAAAGAAAAAATCACTAATTTTGCACCCAATTCGCTGCAATGCGGAATTATTTTATCAGAAGAAAATACAAATCCAGTTAAGTACTTTTAAATATGGCAACCATCAAAGAGATAAGCGTAGAAGATAAGTTAAGAGCCCTTTATGCTTTACAATTAGTTGATTCTAAAATAGACGAAATCAGAAATGTTAGAGGTGAATTGCCTCTTGAAGTAGATGATTTAGAAGATGAAGTAGCAGGACTTTCTACTCGTTTAGACAAATTAAAAAGTGATTTAGAAACAATTGATGACCAAATCAAAGAAAAGAAAAACGCAATCGATGGACACAAAGAATCGATTAAAAAATATTTAGAGCAACAAAAAAACGTTCGTAACAATAGAGAATTCAACTCTTTAACTAAAGAAGTGGAGTTTCAGGAATTGGAAATTCAATTGGCTGAAAAACACATTAAAGAAATGAAAGCTTCTATTGAGCACAGAAAAGAAGTTATTGCTCAAACTAAAGAAAGATTAGAAGGTAAACAAACACATTTGAAACATAAGAAAGCTGAATTAAGCGATATTATGGCTGAAACTGAAAAAGAAGAAAACTTTTTAACTGCAAAATCAGCAGAATTAAGAGGTCAAATCGAAGAGCGTTTAATTGCTGCTTACGACAGAATTAGAACAAGTGTTAGAAACGGTTTAGCGGTTGTTTCTATTGAACGTGGCGCATCTGCTGGCTCTTTCTTTACTATTCCACCACAAACACAAATGGAAATTGCTGCACGTAAAAAAATTATTACAGATGAGCACAGTGGAAGAATTTTAGTAGACGGTTTATTAGCCGATGAAGAAAAAGAAAAAATGGAAAAATTATTTGCAACAATCTAATTGATTCCATAACAATAAATGAAAGTCCTTTTTTTAAAAGGGCTTTTTTTGTTTTTAAACGCTTAGACGCAAAGTTTTCATAATTCCCAAATTACTATTCACTAATCACTTTTCGCTTTTCACTAAAAAACCTATCTTTGCTACATGGAAGAAAATGCAACCCGAATTAATAAGTTTTTATCAGAAACTGGTTTTTGTTCTCGTAGAGAAGCTGATCGTTTGATTGAGCAAGGAAGAGTTACTATTAACGGAAAAGTTCCGGAAATGGGCACAAAAGTGACGCCAAGTGACGAAGTGCGTGTAAACGGAAAATTGATTCAGGAACGCAATGAAAAACCAATTTATTTAGCCTTCAACAAACCTGCGGGAATTGAATGTACGACCAACCTAGACGTAAGAGACAATATTATAGATTTCATAAACTATCCTGAGCGTATTTTTCCGATTGGACGTTTGGATAAAGCCAGTGAAGGTTTGATTTTTATGACCAATGATGGCGATATTGTAAACAAAATTCTTCGTGCGAGAAACAACCACGAAAAAGAATATATCGTAACCGTAAACCATCCAATTACAGATCGATTTATTGATAGAATGGCAAATGGAATCCCTATTTTGGAAACGATTACTAAGAAATGTAAAGTAGAACAAATTAGTAAATACGTTTTCCGAATTATTTTAACGCAAGGTTTGAATAGACAAATTCGTAGAATGTGTGAATATTTAGATTACGAAGTAACGGCTTTGAAACGTACCCGAATTATCAACATTTCCTTAGACGTTGCGGAAGGCAAATACCGAAACTTAACCGATGCCGAAGTTGCTGAATTGAACAAATTGATTGAACCTTCTAGCAAAACTGAAGAAGCAAGTTTGCCGAGTAATAAAGGTAAGTTTACTGGGAAAAGAAATTATGGGGAAAGGAATAGATAGGAAACATATAATTTAAAGAAGCACGGGAAATTTCTCGTGCTTTTTTGTTTAAAAATCTGAACACTTTGTAAAAAAATTTGTTAAGACATCAAAAACCTCAGCGTTATAATTGTATTCTTTTAAGTTCGTCTAAAAGTAATGGTCCTTCTAATCTCGAACCATTAATCATTGTTTCATTTTCTGGTGAAAATGTGAAATATTGAAATTCAAAATCTAAATCTCTACACCAATATCCTATAAAGATTAGAAAATCTTTTTTTAAATGGGTAACTTTAAAACGTATAGGAATATTTATAACAGAAACCAAAATTTGATTACTATGATTTGAGACAGAATACTTATCACCTAATGAATCTTTTATAAATTCAAAATTATGCAGTGATTCAATAAATTTAATATTGTAAACATCAACTAAAAAAGAAACTTTTTCAGCAGGCACATTTGATTGGTTACGAATACTAACAACTATATCACTTTTATAATCATCTAATTTATTAATTGTAATATCTGCTGATAATAAAGGTAATTTTCTTTTATTAAAAAGAGCTTGAATAATTCCGTGTGGAGCAGGTTTAGCATCCCTTTCCAATCTAATATAATATTTACCATCTGCTCCAGATTGATGAGGTGGCGTATTACTTTGTGGAATATCTATTAAAAAAACATTCCCTTTTTCAAGAATAAACTCTTCAATTCTTAAATTTACAGGTGAAGGAACAATATTGGACGCAAGTTTTTGATATAACCAATCTTTATTTTTGAAACTCGAATAAGTTATATCTCCTTGACATACTTTTGTTGTTGTCTTACCAACTATTTTATTTGTCTCTCTCGGTGCGCCAACAATTAATAAACCTCCTTCAGTATTCAAAAATGCCGCTACTTCTTTAAATAAATCGTTAATCTCAACATCTCCGCTTTTAAATTCCAAAATAGAAGATTCTTCTTGTGGTTCAGAAAAAAATTCAATTATGTCTTCAATATTAATATCAAAGCGGGATTTTCCAAATATCGATTCAATAAAGCCATCGTTCATAAGTAGTTTTTTTATAATGTTGTGCAAATAATAAAATTAAGTAATCCTTCATTACTTTCATGCAATTTACAAAACCCTTTTCAAAACAAAATGTGGAAAACTGTAATCTTATAAACATTTTAAACAGCTATTTCCATCACATAATCATCCATTACATAACCGTTTCCAATATCAATAACTTCGTCTTTTACGATGGTAAAACCTAACTTTTCGTAGAAAAAACGGGATTTGTTGTATTTGTTTACGTTTAAAAAAACGGCTTTTTGGTTTTGTGCTATGGCAATTTCAATGGCTTTGTCTATTAATAATTTGCCCAAACCTTTACCTTGTTCGGTAGGCAACACATAAATTTTGTGAATTTTAAGTTTTTGAGAATTGTAACAATTTAATTCGTAGGACAAAAAACCAACGGCTCTTTCAGCATCTTTTAGTAGTAAAAAATGTTGCCCATTTTGGAATTGTGTTTCAAGTGCTTCTATGCTATAAAACTGCGATAACATATACTTCAACTGCTCTGGTGAAAGAATTTCTTTGTAAGCAGAAGGCCAAATTTCGTAAGCTAATTCAGCTACAATACTTAGTTGTTCTTTTTGTAATGGTACAATATTCATTTTGCTAAAATAAAAAAAACCTCACATTTCTGAGAGGTTATTATGTTAAGCTTGTCCTGTTGGTCCAAAATTTAATGGAATGGCTGGCTGTTCGCCTTCTTCAATTTTTCCGTGTGCACTTTCGAAACGGTGTATATTTTCTCCTAGTGCTTTTAATAAACGTTTTGCATGTTGTGGTGTTAACACAATTCTTGATTTTACTTTTGCCTTTGGAACGCCTGGCATTATCGCTACAAAATCAACCACAAACTCAGAATTTGAATGATTGATAATTGCTAAGTTTGAGTAGGTTCCTTCGGCAGTTTTTTCATCTAATTCGATGTTGATTTGTCCTTGTGGGTTGTTATTTTCCATATTTTTTATTTAAACATATAAGTCATCTAAGTTTTACTTTAGTGTATATGTATGATTAAGTTCTTTTAAGTTTTCAAATCTAGTACAAGATTAAGTATAATTTTTGATTAAAAAAAAACCTAACAAAAATTAATTCGTTAGGTTTTTTAGTATTGGAATAGTGCTACTTTTAGTAATTAAATTCTTCTTTAGCAGCAACTAACTCATTGTATTCTTCTTTAGAACCTACTATCATATTGTCATAGTCTCTCATACCTGTACCGGCTGGGATTCTGTGTCCTACAATAACATTTTCTTTTAATCCTTCTAATGTATCGATTTTACCTGCAACAGCAGCTTCGTTTAATACTTTAGTTGTTTCCTGGAACGATGCCGCAGAAATGAATGATTTCGTTTGTAACGATGCTCTCGTAATACCTTGAAGTACTGGAGTAGCAGTTGCTGTAATAACATCACGAGCTACTACTAAATTTTTATCATTACGTTTTAACAACGAATTTTCATCTCTTAATTGACGTGGAGAAATAATTTGACCTGGTTTTAAATTTTCCGAGTCACCTGCATCCTCTACTACTTTCATTCCGTATAATTTGTCGTTTTCAACAAGGAAATCACTAGTATGAGCTAATTGATCTTCCAAGAATAATGTATCTCCTGGATCAACAATTCTTACTTTACGCATCATTTGACGAATAACTACCTCAAAGTGTTTGTCGTTGATTTTTACCCCTTGTAAACGGTAAACTTCCTGAATTTCATTTACTAAATACTGTTGAACAGCAGATGGTCCTTGAATTCTTAAAATATCCTCTGGAGTAATTGCACCATCAGAAAGTGGCGTACCAGCTTTCACGTAGTCATTCTCTTGCACTAAGATTTGGTTCGAAAGTTTTACTAAGTATTTCTTCACTTCACCAAATTTAGATTCGATAGCAATTTCTCTATTTCCTCTTTTAATTTTTCCGAATGTAACAACACCGTCAATTTCAGAAACTACCGCTGGGTTAGATGGATTACGAGCTTCTAATAACTCGGTAATTCTTGGTAAACCTCCTGTGATATCGCCTGTTTTAGAAGAACGACGTGGAATTTTTACTAAAATTTTACCTGCTTTAATTTTCTCGCCATCATCTACCATAAGGTGAGCTCCAACTGGTAAGTTATATGAACGAATTAATTCGCCATCTTTTCCATAAATCAATAAAGTAGGAACTAATTTTTTATTTCTACCTTCAGAAATTACTTTTTCTTGGAAACCTGTTTGCTCATCGATTTCAACTAAGAACGATTGTCCTTGTTCTAAATCTTCGTAAGCAATTTTTCCTGTAAATTCTGAAACAATAACTCCATTATATGGATCCCATTTACAAATTGTAGTACCTTTTTCAACAACGTCTCCGTCTTTAACAAAAATACTTGAACCATAAGGAATATAGTGTGTATTTAATAAAATTCCGGTTTTAGCATCTACTAATTTTAATTCAGTAGAACGAGAGATAACTATATCAACTGCATTTCCATCAGCATCTTCACCTTTAACGGTTTTTAAATCTTCAATTTCTAATCTACCTCCAAAACGAGTTACAATACTTGATTCCTCAGAAATACCACCAGCAACCCCTCCAACGTGGAACGTACGAAGTGTTAACTGTGTACCTGGCTCACCAATTGATTGCGCTGCAATAACTCCAACTGCTTCACCTTTTTGAGTCATCTTACCAGTAGCTAAGTTTCTACCATAACATTTCGCACAGATTCCTTTTTTAGCTTCACAAGTTAATGGAGAACGTACTTCAACTCTTTCGATTGGAGATGCTTCGATTTTCTTAACGATTGCTTCAGTAATTTGCTCACCTGCTTCAACTAAAATTTCGTTATCAAGTGGGTTAATTACATTTTGTAAAGCTACACGTCCTAAAATTCTTTCTCCTAAAGTTTCAACAATTTCTTCGTTTTTCTTTAAAGCAGAAACTTCAATTCCTCTTAATGTACCACAGTCAACAGAGTTTACAATAACATCTTGAGATACATCGTGTAATCTACGAGTTAAGTAACCAGCATCGGCAGTTTTAAGAGCCGTATCCGCAAGACCTTTACGCGCACCGTGAGTAGAAATGAAGTACTCAAGAATCGAAAGACCTTCCTTAAAGTTAGATAAAATCGGGTTTTCAATAATTTCACCACCACCAGCTGTTGATTTTTTAGGCTTAGCCATCAAACCACGCATACCAGTTAACTGACGAATTTGTTCTTTAGAACCCCTTGCTCCAGAGTCAAGCATCATATATACCGAGTTGAAACCTTGTTGGTCTTCACGGATATTTTTCATTGCTAGCTCTGTTAATTGAGCATTAGCTGAAGTCCAGATATCAATAACTTGGTTGTAACGTTCGTTATTGGTAATAAGACCCATGTTATAGTTCATTGAGATACCTTCAACTTGTTCTCTAGCATCCGCAATTAATTGTGTTTTTTGTTCAGGAATACGAATATCACCCAATGAGAATGATAATCCTCCACGGAATGCATTTTTATATCCTAAATCTTTCATATCATCTAAGAAAGCTGCTGTTGTAGGAACATCAGTAACTTCTAAGATTCTACCAATAATATCACGTAATGATTTCTTAGTTAAAACCTCATTGATATATCCAGCTGCTTGTGGTACTACTTCATTAAATAATACTCTACCAGCAGTTGTTTGAATGATTTTATATACTAACTCTCCGTTTTCATTAAAATCTTTAGCACGTACTTTCACACGAGCATTTAATTCTAACTTACCTTCGTTCAGGGCAATGTTTACTTCTTCTGCAGAATAGAAAGTCAAATCTTGACCTAAAATTTTCTTTTCTGGAGTTGATAGACGCTCTTTGGTCATATAATAAAGACCAAGAACCATGTCTTGAGAAGGTACAGTAATTGGAGCACCATTTGCAGGATTCAAGATATTGTGAGAAGCCAACATTAATAATTGTGCCTCTAAAATAGCTTCTGGTCCTAATGGTAAGTGAACCGCCATCTGGTCACCATCGAAATCGGCGTTGAATGCAGTACATACTAATGGGTGTAACTGGATTGCTTTTCCTTCAATTAACTTAGGTTGGAATGCTTGAATACCCAATCTGTGTAACGTAGGAGCACGGTTCAATAATACAGGATGTCCTTTAATTACATTCTCTAAAATATCCCATACAACTGGCTCTTTTTTGTCGATGATTTTCTTAGCCGACTTAACTGTTTTAACAATTCCTCTTTCGATTAACTTACGAATAACGAATGGTTTGTATAGTTCAGCAGCCATATCTTTTGGCAAACCACATTCGAACAATTTCATTTCTGGTCCAACGACGATTACTGAACGAGCAGAATAATCTACACGTTTTCCTAATAAGTTTTGACGGAAACGACCTTGTTTACCTTTTAATGAATCTGATAAAGATTTTAATGGTCTGTTTGATTCTGTTTTAACAGCAGAAGCTTTACGTGTGTTATCAAATAATGAATCTACAGATTCTTGTAACATACGTTTTTCGTTTCTTAAGATAACTTCTGGAGCTTTAATCTCCATTAATCTTTTTAAACGGTTGTTACGGATGATAACTCTTCTGTATAAATCATTTAAATCTGAAGTTGCGAAACGACCTCCATCAAGTGGCACTAACGGACGTAATTCTGGTGGAATAACTGGAATTACTTTTAAAATCATCCATTCTGGACGGTTTTCTCTGTTTAAGTTAGACTCACGGAATGATTCAACAACATTTAAACGTTTTAACGCTTCTGTCTTACGTTGTTTAGATGTTTCGTTATTAGCAGCGTGACGTAAACTATAAGAAAGTTCGTCTAAGTCAGTACGAGCTAATAAATCCATAATACATTCAGCACCCATTTTAGCGATGAATTTATTAGGATCGTTGTCATCTAAATATTGATTTTCCATAGGAAGTGTATCTAAAATATTTAAATACTCTTCTTCTGTAAGGAAATCTAATTTTTGTAATGATTCACCATCAGCGTTTTTAGCAATACCAGCTTGAATTACTACGTATCTTTCGTAGTAAATAATCATATCTAATTTCTTAGATGGTAGACCTAAAATATAACCAATTTTGTTTGGTAACGAACGGAAATACCAGATATGAGCAATAGGCACAACAAGGTTGATGTGTCCTACTCTATCTCTACGTACTTTTTTCTCTGTTACTTCAACACCACATCGGTCACAAACGATTCCTTTATAGCGAATTCTTTTATACTTACCACAAGCACACTCGTAATCTTTTACTGGACCGAAAATACGTTCACAGAAAAGACCATCTCTTTCTGGTTTGTGTGTACGATAGTTGATAGTTTCTGGTTTTAAAACCTCACCTCTAGATTCTCCTAAAATTGATTCTGGAGAAGCTAATCCTATCGTAATTTTGTTAAACCTTTTTATTTGGTTCTTATCTCTATTATTTCTATTATTCATCATAGTTTTTACTATTGATTTACTTGCAATTAAAAATTGATTTTAAACAGCTTTAGCAATGCTACTTTTCTGTTGACTCGAATTACTTCTCTAAACTTCAAACCTAAATTTTGAAGTGCTAGTTATTGTATTTGACACAATAAATTTTGTCTGTACAATAAAAAATCGGAACGGTTTACGGTTATAAATCCTTAAAAACTTTTAAAAAAATAGTAGAGAGCGTTGCGATACAACGCCTCTACAATAATATTCTATATTTATTCTTCTAATCTGATATCTAATCCAAGACCTTTTAATTCATGCATTAATACATTGAATGATTCTGGTAATCCTGGTTCTGGCATAGTTTCTCCTTTTACGATTGCTTCGTAAGTTTTAGCTCTACCAATAACGTCATCTGATTTAACAGTTAAGATTTCTCTAAGTGTACTTGATGCACCGTATGCTTCAAGAGCCCAAACCTCCATCTCTCCGAAACGTTGTCCTCCAAATTGCGCTTTACCTCCTAAAGGTTGTTGCGTAATTAATGAGTATGGACCAATAGAACGAGCGTGCATTTTATCATCAATCATGTGTCCTAATTTCAACATGTAGATTACACCCACGGTTGCTGCTTGGTGGAAACGTTCTCCTGTTCCTCCATCATACAAATACGTATGACCAAATCTTGGAATTCCTGCTTCGTCAGTAAGTTCATTAATTTGGTCGATTGTAGCTCCATCAAAGATTGGTGTTGCATATTTTCTACCTAATTTTTGTCCTGCCCATCCTAATACAGTTTCATAAATCTGACCAATGTTCATACGAGATGGTACCCCAAGTGGATTCAATACGATATCTACTGGTGTTCCGTCTTCTAAGAATGGCATATCTTCATGACGAACGATTTTTGCTACAATACCTTTGTTTCCGTGACGTCCTGCCATTTTATCCCCTACTTTTAACTTACGTTTTTTAGCGATGTAAACTTTAGCAAGTTTCAAAATACCTGATGGTAATTCATCTCCCACAGTGATTGTAAATTTCTCTCTTCTTAACCAACCTTGTAAATCGTTTAATTTGATTTTGTAGTTGTGAATTAAGTCATTTACCATTGAATTTGTATGGTCGTCTGTTGACCATTGCCCTTTTGTTAAGTGCGCAAAATCTTCAACAGCTTGTAACATTTTTTTAGTGAATTTTTTACCTTTTGGCAATACTTCTTCACCTAAATCATTCATAACTCCTTGTGAAGTTTTTCCGTCAATGATAACAAATAATTTTTCAATTAATTTATCTTTTAATTCATTGTATTTAACTTCAAATTCGTTTTCTAATTTGTCAACGTCTTCTTTATCTTTCGAACGTTTCCTCTTATCTTTTACTGCTTTCGCAAATAATTTTTTATCTAAAACTACACCATGTAATGATGGAGAAGCTTTTAATGAAGCATCTTTAACATCACCTGCTTTATCACCGAAGATAGCTCTTAAAAGTTTTTCTTCTGGCGTAGGATCTGATTCTCCTTTTGGTGTAATTTTTCCGATTAAAATATCACCAGGTTTTACTTCGGCACCAATTCTAATCATTCCGTTTTCATCTAAATCTTTAGTAGCTTCTTCAGAAACGTTTGGAATATCATTTGTTAACTCTTCGTTACCTAATTTAGTATCACGAACTTCTAACGTATAATCGTCAATGTGTAATGATGTAAAAATATCATCACGTACTACTTTTTCAGAAATTACGATTGCATCCTCGAAGTTGTATCCTTTCCATGGCATAAACGCCACTTTCAAGTTTCTTCCGATTGCTAATTCTCCGTTTTGAGTAGCATAACCTTCACATAACACTTGACCTTTTTCAACTCTATCACCTTTTCTTACGATTGGTTTTAAGTTGATACAAGTACTTTGATTGGTTTTTCTATATTTGATTAATTGATACGTTTTTTCGTCTGCTTCAAAGCTAACCATGCGCTCTTCTTCAGTTCTGTCATATTTGATAGTGATTTTATCAGCATCAACATATTCAACAGTTCCACTACCTTCAGCGTTGATTAATACTCTTGAATCAGAAGCAACTTGTCTTTCTAAACCAGTACCTACGATTGGAGCTTCAGGACGTAATAATGGAACGGCCTGACGCATCATGTTAGATCCCATCAACGCACGGTTCGCATCATCATGCTCTAAGAAAGGAATCAATGAAGCTGAAATAGAAGCAATTTGATTTGGAGCAACGTCTGTATAGTGTACAGCTGTTGGTTCAACTACTGGGAAGTCACCTTCCTCACGCGCAATAACATTATGCGCAGTAATTTTACCAGTAGCATCCATTTCAATGTTTGCTTGTGCAATCATTTTTCCTTCTTCCTCTTCTGCACTTAAATAAACTGGAGTTGATTCTAAATCTACAACACCATTTGTTACCTTACGGTAAGGTGTTTCGATGAATCCCATTCCGTTTACTTTAGCATAAACTCCTAATGAAGAAATCAAACCAATGTTTGGTCCTTCAGGGGTTTCAATAGGACAAAGTCTTCCGTAGTGTGTATAGTGAACGTCACGCACCTCGAAACCAGCTCTTTCTCTAGATAAACCTCCAGGTCCAAGGGCAGATAAACGACGTTTGTGTGTAATCTCTGCTAATGGATTGGTTTGATCCATAAACTGAGATAACTGGTTTGTTCCGAAGAATGAATTAATTACTGATGATAATGTTTTAGCATTAATCAAATCGATAGGTGTAAACACCTCGTTATCACGAACGTTCATTCTCTCACGGATAGTTCTTGCCATACGAGCTAAACCAACACCAAATTGTGCTGATAATTGCTCTCCAACAGTTCTAACACGACGGTTTGATAAGTGATCAATATCATCAATCTCTGCTTTTGAGTTGATTAATTCGATCAAATATTTTACAATTGTAATAATATCTTCTTTTGTTAAAACTTGTTTTTCCATAGGAATATCAAGGTTTAACTTTTTGTTCATTCTGTAACGACCAACTTCACCTAAGTTATAACGTTGATCAGAGAAGAATAATTTATCTATAATACCACGAGCCGTTTCCTCATCAGGCGGTTCCGCGTTACGTAATTGTCTGTAAATGTGTTCAACAGCCTCTTTTTCAGAGTTTGTTGGGTCTTTTTGTAACGTATTGTGAATAATAGTATAGTCAGTAGCGTTATTATCTTCTTTGTGTAAAAGAATAGTTTTAACGTCAGCTTCGATTATTTCTTCGATATTATCTTTGTCAAGAATTGTATCTCTATCAAGGATAATTTCATTACGTTCAATTGAAACCACTTCACCAGTATCTTCATCAACGAAATCCTCATGCCAAGTGTTTAAAACACGTGCAGCAAGTCTTCTTCCAGCATATTTTTTGATACCAGTTTTAGACACTTTAATTTCTTCAGCAAGGTCGAAAATTTCCAAGATATCTTTATCTCTTTCAAATCCGATAGCTCTAAATAAAGTGGTAACAGGTAATTTTTTCTTTCTATCGATATACGCATACATTACGTTATTGATATCGGTAGCAAATTCAATCCATGATCCTTTAAAAGGAATAATTCTAGCCGAATATAGTTTAGTACCATTCGCATGAAAAGATTGTCCAAAGAATACCCCTGGAGATCTATGTAATTGAGATACAACAACACGTTCTGCTCCATTGATAACAAATGTACCGCTTGGAGTCATGTATGGTATTGTGCCTAAATAAACATCTTGTACAATAGTTTCAAAATCTTCATGTTCAGGATCTGTACAATATAATTTAAGTCTAGCCTTTAAAGGTACACTATGTGTTAGACCTCTATCAATACACTCTTCGATAGTATATCGAGGTGGATCAACAAAATAGTCAAGAAACTCCAACACAAAATTATTTCTTGTATCAGTTATTGGAAAATTTTCCATGAAGGTATTATACAGCCCTTCGTTGCCTCTTTCGTCAGATTTTGTTTCTAATTGAAAAAAATCTTTAAACGATTTCACTTGAATATCTAGAAAATCTGGATATTGTGGAATGTTTTTTGTCGAAGCAAAATTTAATCTTTCAGTCTGATTAGCAATCATCAATGGATAAAATTTTGATTTAAAAAAAGTAATTTTTTGTGTAAATACACTGTTTTAATAATACTTCCTTTTTAATAACCAATACATCTTTAAAATAAACCAGGAAATTTAGTTTAATTTTTTTCTTCGTTATTGATTACTTTTTTGCGTATAAAAAATACAATAATTTAATATACGCAAAATGGTTTAGGTCTTTGAGAGCACTCTCAAGACCTAAACCTAGCTTATTTATGAGTATAAATTATTTTAACTCAACTACAGCTCCTGCTTCTTCTAAAGCTTTCTTAAGACCTTCAGCCTCATCTTTAGAAACACCTTCTTTTACATTTGTTGGTGCAGCATCAACTAAATCTTTAGCTTCTTTAAGACCTAAACCAGTTAATTCTTTAACCGCTTTAACAACTCCTAATTTAGAAGCACCAGCATCTTTTAATACTACTGTAAATTCTGTTTGCTCAGCAGCAGCACCAGCATCTCCACCACCAGCAGCAACTACAACAGCTGCAGCAGCAGGCTCGATACCATACTCATCTTTTAATATTGTTGCTAATTCGTTAACTTCTTTAACTGTTAAGTTAACTAATTGTTCTGCGAATTGTTTCAAATCTGCCATTTTTTCTATCGTTTAAAATGTTTTGTAAAAAATATAATTTATTTGTGCGTACTTATTATTCTGCTCCTTCTTCCTTGTTAGGTTGATTTTGAAGAGCTGCAATAACTCTTTGAGCAGGAGATTGTAATAATCCAATAATTTCTGCGATAACTTCTTCTTTAGATTTAATAGCAACTAAGCTGTCTAATAAGTTGTCACCTATATAAATTTCTTGGTTAATGTAAGCTCCTTTAAAAAGTGGTTTTTCACCTTTCTTACGGAATTCTTTAATGATTTTTGCTGGTCCATTAGCGGTATCAGCAATAAACATAGAAGTATTTCCTTTAAGAACTGTAGATAAATCACCAAAGTCGCTATCTGAAGCTTCCATTGCTTTTTCAAGTAATGTATTCTTCACAACTTCTAATTTAATTCCAGCTTTAAAACAAGCTCTTCTTAAGTTTGAAGTAGTATCTGCATCTAGTCCTGAAATGTCTGCTAAATAGATAACATTAACATCCGCTAACTGTGCAGTTAAATCTTTAATCGCGATTGATTTTTCTTCTCTAGTCATACTAAAAATTTTTAACTACCAATTATACTGCTTTAGGATCTAAAGCAATAGCAGGACTCATTGTACAAGATAAGTGAATAGACTTAATATATGTACCTTTAGCTGCAGTTGGTTTTAATTTGATTAATGTTTGAACGATTTCGTGTGCATTGTCATAGATTTTATCAGCATCAAAAGATACTCTACCTATTCCAGCATGAACGATACCAGTTTTATCAACTTTGAAATCGATTTTACCAGCTTTTACTTCTGCAACAGCTTTAGCAACATCCATAGTTACAGTTCCTGTTTTAGGGTTTGGCATTAAACCTCTTGGTCCTAAAACACGTCCTAATGGACCTAATTTACCCATAACAGCTGGCATAGTGATAATTACATCAATATCAGTCCAACCATCTTTGATTTTTTGAAGGTAGTCATCTAAACCTACGTGGTCTGCACCAGCAGCTTTAGCTTCCGCTTCTTTATCTGGAGTAACAAGAGCTAAAACTCTTACATCTTTACCAGTTCCGTGAGGTAATGTTACAACCCCTCTTACCATTTGATTCGCTTTTCTAGGATCTACTCCTAATTTCACTGCGATATCAACAGACTCGTCAAATTTTGCAGAAGCAACTTGTTTAATTAATGCAGAAGCATCTTTTAAACTGTATAGTTTATTCTTCTCAATTTTTGCTGCAGCCTCTTTTTGCTTTTTTGTCAATTTTGCCATTGTCTAATTCTTTTAACGATTAAAAAGGAGCATTCCCTGTTACTGTTATACCCATAGATCTAGCTGTACCTGCAATCATACTCATAGCTTTCTCTAATGTAAATGCATTTAGATCTGCCATTTTGTCTTCAGCAATAGCTTTAATTTGGTCCCAAGTAACACTTGCAACTTTTTTACGATTTGGTTCACCAGAACCAGACTTTAGTTTTGCTGCCTCTAATAATTGAATTGCAGCAGGTGGCGTTTTAACAACGAAGTCAAAAGACTTGTCTTTATACACAGTAATTTGTACTGGTAAAACTTTGCCAGGTTTATCTTGTGTTCTAGCATTGAACTGCTTACAGAACTCCATGATGTTAACCCCAGCAGCCCCCAAAGCAGGTCCAACCGGTGGCGATGGATTCGCTGCACCTCCCTTAACTTGTAGTTTAACTACTTTACTAACTTCTTTTGCCATTTTTAAAAAAATTTAGCACATCTATCAATTGGAAGCGATTGATGTGATTTATATATGTAACGAAAATTATACTTTTTCAACTTGCATGAAACTTAACTCTAAAGGTGTTTTTCTTCCGAAAATTTTCACCATTACTTCAAGTTTACGCTTTTCTTCATTTACTTTTTCGATAGTTCCATTGAAACCATTAAAAGGACCATCGATAACTTTTACAGTTTCTCCAGTAGAATAAGGAATAGAAACACTATCTTCTTTAACTGATAATTCATCTACTTTTCCTAACATTCTGTTTACTTCAGATTGTCTTAATGGCACTGCATCTCCTCCTTTAGTTTCCCCAAGGAAACCAATAACTCCAGGAATTGATTTAATGATGTGAGGAATTTCTCCTGTTAAATTTGCTTCAATCATTATATAACCAGGAAAATATACTTTTTCTTTGGCTATTTTTTTACCATCTTTAACTTGAACAACTTTTTCAGTAGGAACTAAAACTTGAGA
Source organism: Flavobacterium odoriferum (assembly GCF_025499515.1). Lineage (GTDB taxonomy): Bacteria > Bacteroidota > Bacteroidia > Flavobacteriales > Flavobacteriaceae > Flavobacterium > Flavobacterium odoriferum. Next base: position 219,458 of record NZ_JAMKFA010000007.1, read on the forward strand.
AATATAATCTGCCATACCTAAACGAGCAGTTTCTGTTTCTATGTAAGCTTTAACCTTGTTTTCCTGACCGCTTACAGCTCTTACCACATACCATTTATTCACATTATTGTCAGCCATCTCTTGGTATTATTTTATAATGTTAAAAAAACCTTCAAGAGCTTTAACAAACAACTCATCTACACCCCAAGTCAATAGAGCGAAAACTACTGAAAAAACAGCTACAATAATTGTCAAACGTTGAACATCAGCCCAAATTGGCCATGTTACATTTGTTTTTAATTCTTGAAATGCTTCAGATATGTAATTAACTACTTTTGTCATCTTAATCTTTATTTGCACGGGCGGAGGGATTCGAACCCCCATCAATGGTTTTGGAGACCACTATACTAGCCCTTGTACTACGCCCGTTTGTTAAAAAACCAGCAGCGAACTGCTGGTTTTAATTATTATTGACTTATAATTAGTCTAAAATTTCAGTAACCTGACCAGCACCTACTGTTCTACCACCCTCACGGATAGCAAAACGTAAACCTACTGATAATGCAATAGGACTTAACAATGTAACATCAATAGTTAAGTTATCACCAGGCATAACCATCTCTACTCCAGCTGGTAAAGAAATAGTACCCGTTACGTCAGTTGTACGTACGTAGAACTGTGGACGGTAGTTATTGTGGAATGGAGTGTGACGTCCACCTTCTTCTTTTTTCAAGATATACACCTCAGCTTTGAAGTGAGCATGTGGTTTAACAGATCCTGGCTTAACGATAACCATTCCTCTTTTGATATCTTCTTTAGCGATACCTCTTAATAATAAACCTACGTTATCTCCAGCTTCACCTCTATCAAGGATTTTACGGAACATCTCAACTCCTGTAATAGTAGAAGTTAATTTATCAGCTCCCATACCAATAATCTCTACTGGATCACCTGTATTAGCAACTCCTGTTTCGATACGACCTGTAGCTACAGTTCCACGACCAGTAATTGTAAACACGTCTTCAACTGGCATCAAGAAAGGCTTATCAACATCACGAGCTGGTAATTCAATCCAGTTGTCAACAGCTTCCATTAATTCCATAATAGTAGCAACCCATTTTGGATCACCATTCAATCCACCTAAAGCAGAACCTTGGATAACTGGACCATTATCACCATCATATTGATAGAAAGATAATAAATCTCTAATTTCCATTTCTACTAATTCTAATAATTCAGCATCATCAACCATATCCACTTTGTTCATGAATACAACCATTCTAGGCACACCTACTTGACGACCTAAAAGGATGTGCTCTCTTGTTTGTGGCATAGGACCATCTGTAGCAGCAACTACTAAGATAGCACCATCCATTTGAGCAGCACCTGTAACCATGTTCTTAACGTAATCCGCGTGACCTGGACAGTCAACGTGAGCGTAGTGACGGTTAGCTGTAGAATATTCTACGTGAGATGTATTAATAGTAATACCTCTTTCTTTTTCTTCTGGAGCATTATCAATTTGATCAAATGATTTTGCTTCTGATAAACCAGCATCAGCTAATACTTTAGTAATTGCAGCTGTTAACGTAGTTTTACCGTGGTCAACGTGTCCGATAGTTCCAATATTTAAATGGGGCTTCGAACGATCAAAGGTTTCTTTTGCCATGATTTAATAATTTAATCTTAGTTATATAATTAGTGTTCAAAAAATAAACTTTTTTAAGAGCCAATGACGGGAATTGAACCCGTGACCTCTTCCTTACCAAGGAAGCACTCTACCCCTGAGCTACACCGGCTTTTGTGTGTTCAGAAGTTAGCCATCAGAATTCAGAAAAACCAAATTCTTCTTTCTAAATTCAAAATCTCGTGGGGAGAGCAGGATTCGAACCTGCGAAGACGTAGTCAGCGGATTTACAGTCCGCCCTCGTTGGCCGCTTGAGTATCTCCCCAAACCTTTCATATTCAGTTACTTAAAACCTTGAGCCGATGGAGGGACTCGAACCCACGACCTGCTGATTACAAATCAGCTGCTCTAGCCAGCTGAGCTACACCGGCAACTTAAATATAAAAAGTCCGCTATTTCTAACGGACTGCAAATGTATAGAATTTATTTTTGAATCAAAACATTTTTTATCTTTTTTTTTAGAATATCAAATTGCTCTTAATTTTTCTTTTCGTTTTACAATTACTCGCTCTAAAGAATCTACCGCTAAATCAACTCCTTCTTCAAATGATTTTGCTGTTTTCTTAACCACAAAATCATCACCAGGTACATTAATTTTTATTTCTACTGTTTTATTTTCTTTATCACTTGTGTTTTCTAATCTTAAAAAAACATCAGACGAAATGATCTTGTCATAATATTTTTCTAATTTATCCAACTTTTCTTGAACAAAATCGACTAGTTTTCTGTCTACATTAAAATTTACTGCTTGCAAATTAACTTTCATATCTTAACGATTAATAGGTTATACAATTGAGCTATTATTTATTCCTAGGATGTGCTTCTTGATATACTTTTTTTAACTCAGCCAAACTGCTGTGTGTGTAAATTTGGGTGGAAGACAAACTAGCATGTCCTAATAACTCTTTTACTGAATTTAAATCGGCTCCATTATTAAGCAAATGCGTTGCAAATGAATGCCTAAGAACGTGTGGACTTTTTTTTGTTTTTTGCGACACAGTACTAAAGTACTCATTTATTAAACGATAAACAAACGATTCACTGACTTTATTTCCATTTTTAGACAAAATTAACATCTCTTTTTGGTTAACACGCTCTAAATGATTTCGTTCGTATTTGTATGCTTCAATCAGCTCAATGGTACAATTTAGCAACGGAATTATTCGCTCTTTGTTTCGTTTACCAATAACTTTTATGGTTTTTTGAGCCGTGTCCACATTATTCATAGCAAGGTTTATCATTTCTGCTCTACGTATTCCGGTAGTGTAGAATAGCTCAATAATTAATTGGTTTCTGATTCCTTCAAAATCGTTAGAATAAGAATTAAATTCAAAAACATCTTGGAGTTCTTTTTCTGAAAATGGAATTTGAACTTTTTTAGCAGTCTTTAATGATTTATGCTTTAACAATGGGTTAACCGAAATTTGCTTCGTTTTTAAAAGAAATTTATAAAATGATTTTAAAGAAGAAACTTTTCGATTTACAGAAGTGGCTGAAATATTATTTTCTATCAGAACAACAATCCAACTTCTTATTTGAGAATAACTCACTTCTTCTAAAATTATATTGTCATGAAAATCATTTAAATAGATTTGAAAAGCTTGAACATCTGAAACATATGCTTGTACAGTTAAAGGAGAATAATTTTTCTCTTTAACCAGATAATCTTGATAAGGTTGAATGTTTGATGTCATAAAAAAACCGCTAAAAACAAAGTTACACTTTATTATTTAGCGGTTGATATAGTTATTCAAAAAAGATACTAACTTTCTAAGTTGTCTCTCATGTTTTGAATGTAAGCTGCTTTTTGAATTTTAGCTCTGTTTGTTACAGATGGCTTAATGAAAGCTTGACGTGCACGTAACTGACGAACAGTTCCTGTTTTATCAAATTTTCTTTTATAGCGCTTTAATGCTCTATCGATATTTTCTCCGTCTTTAATTGGTATAATTAACATAATATTGACACCTCCTCTCATTAAGGGTGCAAACTTATAAAAAAATTATGAATTACAAATTATAAATTATGAATTATTTAACCGCTGGTTTATAATTTTGTTTATCGATAATCATTTTTGATAGAATTTCTTTTAAAATTTCTGAAGTTCCTCCGCCAATTGGTCCTAAACGACTATCTCTTAACAAACGTGCTAAAGGATATTCTTCCATATAACCATAACCACCAAGCATTTGTAAACAACTATAAATAGTTTCGTCTGCAACTTTTGTTGATTTCAATTTTGCCATTGTAGCTTCTTTAACTACATATTCTTTTTTGTCTAATCGAGCAACGGCTGCATAATTAAAAACTTTGCAATGTTCAACATCTGTTGCGTGTTCTACCATAGTATGTCTTAGTGCTTGAAACTTGTTGATTGTACTTCCAAAAGCTTCACGTTGCGACATATATTCTATAGTATACTCAAGTGCATACTCCGCTCTAGCATGTGCATTAATTGCCATGATTAAACGTTCAAAGGCAAAGTGCTGCATAATATATGGAAAACCTTTTCCTGCTTCTCCCATTAGATTATCTTCAGAAATTTCTACATTGTCAAATGCAATTTCAGCCGTATCAGAAGCCCTCCAACCTAATTTATCTAATTTTGTTGCCGAAATTCCTTTTAGATTTGTATCTACTAAGAATATACTAATTCCTTTATTACCAAGCTCAGGACTTGTTTTTGCCGCCACAACATAATAATCCGCATAAACTCCATTAGTAATAAATGTTTTTGATCCGTTAATTATGTATTTATCTCCATTTTTAACAGCAGTAGTTCGCATACCAGCAACATCACTACCTCCAAAAGGTTCAGTTACACACAAAGCACCTATTTTTTCACCAGCAATACTTGGTACTAAATAATCTTGTTTAATACGCTCACTACCTTCAGCATTTAAATGTGTCATTGCTAAATAAGCATGAGCCCACATAGCAGCTGCAAATCCGGAAGATTTAATTTTTTGAAGTTCTTCTAAAAAAACAACTGTATAAAACAAATCTAAATTCATTCCACCATAAGCTTCAGGATAGTTGATTCCGAAGAAACCCATTTCGCCAAATTTTTTCCATATAAAACGTTCAATTGTTCCCGTTTTTTCCCATTTTTCAATGTGAGGCACAACTTCTTTATGTAAAAAATCTCGTAAACTGGCTCTAAATAATTGGTGTTCTTCTGTGAAGTATATTGAATTCATAAAGGTAAAATTGTTTGATTTTTATTGTATTTTTTTAGAATTCCAAATATAAGGCGATTATTTTTATTTTTTCGTTAGGCATTCCCTTAATTTTTGTTAAATCCGCAATATCTTTAATTCCGTTATTCATAGTTCTATACACTACAATTTCTTTTGCAAGAGCATAATTGAAATACGGAAATTTTGCCAATTCTTTCATAGGCAAATCATTAATTGCTATTTTTTTAATTCCAAAAGTATTTTTTACAAAGAATCGCTTTTGCAAATCATCAATTGCTTCTGGACTAATTCCCCACATAAACTGAAATTGTTCCATACTAACAAAACCGCCAAGCTTTTCTTTTTCGAATAGAATCTTATCAGCTAATTTTTCGCCAATCCCATAAACTGCAATTAAGTCTTCACGAGTTGCTATATTGATGTCTTTTTGAATAATTGCGACTTTTTCTTTGGGAAGAAACTTATGAAATTTCTCAGAGGTACTATTTGATTTGTTAGTAACCCAATCTGGGAATTTAAAATAGGGAGAAATCTTGTTTAATACTTCATCTGAAACTTTGGTAACTTTTTGAAAATCTTCTGGAGAGTTAACGTATTTATTTTGATTTCGAAATTGATGCAAACGGTCAATTTCTGCGACAGATAATCCTAATTTATATCCTTTGTAGTCGGTTATAAAATTTGGGTTAAACGGATAAATTGTATCATTTTTAGTAACGAATTTTCGTTTTAAGCTATCAATTTCATTTTGAACTAACAACCATTCTTTATCTTCTTTGATTTCTTTTTTCTGAAATAAATTTTCGGATAGAAAAAAATAAGACAATTGTCCAAAAAAAATGAGTAGTAATAACAAGAAAATCCCACTTCGGTGTTCTCTTGAAAACATGAAGTAGGATTTTATTTTATTCATTTTATTTTTATTTAATCGTTTTTACGCACTAATTCATCATCGTTTTCCTCGAAAGAATCTGGCTCTTGTCTTGGAGGAGTAGTTAAAACTTTATAGAAAAAAAATGCTGTAAAACCTATTACAATGCCTTGTGTAAGTAACATTGTTATTAATGCTGTTGAATTCATGATGTTGCTCTCCCTTCTTTAACTCGTTTTTTATATGCAATGAAAACTAATAAACTAATAAAAATAAATAACCCTACCAATAAGAATCTTGCCATATTAAGATAGAAAATTTTATCTTCTAGAGCAGCAATTTGAGTAGCATCTGTAGCAACTGCAATTTGTTCGTGAATTCCAGCATGTGTTATCGTTTTAATAATCGAACCATTATCTAAATTCCATCCATTTCCTGATAATAAATTCCTCACATTTCCTGACCAATCATTATTTAAAGGTTTGAATAATGACCCTAAGAAAATGATAATCAACATTAATGGAGTTACATATTTGATAATGTATTTGTAAATATTTGGCACTTTTATATCTGCTCCTGTAGTTATTTCTCTCCATCCTTTATCCATTCCAAAAATCCAAGAAAACAAAATGGTTTCTAACATTGCGAAAACTACTAAACTAACAGTTCCTGCCCAATAATCGTATTCATCAAAAACACCTTGTTGATAAAAAATAACTGTTGGAAGACCTAGAATTAATGCCATTGCACCAAAAGACCAAGCCCCTTTGTTTCTTCCCCAACCAAATTCGTCTCTCATGAAGCCCATCCAAGGAGTTCCCATTGCTAATGAAGAGGTTATCCCTGCAAAAAACAATAATCCAAACCACATTACACCAGCTACAACCGAAAGTACTTCTCCCCACTGTTGGAATAAGTATGGCATTGTTTGAAACGCCATTCCAAATCCAGCATTTTCTTTAACCCAATCCAAGCCTAAATAACCAGCTGCAATAGGAATTACAATTAATGATCCTAAAACAACTTCTACAAATTCATTCATAAATCCTGCAGAAACAGAGTTTAGAGCAATATCATCTTTTGGTTTCACATAAGCAGCATAACAATGAATTGTACCCATACCTACAGAAAGCGTAAAGAAAATTTGACCAGCTGCTGCCATCCAAACTTTTAAATCCCAAAGCGATTCATATTGAGGTGTCCACAAGAAATTCAGACCATCCCAAGCATTAGCATCTGGAAATTGTTCCGACGCACCACTTGTTCCTAATGTTAATGCTTTTATAGCTAATACAACACCAAATAAAATCAACAATGGCATTCCAATTTTTGCTACCTTTTCAACACCACTTAATCCTTTTGAAAGAATAAATGTATTGATTAACAAACAAATTATATAGAAAACTACTGCTTCATATGGTATTCCAGTAGTTGAGACTCCAATATCTACATATGAGGTAAAAAATGCTGAAACTTCAGCTTGACTCATTCCTGAAAAAGTTCCTATAACTGAATGAAACATATATGACATAGTCCATGATTCAATATAACAATAATAAGCCACTACAGCAATATTAGTGAATATTCCAAATACACCTATATATTTCAGTAAGCGTCCTTTAACCATAGAGTCTAAGATATAAGGCGTACTATGGTTTCCGAATTTTCCACCAAATCGGCCTGAGGACCATTCAATAAATAACAAAGGAATTCCCATCAATAAAAAACACACTAAATAAGGAATAATAAAAGCTCCTCCTCCATTTTGTACCGCTTGAACTGGAAATCTTAAAAAATTCCCTAATCCAACAGCATTTCCGGCCATGGCTAAAATAAGTCCAACTCGTGAACCCCACGATTCTACTTTTGCAGTCATATAATTATATTGGTTGTTAATTTTTCAAAGATAATAAAACTATCTAAAAAACAAATAAAAGTTACAGTTAATGAAATTTTACAGATCAAAAACTGAACTTCTTTTAGCTTTTATCAAATCTTTCAGTTTTAAAAGGAATGCTAAGGTTAAATAAAATCCAAAACCTAATCCTACAGTTACAAACGAAATGTAAATAAAAAACAAGCGCACATTTGTAGCACGCATACCCAATCTATCAGCTAAACGACTTGCTACAAAAAAACCATGTTTTTCAAAAAAATGTAATATATTTTTTACCATCAATTTGCAATAATTTTCAAAATTACAATTAATTTTTAAGTAAATGAATACCTATAGCACACTGTAAACACTTTTTTTCATCACAATATTCTTTTTTCAATTGCAATAATGATTGTGTTTCAAAGGCATTTTTAACATCAACTCCAATTGCTGAAAATTTATCAATGACAATATTTTTTTCAGGCTGAATTGATTCGATCAAATCAATTATTTCTTGAGAACTTTCTTTTTGCAAGCTTTGTTCATAAGCAAATCGGACAGGAATAATTGTGTTTATAAGAATTAAATCGATAAATGAATCGGTCATTTTTTTCTTTTTTAAAACACTGGTTTTATCAAAATTATAGTGTGTTTCCCAATAGTTACTTACTTCAACTTTAAATAAATCATAGAGTTCAGAAATTACATTAAAACTAATGATTTTTGAAAATAAATTGTGCTCTTTGGAATACAACGCTGCCAGTTGTGCTAATCGAATAGTTGGAAAATTATCAGGTCTGTGCTTAAAAAATTCAACTTTATCAAATACATTTTTAGTGATTTTATACTTATGTATTAAATAGTTATAATCGTTTTGCAACTTAATATTGTAATTATCTTGAAAATTAGCTTCCAACATATTAGCTTGTCCAAAAAATAAAGCTTCTAAGTTTTCAATAGCAAACGATTCTTTTCGTATAATAGAAAAAGGAATTGATCTAGCCATATTTTGAAACAAAATACCATTTGTGTTTAGACCAAAATTCTTAGCTAACATACAAAACAGAACCGCCTCCCAATTGTTATTTGAGTCAAGTAATAATTGTCTAATTTCTGCTGATTTTCGTTCTAAACGTTCAAAATATAAACGTTCTTGCCAATTTCTAAAAACAAAATCATCAACTTTACCGATATCGTTTTCGCAATAAATCCAAGATTTTTGACTGAATAACGATTGATATTTATGTAAATCAGACAATGCTACATATTCCTTAAGCTCTAATGTTGGAATTTCTGAATTATCTTTTCTGAAAATCGGCACATCATGTTCCCAAACGACATGTAAAATCACCGAATCATAATTCGAATCTTTTTCGTGATTATGCACATACCAATCTGATGACTTGAGATGTATTTCTACATTTCCAGCCCATTTTTGATTTTCGATAATAATTTGCGCATTGAAAAAATCAGGCCCAGAAAGTTGTAAATATTGACCTGAATTGAGAATCTGGATCGACTCTCCTTTTGTAGTTTTTAAATTGGCAATATCAAATTTCTTGAATTGCCACACGTGGTGCAAAAAATCTTCTTTCATTCTGTATGGCGTATATAATTGAAAAACAAAGATAAAAAATTATATTTGCTGAACAACTCAACTTTTATGAAAAAATTTATAACCATCACATTACTAAGTCTTTTTACGTTTGCGCAATCTCAAACTAGCTTAAAACCACCAAAAGGATTAAAAATTACCTACACTAGAAGTTCAAACGGAAAGCTAATTGAAAATCAAGATGCAATTTTTGTTTTCACGAATCCAACAGAAACTTTAGTAACTACTAAAAAAATGAATTCAGGAAAAGCGGAATTTCCTTTCGAACAAACGTTAATCAATCCTTCTGAAAATAAAATTGTTCAAGTTACCCAACTTAAAAAGGACAAATCGGTAACTACTGTCGATAGTCTTTCTTTAGCGAAACAAAACTTCGAGTTTTTATCGGACACCAAAACTATTTTGGGCTACAAATGTCAAAAAGCAAAAACGATAATCAACTCAAACATCATTGAACTTTGGTATACGAATGAATTGCAAGTGAAAGGAGCGCCAACTACTTTAGGACAAAACATTGGTTTGGTTTTAGAAATGGTTCGTAATGGTAATTTTGTGATTTCGGCTACTGAAATTGAAAAAATGAAATCCGTTAGTCCAAGTCTAGAATTACAAAAGAGTACAACTGATAGTCCTGTTTTAGATGGATTGACTTATAAAGATTTGGTTTGGAAAAGCCGTTTTACAACGATTAAAGTGTTTGAAAATGAAATCATTAATTTTTCAGACGCATCAAAATCAAACGATAGTATTTTACGATTTGCCAATGGAACAATTATTTTAAAGAAAATTACTTTTCCAGAAATTAAAAAAGGTGATTTAGTTTTTTTAGACTTAGCAGAACAATCCAATGGTGATGCTTATGACAGAACGGGGTCGGTTTTTATGATTCCGCAAGATAAAAAGCAATCATTTTTTGATGGATTACAAAATGGAGCTAAAACTTTACCTATTTATGAAAACGGAAATGGAAAGCAATATCAGGGTGTTGTGGCAACTCCAGAATTTTCTCCAATAATTGAATTGATGCGCTTTTTTACGCCTTTCGGAATTAAACAATACAATCACATTCAATTGAAAGATAAAACTTGGCACGAAATTGTTCCGTACAGAATGGACATTACCGATTTAAAACATAATTTATCTGGAAAAACCGTTTATGTAGGAACTTTTATTGGTAATTACGATAAAGGTGGACACAAAATTTCAATGAATATCACCATTAATCCAAGCGAAAGTTCATTGGATAAAACTAATGTTTCTATTCCGTTATTTAACACAACAAACGTAATGGAAATGGCGGGACAAGAATATGCTACGATGTTCAACCATGAAAAAGGATTACAAGTTACTTTTACTTTGGACAAAGAAATTAAAAATGCTCAATTGCGATATATTACGACTGGGCATGGTGGTTGGGAAAACGGAGACGAATTTATTCCAAAAAGAAATACAATAATTTTAAACGGAAAAGAAGTTTTTTCGTTTATTCCATGGCGACAAGATTGTGGCGGCTATCGATTGTTCAACCCAGCATCAGGAAATTTTAATGATGGATTATCTTCATCCGATTTGAGTCGTTCGAATTGGTGTCCTGGAACAGCAACGAATCCGATCTATATTGAATTAGGAAATTTAAAAGCAGGAACATATACGCTACAAGTAAAAATTCCACAAGGCCCAAACGAAGGTGGAAGTTTTAGCTCTTGGAATGTATCAGGAGTTTTACTAGGAGAATAAAAAAAGGACGTTCAATTGAACGTCCTTTTTTTATTATTTTATTGAACCAATAATATCATATTTAGTAATAATGTGATGTTTTCCATTTCCTAAATCAACTAAAACCGCTTGGTTATCTTTAGTAATTAGTTTAGAAACATCTTCTACTGGTGTTCCAATTTTTACGATTGGAAATGGCTTACCCATAACTTCGCGAATTGGTCTTTCAGCAGTGTTTTTATCTGAAATGAAACTTTGGAACAAATCCGATTCATCTACAGAACCTACAAATCCATTTACATCAACTACTGGAATTTGAGAGATTTTATATTTTCTCATTCTTTCAATGGCATGAGAAACTAATTCTTCTGTACGAACAATTACTAAAGGTTTGTCGATATGTTCTTTGATTAAATCTTCTGCTTTTGTGATTTCTTCTTCTAAGAAACCTCTTTCGCGCATCCAATCATCATTAAACATCTTTCCAACATAACGACTTCCAGAATCGTGAAATAAAACCACAACTACATCTTCTGGACCAAAGTGTTCTTTTAACTGCAATAAGCCCTTTACAGCGGCTCCAGCAGAGTTTCCAACAAAAATCCCTTCTTCTAAAGCGATTTTTCTTGTATAAACAGCTGCATCTTTATCGGTAACTTTTGTAAAACCATCGATTAATGAAAAATCAACGTTCTTAGGTAAAATATCTTCACCAATTCCTTCAGTGATGTACGAGTAGATTTCGTTCTCATCAAAAATTCCAGTTTCGTGGTATTTTTTGAAAACCGAACCGTACGTATCAATTCCCCAAATTCTAATATTTGGATTTTTTTCTTTTAAATATTTAGCTACACCTGAAATCGTTCCTCCAGTTCCAACTCCAACTACAAAATGCGTAATTTTCCCTTCTGTTTGTTCCCAAATTTCTGGACCAGTTTGTTCGTAATGTGCAATAGCATTACTTGGATTATCGTATTGATTTACGTACCAAGAATTTGGAATTTCTTCTCCTAATTTTTTAGACACGGAATAATAAGAACGAGGGTCAGTTGGCTCAACATCCGTTGGACAAACGATTACTTTTGCTCCAACAGCTCGTAAAATATCAGATTTTTCTTTAGATTGCTTATCAGAAATTACAAAAATACATTTGTAACCTTTTACGATTGCTGCTAAAGCTAAACCCATTCCTGTGTTACCTGAAGTTCCTTCAATAATGGTTCCACCTGGTTTTAAACGTCCATCAGCTTCTGCATCTTCAATCATTTTTACAGCCATTCTATCTTTTACAGAATTTCCAGGATTGAAGGTTTCTACTTTGGCTAACACTAATGCGTCAACTTCGGCAGTTACTTTGTTTAATTGCACTAAAGGCGTATTACCAATAGTTTCTAATATATTTTTTGCGTATTTCATTACTTATGAATGTCTGATGTTATTTTTTGCAAAGATAGTATGAATATTACGAATACAAAAATGAAAATGATTAGCGAACTAACCCTGAATGAATATTGTAGCTTGTGAACGTGCGAACAACTACTCATGAAAGCAGGAAAATGAACAGCAAAAATTCTCGAACGATTTGTTTCTATTTAAAGAAATTCCAGACTAAACCAAAACGAACAATAAAATCTTGATAAGGGTAATTTGGCGCAGAATAGAAATTATTTCCTGTCCAAGCTGAATTGAAATGTTCTGCTTTTAGGAAAATTCGTGTTTGACGCACACGCGCATTGATGAAAAAATCAAACATTGGAAAACCACCAATTTTAGTTTCGTTTTGCACATAAAACTCACCAATTAACGGATTGTAGTCGTTTGTATAATATTCTGTAAAATATTGAAAAGTAACACCTGTTTGCAAAAACATTGCTTTCTTGAAAACATATTCTGAGAAATACAAAGTGTTTCTTGTGGTTAATTGCGGTACATTTACCACGTCATCAACTTGATCAACAGCTTGGTATAAAATAGTGTTATCTAATGCAAATTTCCAAAACTTGATTTCTTTGTTTGCTTTTACTGAAAAATAGTTAATGGTTTTGTCGTATTGAACAGGTTTTACAATTAATGTAGCAATATTATTTGTGGTATTATCAAAAAATAAATGGTCGTTTAATACTTTATATTGTGCTGAAAGATTAATCCATTTTGTATTTGCACTAAATGTAAATTGATTTAATTTCTCGGTTTTAAAATTATTGAACCAATTATAATCTACATAGCTACTTTGATACAATGTGTAGTTCAAATTTGGCAAACTATTTAATTTTTGATAGTTAAACTCAAATTCATAATCATCGTTTAACTTATATTTTGCATTAGCTTCGATATTAGAAATTCCTTGATCACTAATAGCTTGTGAAACAGAAAGTTTTGCAATTAGTTTGTTAGCAAAATAAGTATAATTTCCTCCAATCATATTGACTTTTTCGGAAATTGAATTAGGAACACTTATATTTCCAAAACTATCATATACAACACTATTGTAATAATAATTATAGTTATTGTCTTCGATAAAAAATTCTAAATCACCATATGATTTTGTTTTATAAGCAATTCCAAGTTTATTATATAAATTATTGTATCGTGTTTTGTTGTTAATTCTGTTAGAAAATGAAGAACCAAATCTAGTATTTGCAACAGATTGAGTGAATTCAAAAAATTTATATTCTTGACTAAATCGATGTGTAAAAACCAAACTATTAGGATTTAACTTATTCAATTTAAATGAATGATCTACAAAAAAGCGGTTTCCTTTTAATAAAGAAGTAGCATCTTCAAAATAAACCTCTAATCGATCTCTCTCTTTAAAGTTATCATCTCCTGATTCAAAATCACTAGTATTAATAATTCCGCCATTTTCTTGATTTGAGATGTCTTGTCCTGTAAAATGAGCATTTAAAATATACCGTTTATCTTTTGTAAAGTAGCTTGATGTGAATCTGAAATTACCAGAGCTGCTCAAAAAATTAACATACTTACCTAAAGATCTTAAACCCTTATATGCAATTGAAAAATTTAAATTTGGCTTTGTATTTATAGTTAAAAAGGCATCTAGTGATTGTCCTTGCTCCATAACGGTTTTAAAATACAAATCAGTTAATGGTGTTGGAACTGAATAATATTTGATATCCTTAGCTTCTAAATAATTAAAGTGTTTGCCAGAAAAACCAATCATTGGCATTATTGATTTATTCTTTAATCCATAATCTAGAGTATTGTAGGTTTGCCCTTCGTTTGAAAAAGGCATTAATCCAAAAATATCTTTTCTAAGAAAGTTGTATTTGTACTCACTATTGATTGTTAAAGAAGTATCAACAAAAGTTGTGTCTTTTTGAAGTGTGTAGATTTTGTATAAATCAATACTTGGTTTTATTTCCTTTCCTATAACTAAACCTTTATTATCTATGTCATCATTTTGTGAAAAAACACTGAAGCATAAAAAAACAAAAAAGAATAAAAAATATTTTTTCATAGCGAGTTTATAATAACTGCAAATGTATGAGAAAATAAGTAATAAAAAAAGAGCTACATTTCTGTAGCTCTTTCTATTAAATATGTAAGAAATAATTATTTATTTCTAGAAACTTTAGGCATAACTTTTCTACCGCTTCTACCAGTAGCCAATTCCTCGTCTAAATCATTATATAATGTATAAACAGTACCAGCTTTATTAACTCTAGCTACGTACATATCAGCAGCAGGACCAGCACTAGAACCAATAACATTAGAATCCCAAATTCCACTTAAGTCAATTTCTTGAACCCAAACTCCCGGTTTACTAACAGTTAAAATTGGTTTAAGATTAACTAATTTTACAGGTTTATAACCTGTCCCTAAAGCAGGTCCACCAGCAACTCTTCTAGGTGTATCCCATAAATCAACCCATAATTCATAATCACCATCAGGACGAGAACTTGCAATAGTTGCATATTCTGGCTCAGCACCAGTTGCACCCGTAAAGATATTATTAGGACCATAAACTAATAAGTCAAAATCCCAAGCTTCTAATGTTTTAGTTTCTTCATTAACTGATAAATAAGTAATATCATCAAAGTTACCATGAGCATTGAATTTAGTAGCCCACTTTAATTCTGATTGAATTTCATCTAAAGTAGTATTAGCCAAAGTAATGGTAATAGTTTCAGAATTTTCATCAACTAATGCTGTAGAGTTACCCATTGGGTATAATCTAAATACTAATGTTTCAGTAGCTTCAGGTAAATAATCAACTAAAGTTGTAATATCAAAAGTAACAGATGAAGCGTAAGCTGGCAAAATTACTTTATGACCAATAATTCCATAACCATCATCAACAGTTGTTTCTTCATCAGTTTCAGAATTTCCATCTCCACCATCAACTACAGTATAGTCTCTGAAAGCACCTGTTCCTCCAACTAATTCTAATTTAAAATCAGATCTTACATTAAGAGGTTTATCGATTGTTAAAGTTACCATAGCTGCATCACCCTCATTCAAATTGAATGTAGTAGCATCAGCTGTAACCACGGATTTAACAATTCTTTGAGAAGTTGCATCTTCGTCATCACTACATGAAGCAAATAAGCCCAACACAGTAAGTCCAAAAATATATTTTAAATTACTTTTTTTCATAATATATAAAAATTAAAGACGTGTATACAAGTAAGATTGTTTTTGATCACCAGTAGCAAATTCGATATTGTGAACAACTTCAAACGTTGTTTCAGAAGTTACAATACCATCAATACCATCTCCATAGAAACTAGTTCCATAAACTTTATTAGAAAATCCACCTAAAGTTTGATTTTTAGGTAAAGAAATTTCATCACAAATATCAATAAAAGTATAACCAGCTGGACTAAATGTACCTAAAGTATATCTACCAACATATCTAGTTCTAAAAGTATTAATATCTGTTAAAGTTACAACCTCGTTAGTTCTCACAGCAGTTAAACCTGCAGAAGTAATTGCAACACTATAATTACCATCAAGCAAAGATAAACAACCAACGAAAGTTATTTTTAAAGTATCATACTGTGCGCCAATTGTAGAACCAGGAGATGAAGACTTTAATTTTAAAACTAAAACAGTCTTATAATCAGGATTCAAATTACCTGTGTTCACTTCTAAAGGATACTCACCAAAAGTTGAACCAGCAGGAATTACAATCTTACCACTAGTATCTACAAAGTTGAATTCAACCCCTTCAGTAGCAGTACTATTTGCATAATCAATTTCATATTCAACTTCAATATCAGTTGCTGAATATTGACCATTTGCTGTTCCAATTAAATCTAAAGGAAATTTTCTTAAGATAACCCCTTCATCTTCAAAATATGGAACTGGATATACGTCAGATGGGAATCCAACAACCTTATCACCAGCCGCTAAATTTTGCTCAGTCTTAATGTCATCATCAGTACATGATAAAAATGCTGCACCAACAAAAAGCAATGTTATTAACTTTTTCATAATTTATAATTTTAATTTGTTACTATTTATTTCCAAAATGGTGCCGTAGTAAATGCATCATTAACAGACTGTACTGGTACATTAGCAGAATTACTAGCTAACTCAGATGTTGGATACATTAATCTTAAAGGTTTTTTACCTGTTGGAGAAGTTGAACCCATTGGCATTGGAATATTATCAATTAAGCCAGTACGAGTATATTCAACCCAAATTTCAAGACCATTAGTACCATTCAAAGCAATAGATTTTTGATACATAATTGCTTGAATTTGTTCATCTAAATTAGAAGCAACAGCAAAACCTCTACCTAATTCACCATTAACATCACCAATATAACTACCTGGAGTAGCACCTAAATGTGTCATAGAAGCAGTAATAGCACTATCAAACAATGATTGAGCATCACCACCAATATAACCTCTAGCAACCGCTTCAGCTTGTAGTAATAAACTTTCAGACAATAACATGATAAAACCATCTTGTGCAGAATTTTTAACCAATCCAGGTCCTAATTTAGACATGTCATCTGGAGCAGTACCTGCAGGCTGAGAAGAATCACCTTGTTCAACACCCACAACTTGACCAGAAATTAAAGTAAATAATCTGCTTCTTCTAGGATCTGGTGTTGTATTAAGTTGAGTTGCAATATATTTAGATGCTCTTCTAAAGTTATAAGCTTGTCTGTAAGTAATAGGAGTTTCATCTAAATTGATCATCAAGTTCATCCAAGGATTTTGTTGAGAATCTTTAGCGTTAGAATAACCAGGATTGATTTTAACATCTTGAGCGATAAAATCCAACTCTAAATTATTAGTAAACTGGTCTACTAAATAAGCTTGAGATGTAGCATCAGTTTCAGCTTTAGTAGCTTCACGCAATAAAATTCTTAATTTTAAAGTATTAGCAAACTTTTTCCAAAGCGCCATATTACCCCCTAAAATTATGTCTTCATTACCAACCTCTACAGTATTAGCAGGAGCGTTATCAATCATATCAATAGCGCTATCAATTTGCACGATTAAATCTCTATAAATTTCTTGATCATCATCATACTTAGGATTAACATTTGCAATACCTTGATGAGCTTCAGAATAAGGGATATCACCATACATATCAACTAAATATTGAAAGTAAAAAGCTTTCATAATTTTAGCAATTGCTTTGTGATTATCATAATCAGCAGAAGGATGATTGATAATTTTAGAATATTCATAAGTGTTTCTGTATAAAGAATTCCAAATATCTTCGTAGAAATTGTTACTCATAGTAATACCAAATTCTTCAGCATAACCTCCTGTAAAAGCATTAACATTTGCTCCCCAGTTGTTCATAAAAACGTTTCCTAATTCATTCATTCTTCTAACAAGAACAGAATAAGATGAATTATGAGCACCAGCCATTGTTAAGTCTGGAGTAATTTGTGATTCATTAGGATTATTTGGAGAATCATTGATATCTAAATAATCATCGCACGAGAATAGCATTAAAGCTATTATAGGCAAAATTAACTTTATTTTTTTCATAACTTTTTTAATTAAAATGAAGCGTTAAGAGAAAAACCAAATGTTCTTGTAGCTGGATATTGACCAGTAACAGCTAAACCTTGATCATTTCCAGAAGATCTAGATTGCTCAGGATCGTTATAGTTTCTATTCTCTTTAGGTAATACAATAAATGGATTTCTTGCATTAACACCTAAACGTAAAGAAGTTAAACCAGTTTTTTCAATCATAGATTCAGGAAGTGAATAACTTAATGATAATTCTCTAACTTTAAATGCTGTAGCATCTAAAACAAAGTTTTCAACTACTGCTCTGTATTCATTAGAGAAATAATTTAAGTAACTTGTATAAGTTGTTCCACCTGTAACAACACTTGTGTTTTCAGTATATACACCTGGAGAAGTTTCAACAGCTGAATTTGGGAAAATAAAACCATTTCTTCCATTCTCTGCAGATTCATATAAGTGACCTGACCAAGATAACCAGTCTTTTGTTCCAGACCAGAATTGGTGACCTGTTCTATAATCCATAACTGCTGCTAAACGAATACCTTTGAATTCAACAGCTGTATTATAATTAATTACATAATCAGGAGTTGCTTTACCTAAGATTTTATAATCAGTAGTTCTAATTGGATTTCCAGATACTGGATCAATTAATACTCTTCCTTGATCATCTCTTTCATAAGCAATACCTTTAATTAAAGGAAATTCTTCTCCTTCTGTAGCAAAAATACCTACACCTGCACCTGTAAAGTTTTGTAATGCAACCTCGTTTGCAGATTCAGACACTTTATCAACAATAGATTTAGTATGAGAATATGCTAAACGATTTTCCCATTTTAATCCTAAATTATTAAAATCAGAAGCTTTAACTGGAGTGAAACCTAAATCAATTTCATAACCAGTAGTAGTCATTTGACCAATATTAGTTAACACTGATGAAATACCAGAACCTGCTGATGTTGATTGTCTTGTAATCAAGTCAGTAGTTTTTGTGCTGTAATAAGATGCATCTAAAGTAATTCTGTCATTTAAGAATCCTAAATTGATACCAAACTCAGCAGTAGTCATAAACTCAGGCTTAATTAATGGATCAGTAGGATTTTGATTTGGACTAAAAGAACTTAAAGAACCAATTGGGAATCCACCAGTAACTGAATAGATTGAATTGATATCATATGGCGATACAATAGAAGTATTACCAACTCTTACAATACTTGCAGATAACTTAGCATAATTTAATCCTTTATCAGATTTTAAACCATCAAATGCTTTTGTAGGAATAAATGATAAACCTGCAGATGGATAAAAATAATTATCTTTATAACCATTATATAATCTTGAATTCCAGTCATTTCTTCCTGTTAAATTTAAGAATAAATAATCATCATATCCTAAATCAACGTTAGCAAAGAAAGAGAAAGTTCTACCTCTTGAGTACCCATTACTTCTTCTTGGATCTCCTGTTATATTACTAATATTATATAAACCAGGAACAGTTAAATTATCTCCACCAACTGAAGTTGCTTGTGACATTCTATCTTGTATATTGTTACCAATATTAGCTTTGAAAGAAACTTTATCAGTTAACATATAATCAAAGTTAACCATAAAATCTCCGTAGAAATTTCTTGCATTAGAATTTGATGCATCAAAAGAAGAAACAATTGTTTGATCTCCACCACCAACTTTTAATAAATCTACATAACCATTAGTATATGATAAAGCGTTATTTTGAGAAAACTGAACATTCGCAACATAATTGAAGTTAATGTTTTTGTTTAACTCATAATTAAAAGTACCAATTAAACTAACATAGTCAGAACGATTAGTATTTCTTACATTATCTCTTAACCAGTAAGGATTGTTGTAGTAAGAAGTCCAGTGACCTGATTGTCCAGAATTTTCAAAACGCTCAACTGGAATATTAGTAGCTGTTTGTAATAAATCTGTAAATAAATTTGAAGAAGTTGTTTCAGTTCTTTGAGAAATATAATTCACGTTACCATCAACAGTCCATTTACCAAATTTTTTACCTCCTCTAAACAATAAAGAAGTTCTATCCAAAATATCACCATCTACAACAAACTCAGTATTTTGTTTATTTGCAGACGCAGTAATATAACCATCTTCTAGAGTACCTCCAGAAATCGAAATACCATTTTGAAATACAGTTCCTGTTTCAAAGAATTCCTTAATATTATCTTCAATTGGAGAATAAGGAGACATAATATATGACCCATCTGCTTGAGCCATACCAACTGGTCTCATTACACCATCCATTTCAGCACCCCATCCTCCATTTTCATAAGAAATATGAGTACCATTCCATCCTTGACCATAACGCTCTTGACGTTGCGGAATAAACGAAACGCTTTCAAAATCGATAGCTGAGTTTAAAGCTACTCTTAATAATCCTTTTTTAGAACCTCTTTTAGTAGTAACAATAATTACACCATTAACACCATCTTGTCCATAAAGAGCCGCACCTTGTGCTCCCTTAAGTACATTAGTTGATTCAATTAATTCAGGAGCTAATGCTTGTAAAACAGAAGCAGAAGAAATAACGTTATCGATAACTACTAAAGCTTGATTGTTTCCTGTAATAGATCTATTTCCACGTAAAACAATTCTTGTTGTAGCATTTACACCATTATTTGTAGTGTTAATTTGCAAACCTGATACTTTACCAGCTAAAGATTGAACAACGTTAGGGTTAGCCGCTTGAGTCAACTCACCAGAATTAACTACTTGAGTTGATGAAGTAATCGCATCAACTTTACGCTTAATACCTAAAGCACCCACAACTTCAACATTTGCAAGCTCCATAGCTTTTAAAGTAACATTGTAAGAATTTCCAGCACCAACAGTAACACTTTGTGTACTACCAGCGTAAGAAATTACTAAAACATCACCTTGTTTTGCACTGATAGAATAATTTCCATCAAAATCAGTTGTAGTACCAGTAGTTGTTCCTTTAACAACAACGTTTGCACCAGCAACAGGGCCTAGGTCGTCAGAAACCACACCCGTAACAGTTTTCTGTTGCGCGAACGAAAACTGCATCGTAAACGCTACTAAAAGCGTAAAAATCCATTTGAACTTCGATCTCATATTAAATTTATTTGAGTTAGTTATTCCGCAAACTTCTTAATAATTTCTTAAATAAACAAATAATACTTCGGAATATTACTAATTTATTTTTGTTAAAGTTTTAGTTTTAAAAAAACATTTTATGGAACAATCTCATTATAAAGATGAATATATAGCAAAAAGGTTGCGTAGAAAATTATATTTTTGTCAAAAAAAAGCATGTTAAGTAAAAGTTATAGCAATTTAATATTGGAATGCGGAACTGATGAAGCTGGAAGAGGTTGTTTAGCAGGCCCAGTTACTGCAGCTGCCATTTTACTTCCTGACAATTTTGAACTAAATTTACTTAACGATTCGAAACAACTTTCTGAAAAGATTAGAAAAAAATTAAAACCTGAAATAGAAGAAAAAGCAATTTCATTTTCTATTACTCATATATTTCCAAATGAGATTGATGAAATAAATATTCTTAATGCCTCTATGAAAGCGATGCAGGAATGTATTTTACAATTAAACCCAACTCCTGAATATATAATTGTAGATGGAAATCGTCCTTTGAATGGGAAATTAGGCATGAAACAAAAAACAGGAAAAATATTTACATCTGACGAAATTGAATTATTAAAATCAATCCCCAATACAAGCATTATTAAAGGAGATAGTAAATATTTAAGTATTGCTGCTGCATCAGTTTTAGCAAAAACGTACCGAGACGAATATATGGATAAAATTCACGAAGAGTTTCCAATGTATAATTGGAAGAAAAACAAAGGATATCCTACAATTGAACACAGAAACGCCATAAAAAAATATGGCCCATGCAAATACCATCGAATGAGTTTTCGATTATTACCAGAACAGTTGTGTTTGGAATTTTAATATTATCCAACATCATTTACAATGTTTTTCATACAGCATCTATACTTTACATGTACTATACCCATGCTATATCAGTGCTATATCAGTGCTATATCTGTGCTTTTGTTATACTATTTCTGCTTCAAATAGATTTTGAAAATGTTTTAGGATTTTTTCCTTTACTTCTTGTTCGTCTATTCCTTTTCCTAATTCAGCGTGCATAGATGTAACGGCTTTTCCTTTTATACCACAAGGAATAATGTTATCGAAGTATCCTAAATCTGCATTTACATTTAAAGCGAAGCCGTGCATGGTTACCCAACGTGATGCTCGCACTCCCATAGCGCAAATTTTTCTAGCAAATGGTGTACCTACATCAAACCAAACCCCTGTTTCGCCTTCGCTTCGGGTTCCGTGCAATCCGTATTCTGCTAATGTTAGAATGATTGCTTCTTCTAAGAATCGTAAATATTTATGAATATCGGTAAAAAAATTTTCTAAATCTAAAATTGGATAACCTACAATTTGCCCTGGTCCATGATACGTAATATCTCCTCCTCTGTTTATTTTATAAAAAGTAGCTCCTTTTGCTTCTAATTGTTTTTCGGAAAGTAATAAATTTGACACATCGCCACTTTTTCCCAAAGTATAAACATGCGGATGTTCTACATAGAGTAGGAAGTTGGGAGTTGGGAGTTGGGAGTTGGATTGTCTATTTTGAACTTTGATGTCTACAATTTCTTTGAATAGTTCTTCTTGATAATCCCAAGTTTCTTTGTAATCTTTATTTCCTAAATCTTGAAGTTGGACTTTTTTATTCATAGCGAACGAAATTGTGTTTTGAAAAAGTTTCGCAAAGATACGAATAGTTTGCTAATTAGCCCTGACAGGAGTGACATCCTTTTTGAAAAAAAGATATAACGGATGGCAGGAATATGGAAACCAAGAAAGCCCGAAACATTCGCTTCAAAAAACATTAAACTTTGAACTTGAAACTTGAAACAAAATAAATTATCTTTGCACGCTTAAATACAATACTATGCAACTTTCGGAACAAGAAATCATTAGAAGAGACAAACTAAACGCTTTACGCGAACTTGGAATTAACCCTTATCCAGCGGATTTATTTCCGGTGAATCACACTTCAAAGCAAGTGAAGGAAAATTTTAAAGAAGGCAAGAAGGTTATTTTGGCTGGACGTTTAATGAGTGTTCGTGATCAAGGAAAAGCTTCGTTTGCTGAATTACAAGACAGCGAAGGAAGAATTCAATTGTATTTTAATCGCGATGTGCTTTGCGAAGGTGAAGACAAAACGCTTTACAACCAAGTTTTCAAAAAATTAACCGATTTAGGTGACTTTATTGGAATTGAAGGAGAATTATTCATGACAAAAGTAGGCGCAATGTGTGTTCGCGTGGATGATTTTAAAATGTTGAGTAAAACTTTAAAACCGCTTCCGTTACCAAAAACAGATGAAGAAGGTCATGTGTTTGACGCGTTTACTGACCCAGAATTACGCTACCGTATGCGTTACGTTGATTTAGTAGTTAATCCGCAAGTGAAAGAAGTTTTCATGAAAAGAACAAAATTGTTCACGGCAATGCGAACGTTTTTCAACGAAGCAGGTTATATGGAAGTGGAAACTCCGGTTTTACAATCGATTCCTGGTGGAGCGGCAGCACGCCCGTTTATTACACATCATAACAGTTTAGATATTCCATTATACATGCGAATTGCTAACGAATTATATTTGAAAAGATTAATCGTGGGTGGATTTGATGGTGTTTACGAATTTTCAAAAAACTTCCGTAACGAAGGAATGGACAGAACGCATAATCCAGAATTTACCGCAATGGAAATTTATGTAGCATACAAAGACTACAACTGGATGATGGAGATGACAGAAAATTTATTAGAATATTGTGCCACTCAAGTAAACGGAACCACTGAAGCTACTTTTGGAGAACATAAAGTAAACTTCAAAGCTCCTTACGCAAGAGTAACGATGACAGATGCTATCAAACAATTCACAGGTTTTGACATTACTGGGAAATCGGAAGATGAATTGCGCGAAGCTGCAAAATCTATGGGAATCGAAGTAAACGATACCATGGGTAAAGGAAAATTAATCGATGAAATTTTTGGTGAGAAATGTGAAGGTAACTTTATTCAACCAACGTTCATTACTGATTATCCTAAAGAAATGTCGCCTTTATGTAAATCGCACCGTGATAATCCCGAATTAACAGAGCGTTTTGAGTTGATGGTTTGTGGTAAAGAAATTGCCAATGCGTATTCGGAATTAAATGATCCAATTGACCAAAGAGAGCGTTTTGAAAACCAAATGGCTTTAGCCGCAAAAGGTGATGACGAAGCAAACGGAATTATCGATGAAGACTTCTTAAGAGCTTTAGAATATGGAATGCCACCAACTTCTGGATTAGGAATTGGAATGGATCGTTTGATTATGTTTTTAACGAACAATCAATCGATTCAAGAAGTATTATTCTTCCCGCAAATGCGACCAGAGAAAAAAGGTCCAGAATTAACGGAAGACGAAAAACATATCATTGAAATTTTAAAAGCGAACGAAGGCATTTCTATTGGTGATTTAAAAATAAAATCAGAGTTAAGCGGTAAAAAATGGGACGCTGCCAGCAAAGGCATTAGCAAACATGGCTTAATGAAGATTACAGTTGACGGTGATAATAAAATTGCTGAATATTTAGGGAAATAATTTCCTATATTTGAATTATGGAAAGAGCAAAACTTATAGTTAAAAATTTTGGCCCTCTAAAAGATATTGAAATAGAAGTTAGAGAAATGGTTACTTTTATTGGTGCACAAGCATCAGGAAAAAGCACACTTGCTAAATTACTTTCTATTTTTGAGGATGAAAATTTTAGAAGAGATGAAAATATAACTTTCGAAGAAGAATTAAAAAAATATAACATATATAGTTATCTAAAACAAGAAACTTATATAAGCTATGACAATTTTGAATCTAAAGACATTTCCCTAAGTAGCTTTGTTTATGAAAATAGTGAATATTTGAAGTTCGGGAGTTCTAATTGTTTAGATCTTGTAAAAAGGGATTTAAATAATTATAAAAAAATAGACTTTTTAAAAGATTTTATTAATTATGATTTAGATTTTATTATCCTTAGAAAAATTGAATTTATAAAAAAGTTTATAAGACATTTTAACTTATCAGAGGACAAAACCAATATTTTCATAGATTATTTTATAAATATTAAAAAAAATAAATCTAAATCTGATATAGACCAAATATTAGAAATATTAGAAATGGAAAAAAAACCTGAAAACTATATTTCTATATATGAAGATCTATTAAATATTTTACCTGAGGTTTATGCTTTTGATTCATTATATATTCCTACAGAAAGAAACTTTTTACACTTAATAGCTGAAAACACTCTTGGTTTAATAAATAATAACGTTCAAATCCCAAAACATTTGTTAAATAGTGGACAAGATTATGAAAAAGCAATTAAATCAATAAAAGAATTACCATTAGGTATTATTGATAAGAAGATTAAATATAAACGAGAAGGAAAAACATCATACATATATCACAATCAAACTGAAAAAGTGGATTTATTGGAGTCTGCTTCAGGTTTACAAACAGTTGTTCCTATTTTATTATTAGTTGAGTACGCAAAGTCCCTAAAAGACGAATATAACTTCAATTTTGTTGTTGAAGAACCTGAACTAAATTTATACCCAAAAGCTCAACATGAGTTGATTAAATATTTGGTTAAAAACTGTTTGTTAGATAGAAAAAATTTAATTCTAACAACACACAGCCCTTTTATATTAGCCTCTTTAAATAATTTATTATTAGCTTATGATAAAGGACAATCTAAACCAAAAGAGGTTAACAAAATTATAAAAAAAGAATCTTGGCTAAACCCAAAAAACTTTATTGCTTATCAATTAAAAAACGGCAAAGCGTATAAAATAACAGATGATAAGTTGGGTCAAATTAAGGAAAATATGATTGATAGAATTTCAGATGAGTTTTCAGATGAGTTTAGTAAATTATTAAATTTATGACAGAAGAGTTATTAATTCAATTTCCTGAAATTATTGAAAATGGTTGTTTAAAAAGTATTAACAACAAACATTCTTTCATTTTTGATGATAATGAAACTAAAAAAGGTGTTTTTGTCACTGCACATGATAAATTTCATTTACACGTCGAAAAGAACCATAGTAAATCTTTAAATTTTATTCAAAATGACTCATGTGTGATGAATAGTGATAATGGTAAGCAGTGTGATTATGTCCTATTTGATAATGAAAAAGTATGTTTTTCTGAAATTAAAGCGACAAAAGAAAATTTATCCAACCGAAGAAAAGATGCTTTAAAACAATTAGAAAATACTATAAAATTTTATTTTGAAAATAATTTATTTAAAAATTATCAAAGTAAAAATGCTTTAATAACCTTTGACAATAATAAAAGAATTGCACCTCAAGCAAGTAAATCAACAAAAACAAAAGAATTTAAAGTAAAATATGATGTAAATCTGAATGAAGGAAATTATATCTTATTTGAATAATTTAAAAAAGGAACTCAAATGAGTTCCTTTTTTTTATTACAAACTATAATTTAAATTTAAACTCCAACGGTAATTGGCTTCCAGATTACCACCATTCAAATTTTGAGTAATTGGTAACATTACATTTGCTCCAACAGAAAATTTATCTTTTCCTATTTCAAAGCCCAATTTTCCGAAGAAAATATCGCCAGCAGTATTACGTACTTTTTGTCCTAACTGATAATTATCTTCATATACTTCACCTGCAAAGCCAAGTTGTGGTGCTATCGAATACTTTTCTTGTTCATACAAATAGAAAAAAGTTCCTGAATAATTGAATTGATTTCCGAAACGATAATTTTTATTGTTCTCTGTTTTTATCACATAGTTTAAAAGCGTATTTAGTCCAAATTGTTTTCTTTTTACTACATATTCAGTAGCTAAAAGATAATCAAAACTTCCTGTTCCTACTTGATAACTTGGATTGAAACTCCCGTTATTTGCTTCATCAAATTTTCCAGTTGGAAGTTTTATTCCAGCTCCAGCCTGCAATGAATGAACTAAAACGGTACTATCCTTGTGTGTTTGGTACAATTGATACATCCCTAAAATGGTAATATCTCCTATTCCGTTAACATTTTGTTTTCCGTTTGCTGATTCTCGATTATGAAAATGATACGGAATTAAAGCAGAAATTTGTACTTTTTTCACCACTGGAATTCGTGCCCAAACTTGCATCGTATTGTAACTTTCATTATACCAAGCCGAATTACTATACAAACCATCGGTACTTTTATAAGATTGGTTAAAATAACGAATTCCTACAAAATTGGTATTTAACATTGAGGCAAAACCCATGCTTCCTCCACTTGCCGAACAGCCACAAGCATCGCAATCATCAAAAAAGACCTCAGAAACTTGATGAAATTTTAAAAACGGATTAATTGTTGACAAACTGTCTTTTTCGGCTGTAAATCCATATTGAAAAATCAATAGGAAAATAATGATATATTTTTTCATTTTTTTAAAATTCCGCGAATCTTGGATTGGTTAAAAATTCGTTATCCGTTAAGGTTTTTAAGAAGGCAATAAGCTGTAATTTTTCGGTTGCAGTCAACGGAATTCCTAATGTTCCACCATTGTTTAAACTTGCGTCTAAATTTTGAGTATTAGAAACACCTGACGCATAATGATTTAACACTGCTTCTAAAGTATAAAAACGACCATCGTGCATGTAAGGTGCCGTTTTTTCGATATTTCGCAAACTTGGCACTTTAAACTTGTATTTGTCAATATCCAATTCGGTTACACGATATCTTCCTTTGTCGTTTATTGACGGATTTATTGGCAATCCGTTGTTTCTAAACGAATTATCGGTAAATATATCTGTGGCATGACACGAAGCACACTTTTGATTGAACAAATCATAACCTGCTAATTCGTCTGAAGACAATGTTCCTCCTGCTTCATTTCTTCTATATTTATCAAAACGTGAATTGGAAGAAGTGAGCATGGTCATAAATTGAGCTAATGCTTTTAGCATGTTTTCGGAATTGATTTCTTCTTCTGGAAAAGCTTGACGGAATAATTTTTTATACTCACTATCATTTTTCATCATATTGATAATGTTGATGATATTGCCATTCATTTCTAATTCGTTTGAAATTGGTGCCATTGATAGCAATTCAATATGATCGGCAGCTCCGTCCCAAAAAAACTGGGTTTGATAGGCCATGTTTTGAATAGGTGGTGCGTTTCGGGTTCCAATTCCGTCACCAACACCGTGACTAAAGGTGTGTCCGTGATGTGTAAACGCATCTTCTTGAATGTGGCAAAAACCACAAGAAACTACTCCGTCTGATGCTAAACGACCATCGTAAAAGATTTTTTTTCCTAATTCAAAACCCTTTTCGGTTAATGGATTATTAGCCATATTGTAGGCTAATGGTGGAAAATTTGATGGTACTTGATAATCAATTGGAATGTTTTGGTATTCTGATGAATCGTCTGATGCGCAACTGAATAAAAATCCAATTGCCAACAGCATAAAATATTTTGTTTTCATAACGCTATGTTTTAGCCCAGATGGGAATGAAAAGCCCGTAAAGGAAAAACAAATTGATTTTGTTGCTAAAAAATAGCGACCAAAGAAGCTCTTTTTTTTTGCTTACAAAATTTTTGTTTTTCCTGCGGACTTGTAATGTACAGCTGGATTAGCTTTTACTAAAATTAATCGTTGTGAACGTGGTGTACTTCAAACATTGTAGGAACGTTGTTTGCAGAAATGTTTTGCACTTTTGTTCCTCCCATTACGTCTAGACCTTCTTCAAAATTGATAACTGTTGTACCATCAACAATCTTCTTTAAATCGGCCATGATATGAACCTGAGGAGTAATGTTTGTTCTTACTAATGCGTTGTCTGGTAAATCTAAAGTAACTTCTGCATAATTGTATACATCACCGGTTTTTCCTGTATGCACTCTATAATTTGCATTTGTATGCGTTGCTGAAGTAACAGTTCCTTCGAATTTTACAAATTTATATCCGGCAGCCCAAGACCATGTCATACCTAATGCTTGCGCATCTGACCACATGGTTCCTTGTCCGTCTGCTCCAGCGTTAAATTGTGCCTGATCAACACCTATTCCGAAGGTAACTTTTGTGTAATTTCCAGCTGGAATGTTTGGTAAATTTAATAATGTACTTGCAGCATCTGCTTCGTTTACAAAGAAATAGCTTTCGCTTTTAGGCACAGTATAAGTTGAACCATCTTCTTTAGTTAAAACGATATTACTCACAATATAAATTGCATTTGAAGCTTTAACAACTTCTCCGTTTGAGTTTGTGTAAGGTGTATTAAAAGCAAAATCTGCATCGCCATAAACGTTATCGAATTCTAATTTTAGGTTTCCTTCACCTGTTATTGCGTTATTATCATCGTCTGAACATGAAGTGAATGCTAAAGCTATAGCCATTACAGCTACTATATTTTTTAATTGAAATTTCATTTTTTTGAAAATTTTTTAGTTTAAAATTTAATATTATTTGTGCTTAAAAGATTGATTTCTTTAAACAATTTTGGACATAGATATCCTAATCGATTCTTAGAATTAGAAACGATTGTAATAAAAAATTAAACTAAAGAGGTGGGTGGATGAAAAGTGGACTGTATTGCAGTCAAAGCATACAAATTCTGATAGTCAGAATTGATTTTTTTGTTTGTGAAAACGAAATTTTCAGCAAAAGAAACTACTTTGAATTCTTGACAAAACATGGTTTCAATTTCTTGTTTTACGTTTTGCTTTTTGTCAGAAGAAATAGGTTTTTCTTCTTCAGCAGATTTTGCTAATTGCTTCGCTAAGTGACACTTACCATTACATTTAAGTTCAGGCTTGTCCTTATTTTCACAAAGCTCTTTTACAATATAGTCATAATTAACAATGTATTCCAAAAATGGAATAGCTGGCTTTACCAGCATAAAAAAAGCGATTAAAATGACTAAATTTTTCACTTTACAAATATACAAACGTTTTTCTATTGCAATTAATTAAAAAACCATTTTTAATAATTTTTTGTTAACGATTAAACCTTTTTAAAATGATAGTGTCTTATCATCAAACAATTAAAAAAATAAGAAAGATGAAAAAATTAATTTTAGCAGCAGTATTAGTAGTATCAACACTAACTTTTGCACAAGAAAGAGGTAGAAAAGGAGAAAAATTAACTCCTGAACAACAAACAGAATTACAAGTTAAAAAAATGACTTTAGAATTAGACTTGGATGCTAAACAGCAGAAAGAAGTTAAGGCAATTTTGTTAGAAAATGCAAAAAAAAGAGATGCAAAAATGGCTGAAATGAAAGCAAAAAGAGAAAAAGGTGAAAAACCTTCAGCTGATGAAAAGTTTGCAATGAAAAATGAAATGCTAGATAATCAAATTGAACACAAAGCTCAAATGAAAAAAATTCTAAAACCTGAACAATTTCAAAAATGGGAACAAAACCTTGAAAATAGAAAAGAAAAAATGAGTGAAAGAAAAGAGAAAGGTAAAGAAAAAAGAAAAGCTTCTCAACAAAAAGAAGAATAGTTTTTTATGTTTTTTTGGTAATCTAAAAAAAATCTATTAGATTTGAATTTCGAAAACTATAAAAATATCTATATGAAAAATTTAATTACTGTAATTGCTTTGTTTTTTACATTCACAATAGGAGCTTTTGCACAGGATTCTAAAAAGGAAGATCCGAAAATTTTAGCAAAAAGAGAATTACATTCACTAACTAAAATAATTGATCTTGACAACAGTGTCGCTATAGGCTTAAATGACCTATTAATTTACAAGCATGAAACTGTAAACAGATTTCCAGAGAAAAAAGAGGAAGTAGCAGCAACTATTGAAAATAAATTAAAAAGCACATTTACTGCTGAACAATTTCTTAAAATAAAAAACAATAAAGTCTTATTTGAAGATTTACTTTATTAAAAAAAGTCCCGCAAATGCGGGACTTTTTTTATAGTTCATTAGCCACTTCTTCAATAGCTTTTATAGTAAAATCTAAATCTTTATAAGATAATGCATCTGTAATAAACCATGTTTCGTAGGCAGATGGTGCAATATAAACTCCTCTATTTAACAAGCCGTGGAAGAACTTCTTAAACGTTTCGTTATCTCCGTTTTTAGCAGTTTCAAAATCAAAAACAGGATTTGCATCAAAATGTACTGAAATCATAGAACCTACTCTATTTATAGTAAATTGAATATTTGCTTCGGTTAAAACTGTATGGATTCCTTTTTCTAAATATGCAGTTTTTTGATCTAAACGATTAAAAATTTCAGCATCAGAATTTAACGCTTTCAACATTTCAAATCCAGCTGCCATAGCTAATGGATTTCCTGACAGTGTTCCAGCTTGGTATACAGGTCCTAATGGCGCAAGATAATTCATAATTTCTTCTCTCGCAGCAAAAGCACCAACTGGCAAACCACCACCAATTACTTTTCCAAAACAAACAATATCGGCTTGAATGTCATACAATTCTTGAGCACCACCTTTTGCTAAGCGAAATCCGGTCATAACTTCATCAAAGATAAGCATTGCCTCGTTTTCTGAACAAACTGCTCTTAATGCCTCTAAAAATCCTTTTGCAGGTGGAATACATCCCATATTTCCGGCAACAGGTTCTATAATTATTGCAGCAATTTCATTTTTATTAGCTTCAAATAATGCTTTCACATTTTCGATGTCATTATAATTAGCCAATAATGTATCTTTTGCTGTTCCTTCTGTTACCCCAGGGCTATTTGGCACACCAAAAGTACTTAATCCACTTCCAGCTGCGATTAAAAACGAATCTGAATGACCGTGGTAACAACCCGAAAACTTTATAATTTTATCACGCTTTGTGTAACCTCGAGCCAAGCGAATCGCACTCATACAAGCTTCTGTGCCTGAATTCACAAATCTAATTTTATCAATATTTGGAACCATTGAAACTGCTAATTCTGCGATTTGCGTTTCTAATTCTGTTGGCATACCAAAAGAAGTTCCTTTTTTTGCTTTTTCAATAACTGCATTAACCACTGGGTCGTATGCGTGACCTAATATCATTGGTCCCCAAGAGTTGATGTAATCAATTAAACGATTTCCATCTTCATCATATAAATAGGCTCCTTTTGCCTCTTTTACAAAAATTGGTGTTCCTCCTACTCCTTTAAATGCTCTAACTGGCGAGTTTACACCACCAGGAATTACTTTATTTGCGGCAACAAATAATTCACTACTTCTTTTATATAACATTACTTGATTTTTATTTTTTGACCAATATTAATGGCATTATCTGAAATATCGTTAAGTTTTTTTAAATCTTCAACAGAAAGATTAAACTTTTTTGACAACGAATACAATGTATCGCCTTGCTGAATGGTGTATAATCCTTCTGAAATTTCAACCAAAGGGTCTTTTTTAGCAGGGACATAATTACGACTTAATACTTCGTTATCGTATTTATACAATTCAAATCGTTCAATTAATCCAATTAATTTATCTGGATACTTTTTATCGGTTGCATACCCTGCATCTTTTAATCCTTTTGCCCATGATTCATAGTCGCCTTTATCTAATTTGAAAAGGTTTGAATAACGACTTCTAGAGGTTAAAAAATACGAATGATCTCTGTATGATTCTGATGGATGATTATATTTTCTAAAACATTCTTGAGCTGCATCGTCATCGTGTTTTACACTTTCACCTGTCCAACCCGTATGACATTTTATTCCGAAATGATTATTTGCAGATTGTGCTAATTTTCCTTTTCCCGCACCTGATTCTAAAATTCCTTGTGCTAGAG
Source organism: Flavobacterium odoriferum (assembly GCF_025499515.1). Classification (GTDB taxonomy): domain Bacteria; phylum Bacteroidota; class Bacteroidia; order Flavobacteriales; family Flavobacteriaceae; genus Flavobacterium; species Flavobacterium odoriferum. Next base: position 252,224 of record NZ_JAMKFA010000007.1, read on the forward strand.
TTATACTTGCTGGAATTCCGTGTTCTTTCATGTTGTTTTTAGCAATTTCTTGAAAGTTAGAAATATACAATTTGATTTCTTCTTCGTATGTTCTTACATTAGAAGTTGCTTCTAATTGCACCTCTTTCCCATCATTACTTGAATTTGTTTTTGGGGCATTCGTAGTCGTTTTTGGAGTGTTTTGAACAACTGGTTTTTTAGTCGTTGTTGTTTTAGGTTTTGACTTTGAAGTTGTACGAACAACAGGTCGTGTACTGTTACAACTTGCCATCAAAATAATTGTCAGTAATAAGGCAATTTTCTTAATCATTATATTGTATTGTTTCTTTGTTTTTCTTTCTTAATAAATCGTTCATTCCTGATATTCCTTGCAAACCTCCAGTGTGGATTGCTAAAATTTTCGAATGTGCAGGAAAATAATCTTTTTGGATTAAATCCAATATTCCAAACATCATTTTTCCAGTGTAAATAGGGTCTAACGAAATATTTGTTTGTTGATGAAATATATTCAAAAACCGAATTAACTCGTCAGAAACTTTTCCATAACCGCCAAAATTATACTCGCAATTTATGTTCCAATTTTCTTTCTGCACAAAATTACGAATTACATCAGATAAAAAACCACCTTTTAAAGAAGAAAATCCAATAATTTCTTGTGTAGCGTTTGCTGAATTGATAATTCCTGAAATCGTTCCGCCAGTTCCCATCGCACAACAAACAAAATCAAATGTAGATTTATCTTTTGCGGTTAAAATTTCTTCACAACCTTTTATTGCTAATTGATTAGTCCCTCCTTCTGGAATTAAGTAAAAATCACCGTACAAATCATGTAAACTTTCTACAAATTTTTTATCTGATTTGTCTCGATATGTTGTTCGATCCACAAAGTGAAATCGCATTCCATTTTGTTGTGCAAATGCTAAAGATGGGTTTTCCTGAACTTTATCAATCAATTCCTCTCCACGAATTACGCCAATAGTTTCAAAACCAAAGGCTACTCCTGCTCCTGCAACAGCGACAATATGATTAGAAAAAGCACCCCCAAAAGTAAGTATTTTTTTGAATCCTAATTTTTTAGCTTCTTCCAAATTGTATTTCAACTTTCGGAATTTATTACCTGAAATTATGGGATGCAGTAAATCTTCTCTTTTAATGTAGAGTTCAATTCCGTTTGGAAAAACCATTTCGATTTTCTGATTTTGACTTTTTTCCATAAAAAAAGCAGCTTGAATAAGCTGCTTTCAAATATACTACAATATGTGTTTATTTTTTATAAATAGATACTTTTTTACTTACATTAATATTATCTGCAGTAGTTGCTTTTACAACGTAAACACCATCACTTAAAGCTCCTGTAGCAAATTGATAAGAATCATTATTACCTAAATTTTCTTTATTTAAAATTAATTTACCTGTAATATCATATAATGTAATTGATTTAATATCTTTTTTATATGTATTTAAAATGGTTAACATTCCTTGTTCATTATTTTGAACAACAGCAAACATATTATTCGCCTCATCTGGAGTTGTTAAAGTTCCTCCCGTATTTTTAAATGTAATTTCAAATCTTGTTTTATTATCCCCTGCAGGTAAAGTCATATCAAAAACTCCATTCTTAATATCATAATAAATATCCGTTAATTTATCATGAATAAACACTTCGTCAGATAGATCAAACCCATATAAATATTCTGACACCCTAACTTGAAAACGTGTTTGTGAATCACATCTAAACCCGATTGGATAACCTTTATCAATATCAAAAGAAGTTAATGAAGTTCTAAATTCATTAGTTGTTCCCTCTAAAACTTGATAAAAACTAATTGGATTAGCAGCATTGACTCCTGGAGTATCAGCTCCTTTTTCAAAACCATCAGAATAGCCATTTGCAAATCCTAATCTATTAAAAAGATAACCTCCATCATTTATGAATGCAACCAAAGCTATTTGTGGTGCGTAATAATTCACACGTTGTGTGGTGTAGTCTGTACCCGCAACATTAGGAATTTCATCATAAAACAAATCACTATCAATAGAAGAACTTTCAGTTGTGCTTCTTGCTAAAGGAGTTGCATCTACATCTGTTTCTCGTCTAAAAACGCGATATGAATTTCGCATTGTAGCTGTACCTGCTCCATCACCTCTAACCATAAAACCTTGACCAATAGGCGTAAATCTTAAGTGTAAATTTGCTGTTCCTGCAGGAACTAAATTAACATTATAAGTACCATCTCCATTATAATTCCAAAAATCTGCTGGAGTATAGCCCGAACCTGGAGTGTATGTTCCATATCCACCTTCATATTGATTTAAGTAATGTGAATTAACAGCAACTTGTTCCCAAAAATATGCTGTCCCATCAATTGAAGTATTGTTTAACCCAACATCGTCAGCCGTTCCCCACAACAAATCAGGACCTGGAGCATTAGCTCTCAAATACATATTCAAATCAACCGCACTTGGATAAGGATTACCTACTAATGTGAAATTTCCATTAGAAACCGCCACAGAAATAGTACCATCGTTTGGTTTTCCTCTAAAATCGTAACGTTGTCTGCTTCCTGTATTATTTTGAACATTTTCTGCTACTTGTGCAATTGTATTATCGGTTCCAGAAGTTCCTTTCATAGTAAAACCTTCACCCACATTAATTGTAGATGCAGAACCTACAGAAACCCATTGTGCATAGGTAGATGAAGTTATAAATTTCCATATCCAATAAGGCGCAATAGCCAAAGGATTTGATGTTCCATTGTAATTTGAAGTTGGTAAAATAGTTGCAGCAGTACTAGCTGTTAAACCAGTTGGTCTATACAATCTTGTAATTCCAAAAGGATTATTACCTGCAGCAGCTAATGGAGCTCCTACTGGTGAACACCAATAGTTGTATTGAAAATTGTTAACTGTTCCTTCTTGAAACACAGACAAATCTCCTGCTCCTGCATTTGCTCCTGCTCCTGTTCCACCTTGCAATAGTTGAGAAGTGTTTCTCAAATAAAAATTACCTGTACCTTGTATGTTTACATCTTGAGTTACATACATGTACTGATTATTCATAAATACATAACTCCCAGGAGATACATACATTTGAGCATTAGCCATTGATGCTAATCCAAAAAAAGCGACAAACGAAAGTATTTTTCTTTTCATAATCTAATAGTTTAGACTTTGTTAAGTTACAAATATATTAATAAAAAATTATTTAACAACAATTCAAAGTTTTTTTCTTAAAATTTTGTTATAATAAATATTTACGTAATTTTGTCGCATATAGATTTACAAAAAACAAAAAAACAAAATACAAACCCCTACTACTATGGAAGTTAAAAAATTACTTTTAGCCGCATTATTTTGCAGTGCATACTCGTTTGCTCAAGTTGGTGTGGGCACTACTGCGCCAGCTGGAGCATTGGACATTTCATCAACAACACAAGGTATGATACCTCCAAGAGTTGCACTAACCGCATTAAATGTTGAAGCACCTGTAGTTAACCCTCAAGGTGGCGGACTTGTTCCCGGAACTCTAGTATGGAACACAAACACCAATGGTGTTATCCCTAACAATGTTTCTCCTGGAATGTATTATTGGAATGGAACACGATGGGTTTCATTAGCTGGTTCTCCGGGAGGATTAGATTGGTCTATTATTGGAAATGGAGGAATTGATGGCGGTATAACCGGAACAACGACTCCTTTGGTAGCTGCAACACAAGGAACACACTTTGTAGGAACCTATGATGCTACTAATTTTGACATTAGAACTTCTGGATTACATGCAGCCAGAGTTTCACAATTTGGAGAGTTTTTTATTGGAGGATTAGAAACTGTTTTGCCTGGCGATTTAATGAATGGTATCTCTGAAGGAAATGCCGCTTTCCCATGGGCAGTTAATGGTTATACGGATCAAGATGGAGCTGGAGTTTATGGCCAAGTAACTGGAGGAACAACATTATTTGCAGGAGTTCAAGGAGAATATAACGGAACAAATGCAAATGGAGCAGGTGTTAGAGGACTTATAAATAATACTACACCTGGCACAGATTTTAATACAATTATAGCTGGAGTTTCAGGAGATGGTGCTATAACAGCTGCAAGCGCTGGAACTTATAAATTTGGTGTTATTGGTAGAGGTGGTCTTACAACAAGAAGCGGAGGTGTTTTTGGTGATGATTTTGGATTTGGTAGAGCAGCGCTTGGGTATTTTAGTAGTGGAGGTAATGATTTTGGAGTTTATGCATTTGGGACGACAAGAGCTAACGGAATAGCAGGAGGAAGAACAGCAACATCAAATTTTATTGATACTTCTATAGGTTTAGGTGTATACGGTGGTGTAGTAGGTGGTTGGATAAGAGGTTATGAATATGGTCAGATTTCTAAAGGCGATCGATTTGCTAATTATTCGTTAGGAAAAAATATTACAAATGAATCATTTATTGTTTTAGATAAAAAAAATGATGGTTCAAAATCAGTTTCTTACGCATCTACATCCATGAATTTAGATATTCAAGATAAAGGAGTTGGAAAATTAGCAAATGGGGAATCTTATATTTCTTTCAATAAAAACTATTCTGAAATTATTGACGAATCTAAACCTATAATTGTTACAATTACTCCTATCGGTGAAAGTAAAGGTGTTCACATAGTTTCTGTTGATAAAAATGGTTTTTCAATTAAAGAAAACAATAACGGAAACTCAAATATTAATTTTAATTGGATTGCGATTGCAGAGAAAAATTCTAAGTTTGAACCAGTTTCTAGCGAAATACTTACAAAAGATTATGATAAAAATTTAGATTTGTTAATGCATAATGACGAACTTGATGGAGGCTTAGGTATTTGGAGTGAAAATGGAGAAGTAAAATTCGGTACCAATGCTCCGATAAGCCCTGAAAAAATTAAAAGAATGAACGAAACTAAAGAAGCAAAAAGACCAGGTGAAAGAACAAAAAAGAAAGAAAATCTAAGAGCTTCTCAAATCAAAGAGATTACTAAAAAATAATTTCTACATAACGCACTCAAAAAGAGCTTACTAAATTAGTAAGCTCTTTTTTTATGTATTTTATCGATAAAAACTGTATTTCATCGGATTTTAAAACAAAAAAATGCTTTTGTTGTTTTTTTTTAATACTTTAACATAATTATTAAATTATTAACAACAAACCCTTACTTGTTATGAATAAAATATTACTTGTCAGTTTTTTTATGTTGCCAATTAGTTTATTAGCCCAAGTGGGAGTAGGAACTACAACACCAGCCGGAGCATTAGACGTGTCCTCGTCAACAAATGGATTAATTCCGCCAAGAGTAGCTTTAACATCAACTATAGTTGAAGCACCCGTAGTTAATCCACAAGGAGGAGGAATAGTTGCAGGTACCGTAGTCTACAATACTGCCACAGCAGGTGTTTCACCTAACAACGTAGGTCCTGGGTTATATTTTTGGAATGGAGCAAGATGGGTAGCTTTTGCAGGTTCGCCTGGAGGATTAGATTGGTCTTTAACTGGAAATACTGGAACTGCAGCAGGGACACATTTTTTAGGAACTACAGATAATGTTTCATTAGATTTTACAACGAATAATGTGGTTAGAGCAAGATTTGCAAACACCGGAAATTTAGGAATTAATATTGCACCAACCGCTTGGGGCAAAACAGTTTCTTATTCAAATGATGTAACCATTGACGCTTTATCGGGATATTCTGCCGTTGATGGTGGCACAGGAGTATATGCAAGATCTCAAGGCGCTAATGGTGTAGGAATGTATGCTAGCAACAATAATGCAGGTGGTTGGGGAGCCTATGGCTACAACTCAAATGCTGCCTCCGGCGTTGGAACCGTAGGACAAAGTGCAGGAACTACAGGAACAGGAGTAGTTGGACTAGCAAATGGTACTTCTTACTCTACTTTAGTTGGCTATGCATCTGGAGTTTCTGGAACAGGTTCAATTGGTATCTATGGAATGTCAACTGGTACTGTAGGCGCACAACGTTATGGCGGTTATTTTAGCTACGACATGGACAACAATCTTGCAACAAGTGACGCTAATAGCCCATTAGCTATGTTAGCAGGACGTGATGATAATTATGTCGGATCTAATATTTATTTTGGAGGCTATTTTTCAGGAGGACAAGACACTGTTTCAAATGCACCTTCTGGTGCAGCAACAACAAACACTGGCGGGAATACTGGAGACTACGCATATGTAGGCGCAAGATGGAATCCAGGGTCAGGTAATACAAATTACAAAATTTTAGGAACTGGTGTAGTTTCTACTATAATTAAAGGTGAAGGTGAAAATGAACACATTATGTTTGCTCCAGAAGCCCCAGAAATTTTATTTCAAGATTTTGGAACTGCAAAATTAATTAATGGGAAAGCCGAAATAAAAATAGACCCTATTTTAGCAAAAAACATTGTTGTAAATGAAAAACACCCTCTAAAAGTATTTATTCAATTAGAAGGAGATTGTAATGGTGTTTATGTAACCAACAAATCACAAGAAGGATTTGAAGTAAAAGAACTACAAAATGGAACAAGTAATATTTCATTTAGTTATCAAATTGTAGCTTCAAGAGCAGACAGAACTGATAGTGAAGGTAACATTCTATCAAATCACACTGATGTAAGATTACCAATTGCTCCTAAAGCAATTAAAAGAATAAAAGAAGGTGTTACTTCTACACCAAAAATAGGAAAGAAAGAAATTAGTAAAAATTAAAAATAATTTAAAAAGAGCTAAAATGATTTAGCTCTTTTTTTTTACCAAAATAGAAATAAAAATTTCTTACAAAATTTTGAATATAATTTTACTTAGCATATTTTTTATCCCTACAAACGAACAACTTATCAACAAAATAATGTTTTCTTAACATTATTCATATTTTTTGTTGCTATTTAAACAAAAAAAAATATATTTGTGAATAAATCTAACAACCCTAACTATAAAACTATGAAAAAGAACCTACTAGGAGTTAATTTTCCTACAATCTCTTTTGTAAAAAACATTAAATTACTCTCTCTACTTTTTGTTTTTACTTTTTTTACATCAATTACATTTTCTCAAACAACTGACACTTACACAACTTCTGGTAATTGGATTGTCCCTGCTGGTGTAACTTCTGTAACCGTACAAATTTGGGGTGCTGGTGGTGGTGGTGGTGGATCCAATACAGCAGCAACAAATTTTGGCGGATCTGGCGGCGGATCTGGAGCTTACGTTTCAAGAATCATAACTGTGTCCCCTGGAACTTATGCATTTACTATTGGGACAGGAGGGACAGGAGGTATTGCAGCTGGAGGAACTGGAGGAGCTGGAGGAAACTCAACAATAACAATAGGAGGTTTTACACTCACTGCTAATGGTGGTACTGGTGGTACTGGAAATACTGGAGCCGCAGGAATTGGTGGAACAGGAACTGGTGGAACAACAAATACAAATGGAAATTCTGGAATAGTTGGTGGTGCAATTGGTGGTGCTGGTGGAAATGCCCCAAACGGAGGAACTGGAGGAACTGGAGGCAGTAATAGTGACGGAATATCAGGAACAACTCCTGGCGGAGGCGGCGGAGGCGGCGAACGTGGCGGAGGTTCTTCAAGAGCTGGAGGAGTTGGTGCGCGCGGAGAGATTCGTTTTACATACACGCTACCAGCAAGTTATTGCACCCCAACAAATACTTATTCTACTTCATATTATATTAGTGGTGTAACCACAACAGGAGGCATTGCTAACATTAACAATACACCAACAGCTTTTTCAGCATATACTGATTATTCATCTCTTTTTGTGAGTCAGGTTGCAGGGAGTAATTTCTCACTAAATGCAACACACCCTTCAAGCACTTATGGTTACAGTGTTTGGATTGACTGGAACAATGATTCAGATTTTAATGATGCTGGAGAAAACGTACTTTCAACAGGATATCTTAATACGCCTGCAAGTTTAGGAACCATTACAATACCGCCAGGGCAACCGGCTGGGAATTATAGAATGCGTATAAGAAATGCATACTTAAGTAACCCTGCTCCTGCTTGTGGCTCATTTGATTATGGAGAAGCCGAAGATTATACAGTTCAAGTTGTAGCACCATCTGCTTGTTCAGGAATGCCAAATGCAGGAACCACAAGTGTTTCACCTGCTTCAGGAAATCCTGGATCATCATATACTGTATCTGCAACAGGGTTTACAGTTGCAACAGGTTTAACATTTCAATGGCAATATAGTACAAATGGTGGAGGCTCTTGGACAAATGCTGGAGCCGCATCTGGCACATATTCAAATTACAACGCAACTGCACCTGCATTAGGAACAACAGTATTATGGCGGTTAATTGTAACTTGTACAAGTAGTGGTCAAAGCGCAACTTCAACAACTGCATCATTCACTTCAGTTTCAACTCAAAATATACCAACTGCTGGTAACAATACTGTAACCTGTGGAACAAATATAGTTTTATATGATAATGGAGGTGCTGCTGGAGATTATGCAAATAGTTCAAATGGATATACTGTCTTAGAAGCTGGACTTGGAGCAACAATTAATATTTCAGGAAACTATGTAACTGAAAGTGTTGATTATATTAGAATTTATAACGGAATTGGAACTGGAGGAACTTTATTAGCTACTTATTCTGGAACTGGAACAATTAATTATACAGGAACCGTTGGGCAAACCTTAACAGTACAATTTACTTCAGATAGTTCAGTAGTATACTCTGGATTTAATCTTTCTATTTCGTATAGTGGTGTTTGTTTCCCTGCTTGTTCAGGAACACCCACCGGAGGAACTGTATTTACAACTCCTGCATCAGGGGTTCCCGGATCATCTTATGTTGTTTCTTCTACAGGTTACACTGCTGCAACTGGAATGGTTTATCAATGGCAATATAGTACGAATGGAGGAGGATCTTGGACAAACGCTGGAGCTCCCTCTGGTACATATTCAAATTATACAGCAACCGCTCCTGCATTAGGAACAACAGTATTATGGCATTTAATTGTGACCTGTACTAGTAGTGGTCAAAGTGCAACTTCAACAGCTGGAACTTTTACATCGGTTTCATCACAAAACATTCCAACAACAGGCAGTAATACTGTAACTTGTGGTACAAACATTGTACTATATGACAATGGTGGTGCCGCTGGCGACTATGCGAATAACTCTAGTGGTTATACTGTTTTAGAAGCTGGTCTTGGTGCTACTATTACAATATCAGGAAACTATGTTACTGAAGGTGTAGATTATATTAGAATATACAATGGCACTGGCACTAGTGGAACTTTATTAGCCTCATACTCAGGTACAGGAACAATAAATTATACAGGAGCAGCTGGTCAAACACTAACAGTTCAATTTTATTCAGATAGTTCTGTAATTTATTCAGGTTTCACTTTATCAGTTTCATATAGTGGAGTTTGTTTCCCAGTTTGTGCAGGAACACCAACAGGAGGAACAGTAACAACAAATCCAAATACTGCTTGGCCAGGTTCATCATATTCAGTAATAGCAACAGGCTATACTTTAGCTTTAAATATGACATATCAATGGCAATATAGTACAAATGCAGGTGCAACATGGACAAATGCAGGTGTCGCTACAAGCTCATATTCAAATTATACAGCAACTGCACCTGCAAGTGGGCTTGTACACTGGCAACTAATAGTAACTTGTACAAATAGTGGCCAAAGTACAACTTCAACAACAGGAATATTTACAACAATGGTTATTAGTGATGTTGTAACAGGATGTCCAAATGTTGTTTCGGGTGGTTTAGGCTTAAATGGGGCTGATCCTGCTACAATTAATTGTACTGCAGCCTCAACTTGTGTTGATCTAGAAGCTACTTACTTAGATTTAGGTGAAACTACAAGTTATATAGTAGAGCCTATACTTTATAATCCACCCCATAGTTTTAGTGGATTAGCAAATCCAGTTAGTGTTAATACAGACGATGTTTGGTCACCAATTGTAAATTTACCATTTGATTTCTGTTTTTATGGCAATACTTTTAATCAATGCTTAATTGGTTCTAATGGAGTTGTAACCTTTGATATTGTTAATAATTCTGCTGGTGGTACTTGTGGATGGAGTATGTATGATTCAACCGGTGCAAATTTACCTGTAAGTGGGCATGATGCTTTAATTGAAAATGCAATTTTTGGTGTATTTCACGACATAAACCCTACAAGTGCAGGAAATGTTGGATGGGAATTAATAACATTACCGACTGGATGTAGAGCCTTAGTTGTTTCATGGTCAAATGTACCAATGTTCTCTAACGACACTGCTAATGACTATACTGGAATGATGGTTTTGTATGAAAATTCAAATATCATAGAGGTATATGTTCAGAAAAAAAGAATAACAACATATGCTGGTTTTGGAACGGAACCAATGTGGAATAATGGAAACGCAGTAATCGGAATTCAAAATGCTACTGGTACTTTAGCATCTGTTCCTCCTGGAAGAAACGTTTTAGACCCAAATTGGACTGCAACAAACGAAGCTTGGCGATTTGTTCCAAACGGAAATTCAATTGCATCTATAACTTGGCATGAGGGTTCAGGAACTGCTGGCCCAGTTGTTGGAACAACTCCAACTATAAATGTTTGCCCAACATCAACTACAACTTATACAGCAGAAATAACATATACGCTATGCGATGGTAGAACTATTAGAGAAACTGATCAAACTACTGTAACTATAAATGGCTCTAAAGTTTGGGACGGTTCAGTAAACACAAACTGGAATAACGCAAACAACTGGACACCTGTTGGTGTTCCAACTTCTGCTGATTGTGTTGTAATTCCAAATACTGCAAATGATCCGATCATCTCTGGCGCAAGCTATGATGCATTAGGATTGAATTTAACTATTGAAAATGGAGCAGTTTTAACAGTTAATGCAACAAATGACATTATTATCAATGACTGGGTTAATATCAACGCTGGTGGAGATTTACAATTAAACGATAGTTCAAGTTTAATCCAAGTAAACAACAATCCAAATACAGGAACTATGCATATGAATAGAACGGTAAATATGCGCAGATTAGACTACGTATATTGGTCTTCTCCAGTAACTTCATTTGCAAGTAGTGCAATTTCTCCTGGAACGCCAACAAGTTATATTTACAAATGGACTCCAACTATTGGAACTAACATAAATGGATTTGGAAATTGGGCGCTTGGAAACGAAAATATGGTTGTGGGTAAAGGTTATATTGTTAGGGGTCCAAATGCCTTTACAACAACACCCGCTCCTTTAACAGCAACATTCACAGGAACACCAAATAATGGCGTTATCACAACTCCAATTTTGAGAGGCAATTGGAATGGTGGAACATACTCAACAGGAGTTTCAACAACATTAGGAACAAACTATGATGATAACTGGAATTTAGTCGGAAATCCATATCCATCAGCTGTAAATGCAATTTCATTTTTAACTGCAAATACAAACATTGATGGATTTATTAAAATTTGGACTCATGGCACATTACCAAGTGGTGCAACAGCAGATCCATTTTATAATGATTATGTGTATAATTATACTCCAGGAGATTATATAACGTATAATAGCTCTGGTACATCATCTGGTCCAGGTGTATTTGGAGGAAATATAGCGTCAGGTCAAGGTTTCTTCGTATCCATGTTACATACATCAGGTTCGACATCTGAAAATGTAACATTCAACAATACAATGAGAAACACTTTGAATAGTAATACTCAATTCTTTAGAAATTCATCTGAAGAGAATGAAGTACATGCTGAAAATGGCGGGAGAATTTGGTTGGATTTAATCGATTCAAACTTAAATAGTGTAAGAAATTTAATTGGATATATTGATGGCGCAACTAACAGCAGAGATCGTTTATTTGATGCTATTACTGATGAAAAATTGAATCTAAATTTATATTCAAAAATTGGAACTGAACCTATGACTATTCAAGGAAGAACATTACCGTTTGACGAATACGATTTAGTTCCAATGGGAATCAAAGTTCCACAAGACGGAAATTACTCAATTGGAATTGGAGCTGTTGATGGATTCTTTACAAATACAAGTCAAAATATTTTTTTAGAAGATTTAGACACAAACATTATCCACGATTTAAGACAAAATCCATATAGCTTTACAGCTGTAGCTGGAGATGATTCTGACAGATTCATTCTTCGTTTTACAAATAACACATTAGGAAATGAAGATATAACTAATGAAGAAGTAAATGTATGGGCAATAACATCTGATAATTTGTCTATTAAATCAACTAAAAGCACAATCCAATCTGTAAGAGTATTTGATATACTAGGAAGGTTATTAGCAGATTATCAAAATGTAAACGGTTATGAAATTCCTTTAACAAAAATTCAAAAAAACAATGCCGCACTAATTGTTCAAGTTACACTAACTAATGGGGCAATTGTAAACAAGAAAATTATATATTAATTTATACAAACTTCAAAAAATTCCAAAAAGACCTCTTCTTTAAATAGTCGAGGTCTTTTTCATTTATATAAGCTTCTCGTTCAAACGAAATATTATAATAGGCTTCTCTTCTATCTTTATATTGAATTAACCTCACCAAATATTCAAAAAAATACCAAACAAAAAAGAATACTATCAAAAGTTCTAATTGTTGTTTGATATGAATTCTCTCATGATTCAACAATACCTCATGCGATTTATCCTTTTTATCAGATAAAAACACAAATGGAAAAAAGGTAAAACCTCTAAACCCTTTCGGAATTAAATATTTAAAAACTATTACAATCATTTCATGCAAAGTTGCTAAATTTGTCGATATGAATAACGATTTAAATCCGAATAATTTAAAAGAAGGTGAAGATTTCTATTACACACCCGAAGGATACAAGTGTTTCACAGAAAAATATCACCTAAAAAGAGGCTATTGTTGTAAAAGCGGATGCAGACATTGCCCTTATGGTTTTGACAAAAAGACAGGAACTACCAAGAAAAAATAAAATGGACATACAATTATTCAAATACCGAATCAAAATTCACAAGTCCTATCACAGGTCTGACATTCGTTATCCCTAGTTTTCTAAATTACGACTTTAGAAAAAATAATGCAAACGAATTAACTCAACAAAAAATGACATTTCAAGAACAAATACTACAAGGAATTCCATCGGTTTTACCCAATCCAAAACCGTATGAAACCGAAATAAATCACGCACCAAAAAGAAAAGAAATTCTTTCTGACGAAGAAAAAAAATTAGCGTTAAAAAATGCGCTTCGTTATTTCGAATCAAAACATCATGCGGAATTAATTCCAGAATTTAAAGCTGAATTAGAAACGTATGGTAGAATTTACATGTATCGCCTACGACCTGATTACAAAATGTATGCTCGACCAATTTCTGAATATCCTGGAAAATGCGAACAAGCGAAAGCGATTATGTTGATGATTCAAAACAATTTGGATTATGCAGTAGCCCAACATCCACACGAGTTAATTACGTATGGAGGAAATGGTGCTGTCTTTCAAAACTGGGCACAATATCGCTTAACCATGAAATATTTGGCCGAAATGACTGACGAACAAACGTTAGTCATGTATTCTGGACACCCAATGGGATTATTTCCATCACACAAAGAAGCGCCAAGAGTTGTAGTTACCAATGGAATGGTCATACCAAATTACTCCAAACCAGACGATTGGGAAAAGATGAATGCTTTAGGTGTTTCGCAATACGGACAAATGACAGCAGGAAGTTATATGTACATTGGTCCACAAGGAATTGTACACGGAACAACAATCACCGTTTTAAACGGCTTCAGAAAAATAAAAAAATCTCCAAAAGGCGGATTATTCGTAACTTCTGGACTAGGCGGAATGTCTGGAGCTCAACCAAAAGCAGGAAATATTGCAGGTTGCGTTACCGTTTGTGCCGAAGTCAATCCAAAAATAACACACATTCGTCATTCACAAGGTTGGATTAATGAAATTGTTGAAGATATTACATTATTGGTTGCAAGAGTTAGAAAAGCACTAGAAAATCAAGAAGTAGTTTCTATTGCTTACTTAGGAAACGTTGTAGATGTATGGGAACGTTTTGATCAAGAAAATTTACATATTGATTTAGGTTCTGATCAAACTTCTTTACACAATCCTTGGGCTGGTGGCTACTACCCTACTGGTTTTTCATTTGAAGAATCAAATGAGATGATGGCTAATCATCCTGAAAAATTCAAAGAAGAAGTTCAAAAAACTTTACGCCGTCATGCGGCAGCAATCAACAAACATACTGCAAAAGGAACCTATTTCTTCGATTATGGAAATGCCTTTTTATTAGAAGCTTCTCGTGCTGGAGCAGATATCATGGCAGAAAATCATATCGATTTCAAATATCCAAGTTATGTGCAAGACATAATGGGACCAATGTGTTTCGATTATGGTTTTGGACCTTTCCGTTGGGTTTGTGCTTCAGGAAATCCAGAAGATTTAGCTAAAACAGACAAAATTGCTTGTGATGTTTTAGAAGAAATGATGAAAAACTCACCAGAAGAAATCCAACAACAAATGGCGGATAATATTCAATGGATAAAAGGCGCACAAGAAAACAAATTAGTAGTTGGTTCTCAAGCAAGAATTCTTTATGCCGATGCCGAAGGAAGAATCAAAATTGCAGAAGCCTTCAATCAAGCAATTGCTCGTGGAGAAATTGGTTACGTAATTTTAGGAAGAGATCATCATGACGTTTCTGGAACTGATTCTCCATATCGTGAAACATCTAACATTTATGATGGCTCTCGTTTTACAGCTGATATGGCTATCCAAAACGTAATTGGTGATAGTTTTCGAGGTGCTACTTGGGTTTCTATCCACAATGGTGGCGGCGTTGGTTGGGGCGAAGTTATCAATGGTGGTTTTGGTATGGTTCTTGATGGTAGTAAAGAAGCATCAAGACGTTTAGAGTCAATGCTTTTCTGGGATGTAAACAACGGAATTTCAAGAAGAAGTTGGGCAAGAAACGAAGGAGCCATTTTTGCAATAAAAAGAGCTATGGAGACGCAACCTTTATTGAAAATTACCATCCCTAATATAGTTGATGAATCATTGTTGTAGTTTCAGGTTTTAAGTTTCAAGTTAAGCTTCTAATTCCTGAAATCAAAAACTTAAAACTAATTATTATGAAAACATTAAAATTACTATCGGTTCTATTTATTGCAACTTTAGCCTCATGTAGTTCGGTTAGAGTGAATGCTGATTATGATAAAAAAGCAACTTTTACCAATTATAAAACATACGCTTATTTAAAAAGTGGTGTGGACAAAGCTGAAATTTCAGATTTAGATAAAAAGAGAATTTTATATTCTATTGATGAAGTAATGGCTACAAAAGGTTTTAGTAAATCTGAAAATCCTGATGTTTTGATTAGCATCTTTACCAAAGAAAGAGAACGTGTAGATATTTATCAAAACTATGGATTCGGTTGGGGTTGGAATCCATGGTGGAGCATGGGTTATTCAAATGTAACTACAACTCCAGAAGGAACACTTTTTATTGATGTAATTGATGCCAAAACAAAAGAATTAGTCTGGCAAGGTGAAGGAAGTGGTTATTTAACCAAAAATACCGACAAAAAAGATGCTCGAATCAAAGAATTTGTTTCTAAAATATTAGAGCAGTATCCTCCAAAATAAAATTTATAATTAAAAAGTGCAATATTCAATTGCACTTTTTAATTATAAACAACATTCTTAATCATATATTAATATTATATTTTAAAGAATTCGTAAATTTGCACCCGCTTTTCATATAAAGCAAAAATTAAATGGTTTTAAAAAAATTTGCATTTCTTTTACTTTTATTAGTATCGAACTATAGTTTTTCGCAGTGTTTTCAAATTGAAAGTATTTTAGTAGATGCTTGTGACTCAGGAAGCTCAAGCGCTGATGAAGGCTTTAATGAAATGTTTCGTATAAAAATTGGTGCCACAGCCTTAAACACCAGTAATTTAAACGTCAATTGGCCTTCAAATACATGGCAAGGATTAATTCAAAATGCTACAACTAACACCAAAGTTGCCCAATTAAACGCTGATATCATCGCTGCCGGAGGTTGTGGTACTATACTCGAGCCAACTGGAGGAGTTTTACCTGCTAATGCAACAGTTATTATCGTTTCCAGCCAAAATTTTAATATTACATTAAATTCATTTGGAGCGTTAACATCAAACACTTATATACTTTTTCAAGATAATACAAGTGTAACAACGGGCCATTTTGGAAATTACAATGCAACTCCTGGTACAAGAACTTTAACCGTAAGTTTTGGTGGCTCTTGTAGTGATACTGTTACCTATCAAAGAGCTAGTTTAGTTAATATTTTTGGTGTTTCAGGAGGAACAACTGCCGAAAACAATGGAGCTACAGTAAATTTTAGCCCTTCTGGAACCCCTAATTATGTAAACAATGGTTGCACAGCTCCTATACCTCCTTTTACAGTTGAAGCAGGAACAACGCCTGTTAGTGCTTGTGCAGGACAAACTATTAATCTTTTAGGAACCGCACAAGGTCAAACAAGTGTTTCATGGTCTGCACCTTCTGGTACTTTTTCAAATTCTAACAACTTAAACACATCGTATACTATTCCAACTACAGCTATCTCTGGTAGTACTATAACCTTAACGCTAACTGCTACAAATATCTGTGGATTTTCAATTACAGACAATATTACTATAAATATTAGTGGAAGTACATTAAACTTAACATCAGCAACAGGAACCGACATTCAATCAATTTGTACTGGCAACGCAATAACACCTATCGAATATACTTTTGGAGGAGGAGCAACAAGTATAAATATCACAGGTCTACCAGTTGGTATAACAGCTATAACTTCAGGAAACATTGTTACTATTAGCGGAACACCAACTTCTAATTTCAACTACATAATTAATACAATTGGAGGTTGCGGTACTGTTAATCATTCAGGAAGCGTAACTGTAAACCCTAATACCTCATTAAACTTATATTGTGATATTGCTAATTCAACATCAACATCACTTGCATTTGATTTTAGTAACGTAGGTCAAACCAGTTTCTCCTATAGTTATACTATAGATGGTGGTTCACCAATTACTGGAACTCATATATCACCATCAAATTTTACTGTTTCTGGATTAACGCCTGGACAATCTGTCGTGTTTACACTTAGTGCAAATGGGGTAAGTTGTGTTGCGACTCAAACAGTAAGTTGTACAACTTCTTGCCCAACAGCAACTCTTATAACAACATCAGGCATTGGAACTGATAACCAAACCATTTGTGCTGGAAATGCAATTATTCCTATTCAGTATACTTTTGGAAATGGAGCTACAAGCGCAACTGTTACTGGACTACCAGCTGGAGTAACTTCTTCGATTTCTGGAAACGTTATTACAATTAGCGGAAATCCGTCTTCAACTTTTTCTTATACAATTAGCACTGTTGGCGGTTGTGGAACTGCTACCCTCAACGGAAATGTTACAATTAGTACAAATTCAAGTTTAAACTTAACATCTGCTGCTGGAACTGATAACCAAACCATTTGTACTGGAAATGCAATTATTCCTATTCAGTATACTTTTGGAAATGGAGCTACAAGCGCC
Source organism: Flavobacterium odoriferum (assembly GCF_025499515.1). Taxonomy (GTDB): domain Bacteria; phylum Bacteroidota; class Bacteroidia; order Flavobacteriales; family Flavobacteriaceae; genus Flavobacterium; species Flavobacterium odoriferum. The sequence goes on from NZ_JAMKFA010000007.1 coordinate 269,842, forward strand.
ACTGTTACTGGACTACCAACTGGAGTAACTTCTTCAATTTCTGGAAACGTTATTACAATTAGCGGAAATCCGTCTTCAACTTTTTCTTATACAATTAGCACTGTTGGTGGTTGTGGAACTGCTACCCTCAACGGAAATGTTACAATTAGTACAAATTCAAGTTTAACCTTAACATCTGCTGCTGGAACTGATAACCAAACCATTTGTGCTGGAAATGCAATTATTCC
>NZ_JAMKFA010000064.1 GCF_025499515.1 Flavobacterium odoriferum
AAAATTATAAACATCAATCATTCAAGAGAGAAGCAAAGAAAAAAAAAGAGCTTAACAAAAAATGGTGCTACTAGAGAAACTTTGGGATGATGTGGTCGCTGGACCCCACCCTGACCGTGGCCTTGACAAGCTTAGGAAACTTCAAACCCAAAACTTAAACCAAGATAATAATGACATGGGGAAGTACCAGCGATCCATGTCGATGCCACCATCGGGGTCTACTGGGCCAGTGAGCCCAGTGACACCACAGTCTCCGGGTACGCCAACAACTCCGAATTCGGCACGTAAGGATAACAACGTGTGGAGGAGTGTGTTCAATCCAGGGAGTAACATCAACTCTAGGAATATTGGTAATCAGATCTTTGACAAGCCTTCCCATGCATCCTCTCCTACTGTCTATGACTGGCTCTACAGTGGGGACACAAGGAGCAAGCATGTCTAAGTGACCGATTGATAAGGTTCTAGAGTTCTAGTATGAGG
>NZ_JAMKFA010000065.1 GCF_025499515.1 Flavobacterium odoriferum
TTCACTTGCCGGGGACAAAGTTAGTGGCATAGGCCCAAGCATTGTTGCTAACGGGGTCGGCAAGGTGGTCCGCGAGGTTCTCAATTGGGCCTTTTCCGGTGACAATAGCCTGAACAAAGAACCCGAACATCGAAAACATAGCCAACCTACCATTCTTAATCTCCTTAACCTTCAACTCGGCGAATGCTTCCGGGTCATCAGCAAGGCCCAATGGGTCGAAACTCCCACCCGGGTAAAGTGGGTCCTCAACCTCACCAAGGGGCCCACCAGCCACACGGTAACCCTCAACGGCCCCCATCAAAATAACTTGGCAGGCCCAAATAGCAAGAATACTTTGGGCATGGATCAAACTTGGGTTACCCAAGTAATCAAGCCCACCTTCACTAAATATTTGTGAACCGGCCTTAAACCAAACAGCCTCACCAAACTTAACCCCGTTACGGGCCAAAAGCTCCGGGA
>NZ_JAMKFA010000066.1 GCF_025499515.1 Flavobacterium odoriferum
GAATAATAGCTTAGGCTTTAATTGAATATGGCAACCTCAGTGATGAGTTCATTGAGCTTGAAACCTTCAGCTTTTACTACCATTGACAAGTCTGCTGTCAAAGGCTTGCCTTCACTTGCTAGATCTTCCACTTCCTTCACTGTTCGTGCTAGTGGTGGCAAAAAGATCAAGACTGACAAACCTTTTGGACTTGGCGGAGGAATGGATTATAAGGATGGACGTGATGCATCCGGAAGCAAGGGAAGGGGCAAAGGCGTCTACCAATTCGTTGACAAATATGGTGCCAATGTTGATGGCTACAGTCCAATCTACAACGAAGAGGAGTGGTCACCCGGGGGTGATGTCTATGTTGGCGGCAAAACTGGTCTACTAATCTGGGCAGTTACTCTAGCTGGTATTCTTGCTGGTGGTGTTTTGCTTGTTTACAAC
>NZ_JAMKFA010000067.1 GCF_025499515.1 Flavobacterium odoriferum
GTTACTGGACTACCAACTGGAATAACTTCTTCAATTTCTGGAAACGTTATTACAATTAGCGGAAATTCGTCTTCAACTTTTTCTTATACAATTAGCACTGTTGGTGGTTGTGGAACTGCTACCCTCAACGGAACAATATCAACAACAATTGGGATTACTCCTATTTTTATTCAAGAACCACCGCTTTGTAGTGGAAATATTGCTAATATTCCAACTACCTCTACAAATGGGATTATTGGAATTTGGCAAATAATTTCAAGCACATTAAATAGTGTAATATATGAATTCACACCTAATCCTGGTCAATGCGCAACAACTACAACAATGACAATTATTGTTTATCCTCGTCCAGAAGTTACAATAACCTCTGCATCAACAAGTTATTGTGATGGATCGGTAACCAATATTACA
>NZ_JAMKFA010000068.1 GCF_025499515.1 Flavobacterium odoriferum
TCATAAGCACTTGTAGCAGGATTATAAACAAAATCCGATACAGCAGCTAAGGCATTGATAATTCTAAAATGTGTCGCTCCTGATGGAACATTTAAAAAACTCATTGGATTAAAAGCTGGTAATGATAAAGTACTTTCGTTTCTATCAACTGTTGCAGTTAATGTAAATGGAGCACTAAGAATACCATTAAAAGAAATGTTCTTATTAAAATCCAATCCTCTTAAATATTGAGGTTGTTGTGAAACCAAGACAGCTCTTTGTCCTCTGGCTTCTGAACCATCTTCAATATTTATTTTTTTCATAATAGCAGTTAATCTACCTGTAAATTGGCTATCAGTCATTTGTTTCATTAAAGCTGATAAAGCAATTCTAACAGATTTTCCTGCCATTGCACATGCTGCAAA
>NZ_JAMKFA010000069.1 GCF_025499515.1 Flavobacterium odoriferum
GACCGTTGCAATTTTCCTGAATGCTGGGGTAATTGTGGTACGTAGCTAGCCAAGTACTTCAACAGCATACTTAAGAGCATGAGCAATCCTTCTTGACGAAGATTCCAATGGACTCGAGGTAGTTGTTGTGCCTTCCCAAAAACCCGACGATAGGGCCACCAGCTGGGAGTGGAGAAGAGAAGCACTTCACACTTTCGACGCCACATCCTTGCCCATAAGGTCCATATCCAGATGGGCATAAGTTGGTGTGGATCTTCATAGTAGCGATAACACACTGATTGCCCTGGTATTTGTAGTTTCCATAGGTTCCACTGATTTGGGTGATGTATTCACCACACTGGAGCTTAATCCTGGACTCATTTCCGCAACTACCACCAAACATCTTGGTGACGGTG
>NZ_JAMKFA010000070.1 GCF_025499515.1 Flavobacterium odoriferum
CAGCAAACGACGGAATAGATACAGATGGTGATGGCTTATGTGACATTGGAGATATTGATGATGATAATGATGGTATTACAGATATTGAAGAGCAAAATGGAAATCCTACATTAGATACAGACGGAGATGGAATAATTGATAGTTTTGATTTAGATTCAGATGGAGATGGCGTGAATGATGTTTTTGAAGCTGGTCATGGAGAATCTGATGCAAATAATGATGGTATGGTTGATGGTTCAGTTGGAGCTAATGGTATGCCAGATGCCACAGAAGGTGGTATTGATGGAGCTGGACCAGATTATACTTCTCAAGATTCTGATGGTGATGGAGTTCATGATTTCCAAGATGTAGATGATGATGGTGACTTAGTAGATACAGAGTTTGAGAA
>NZ_JAMKFA010000071.1 GCF_025499515.1 Flavobacterium odoriferum
TGAGGCATCTAACGTAACTGTTTGATTCGATGTACCATCAAAGAAGGTAACTAATGCACCTGGTGTACCTGTAAAGGTCAACGTTCCTGTTTGTCCAGAACAAATTGTGTTCGCTGCAATGGTTGCAGTTGGTAACGCTTGGATACTGATAACTGCATTGCCTGAAACTGTTGATGTACAAACTGGAACACTCATACTTGCAACACTTACCAAAGCATACGTTGATGGAGCTGTTAATATTGGTGTAGTTAAGGTAGCGTTTCCTGCAGCATCTAACACTATGGTTTGTGGTGCACCTGAATCTACTGTATAAGTTACTGTAGCATTAGCGGTTCCACTAAATGATATTGTA
>NZ_JAMKFA010000008.1 GCF_025499515.1 Flavobacterium odoriferum
TGCAAAGTAAACCCTTTCGAAAGAGAGGGTTTTTTATTTTGCACTCATTTATCTATAATCCGCACTTATATAGGGGTTATAGTGCATTTAAGTACGGAATATCTACGAATTAAGAAAAAAAAGAACAACCGTTTTTTTATCCATTCCACAATCGCAAGGAAGCCCGAACCTTTCCATTGAAAAATCAACTTTCGGATTGGTTAAAATTTGAGCTGTTTTTTTTGAAAGAATGCCTACCGATAAATTTCAATCGGAGTGAAAAATGTCTGGCATTATTTTAAAAAAAATTGCACCCTAAGGGGTTTGGGGAAATGGGAGATTTCCCCAACTGAACTGTACCTAGTGCGTTGGCAGTAGCGGAACAAGGGTATAGTTTTTTATTTGCTTTACGGGTTTTTCTGATTGTTTTTATTGACGGCTTGATGCTAGATTGGTCTTTTTAAAATCGGGTTTGTTTATTTATTGAATTGTTCTACGACATTGTATAGCATCAAGACGACTTAAAAACAATTTACTACCAATGTTCTGGCAAATAAAAAACTATACTCTTGTGGGCAAATTTGATTTTTGAGGATGCCTGAATTGTCTTTTGAAATGGGTATTTTCTATTTACTGCAAATGTTGTTGTGATACGTTATGGCATCTTCAAAAAACAATGAAAATACTTTACCTATTTTGGGTGGGAGCTTTGGGGAGCGGATATTTTACATAATAACTGTTATAACTGCCGTTGGCGTAGCATTGGGAGATGGAAGGCATTATAACACTTATTATGTAAAGATAGCTTGGGGTGGTTTAGCTTTGGGGAAAACAGCTCTTGTTTTTAGGTAGGGTGTAAGTGGATAAAAAAAGGCGGACTGTGCGCGTGGGGTTGGGAAAACAGGGAGCCTTTTTTTATTGACTTACTGAGGGGAAAACAAGTGCTGTTAAAGGTAGGGAAAACCACATGTGCGGTGGGGAGCGTTGGAATGGGTGGGCGCAAATACGTCAGCGATAGCGTACCTATTTTTAAAAAAGATAACAAGAAAGCCTATAGTTTGCTGTCTAGCCCTGATAGGAGCGATACCTTGTAAAAGCGGATAGCAGGAATATGGAAACCAAGAAAGCCTAAGCCATTCGCTCCTAATTTAATATTACTTTGTATGATTTGGTTTTATTGTCTACTTGTAGATTAATAAAGTAAATACCTTTTGTATTACCTGATAAATTTATTGTATTTGTAGTTGTGTTTGTGTCTATCAATTGACCTAATGTGTTATAAACGCTATATTTATATTGTATGTTATCGTTATTTTTGATATAAATTATATCATTTGTAATTGTTGGATATAATAAGCTATTTGATAATGTAAATTCGTCTGATGATAAAACACCCCACGTATCTGTTGCTTGTGGTCCATTCCATATTATTGTAGCTAAATAAGGATTATCGATAAATGGGTTTCTGTTGCCTTGTATAGTGTTTAGGATATTGTTTCTATTCATTTCGTATTGTGATACAGGGTCTTGTTGATTCCATTCTAAAAACACGTTTGGCATATCACCATAATTGGAATATGATGTACTACCTACACCAACATTGTTTGGTAAACATTGTGATGGATATCTAACATACATGTACATAATCATTCTTGCTACATCGCCTTTCCATTCATTACCTGGGTACCAATTCCCTGCTAGTGTAATGTATGACATATTAATCCCACTACCCTCTTCAAATTTTCTATTACTTCTTGAATTGTTTCTATCACTATCAATAGAACGCAAGTGATGTGCATCGGCACCTGCGAATTCAAAACCAAGATTAGGTGTACCTAATGAACGAGGGTAAACATGTTCTCTTACCCATAAACCACTACAAGAAGATGTATGACAAGAAGACGTTTGAGCTCTGGAATAATCGTTTGTAATATCTGCATCAGTATCATTCCAACCGTAAACTAAAAGCACATTGTTTGTGTTACTTGGGTTTAAATCGGTTTGATATAATGCATCCCAAGTATCTGTAACGCCTGTTGCTGTATAGGGTAGGTTTGTAGTATGTGTGTTTGTTATAAGCGTAGTCAATTGGTTTTTTAAATAATCACCTTCTTGACTAAAATCAATTGTAGAATAATATGCTGGAATTTGGGCATAGAATAATGTTGGGACAAGTAGAAAGAGTAGTTTTTTAAGCATAGTTTTACTTTTAATTGCTTTGATTTATTCAAATTTAGTGTAAAAAATTAAATTCTCAATCATTTTGTTTAGTTTTGAAATAACTCTATATACTTAAACTACTTATTTTATTTTATAAATTATACTATGAATAATGAGAAAATTGAATATTCATTAACTGTAGAAGCGAAAGATTTTATTGTACCAAAAGATATCATTGATGAAGTTTTGTTTTTGACTGTAAAACAAGATGTTTTAGATGTTTTAAACGATCCTAATACTGATATTACCTATTTTGGTTTTGCTCCTGATAATACAGCGGATAATCAAGATGATTTATTGTTAGATGGGGTTTTCTTTCGAATTATTGCTTACAATACAGATTTAGGTTTGACTTTAGAGAGTTCAAAAGAAGAAATGCTTGCTGCATATTCTAATCTTGTAACTACAAAAGCACCTTATTGGACAACCATTATTACTGAAAAAGGATTTATAAAAGAAGAAATTACCATAGAGTTATTATATCAGTAGAAAAGCTTTAGCTACTAAAATTAATTCAAAAAGGCAACGGTTTCGTGTATGAGTAGTAGCGGATTTCTACTCACAAACCTTTCGGTTTTGCACTGACCTTTGTTTTATGTTTATACTTTCGTTTTATCACTTAAACCGCTATTACTTATACACAATGTTGGCGGTAGTTTTTTTATTCAATTCTCCTTAATAATCCCTTTAATTTTGCTTCAACTCCAAGATTATCAAAAAGTTTTTCAGTCAATGTTAGTGTATTCTTGAAAGCTGTTTTAATATCTGTCGGGTCTAAGCTTGATGTTGTCTGCTGAAATAATGAATACCACTCTGGGTCTATGTCTTTCTCTAAACTTTTTGTAGGACTTTCCCAATGTTTAGTTTGAGATGTCTCAATTCTGATTAACCAAAGTAAGTACTTTTGAGTATTTGATAAACTTTGGTAAGCGTGAGCAAATTCCTGTCGTTTAATTAAGTTGCTTGTTGTCAGTAAAACATTCAACAATGATTGACTTAACCACAAGGTGTTTTCACTTGTTGTTCGGTCAGGTATTTTAGTTTTGATTTCTTTGAGAGTGTTAGTCAATAAGGCTTCTTTATCTACTAAAATCATTTTGTCAAAGTCGCTAAACTCTACCAAACCGTCCCACGATTTGATAACTTCCATTTGGTCGTTTGTCAAAAAATGAAATTCCCCCCTTATCATATTTTCAAAAATAGCAACTTCACTTCCATACTCGTTGGTAAAATATAATGCCAAAGGATGAATTTGTCTTACCCAATTTTCAGCCGAAAAATTTTCTTTGTCCTTTAAGAAGATATAGAACTCAATATCTGAATATTTATCTCCTTCATTTTTGGTAAATGACCCGTACATAAATACGGCAGAAATATTTTTATCAATTTGAGCTATTGACTTTGTTTTGTCAATCATTTGTAACTGTGTCATTTTCTAATTTTTTAATATTTATACTTACCCTTTCTACTTTACATTGTAAAAGGTATTTCAATTCTTATTCTACCTTACAGTTACTTATATCTTCATTTTCTTGATTGTTTTTCGTTGTTAATCGTTTCTTCAAATTACCGCCAACTAGTAAATATCATCAAATATATACAACTTTTTTTAAATCTTAATTGTAATTATTTCATCAATTCTAGTTGTATATGATTTGGATAATTTTTCTTGTTTCATTTTCCATTGTCTCCCAAGTGATTGATTAGCGAACTTGATTTTGTTTTTGCCGTAGGCTCTATTAAGTTTATCAACTACTGACATTAAAGGCTGATGTTTTGGATTTGAGGTGTTGAATAGTGATAATTGGGTTTGGTCGTTTGGTGTTAATCCCATTACTATTACGCCTGCTTTTTTGTAATTATAGCCTTCTTTGAAAATTGCTTTTAATCCAATTTGGGCGTATTTGTTTAACTCAATTGTTGAGTTTGTTGGAAAATCGGTGTTGATTACTATGTTTCTTGAATATTGTGGTTGGTCCTTTCTAAAATAATTTGTGTGAAGAAAAACCATTATCATGTTGCAATGACTGTTTTGTCTTCTTAGTTTTTCGGAACAGGAAGTTGTGAACGTAGCAATGCGTTCAGAAACATCTTCCAGTTTTGTCATTGGTTTTTCAAATGATCTTGTTGTAGCAATCATTTTTTTACTTTTTGGAGTTTCTAAATCCAATGTTGGTTTGCCTTCCAATTCGTGTTTTAATCTCAACCCTACAACTGCCATTTCTTTTCTTACCCAATCATCATGTAATTGAGTAAACTGATAAGCGTTAAATACATTTACAGCTTGTAAACGTTTTGTGTGTTTCCTACCAATACCCCAAACATCTTCTATTTTAGTCCATTTAAGAGCTTTAATTCTCTTTTCTTCACTATCTATAGCATATACACTTTTCGTTCTCTCAGGAAATTTTTTTGCTATCTTATTTGCTACTTTGGCTAATGCTTTAGTTGGTGCAAAACCTACACTTATTGGAATGCCTGTGTTTTTAGTAACTGTCTTTTGTATGTTTAAACCATATTCGTCAAGATTGAATAAATCAAAACCTTCAAATTTTAAAAAAGCTTCGTCAATACTATATACTTCAATTTCTGGGGTGTAATTTGCAAGTATATTCATTACTCTACTACTCATATCACCATACAACGCATAATTAGAAGAATATACAAATACATTATTGTCTTCAAAAAGTTTTTTAAATTCAAATGCAGGAGCACCCATTGGTATGCCTAATGCTTTTGCTTCATTAGAGCGTGCAATAACACAACCATCATTATTGGAAAGTATTACTACAGGTTTTCCAATTAAATGTGGTTCAAATACTCTTTGACAAGAGGCGTAAAAATTATTACAATCTACTAATGCAAACATTAATGTGCTTTTATACTATAAACTACTATACCCCAAATCATTAATTCGTTTTCTTCAGTAACTTTTATAGGTTTATATTCTTCGTTTTCAGCTATTAACCAAACAATATCTTTTTCAATTTTAATTCTTTTTACAGTAAATTCTCCATCGATTTGACATATTGCAATTTTACCATCTTGTGGTGCTAAACTTTTATCAATCACCAATAAATCGCCATCAAAAATACCTGCATTTTTCATAGAATGACCTTTTACTTTTGCAAAGAAAGTACTGTCTTTATGTTTGATTAGATGCTTATTTAAATCGATAGTTAACTCAATAAAATCATCAGCAGGAGAAGGAAAACCTGCACTAATTCCTACATCAACAAAAGGCAAGTCTAACTCAGTTGAATAGTCTGGGGCGTAAAATTCAAATATTTTTGTAGTATGTAAACTTCTTAACTTCATCATAAGACAAAATTAAGTAAGTATTGTAATAGAAAATAGGATTACTGAAAAAATAGTTATTAACGAAATGAAGCAAACAAAGAATTGATGCTAGGAATACTTGGACTAGGAGCGATTTTTGTGCAGATGAATGAGGTAATAAATATGAATATTATATAGATTTCATTGATTTTATCAAAAATGATAATTGTTGTTCGTTACTTGAAAAAATTTCATTCATATTTTGATGGTCAATTTGTGATGATTGTAATTGCTCAACAACCACTATACCTAAAGGAGGTCTAGAATCTTCATTATCTAATCGATATATAAAAAATGAACAGCTTTTCATTTTAATGTTTTTTAATGTTGAGTCTGAAATATTGCATAATTCCTTAACAGCATTCTTATAATCTTTACCATTTTTTGTCCATTGTGGGATGTTATAAATTTCAAAGATTTCATTTGCCCAGCCTAATGCAATAAAACCTTCATTTGAAGGATAACTATCACGCCCTTTTTTATTGTATAATGGATTATTAGAATATCTGCCTAATAGTTTAAAAACATCGCCATCATACTTATATACACTAACTCTACCACAGCCATTTGATAAATCAAAAAAACTTTTAAATATTATTCTTAAGTTGTCAGAACATAATTTATAATATTCTTTTTTAATTACTTCTAGTTTTTTATTTGTTATTTCTAGTTCTGAAACTAGTTCTTCATTTGTAATAAATTTTGATTTTATTTTAAAATTAAGATATACAGCTAAAAGAGCTAATGCTATACCAAAAAAAACTAACAAAGAATTTATATCACGCCAAGAATAATCTAAAATGATTAAATTGAAGGAATCACTTTTTATATCTGCAAGTAAATAAAAATAAGCAGATGAAACACCTAGAACCTCAGGTATATTTTTTTCAAATATTTCTTTAGTTTTCGGTAATATAAATAAAATTAAAATTGCAAATACAAAGCCTATAAAATAAAAAACATCACTACTCATCTAAAATATTATAATAATTTAACAACCAATTTTTCAATAACTTTTTTTACCTATTAATTATAATCCTATTTACAATATCATATTTATAATTCACAATTTCACCGCTTATAATTAATTGAATTGATTGTTCTATTACTTCTAATGGAGCTATAAACCATTCTCTAGGTGTGTGACGAATTTTATTTTCATCAAATATATCAATGTTTAAACATGAGCTTCCGAAGAAGTTATGAAGTAATTGTTCTAGTTTTTGTGGGTTCATATTGTAGCATTTCCAAGCACTTTCTATTTTGACTTTAGCCATTAAATAAGTTGGTTCTTTTTCAGCATTTTTTATTCTTTCCAATACATCAACTTTTGAATATCCTATTTTAAATAAGTTTTCTATTGATGCTATTTTTTCATCTTTACTTTTTGAACTTAACACATAAATAAATCCTGCTTCTTCATCTTCATCAGTTATATTGCTAAACTTCTCAATAAAGCTTTCGTTTACTTTATCTATGTTTTCAGATACTACTTGACCATTTGCATACAATATCTTTTCTACCGACCTTTTTAGCATATTAGATACTGTTCCATTTTCGAAAATACATCTTGTTCTTCCATCTTCACGAACTCTTGTGCCATCTTCTCTATAATGTTCTTTCTTACTGATTTTAATTTCTTCTAATAAGAATAAAACTCCGTTATGAACATAATATGCACCCTCACGTAAGTTACCCATTTTGAAATCAACTAATTTTCTTTTTCCATTAGCTAAATCCTTTTGAATTTCCTTGAATAAATGTTCGTATTTATCAAAGTCTTTCATTGGTTTTCTTCTTGCTACAAAGTCTGTTGCAACTCTTTCGTCAGGTTTAGGTGTATGTTTGAAATCAAATAAATCTGTATCGTCGTCAAACAAATCAAAGGCATCATCATTTAGAATATCATCAATTGAGTTTATCTCTTTTATTTCAAAATCAAGCAGGTTATTAGTGTCTATATCCTTTAATTGTTCTTTCTTCTCTGGGTTTTCTCTAATTCCTTTTAATCTAGTGTATAGTTGATATTCTGATACGTTTGAAATGTTTGGTTGTGGTTCTCTATTGTGTTTTTCTACAAAATCATTGATTTCTTGAAATGAAGTTAATAACCTTTCATCTGTTGTTTTTGCACCAGAAGATTTTGGTTTGACATTTAGAATATCAAACGGATCATTATTGAAAATATCGTCAAGTACTGAATTTTTATCCATTTGCTAAACGTTTTCTTTTTTCTTCTTTTAAATAAATAATACACTCTGCCATTCTTCTTTCTAATGGGTCATTAGCATTTAAACTTGGCTCTTTATCATGTAATTTTTTAAATTCCACAATTTTGGGCCATAATATTTTGGCTTCTTCAAAGTCCATTTTAATACGAGTTGCTTCAATTGTGTCTTGGATAACTTTCAACACTTTTGTAGTAACTGATTTTGATAATATTTCATAAGCTTTTTGGAATGGATTAACGGCATCAATTAAGTCAATATGTATATCATCAATATTAATGAATTTATCTGCTAAACGAATAAATCTTTGGTCGCCAACTTCTTTGATTTCTCCACTTTTAACTACACTATCAACCACTACATATTGTCTGATTTCTTCAACTTCATCTTCTGTTAATTCAGGATATTTTATTTTAATGATTTTTGGAATTAAAACTCTGTTGATTACTTCTGCATCAATAGACCCTGACATTGTTTTTAACATGTTATCATCTTGCAGTATTGTAGCTTTTAAGTCATTCAAATCAGCTTCTATAATATCTTTAACCCTCTTTGAACTTGGTTCTTTAAATCCTCTTACTTTGATTGTTCCTGGCTCTGCATCATCATCATTATCAAGTTTTGTTTTAAATTTGAAATTAGGTGCTAACACTTGCTCCATTAATAATGATGCTGTAATTGCTTTTAGCATATCATTAGTGGCTTTCTTAACATCGTCTTGGATTGCTTCGGGTTGTGCTATTAAATTTGTAAATTGAGCATGCGTTTTATTATTACTATCTCTAGTACATCTACCTATAATTTGGATAATTTCGGTTAATGAACCTCTATAACCAACTGTTAAGGCATGTTCACAATAAGGCCAATCAAAGCCCTCTTTTGCCATACCTAATGCTATAATCAAATCCATATCATCAACAGAAGAAATATTTCGTAAATAGTTAACTATTTTATCTCGTTCTCTTGGTGTATCTTCAACTAAGTCAGCAATTTTAATAATCTTTTTATCAGTATGCCTTTCAACATAAATAACTCCTGTTTCACTATCTTGTCTTAAAACACGACCAATAGCATCAATAATAAAATCTACTTCATTATGCTTGTCTTTTGTACTTTCTCCTGAGTTTACATTTGGAATATGCACAATGGTTTTTAAATCAGTATCTAACACATCAAGGATTGCTTCTGTATATTTTCCTGTGTAAAAATGATACCCAATACCCAATGATTTTAAGTAGTTATAACCGTTTAATTGTTCGTAATAGTTATATGTTACTTTAGTAAACTTTGCTTCGTTCTCTGGTGTCAAAATAGGCACACTATCGCCTCTGAAATATGAACCTGTCATAGCTATAATATGAGCTGTTGACTTATTCATTATTACTTTTAATAGTTCGCCTAATCTGTTGTTTACATCGGCAGAAACGTGGTGAAATTCATCAATAGCTAATAAAGTATCATTTAATTTTGTTTCGTCTAACGTATCACAAGCAAATCGTAATGTTGCATGTGTACAAATTAAAATCTTTTCATCGCTATCCATAAAGTTATGAAAGGCTTGTACTTTACTACTGCTACCATCATCGCCAGGAGTACAAAGATTATAATTGTCGTTTGGTTCCCAATTTGCAAAGAAACCATCTTTCATTAAATCAGTTTGAGAAAATGAACTACCAATTGAACGCTCTGGAACAGCTACTATTACTTTTTTAATGCCTTGATTTATCATTTTATCTAAAGCCAAAAACATTAATGCACGAGATTTACCTGATGCTGGTGGTGCTTTTAATAATAAATATTTTGCGTCACGAGCTTCAAAGGCACGAGATTGCATTTCACGCATACCCATTGTGTTGGTTCTTGTGCTTTTTCCTGTTTGGTGGTATGATACGTTTACTAAATTTGGCATAGTAGTTTATTTATTGATAGTTGATATTATTTAATTAAATGATTTCTTATTTAATATTTTTGAGCCTGGAATTGAATTAATTAAAACTTTATAAGTGTTTGAATAACAAGTGTTTGTTTTATTTTTTGCTAATATTATTTAATGTTATTATTTAATATTTTTGAATTTTATTTAATATTTTCTTTTAATATCCATTTAGATTTAATTCTTGTACCAACATTCACTATAGTAGTTCTTGCCATTTCTTGAATTAAATTATTAATATATATTTTTCTTTGTTTATCATTTTTATAATCAGGTAAATGATTGAAAAGAATAGAATTAATCTCTTCTCTTGTTGCAAACCCATGATTTTCTATGTGTTTGATTACAAAACCTTTATAGACTTCTTTATCTAAACCTTTGTTTTTTGTATAATTAGCTTTCTGTCCAGTAAGTTCAGCTAATTTTGCTGATATATAATAATCAGGTTTTCTACCTTCAATTAATCCTTTTTTCTTTAATAATTTTGCACCATCATCCGTAATTTTTAGTTTTTTCTGAACTTTATCTAATAGAATTACTTCGGTTAAACTTAAATCATCTTTCTTTTCGATTAATAATTTCGAATAATTTTCGTCAATAGTATGACCATATATTTCAAGAATTACGCTATCTCTTGTTGATTTTGTATAATCGGGTAATGGGAAATATCTTTTGCGTTGACTTTTGTACATTTTATGAATACCATATCCTAAACTATCTATCATGTTAAGATTAACCATTGCATCAGCTAACCATTTGTTACGATATTTATTAGGTGTTTTTTCACCTGCTGTGTAGTCTTCTGCTGTACCTTCAAAAAAACTACCTTCGTTACTAAATATTAGTTTATTTATTTTTTCAGTTAACAAAATACGTGAATGTCTGCTGTAATCTTGGTGAGCAATACAATTGTTTAATGCTTCTAAAATAACTTCGGTATCATATTTAATTACTTCGGCAGCTACTAATTGATTATCAGGGAAGAATTTATAATTTACGTTTCTAATTTTAGCCAAAACATTATTTACTTCTGTGTATAATGGCATATTAAAATGTTGGTATGCTTTTTCTTCAGTATCTAATTTCCATGTTATTTGAGCCACAGCAGGAGAAAGATAGTGTGCTGTTTCGGGTTTACCTAGTAATATTAGTGCTGTATTTGTTATTTTACCATCTACAGTAATTTTTAATTTATCTAAAAATGTTTTTGGGGACCAATTATCAATATCTTTATAGTATGGTTGATTTATGTTTTTTTCTTTGTATTTTTCTTTTGCTACTTTGATTGCGTCTTCATCTAAATCATCAATACTTGCCTTCTCTACAATTTGAGCTGACCAATCTGTTTGCGAATTATAAATAGCTCTTAAATAATGAGGATATTTTTTTAAATCGGTTAGACTACTATCAAATCGTATAAAAGGATAATTCTTGAAATTAGTAGGTTCACCAATAGCAGCGGATATTCTAAATATTTCTAAATACTTTGTTTCATAATCACAAGTAAAATGATCAAACTTAATAGATGGACTTAAATATCTTCTTATCCATAATTCTAATTCTTCGTTGCCTTCTTTACGATTTTTAAACTTGTAATTCGTACCTTCTACCTCGTGAGTGTCATCATTTATACCAAAAACTAAATAGGCAAACGATTTATTTGCAATGCAAGCTGCATTTGATAAACCAGAAATATATTGTCCTAGTTTTTCATTTGTAGTTACATTACCTGTTTTGAACTCTACCCATTCATTCTCTTTGGGTAAGGCTCTTAACTCATCTATTAAAGAAATTAAATCTTGATTTGTCATCTTACATTACTTTATCTTTTTACTTTTTTTAGCTTTTTTTTCTTCTTGAAATAACGTGTCTTTTACTTTTTCCTCTGCAATCATTTGTTCGTATAACTTGAAAAGGTATTCTAAGCGTTCTTCGTCTGTTTCAAAAGGCTTACTGCGGTAACAACGTTCTACAGCTAAATCATTTAACCTATGAGCTTCACGCAAGCCTTGTGGCATTTTCTCTGGGTCGTATAATTGTGCTAATGTTTTTTCGGAATGGTTTTCTCTTTCCTCCAAAATTCTAAATGCACATTGAGTTAATTCTTGTTTTTGAGCTTCTGATATTTTTGGAAATGGGAAAGTGTTGTAACTTAAAGCTGTTAAATACCTAATATCACCCCTTAACTTGCCAGATGTTAATTTTACCCATAACATGTGAATTTTTGAGCTTATTACACCGAATACATAAGGTTCACCATCATAAATTGCAGCAGCAGAACTTAAAATTATTGTATCAGCTGGTAATAAGCCCATTGGAATGTATTCTCTTCTACTTGAAGAAACAATAGGTATTATAATAATAGAACTTACACCCTGATGTCTATATCTAAATTGATGAGGTCTACTTGCTAAGCCTCTAGCAACATCACCACCTTCTAATCTCTGTTTATAGTTCTTTTCTATTCTGTTTTTTATTATATCAATTTTATTAGCAAACTCTAAATCTTTATCATCAATCCATAAAGAATATCTTTCAATATTGTTAATATATTCGTTTGCTCCAAATGTTTTTCTTATTAGTTTTTTTGAATCAGGATAAAGCTCTAGTAATTCGCTTTTTTCTTCAGGAGTTAACATTAAATTGCCACCATCATAAGGACTATTTCCTGTTATCATTAATGGTAATGATGAAAAAGGGCTTTGTTTTTTTGTAACATAAATATCATTTGCTATTGATAAATAACCATTTATTTTAGGCACTTCAAGTTTACGATTTTGATCAAAAAGATATTTCTTTGTATTGGCATTTTTATATTGTACACCAATAATAGAACACGTAACACCTGCTTTGTCTTTTGCATTGTTTGTCCAATTAAATGGTTTGTACGCAAAAAATATTTCATTTTCCAAATTAGATATAAGAGGCCAAAGTTGTTCAACCTGAGCTCCTTCACAAATTGAACTTGTAGTTACTAAAGCATATTTTGATTTTTTATCAATATATTTTGAAGCTAATAAAAACCAACAAGCAATGTAGTCTAGTTCTTTATAGTTTTTGAAACCTTTAAAAACCAAATCCATGTCATCTTTTTGTTTTTTTGATTGCCCTTTACCTCCCAAATAAGGTGGATTACCCAAAATATAGATTTCGTCATTTTCTTTTTTAGGACATACTATTTCCCAATCTATTCTAGTAGCATTATCGTGAACGATATTACCACCTGCTTGTAATGGTAGTGTTGGTGTACCTTCGCCTAACACTTCTTTAAACTTTTGGTTCATTTGGTGTTGTGCTAACCACAACGAAAGTATGGCTATTTCGTGAGCGAAATCGTCTAATTCTATACCAAAGAATTGTGATAACTCAATGCGTGAAAATAATGTTGGTTGGTATTGAGCTGCTAATGTTAATTGTGCTTTAGGTATTAATTCTAATTGATACGGTTCAAAACCTGTTGCTGCTTTTTGTAATTCTTGTAATTGTAATAAAATTTTAATTTCAAGAAAGCGTAATTCTTTATAAGCAATAATTAGAAAGTTACCGCTACCACACGCAGGATCAAATATTTTGATTTTGCTTAAACGTTCTAGCAGTTTATTTAGCCTTTTTGGTTCGTATTTTCCGCTTTCAAATTCTTCGTTTAATTCATTTAAAAACAAAGGTTCAATTACTTTCATAATGTTAGGTACACTGGTATAGTGCATCCCTAAACCACCACGATGTTCAGGCGTAATTACTGCCTGTATCATAGAACCAAAAATATCGGGGTTAATAGCTGACCAATCTAATTCGCCTGCATCAATAACCGCTTGACGAGAACGACGTGTAAAAGTTGGTGTTTTATGTTGATGTTCAAATAAACCACCATTTACATAAGGAAACTCATTGAGATATGCAGGAAGGTCTTTTCTGTTTCTATTGTGTGTATTTAAAACATCGAATAGCTTATCCAAATAATTACTTAAATCACTACCATCAGTTTGAGTGTGTGAACTTATTGCATTTGTAAACTGACCTTTTTTAAAAATATTGGTATCTTCTGCAAAAAAGCAAAATAACAACCTAGATAAGAAAACATTTAAACCGTGAATGAACTCATCTGAATTATCTGGATTATCTTTTTTTATTTCATCGAAAAGCTTTGCCATTTTTTCGGCTGCTTTTACATCGGCAGGATTTTCATTTTTATGGGTTGCTTTTTCCATACCCGCCCACGGCAAAAAGAAATCGAAATGATTTGGTAAAACTTTTAGTTCAATATCAAGTGTATCGCTTGTTTTTGTATCAACCGCCAACAACGTTTTAAAATCAGTAACGATTATAAAACGCTGTTCTTGTTTTGCTTCTTCTTTGCACTTGGTTATAGCAACGTGTAAATCTTCATTTTCAATTGGCTTGAATAGCACCTTTTTTTTCCAAGATACTTCGCCTTGAACCTTAGAAAGATTTAAGTTTCCATTTTGAAGTCTTGTTATTGATGCTTTAGGTAAACCATAAGCCAATAACAAATCGAAAATGAACGTGTCTTTGCTAAAATTTTTAATCAGGTTTTGAAGATTGTTTTCAATTTGTGCTATATTCATATTATTGAATTTCTATATAAAAACTCAAAAATAAGACATTATAATTATTGTTTAACTATATAATTAATTTTAGTTGATTTTTCTATAATTTCCATATTCTGGTTGTTCTAAATATTTTCCTAAACAAGATTTTAGAAAGTTGCCTACTGAACGTTCTTGAATGTCAAACTTTTTACCGATTTCAATTGCTTCTTTTCTCTGGAATTTGTTCGGTAATGCATCAAAGAATTTCTTTTTATTTTCACCTGATTTGAATGGTCCTTGTTCTCCTTGCTTTGGTAGATTAGTAAACATTATTATACTGTGTTGAACGTATGTTTTTGTTAGTGTTAATGCTGTTTCAAAGTCAATATCTAAACAATATACTTCTTTGTGATAATCTTTTGCTTCAAATTTTCTTATTGCTGTGAAAATCATACAAAAACGATATAATATCAATCCTAAACGCTTAACTATACTCAAAGCATCTTCACTAACAAAAGTGTTTATTTGTTCTAAAAATGAACTGAAAAAAGGATTAAAAACATCCCATTGTTCATCAGTTAAATGTAAAATCATTTCGTCCGTTTCGTAATACTCAACTAACCTTAAAACTTGTTTTGATTGTGTAGTAAAATAGTCTGTTAAGTTTACAGGATTTCCTTTTGGTGATGGGTCTAACCAAACTGCATCTGTTTTAAAAACATAGAATATAAATCGACTGAATAAACCATCTTCTGCAGAGGAAATAATATTAAAAACTTGTTTTGGTGTTCCTGATAAAGCCACTGCTAATTGTGGATTATTAACTTCTATAAATTCGCCATCGGTTTTTCTACTAACTGAAATTTTTTCGTGATGAAATGATTTTCTTAGCATATCTGAATAAGTACCCCATTCGTTTTTGAAAGTTTGTCCTAATGTATCTGCTTCGGTTTCACATATAATTCCTTTACCCTCATTACAATCTAAATGCTGAATGATTTTTGCATTACTTGTATTTGCCGGAATGTAAACCACTTTGAATTTTGGAGCTTGTGGCATTTCTTGCCCTTGTTCTAGTTTACCTTTTGATTTTAGCATTTTATAAGCCGCTAAATTTTCATCATATCGCTTTTTATCCTCAATGGAAACTGCTAATGTTTTATCGTGGTATTTGTCGGCTAATGCTTTTGCAAATTTTAACGCACCTTTACCAGAAGCTGCTGGAGCTAAAATAAAAGAAAACAAGCTTGGATAAATAACGCTACCGCTATATAAACCTGAAACATTAGGTAAGCAACCTGATAAAATTGCTAATGCTCCTGTAAGGAATGTATCTCTTTCTCTTTCTTGTGTAAATACTTGACAGCTTTCAAACAAAATAGGTGGTAGGTTATCGTAAACCGATTGCGGAATTATAGGCGTTCCTTTTAGACAATCTTCATAATCATCAAAATTATTGTCTGTATTTATAATACTATCTGTTTTGGAACTTTGCATGTTTGCAAACTTTGCAAACTTTGCAAAGTCTGCACTTTGGTTTTTATATGTGCTGTTTACTGTTGCTTTTATTTCTCTTTCCTCTAAATCAAAATTATTAATACAATAGTTCAAAGTATCATCTTCATAAATACCAAACTTATTAGCATTGCAAGAGAATAGGAAAATAAAGTTGTTTCTGTTACCATTGTAATATTGTTCTTTGTTTTCTGTGAACTTTAAGCATTTATCTAATAATTCATCCGTTGTAAGATTGTGTTTGACTTCTCTTATTGGTTCTGATTTCAATGGTTTAATTTCTTCTTTGATTTCGAAAGTTGTTGCATTTTCGTTTATAAATAACTCTGCATCACAAGAAACAAAACACAGTCTGGTAATGTCTTTACATTTTGCATCAAAATCATAACCTGATAACTCTTTATAAAAATTTGCGATTTGATTGTAAACTGTTGTGTGTTGTGCTGCATTTGAATTGACTTTAATGAATACTTTTAAACCTTCGTTACTTGGACTTATAAATGATGCGAACGTGTATCTACAGGCATTTACAAGCGTTACAAGGTTGTTTATTTCGGTTAATGGGATGTCATCAAAATCTAAACATACTACTTGTGAATAGGTTGTTATATTTGCCTTTGTTCTGCTTGCACCAAATGTTCCAGAAGTTGTAAACCCAATTAAACCATTTTTTATTTCTTCTGCTTTTGTTTCATCTCCTTTATGCAAAGCGTATCGAATTGAATTAATTTCACTTTGGTATTTATCGGATTTGATTTCTTGTAATATTTCTAAAAGATTTCTTTCTCCTAAGTTGTGTTTGAACTCTTGATAAACACTAACCATCAGTTTGTTGTTTGCTGTCTGTTCCATTGTTACTTAGAATTATAGTTATCATTTAGTAATCTTTGGATATCTGAAAGTCTGTAATAGATTTTATTACCTACTTGTGAAAACTCGATAATTTTTTTGTTTCTCCATTCCTGTGCTGTTCTTTTACTGATGTTCATTAGTTTCATAAATTCACCGTTATCAAAAAACACATCTTCGGGATCTAATTTGCCACCCAATTTCATTTGTGCAACTAATAAGGCAACACTGTCGTCTAACCGTTTTAATACTTTTTCGGCATCGTCATAAAAATTATTCATAGCTTACTTTTTTAATAGGGTTAAACATTCCATTATTTCAGACTTTTTGTAGTAACGTCTTGCACCTATGCCATAGGCTTTGACTTTACCATTGTTTGTCCATGCCCATAAAGTGCTGCTATCAATTTTTAGAAATTGGCAGGTTTCTTCTCTGGTCATTAATTCTTCTGAATTGTCTTTTGTTTGAATTTCCTTTTGAAGTTCAATAATTCCGTTTCTTACGGATGTACCTATTAGCTGTTGAAGCTGCTCAACAGTTAGGGTTTGAAGTAAAATTGCATTGTTTTGCATATCGAATATTTTTTAAAATTATTCGACAAACATTCAAAGTGGGAAAAGTGGGAAAAAGTGAACACTTAAAAGTGTTTACGGTGTAATAGGTGTATAGTTGAAAATCAGACTTTTGTGGTGAAATATTTATATAAATTACAGTAAAAAAAGTCGTCTTTATTTAATTCTACATCCTTAAAAAGTAGAACATTCTCTTTAAGAAAAGCTAAATATTCATAAGTCAAACCTTCATTTGTTATTGTAGTATAGATTTCTTTTAAAGCCCAACCAACTTTCTTTTTATTAATTCTACCTAGATTAATTTTATTTACTTTAAATGAAACTCTGTCATTTTGGAAATATTTATTAAGCATATCAACTAGTAAACCGTACTGAGTTGTATTTACATTAGACAGTACATCTTCCAATTTTTCTAGAATTATATCATTTATAAAACTATCATTCAAATTTATAGTTGTTGTAAGTGATTCGGTTTTTTCAATAATGTTTACTTCTTCTTTTTTAAAATTATTATTACCTAAAAGTTTTTCTTCTAAAAAGCTCATCTTTTTATTGTTAGAATAACAATATTGCTCAAAACTTATCATTGAAACAACATAGCTAGCTTTTTTATAAACTTCTACATCAGACTTTGAAAATTCGTAAACATCACCTGTTCCATTCTCAAAATCATACATTAAATTCTGAAGGAAAGTTTTTTCACTTTGTATAAAATCTGTTTCGGAAGTATCATCGTAATTTTCAAGAAATAGATTTAATCTTTTTAAATAATTGTTTTTATAATTTTCGAAAGAGCATCCGAAAAAAAAGATATTGTCTTTATTTAATTGCTTTGTCAATTTTATAAATTCATTCTTTATTTCTGTTTTTTTGGTTTCTTCCCAATGTGTAAATTCTTCATCAGCTTCAAAAAACAAAAAATCTTCATCACCTGAAAGGTGTGAAGTTCTTGATTGATACTCTTCTACAAAGTCATTTTTAATTTTAACATAATCATTACCTTCAAAAAATAATGGATCATTAATAAGGTTAGGATAAAATTTGTTCAATGGTTCACTAGGTATAACTTCAATATTTTTAATACTGTTGATTTTCTTACCCAAATTATTTTGTTTATCTCTTAAGAAGCTTATTATTTTTTCAAAAGTCGCCTTATATTTTAAACTTAACTCAATATCCCAGCCGTCATTTTCATCTTTAAATGTTACTAAACTATCATATATTTTTGGTATTAGCACCTCACAATGACCACCATTGACAGAATAGATATACTTGCCATCGTAATATGACTTTATTAGATTAGCATTACTGTAGCAAAGATTATAGAAATCAATTTCTAATTCAATAAATTGTTTTTCTTCAAAGTCTTCATGCTTAGATAAATATTCTTGTAATAAAATATTATAGTCCTCTTTATACTCTTTAAGTGTAAAGGAAATTTTTCTGTTAATATCTGGAACCATATAAAAAAATAAAGCGTGAATTTATAAAAAATAAATTTAAAAGTAATTTGTTAACTCCATTGCAATATCCTTGTTACTCTTACCGATGTAAGTTAAAAACATTTGCTCTGTACTGTGACCGGTTACGTAAATTAAATATGTAGTTGGAATAGTCCCATAAAAATTAGTTGCAAATGAACGGCGACCAATATGTGAAGATACTAATTTCCATTTCTCGTAATTGCCTGATTCTTTTCTATAGATTTTACTTTCTGGAGTGATTTCAACTTTTAAGCTGCCAGGTACAATATCATTTATTTTTGCTATTCGACATACTTCTTTTATGTATAGGTTGTATTTTTGGTCAACAATAGGTTCAGGAAATTTGCCATTTCTTTTCTTTAAAATCTCTAAGACTTTTGGATGAAGCGGAACAGTCATTAATTTACCTGTTTTAACCTGTTTAAATTCTAATAAATGTTTACCTTTTTCAATACGAATATTTTTTTCTGTTAATCTCATAAAGTCAGAAATTCTCTGACCAATGTAACAACTAATGATTAACCAATCTTTTGCATCTTCGTAATGAATATTGTATGATTTTACTTTTGCTTTTTCAACTTTTTCCAAGTCTTCAAAAGTTAAATAAATATTATCAACAGCTACTTGTTTGCTCTTTATGTTACTCAATTGATTACTTGTTTCTAAACCATTTGATTTAGCATGGTTGCATATTGTTTTTATAAACTTGAAAGCTATGCCAATTGTATTAGGAGCATAGTTGTTTTCTAAACAATAGTTTTCAAAACTAACTTTGAAATCTGCATTTATATCTGTTATTGATAGTCTTTTTTTTGTGTGGTCGATATAACGTAAAATAAGCTGTTTTATGACGTTTACTTTTTTAATGGTATTCTTAGTTATGTCATTCTTTTTAAGCTCTAAATACTTGTCTAAATAAGCGATAAAGTCGGTAGGAAGTTGTTCTGGTTCGGCTGATGGATTGTAAAAATTGTGAATTTGGTTTTCTAACCATTTTTTATCAACGAAATTAATATCTGTATTATCAAAAGCTTTTAAAATAAATTCTTCGATTTTACCTATTTTTTCATTTACTTCATTACGCTGAGCAATTGCTTCGCTATCTTTTAGTCTTTTATTGCTGTGTTGTTTCGACCAGTATTCTTTAGTTACCTTTATTTTAGTTGAAGCACCAAAAACAAAATCTTTGTTGTTGTGTCTAAAAAGTAATCTCAAAGTTAATGGGGCTTCTTCTTTTGTGGAGCGGAATAAAAAGTTAATTGTTGCCATCGTTTTTTATATTTTTAATTATACTCAAATATACAAAATTTGTACGATAGTTGTACGGTAAAGTCAAAATATATTCAAACATATTCAAAGCTATACAATATCAAATAACCTCGTAAAGCCTTGTGTTTGTTGGGTTTTGTAAATAAATTGCAAAAAAATAAGGTGTTTTAAAAAACAGGGATTTTGGTAATATTGGTACTGGAGGTACCACAAAACCCGAATAGCAATATTCGGGTTTTTTGTTTTTAATAGGTTTTAAAAAAGTTACAGAACCATTTCTTCATACGATAAAACAGTAGCATAGCCTTTTTCTATAAAATAGTTTTTCGGATTTTCTTTAGAAAGTACCATTACAAAATCGCCACCCCAAGCACCTAAACTTTTAACAACACCTTTAAAATCGGAAAATAAATTTTCTTGAACCGTTTTTGTTTCTAATACATCGCTCATGATAATTTCGTGTTGTTCCATTAATTTCGCAAATTCTTTTCCTTCTTTGCAATCAATGGCTTCATAAGTAATGGTGTTTATTTTTGAAATTACTTTGTTGGTTTTATGTCGTTGTGTTAAATAGTTTGAAATTGCCGATTTACTACTTTGTTTCTGATTCAGATAAACAAAATGTATGTTTTCTTTAAATTTCGGATTAAAATGGACTGTTTTAAAATGCGGAATTTCATTCTCTAATTGATAAATAATTGGTAAATTGGTTTGTGCACACGCCACATCATAACCGCTTCCGCCAAAACTTTTACTCAATAATTCAAAAGCATCAATTTGTAACCATTGTCCAATGTTGTTTATTAAAGTTGATGAAGTTCCTAAACCCCAAATTCGAGGAAACGTTAAATGCGTTTCGATTTCGTAACCTTCTTCGTTTAAAAAATGGGGATTTTGGATGAATGCTTGGTGCAAAATTTCGATAAGTGTGTTTTTTACCGAATGATTATTTTCTGAAAGATATTTGTTTTTGATGTCTGAGAAAGTAATGCTGTCTTGAAACCAAATACTTTCATCTGAATCAAAACTAATCCAATTGATTTGTTGATTATTCCCTTTTTTTACGATGAGATTTTGTCCGAAACGTGTAGGAACTGCTAATGCTTTTGCACCGTCGAGCACAACATATTCGCCTGTGAGTAATAGTTTTCCGTTGCTGTAAAAAGTTTGATTTTGCATTAACGTCTTATTTTTTCTAAATAGTCGATTACTAAACTGTGTGAAACGGTGGTGTCTTTGAAATATTCTAAGACTTTTTGTTTTTCTTCTTTTGTAGCTTGATATTGATTTAAAATATTCATCAAGTGCATTTTCATGTGACCTTGCTGAATTCCGGTTGTGGTTAGCGAACGTAAAGCTGCGAAATTTTGTGCCAATCCAGCTGCAGCCACAATTTGCATTAATTCTTCGGCTGATGGTTTTTGTAATAATTCCATCGAGAATTTTACTAATGGATGTAACGACGTTAAGCCTCCAACGGTTCCAAGTGCTAAAGGAACATCTAACCAAAAAGTGAAAATTCCGTTTTCGATTTTAACGTGTGATAAACTTGAATATTGTCCAGATTTGCTTGCATAAGCGTGAATTCCGGCTTCAACGGCTCTGAAATCGTTACCTGTGGCTAATACTACAGCATCGATGCCGTTCATGATGCCTTTGTTGTGTGTAACTGCTCGGTAGGGTTCAATTTCTGCAATTTTTACTGCGGTTGCAAACTTTTGAGCAAATTCGTTTGAATCGATGTTTTTATCTTCTGAAAGTTGTTCAATTGGACAAGAAACTTCGGCTCTAACTACGCAATTTGGGACATAATTACTCAAAATACTCATAATGATTTGTACGTTTTTTTCTTCAGGAGAAAATCCGTCATAGTCATTGGCTTTTGTTTCTAATGTTTTTGCAAATTGTTCTAAACACGTATTGATGAAATTCGCACCCATGCTGTCTTTTGTGTTGAAAGTAGCATGAAGCTGAAAATAATTTGGAATTTCCGAAGTTTTATCTCGTAATTGAATATCTAAAATTCCGCCGCCACGCTTTTGCATGTTTTTGGTAATTTCGTTTGTGTCAAAGAAAAATTGTGATTTTATTTGGTTGAAAAAAGCAGTTAATTTTTCAGAATCTCCATTGAAAAGAAAGTGAACTTGTCCTATCTTTTCAGTATTAATGATGGTTGTTTTAAAACCACCGCGTTCGCCCCAAAACTTTGCTGCTTTTGAAGCGGCTGCAACTACTGAACTTTCTTCGATAGCCATTGGAATAGTGTAGCTTTTTCCGTTGATGATGAAATTTGGAGCTACGGCATAAGGCAAATAGAAATTGGTAAGCGTGTTTTCGATGAATTCGTCGTGAAGTTTTTGTAAATTTTCGTCGGAATTCCAATATTTTGTTAAGCTTTCTTTTGCTTCCAATGGATTGATAAAATAATTATTTGTAATCCAGTTGATTTTTTCCTCTTTAGAAAGTTTAGAAAATCCTTTTACGTTTTGAGTCATAGCAATTAATGTTCAAATGAATCGCAAAGATACTAATTGGATTAATTGTGAATGTCGTTTACCCATTTTATTATAGTTTCTTCAAAAATATTTTTTTCAATTGGTTTAATAATAAAATCGTTCATTCCTATATCGATGCATTTTTCTTTTTCTCCGGTTATAACTCCTGCTGTGAGCGCTATAATTATGGTTTTTGGTAGTATTTTTCTAATTTCAATAGTTGCTTCATAGCCATTCATAATCGGCATTTGAATATCCATAAAAATTACTTGAGGAAGTTCTGTTTTTGCAATTTCAACGGCTTCCAGCCCATTTGTGGCTTCAAAAATTCGGCAATTTGGTAATTGGTTTTGAACTAATGTTTTAGTGAGTAACATATTGATTTTATTATCGTCTACGACTAAAACTTTTACATGATCTACATGTTTGTTTTTTTTCGATTCTGTTTTTTCAGTCTGTTTTTTTGATTCACTTTTCTTGTTGAAAATGTTTTGAAGAACACTGTGTTTAATAGGTTTTATTATGTTTTGTACATTTTTAAAGTAGTTAATGTCTGAAAAGTCTGAAGTAGAGCTTTGCATTACAAGGACAGAAATATTTTTATGCTCTTTTAGCTGTTTTATTGTTTTTAAAACTACAGGTTTTGTTAAGTATTCTAAATCTAACAATAATAAATCGAAATTATTTTCTTGTGCTTCTTTTTCAAAATCAATCTCTTCAGGTTGAATAATTTGTGATTCTATTTTGAATGATTCTAACATTTTTTGAATAATCGAACCAACTAGAGAGTTGTCTTCAATGATATAGGCTTTTTTGAAGGTATTTGATTTAAGTGTTAAATGATTTTCGCAAGGTTCGGTTTTTAAGATTAATTCAAAACTAAAAATGGAACCGCTGTTAGGCTGACTTTCGATGGTTAGTTTGCTGTTCATTAATTTTAATAAACTGTTTGTGATAGTCAATCCAAGTCCAGTACCGCCAAAGTTTCTTGTGGTTGAATTGTCTTCTTGCGTAAATGCTTCTAATATTTTTTGTTTGTTTTCTTCTTTGATTCCAATTCCGGTGTCTTTGATGGCAAATTTCATCAAAGATTTACTATCATTTAATAGTTTAGAAGTAACCTCAATTTCGATTTGACCTTCATGTGTAAATTTTATGGCATTACTCAATAAATTTTGCAGAATTTGTTTTAGTCGAATTTCATCGGTCCAAATGGCACATTGTACATCGTCATGGATATTTACAATTAATTCTAAATTTTTTTGGTGAGCCATAAATTTCATCATATCAACTGAATTATTAATAATATTATGAAGACTTATTTTTTCTTCCTCAATTACTAATTTTCCAGCTTCAATTTTTGAAATGTCCAAAATATCGTTTACAACATCTAATAATGTTTCAGCCGATTGGTTTACTGTTGCTAAATATTGTTTTTGAATTTCGGTTAAATCTGAGTTGAGCAATAATTTACTGAAACCAATAATTCCATTTAAAGGTGTTCTGATTTCGTGACTCATATTTGCCAAAAATTCTGATTTTGCTTTGTTAGATGATTCTGCAAATTCTTTAGCAATAACAGCTGCTTCTGCAATTTTTCTTTCGGTAATATCGATTAAAACACCTTCAATGTATGTTATTTTTCCATTGATAACTACGCCTTCCCCATATTCTTCAATCCATACAAATGAACCATCTTTTTTTATTAGTCTACAAGTTATTTGATATGGTTTTTTGTTTTGTAATGCATCATCAATAATTTCTCTAATACGATCTTTATCGTCCGGATGATATAAATCGAGTAGCGAAACTTTATTAAACATAAACTCATCTCTATGATAACCTGTTAGTTTTTCAATTTCATGATTGAGGTAAACCTTGGTTCTTGCTTCGTTGTATTTTACTAAAAACACCGATGCAGGAATATTATTTGCTAATAGTCTAAATTTTTCTTCACTTTCTGCAATAGCTTTTTCATTGTTTATTCTAATAATAGTTGCCGAAATATTATTGGCAAGTGTTTGTAAAATACTAATTTCTTCTTCAGACCAAACGCGTTCATTTTTGCAATCATCAAATCCGATAAAACCTAAAAAAGTGTCTTTGTCAAAAAGTGGAATTACAAGAATAGAAACGATATTTTGAGCAATTAGAAGTTCTTTAAAATCACCATCTTGAATATCTTTGATTAAACTAATGTATGGCTTCTTACTTAAGATTAGTTGCATAAAATCGGCAAAATCTTCATGTGGAATGTTTTGCAATGTAGGATTATCAATTTCTGCTAGGTCAGTTTCTGAAACCCATTCAAATCGTTGACTGACTAAATTTGTTTTACTATCGTTTTCAAAATAGTACAATCGATCTACTTTTAATACTTTTCCAATTTGCTCAATTGAAGTATCAAAAATTTGGTTTTTATCTTTATGAACTAATAAATTACTAGTTACGTTTGCAATTGCTGTTAAAATTTCATTTTTATAGACTATTTGACTTTCGGCTCTTCGTCTTTTTGTAGTTTCAATTGTTAGTGCAATAATATCGCCAATTGTTTTTGCAAAATTGATGTCTTCAGTTGACCAATATTTAATTTCATTCGTTGCTTCTAAACAAAGAATTGCTTTAAGTTTTCCCGAAATGTAAATAGGAATGTCTAAAAGTGATTTGATGTTGTATTTTGGAAAATATTCGTGTGCGAAATCAATAAGATCATTGTTTTGATAAACATCTGAAGCAATAACAAGCGGGTCTTTTGCAATGGCTTGAAAGTAATTTTTAAAATCGTTTTTATTTAAAGTTAAATCTGCATAATGTTTGTCTTCGTGCTGAACATAAATATTTTCTAATGTAATTTTTTCTTCTGTGTTTTCCCATATACTAACACGATCAATGTTTAGTCCAATAGCAGTTTCTTTACAAATATGCTCAAATAATGATTGTAAATTATCAAAATGATGAAAATTTAAAGTTGATAATCGATTGGAAACTGCATTGAGCCTTGAAATTTCAATTCTTCTTTTTTGCTCTTCAATTTCAATTGATTTTGAAAGTGTAATATCTCTCATAATACATGAATAGCCAGTAATTTGGTCATTTTCATCTTTCTTTATAGATACTTTTTGTGAAACCCAAATTTCATCTCCGTTTTTTCTAATGATTGGAAACTCGAATAAATCATATTCGTTGGTTTCAGTTGCGTTATTTATATAAAAATTTAGAACCGATTTTTTGTAATCTTTTCTTGTAAAAAAAATATAGTTTTGACCAATAATTTCATCTATAGAATAGCCTAATGTTTTGATAGCAAATTTATTAGCATAAGTTATTTTTCCAGACCGATCACATTCATAAATGATATCTTTTGCATTTTGAATTAGATTTGCGTATTTTCTTTCTAAATTTATTTTCGAAGTTACATCTTGTCCAGTTGCTACAAATAAGTTATTGGTGTGTTTAAAATCGGTCCACTGAATGTATTTGAATTCACCATTTTTACATTTTAATTTTCTAAAATATACTGCATTTGGAACAAATTTACGATTGTAATCGGTTTCTGTAAAATCTTTATCTTGGGTTAATTCCCAAAAGGCTTTTCCTAATACTTCTTCGGTGGAATAACCTAGAATTTTTGTAATTGAATCGTTACAATATTTTACATTTCCTAAATTATCAGTGGCAATAATTATTGAGTTGGTATTGTTGATTATATCCTGAGTAAATAGAAGATTCTTGTGGTTTTGCGTGTAACGAATAAATTGCGAAAGATGAATTAATAGTGTAATAAAAACAGTATTTATCAAAACAATAATACTATTTTCATTTATTTTATAAGAAAGAAGTATAAATAATAGTGTGAAATTTATTCCGATAAAAAATAAGTAATATTTGAATTTTTTTATGAAAAATGTCGAAAAAAACAGAATTAAAATGTATTTCGAAAACAGAATAAAATGAATTGGAATAGTAAATAGATTGTAAATTATTAACAACCAAAACACAGCAAAACTAAAAATTAAAAGACCATTTGTATATTTTAGTGTTTTTTGAAAACTTGTAAAAAAGTACAAAAACAGACAGTATAAAGCTACAAAATTCCCGGAATAGTGCTTTAAAACAATACCTAAATTGAAATAAGTATAGATAAAATCTGAAATAAAAAAAAGTAATGCCAGGTAAAGAAAATATTTCCTGTTTTCTTCTACGGATTGTAAAGAGATTTTCTTATTAAACAAGCTTAACTCATAGTTTGATATTTTAAGTTGCTTATACAATAAAAAGGCAAAAACAAAGATTGAAGCTAAAATTATTAATAGCAAAATAAAATCAGAAAATTCTGGATTTATAAACAAATAAAAATTTTGCGAGGGGTAAAATTGCTTCATAAAGAATTTCAAATTTCTATTATAAATGTAATTAAATATTTTTTATAAATCAAAAGCTTGATTAAATGAAGTTAAAATTATGGTTATTTGATAAATTTTCACTAAAATTGGGGTCTTTAAAAGCGAATATTTTATGAAAAAAATCAGTTTACTATTATTATTTGTTCTAGCAAGCTCATTATCAGTTGTAGCGCAACAGAAAATTACATTAGAAGAAATATGGGGTGGAGCCTTCCGTACAAAAGGAATGGACGAATTAAATGCAATGAAGAACACCAATCAATACACGGTGTTAAATTTTGATAGAGCAAGTAAAAGCTTCCAAATCGATTTGTATGATTTTGCAACTTTAGAAAAAGTAAGTACTTTATTTGACACGAAAAATCACGCAGAAGTAACTTCAATTGATAGTTATTCATTTGATTCAAACGAGAAAAAAATCTTGATTGCAACCAATTCAAATCCTATTTTTCGTCATTCATTTACAGCAGATTATTTTGTGTATGATATTGCCTCAAAAAAAGTAAGCAAATTCACAAGCAATCAAGTTCAAGAGCCTACTTTTTCTGCAGATGGAACTAAAATTGGATATGCTTTTGAAAACAACTTATATGTTTATGATTTAATTTCAGGCGCTTCAATTCAAATTACGCAAGACGGAAAAAAAAATCATATCATTAATGGTATTACTGATTGGGTGTATGAAGAAGAATTTGCTTTTGTAAAAGCGTACGATTGGAATGCTTCTGGAAACAAAATTGCGTACATCAAATTTGATGAAACCGAAGTGCCAGAATTTTCGATGGATATGTACAACGAAGGATTATATCCAACACAAACGGTTTTTAAATACCCAAAAGCGGGTGAAAAAAATGCAATAGTTTCGTTACATATTTTCGATTTAAAATCGGGAACTACTAAGAAAATTAACTTAGGAGATTACAAAGATTTTTATATTCCAAGAATCAAATGGACTAGCGATCCAAATACGTTAAGTGTTCAAGTTATGAATCGCCACCAAAATAATTTAGATTTACATTTTGTAGACGGAACTACAGGTACAACTAAAATTATTTTAAACGAAAAAGATAATGCTTATGTTGATGTCACTGATAACTTAACTTTCTTGAAAGACAATAGTTTCATTTGGACATCAGAAAAAGACGGATATAATCATATTTACCACTATGATAAATCAGGTAAATTGAAAAAACAAATCACTTCTGGAAAATGGGAAGTAACAAACTATTACGGTTTTGATGAAAAATCGGGAATGATTTATTATCAATCGGTAGAAAATGGTTCAATTAATAGAGACGTTTACGCTATCAAAATTGATGGAAAATCTAAAATGAGATTGTCATCAAAAACAGGAACAAATTCGGCAACTTTTAGCCCGAATTTCCAATTCTTCATCAATACCTATTCAAGTGCAACTTCAGCACCAATGTACACTCTAAATAATTCGAAGACAGGAGCAGTTGTAAAAACAATTGTTTCTAATGAAGCGGTTGAACAAAAACTTGCTAAATACGATGTAACTCCAAAAGAGTTTTTCGTATTAACTACTGAAAAAGGTCACCAATTAAACGCTTGGATGATTAAACCAAAAAATTTCGACCCAAATAAGAAATACCCTGTTTTCATGTATCAATATTCTGGTCCAGGATCGCAACAAGTAGATAACGCTTGGAACAGTACAGATGATTATTGGTTCATGATGTTAGCACAACAAGGTTACATAGTAGCTTGTGTTGACGGAAGAGGAACAGGTTTCAAAGGAGCTGCTTTCAAAAAATGCACGCAAAAAGAATTAGGGAAATTTGAAGTAGAAGATCAAATTGATGCTGCTAAAGTAATTGGAAAATACAACTACGTTGACGCTTCAAGAATCGGAATTTTTGGTTGGAGTTATGGCGGATTCATGTCGTCAAACTGTTTGTTTCAAGGTGCTGATGTGTTTAAAATGGCAATCGCTGTGGCTCCAGTTACTTCTTGGAGATATTACGATAGTATTTACACTGAGCGTTACATGCAAACTCCTCAAGAAAATGCAAGTGGTTATGATAACAACTCACCAATCAATCACGTAAGTAAATTAAAAGGAAACTTCTTGTTAATTCACGGAACAGCTGACGATAATGTACATGTTCAAAACACCATGAAAATGGTTGAAGCATTAGTTCAAGCCAACAAACAATTCGATTGGGCTATTTATCCTGATAAAAACCACGGAATTTACGGTGGAAAAACACGCTTACAATTGTACACCAAAATGACCAATTACATCAAAGAAAAATTATAATAAACCAATAAACTAAAACTAATTTATATGAGTGAAGTAGCAGCTAAACAAAGCCATCCAAAAGGACTGTGGGTTTTATTTGGAACCGAAATGTGGGAGCGTTTCAATTTCTACGGAATGCGAGCAATCTTAACATTGTTCATGGTAAATTCATTATTAATTAAAGAAGCAGATGCAGCCATTATTTATGGTGGATTTTTAGCATTATGTTATTTAACTCCGCTTTTAGGAGGATTTATTTCTGATAAATATATTGGAAATAGATATAGTATTATGTTGGGTGGAACATTAATGGCAATTGGTCAATTTTTGTTATTTATCAGTGCTTCTACTTTTGATTCGAGTTTAGGTAGCGCAAAATTATTCATGTGGATTGCCTTATTTATTATCATTTTTGGAAATGGATTTTTTAAACCAAACATTTCATCAATGGTGGGAAGTTTGTATCCAAAACAAGAAAAAAATAAATTAGATTCAGCTTTTACTATTTTCTACATGGGAATCAACATCGGAGCTTTCTTAGGTCAATTTATTTGTCCTTGGGTAGGTGATGTTAAAGATGCAGAAACAGGAGTTAGAGATATTTTTGCTTTCAAATGGGGATTCTTAGCGGCTTCTATTGCGATGATAATTGGTACAATTACTTTCTTCGTATTAAAAAATAAATATGTTGTTACTCCAGAGGGAAGACCTATTGGTGGTTTACCAAAGAACAATGTAAATGATGATTTTGAAGAAGGTGAAACGCAAACAGCAAAATTCACAGGTAAAGCTATTGGAATTGCATTCGGATTGTTTGTTGGATTGTTTTTTGTATTTAGATATTTATTAGTTGGCGAATTTAGTTTCTCTTCTGTAGGAATGGGTCAGTTAATCAAAGGAATTATTTATCCATTTATTTATTCTGCAGGTATTTCTTTGGCTTACTTAATTATGAGTTCTGCCGAAAATAAAGTGGAAAGACAAAGAATTTGGGTAATTTATATTGTTTCGTTCTTTATTATTTTCTTCTGGGCTGCATTTGAGCAAGCGGGTTCTTCGTTAACTTTTATCGCAGATAATCAAACTGACAGAGATATCTTTGGATGGAACATGCCGCCATCAATGGTGCAAATTTTTAACGGTATTTTCGTAGTAATGTTAGCATTACCTTTCAGTTTGCTTTGGGATAAGTTAAGAGCAAAAGGGAAAGAACCAGTATCGCCATTAAAACAAGCAATGGGATTAGCTTTAATTGCAATAAGTTATTTTATCATCGCACACAATGTTAAAGATTTAGGTAACTCAGGTTTATTAGCTATTAAATGGTTAATGTTGTTGTATTTAATTCAAACAATGGGAGAACTTTGTTTATCTCCAATCGGATTGTCATTGGTTGGTAAATTAGCTCCAAAACGTTTTGCTTCATTATTATATGGTGTATTCTTTATCTCAAATGCTGCTGGTTATGCTTTGGCGGGTTCGTTAGGAGCAATTATTCCTGCAACAGGTGATAAATTTCAAAAAGCTGAAGTTATAGGAGTAAATCTTCAAGATGTTTTAGATAAAAAAGTCACTTTAACTCCAGAGCAAGTTGCATTATTCGAAAAAGAACAATTGCCAGTTGAGTATACTTCTTTTGCAGGATTTGAAATTCATAACCTTTACGAATTCTTCATGGTATTCGTTGTTTTATGTGGAATTGCAGCTATTATTTTAGCGGTTTTATCTCCAAGATTGAAAAAAATGATGAATGGGATGACCTAATTGTATTTAAAAATATTTTTTATATCTTTAAAACCTACAAGAAACCCTTGTAGGTTTGTTTTTTTAATACAATAAATTATGTGGAAAAGTCATCCTAAAGCATTGCCTTACTTGTTTTTATCTGAAATGTGGGAGCGTTTCGGTTACTATTTAATGATTGGTATTTTTACCTTATATCTTAAAGATGTTGAAGCCGGATTCGCTATGACCGAGAAAGAAGCATCCGATTTATACGGAACTTTTATCGCTTTGGTCTTCCTAACTCCTTTTATTGGTGGATTAGTTGCCGATAGATATTGGGGCTACAAAAAATCTATCGTAATTGGTGGTATTATGATGGGAGCGGGTTATTTCATGATGGGAATTCATGATATTACAATGCTTTACATAGCCATGACATTAGTTATTGTGGGTAACGGTTTTTTCAAACCAAATATCTCAACTCTTTTAGGTAATTTCTATACCGAAGATAAATTCAAAGACAAAAAAGACGAAGGTTACAACATTTTCTACATGGGAATTAACGTTGGAGCTTTCATTTGTAACTTCTTCGGAGCCGCTTTACAAATTTTATTAGGTTGGCAATATGCCTTCATGGCGGCTGGAGTTGGAATGTTCATTGGTGTAATTGTTTTCTTATTGGGAACTAAACACTACGGAAACCAAACGGAGAAAAAAGGAGTACAACCTGGCGACATGCCTTTCTGGAAAATTGTGATGTTTATTTTAGTTCCATCAGCAGTTTTTGGAGTAATTGGTTGGTTATTAAAAGGAGTAACTTCTGAAGCAAATCCGAATGGTTATATTTTTGGTTCGGATAGTACCGATGCCTTTATTTTTGCCTGTATTCCAGTAATTTTCTTCTACGGAAGTTTGTATTTCAAAGCTAAAGTGGAAGACAAAAGACCAATCGGAGCTTTGTTAACCATTTTCGCAGTGGTAATTTTATTTTGGGGAGTTTTCAAGT
This sequence comes from Flavobacterium odoriferum, assembly GCF_025499515.1. Classification (GTDB taxonomy): domain Bacteria; phylum Bacteroidota; class Bacteroidia; order Flavobacteriales; family Flavobacteriaceae; genus Flavobacterium; species Flavobacterium odoriferum. The sequence continues at coordinate 31,834 of NZ_JAMKFA010000008.1, forward strand.
TGAATGGTTCTGCATTAAACACTTGGGCAGACCGTTATACCGATAGAGAAATCACAGGAACGACTCAAACCGTTTTCAATGGATTGAAATTAGCCAAAGAAGTAGAATACAAAAAAGATACAGTTGAATTATACGATGCCAGTTTCCGTATTCAAAAAGTAGATGGAGAAGTTCAAAAAACAGTTGATTATCCCGTTTATTTTAGAAACGTAGCGAAAGATAAATTACCAGAAGAAGGAGCAACAGTTTCGCTTTGGGCAACCAATTTAAGTCAGTCGATTAATCCAGGTTGGGTAATTATTTTGACTCCGTTAGTCGTAGCTTTTTTCACATTCTTAAGAAGCAGAAAGAAAGAACCTTCAACACCAACCAAAATCGCATTCGGATTATTAATTTCGGCTTTATCTGTTTTAGTAATGATTGCTGCTGTAAATATGGGAGCAAATGGTTCTGAAAAAGTAAGTGTTTGGTGGTTAGTGGCTAATTACGGAGTTATCACCATCGGAGAGTTATTCTTAAGTCCGATGGGATTATCAGTAGTTTCAAAATTAAGTCCAACCAATATCACTTCATTAATGATGGGTGGTTGGTTTTTATCAACTTCAATCGGAAATAAATTAAGTGGTGTATTAGCAAGTCTTTGGGATACTTATGATAACAAGCAAGACTTCTTTTGGATTAACTTCGGATTATTAATGTTTGCAACTTTGTTAATGTTCATTTTGTTGAAACAATTAAATAAAGTAATGCAAGAAAAAGGAATTCACTAAGCATGGAAAAACAAATAACAATTGAAGAAATTCAAAATTTTGAAGGAAAGTATCCAAAACAACTTTGGTATTTATTTACTGTAGAAATGTGGGAGCGCTTCTGTTTTTATGGAATGCGAGGAGTGCTAACTTTTTTTATGGTGGATCAACTTTTATTAAAGGATGACGCTGCCAATTTGCAATATGGTGCCATTCAGGCATTTGTGTATGCTTTTACATTTATAGGTGGAATATTTGCTGATAAAATTCTAGGTTTTAAAAAATCATTATTCTTTGGAGGAATTGTCATGATTCTTGGAAATTTACTGATTGCATTTGCTCCTCAACAGATGTTTTATTATGGAATTGCTTTTTCAATTATAGGAACAGGTTTTTTCAAGCCTAATATTTCTTCAATGGTTGGGGAATTATACCATGAAAAAGATCCAAGAAGGGATGCAGGATACGGAATGTTCTATGCAGGAATTAACATTGGTGGTTTGCTTGGTGGTGCACTTTGTATTTATTTAGGTAAATATCATTCATGGACGTTATGCTTTTTAGCAGCAGCAATTGTAATGGTAGCAGGTTTAATAACTTTTCTATTAACAAAGAAACACCTTGGGCCAATAGGAGATTCACCATTATTAGCAATGCCAGAATCGAAAAGAAAAATTAGAGAAATTGCTGTTTATGTAGGGTCTCTTTTAAGTATTCCATTTATTTATACTATGGTAATTAATACCGATTACACCGATTATTTCATGTATACAATTGGAATTGTGGCAATTGGTTATTTTGTGTTTGAGTTACTAAAATTAGGAGAAATAAGTTTGCAAAAAAAATTAATTGCTGCATTTTCATTTATCTTTTTTTATTTCTTATTCAATGCAATTTATGAGCAAAGTGGAGGTTCTTTATCGCTTTTTGCAAAAGATAATTTAAATTCTAATTTGTTAGGTTTTACTATTGATCCTAATGTTGTTAATAATAGTTCAAACACATTTTTTGTTATTGTTTTAAGCCCACTAATAGGATTATTATGGTTGTGGTTGGCAAAGAAAAAAATAGAACCTAATACGTTAATTAAATTTGGAATTGGATTTTTATTTCTTTCAGCATCGTTTTATTTGTTTTATTATACCAAATTTTTTGCAAATGTTGACGGAATAACTTCTTTAAATCTTTTTACGTTTGCCTATTTAGTAACAACAATTGGAGAACTTTGTTTGGGACCAATAGGTATGTCAATTATCACAAAATTATCACCTAAAAAATTGTTCGGAATGATGATGGGATTATGGTTTTTGGCAAGCGCATTTGGGCAATTAGCTGCTGGAAAATTAGGTGCCGCAATATCACAATCTAATGGAGGAACAACTTTAATGTCTAAATTACAATCTTATACAGATGGTTATTATACGTTAGCTATTTATGCTTTGGTTGCTGGAGTATTTTTGATTGCTATTTCGCCAATCATTAAAAAATTAATGCAAGAAGTTAAGTAATGGCTATTTTTGGCATCTAATTTGCTTAATTTTGTTTTATAAAATTTAAAATATGAAGAAGATTTTAGTAATAGCGTTTTTAACTTTGACTAGTATGTCAATGCAAGCGCAAGAAGAATTAACTTGGCATACTGATATGTCCAAAGCAACTGATATTTCAATCAAAGAAAACAAACCAATGTTTTTGTTTTTTACAGGTTCTGATTGGTGTGGATGGTGTATTCGTTTGCAAAAAGAAGTTTTCAAAACACCAGAATTTATCAAATGGGCAAAAGATAATGTGGTTTTAGTAGAATTAGATTTCCCAAGAAAAAACAATCAAACAGATGCTGTAAAAGCTCAAAATGCACAATTACAACAACAGTTACAAGTAAGAGGTTATCCAACTGTTTGGTTTGTAAGTGCTACAAAAACGGCTGAAGCTAAGATAAGTTTGAACGCTTTAGGAAGTACAGGGTATGTAGCGGGAGGACCACAAGCTTGGCTTAGCGGAGCTAATCAGATTATTCAGAAAAAATAAGAATTATTTCAATTTATAGAATCCCTTTTCAGCAATTGCATGAAAAGGGATTTTTTCTTTTCTACAAGTTGCTTGCCATATTGTATTGTTGTTTTTGTAATTGGTTTTATCCGAGATAACAAGTTTAGGTTTAATTTCTGTAATTAATCGGCTTAGATTAATCTTTGGATTTTGAGTTAATACAATAATTTCTGGTCGGATAGATGTTTTGTAAATACCAACACTATCAATAACTAAAATTCTTTTATCGTTAAACGAAAGCACATTTCGCATTGGAAGAATTAGTAATGAATCAGAAAATGTGCCTCTTTTATAATGATTTAATGCTTCTAAATTTATTTCAGGATTATCTGTAAATGCAATTATGCTGTTATTTTGTTTGATGGTAATAGCACTAGATTTAGAATTTAAAACAATAAGTTCATAAGCATTGTTTTCTGTAAATTTAATGCCAAAATAGCTCATCTGAAATAGAAATACACTCAGTAAAACGCACTTAAAATTTTTTGATTTGAAATGATATAACCAATAAATAAAGCTAATAATTACAACATATAATATAATTGTTAGCCAAACAGAAAACGATATATTTGAAATAATTCCGTTTTTAAATTGAGCAATCCAATGAATGTATTTATTCATGAAATCAATAATTAAAGCCAATATTTTTCCTAAAAAAACTGCAAAATCAGGAATAACAAAATTGAAGAAGAGTATGATAATTCCGCCAATTAAAACTGCTGTTGAAATTGGAATAATAACTAAATTTGCCAATAAAAAAAGTAGTGGTAATTGATTGAAGTAATACAAACTCAAAGGCAAAACCCCAATTTGAGCGGCTAAAGAAACCAAAACGGTATCGGTAAAGTAAACCGCAATTTTATTATCAGAAAAATAAAACTTCTTGTAAAATGGTTGAAACAATACAATAGACAAAACAGCAGCATAACTCAACTGAAAACCAATATCGAAAATAGCATTAGGTTTCACTAATAAAATAAGAAATGCAGAAATGGCTAAAGCATTATAAATCGCTTTCGGCTGATTGAAATAATTTCCAATGCTAATAAAACTAAACAGAGTCACTGCTCTTGTAACAGAAGCTGGTAAACCTGTTAGCAAAGCAAACAACCATAAAATTCCCAAGACGATTAATAATTGAATTTCAGCTCCAAAACGAACTCTTTTTAGTGGTTTTAACAAGAATACGATAAAGAAGTAGATGATGGAAATATGCAATCCCGAAATTGCTAAAATGTGAATCACGCCAGCATTAGAATAATCGGCAATCGTTTCTTTGTCTAATTCCAATCGTTGCCCTAAAATTAAAGCGTCAATAATGGCTTTGGTTTTGGGTTCAAAATGATGAATATCGAAACTTTGGCTAAGATTATTTCTTAAATTTTCAATGTAAAAATCAACGGTTTTGTGGGTTTGAATGATTTTGATTTGATTTTCACGGGTGTAAATTTGATGAAAAACATTTTGCTTTTCTAAATATTTCGAATAATCAAATTGATACGGATTGAAAGCTTTTGGAATTGGATAAACTGCATTATTTAACCAAATTTCATCACCTGAATGTAAGGTTTCATTGTTTGTTTTTGGAACATAAAGCAATATTTTTCCAGAAGCTATTGAATCATTAAAATGTGAAAGTGTAATGAAATATTTATTGTACTTGGTATTCGGTTTTAAAGTGCTGGTAACAATTGCTCGAATACTATTCGTTTCTTCAAATGTTTTTTTGGAATAATGATTTTTCAAATTAACATCGGAATGAATATAAAAACTCATCATACCTAAAGTAAAGGCGAGTAGGTAAGTGTTAATTCCAAAAAGAGAATTTTGAAGCAAAGCTTTTTTACTTTTCCAAAACAGAAAACAAAAAATCCCCAAACACGAAAACAATGAAATAATAAGTGTTGCAAAACTCCATTGCAAATAGTATTCTACAATAATGCCTATTGCAAAACTAATGGTAATGGAGAGTAAAGGAAACTTAAATACTTTCAATTTTTCTTGTTTCGATACTAAAAAAAAACGGTTAACTTAATAAGTTTACATTATCATAAAGATAATACTTTTATTGTAAGATAATACTTCTTTTTGGTGTTTTTTGTAAAACGATTTAAGTTATAATTTTCAGTATGTCTTAACTCCTATCATTTGAATTAAGCAAAATAGAATTATCATGATTCCAGATAGTAATAATATTTTGGTAAATTTTTTATCTACTAAATTTCCACTTCTACCTTCGAAAAAACTTTTATGTCTAAACATTGTTCCTCTTCCTGTCTGATAAGGAATGAATTCCCTATTATATTTTTTCCAAAAAACAAATCTAATTATGTGATATAAAATAAAAGTAGATATCGGAATGAAACCAAACCAATTGTTTTTTATTAAAAATATTGAAGATATGAATAGCCAAATGAGAGAAAAAGTAAATATTTCTAAATCTCAGACCGAAAGGACTTGAAACTGTTTGAAACCCTATAAACCATGAAATAAAAAATGATATTATGAATTTCTTTTCAGGATTGTAAGTTATGCTATATAAATAATAACATACAGCTATTGTGAATGCTAATAAATACAAATAGTCTGAATTAGTAAACCTTCTGATTTCCAATTTTCCAAAAACAAATTTTCTATTTGATTCACTCACTTTACTATTTTTTAAAACTACTCATAATTAATTCTGCTGTTTTTTTGCTAGCGCCTTCTCCTCCTAATTTTTGTTTCAATTCGGTATAATTGTTCAATAACATAGCACGACTATCTGAATTCAGAATTTTATTCAATTCTAATTTCAAGTTTTTTGTGTTCAATTCTTCTTGAATCAATTCTTTTACCACTTCTTTGTCCATGATTAAATTCACCAATGAAATGTATTTTAAAGTAATGATTCTTTTGGCAATTTGGTACGAAATGTAACTTCCTTTATAGCAAACCACTTCAGGAACATTAAACAATGCAGTTTCTAATGTTGCGGTTCCAGAAGTTACCAAAGCAGCATGCGAATGACTCAATAAATCGTAAGTTTTATTCGAAATAAATTTCACATTTTCATTCGTTAAAAATGTTTTGTAAAATTCATATTCCTGACTAGGAGCTCCAGCAATTACAAACTGATATTCTGGAAAATCTTTCACTACCGAAAGCATAATCGAGAGCATTTTGGAAATTTCTTGCTTTCTACTTCCTGGTAATAAAGCTATTATTGGTTTGTCTGATAATTGGTTTTCTTTTCTAAAGATTTCGTCTGAAACCTCTGTTCTACTAGCAATTGCATCAATTAATGGATGTCCGACGAAATGAACTGGGAAATGGTGTTTTTTCTCGTAAAAATATTTCTCAAAAGGAAGAATCACGTACATAAAATCCACATCGCGCTTAATAGCTTTGATGCGGTTTTCTTTCCAAGCCCAAATTTGAGGTGAAATGTAGTAATGGGTTGGAATATTTCGTTCTTTTGCCCAAGTAGCAATGCGCATATTAAAACCAGGGTAATCAATGAAAATAATTGCATCTGGTTGAAATGCTTCAATGTCTTTTTTACAAATTTTGATGTTGTTCAAAATGGTTTTTAAATTCATGATAACTTCAATAAAACCCATAAACGCTAATTCGCGATAGTGTTTTACTAAAGTTCCACCAACATTTTGCATCAAATCGCCACCCCAAAAACGAATTTCGGCTGATGGATCTTTTTCGTACAAAGCTTTCATCAAATTCGAACCGTGTAAATCGCCCGAAGCTTCTCCTGCTATGATATAATATTTCATTTTCTAATCGTCTAAATTTATAATTCCCAAGAATTCAACTGTTGCATCGCATGATGTGCTGTTAAATCAAATTGCACTGGTACAATCGAAATATAACCATTTTCTAAAGCCCATTCGTCTGTATCAGTTCCTTTGTCTTGATTGACAAATTTACCGGTTAACCAATAATATTCTTTTCCTTGCGGATTAGTTCTTTTGTCAAATTCTTCTTGCCACATGGCTTTTGCTTGGCGACAAATTTTTATTCCTTTGATATTTTCTTTACTTAATTTCGGAAAATTTACGTTTAAAATAACACCTTCAGGTAGTCCTTTTTCTAAAACGCCCAATGCAATTTGCTTGACATGGCTTTTTATCGGTTCAAAATCGGCATCCCAACTATAATCTAATAACGAAAATCCTATAGCAGGAATTCCTTCAATTCCAGCCTCCACGGCAGCACTCATCGTTCCAGAATAAATTACATTGATAGAAGAATTAGAGCCGTGATTGATTCCAGAAACACATAAATCTGGTTTTCTTTTCAAGATTTCATTCACGGCAATTTTCACACAATCAACAGGTGTTCCGCTACAGCTATATTCTTGAGAAAGGTCTTTGTCCAAATGTACTTTTTCGAGTTTTAGTGTGTTGTTTATGGTAATTGCGTGTCCCATGGCGCTTTGTGGGCTATCTGGAGCAACCACTATAACGTCGCCAATTTCTTTCATTACTTCAATTAAAGCTCTAATTCCAGGTGCAACAATGCTGTCGTCGTTTGTTACAAGTATAAGTGGTTTTGACATTTTAAACATTTTTTGCTAAATTAATTAATTTAAACCGAAACCCTTTTTCTGTTTTGTTATTTTTATAGGTTTAACAAAAATTTATAGTAAATTGCAGACTTGTGGCATGATTTTTTGTGTAATTTAGTTGAAAATTTTTTAATGAAAAGAATTGTGGAATTTATGAAAAGAAATTATAAGGTTATTTTGCTAATAACTGCTTTGTCTGCAGTTTTATGGAGTTTTATTCCAAATCAAAAAAAGGAAGATCCTGAAAAAGATAAGTTACTTTTAGAATTGTTAACCTTTGTTTTAGAAAAAGGTCATTATAGTCCAGTGGAAATTAATGATAATTTTTCTAAGAAAGTTTATGCAAAATATTTAGATGGAATTGATCCTACAAAACGTTTCTTTTTACAGAGTGATATTGATGAGTTCAGTAAATATGAAACTCAAATTGATGATATGATTAAGAATAAAGATTTAACTTTCTTTAATCTTACCAATTCGCGTTTGTTACAAAGAATGGAAGAATCTCGTGCTATTTACAAGGATATATTAGATAAACCTTTTGATTTTAATGCTAATGAAAGTATTAATGTTGATTATGAAAAGCTTCCGTATGTCAAAAACAAAAAAGAATTAACAGACAGATGGAGAAAACAATTAAAACTACAAGCGCTTTCTTCAATTACTGACAAACAAACGTTAGAAGAAGACAAAAAAACAAAAGATGCAGCTTATCAAGCTAAATCATTTGATGAAATTGAGAAAGAAGTACGTGAAAATTCTTTAAAATCGTTAAATGAATATTTTGATTTTATTCAAGATGAATTGGATAGAAATGATTGGTTTTCAATTTTTTTAAATTCAATTGTAGAACGATTTGATCCACATACATTCTATTTTTCTCCAGAAGATAAAGAAAAATTTGATGTAAGCATGAGCGGAACTTTCCAAGGAATTGGCGCTCGTTTACAAAAGAAAAATGATGCGGTTGAAGTTTCTGAACTAATTTCGGGTGGACCAGCTTGGAGAGGAAAAGAATTAGAAGCAGGCGATTTAATTTTAAAAGTCGGACAAGGAAAAGAAGAACCAATTGATGTTGCAGGAATGCGTTTAGACGATGTTGTTAAGAAAATTAAAGGACCAAAAGGAACAGAAGTTAGATTAACGGTAAAAAAAGTAGATGGTTCATTAAAAGTAATTTCGATTATTAGAGATGAGGTTGAAACCGAAGAAACGTTTGCAAAGTCTTCAGTAGTTGAAAAAGATGGGAAAAAATTCGGAATTATATATTTACCAAAATTCTATATTAGTTTTGAAAATAAACAAAATAGAGACGCATTTAAAGATGTAGCCATCGAAATTGAGCGTTTAAAAGAACAAAATGTAGACGGAATTGTAATGGATTTACGCGATAACGGTGGAGGTTCATTAGAAACTGTAGTTAAAATGGTCGGATTGTTTATTCCAGAAGGCCCTGTGGTTCAAGTAAAAGCGCCAGGAAGGAATCCTGAAATTTTACCTGATCCTGATAAAAAAGTTCAATATGATGGACCACTTGTGGTAATGATTAATAACTTCTCGGCATCGGCTTCAGAAATTTTTGCAGCGGCAATTCAAGATTATAAAAGAGGAATTGTAGTAGGAAGTAAGCATTCGTATGGTAAAGGAACAGTCCAAAATGTAATTGATTTGAATCAGTTTGTAAGAGGAAGTTCTTATGGTGATTTGGGAGCTTTAAAAACTACTATTCAAAAATTCTACAGAATTAACGGAGGCTCAACACAACGCGAAGGTGTTAAAAGTGACATCGTTTTTCCAGATAGATTTTCATATTTAGACATGGGTGAGCGTGATGAAGAAAGTGCTTTGCCTTGGGACAAAATAGAGCCTGCAAAATACAATCCAATGAATGTTAACTACGAAAATATTATTGCAAATTCTAAAAGAAGAATTGAATCTAATCCAAATTTCAAGTTAATTGACGAAAATGCAAAATGGATTTTTGAACGTAAAGATGAAAATGTATTTAGCTTAAATTTGAATGAGTTTAAAAAGCAAATGGATATTGCAGATACAAAAATAAAAAAGTTCAAAGCAATTTCAGATTATAATAATAAGTTACAATTTCAGTCATTGCCAAATGAAGTTGCTTTGTTTGAAAAAGATACTTTGTTAAAACAAAAACGTGAGCGTTGGCATGAAGATTTGCAAAAAGACGTGTATGTCGATGAAACATTAAATATTATTTCTGAAATGAAATTAGCTTCAAGAGGCAAAGCTTTACCGCAAAAAATAAGTATGAATTAACATAAAAAATAAAGCTTAAAAAAAATCCCGATTATACAATCGGGATTTTTTATTTAATCTAGTTTTCTTAGTTTATTTTCAGATTTTTCTAAGTCCATTTGTAACTCTAAAGCTTTGTTTTCTTTTTTCAGAATTTTCTCTCTCCATTTTAATTCATCATCTGGAGATAATTTTCCTTTTCTTTTTAGCTTTTCAAATTTTTCTTTGTCCTTTTCAATGTCTTTTTTATTGTCGGCAATTTTGTCTTTTACTTTGTCAACATTTTTCTTTGCTTTTTCTCTTTGAGCAATTGCTCTTTCTGCTTTTTTAACTTCTTTTTCTGCTTTTTTCTGAGCTTTTTCAGCATCTTTTTGAGCTTTTTCAGCCTTTTTTAATTCTCTCTGACGCTCTTTTTCTGCTTTTTGACTTTCTTTGATTTGTCTTTCTTCTGCCTTAATTCTTTCTTTTTCGGCTTTTTGTTGTTCAAGAATTAATTTTTCTTGCTGAACTTTTACGCTGTCAATTACTGTTTCTTGGGCTAAAGTGGCTTGTAAACTAAATAAACCTACTAAAATTAAAAATTTAATTTTCATGATTTTGGATTTTAAAATTATCTTTACAAAGGTAACAAAAACTAAGCCAAAAGATGAAAAGATTAAGTTTTGTATGTATTATAGTTTTGATTTTATCGTGTAGAGATTTTACAATAGTTACAGAAGAAAAGTCTGAAAAAGAGAAAATTAACAATACAACTATTGCGATTTCTAATGATTTTGACTTTTATCCTAGCTCAACTACAAACGCTGTTTATTCAAGAGATGCATATACTTTTTCTTATTCAGAAGAACACGAACAAAGCGAATGGGTTGCTTATTATTTAGACGCTTTTGATTTAGGGAATGCGAATTATGAACGTCCTTTTTTCATTGAAGATCCGTTAGTAGAAACAGAATCTGCTGATTGGAGAAATTATAAAAAATCGGGTTACGACAAAGGTCACTTGTGCCCAGCTGGTGATAGAAAATCGAGTTATAATGCTTATAAAGAAACTTTTTTCACTTCTAATATTTCGCCTCAAGACCACGATTTTAATTCGGGTGTTTGGAATCGTTTGGAAGAAAAAACAAGATATTGGGCAGAAAAATATGATGGGATTTATGTAATTACTGGTGGTGTTTTAACGGATGATTTAAAAACTATTGGTAAAGAAGATGTTTCAGTTCCAAATTACTTCTATAAAATTCTTTTAACCAAAGACGGTTTAAGAATGGTCGCTTTTTTAGTGCCGCACAAGGATTCAAACAAACCTTTGTATGAATTTGTTACTTCTGTAGATGTAATTGAAAAAATGACAGGAATTGACTTTTTTTCAAAATTAGAAGACGAAATGGAAAATAAATTAGAAATGAATAGTGACTATAAAGATTGGAGTTTTTAAACTACCATTCATTTACTTTATTTGCGTCAAGCTTTATAAAAATAAACAATAAAATTGTAAAAGACCACAAACTTGAACCTCCATAAGAGAAAAAGGGTAGAGGTACACCGATTGTTGGGAATAATTTTATCAACATGGCAATATTTACAAAAAAGTGTGTAAATAAATAAGTTGCTACACAATAACCATAAACCCTACTGAATTTTGTTTTTTGGTTTTCGGCTAAATAAATAATTCTTAGAAATAAAGCTGCAAATAAAACAATCACAATAAAACTTCCAATAAATCCCCATTCTTCACCAACGGTTGTAAAGATGTAATCAGTGTGTTGTTCCGGAACAAAACCACCTTTTGTTTGTGTGCCTTCTAGATAACCTTTGCCAGTTAAACCACCAGAACCAATTGCAATCATTGATTGGTCTAAGTTGTAGCCTTCACGCTTCATATCCACATTGTCACCAATTAGAACGTTAATACGGTCTTTTTGATGAGGTTCTAACACGGAATCATAAACATAACTTACGGAATATGTAAATGCTGTCATAACAAGAAATAACAACCCATAAACAATTGGATTTCGAGTAATTTTTCTGTTAAATATGTAATGTATTACCATAAATACAGCTATTGCAATAACTACATAAAATGGTTGAATTACTAAAGATGCAAAGAATAAGCCAATTGCAACTATCCCTGAAATAAAATACCAACTTGGTAAACCTTCTCTATTTAGTACAAAAATTAGCGAAATAAAAATCATGGCACTTCCTGCATCGGGTTGTAATAAGATAAGAAATACTGGAAGCCCTATAATTGCTAATCCGATAATCTGGTGTTTGGTATATTTAAAATTTATTTGCGAATAACTGATGTATTTTGCTAATAATAAACCAGTAGCGATTTTTACGAATTCTGAAGGTTGAAAACCAAAACCACCAAATTGATACCAGTTGGTTTGTCCTTTTTTAGTCACCCCAAAAACGAAAAGGCCCAATAATAAAATTATACCAATACCATAAAAAACAAATGATAGGCGTTCATAAATTTTTGCATCTGTAAATAAAACAATAAAAATTAATGGTATTGCAAGTCCAATAAATAGCATTTGACGACCATATATTTGAGATAAATCAAAAATAGAAGTCTCTTCTATTGGTAAAGAAGCGGAATAAATAGTCATCCATCCCATTATTACTAATGCAATGTAGATTAAAATGGTAATCCAATCGATGCTATTTCCTATGCTTTGATTTTTCATTCTAATTTGATTCTTCTTCTTTTCTGGCTTCGCCTATTGCTGTTTCAATCTTCTTTAATGAGTCTGATTCTTTCTTTTGCTCAGGGAAACGTTGAAAAATAATATTCTCTATTTTTTCATATTCCGGAAGTAAACTTCCGTTAAGCATTGTAGTTTCTAAATCTTTACGTGTTATTTTTCCGTTTACATATTTTTCAACCATTAAGGTTGCAATTGGTCCTGCCCAACGACTTCCCCAATACCCGTTTTCGATAAACACAGCAATTGCAATTGTAGGATTTTCTTTTGGTGCAAAGGCCACAAAAATAGAATGATCTTTTAATTGATAGGTTTTTCCTGCAACTCTAATTTTGTTTTCTGCTGTTCCTGTTTTGCCACAAATTTGTAATCCTTCAACTTTTAATGAAGAAGCCGTACCGACATTATAAACATCTGCCAATCCTTGAATCATTGGCGGAAAATATTGTTTGTCAATAGTAGAATAGTGTTTTGTTGTAAATTTTTTGTCTAAAGGTTGGCCTTTTATTTTTTTTACGATGTGAGGTGTGTAATAATATCCTTGATTTGCAACAACTGCCATCATATTTGCTAATTGAATAGGTGAGGTTAAAACTTCTCCTTGTCCAATTGAATTTGAAATAATGTATGAACTTCTGATAGGTGCACCGTTGTACATTTTTTTGTACATTTTGGATGTTGGTACCAAACCTTTTGCACCAATTGGCATATCAGTTCCTAAAAACTGACCCAAGCCAAAACTTTTTACATGGTTTGCCCAATTGTCTACACTGTAATACGAATCTTTATATTTTTCAATAGTTCTTTTGTAGGTATTTCCAAAATAACTATTACACGATTTATATGTTCCATTGTTTAACTGCAAAGTGTGTAAACCACAGTGACATTTCATGAAACGACCAAAGTTTGCTCCACCATTACAATAAAAAGTACTTTGTTCGTCAATAACTTCTTCATGTAATCCAATTAAACCAGTTATAATTTTAAATGGAGAACCTGGCGGATAAGTTGCTTGAAGACCTCTGTCATATAATGGTTTTGAAATAGAATCGTTGTATAAGGCTGTGTAGTTTTTTGAACGTTGACGACCTACTAACATGGCAGGATCATAAGTTGGAGCCGAAACCAATGCTAAAATTTCGCCCGATTTTGGTTCAATAGCTACAATTCCACCTCTTTTGTTAATCATTAATTCGGTACCATATTTTTGCAATTCATGGTCAATGGTTAATGTTAAGTCTTTACCTTGTTGTGCTATGGTATCAAACTCTCCGTTTTTATACGGACCAATAATTTTATTGTGTTTATCACGCAGTAGATATTTTACACCTTTTACACCACGAAGAATCTCTTCGTATTCTTGTTCAACACCTTGTTTTCCAATTAAATCTCCAGGATTATAATATGGATTTTTGTTAATAATTGCTTCATTTGCTTGAGTAATAAATCCGAAAATATTGGCACATTCTTTAACTTGATAATCTCTTAAAGCTCTTTTTTGGGTGTAAAAGCCTTCAAATTTTCGTTCTTTTTCTTGAAATGCAGCATATTCTGCTTTGTTTAATTGAGATAAAAAAACTGATGGAAGTCGTGGACTGTAAATATTAGCTTTTTCAATTTTTTTAATGAAATATTCTTTTGATATATGAAGTAAATTACAAAATTCGGTGGTGTCAATATCTTTAATCTCTCTAGGAACCACCATGATGTCATACGACGGCTGATTGGCAACTAATAGTTTTCCGTTTCTGTCATAGATATAGCCACGCTCTGGAAAATCAAACACTTTTTTAATAGCGTTGTTTTCGGCTTTAAGTTTTAAGGTTTCATCAATTACTTGTAAATAGAAAATTTTAGTAAGTAAAAGGATTGAACTTACAATAATAACTGCGGGTAAAACAATTTTTCTCATCGTTTATTTGGCTTTATTAAATAGATGATAAGTAATGAAATTGTAAAAGTGAATAAAGTACTTAACAGCGTTCTAAAAAGTACAATAACAATCAAATCGATTCTGAAAAATTCAAAAAAGAATAAAATAAAATGATGAATAAATATAGCTAATAAAAGCAATGTAATTCGTTCTGGGGAAATTTTGTCTGCAATTTTTACTGTTTGATATTCATAACTTAATCCAAACGCAAACTTGAATAATGATGGTCTGATGTAAGCCAAAATTACTGATGCAGTTGCGTGAATACCATCAGAATTTGCAAACATGTCTAATAAAATCCCTAAGGTAAAACTGCTCAGCAATAAAACAGATTTGTTGCTATTAACAGGATATAATAAAATGAACAACACATAAGGATACGGATTTAGATATCCAAACAAATTGATATTGTTGAAAATCAAAATTTGTAGTGCCAAAAACACTAAAAACCGAATGCTATTTAAAATATTATTGTTCACTTATTTTTTTGGTGCTGCTGTTTCTACCTCTAATTGTTGTTTCTCTTTTCGTTTTTTATTTTCAATAACATATACATATCCAATTGATGTCATGTCGTTAAACAATCGAACATTAATTGTATAGTAATTGGTTTTTTTATCGATAAAAATTTTATCAATTTTTCCAATAGGAATATTCTCTGGAAAAATATCTGAATTTCCACCAGTAACAATAGAATCGCCTTTTCGTAATGAAGCCAAACGGGGTACATCGATTAATTGAGCAAACCCTACGTTTTTTCCATCCCAAACCAACGAACCAAAATGATCAGAGTTTTTAATCTTTGCATTAATTTTTGATTTGGTGTTCAAAATACTCTGAATAGTAGAAAAGTTTGCAGAAGTTTTTTCAATTAATCCTACAATTCCTTTATCGTTTACTACACCCATGTCTGTTTTAATTCCAGCAAGGCTTCCGGCATTAATTGTAATGTAATTTTCTCTTTTGTTAAATGAATTTTTTACCGTTTTTGCCACCACCACATTAAAATTATTCAAGTCGTTTCTAAAAACAGTTTTTGAAGTAAGTAATGTGTCTTTTTTATTGAAAAGTAATTCTTTAAGTAACGCATTCTCTGAGGCCAATTCTTTGTTTTTTTCTTTTAAACTCAAATATTCATTGGCTTCATTCATTTTTTTATAGACGGTTCCTGTAACTGCATTGGCAGAATTTACATATTCACTTCTATGATATGAATGCGATTTTATGGTAAGCGATAAGGATATACCCAAAAGCAGCAAAAACAGCAATCGATAGCTGTTTTTTATGATAAAGTTAATTATTTGCTGCATGGATTATTTTTTATTTAATCAGTATTCCTTTGTATTTGTTGATGTTCTTTAAAGCCATTCCGGTTCCGCGTACAACGGCTCTTAATGGGTCTTCTGCAATGTAAACAGGTAAGTCTGTTTTTAATGATATTCGTTTGTCTAATCCTCTTAGCATCGAACCTCCACCGGCAAGATAAATACCTGTGTTGTAAATATCGGCAGCTAATTCGGGCGGCGTTTGCGATAATGTTTCCATTACAGCATCTTCAATACGTTGAATGGATTTATCTAAAGCTTTTGCAATTTCTCTATAAGAAACGTCTACTTGTTTTGGTTTACCTGTAAGTAAATCTCTACCTTGAACTGACATATCTTCTGGTGCATTATCTAAATCTTCAGTTGCTGCTCCAATTTGAATTTTAATTTTTTCTGCGGTAGTTTCTCCAACAAATAAATTGTGTTGGGTTCTCATATAATAAATAATATCATTTGTGAAAACGTCTCCAGCAATTTTAACCGATTTGTCGCAAACAATTCCACCAAGCGCAATAACTGCAATTTCTGTAGTTCCACCACCTATGTCAACAATCATGTTTCCTTTTGGTTGCATAATATCTAAACCGATACCAATTGCAGCCGCCATAGGTTCATGAATCAAATAAACTTCTTTTCCGTTTACGCGTTCAGCAGATTCTTTTACTGCACGCATTTCTACTTCGGTAATTCCCGAAGGAATACAAATTACCATACGAAGTGCTGGTGTAAATAATTTCTTCTTTAATGCAGGAATACTTTTGATAAACATTTTTATCATCTGTTCCGAAGCATCGAAATCAGCAATAACTCCGTCTTTTAATGGGCGAATGGTTTTTATGTTTTCATGTGTTTTACCTTGCATCATATTAGCTTCCTTACCTACGGCAATAATTTTGCCAGAAATGCGGTCTCGTGCCACAATAGAAGGACTATCAATTACAACTTTGTCGTTGTGAATAATTAAGGTGTTTGCGGTACCAAGGTCAATTGCGATATCCTCGGTCATGAAATCAAAAAATCCCATATGTATATGAAGGGTTTGGTGTTTTGTGTAAAAATGTTTTCGACTCACAAAAGTATGAAAATATTCTGGAATAATTCGAAAATAAAAAGCGCATTAAAATAATATTTTTTAATGCGCTTTTTAATGTGTTATTTTAACTGAAATTAGTGTTTAAAATGACGGATTCCTGTGAAAACCATTGCCATAGCATTTTCGTTGCAGTACGAAATACTCAATTCGTCTTTTATAGAACCTCCTGGCTGAATCACCGCTGTAATTCCGGCTTTATTAGCAATTTCAACACAGTCTGGAAAAGGGAAGAAAGCATCACTTGCCATAACTGCACCAGTTAAATCAAATTCAAATGAAGTTGCTTTTTCAATTGCATGACGTAAAGCATCTACTCTTGAAGTTTGCCCTGTTCCAGAAGCGCATAATTGTTTGTTTTTTGCAAATACAATCGTGTTTGATTTGGTGTGTTTACAAATTTTTGAAGCAAATAATAAATCTTCAATTTCTTCTGCTGTTGGAACAGCCGTTGTAACTGTTTTTAAATGGTCTTTAGAATCGGTAACATTGTCTTTATCTTGTACTAAAACACCGTTTAAACAAGTACGAACGGTTGTTTGTGGTAATTCCACTTCGTTTTGGATTAAGATAATTCGGTTTTTCTTTTCTTCTAAAATGTCAATCGCTTCTTGGTCATACGCTGGAGCAATTACTACTTCGCAGAACAATTGGTTGATTTCATTAGCTGTAGCCACATCAATTTTTCCATTCGCAATTAAAACTCCTCCGAAAGCCGAAGTTGGGTCACCTGCTAAAGCATCTAAATACGCTTCTTTCATTGTATTTCTTGTTGCTAAACCACAAGCATTATTGTGTTTTAAAATAGCGAAAGTTGGATTGTCGTTTTTGAATTCGTTCATTAAATTTACTGCTGCATCAACATCTAATAAATTGTTGTATGACAATTCTTTTCCGTGAACTTTGGTAAACATTTTGTCGAAATCGCCATAGAAAAATCCTTTTTGATGTGGATTTTCGCCATAACGTAACACATTTCCGTTTTGCTCGCTGATTTTTAAAACTGGTTCTTCAAAAACTTGATTGAAGTAGTTAAAAATAGCCGAATCATAATGTGAAGAAACATTAAAAGCTCTTGAAGCTAATAATTTTCTGTTTTCTAAAGTTGTAGCGCCGTTATTTTCGGTATAGAAATTCAAAAATGGGGCATATTGCTCAACTGAAGGAACAATTACCGTGTCTTTGAAGTTTTTAGCAGCTGCTCTAATTAAGGAAATTCCACCGATATCGATTTTCTCAATAATATCTTGTTCACTAGCTCCAGAAGCAACGGTTTTTTCAAACGGATACAAATCCACAATTACTAAATCGATTTGCGGAATGTTGAATTCTTTCATTTGTTCCACATCACCTGCATGGTCCTGACGGTTTAAGATACCACCGAAGATTTTTGGATGCAAGGTTTTTACTCTTCCTCCTAAAATTTCAGGGAAAGCCGTAATATCTTCTACAGCGACTACTGGAATACCTAAATCTTTAATAAAAGTTTCAGTTCCGCCGGTAGAATAAATGGTTACATTGTTTTGGTGAAGGGCTTTAACAATAGGTTCTAAACCGTTTTTGTCAAATACAGAAATCAATGCCGAAGCAATTTTTTTTGTTGTGTTCATGGTGTTGTGTTGTTGTATCTGAATAGTCTCAGATAAATGTTGTTGTTTTCGTGGTGCAAAAGTAGTTATACTTCTTAAAATAGTCAAACTTTATTGTTTTATATTTTTTAAATTAGATAATCGATTTTATAAAAAATATAATCGAACTAATTGCTAAAATAATTATGATTGTCAATTTTCAAATGATCTAGTATTTGTGTCTAATTTGAGGAAGATGGGATTTTTGTTACGAACAGATAACCACCATTTATGAATTCCATAATACAGAATAGTAGCAAGTCCAAATAGAATACTGTAAATTAGGTTTTCATTTAGCATAAATATTTTTCTCAAATATAAATAAATTCCCTCCAATTGTAACATTTTCACTCATTGCTCTACTTATAGTTATAGCTCATTATTATGCTTTTATATTTACGATTACTTTCAGAAAGTTTCAGTTTTGCCATTAACGCGTTGCGCAACAATAAATTGCGTACACTTTTGTCGTTGTTAGGTGTTACCATTGGTATTTTTTCCATTATTGCGGTGTTAGCTGCGGTAGATTCTATGGATAAAAAAATCAAGGAAGATTTGAGTGATATGGACATGAATACCGTGTATTTAATGCGTTTTTCATTTGGTCCATCTGAAGTGCCTCGTTGGAAACGTGAACAATTTCCTGATGTTACGTATGAAGAATTTGAACACATTAAGCGAAATGTAAACGGAATTGATAAAATATCATTCAATTTATTTACCCGAAACGAAAACATCAAATACGAGTCTAAAACGGTAAACTCTATTCGTGTTAAACCTTCAACAGAAGATTTTTTTGATATTGAGCCTTTAAAAATTGATAAAGGAAGATTATTTAATGCTGCTGAGTCTAATTCGGGAAGTCCTGTTATTGTTATTGGAAGTGAAGTTGCTACAGGTTTATTTGAAGAAAGTGACCCCATTGGTAAGAAAGTACGATTGTATGGACAAAAGTTTACTGTGATTGGCGTTTTGAAAAAACAAGGGCAAGGAATGTTTGGAGATAGTGGTGATGTAGCGGTATTTTTTCCTGTGAATTTTTTACGAAGAATGTATGGCGACAACAACGATATGTTAACACCTGCCATTTTAATAAAACCAGAAAAAGGCATAGATGTAGAAGAATTTAAAGCTGAATTAGGTCAAAAGTTAAGAGCTTTTAGAGGTGTAAAAACTGGTGAAATTGACAATTTCTTCATGAATGTGCTTTCTGGATTTACCGATTTTATTGATAATATCATTGGTCAAATGAACATGATTGGTTGGATTATTAGTGCGTTTTCACTTTTGGTAGGCGGATTTGGTATTGCAAACATCATGTTTGTATCGGTAAAAGAAAGAACGAATTTAATTGGAATTCAAAAAGCATTAGGTGCTAAAAATAAATTCATTTTGTTTCAATTCTTATTTGAGGCCGTTATTTTGTCATTAATTGGAGGAATTGTTGGTATGTTTTTAGTTTGGATTATAGCTTTAATACTTTCTTCGGCATTGGATTTCGAATTTGTTTTAAGTGCTTCAAATATGTTATTAGGTTCTGGATTAGCTGCTTTAATTGGATTAATTTCCGGTATTATTCCTGCTATTTCTGCTTCTAAATTAGATCCAGTGGAAGCAATTA
This sequence comes from Flavobacterium odoriferum, assembly GCF_025499515.1. Taxonomy (GTDB): domain Bacteria; phylum Bacteroidota; class Bacteroidia; order Flavobacteriales; family Flavobacteriaceae; genus Flavobacterium; species Flavobacterium odoriferum. Next base: position 51,772 of record NZ_JAMKFA010000008.1, read on the forward strand.
GAAGCGGTATGTAGATCTTGTATTTTTTTCTATCTTTGGGCGTTTAGTAGTCCCAATGAAAAAACAAATCATTAGTATTATTTTGCTGTTTTTACTGATAGCACCAGCAGTTGTAACCTATACTTGGATTCAACAGCGAAAGCGTGCAGTTAAAAAAGAAGTAAAATGGAAAATGATTGCCGGTATAGATAAAAAAGAATTGGTTCTTCTAAAATTTTCAAATAAAGAAATTAAAACAAAACTACATTGGAAACATTCAAAAGAGTTTGAGTTTAATAATCAGATGTATGACATTGTTGATAAAATTATTACTAAAGACTCTGTTAAATATTGGTGTTGGTGGGATTTTGAAGAAACCAAGTTAAATCAACAATTGACTAAATTATTAGCAAGTGTTTACCAAAATGATATTCCTTCAAAAGAAAAACAATCAGAAATAACTGAATTTTATAAGTCTTTGTATTTTGAGCAAGTTGTTGTTTGGGAACCATTTTCATCAGGTTGTGAAAGATTTTTTAGTAAAACTTTTTATACTAATTTTTACAATTATTTACTTATAAAATTAGACAATCCACCACCAAATAGTTTTTCTTAAAGTTACTTTCAATATTTATCAATAGTATTGAAATAAATAAATAATTAGAATTAATAAAATATTCTTAAAAAAATGAGAAAAATTATATTTTATGCTGTTGTGTTATTGCCATTTATTGGTTTTACACAAACAGCAAAAGATACCGTTGCAACAGAATTAGATGAAATTGTTGTTTCGGCTAACCGATGGAAACAAAATTCCAAATCAATTCCTCAGAAAATATCGGTTATTACAGCAAGCAAAGTTGCTTTACAAAATCCACAAACTGCTGCAGATTTGTTAACGATTTCTGGAAAAGTGTTTATGCAAAAAAGTCAGCAAGGTGGTGGAAGTCCAATGATTCGAGGGTTTGCAACCAATAGATTATTGTATGCAATAGACGGAATTAGAATGAATACTGCCATTTTTAGAGGAGGAAATATTCAAAATGTAATCTCATTAGACCCTTTCGCAACTGAGAGTACAGAAGTATTATTTGGACCAGGTTCTGTAATGTATGGGAGTGACGCAATTGGTGGTGTCATGAGTTTTCAAACTTTAACACCTCAATTTTCTTCAGAAGAAAAAGCATTTATTACTGGAAGTGCAGTAACACGATATTCTTCTGCCAATAACGAAAAAACAGGTCATTTTGATGTGAATGTTGGTTGGAAAAAATGGGCTTCAGTTACAAGCATCAGTTCAAACGATTTTGGTGATTTACGAATGGGTTCGCACGGACCAAATGAATATTTGCGCCCGTTTTATGTGCAACGACAAAATGGAGTAGATGAAGTGGTGACGAATGACGATCCTTTAGTACAAAAACCAACGGCATATTCCCAAATCAATTTGATGCAAAAAGTAAGATTTGCGCCTAATGAAAAATGGGATTTTCAATATGGATTTCATTTTTCAGAAACTTCAAGTTATTCTCGCTACGATAGACATATTCGTTATACAAATGCTGGTTTACCTCGATATGGCGAATTTTATTATGGTCCACAAAAATGGATTATGAATAATTTGAATGTTACACATCATTTAAAATCTAAGTTATTTGATGAAATGTCTTTGCGTTTAGCACATCAGTTCTTTGAAGAAAGTCGTGTGAGTAGAAATATTAATAATCCAAACAGAGAAATTAGAACTGAGAAAGTAAATGCTTATTCATTAAATACTGACTTTACGAAAGCAACAAGTGAAAAAAACAAAGTTTTCTACGGATTTGAATACGTTTTAAACGATGTAAATTCAACAGGAATTAATGAAGATATTGTAGCAGGAACAAGTGCAGTTGGCCCAGCAAGATACCCACAAGCAAAATGGCAATCGATTGGTGTTTATTTGAATGACCAATATAAAATTTCTGAAAAAACATTGCTTCAAGCAGGATTACGTTATAATCAGTTCATTTTGAAGGCTGATTTTGACACTGCGTTTTACCCATTTCCTTTTACAGAAGCCGATATTGATAATGGTTCTATAACTGGAAGTGCAGGAATTGTTTATCGCCCAACAGATAAATGGGTAATAAGTTCAAATGTAGCAACCGCTTTCCGTTCGCCAAATGTGGATGATGTGGGAAAAGTATTTGATTCTGAACCTGGTTCTGTTGTAATTCCAAATCCTAATTTACAAGCTGAATACGCTTATAATGTAGATTTGAACGTTGCCAAGTTGTTTGGAAAAAACGTAAAAGTTGATGTTTCTACTTATTATACACTATTGGATAATGCTTTAGTTCGTAGAGATTTTACACTAAATGGCGCTTCTGAAATTATATACGATGGTGAGTTGAGCCAAGTACAAGCCATTCAAAATGCAGCAAAAGCAAATGTGTATGGAGTTCAGGCTGGAGTTGAGGTGAAAATACCTTCTGGATTTCGCTTTTCAACCGATTTGAATTTCCAGAAGGGAGAAGAAGAATTGGATAATGGCGATAAAAGTCCGTCGCGTCATGTAGCACCATTTTTTGGTGTTTCTAGAGTGGGTTATGCTAATTCTAAATTAGATTTGGAAGTAAATCTTCAATTTAGTGATGAAGTTGCTTATGAAGATTTAGCCGAAGAAGAAAAAGGTAAAAAAGAAATCTATGCAATTGATGGCAATGGAAATCCGTATTCACCAAGTTGGTATACATTGAATTTAAAATCGATGTATAAGCTGAATGAAAATTTCACGCTTACTGCTGGTTTAGAAAATATCACTGACCAACGTTATCGACCATATAGTTCAGGAATTGTGGCACCTGGAAAGAATTTTGTTTTAGCTTTGAGAGCAAAGTTTTAATCATAAAAAAATCCCGATTGAAATATCGGGATTTTTGTTTTATAATTTTATTGAGGATTAAATCTTAAAAGCTGCTTTTACTTTATCAACGAAATCTAATTTTTCCCAAGTAAATAACTCAACAGAAACCGTTTTTGTTAAACCACCTGGAGCCGTAAACGTTTTAGTTACAGTTTCAGGAGTTCTTCCCATGTGTCCGTAAGCAGCCGTTTCGCTGTAGATTGGATTTCTTAATTTTAAACGTTGTTCAATGAAGTATGGACGCATGTCAAAAATACTTTCTACTACTTTGCTGATTTCTCCATCTATTAAATTAACTTTTGCAGTTCCGTAAGTATTTACGTTGATCGATGTTGGTTCAGCAACTCCAATCGCATAAGAAACTTGTACTAAAATTTCATCAGCAACACCTGCTGCTACTAAATTTTTAGCAATATGACGTGTAGCATAAGCCGCAGAACGGTCTACTTTTGATGGGTCTTTTCCAGAGAATGCACCACCACCGTGAGCTCCTTTACCACCGTAAGTATCTACGATAATTTTTCTTCCTGTTAAACCAGTATCTCCGTGAGGCCCTCCAATTACGAATTTCCCTGTTGGATTAATGTGGTATTTAATAGCATCATTAAATAAATGGGCATATTGAGGATTTTTAGCAATCACTCTTGGAATTAAAATTTCAATAATATCTTTTTTGATTTTTGCTAACATCGTTGGTTCGTCAGCAAAATCATCGTGTTGAGTTGAAACTACGATAGCATCAATACGAACCGGTTTGTTATCATCAGAATATTCTAAAGTAACCTGAGATTTAGCATCCGGACGTAAGTAAGTGATTTCTTTGTTCTCTCTTCTTAAATCCGCTAATTCTTGAAGAATTTGGTGAGATAATTTCAAAGCTAACGGCATGAACTCGGCTGTTTCATTTGTAGCGTAACCAAACATCATTCCTTGGTCACCTGCACCTTGCTCTTCTTTGCTAGCTCTATCAACTCCTTGGTTAATATCAGCAGATTGTTCGTGAATTGCAGATAAAACACCGCAAGAATTTGCTTCGAACATATATTCGCTTTTCGTATAACCAATTTTCTTGATTACATCTCTTGCGATAGTTTGTACATCTAAATAAGTATTTGATTTTACTTCTCCAGCTAAAATTACCTGACCTGTAGTAACTAACGTTTCACAAGCTACTTTTGACTCAGGGTCAAATGCTAAAAAGTTATCAATTAATGCGTCTGAAATTTGATCCGCAACTTTGTCAGGATGTCCTTCACTCACTGATTCTGACGTAAATAAATAAGCCATAATAAATTATTTTTAAATTTTAAGCGAGGAAAAATAATTGCAGGTAGTGCCTAAAGGAGTAGTAATTACTGCTTTAGCATTTTTTAATGAGGTTGCAATCAGTTCAAATTTTTCCTCTTAGTTTTCGGATGCAAATGTATGAAATGAAATTGAATTCCAAATGATTGTTAACTTTTTTTTATTTTTTTCTTCGGAAATTACAAATAGAGGTTTCTTTAGATAAATTTTCGGATTTAAATTTGGTTTTAATGAAAAATATTCTAAAAATTGATTTTAAAATAACAAAATTTAGAAAAATAATCTATTAATTTTTTTATTGTAGAAAATAAATCTAATTTTGCCCTGTCAAACTAAAAGAAATAGAAAATGAACTTTACAATGTGCAATATGTGTATGATGATGTGGAACAATCCGCAGAGGAAACCTATTGCATAATTTTAAAAGTAAATTAATTCAATATAACCTCTGTCGAAAGCAGAGGTTTTTTTATTTCAAAAAATCAACAAAATAATGAAAATAGCCATTTATAATCCAAGACGATGTTGTCGAATGTGTAGCTGAAACAAAATCAGTAAAGTCAAAAAAATACATTTAAAAAATACAATAACATTAAAAATTAAAATATCATGAGCACAAATAAATTTGCAACAAACGCATTACACGCAGGACACGACGTAACTAAAAACGCAGGAACAAGAGCTGTTCCAATTTACCAAACTACATCATACGTTTTTAATAATTCAGACCACGCAGCCAATCTTTTTGGTTTAGCCGAAGCTGGATTCATTTACACTCGATTAAATAATCCAACAAACGATATCTTAGAACAGCGTTTAGCCAAATTAGAAGGCGGAATCGGAGCTGTCGTAACCGCTTCAGGAACCGCAGCCATATCAACTGCTTTATTAACGTTATTAAAAGCTGGTGATCACATTGTAGCTTCTAACAGTTTATATGGAGGAACATATAATTTATTAAACGTGACTTTGCCAAGATTAGGCATCACTACAACATTCGTAGATCCATCAAATTCAGAAAATTTTTTAAATGCAGCACAAGAAAATACCAGAGTTTTCTTTGCCGAAAGTTTAGGAAATCCAAAATTAGATGTACTAGATTTAAAAGCCATTTCAAAAGCCGCACAAACCTACAAAGTGCCTTTTATTGTGGATAACACAGTGGCAACACCCTTTTTGCTGAACCCAATCGAACACGGAGCAAACATCGTAATCCATTCCTTAACGAAATACATCGGTGGAAACGGAACTTCTCTTGGAGGTGTCATCATCGATGCAGGAAATTTTGACTGGAGTAACGGAAAATTCCCTGAATTCACAGAACCTTCAGCGGGTTATCACGGATTAAAATATTATGAAGTTTTGGATGCTGCATCGTTCATCGCAAAAGTTAGAATAGAAGGTTTACGCGATTTAGGAGCTTCTTTGAGTCCTTTTAACGCATTTCAAATTATTCAAGGTTTGGAAACATTGGCTATCCGAATCAAAAAACACAGTGAGAATGCACTGGAATTAGCCAAATGGTTGCAAAAACGTCCAGAAGTGGCTTGGGTAAATTATCCTGGCTTAATTTCTTCAAAATATTATGATTTAGCCCAACAATATTTATCAGAAGGACAAAGTGGTATCGTAACTTTTGGATTAAAAGGTGGTTATGATGCGGCTAAAAAAGTAGCCGATGAAACCCAATTTTTCTCATTGTTGGCGAACATTGGTGATACAAAATCATTGATTATTCATCCAGCAAGTACTACGCACCAACAATTGTCAGAAGAACAACAAATTACAACTGGAGTAACGAAAGATTTAATTCGTTTATCCGTTGGATTAGAAGATATTGAAGACTTGAAAGCCGATTTACAAGGTGTTTTAGAAAAATTGCCAGTTCAAAATTTAGTTTAGGTTTTTGTTTGTTTGAAGGCTGCCGATAGACCTACCTAAAGGCAGTCTTTTTTTAAAAAGAAAGATGAGTAAAATTCAAAAAAGAGTGTTCCAAAATGTTCCATTGCAAAATGGAGTTGTGCAAGCAAAAGTGATTTTGTCGTATCAATTGTTTGGGCAACCCGTTGGTTCAGCTCCTTTGGTGGTGGTGAATCATGCTTTAACTGGAAATTCGCAAGTTATTGGTGAAAACGGTTGGTGGCAATCGTTAATTGGCGATGATAAAATTATCGATACCAAAAAATACGCAGTTTTGGCTTTCAATATTCCTGGAAACGGTTATCAAGATGAAGAAAATTTGATTGAAAATTATCAATATTTTACAACCTCTGACATTGCGAATTTATTTTGGAAAGGAATCGATTCGTTTAAAGTGAATCAAGTTTTTGCAGTTATTGGCGGAAGTCTAGGCGGAGCAATTGCTTGGGAAATGGCAACGATTAGACCAAAAGCGATTGCAAATTTAATTCCGGTTGCTACGAATTGGAAAGCTTCTGATTGGTTGATTGGAAATGTATTAATTCAAGATTTGATTTTGAATAATTCCAAAAATCCAATTCACGATGCTAGAATTCACGCCATGTTATTATATCGAACACCTGAATCACTTCAAGAAAAATTCCAGACCAAATTGCAAAATTCGGAAGGATTGTTTCAAGTGGAAAGTTGGTTGTTGCATCACGGAGAAAAATTGCAAAACCGATTTCAACTTTCGGCTTACAAACTCATGAATCATTTATTGAGAACTACGGATATTTTTAAAAACAGAAATCAAGCAGAAGTCATAAAAAACATAACATCAAACATTCATCTAATTAGTGTGGATACCGATTATTTTTTTACGGAAAACGAAATTAAAACCGCTTTTCAGGAAGTCAAAAACTACAAAAACAATGCATTTTATCACGAAATCAAATCCATTCACGGACACGATGCTTTTTTGATAGAATTTGAACAACTAAACAACATACTAAAACCTATATTTAATTAGAAATCAAATGAAAATATTAAAATTTGGAGGAAAATCATTAGCAAACGGAGAAGGATTGCAAAAAGTAGTGCAAACGATTGCTCAAAAATATTTCAATAACGAACCCATCGCAGTCGTAGTTTCGGCAAGAGGAAACGCTACTGATGAATTGGTAATTTTACTAAAAAAAGCACAAGCCAATATCAATTTTCAAGCGGATTTTGAGCAATTTAAAAAATACCAATTGGAAGGCTTGAAAGAAAACATATTTGAAGAAGAATTCTCAGTTTTGCAGAAATTGTTGGAAGGCGTTTCGCTTTTAGGAGATTACAGCGAAAAAATCAAAGATCAAGTCATTGCGTATGGCGAAATTTTATCGGCAAAATATGTCGCTTATGTTTTAAACGAAAACAGTATCAAAGCACAATTCACCGATTCTCGTCAATTAATAAAAACCGATACCAATTTCGGAAATGCACAACCAATTGACGCTGTTTCAAAGCGAAATGTCTTGGATTATTTCGAAAAAAACACGGATAAAGTCAATATTGTAACAGGTTTTATCGGTTCAACGTTACACAATGAAACTACGACTTTAGGTAGAAACGGAAGCAATTACACGGCTTCCTTATTAGCCAATTATCTAAATGCCGAAGAATTTCAAAACTACACTCATGTTGACGGAATTTTTACCGCAAACCCTGATTTAGTTGCTGATGCAAAAAAAATTCAGAGATTATCTTTTAATGAAGCGAATGAGTTAGCGAATTTCGGAGCGCAAATTTTACATGCCAAAACCATAATTCCTTTGGTGGAAAAAAACATTCCGTTGCGAATTTTAAACACGTTCAATCCTGAAAATGACGGAACTTTAATCACTTCCGAACAAACTAATGAAGGGATCAAATCGCTTTCGGTTTTAATCAATGTTTCGCTGATTAATTTAGAAGGAAGAGGTTTGTTAGGAAAAACAGGTGTTGATGCGAGAATTTTCCGTGTGATGGCTGAAAATGATATTAGTGTTAGCATTATTTCGCAAGGTTCTTCAGAAAGAGGAATTGGTTTGGTGGTAAGTTCTGATAAGGCTTCCAAAGCTTTAGTTGGGCTAGAAAAAGAATTTGAAACCGATTTTTACACGAAAGATGTCAATAAAATTTCGGTAAACGATAACATTGCTGTGATTTCTATAATCGGACAAGATTTAACCAATTTCCACAAACCGTATACGGCTTTAATCCGAAATAAAATCACACCAATTTTGTTGAATAATACAGTTACAGGAAGAAATATCAGTTTGGTAATTAGTCAAGACGAATTCAAACGTGCTTTAAATGTAATTCACGGTGAAATTTTTGGAGTAGCGAAAAAAATCAACATTGCCATTTTCGGTCACGGAACGGTTGGCGGCACTTTGATTTCTCAAATTTTAGAATCAACAAAAAACATCGAAAAACGAAAAGGAATTAAGCTGAATGTATTTGCAATCGCAAATTCCAAAAAGGTATTGTTGAATAAATTCGGAATTAGCGAAAATTGGAAAGCTACTTTAGAAGATAAAGGTCAGGAATATAAAGTGGAAGACATAATTGAGTATGCAAAAGAACATCATTTAGAAAATTTAATCGCAATTGACAACACTGCAAGTTCGACTTTCATTGAAAATTACATTTTGTTAGCCGAAAATAGTTTCGATTTAATTTCTTCCAATAAAGTTGCCAATACCGTAAGCATAGACTTTTATAAAAAATTACGAAAATTACTAAAAGATAACCAAAAAGAATATTTGTACGAAACCAATGTGGGTGCAGGATTGCCGTTAATTGATACAATAAAATTACTGCATTTGTCAGGTGAAAATATTACCAAGATTAAAGGCGTTTTTTCAGGAACATTGAGTTATTTGTTCAATAATTTTTCGGTGGAAGAAAAGAAATTCAGCGAAGTATTACAAGAAGCCATCGACAAAGGTTTTACAGAACCTGATCCAAGAGAAGATTTAAACGGAAACGATGTGGGTAGAAAATTATTAATCTTAGCACGCGAATTAGATTTACAAAACGAATTCGAAGAAATCCAAATTCAAAACCTAATTCCAGAAGCTTTACGCGAAGGAAGCGCAACTGATTTTTTAAAACGCTTATCCGAATTAGATGGAGTTTACCAAAACATCAAAGACGCTCAAGGTCCAAATGAAGTGTTGCGTTACATCGGTGAATTATCTGGTGATTTACAACAAGACAAAGGTAAATTGGAAGTGAAATTAATTTCCGTTCCAGCTAATTCAGCTTTAGGTTCCTTAAAAGGTTCCGATTCTATTTTCGAAATTTACACGGAATCGTACGGTGAGCAACCTATAGTAATTCAAGGCGCAGGAGCAGGAGCATCTGTTACTGCAAGAGGTGTTTTTGGAGATATTTTACGCTTATCCGAAAAAAAATTATAACCACCCAAACTCAAACCTGCAAGATGTAAAAGTCTTGTGGGTTTTACACTTTATCAGTTCAACGATTAAACAATTCAACAAACAAAACCATGAGCAACCAAAATTTAGGATTAGAAACCCAAGCCATCAGAATGCAATTGGAACGTACGCAATATTTAGAACATTCTGTTCCGTTATATTTAACTTCCAGTTTTATTTTTGAAGATGCGGAAGATATGCGTGCCTCGTTTGCAGAGGAAAAGGAAAGAAATATTTACAGCCGATTTTCCAATCCCAACACATCTGAATTTGTAGAGAAGATTTGTTTAATGGAAGGAGCAGAAGACGGCTACGCTTTCGCAACAGGAATGGCAGCAGTCTATTCTACTTTTGCTGTTTTATTGAATTCGGGCGATCATATCGTTTCAGCAAGTAGTGTTTTTGGTTCGACGCATACGTTGTTTACCAAATATTTTCCAAAATGGAATATTACGACCAGTTATTTTGATGTGAACAAACCAGAAATGATTGAAAATTTCATTCAACCGAATACAAAAATTCTTTACGCAGAATCGCCAACTAATCCGGCAGTTGATATTTTGGATTTGGAATTATTGGGAAAAATAGCCAAAAAACACAACTTAATTTTAATCATTGATAACTGTTTTGCAACACCTTATATTCAAAATCCAATTCAATTTGGAGCCGATTTAGTGATTCATTCTGCCACCAAATTAATCGATGGTCAAGGTCGTGTTTTAGGCGGAGTAACCGTTGGTCGTTATGATTTAATTCGTGAAATTTATTTGTTTTCTCGTAATACCGGACCCGCTTTATCGCCTTTCAATGCTTGGGTGTTGTCGAAAAGTTTAGAAACTTTGCCAGTTCGTATCGAAAGACATTGCGAAAATGCTTTAAAAGTGGCTGAATTTTTAGAAAACCATCCTAGTGTAGCTTCAGTGAAATATCCGTTTTTGAAATCGCATCCACAATATGAAGTCGCTAAAAAGCAAATGAAATTAGGAGGGAATATTGTTGCGTTTGAAATTAAAGGCGGAATTGAATCAGGAAGAAAATTCTTAGATAAAATCAAATTATGTTCGTTGTCTGCGAATTTAGGTGACACGCGTTCGATTGTAACGCATCCAGCTTCCACAACACACAGTAAATTAACTGAACAAGAACGTTTGACGGTTAGCATTACTGATGGTTTAGTCCGCGTTTCTGTTGGTTTGGAAACGGTTCAAGATGTAATTAACGATTTGAAACAGGCGTTAGAATAAGACTTATTAAATTATTTTATAGATTTATATTCTTAATTAGTGTTTAAAATTAGAATATAAATCTATAAAAAATATATTTTAAATGAAATTTTAGAAAATATTTCATAATTTCAATTTTGTTACTACATTTGCAGAGTTCATAAACATACTGTTTGTTATCACGAAAGCTGGAGGGAATAGACCCTACGAAAGCTTAGCAACCCTACTCTTGTAGAAGGTGCTACATTCTATTCCGATTTTATCGGAAGCAGATAACTCAAGGAAATTTTTTCCAATTTCTTGATAACATATTAATAAATTAAAGCTTTGCGAACCTTGCGAAAACCCTTTGCTAGCCTCGCGGTTAAAAAATAATATGTCAAAAATTCAAGAAGAAATCAAAAAACGAATTCTCGTGCTCGATGGAGCTATGGGGACGATGTTGCAGCGTTATAAATTTGAAGAAGAAGATTTTAGAGGCGAACGTTTCAAAGATTTTCCGCATCCTTTAAAAGGAAATAACGATTTACTTTCCATTACCCAACCCGAAGCTGTAAAATCGGTACATCGTGCTTATTTTGAAGCAGGTGCTGATATTGTAGAAACCAATACTTTTTCAGGAACTACTATCGGAATGGCGGATTATTATTTGGAAGATTTAGTCTACGAATTGAATTTTCAATCAGCAAAAATCGCTCGTGAAGTTGCAGATGAATTTATAGATAAGCCAAGATTTGTAGCAGGTTCCATCGGACCAACAAACAGAACAGCATCTATGTCACCTGATGTAAACGACCCAGGATTTCGTGCGGTAAATTTTGATGATTTAAAAATCGCCTATAAACAACAAGTCGAAGCTTTAATAGATGGCGGTTGCGATTTACTTTTGGTAGAAACAATTTTCGATACGCTCAATGCAAAAGCGGCTTTGTTTGCAATCGAAGAAGTAAAAGAAGAACGCAATATCGATATTCCAGTAATGGTTTCAGGTACAATTACCGATGCTTCTGGAAGAACATTATCGGGACAAACGGTGGAAGCTTTTTTGATTTCGATTTCGCATATTCCGTTGTTGAGTGTTGGATTTAATTGCGCTTTAGGAGCTGATCAATTGAAACCGTATTTGAAACGACTGGGAAATAATACATCGTTAAATGTTTCAGCGCATCCCAATGCAGGTTTGCCAAATGCTTTCGGGCAATACGATCAAACGCCTGAGGAAATGCAACAATTAATTCGGGAATATTTGCAAGAAAATTTAGTGAATATCATCGGTGGATGTTGCGGAACAACACCAGAACACATCAAATTAATTGCCGAAGTAGCAAAAGAATTCAAACCACGCCCCGTGTAGAGACAAAGCATGCTTTGTCTCAATAATTGATTTATCAATTATTAAATATCAAAAAAAATGAAAAACAGTACAATAAAAATAAATTTCGAAACATTTTTAAATTCACAACGATGTTGGGTTTGCCAATATGTTATTGATAGTAAAATCTTTTGGAAAGATGTTGCGAAACATTATAAAAGAATAAGTAATGAGTTATAATTCCGATAAATATTTAAAATTATCAGGTTTAGAACCTTTGATTGTAACTCCAGAAACCAATTTTGTAAACGTTGGAGAACGAACAAATGTTACAGGTTCGCGTAAATTTCTTAGGTTAATAAAAGAAGAAAAGTACAACGAAGCGCTTTCGGTTGCACGTGAACAAGTAGAAGGTGGTGCGCAAATCATCGATGTCAATATGGATGAAGGAATGTTAGATGGCGTTTATGCGATGACTAAATTCCTTAATCTAATCGCAGCTGAACCAGATATTGCGCGAGTTCCTGTAATGATTGATTCTTCCAAATGGGAAATCATTGAAGCTGGTTTAAAAGTAATTCAAGGTAAAGGTGTGGTGAATTCAATTTCGTTAAAAGAAGGAGAAGCTACTTTTATTCATCATGCTAAATTAATTAAACGATACGGAGCAGCTGTAATTGTTATGGCTTTTGACGAAAACGGCCAAGCGGATACTTACGAAAGACGCATTGAAATTTGTAAAAGAAGTTACGATATTTTGGTTAATCAAGTTGGTTTTCCTGCCGAAGATATCATTTTTGACCCTAATATTTTTCCAGTTGCAACCGGAATGGAAGAGCATAAATTAAATGCATTAGATTTCTTCCGAGCGACCAAATGGATTCGCGAAAATCTTCCATATGCTAATATTTCTGGAGGTGTGAGTAACGTGTCTTTTTCTTTCCGTGGAAATGATAAAGTACGTGAAGCGATGCATTCTGCGTTCTTGTATCACGCCATTCAAAACGGAATGACGATGGGAATTGTGAATCCTGAAATGTTAGAGATTTACGATGAAATTGATCCCATTTTATTAGAACACGTTGAAGATGTTTTATTAAATAGAAGAGAAGATGCCACAGAGCGTTTACTAGATTTAGCCGAAAGTTTCAAAGGCGATGTGAAATCGAATGAAAAAGCTATTGCTGAATGGCGAAATGATTCGGTTCAAGAGCGATTGACGCATTCATTAGTAAAAGGAATTGACGAATTTATCGAAATTGATATCGAAGAAGCGCGTCAGTTAGCTAAAAAACCAATCGAAGTTATCGAAATCAATTTGATGGCTGGAATGAATGTGGTGGGTGATTTGTTTGGTTCAGGAAAAATGTTTTTACCTCAAGTAGTAAAATCGGCGCGTGTAATGAAAAAAGCGGTGGCTTATTTGCTTCCTTATATTGAAGCTTCAAAAGATGGTTCTACTTCGTCAAGTGCTGGAAAAGTCTTGATGGCAACGGTAAAGGGTGATGTGCATGATATTGGTAAAAACATTGTTTCAGTAGTTTTAGCCTGTAATAATTTCGAGATTATCGATTTAGGAGTGATGGTTCCGCCAGAAAAAATTATTGAAGTTGCTGTTAAAGAAAATGTAGATATTATCGGTTTGAGCGGTTTGATTACACCTTCGTTGGACGAAATGGTGTATTTGGCCAAAGAAATGGATAAGTTGAACATCAAAATTCCAGTTATGATTGGTGGTGCCACAACTTCTCGTGCGCATACGGCTGTGAAAATTGCTCCAGAATATAAAGAAACTGTGGTTCATGTGAACGATGCTTCTCGTGCGGTAACAGTTGCAACCAATCTATTACAACCCGATACTAAAATTACTTATGCAAAATCACTTCGTGAAGAATATGATACGCTTAGAGAAGGGTATTTGAATAGAAGTCGTGAGAAAAATTTCTTATCAATTGAAGAAGCTCGTAAAAATAAATTCAAAATAGATTGGAATACGTTCGAACCTGTCAAACCAAATTTCATAGGAACAAAAAGAATTGAAGTTGAACTTTCAGAATTAGTAGATTTCATAGATTGGACGCCGTTTTTTCAATCGTGGGAATTGTACGGAAAATTTCCAGCGATTTTAACCGATGAAATTGTAGGCGAACAAGCAACGAATTTGTTTGAAGATGCACAAAAAATGCTTGCTCAAATTGTTTCGGAAAAATGGTTCACCGCAAAAGGAATTTTAGGAATTTTTCCAGCGAATACAATAAATGATGATGATATCGAAGTAAGTCTTCCGGCTTCCAGCTTCCAACTTCTAACTTTAAGACAACAATCTCAAAAAACAGTTGGAGCTCCAAATATCGCATTGGCGGATTTTATTGCTCCAAAAGAAATTGGTAAACAAGATTACATTGGATGTTTCTGCGTATCAACTGGTTTTGGAGTAGATGAAAAAGCTTCGGAATTTGAAAAGCAATTAGACGATTATAATTCGATTTTGGTAAAAGCCCTAGGCGATAGATTAGCCGAAGCTTTCGCAGAATATTTGCACCTAAAAGTTCGTAAAGAAATTTGGGGTTACGCTTCTGATGAGGTTTTGTCAAATGATGAGTTAATCAAAGAACAATACAAAGGAATTCGTCCAGCTCCAGGTTACCCTGCTTGTCCCGACCATTTGGAAAAACCAACCATTTGGAAATTATTAAATGTAGAACAAGAAATAGGAGTAAAGCTTACTGAAAGTATGGCAATGTGGCCAGCGTCATCGGTTTCAGGATATTATTTTGCGAATCCAGAAAGTAAATATTTTGGTTTAGGAAAAATTAAAAAAGACCAATTAGAAGATTACGCCAAAAGAAGAAATATTAGTGTTGAACAAGCCGAAAAATGGCTATCACCAAACTTAGCAGATTAAAGAAGTTTATAGTTTGTTGTTTATGGTTTAAACTTGGAAACCACAAACAATAAACAATCAACCACAAACATAAAACATGAAAGTAACGGAACATATACAAAACGCCAACGGAAAACCTTTGTTCTCCTTCGAAATTTTACCGCCTTTAAAAGGACAAAACATTCAATCTATTTTTGATAGTATTGATCCGTTGATGGAATTCAATCCGCCATTTATTGATGTAACCTATCATCGTGAGGAATATGAATTCAAGGAATTAGCAAACGGCTTACTTCAGAAAAAAGTAGTAAAAAAACGTCCGGGAACAGTTGGAATTTGTGCTGGAATTCAGAATAAATATCAAGTAGATGCCATTCCGCATATTTTATGTGGCGGTTTTACCAAAGAAGATACTGAAAATCTGTTGATTGATTTAGATTTCTTAGGAATTGATAATGTCGTAGCGCTTCGAGGAGATGCTGTTAAAAGCGAAATTTACTTCAAACCTGAAAAGGAAGGACATGCTTATGCATCCGAATTAGTAACACAAATCAGCAATTTGAACAAGGGAATTTATTTAGACGAAGATTTGCAGAATTCAACAAAAACTGATTTTTGCATCGGAGTTGCTGGTTATCCAGAAAAACACATGGAAGCACCAAGTTTAGATAGTGATATTCATTTCGTAAAGCAAAAAATTAAAAACGGCGCTGATTATATCATCACCCAAATGTTTTTTGATAATAAAAAATTCTTTGATTTTGTTGCAAAATGCAGAGCTGCTGGAATTACCGTTCCTATTATTCCAGGATTAAAACCTATCGCAACAAAGAAACAGTTGAATTTAATTCCACATCGCTTTAGTGTTGAATTGCCTGATGATTTAATTATGGCGGTTGTAAAAGCTAACGATAATGATGCTGTGAAACAGATTGGAATTGAATGGTGTACGCAACAAAGTAAAGAATTAGTCGCAGCTGGAATTCCAGTTTTGCATTACTATTCTATGGGAAAGGCTGAGAATGTTAAGGCTATTGCAAAAGAAATTTTTTAATAATATTTTTTTTTCATAGTTGAATCTCCTAAGTATTTTATACTTAGGAGATTTTTTTTAAAACCATATCAATGTTTTATTCGTAAATGAAGTTAACGTTGAACAAAATATTGTTTAATAAATTGTAACCAACAGAATTTCAGTTTAATAAATTGTTATTTCGGTTGTGATAATTTTTATAAATCAAATAAAATAATAATTTTGTCGACGAAAAGCACATAAATTCGATTAAAAACAAAGTTTTTTTTAAAAAGTGCATTTTTTCGAATTTTTCTGTATTTAGTCGATTTTGAAGTTTTAAATTTTATTTATTTTGATTTTTAATGATTTAAATTAAATATAATTTAATAAAAATGTTAAAATTATATATTGTATTCTGTTTAAAACAAGGCTGAGTGATAAATATATATTTTTTTATTCAAAAAAGATTTGTAAATTTATAATAACAAAAAAAACAAAACCCATGAAAAAAATTATCTACACTTTCGTAATTTTATTCATTTCTCAGTTAAACTTTGCAAATGAATTGGATTCTATTCTTTTAAAAGCAAGAGATTTTGGGAAGAAGAAGAACTATACTGAAGCTATAAAAGCATATGAATCGTATATTAAAAATGCAGGAGATGAAAATTTAAAAGAAGTTTTTGTTGAGGTTGCAAATTGTTATTTTTTAGACGGAAAAAAAGATGTTGCTGTTAAATACATAAAAAAGGCAATTACAAAATATGGTTTTACTGAAGATGAGTTTATTTACAGTACAACTTTAAATCAAGATTTATCAGAATATGCGTTATCTAAAGTTTATGATGACTATTTTGCATTAAGAAAGCAATATTTAGCTACTCTTAAGTAATATTAGTTTAAAATAAAAAATCTCCTTACAGGTTTATTTGTAAGGAGATTTTTTTATTTCTTTTTTGCTGTCTTTTCTCTAAAAATCTGTTCCAAGTTTTTACTTTTCAAGACAATTTGTAATGTTCTTAAGTGGTTTACTTGTGCAAAATCAAATATAGCTGGTCGCATATCTGTTGCTGTAGTAAAAGTAAGTTCCCAAACTAAATCATGTGTATTTTTTGCCGATTTCAAATTTGGTAAAGCCACAAAATCAGATTCAGAAACTTTTTTGTCAAATTCAACTTCAATAATTTGTTCTGCTTCTTCGGCAACTAAATTATTTAGTTTTTTATCGGTAACGATTTTCCCTTTATCAATAATGATAATTCTATCGCAAATAGCTTCCACTTCTTGCATGATGTGCGTGGAAAGAAAAACGGTTTTGTCTTTTCCAATATTTTTAATCAAATCACGAATCTCAACCAATTGATTTGGGTCTAAACCTGTAGTCGGTTCATCTAAAATCATTACATCTGGATTGTGTAATAAAGCCGTTGCTAATCCTACACGTTGGCGGTAACCTTTTGATAATTCACCTATTTTTTTATGGCTTTCAGGTGTTAATCCAGTTAAAGCAATTACTTCATCAATTCTCGATTTGGCAACTTTGTGTAAATCGGCATTAAAAGCCAAATATTCTCTCACATACAAATCCAAATATAACGGATTGTGTTCTGGTAAATATCCAACCGATTTTTGCACATCTTTTTGTGCCGAAGTTACATCATGTTCGTTCACAACAGCTGTTCCGCTATCGGCTGTTAAATATGTGGTCAAAATTTTCATTAAAGTTGATTTTCCGGCACCATTTGGACCTAAAAAACCTACGATTTCTCCTTTTTTTACAGAAAAACTAATGTTGTCTAACGCTTTTTGGTCTCCGTAATTTTTTGAAATATTTTGAACTTCTATCGACATATGATGTAAATTTTAGCAAAAGTAACTTTTTTTAAAAGAACTCAAATTTATTTAAAAAAGTATTTCGTTTTCATTTTTTTATTACTTTAGCCAAATATAACAACAAAGTCACAATGCTTACCAATAGCACATTTTTTTATAACAATTCTTTTTATTTCTTCTGGAGACAGAAGGGGGATTGTTGTGCTATTATATAAATCAAAGAAATTTATTTTATAAACATACAATCCCGATGTAAATCGGGATTTTTTTTTGCTTATATTATGGAAATTAAAGTCGCAATTCAGGGAATTCAAGGGTCGTTTCATCACCAAGTAGCACATCGTTGTTTTGGTGAAGCAATTGGATTGGATGAGTGTGTTACATTTAGAGATGTGGTTACCAGTTTAAAAACCAACCAATCGGACAAAGCAATAATGGCGTTAGAAAATTCTATCGCGGGTTCAATCTTGCCAAATTATGCATTAATCGATTCAAATGATTTACACATTATTGGAGAATATTTTTTGGATATTCACATGAATTTGATGGTTTTTCCAGGTCAAAAAATTGAAGATATTAAAGAAGTACATTCGCATCCTATTGCCTTGTTGCAATGTGCTAATTTCTTTAGTCAATATCCGCATATTAAATTGGTCGAAAGTTCCGATACAGCAATTACCGCAAAACGAATTCAGGAAAATCAATTAAGAGGAATTGGAGCTTTGGCAGGGCCGGTTGCTTCTGAAATTTACAATTTAGAAATTATCGCCGACGGAATTCACGCCGTAAAAAGTAATAAAACACGTTTTGTGGTTTTAAAAGCAAGTAATAAGGAAATTCCAAAAGAACTCATCAATAAAGCATCCATAAAATTTGAATTGGATGACACGCCAGGTTCGTTGGCAACTGTTTTAAATGTAATGAATAATTGCAAATTGAATCTAACAAAAATTCAATCGCTTCCTATTATCGAAACACCTTTTACCTATGCTTTTTTTGTGGATGTGGTTTTTGAAAAATATAAACATTTTGAAAAAGCGAAAAAAGTAATGGAAATTATGACGACGCATTTCAAGGTGTTGGGCGAATATGAAAGAAGCAAACAATAATAATTTAAGAATAAGTAGTAATTTTACAGTGAAATAATGGTTATGGAAAATAAAAAAGAATTACGCACTTGGTTAGATGATTTTCAATTGAATCATCCTTTAGTTATTGCAGGACCATGTAGCGCAGAAACCGAAGATCAAGTTTTAAAAATAGCTCACGAATTAAAGAATTCAGATGTTTCGATTTTCCGTGCTGGAATTTGGAAACCTCGAACACGTCCAGGTGGCTTTGAAGGTGTAGGCGAAATCGGATTGAAATGGTTGCAAAAAGCCAAAGCTGAAACAGGTTTGTTAATGGCAACCGAAGTCGCAACGGCAGCTCACGTAAAATTAGCATTGGAGCACGATATTGATGTGTTATGGATTGGTGCTAGAACTACCGTAAATCCATTTGCCGTTCAAGAAATTGCAGATGCTTTGCAAGGAACCGATAAAATCGTTTTATTGAAAAATCCTGTAAATCCAGATTTGTCTTTATGGATTGGTGGTTTAGAGCGATTATATAATGCGAATATCAAGAAATTAGGTGTAATTCACAGAGGATTTTCTACTTACGAAAAAACCAAATACCGCAATAATCCAGAATGGCAAATTGCTATTGATTTACAAAATCGTTTTCCAGATTTACCATTGATTTGTGATCCTTCGCACATTACAGGAAAGCGCGATATGATTCAAGAAGTGTCACAACAAGCTTTAGATTTGAATTACGACGGATTAATTATTGAAACGCATATTGATCCAGACAATGCGTGGAGCGATGCTGCCCAACAAGTAACTCCAGATATATTGAAACAAATGTTCATCAATTTACGCGTTAGAAAAATTTCTGATGATGAAAGTGAGTACAACCAAAAAATGGCAAAACTGCGTATGCAAATTGATGAGTTTGATGGTAAACTGTTAGAAATTTTGGGTAACAGAATGAAAGTTGCTGATAAAATTGGGTTATTAAAGAAAGAGAAAAACGTAGCTATATTGCAAAACCAACGCTGGAACGAGATTTTAGGCAAAATGATTTTAGAAGGTGAAGAAAAAGGATTGAGTAACGAATTTGTAATGCATTTGTTTAAGGCGATACATCAAGAAAGTATTACACATCAAGAAAAAGTCATTAATAAGTAATATTTTTCATAAAAAATCAAAAAAATTAAAATCTTTTTATAAATTCGCACCAATTAATTCGTTAAATTAAAACAAAATGAAAAAATTCTTATTATTAGCTGTTGCTTTTTTAGGTTTTGCAGCAAATGCACAAGTTGATAAAATTTACAAACACAACGGAGAAGTTGTAGAAGGTAAAGTAATTAGATTAGATGAATATACTGTTATATTCAAGTATGATGGTGAAGATGCTGAAAACACATTTGGTAAATATGCAATTGAAAAAATTGTTTATGGAAAAACAGGTCGTGTTGAAGAAGTAACAGAAAAAATCGTTGTGAATGGTGAGGATGATTGGGAAAAAGTAGTTATTTTGGAAGATAAGTCATACATCGCTGGGTTGAAAAAAGTAGGTGAAGTTAGAGGTAAAACAGGTTTGATTAATTTTCAAACTGGAAATACTGGAGACAAAAAAGCTCAGAAAAAATTAAAAATGGATGCAGCTAAACAAGGTTGTCCATTCGTATTATTAACAGCAGACAAAACTACTGTTGGTGCAAATTCTAACGCTCTTGGTGGTTCTCAAGCAATCAAAACAGGTGTTTCTTACAAATACTAATATTTTGTAAATTAATAAAAAAAGACCACTTTTAGTGGTCTTTTTTTATTCCTTAATTTTAACAAGAAACACTATCTTTGCTACAATTAACGAAGTAGATTTAGAAAACTTCTAACTTCTAACTTCTAACTTCTAACTTTGAATGACAGGAATCGTATATAAATCTACCGGAAGTTGGTACACCATTAAAACAGAAAATGGTGCTTTTTTAGAGTGCCGTATAAAAGGTAAATTTAGAATGCAAGGTATCAAAAGCACCAATCCTATTGCGGTTGGCGATATTGTAGATTATGATATCGAAAACACTACCGATGAAACCACAGGAGTAATCACAGCAATTCATGATAGAAAAAATTACATTGTTAGAAAATCGGTAAATTTATCGCATCAAATGCATATTATCGCATCAAATATTGATGTGGTTTTTTTGTTGGTAACCATCAATAATCCGCCAACAACAACAAGTTTTATCGACCGATTTTTAGTTACCGCCGAAGCTTACGGAATTGAAGCCGTTATCGTTTTCAATAAAATAGACACGTTTGATGACTCTACATTAGACGAGCAATTATATTTGCAACACGTTTATACCGAAATTGGCTATAAATGTTTACGCGTTTCTGCTAAAGATGGAAAAGGAATTGACGAACTTAAAGCGTTAATGAAAGACAAGGTTTCTATGTTTTCTGGACATTCTGGTGTTGGAAAATCTACTTTGGTAAACACGTTAGAACCTTCGTTGAATTTAAAAACCAAACAAATTTCCGAATCACACGCGCAAGGAAAACATACGACAACGTTTGCCGAAATGTTTGATTTGTCTTTTGGAGCGCAAATTATTGATACGCCAGGAATTCGTGGTTTTGGAATTGTAGATATGGAAAAACAAGAAATTGGTGATTATTTTCCTGAATTTTTTGCTTTGAAAGACCAGTGTAAATTCAATAATTGTTTGCATAAAGATGAGCCACATTGCGCTATCAAAAAAGCATTGGAAAATGACGAAATTTCGTGGTCGCGCTATAAAAGTTACACACAAATTTTAGAAGGTGACGATGAGCAATATCGAGCAGATATTTACGATGCCGAACGAAGAGCTAGCGATGAAACCAGAAAATAATTGTGAATGGTAAATTATAAATTGTAAATTCACAACTCACCATTCACCATTCACAACTATCATGAAAGCAGTAATCCAAAGAGTTTCTCAATCATCAGTTACAATAAATAACGAAATTGTAGCTCAAATTCAACAGGGCTTATTAGTTTTAGTTGGAATTGAAGATGCCGATAATCAAGAAGATATCAATTGGTTAACATCGAAAATAGCCAATTTAAGAATTTTTGCTGACGAAAATGAAGTAATGAATATGTCACTAAAAGACATTGATGGCGAAATGATTGTTGTAAGTCAGTTCACATTACATGCGCTTACCAAAAAAGGGAATCGTCCAAGTTATATTAAAGCCTCAAAACCCGAAATAGCAATTCCACTTTATGAATCTTTCGTTCAACAAATAGAAATTGAATTAGGTAAAAAAGTACAAACCGGACAATTTGGAGCCGATATGAAAGTGAGCTTAGTAAATGATGGTCCAGTTACCATTATAATCGATACAAAAAATAAGGAGTAAGTTTTTGACTTTAAAACACTTGAATTCAAAAAAAAATTGTAATTTTAATGAAGTTTATTACAAATGGTATTATCTTTGCACTCCTTAATTAGTTTATGTTTTTGAAAATCAACATTTTAACTATTCAACAAAATTATGACAACTAACAATAAATATTCACGAAATCAAATTGATAAATTAGGTAATGGCTTAATTTATTTAATTGAAAAAATGGGCTTTCTTCCAAAGACAAGTTTGTTAAAACTTGTGTATATTTTAGATGAATATTCTGTAAAGAAAAGAGGATTTCCAATGTTCAATTTACAATATGAAATTTGGAAATATGGTCCAGTTTGTCAAGATTTGTACATTGAATTTAATGATGGCGCTTCGCTTTTAAAAGAGTATATAAAATCTGAAGTTATAGAAAATGCAACTCATATTTCTCCTGTGGCAGATTTTAATGACGATGAGTTTTCTGATTCTGATATTGCAATATTTGATGAAATTGCAGCAAAATTTTCAGGTAAAAACACTAAATATTTAGTTGATTTTACACATCAAACAAATTCTCTTTGGTATACAACAGCTATGAAAAATGGTGTTTTAGAAGCTTTGTTAAATGAAGAGATTAATTCAACGGATATCAAAATTGATTTTGCAGATTTAGTTTCTCATGACGAAAATAAATTAGCGTTTTACAATGATCATTTAGAGTTTTTAAATTTTACAGCATCTTTAAATCAAAGATAAAAGATGTTTGAGAAAGGAAATTTACTTTATTTTAAAGATTATATTTTCAAAAACGGAAACGAGCCAAAAAATAAATTCTTTCTCGTATTAAAAACAATTGAAAATGGTTTTATAGCAGCAATCTTGCCTACCAAAGTAGAATCGTTACCTGCTAATATTGAAAAAAATCACGGTTGTATTTCTTTTCCAGAGAAATGTATTTGTTGTTATTATATTCCAAAAGACATTATTGTAACAGATAACAACTTTTCTTTTCAATTAGATACCTATTTGTATGCGCAATACGTGTTTGATGAATCAGAGGCAAATCTTTTGTCAACTTATCAAGTAGAAGATATTGAATTTAAAGGAAAATTATTAGATGAAGAGTTTGAAAAAATTATAACTTGTTTTTCTAATTCAACATTACTTCCCCGAAAATTCAGAAAAGACCAATTCAAATTATAAAAACACTTCAACCCGAAGTGTTTTTTTGTATAAAATCACGCACAAAACGCAATTTATAATTCACAATTATAATTATATTTGTTTCACACAAAGAATACAGCCAAAATGAAATACAATAAAATCCGCGAAGAAGAACTTAAAAACAAAGTAGGTGCCGATTGGTTCAAACAATTTGACACTACCGAAATTTTAGGTAACATCGATTTTACCGTTTTTCCGCAACAAGATAATCTTTTTGGTCGTACACCTTTGCTTTGGGCAGAAGCTAAAACAGGTAATTTTGATGTGCCAACGATGTTTGTACAGCTCATTTTAACTATTGGCAAAGCACGAACTTTTGACAAAACTATTCCGCCTGCGTTTTTAGGCGCGTTTGATTTTAAAAAAATTGCCTTTGTGCCGTATATCAATGTGCAAGATATTTTTTATTTAAACGATTTCAATTGGAATGTAACGCCCAGTAATCATGAAACCAAAGAATTTCAATTAATTAAACAACGTGTTGAAGCTACGTTGAAGCAAAACACTTACGTTTATGATTACGAAAAAGACGAAAAAGAACTGCAAGCGTTCATCAAAAACAATGTGGCAAAAGCTACCACAACCAGCAAATTAAAAATCGATAAAAATAACTTTATTCCTATTTATTTACGTTGGTTAGAAGTGGTAAAACCTACTATTAATGTAGATTGGGACGCGCTTAAAAAAGCCAATATTTTAGACAGCGATTTTTATCTTGCCGATTTATTTGTAGACGACAAAGACACGCAAAATATAGAAGACGATTTGTCTATTAGAGATAATTTGTTTGTGGTTTTTCAACACGAAGGGTATAAAATTGCTAAGGAAAACCTGAAGCAAATGTTTGACGCTACCATTACGTTAAAAAACAAAGACATTTATTTGCATTTTTGGAAACGTTACAAACGACCACCACTCAAAGAATTTCAAGATTACATTATAGAACGCCGCGATTTATTAGTGCCGCAAGACATTCGTGAGCGCAAAGGAGCGTTTTTTACACCACGTATTTGGGTAGAATTATCGCAAAAATATTTAACCGATTATTTAGGCGAAAACTGGCAAGACGAATACTACATTTGGGATTGTGCTGCCGGAACGGGCAACCTTTTGGCTGGATTAACCAACAAATACAACATTTTTGCCAGCACGCTTGACCAAGCCGATGTAAACGTAATGCACGAACGCATCGATCATGGTGCCAACTTGCTTAAAAACAACGTTTTCCAATTTGATTTTTTAAATGACGATTTTTCCAAGCTACCACAAAGTTTACAAGACATTATTAATGATGAAGAAAAGCGTAAAAAGTTAGTTATTTATATAAATCCGCCGTATGCGGAGGCTTCAAGTTATGGTATCAAGAGCAAAGAAGGAGTTAGTTCGAATAACAAAGTTTATGATAAATACAAAGAGTTAAATGGTAGCGCAATAAATGAATTGTTTATTCAGTTTTTTACAAGAATTTATATTGAAATTCCAGATTGTAAGCTTGCTTCTTTTAGTAAATTAAAATATTTGAATTCTCAGAATTTTACCAAATTTCGTTCATTTTTTAGAGCAGAATATAAGGCTGGATTTATTTGTCGAGCTGATAGTTTTGATAATGTTAAAGGACTTTTTCCTATAGGTTTTCTGATTTGGGATTTGTCTTGTAAATTAGAAATTGCTAAAATTTCAACAGACGTAATTTTGAGTGATGATTTATCCTCAGACTGGAATGTAGACAAAAAAACTTTTTATGCTGTTAAAAAAGGTAGTCTTATTATTGATTGGCTTCGAAAATATTTTGACAAGAAAACGGAAAAAATAGGATATTTAAGAATTCAAGGTGTCGATGTTCAACAAAATCGTACTATTTTCATAACAAGTCAACCATCTGAAAGTGATTTTAGGGAATCAAAGGTTACAGAAATTACAAATAAGAATATAATAGAAACTTCTATTTACTTTACTTTACGTAATATTATTGAACCGACATGGCTTAACGATAGAGATCAATATTTATATCCAATTGATAGTTGGCAAACCGATTCAGAATTTAAAACAAATTGTTTGACTTATTCATTATTTAGCAATAATATTCAAAGTCAATACGGCACCAACCATTGGATTCCGTTTACAGAATATGAAGTCAATGCACAAGCCAAGTTTGAAAGCAATTTTATGACTAACTTTATAAAAGGTAAAATAAAGCATGAAGCTACAAATGATACACTTTTTGAGCAAACGAAAACAGAAGAACAAAAACCATTAGTTTTTTCAGAAGAAGCCACCGCTGTTTTTGATGCTGGTCGTGAATTATGGAAATACTACCACGCGCAACAATTCCCCTCTTTTGGAGGGGTGGCCGAAGGTCGGGGTGGTTATAACGTAAACGCCAGTTTATACGACATAAGAGAATATTTTCAAGGCAGAAACGACAAAGGCAGAATGAACAGCAAAAGTGATGATGCTACATACACCAAACTAATTGCCGAGTTAAGAAGTAAACTCGCCATTTTAGCTGATAAAATAAAACCAAAAGTGTATGAATACGGGTTTTTAAAAGAATAAAATCAAAAAAGGAATCCACATAGTGAACTCCTCTTTTTTGGCGGAGTTCCGTAGATCTCCAAAACAAAGATATAAAATAAATTCACTTAGCGCCTTAGTGTCTTAGTGTCAAAATAAAAATAAAATGGATTTAAAAAACTCCCAACAAGAAGTTGATAATTGGATTAAGGAACACGGAGTTCGTTATTTCAATGAATTAACAAACATGGCTCAACTTACCGAAGAAGTAGGCGAAGTTGCCCGAATTATTGCGCGTCGTTATGGCGAACAATCAGAAAAAGAAAGTGATAAAAACAAAGACCTTGGTGAAGAATTAGCCGATGTAGTTTTTGTAGTTTTGTGTCTTGCCAATCAAACAGGTGTAGATTTACAAGTAGCGTTTGATAAAAAAATGGATTTAAAAACCAAACGCGATCACGATAGACATCATAATAACGAGAAACTTAAATAATGGTGAGTTGTGAATGGTGAGTTGTGAATGGTGAGTTGTAAATGATGAATTATGGGAGATAATGTTATTAAAAATAAATCATTTAATTTTGCATTACGAGTAGTTAAATTATATCAATTTCTGAATCAGGAAAAGAAGGAATATGTTTTAAGTAAACAACTTCTAAGAAGCGGAACAGCAATTGGTGCTTTGGCTCGTGAAGCAGAGCAAGCAGAAAGTAAATTAGATTTTATTCACAAGCTCGCCATTGCTCAAAAAGAAGCAAATGAAACAGATTATTGGTTGGAACTTTTGTTTCAGTCAGAATATCTTAACGAAACACAATTTCAATCATTAAAAAACGATATTATTGAAATAAATAAAATTTTAGCTTCAATAATTATTACAACAAAACAAAGAATAGGGAAGAAATAATGGTGAATTGTAAATTATGAATTCACCATTCACCATTCACCATTCACAATTAAAAACATGAACTGGATTTTACTCATAATAGCAGGATTATTCGAAGTAGGTTTTGCCACTTGCCTCGGAAAAGCAAAAGAATCAACGGGAAATACTTCTCTGCTTTGGTACGGAGGTTTTTTGGTGTGTCTTTCAATCAGTATGATATTATTAGTAAAAGCCACCAAAGAATTACCTATTGGAACCGCTTATGCTGTTTGGACAGGAATTGGTGCCGTGGGTAGCGTTTTAGTTGGAATCATTGTTTTTAAAGAACCTGCAACTTTTTGGCGAGTTTTTTTCATCACGACATTAATTTTATCAATTGTTGGACTAAAAATGGTTACGAAATAATGGATTTACATTTAGAAAAGGCAAAAGATAAAAGGCAAAAGGCAAAAGTAAAAATTACGGGAAGTAAATCTGAAACTAACAGATTGTTGCTATTGCAAGCGTTATATCCAAATTTAACATTGGAAAACACCTCCAATTCTGATGATTCTGAAGTGATGCAAAAGGCGCTAAATTCACAATTCACAATTCACAATTCAGAATTAATAGACGTTCACCACGCCGGAACTGCTATGCGTTTTCTAACCTCTTTTTTCGCAATCCAAGAAGGAAAAGAAGTGGTGCTGACTGGTTCTTCTCGAATGAAAGAGCGTCCAATTAAAGTTTTGGTGGATGCATTAAATCAATTGGGAGCTGAAATTAGTTATGAAGAAAATGAGGGTTTTCCGCCTATTCGAATCAAAGGAAAAAAATTAACTCAAAACAAAGTTTCATTACCAGCCAATGTAAGTAGCCAATATATTTCGGCATTGTTGCTAATTGCTCCAAAGCTTGAAAATGGTTTAGAATTAACTTTGGAAGGAGAAATTACATCTGTTCCGTACATTAAAATGACATTGGCTTTATTAAATGAAATAGGAGTAAAGACTTCTTTTGTTGGAAATAAAATTTCTGTAAAACCGCAATTCACACTCGAGCCAGAGGCGAACAGAGCGAAGCTAATTCACAATTCACAATTCATAATTGAGTCCGATTGGAGTTCAGCATCCTACTGGTATTCCATTGTTGCTTTGTCTGAAATTGGTATACAAATTTCACTTTCGAGTTATAAAGAAAATAGTTTGCAAGGTGATAGCGCTTTAGTTGAAATTTATCAAGATTTTGGTGTTGAAACTACTTTTAATAGTGATAATTCAATCACGATTTCAAAAGAAAGAATTCATAATTCACAACTCACAACTCACAACTCGCAACTCAACAACTCTCCCGACATTGCACAAACCATTGCCGTAACTTGTTTTGGATTAGGAATGGGTTGTGATTTAACTGGATTACATACGCTAAAAATCAAAGAAACGGACAGATTAGAGGCTTTAAAAATGGAATTAACAAAATTAGGCGCTGAAATTTCTGTAACTAATGATTCTTTGTATTTGAAATCCTCTTCTGCAATTAAGGAAAAAATTTCAATCTCAACTTATCAAGACCACAGAATGGCTATGGCTTTTGCGCCTTTAGCATTAAAAGTTCCAATTATTATTGAAAATGCTGAGGTGGTTTCTAAATCGTATCCAAGTTTTTGGGAGGATTTAAAATCTGTTGGATTTGATGTTAATGAAATTTAATTTATCTCTTCACAATTTGAATTTGCTCCAATATTTGTTGCGCTCTATCAGGTGAAACCGGAATATGAACTCCTGTGTTTAATTCTAAACTTCCACCATCTGATTTATTGTATGCAACTACTTGTTCAAAATTTACGATATATGATTTGTGAACACGCATAAAACGCTTATCTGAACATAAAATATCTTCAAAATTTTTGAGATTTCGGCTTACTAAATTTTTTGTTCCGGTTGTGCAAAACACTTCAGAATAAGCACCTTCTCCTTTAATATGAGCAATTTTTGTAGTATCTAAAAAGATTAATGTATTTCCTGACGGAACTGCAATTTTACTTAAACTTTCTTGCTGAATGTTTTCTTTTAATATTTTGAAATTTTCGAGCTTTTGTTTTTGTTTTTCTAATCGGGTAATAGCATATGCTAATT
Source organism: Flavobacterium odoriferum (assembly GCF_025499515.1). GTDB lineage: Bacteria > Bacteroidota > Bacteroidia > Flavobacteriales > Flavobacteriaceae > Flavobacterium > Flavobacterium odoriferum. The sequence continues at coordinate 80,782 of NZ_JAMKFA010000008.1, forward strand.
GTTCCGGATTAATAGGTTTCAATAAGTAATCAATTGCCGAAAACTTAAATGCTTGCAACGCATATTCGTTATACGCAGTGGTAAAAATAATGGAAAAATTCACATCGTTTTCATCAAAAAAATCTAACAATTCTAATCCGCTATGACCAGGCATTTCAATGTCTAATAAAACTAAATCAGGATTATGTTTTCTAATGGCTTTTACTCCTTGTGAGAGATTTTCACATTCGGCTACAATTTCCACATTTGGACAATATTCCTGAATAAGTAAGGCTAATGAAACTCTTGCTCTTTTTTCGTCGTCTATAATTATTGCTTTCATCTTAATAAGTTATTGGTATTTCAAAAACAACTGAGGTTCCAGTAGGTTGATTGTTCAAGTTTGTTTTATCGATATACTGAATTGAAATATTTTTTTGATTGTATTGATTAAGTAAGTTCACTCTGTTTTGCATAGCTTCAGTGGCAAAAGAATTGTGATTTTTGTTTTTTATAGCATTTAATTCAGTGCTTTTTTGACGACCAATTCCATTATCATCAATACTAATTTTTATATGCTCTGTTTCTTTTTGGAAGTGAATAGTAACTGCTTTTTCACCTTGTTTATGCAACAATCCGTGTTTTACAGCATTTTCTACATAAGGTTGCAAAAGCATCGTTGGTATTTTTATGTTTTCAGCATCAATTTCGTCGTCAACTAGAATATGATAATTAAAATCTTCTTCAAATCTAGCTTTTTCAATATCTAAATATAAACCGAGTGTTTTTACTTCTTCGGCAATAGAAATGGTTTCTTTTTCGGTCATTTCTAAAATAGTGCGAGTTAAGTTAGAAAATTTTGACAAATAACTTACAGCTTGTTTTTTTTCGTTTGACAAAATAAAAGACTGAATAGTATTCAAAGCATTATAGAAAAAATGGGGGTTCATTTGTGATTTTATGGCTTTTAACTTCGATTGATTTAAGTTTTTTTCCAAGTTTACTTTTTCTAAAAGGAGTTGATTTCGTTTTTCTAATTTTAAAATTTGCAGTTTATAAAAAGTATAAATTAATCCTAAGAAAACAAATCCGAACCCAAATAAAAATATAGGTTTTAACCAAAATGGTTTTTTGATTTCGAATTGAATTGTTTGTAAATCAATTTTTAAATTGTCATGATTTATTGCCAATTGAATGGTGTAATTTCCAGAAGCTAATGAATAAAGTTTTAGATTTTTATCGTTTAAATCTAAGGTTTTCCATTCAGAATTATTGATTTTATACGAAACGCTATAACTTTCATTAGGAACAAACGCTAAGGTTGAAAAGTTAATTGCTATGTCATTTTCATCTGGGTTTAGTTCTTTTAATTGATTGACTTCTCTTCGTTTTCCGTTAATTTGGATTTCATTTATGATGAGTTTTGGTTTCGGGAAATTGCCAATTTCGTTTCTGTTTTTAATTACAATTCCTTTAGAAGTAGCAAAGAATAACTGATTGTTTTTTAAAATAACATCGGTTGCTTCAATATCATTGCTTAACGAAATTACTTTTTGTATATTTTGTGTTTCAAAATCATATTCATATACGCTATTTGTAGAAAATAAATAACAATACTGATTTCTTATAAAAAAGCGATTAAACTTTTCTTTTGCAATAAACTCTGGAAGTTTAAAACGGGTAACTACATTTTCAGCATTAATCGAGTAGAGTTTTTCTGCTGTGGATAAACCTATAATGTTGTCTTTATATTTTTGAATTTTAACTAAAAACAATGTTTCGTTTTTATGTTTTAGTTCTTGCGTTTTTCCATCATTAGTAATTGCTATTAATCCATTATTTGTTGCATAATAAATCGTGTTGTTTATTGCGTTGTATTCTGTGGATTTTCCGTTTGTATTATTTAAAAGTAGCGCTTGATTAAATCCTGAAAAGTCTTCTTTTTTATTTTTTTCAAAAATAGTATCCCAGCTACTTTTAAGATTTTTATCCACACAAAAAATACCTAAAATTCCACTTGCAGCAAACGAGAAATATTTTTTATCTACTTTTTTGATGTCTTTTATAGCTATTGAAAATTCATTTGTAATTTGATTATTTTTATTTAAAATATTGAATTTAAACGAATTGAAAAACACTTTTTCATTAATTGTATCAGCAAAAATTTGACTTATTGAATGATTGCTTTTACTCTCGTAAATAATTTCAGTTTGAAGATTTTTACAATTGAGTTTGTAAATTAAATCTTTTTCTGCACCAATAAAAACTTCATTTTTGCCTAATGATAATGAGTTTGGTCTAGGTTGTAAATCAATAAAATTATTTGAAAAATCTTGAATAAATAAAACACCTTTATTTAGTGTCGAAATCCAGTAGTTATTGTGTTTGTCTTTAAGGATATACGATATATTTTGATCAGTAAAATATGTTTTATTTTGGTTGGAAAGCAAGTCGATTTTATGCATACCGTTAGGTGTACAAATCCAAATTGCGTCATCTGTAATTGCTGTGTTTTGGGTAAAATCAATAGAATTGTTTAATTTGAATTTAGAAAATTTGCCTTTTTCAAAACTATAATAAATAGCAGTTGATTTAGAATTAATAATTAGTTTTTGGTTCCAAGTATTAATAATTGGCGTAATGATTTCTGCGTAAAAATCTTCAGGTAATTTATGTTTTTTAATTCCATTTTTATTGCCCAATTCATATAAATAATTGCCTAAAACATAGAATTTTTCTTTAGTAGCATAACAAAAACGAACTTCTTTATCATTAATAATGTGTTTTGCTTTTACTTTTAAAGATTTTAAATCATATACTAGAATTGCTTCAGGTTGAATTAAAAAAAGGTCATTTTGATGATTCCAAATCTATAATAACCAAGCGAAGTTTTTTGCGGTAATGCTTTTAAACTTCCTTTTTCTACATAGTATAAAAATCCGTCAAAATTGGCATACCAAATTCTGCCAAAAGCATCTTCTGCAATGCATGAGCCCGATTTAGAAGTTTGAAAATCGGCAGTAAATAATTTAAAGTCATTTCCATCATATCGGCACAATCCTTTTCCAGTTGCAAACCACATAAAACCTTTGCTGTCCTGAAAAATATCATACACACTATTAGATGGCAACCCCGAAGTTTTGTCAATAGTAATATGATACGGATTTTGGCTTAAACCTAAATTCGATACAAAAAGAAAAAGTGTAAGTAATATAATTCGCAAACGATTATGATTTTAAACAAATGTAAGGAATACGTAATTAATATGATGAACGAGTTTACCAAACCAAGGTATTGATTAACGAAAATTTATTTCGTTAACTGAAAATACACTTTGGTAAACTAGTTCAATTTTCAATGAGTAAATCGAAATACTTTTGAATCAAACTTTAAAATTACCTCTTATGAAAACAAGATTACTATTATTTTTATTATTTGCATTTTCGTTTGGAAATGCGCAAGTTAACGTAACTGAAGGATTTGAATCTGGAGTTGCTCCAGTTGGCTGGACTTCTGGAGGGTCTATTACTACAACTCCAACGTCAGGTTTGGCTTGTAACGGTTCGTATAAATTGATGTCAGCTATTATGCCCTTTTCAAATCCATTTTCTGTTATTTACACTTCAGGATATGTTTCAAATGGAAATAGTATCAATGTTTCCTTCAACTATAGAGCCAATAGCGATGCATCAGGAAATGGTAATGTTTATCTTTATTATGAATTAAACAATAGTGGATCATGGGTACTATTATCCTCAAGCCCAGTAGTTACAACTTCATGTTTGGTACTTTCAGGAAATATAGCGGCTGGAGTAGCTCCTAATGGAACTTCAGTAAGATTTAGAATGCAAATGAATGCTTCTGATAATAGAGCATTTTTTGATGATTTTTCTGCTGTTCAAACAGGTCCTGCACCAACAGGTCCCATCGCAGAATATAGTTTTGATAATACTTATAACAATGTATTAGGTTTGGCTCCATTTGCTTCAAATGCAAATACTTCATTTACAACTGATAGACATAGTAATCCTATAGGTGCAATTAATATAGGTTATATTGGTTCTACAGCTACAATTTCTAATTTACCTTATGGTAATGCTGAACGCTCAGTTTCCGTTTGGGTAAAATTATATAATTATGATACAGGTTCTTTTATTAATCCTGTTTTTTATTATGGTACTTTAAGTAATGATAATATGTTTGGAGGTACTGTCGATTATGGAGAAACTTCTATTTTTGGTTTTAACAATAATTATACTGTTACAACTACAAACAATCTTTTAACATGGTATCATTATGTGTATGTTTATGATGGAACAACTGCAAAAATTTATAAAGATGGTGTTCTGTTAGGTTCTCAAGCTAAATCATGGAATACCATAAATGATAATAATTTATTTAGAATTGGAACTAGTTTTGCTGGCGCGGGTTCTTTTAGTGGCGTAATTGATGACTTAAAAATTTACAATTATGCTTTAGAACAAGCCGATATTACAAGTTTATACACTAACAACGCACTATCATCGTCAAACTTCACACAAAACAATCTAGAAGTTGCCTTATACCCAAACCCAGTTCGTGATATTTTAAACATTGAAACTGTTTTAGATATTCAATCAGTTGAAATCTACAACATTCAAGGACAAAAAGTATTGACTTCCAATCAAAAACAAATCAATGTTTCTGGTTTAGCTACAGGAATGTATGTGGTAAGAATTCAAGATGCAGAAAATAACATCTCAACTAAGAAAATTGTAATTAAATAATATTGTAAGCAAATGAAAAATGTAATATTTACTGCAATCTTGTCTTTTGGATTATTATTGATGAATATAGTTTCTCTAAGACAAACAAATGCAATTATAAAAACAGAAATGATTACTGAAAAATTTGATATTAAAATCAAAAATGATACTGATGAAGATGTAAAGGTGATCAATGCTGGAAGTGGCGGAAGTTATTCACTTACAAAAAATGCTACAACAACAATAAAAATGGAAGAAGGAGACAAACTTCATTATTACAATAAAGGAAAAAAAGGAGCATTAATCTTAACCGCTTCAAAAGACATGCACAATAAAGTGCAGTTGTTGAGTAAGTTAAAATAAGTAGTTTTTTTAGTTTTTATTTTGGCGTTGTCAAGTAAACAGAGGGATTTATAAAATAAACCGCTTTTTACTTGACAACGCCTATTTCATAATCGTATATTTGCAAACTGAATTTAAGGGTATTACGAAAGTAAACGCTTAAACTTTTAAACACTTAAACATTTTTAAATGAAATTATCTCATTTTCAATTCAATCTTCCTGAAGAATTATTAGCTGAGTTTCCTACTGAAAATCGTGACGAATCTCGATTAATGGTAGTTAACAGAAAAACAGGTACAATCGAGCACAAATTATTTAAAGATATTATAGACTATTTTGACGATGGTGATGTAATGGTATTAAATAATACAAAAGTTTTTCCAGCACGTTTATACGGTAATAAAGAAAAAACTGGAGCACGTATCGAAGTTTTCTTGTTAAGAGAATTAAATGCAGAGCAGCGTTTGTGGGATGTTTTAGTAGATCCAGCACGTAAAATTCGTATTGGTAATAAATTGTATTTTGGCGATGATGATTCGTTAGTGGCTGAAGTAATTGATAATACAACTTCTCGTGGTAGAACATTACGTTTCTTATATGATGGTTCGTATGAAGAATTCAGAGAAAAATTAGTTGAGCTTGGTGAAACGCCAATTCCAAAATATATCAATCGAGAAGTAACTCCAGAAGATGCTGAGCGTTACCAAACTATTTATGCTAAAGAAGAAGGAGCTGTTGCTGCTCCAACAGCTGGTTTACATTTTTCTAAACATTTATTAAAGCGTTTAGAAATTAAAGGCATTGATTTTGCTGAAGTAACATTACACGTTGGTTTAGGTACTTTCAATCCAGTTGAGGTAGAAGATTTATCAAAACACAAAATGGATTCTGAAGAAATGATTATTTCTCAACAAGCTTGCGACATTATCAACAACGCAAAAGCAAAAAAAAGAAGAGTTTGTTGTATTGGAACAACTGCAATGAGAGCAATGGAAAGTTCAGTTTCATCACAAAGAACTCTAAATCCATATACAGGTTGGACAAATAAGTTTATTTATCCTCCATACGATTTTAGCTTAGCAGATGCAATGGTAACTAATTTTCATACACCAAAATCTACCTTGTTAATGATGATTTCTGCTTTTTGCGGGCATGATTTAATGATGAAAGCTTACAAAGAAGCAATTCAAGAAAAATACCGTTTCTATTCTTATGGAGATGCAATGTTGATTATTTAATCAATTATATTATATAAAAAAATCTCATCAGAAATGATGAGATTTTTTTATATGTAAGCTATAAAGAAAAAATCTTTAACAGCAAAATTTATTACCTAATTGGTTGATTTTGTATCAAATCTAAGTAAAAATTTATCTTGTTTTTTAATTCTTTTCTATGAGCGATGAAATCTAAAAACCCATGCTCTAATAAAAATTCAGAAGTTTGAAAACCTTCAGGTAAGTCTTTACCTGTGGTGTCTCTTACAATACGAGGTCCTGCGAAGCCAATTAAAGCACCAGGTTCTCCAATATTGATGTCTCCTAACATTGCGTATGAAGCGGTAGTTCCTCCTGTTGTAGGATCAGTACATAATGAAATGTATGGAATTTGTTCTTCAGCTAATTGTGCTAGTTTTGCTGAGGTTTTTGCCAATTGCATTAATGAATAAGCAGCTTCCATCATACGTGCTCCTCCTGATTTTGAAATCAATACAAACGGAATTTTGTGTTTGATAGAATAGTCAATGGCTCTTGAAATTTTTTCTCCAACAACCGCTCCCATAGAACCCCCAATAAAAGCAAAATCCATACAAGAAACTACTAAGTCTTTTCCTTTTGATTTTCCAACGCCGGTTCTAATAGCATCTTTTAATTTTGTTTTGTCCATTACATCTTTTAAACGATCACTATATTTTTTAGTGTCTTCAAATTTTAATGGATCTTTTGATGTCAGTTTTGCATCAAGTTCAGTGAATTCGTTATTGTCGAATAAAATTTCGAAATATTCTTTACTACCAATTCGTACATGATAATCGTCTTCAGGGCTTACCCATAAGTTTCTTGCCAATTCATCTTGGTCAATGATTTTTCCCGTTGGTGATTTATACCATAAACCTTTTGGAACATCTTTTTTGTCCTCAGTTGCGGTTGTGATTCCTTTTTCTTTTCTTTTAAACCAAGCCATAATTAAGTTAGAAGTTAGAAGTTAGAAGTTGGAAGGCTAACCTTATCTTCATCTAATTTCAATTAATAATAAATTTTAAACTTCGTACTTTGTACCTCGTACTTCGTACTTATAAAGTATTCACGTTATTTAAATCGGCAAAAGCTTGTTCTAATCTTGTGTTGAACGTAACTTCTCCTTCACGAACCCATTTTCTTGGATCGTAGTGTTTTTTATTTGGGCTATCTGCTCCATCTGGACTTCCGATTTGTGTTCTTAAATAATCAATTTTAGACGTCATATAATCGCGAATTCCTTCTGTGAAAGCAAATTGTAAATCGGTATCAATATTCATTTTAATTACTCCGTAAGAAATAGCTTCTCTAATTTCTTCTAAAGTAGAACCTGAACCTCCGTGGAAAACAAAATCAACTGGATTGTGACCTGTGTTGAATTTATTTTGAACGTATTCTTGTGAATTTTTAAGGATTTTTGGTGTTAATTTTACATTTCCTGGTTTGTAAACACCATGTACATTTCCAAAAGAAGCTGCGATAGTAAATCGTGGACTTACTTTCATTAATTCTTCGTAAGCGTATGCTACTTCATCAGGTTGTGTGTATAATTTTGAACTATCAACATCAGAATTATCTACACCGTCTTCTTCACCACCTGTAATTCCTAATTCGATTTCTAATGTCATGCCCATTTTGCTCATTCTAGCTAAATAACCTTTACATATTTCTATGTTTTCTTCAATTGGTTCTTCTGATAGGTCAATCATGTGTGAACTATAAAGAGGTTTACCTGTTTCTGCAAAATGTTTTTCAGAAGCATCTAACAAACCATCAATCCAAGGTAGTAATTTTTTAGCACAATGGTCAGTATGAAGAATAACAGTCGCTCCATAAGCTTCTGCAAGTGTATGAATATGTTTTGCTCCAGCAATTGCCCCAAGAATAGCCGATTTTTCACCAGTATTAGAAAGTCCTTTTCCAGCATTAAATTGTGCTCCACCATTAGAGAACTGAATGATTACGGGTGCATTTAATTTTGCAGCAGTTTCTAAAACACCATTGATAGTGCTCGATCCTACTACGTTTACTGCTGGTAATGCAAAGCCTTTTTGTTTTGCATAGTTGAAGATTTCTTGTACTTGATCTCCAGTTGCAACACCAGGTTTAATATTATGACTCATAGTTGTATGTTTTTATAATAAGAAAGCAAAAATAAGAATTTATAAAATTAGAATGGATAATTAATTCCAAAATTTAGCACTGTTTTTCCGAAGTTGATTCCTCTAAACCATCTATCACCTATTTCTCTTCCAGGATCATAAGTTTTGTAACCTAAATCGATTCGAAAAACAAAAAAGTCAAAATCATAGCGTAATCCTAATCCAGAGCCAACTGCTAAATCTTCTAAAGATTTTATTCCAGTGAAAGTATAGCGTTCGTCTTCTACATTATCTAAAAAGTTCCAAATATTACCCACATCAACAAACACGGCACTATAAAAATTGCCACCTACTCTAAAACGATATTCTGTACTGAACGTTAATTTTAAATTGGCTTCATTAAAATCATTCACACCTCCACTTCGTCCTGGCCCTAAACTATAGGCTTGCCATCCTCTGTTGTCGTTTGAACCACCAGCAAAATAACTTCGTGAAAAAGGAATTGACTTAGCGTTTCCATAAGGAATTGCAATTCCAGCAAAGGTGCGCATGGCTAAAGAGTTTTTCTTTCCAAAATCCCATTGCTTTACAAAATCTACTTCGGTTTTAATGTATTGTGCATATTCAATTCCGAAAAGTTTTGTATTTCCCGCAGCGCTTTCTTCTTTGGTTAAATTTAACCCGTTGCCTAAAAGTGATAAAAAGTTTCCAGCCGATTCAATTCTTGCTTTAAAATTGTAATAACTTTTATCGCTAATATTACTTTTTGTACTTCTATTAAAAGCAAAACTTGATGAAACTATTAGGTTGTCTTCTACTAAACGAATATATCTTTCTGAAATACTTAAAATAGTTTTATAATCTTGATCATTTGAGGTTAATGAAGTAGCTCCACTAAAAACATCTAACATGAAACCTAATGTTCCTTCATCTGTTAATTGTCCTCCTTGAATATACTCTGGTGTTACATTGTAAATTAAAGCCAATTCATTAAGTCTATTGTATGAAGTTCTATATACATTAAAATAATTTCCTGCATTTAGATTTCTTACATAGTTGATGTTTAATAAATCAAACTTAAAGTTGTTCCTACCATTAGTTGTTGACCAATTGTAGTTGATACCACCAGATAAACTTTGTTTGTCTAATCCAATGTTTTTTTGATTAGTTAAACCAACACTAATTTGGGTAGAAGGAAACATTTCCTTCTTGATGATTTTCTTAGTATTTAAAGGGAAGAAGATCCTTGGAATGTTCAATTTGGCATCAATACCGTATTCAAAAATATTAAAGAAAACATTATTTGGATTGGCAAAATCTTTAGATGAACCTATATTACCACGTGTGGAAATTTCTAAATTTTCTGCTCTTCTAAACACATTTCGCCAAGTAAATGACATTCGTCCGCTAATTCCAAATTGTTGAATATCAGATGTGGTAACATCAATTGAAGGTCGCCAAGCATATTTCTTCTTGTTTACTAAATAGATGTTTGTGATTAAGGAGGTTTTAGTGGAATCATTAGGATCTTCAATGTATTCAATGTTTGGATAATTAAAAACATTCAGATTATTAAGTGATTTTGAAGTTAATGATCTATCAATATCGCTAAATAATTCGCCTTTTTCAATAAAAACCGAATTCAATATTGCCTTTGGTTTGTATTGTAATTTTCCCGTACTAAAAAAATTATAATCTTTGTAAACCACACTATCTTTAACTTGATTGTTTTCTTTTTTGGAAGTATTATTGGTAAAAATATTGACTTGGCTAATTTTATAAATTGTAAAAGGTTTTTTAACTAAAGTGTCGCCCATTTTTACACTCCTGTCTTCTATTTTAAGAATAATTCCTAATTTTTGAGCCGAATCGTTTTGAATAGCTTCATATTTTACATGGTTTTCTTGAAAATGGTATACACCATTATTTCTAAAATGCTTAGTAATACGTTTTCTTTCGTTATCAAAATTAGAATACAAATACTGTTCCCCAGGTTTTATTAATGATTTTTTGGCTTCCGTTTGATACAAGCTGTCAATTTCAGGGGTTTCAATTTCTCGAGATAAAGAGTCGATTTTATATGGATTTCCTGTTGTTACAGTATAAGTAACTTTACCTCTTTTGTTTCCAATTGAATCAATTTTAAACGAAACAGTATTTTTTAAATAACCATTATCGTAATAAAATCCAGATAAACGTTCTTTTGACTTTTCGGCTTTCTTTTTATCAAGAATTACTGGTGGTTCGCCTGTTTTTTTTAAGAAATTACTAAATCCAGCAACTAAAAACGATTTTCCTAAACGCCCTATTTGTTTGTCTGAAATAAGTTTTTTTAAATTTTTTCTGCGGTTCGGTTTTTTGTCTAACCAAGCATTGTAGGATGAATCTGGATTTTTTTTTGCCAAGTTATATAAACTCAAACGCAAAGGATATTTGAAAAACTTATTGTTGGGCTGTTGTGTTAATATATTATTAACTCGTTCCTCTTTTATTAGTTTTTCGTTGGTATAAATTTCATTTTTTACGAGTAGTTGTTTATTTTCAGGCACGCGTTTAACTAACGAACACGAATAAATTATTGTTCCGATTACAAATAATAATGTTATTTTTGGTAAAATATTTTTCAAAGTCCTTTTTAAAAAGTTAGTCAAAAATACAATTTTTATGGTTAGTAAAAACCAAATTAAACTAATAACGAGTTTACAGCAAAAAAAATATAGAAAACAAGAACAACTTTTTTTTGTTGAAGGTGTAAAAGGTGTTCAAGAATTGCTTGATTCTAATTTTGAATTGCACGAATTATTTACCACAAAATCAGATTTTGTATCAATTGATACACGCAAAGTTCATACCATAACTGAAGCCGAATTAAAAAAAATTAGTGCTTTGACTACTCCAAATACTTGTTTAGCGATTTTTAAAATTCCTAAAGCAGTTGCGTATGAACAAAATGGATTAATTCTTGCTTTAGATGATGTGCGCGATCCTGGAAATTTAGGAACAATAATACGTTTATGTGATTGGTTTGGAATTAAAACTTTATTTTGTTCAGAAGAATCGGTTGATGTATATAATCCAAAAGTTGTGCAAGCCACTATGGGTTCAATAAGTAGGGTAAATGTGGTGTATGGAAATTTAGAGCAATTTTTAACTGCTGCGAAGTTGCCTATTTTTGGTACTTTTATGGATGGATCAATTATTTATAAAGAAAAACTTCCAACAGAAGGAATTATTGTTATGGGCAACGAAGCTAATGGAATTTCGAAACCTATTGAAAACTTAGTTTCAAAACGTATTACCATACCAAGATTTGGCGATTTGCAAGCCACCGAAAGTTTAAATGTAGCCACAGCCACAGCCATAATTTTGAGCGAGTTTAAGCGGTGATTTTAATGAAAAGAAAAGTTCACAAAAAATCCTCTTGTTTTCATTGCTTGAATATCTCCTGTCCAAGGACTTCCTGGTGTATTATCGCGAATTAGTTCGTCTTCCATGCTGAAAACACCACGAATTGATGGAGAAAAAATAAAATATTCGGTGTAAATGTCAATTCCAAAACCTACTTCATAAAAGTTTGTCCATTTGGTCATTCTAAAACGATCGTTGTAATTATCATCTGGAGCATCTGAATTACTTCCTAAATTTAATGCAGTTGAAACACCTCCAACAAGAAAAGGTCTAACATTACCAGTTCGCAAAGCAGAATATTTTAACAATAAAGGAAAAAAGATGTACGTTGACTTAACTTCTCTTAATCGATCACCTGAATCAAGAATGTTTGGATAGGTTAAATTTCGTTGTGTAATGTACAATCCAGGTTCAAAACGTAAATCAAAATATTCAGTAAGTCTTAAATTTCCAATTAAACCCACATTAAACCCCGTTGTAGTTCCAACTTGGATGTCATTGGTTACAGATAAATAATCAAATTTGAAATCTAAACTATTAAAACCAAGGAAATAACCCCAATGAACGCGCTGTTTGTTCCAGTTTTCTTGATTGATAATTGGATCTTTGCCAAACATGCCACCTTGAGCAAATACGATTTGGGTAAAAAGTAAGAGAGCAAATATTTTCTTCATGTTATTTTTTAGATGCGTGATAAATAGTTGCCACTCCAAAAGTTTGTGGCAAATGATTTACTTCTATAAACCCAATTTTTCTCAAAATATTGTTCAATACTTCGCCAAAAGGAAATTCGTTAGCAGAATCTGATAAATAAGAATATGCTGCCTTATCTTTTGAAAATAATTTTCCTACCAATGGAAGAATTACTTTTGAATGAAAAGCATACCCTTGTTTAAACGGAAATTTTGTTGGTACAGAAGTTTCTAAAATGATAAATTGTCCACCAGATTTAAGTGTTCTTAAGATTTCTGTTAAGCCTTTTTCAAGATTTTCAAAATTACGAACACCATAAGCAACGGTAATTACATCAAAATGATTATCAGGATACGGAATGTTTTCGCCATCACCTAAAACCATTTGAATTTTTGAATCCAAATGTTGTGCAGCAATTTTTTTCTTTCCAATGTCTAACATTCCTTGTGAGATGTCTAATCCTATAATTTCAGTAGCAGAAGTACTAGCAAATAAAATAGCCAAATCACCTGTGCCAGTTGCAATATCTAAAATTGATTTTGGCTGACTTGCCTTTACCATTTTCAAGATTTTTTGCTTCCATTTTGCGTCGGTGCCAAAAGAAATTACTTTATTAAGACCATCATAGTTGCCAGAAATGTTGTCAAACATTTGAGCAACTTGTTCTTTTTTACCTAATTCTGAATCTTTGTATGGCGTTATATTTTTTGACATTTTATTAATTTTGGACAACAAAAGTACGATTAATAATCAAGAACTTAAAAAAATTACCTTTTAACATAAGTTAAAAAAGTAAAATTGTAATCGTGTTTTTCGTCTTTAGAATGAAATTCCTCGAAAACTAATTCCCATTTATCAGTATCAATTTCCGGAAAAAAAGTATCCGCTTCAATGGTAGTATGCACACGCGTTAAATCGATTTTATCCGCAATTTCAATGGATTGTTTGTAGATTTCTCCACCGCCAATGATAAAAACTTCTTCCTCTTTTGGACACAAAGCAATCGCTTTTTGTAAACTACTCGCAACCAAACAACCTTCTGGAGCTTCGTAGTCTTTTTGTCTAGTAATGATAATATGCGTACGATTTGGTAACGGTTTCGGAAAACTTTCAAAGGTTTTTCTTCCCATCACAATAAAATGACCCGAAGTTAAACTTTTAAAACGCTTAAAGTCATCTGGCAAATGCCAAACCAATTGGTTGTCTTTTCCTAAAGCATTGTTTTCAGATGCGGCTGCGATTATGGTGAGCATAGTAATAATTTGAAACGCTAAGGTAGTATTTTGTAATGAATTATTTTCTTTAAATTTTAAAAATGAGAGTAGATATAAATGACTTTTTAACGCCCTACGGCTTTACGAATGGTGAACTTCGTTACCAATTATTTTCTGTTAAAGATAAAATTTCATGCGAAATGTAAACGTGAACTTACCACAAAAAACCAATCTTGCCAAACGCTTGTTAGCAGAATATTTAATTTTTAATAAATTTTTTTGTTTCTGTTTTTCCGTTTTCCGTTTCTATTTGAATTATGTAATTTCCACTTGTCAAACTTTCAATATTGATTTGGTCATTAAATTTCGAAAAACTACTTTTTATAATTTTTCCAGTTAAATCTATAATTTTAAAATAAAAAGATGTTTCTGGATTTGTAGAATATTGTAAGCTAATGAATTTACTTGATGGATTTGGATAGAGAATTGTATTCGTTATTTCAAATTCTGAATTAGATAGACTATCTGAGGCAAGTTTTACGACCCAAAAATCTGTATTACCATGGTTTCCTGTAACATCTCCATTGTTTGAATTTGTTCGTCCAGCTATTATATACCCGCCTTCAGTTGTTTGTTCTATATAATCAGCTTCATCAAAACTAATTCCTCCTAGAGTTTTTTGCCAGAGTAGTGTACCCATTCCATCTAATTTTACAACCCAATAATCCCAATCTCCCTGATTATTTGAAACATCTCCATTGTTTGATTTAGTATTTCCTACTATTATTATTCCTTCATCGATTGTTTGTTGTATATATTTTGCTTGGTCAGAATTTGTACCTCCTAAAGTTTTTTGCCAAGTGATATTTCCTAAGGAATTTAATTTTATTACCCATACATCATAATTACCATGATTTCCTGTAACATCTCCATTATTTGAAAAGGTATATCCAGAAACTAAATAACCACCATCTATAGCCTGTTTTATACATTGAAAACCATCAAAGCCGCTACCTCCTAAAGATTTTTGCCAGGAGATATTCCCTTCAGAATCTAATTTTACAACCCAAAAATCGTCATTACCATGATTTCCAGTAACATCCCCATTAGTTGAATTAGAATTGCCTCCTACAATATAACCACCATCTAAAGTTTGTTGTACACTACCTCCCAAATCATCTCCAGTTCCTCCTAATGATTTTTGCCAAATTATAGAACCTGTTGCATTTAATTTTACCACCCAAAAATCTGAACCTCCATGATTTCCTGTTATGTCTCCATCATTTGAATTGCTACCACATGTTACTATATACCCATTATCGGATGTTTGTTGAATATCATATCCTTGATCTACACTACTTCCACCTAATGTTTTTTGCCAAATAATATTTCCTGCAGAATCTAGCTTTATTATCCAACAGTCCCAACTACCACCATGAAATCCTGTTACATCACCATTATTTGAATTTGTACGTCCAATTACTATAAATCCACCATCTGTAGTTTTTCTAATCCTCCTAGCCCAATCTTCTCCAGATCCTCCAAATGTTTTTTGCCATTCTATTGTTCCTGTTGAATTTATTTTTACTAACCAATAATCTGCATCACCGTGATTTCCAGAAACATCACCATTATTTGAATATGTATAACCCGAAACTATATATCCATCATCAGTAGTTTGTATAATAGAGCGAGCATATTCATTAGATGTCCCTCCGAATGCTTTCTGCCACTGGATGTTAGGGGCTTGAGAAAAAACATTGATAGTATTTAATCCAATAATGAATAAAAACAAATACAATTTCATGCTAAAACTACTTATAATTTTTTTTCTATTCATTTCTCTAAATTTTCTGCTAACTTGTATATATGCACTATAAAGTATCACATATAAATCCAAATATGGGTAGATTGACACTACTAAGTTTCGTTTATTTATTTTTTACACCGCCACAACACCTTTAATATGCGGATGCGGGTCGTAGCCTTCTAACGTAAAATCCTCAAACTTGAAATCGAAAATATTTTTAATTTCTGGGTTTAATTTCATCGTTGGTAATGGTCGGCACTCACGAGATAGTTGTAATTCTAACTGCTCCATGTGGTTGTTGTAAATGTGCGCATCACCAAAGGTGTGGATGAATTCGCCTACTTGTAAATCGCAAACTTGTGCAATCATCATTGTAAACAAAGCATAAGATGCAATATTAAAAGGAACGCCTAAGAAAATATCAGCACTGCGTTGGTACAACTGGCAACTTAATTTTCCATCGGCAACATAAAACTGAAAAAACGCATGACATGGAGGTAAAGCGGCTTTTCCATTGGCAACATTTTCCGCAAAAGAAACTGAAGTATCTGGCAAAACACTAGGATTCCAAGCGGAAACTAACATTCTTCTGCTGTTTGGATTGGTTTTTAGCGTTTCGATTAATTCGGTAATTTGGTCAATTTCTTCGCTATTCCAATTGCGCCATTGGTGGCCGTAAACCGGACCCAAATCGCCTTTTTCATCGGCCCATTCGTCCCAAATCTTAACTCCGTTTTCTTGTAAATATTTGATGTTGGTATCGCCATTTAAAAACCACAACAATTCGTAAATAATCGATTTTAAGTGTAATTTCTTAGTGGTTACCATTGGAAAACCTTCGCTTAAATCAAAACGCATTTGGTAACCAAAAACACTTAAGGTTCCAGTTCCTGTACGGTCGCCTTTTTGGTTGCCGTTTGCTAATACGTGTTTTACTAAATCGTGATATTGTTGCATTTTTAAGTCAGAAGTTAGAAGTTAGAAGTCAGAAGTTTTTGAAATCTTCAACAACTTATTTCAATAATAAAATTAATGTGTAATATTAGCTACATCCTTTGGGTTATGCTTGTGCTTGAATAGAACAGCAAAAGCAATTGCAATTACTAAAGCATAAGCAGCAAAAGTTAACCAGATGTTGTGCCAGTCTTTTTCTCCTGTTGCAGCATCTGTAAAATACATGCTGATGATTTGTCCGCTGACAACACTTCCTAAAACTGCACCGAAACCGTTAGTCATCATCATGAATAAACCTTGAGCCGAAGAACGAATCTTAGAATCGGTTGAGGTTTCTACGAATAATGAACCTGAAATGTTAAAGAAATCAAATGCCATTCCGTAAACCACACAAGACAAAATAATCATCCATAAACCATCTCCAGGGTCTCCGTAAGCGAATAATCCGAAACGTAAAACCCAAGCAATCATACTGAACAACATTACTTGTTTGATTCCGAAACGTCTTAAGAAAAATGGAATTGCTAAAATAAATAAGGTTTCTGAAATTTGAGAAATCGACATAATTAAAGTCGAATATTTTACTACTAATGAATCAGCGTAAACTGGATCGTGTTTAAAGTCATCTAAAAATACATCACCATAAGCATTCGTTAATTGTAAAGCAGCTCCAAGGAACATACTGAATACAAAGAATAAGGCTAATTTGTAATCGGCAAATAATTTAAACGAACTTAATCCCATAAGTTCCATGAAAGACTTGTTTTCTGTGGTATTTCCTTCTGGTTCACATTTTGGTAATGTAAAGGAGTACAATCCTAAGAAAATAGCAGCAATGGCAGCAATGTAAAATTGATTTTCAGAAGCTTTGTTTCCGGTTAAGTTGGTAATCCACATGGCTACAATAAAACCAATAGTTCCCCAAACACGAATAGGTGGAAAATCTTTCACCACATCTAAACCACCTTTTTTCAAAGCATTGTAAGCAACTGAATTAGAAAGAGCAATGGTTGGCATGTAAAAAATCATCGCCACTAAAATCACCCAAAAGAAATCAGATGGATTGCTTACTTGTGGAACATATAAAAGTGTTAAACCTCCCAAGATATGAAGAGCTCCGTATAATTTTTCAGCGTTTATCCATCGGTCGGCAACAATTCCGCAAAGGGTTGGCATAAAAATCGAAGCAATTCCCATAGTAGAAAAAATAGCTCCAAATTGTGCTCCATCCCAATTTTTAGTTCCGAACCAATAATTTGCTACTGTGATAAGCCAAGCTCCCCAAACGAAGAACTGGAAAAAGTTCATTATCGTTAATCTGAATTTTACATTCATACTGTTATTGTTAAAGTATTAAGATTCTTTTTTTGAGATTTCGTCTCTAATTTTTGCTGCTTTTTCGTAGTCTTCGTTTTGCACAGCTTCGTCTAGTTTTTCGTATAATTCTTTTAGCGAATAGCCTGAATAACTATCGGCAGGAACAACTACGTCTTCTTGTCCAAAAGTTTCTGGAGTAGAAAGAATGTCATCGTTTTCTTGGTTTTCTGCATTTTCTGAAGGATTGATGCTTAGGTAAATTCCGGCTTTATCTAAAATGTTTTTGTAAGTAAAAATAGGAGCATTAAAGCGTAACGCTAAAGCAATCGCATCCGAAGTTCTGGCATCGATAATTTCTTCGATTTTGTCTCTTTCGCAAATAATACTTGAGTAGAAAACACCATCGACTAACTTATGAATAATCACTTGTTTTACCACGATGTCAAATCGGTCAGCAAAACTTTTAAATAAATCGTGTGTAAGTGGGCGAGGTGGCTTGATTTCTTTTTCTAAAGCAATAGCAATAGATTGCGCTTCAAAAGCACCAATAACAATAGGTAGTTTTCGATCACCATCCACTTCATTTAAGATTAAGGCATAAGCTCCGTTTTGCGTTTGGCTATAGGAAATACCTTTTATAGTTAATTTTACTAAACTCATTTCAAATTGTTAATTATCATTTCTTTGATGTCTGATTTGGATTTTTAAACATCATCACAAAGTCAGAAAATGGCTAACAGAAAAACGGTTAGCCATTTGCTCCAAAAATAAAAAAAAGAGCTATCTAAACAAAGATAACTCTAATTTTAATTTAATATATTTTTTAAACAACTATTTTATTACGAGTTGCTTGCTTTAAATGCTTTTAATTTTTCAATTAATTGAGGTACTACAGTGAAAGCATCACCTACAACACCATAATCAGCTACTTTAAAGAAAGGAGCTTCTGGGTCTGTGTTGATAACTACTTTTACTTTTGAAGAGTTGATACCTGCAATGTGTTGGATTGCTCCAGAGATTCCAACTGCAATGTACAAGTTAGAAGCTACTGGTTTTCCAGTTTGTCCAACGTGCTCACTGTGAGGTCTCCATCCGATGTCAGAAACTGGTTTAGAACATGCCGTTGCAGCACCTAAAACAGAAGCTAATTCTTCAATCATTCCCCAGTTTTCTGGACCTTTCATTCCACGACCAGCAGAAACTACGATTTCAGCATCAGCGATAGTTACTTTTCCAGTTACTTTTTCTACGTTTTCAACTTTGATTCCGAAATCAGCATCATTTAATGATGGTGCGAAACTTTCTTCAGTCATAGCAGCAGCATTTTCTACTAATCCGAAAGAGTTTTTAGCAATTCCTAATACTTTTACTGGAGTTGAAATTTCAGTAATATTGAAAGCTTTGTTTGAGAAAGCAGTTCTTTTCACTTGGAAAGGCGAAGTACTTTCTGGTAACGCTACAACATTTGAAGCATAACCTGCTTCTAAAGCTACCGCTACAAGCGGTGCTAAATATAAACTATCTGTTGTTGAAGAAACTAATACAATTTGAGTTCCTTCTTTTTTAGCCGCTTGAGCAATTACATCAGCATATGCTTTTGCGCTAAAGTTGTTTAATTTATCGTTAGAAACGTTTAAAACTTTGTCTACTCCGTAAGCCGCTAAAGCACTGTTGTCAGAGTTGTTGATAGTTACAGCGGTAACTGTTGTTCCCATTGAAGCAGCTACTTTTTTTGCGTAAGAAGCTAATTCGAATGCTACTTTTTTAATTTTTCCTTCTGCTGATTCAGCATATATTAATATCGACATGATTCTTTAATTTTTAGGTTTGAAATTAGATAACTTTCGCTTCGTTATGTAATAAGTTAATTAACTCATCTAAATTGTCAGCATTTACTAATTTAACTGCTGATTTAGCAGCTGGTTTTTCAAATTTAACAGCTTTAGTTGCAGTTGCGTCTCCTGTTGGTTCTACTAAAGTTAAGGCTTTAGTTCTTGCCATCATGATTCCTCTCATGTTTGGAATACGTAAGTCTTTTTCTTCTACTAAACCTTTTTGACCACCAATAATTAATGGTAAACCTGCAGAAATTGTTTCTTTTCCACCGTCAATTTCTCTAGTTACTTTTGCTTCGTTTCCGTTTACATCAATTCCAACACAAGCGTTTACGAAATTGTAACCTAATAATCCAGCAACCATTCCAGGAACCATTCCGCCATTATAGTCTAATGATTCTTTTCCAGCAATTACTAAATCATAACCTCCGTTTTTAACAACTTCAGCTAATTGTTTTGCAACAAACATTCCGTCTGTTGGGTTTGCATTAATACGAATTGCTTCGTCTGCTCCAATTGCTAATGCTTTTCTTAAAGTTGCTTCAGCATCAGCTCCACCAACATTTACTACAGTAACATTTGCTCCTTGTTGCTCTTTAAACCAAATGGCTCTTGTTAAACCAAATTCATCATTAGGATTAATTACAAATTGAACACCGTTAGTGTCAAACTCACTGTCACCATTGACAAAATTAATCTTTGAAGTAGTATCAGGTACGTGACTGATGCAAACTAATATTTTCATTTTTATGTATTTTGTTAGTGAATATTTTCTGTCCCAAAAATACAAAATAATTTCTAAATAAAAACTATGCACGCATAATAAATATGGTTTTCTTATAAAAATTAGCTTTTTTTTAGGAATAGTTTAATTGCATGGTTATGTTTTATGTTTTGATTGAATATTTTTAACGCTAAAACGTTTTAGTAGAAAGTGTTGCCATTTTTTTTAATAACGAATTAGAATAATTATATTTTTCTTACTTTTGCCAATCATAATTCAAAAGAAATTAATTTCATGAGAACGATACAATTTAGAGAAGCTATTTGTGAAGCGATGAGCGAAGAAATGCGTCGCGATGAATCAATATATTTAATGGGTGAAGAAGTAGCAGAATATAATGGAGCATACAAAGCTTCAAAAGGGATGCTAGATGAATTTGGACCAAAACGTGTAATTGATACTCCTATCGCAGAGTTAGGATTTGCAGGAATCGCTGTAGGTTCTGCTATGAATGGGAATCGTCCTATTGTAGAATTCATGACGTTCAACTTCTCATTAGTAGGAATTGACCAAATTATCAACAACGCAGCAAAAATGCGTCAAATGTCTGCTGGACAATTTCCAATGCCAATGGTATTTAGAGGTCCAACAGCTTCTGCAGGTCAGTTAGGCGCAACACACTCACAAGCTTTTGAAAACTGGTTTGCTAACACACCAGGATTAAAAGTAGTAGTTCCTTCTTCTGTTTACGATGCAAAAGGTTTATTAAAATCAGCTATTCGTGATAATGATCCAGTTATTTTCATGGAGTCAGAACAAATGTATGGTGATAAAGGTGAAGTGCCAGAAGGAGAATATACGATTCCATTAGGTGTTGCTGATATCAAGAGAGAAGGTACAGATGTTACAATTGTTTCATTTGGTAAAATCATTAAAGAAGCTTACGCTGCTGCTGATGAATTAGCAAAAGAAAATATTTCTTGTGAAATTATCGATTTAAGAACCGTTCGTCCTATGGATTACGATGCGATTTTAAATTCGGTTAAAAAAACAAACAGATTAGTAGTTTTAGAAGAAGCTTGGCCATTTGCTTCAGTTGCTTCTGAGATAACTTATATGGTACAAGAAAAAGCATTTGATTACTTAGATGCTCCAGTTCAAAGAATTACAACAGCTGATACTCCAGCGCCTTATTCACCAACTCTTTTAAAAGAATGGTTGCCTAATGCGCAGGATGTAATTAAGGCAGTTAAAAAAGTTTTATACAAATAAGAAATAACTTATTATATTTGAAGCTTCATCAGTACTATTCTGATGAAGTTTTTTTTTCTACTATGAAGGCAAAAATTATTCTACTCTTTTTATTTTTTTCTGCTGCACTTTTAGGACAAACTAAAGTGGGCGGAAAGGTTGTTGATGACTTTGGCGACCCAGTTGCATTTGCAAACGTGATTTTTAAAAACTCAAAAGAAGGCGTTATTACTGACGAAAATGGAAATTTCTATTTTGAGTCTAAAGATAATTATTCAACACTTGTGGTTTCATTTGTGGGGTATCAAACCAAAGAAATAAAGTTAAAACCAGGTTTGAATACAGGTCTAAAAATAGAGTTGGTTTATGGTACCGAACTTAAAGAAGTGGTTGTATACACAGGTAAAACTTCCAAAAAAAATAACCCAGCTTTAGATATTTTGAGAAAAATTTGGGAACGTCGTAGAAAGAACGGTCTTAAAATGTTTAAGCAATATGAATATGAAAAATATGAAAAGGTAGAATTTGACTTAAATACAATCGATTCCGCTTTCATGAATAGTAAAGTGTTTAAAGGAATGGAATTTGTTTTTGACCAAATTGACACTTCAAGTATTTCCGGAAAAACCTATTTGCCTATTTTCATCAATGAAACACTAAGTGAAGTTTATGGTGACAATGAAGCTAAAAAAACTAAAGAAATTACAAAAGCCAATAAAAATTCAGGATTTGGTTCAGGTGATGGAGTTAATACATTCATCAAAGATTTATATGCTGATTTTGATATCTATGACAATTATTTAAAGTTTTTTGATAAAGATTTCGTAAGCCCATTGTCAAGAACAGGTATTAATGTATACAATTATGTGTTAAACGATAGTATGTTTATTGATAATAAGTGGTGCTACAATATTGTGTATTATCCAAGACGTAAAAACGAATTAACTTTTAAAGGTGATTTTTGGGTAAACGATACCACTTTTGCAATCAAGAAAATCAATTTGGAAGCAAGTAAAAGTGCAAATATCAACTGGGTTAAAGAAATTTATATTGAGCAAGAATACGAAGTAATGAACGATTCTGTTTTCTTGTTGAAAAGAGATTACATGATGTCCGATTTTAGCTTTTCTAAAAAAGAAGAATCAAAAGGAGTTTATGGGAAACGTACTACTCTAGCTAAAAATCATAAGTTTGATATTAAAAAAGACGATAAATTCTATAAACAAGAAGTCAATTTCTATGATAATGCTGTTTTCAACAAACCCGACGAATATTGGGAAGCCAATCGATTTGAAGCTTTAAATAAAAACGAAGCTGGAATTTACAAAATGCTTGATACTTTAAAAGAAGTGCCTCGTTTTAAAAGAATTTACAGTCTTGCCTCAATTTTAGGAAGTGGTTATATCGAAATTCCAAAACTCAAATTAGATTATGGACCAATTTTCTCAACTTTTGGTTACAACGATGTAGAAGGACAACGAATAAGAGTTGGAGGTAGAACCTATTTTGGACCTAATGACAAATGGAGAATTCAAGGTTACACAGCCTATGGATTTAGAGATAATCAATTCAAATACGGAATTTCTGGTAGATGGATGGTAAATCCAAACAATCGACTTATTTTATCGCTAGGAAATCGTCGCGATGTTGAGCAAATGGGTGTAAGTTTAACTACTTCAAACGATGTTTTAGGAAGAAGCTTTGCTTCGTCAGCACTTTTTGCAAGTGGTGTAAATAATCAATTAACTTCTGTAAATCTTACAACTTTAGGATTTGAAATAGAGCCGGCAAAGAATTTTACTTTTCAAACGAATTTAACGTACAGAACATTAAAATCAGCATCAAGCGAATTTAGTTTGGATTATTACACAGATTTATCTCAAACCGAAATTAAGAGCCAAGTAAAACAATCGGAAATAAATTTTGTAGCTGAATACACTCCAAAACGAAAAACTGTTGGTTATGGTGTGGATCGTATGGATGTAGATTTCAATTATGCTCGTTTTTTTGTAAGTTATAGTAACGGCTTAAAAGGGGTTTTAAATAGTGATTTTAATTATCAAAAACTACAACTGTATTATCGTCAACCTACTTTAATTGGTGGTTTCGGAAGATTGTTTACTACTTTTGAAACTGGAAAAATTTTTGGCGAAGTACCATTAGGTTTAATGGGGGTAATCCCTGGAAATCAATCTTGGTTTGTAATCGAAAATACATACAATTTGTTAGATTACTACGATTTTGTGGCAGATGAATATGCTTCGTTACATTTAGAACATCATTTTAACGGAAGATTGTTTTCGAGAGTGCCGCTTTTAAGAAAACTAAACCTTCGCGAAATTATAGGTATCAAAGGTGTTTACGGTAGAGTTTCTGATGAAAATGTAATGTTAAATGCTTCAGGGTTAACTTATGTTGCTCCAGAAGATATTTACTGGGAATACCACGCAGGAGTTGGAAACATCTTCAAAGTATTGCGTGTCGATTTTGCTTGGAGAGGAAGTTACTTAGAAATGCCAGATGCTAGAAAATTTGCTATAAGAGCTTCATTTGGATTCTATTTCTAATGGAAGAGGCAATTGAATATTTATATAAAAAAGACGATATTTTTAAACAAATAAGTCAGCAATTTGGAATTCCTATTCAGCCAAAAAGACCACAAGGTTTTGAAACATTAGTGCTTCTAATTTTAGAGCAACAAGTTTCTATAGATTCCGCAAAGGCTACTTTTATCAAATTAAATACAGCAATTCCTGATTTTTCCGTTGAAAATGTATTTGCTTTTTCTGAGGAAAATTTCCGAACTTGTGGTGTAAGTCGACAAAAAACAAAATACATAAAAGCACTTGCTGAAGCCATTTTGTCAAAAGAATTGGATTTAGAGAGTTTGGCTTTTAAAGATGTTGAAGTTGTGCGACAAGAATTAATTAAAATCAAAGGCATCGGTAATTGGACTATTGATATTTATTTGATGTTTTGTTTAGAATCGCTTGATATTATTCCACTCGGAGATATTGCAGTTGTAAATACCATGAAAGAACTTTTAGATATTCATACTAAAGAAGAAATGGAAATCTATACTCAAAAATGGAAACCCTATCGCTCAGTAGCAACTTATTTTCTTTGGCACTATTACCTTGAAAAAAGAGGAAGAAAAATCACATATTAAATCTTTGTAAAATCTATACTTTTTTTGCAAAACTCTTTTGTTTCTCATGTTTTATAGTGGTAACTTTGCACCCGTTTTAAAAACATAAGATAAAATGACAGCAGATAAAATTACTACATTTGATGTATTGATTGAGATTCCAAGAGGAAGTAGAAACAAATACGAATACGATTTTGAATTAAAAAGAATGCGTTTTGACAGAATGTTATTTTCGTCAATGATGTATCCAGCAGATTACGGATTTATTCCAGAAACGTTAGCATTAGATGGTGATCCATTAGATGTTTTGGTTTTAGTTAACGAACCAACATTTCCAGGTTGTGTGATGGAAGTAAAACCAATCGGTGTTTTCCACATGGCAGATGATAAAGGGCCAGATGAAAAAGTAATTTGTGTACCAGTTTCTGATCCAATTTGGAATAAATTAAACGATTTAAGTGATGTAAATCCACACTTAATCAAAGAAATTGAGCACTTTTTCCAAGTGTATAAAGATTTAGAAAACAAAAAAGTAGATGTTGAAGGTTGGGGTGACGTTAATGAAGCAAAAGAAATTTTGACAAAATGTACTAACCGTTTCAATGAAATCGAAAATAAACCAGAAGGATTGTTTAGTATTAAATAATTTGTAGGTTCCTAATAAATAAAAAGGCAGTATTTTTCTAAAAATATTGCCTTTTTTGTTTTATTTTCTTAATATTACCATAAAATTAACAAACACCAAAACTAATTTATATTTTATGGAATCAATGATGATTTATGTACCAATAGTCATGGCACTATTAGGGTTAGCATTTATGGCTTTCAAACGCGCTTGGGTTCTTAAACAAGACGCTGGAGATGGAAAAATGAAAGAAATTTCAGATTACATCTACGAAGGAGCCTTAGCCTTTTTAAAAGCAGAATACAAATTATTAACGTTTTTCGTTCTTGGAGCGAGTGTGGTTCTTGCGGGAATTTCATTTATTGTTCCAACAACTCATTGGTTAATCGTAATTGCATTTATTTTCGGAGCAATATTTTCTGCTTATGCAGGTAATATTGGAATGAAAATCGCAACTAAAACTAATGTTAGAACTACGCAAGCCGCTCGTACAAGTTTACCACAAGCATTAAAAGTTTCTTTTGGTGGTGGAACGGTAATGGGATTAGGAGTTGCTGGCTTAGCTGTTTTAGGATTAACTGGATTCTTTATAATATTCTTTAGATTTTTCATGAACGGAGTATGGACTTCAACTGATGACATGACCATCGTTTTAGAAACTTTAGCTGGATTCTCTCTTGGGGCAGAATCTATCGCATTGTTTGCTCGTGTTGGTGGAGGTATTTATACTAAAGCTGCCGATGTAGGTGCTGACTTAGTAGGAAAAGTAGAAGCTGGTATTCCAGAAGATGATCCACGTAATCCTGCTACAATTGCAGACAACGTAGGTGATAATGTTGGAGACGTTGCCGGAATGGGTGCCGATTTATTCGGTTCGTATGTAGCAACTGTTTTAGCAGCAATGGTTTTAGGAAATTATGTAATTAAAGATATGGGTGGTAAAATCGATGACGCTTTTGGCGGAATTGGACCAATTTTATTACCAATGGCAATCGCAGGTTTCGGAATTTTATTTTCTATCATTGGAACAATGTTAGTAAAAATTTCAAGCGATGATGCTAAAGAAGCACAAGTACAAAAAGCATTAAACATCGGAAACTGGGTTTCTATTGTTTTAACTGCTGTTGCATGTTTCTTCTTAATCGATATGATGTTGCCAGAAACGATGCAAATGTCATTCTTTGGTGAAGGAATTCAAGAGATTTCTTCAATGAGAGTTTTCTATGCATCTTTAATTGGATTATTTGTTGGTGGAGCAATTTCATCTGTAACTGAATATTACACAGGATTAGGGACAAAACCAGTTTTAGCAATCGTACAAAAATCATCAACTGGAGCTGGAACTAACGTAATCGCTGGTTTAGCAACAGGTATGATTTCTACTTTCCCAACAGTAATTTTATTTGCTGCTGCAATCTGGTCAACTTATGCTTTAGCAGGATTTTATGGTGTAGCTTTAGCAGCTTCTGCAATGATGGCTACAACTGCTATGCAATTAGCAATTGATGCTTTCGGACCAATTTCAGATAACGCTGGTGGAATCGCTGAAATGAGTGAATTACCAAAAGAAGTGCGTACTCGTACAGATATTTTAGACTCAGTGGGTAACACAACAGCTGCAACTGGAAAAGGTTTCGCAATCGCTTCTGCAGCATTAACTTCGTTAGCTTTATTTGCTGCTTATGTAACATTTACTGGAATTGACGGAATTAACATCTTCAAAGCACCAGTATTAGCTATGTTATTTGTTGGAGGTATGATTCCAGTAGTTTTCTCTGCATTAGCAATGAACTCTGTAGGAAAAGCTGCAATGGATATGGTGTACGAAGTACGTCGTCAGTTCAAAGAAATTCCAGGTATTATGGAAGGAACTGGAAAACCAGAATACGGAAAATGTGTTGAAATTTCTACAAAAGCAGCTTTACGCGAAATGATGTTGCCAGGAATTTTAACAATCGGTTTCCCAATTGCAATTGTATTATTAGGTAAATTAGTTTACGCAGATAACAACCAATTAATCGCAGAAATGTTAGGTGGTTATATGGCTGGAGTTACCGTTTCAGGTGTGCTTTGGGCTGTGTTCCAAAACAATGCTGGTGGTGCTTGGGATAACGCTAAAAAATCTTTCGAAGCTGGAGTTATGATTAACGGTGAAATGACATACAAAGGTTCTGATGCGCACAAAGCAGCGGTAACTGGAGATACTGTTGGAGATCCATTTAAAGATACTTCAGGACCATCAATGAACATCTTGATTAAATTAACATGTTTGATTGGTTTAGTAATCGCTCCAATTTTAGGAGGACACGGTGCTACAACTGAAAAAGGGGCTTGTTGTTCTGGAGACAAAAAAGAAATGGTTTGTACGGAAGGAAAATGCGATTTATCTAAATGTGCTACAATGACAAAAGATGAATGTGCAAAAATGTGTGAAGCTAACGGATGTTCAGATGAATGTAAAGAAAAATGCATGTCTCAATATGATGAAAATGGAAAATACATCGGAGATGCAGTTCACGTTCACGGACCAAATTGCAATCATGACAAAGCAGAAATCAAAGACATTAAAGTTACTAAAGTAAAAGATGCGAACGGAAAAGTAAAAGCAACGGTTATTTTAACTACAATGGTTGATGGTAAAGAAACTACCGAAGAAAAAGTTTTTGAAGGAGACGATTTAGAAGTGGATGCAAAAATTGCTGAACTAGGAAAATAATCTTTTTTCAACACAAATAATGAAAACCGTACAGCAATGTGCGGTTTTTTTATTTAATTTTAGCCAAACAAACACAACTCCAATGAAATATAAAATACTGATTTTGTTGTTGCTTATTCCTGTAATTAGCATGGCGCAAAAGAATCTTAATTTAATTCCGAAGCCGCAAAACATTGAATATCATTCTGGTTTTTTTGTTCTGAACTCGAAAACCGTTATTCAAGCAGATGAAAATTCTTTCGAAGCTAAATATTTGCAACAAATCATAGAGCAACAATTAGGATTAAATTTAGAAATTACAACTTCGTCTAAAGCAAAGTCTAAAATTATTTTTGTAACTAAAATTATCGAAGAAAAAAAGTCTTTTAAAGAATGGTATAATTTATCAATTTCAAAGAATGAAGTGGTTATAAAAGCAACTGAAGATCATGGAATTTTCTACGCTATTCAAACATTAATTCAATTACTTCCATTAGAGAAATCACTTGAAATTAAAATACCTTGTTTAAGTATAACCGACCAACCCAAATTTCAATGGCGCGGTATGCATTTAGACGTTTCTCGTCATTTCTTTCCAAAAGATTTCATCAAAAAATACATTGATTATTTAGCTATTTATAAAATGAATACTTTTCATTGGCATTTAACTGATGACCAAGGTTGGCGCATCGAAATCAAAAAATATCCTAAACTAACCGAAGTGGGAGCTTGGAGAAACGGTTCCATGGTTGGACATTACACCGACCAAACTTTCGACGACATTCGCTATGGCGGATTTTATACGCAAGAAGAAATCAAAGAGATTGTAGCTTACGCCAAAGAACGCCACATCACCATTGTTCCTGAAATCGAAATGCCTGGTCATGCTTTAGCAGCCTTAGCTTCTTATCCTGAATTTTCTTGCACTGGCGGACCTTTTGAAGTGGGAAAAACTTGGGGTGTTTTAGAAGATGTTTTTTGCCCTAAAGATGAAACTTTTACGTTTTTAGAAAATGTTTTAACAGAAGTAATTGATTTATTCCCTTCCGAATATATTCACATTGGTGGTGATGAATCTCCAAAAGTCCGTTGGAAAAGTTGTCCGCATTGTCAAAAAAGAATCAAAGAGGAACATCTAAAAGACGAACACGAATTGCAAAGTTATTTCATCCAAAGAATCGAAAAATTTGTCAACAGTAAAGGTCGAAAAATAATCGGTTGGGATGAAATTTTAGAAGGCGGATTAGCACCTAACGCAGCCGTAATGAGTTGGCGCGGTACCGAAGGCGGAATTGCAGCAGCCAAACAAAAACATTTCGTAGTTATGTCGCCAGGTTCACATTGTTATTTTGATCATTATCAAGGCGAACCTAAAAATGAACCGATTGCTTTTGGAGGTTATACCAATGTAGAAAAAGTATATTCTTTTAATCCAATTCCGAAGGAACTTTCAGCAGATGAATCGAAATATATTTTAGGTGCTCAAGCCAATCTTTGGACGGAATACATCAACACTACAAAATATGTTGAATATATGCTTTTCCCAAGAATAGCAGCACTTTCTGAAGTCGTTTGGGGAACATCAAATTCAAAAGAATACAAAGAATTCGAAAAAAGATTGATTTCACATTTTGAAATCTATGATAAAAAAGGAATCAACTACAGCAAAGCCATTTTCGAAGTAACTTCAAAAGTGCAACCTGCCGAAAACGGAGTAGCATTCGAATTAAAATCTGTCAATCCAAGCGGAATTAAATATACAACTGACGGTTCGGAACCAAATGCGAATTCGATTTTTTACGAAACACCAATTCTAGTTACGAAAAACCAAACCATAAAAGCAGCTTATTTCGAAAATGGAAAAGTAAAAAGTGCTACTATCGAACAACCGTTTTTCATTACTAAGTCAACGGGTAAAAAAATAGAATTGGTTCATCAGCCGCATGAAAATTACGGAATTGGTGGAAGTTTTACTTTGGTTGATGGTATGAAAGGAAATCCTTCAAAATTCGGTAGAGATTGGTTAGGCTTTTGGGGAAAAGATATGAACGCTACAATCGATTTAGGGAAACCAGATACGATTTCAAAAATCAGTATTAACGCCCTTTCATCAGAAGGAAGTTGGATTTATTATCCAAAGAGTATCGGAATTTTAGTTTCAAAAGAGGGTGAAAATTACATTCCAATTACAATAGTTACTTCTAAAGAAGTTTATGAAAATAAAGGAAAAATCGTAGTTGAATTTGATAAACAAAATGTTCAATTTATAAAAGTCATTGCAGAAAACAACGGAATCATAGCAGATGGAAAACCGGGAGCTGGTTCTAATAGTTGGTTATTTGTAGACGAAATAAGTGTAGAATAATGACAAACAGAAGAAATTTTTTAAAAACAACCGCATTAGCAACAGCTGGCGTAGCATTTCAGGCTTTCAATGGAAAATCTGATGAAACTGAAATGGATATTAATTCAGGAAAAGTGAATAAACCAATTGTGCTTTCTACATGGAATTTTGGTTTGCAAGCCAATGAAGCCGCTTGGGAAGTGCTAAAAAATAAAGGTCGCGCTTTGGATGCTGTAGAAGCTGGAGTAAAATTCCAGAAGGAGATGTAAATGAAAGAAGTGTGGGTTACGGCGGTCGTCCAGATAGAGATGGTCGCGTAACATTAGACGCTTGTATTATGGATGAATTTTCGAATATTGGTTCGGTAGCTTGTTTGGAACACATCAAACATCCCATTTCTGTAGCAAGAATGGTCATGGAAAAAACGCCTCATGTGATGTTGGTAGGTGAAGGAGCATTGCAGTTTGCCATTGCACAAGGGTTCAAAAAAGAGAATTTGTTAGTTGAAGCTTCCGAAAAAGAATGGAAAGAATGGCTAAAAACCAGTGAATATTTACCAAAAGCCAACATCGAAAACCACGACACTATCGGAATGATTGCGTTAGATGCGCATGGCAATTTATCGGGTGCGTGTACTACAAGTGGTATGGCGTTTAAAATGCACGGAAGAGTAGGCGATTCCCCAATTATCGGTGCAGGTTTGTATGTGGATAACGAAATTGGTGCCGCAACCGCAACAGGTCACGGCGAAGAAGTAATCCGAATTACGGGTTGTCATTTGGTAGTAGAATTAATGCGACAAGGGAAATCGCCACAAAAAGCTTGTGAAGAAGCGGTGATGCGAATTGTAAAACTGACAAAAAATCGAGGAAAAAATCTAAAAGATATTCAAGTTGGATTCATCGCTCTGAATAAAAAAGGAGAATATGGTTCGTATTGTGTGCAAGGTGGTTTCAATTATGCCGTTCATGATGCAACAGGAAATAAATTAATTGATGCGAATTACTTTTTGAAATAATGAAAAAAATCGAAATCGCTTGTTTTAATCTTGAATCCGCTCTCATCGCACAAAAAGTAGGAGCCGATAGAGTAGAATTGTGCGCTGATATGTCGGTTGGTGGTACAACTCCAACAATCGAAATAATCCAACAAGCTCGCGAACATTTGACCATCGATTTATATGTAATGATTCGCCCAAGAGGAGGTGACTTTGTTTATTCAATGCATGAAATAATGTATATGTATTTAGATATACTTGAATTCAAAGATATTGGTGTTGACGGCTTTGTTTTTGGAATTTTGACAAACGATGGTAAAATCGATATAGAAGTGAATAAAGCTTTAGTTGATTTAGCAAAACCTTTTCCTTGTACGTTTCATCGTGCTTTTGATGAAGTTTTAGATTACGAAAATGCATTAGAAGATGTTATTTCATGCGGATTTTCAACAATTTTAACTTCTGGAACTTTTTCAAATGTGATGGAAGGAAAAGAAGTTTTGAAGCAATTAGTCATTCAAGCCAATAATCGCATCGAAATAATGCCTGGTGGCGGATTGCGTTCAATTAATATTTCAGCATTAAACGAAATGGTTGATGCTAATTGGTACCATTCATCCGCCATTACCGATGGAAGTGAAATTGCTAGTCCAGAGGAAATTGTTCAATTGAAGAAAAAGTTGCAATCTTAAATGAACTTACATGCCTTATATGTTTAAAAAAATCTTCGTTTTTATATTATGTCTAAATTGTTTTTTCAATTTTGGACAAACTTCTTATCGAAATTTATCATCAGAAAACTGGACATTCAACAAGCAAAACGAAGCAAAAAAATATAAAGCAACTATTCCGGGAACCGTTCACACGGACTTGTTTCAAAACAAAATAATTCCTGATCCATTTTATGGAGACAATGAAAAGAAATTACAGTGGATTGAAAATGAGAATTGGGAGTACGAAACATATTTTACTTTATCAGAATCCGAACTTAAAAATCAAAATATCGATTTGGAATTCGAAGGTTTAGATACGTATGCAACTGTTTTTTTGAACGGAAAAGCAGTTTTAGAAGCCAATAATATGTTCCGAAAATGGACAATTTCTGCCAAATCACATTTGAAAATTGGAACCAATCATTTAAAAGTAGTTTTTCATTCGGCAGTTCAAAAAGGAAAAGAAGAAGCGAAAAAATTATCCTATACTTTACCTGAAAAAGAGCGTGTCTTTGTTCGAAAAGCGCAATATCAATTCGGTTGGGATTGGGGACCACGATTCGTAACGGCAGGAATTTGGAAAAAAGTGCAATTAAAATTTTGGAATTCGGCTAAAATCGAAAACATAAAATACAGTCAAGTCGAATTGAATGACAAAAAAGCGATTTTAGAATTCACAACCGAAATTTACGTTTCCAAAGTAAAAGCGATTCAGCTAAAAATCAATGAAAAATCGGAAACATTCAATCTTAAAAAAGGAAAGAACAAAATCATAATGTCCTATGAAATTGCGAATCCAAAATTGTGGTGGTGTAATGGTTTAGGTGAAGCAAATTTATATCCTTTTACTATCGAAGTCCAACAGAAAAAGCAGTTTTTGGATTCAAAAAAGTTAAATATTGGCTTGAAAACTATCGAATTAATTCAGGAAAAAGACCAAGCAGGAAAAAGTTTTTATTTTAAATTAAATGGGAAATCTGTTTTCATGAAAGGTGCTAATGTGGTTCCGCCAGATAGTTTTTTACCACGAGTTTCTGATTCCACTTATTTTTCTTTAGTCGAAAATGCTAAAAAAGCGAATATGAACATGCTTCGCGTTTGGGGCGGTGGCGTTTATTTTGATGATGCGTTTTATGAAGCTTGTGATGCTAACGGAATTTTAGTTTGGCAAGATTTTATGTTTGCTTGTTCGATGTATCCTGGAGATGAAAAATTTGTGCAAAATGTAAAACAAGAAGTAATTGATAACGTAAATCGTTTGCAAAATCATTCAAGTATTGCTATTTGGTGTGGCAATAATGAAAACGACGAAGGTTGGCACAATTGGGGTTGGCAAAAACAATTTAACTATTCAAAAGTGGATTCAACACAAATTTGGAACGATTACAAAAAAGTATTTCACGAAATGATTCCGCAGACATTAGATAGTTTGCTTCCAAAAGAAAAAAACATTTATTGGTCTTCGTCACCTTCGATTGGTTGGGGAAGAAAAGAAAGTTTGTTGCAAGGTGATTCGCATTATTGGGGCGTTTGGTGGGGAAAAGAACTGTTTGAAATTTATGAGAAAAAAGTGGGGCGTTTTATGAGTGAATATGGTTTTCAAGGCTTGCCAAATTTGGAAACCTTGCAAAAAGTGATGGATAAAGAAGATTTGAATTTCTCTTCCGATGCTTTTAAAAATCATCAAAAACACCCAACAGGTTACGAAACCATCAACGAATACATGGAACGCGATTATGTGGTACCAAAAGATTTCGAGGATTATGCATATGTTTCCCAATTGTTGCAAGCTCGTGGAATGAAAACCGCAATTGAAGCCCACCGAAGAGCCAAATCATATTGTATGGGAACGTTATATTGGCAATTCAATGATTGTTGGCCTGTTACGTCTTGGAGTTCGTTGGATTATTATGGAAATTGGAAAGCGTTTCATTATCAAGCGAAGAGAAGTTTTGAGAACGTACTTTTGTCTGCTGAGGTAACGGATAGTGGAATTTATAAGTTTTTTGTTATCAATGATGGGATTCAAAATTATGCAGGAGAATTAAAAGCTGAAATTAGAAATTTTAATGGTCAACTTTTATGGCAGAGAAAATCGTATTGTAAATCAGACGCTAGTTCAAATGTGTCAGCTATTTTATTGCCTTTTCCTTCATTAAAGGAAATTGATACACAAAATTCATATATAAAATTAGAATTTATTTCAGACGATAATCATTGGGAATCTAATTTCTTTTTCGAAAAACCTAAAGATTTAAAATTATTAAAACCAAACATTCAAATCAAAACTATTGATGAAGTAACTATTGAAATTTCTACCGATGTTTTAGCTAAGGATGTTTTTCTGTATTCGGAAAATGACACTTTTTTTGAAGATAATTATTTTGATTTATTGCCAAATGAAAAGCGAATTATCAAATTGTCGAAGCCAGTTCAAAATATAAAAGTGAAATCGTTGTTTGATACAATGAAATAAAAAAAACGCCTCGATTGAGGCGTTTCATATGGCTAAAATAATCCGTTTAATTCGGCATCAATTCGGTTGATGATGTTTCCTAAATCTTCTGGATTGTTAACAAAATCAATATTGTCTACATCAATAATTACTAATTTTCCTTTGTCGTAAGTTTGAATCCATGCTTCGTATCTTTCGTTCAAACGACTCAAATAATCAATTGAAATCGAGTTTTCATAATCTCTTCCTCTTTTGTGAATTTGACTTACAAGATTAGGAATCGAACTTCTTAAATAAATCAACAAATCTGGTGCGCCTACTAAGCCTTCCATAAGTTCAAAAAGCGAAGTATAATTATTGTAATCTCTATTTGCCATTAATCCCATTGCATGAAGATTGGGAGCGAAAATATGTGCATCTTCATAAATTGTACGGTCTTGAATAATGTTTTTACCACTTTGTCTAATTTGTAACACTTGACGAAAACGACTGTTCAAAAAATAAATTTGAAGATTAAAACTCCAACGTTCCATTTGGTGGTAAAAATCATCTAAATACGGATTGTCAACTACATCTTCAAAGTGCGGTTCCCATTTAAAATGTTTGGCTAATAGTTTCGTTAATGTTGTTTTTCCTGCTCCGATGTTTCCTGCGACTGCTATGTGCATTATGGTAAAATTATTTTATAATTAGTAATTTCATTTTGGGTAAAAATAGCTAAAATTCCATCCGCAAAGAAAAAATTAGTAACGAAATTTTCAGCAATTTTAATTTTTGTACTTCTGTTATTGGCAATTTCATAATATAACAATTGATTGTCATTTGTATACAAAGCAATTTCATTGTTAATTAATTGAATGGTATCAAATTCTGGAAAACGATCAAATGTTTCAATAGTGCCATAAATAGATATGGAATGAAATTTGTTTTTATCATTCAGCCAGTAAAAATGTGTGTAATTTGAATTATAATGTTTTATTGGATGTTCTAATGCGGTTGAAATCCATTTGAAGCTATCGTTAGTTAAATTATACAATCCAATTTTTGACGAAATAGTATCAAAAAACCACAACTGGTTTTGCGATGATAAAGCTATAGCATCAATATTTACAGCTTCTGAAAGTAAATTAAAATCGATTTTTTTGGTCTCGTTTAATTGATTGTCTAGTAAAATTGCAGTGTTGAAATCGTTATAAAAAACTACAATTTGCAACGGGTTTTGAAAATCAACGCGCGTAATTTTTCCTAAACTCACATTTTTATATTGATAATTAATTAGTTTGCTGTTTTTAGATAAAACATTGTCTTTAATTGAATACTGATTTTGTTGGTTGTCAAATCCTAAAAAAGTATCTGTTAACAATAAAGTTTTGTCAATGTTTTCAGTATAAATAGCATTTTGCGAAAAGGTTATTTCGACAATCAAAAAAGTCATAAAAATCAAAAATATATTTTTTTGAAACATTGTTTAAACTAATTTAAAATTCAAAGGTCTAATATACTACTTTAACAGAAAATTAGTAGATAAATTGTGTAACAAATTGCACTTTTGAAAGTCTAAACATTATCTAATCTATTCAAAAACAATGAAAAAAATAATTATTGCTTCAATTTTAATGATTTCTGGGATAATACAAGCTCAGAATTTTCAAGGAATGGCGGTTTATGAATCTAAAACAAGTACTGCCGAATTTGCAAAAGGCTTAAGTGGAAATAAAGATATTACTCCAGAAATGCAAAAGCAAATTGAGGAAAGAATGAAAAAAATGTTTGAAAAAACATTCATTTTAAATTTTGACAAATCGGCTTCAATTTATAAAGAAGAAGAAAAATTAGATGCACCAGGAGAACAAGGTGGAAGAAGAATGATGGCTTCAATGATGGGCGGAGGCGGAACGCATTATAAAAATGTAAAAGACAAACAATTTATTGTAGATAGAGAGTTTTTTGGAAAAGAATTTTTAATTAAAGATTCGTTGCCAAAATACGATTGGAAAATGGAAGGTGAATCAAAGCAAATTGGAAATTATACTTGTTTTAAAGCTACTGCAGTTGTAAAAGTAAATGAATCAGATTTTAGAAATTTTAGATTTAGAAATCGCGATAAAAAAGAAACAGAAACTAAAACAGAAACAGTAAAAGATACTACCAAAGCAAAGAAAACCAATTTTACCGAAGACTGGGAAATGCCAAAAGAAAACACCATTACAGCATGGTATTGTCCAGAAATCCCTGTAAATCAAGGTCCAGAAAATTATTGGGGTTTACCTGGGTTAATTTTAGAAGTTAATGATGGTAAAACGGTTATGTTGTGTACAAAAATTGTTATGAATACAAAAGATAGAGTTGAAATTAAACCCGTAACTAAAGGAAAAGAAGTTACTCAAACAGAATACAACGATATTGTTAAGAAAAAAATGGAGGAAATGCAAGAGATGAATTCAGGTCCAGGTGGTCAACAACGTGGTGGATTTAGAATGAGTAGATAATCTTTACAATACAATATGAAAAAAATAATATTATTACTTATAATGGCACTTTCTACAAGTGCCTTTTCTCAAAATATTCGTTTCGAAGGTACAGTTAAAGACTCTACAGGTGTTGGTTTAGATATGGCTAATATTATGGCGATAAATCAGCAAACAAAAGCAATGGATGCATATGCTATTACTAACGAAGCAGGAAAATTTATATTGAGTTTAAAAGCAAATACTGCATATACAATTAAAGCAAGTTATATTGGTTTTCAGTCGTTTGAGAAAACGGTTACTACAACAACTTCTAATATGAATTTCCCAATTACTTTAAGAGAAGGAACGGTATTAAAAGATGTTGAAGTGGTGTATGAGATGCCTGTAACCATTTCGGGCGATACTATTATTTATAATTCAGATTCATTTACCAATGGAACCGAACGAAAATTAGAAGACGTACTAAAAAAATTACCAGGTGTAGAAGTAAACAAAGACGGAGAAATTGAAGTTGAAGGTAAAAAAGTTCAGAAAGTAATGGTGGAAGGAAAAGATTTTTTTGATGGAGACACCAAATTGGCTACTAAGAACATTCCTGCTGATGCATTAGATAAAATTCAAGTTTTACGAAATTATAACGAAGTTTCTAATTTAAAAGGCTTGGAGAACAACGAAGAAAGTATTGCCTTAAATATTAAATTAAAAGAAGGTAAAAAGAATTTTTGGTTTGGAGATATGACTGTGGGAATTGGAGTTGGACATGAAGAAGAACGTTATATCATTAATCCAAAATTGTTTTATTACAATCCAAAATACAGTTTAAACATTATCGGAAATAAAAACAATATTGGTGAGTTACCATTAACAGCACAAGATTATTTTAAGTTCACGGGCGGATTTAAAAATATGATGAGAAAAGGCGGTTCTTCTTTTAATGTAACTTCAAACGATTTAGGAATTTTAGGGCTTCGTAACAATCAAGCAGCAAATATTGAATCTACTTTTGGAGCAGCAAATTTTAGCTTTAATCCTTCAAAAGCATGGACTTTGAGTGGTTTTGGAATTCTTTTAGGAAATAAAACTGAAATCGAAACTACAAATATTTCAAACCGAACCGATAATTTACCCGATGGATCATCTCAAACGATTACCGAAACACGTGAAGAATTTACCCGTCAAGATAGTAAACAAGCTTTGTTGAAATTAAGTTCGAGTTATGTACCTTCAGAAAAAGTGCATTTTGATTATGATGCTTTGATTAAATTCTCTGACCAAAAAGAAAATTCAAGCTTGTTTTCTAATTTGCTTTCTGATATTTATACCAATAAAAAGCAAAATCCGTTTTCAATTAATCAAAATTTAAATTACTATTATACATTAAATGAAAAACACGTTTTTGCTGCAGAATTTCAACATCTATATCAAGAAGAGGATCCGTTTTATAATGCAAATTTAGAAACGCAACCTTTTATTTTGTCAGGTTATAATGGAACACAATTGCGAGATGATGTGAACCAAAACCGTTTTGTAAAAACCAATAAATTAGATTCGAAATTTGATTATTATTATATGGTTACGCCAAAAAGTAATATTAATTTGACTTTAGGAAATACATATTCATATCAAAATTTTGATTCTTATATTTTTCAAATGTTAGATGATGGTTCTCAAAATAATTTGTCATCAACTGAAAATTCTAATAATGTAAATTATTCGTTTAATGATGTTTTTCTTGGTGTTCATTATAAGTTTTTGTTAGGAAAATTCACTTTTAATCCTGGATTTAGTGTACATCAATACAATATGAACGATGAGCAATTGGGAACATCGAACAAGCAATCGTTTAATAGAATTTTGCCAGATGTTTACGCATTATGGCAAATTAAAAAATCGGAAACATTAACGTATAATTATTCGTTAACTAACAATTTTACCGATATTAATAAATTAGCGCAAGGTTATGTTTTTTCAAATTACAATAGTTTGTTCAGTGGAAATAGATATTTAGAAAATTCTACTTCGCAAGTACATTCTTTACGCTATTTTAAATATAACATGTTTAATTTTGAGAATATTTTTGCTGCTGTTTCTTATTCAAAACAAGTTGATGCAATTAAGAATAAATCTTTGTTAACAGGTGTTAATCAAGTTTCTTCTGCGGTTAATATTAATTCTGCTTTTGCTGATGAATCGTTATCAGCAAGTGGAAATTATGGTCGATCATTTGCAAAATATTATAAAGCAAATTTAAGAGCAAGTTTCAATTGGAATAAGTTTAATAACATTCGTGTTTATCCTGATTCTGATACAGATCCAAATAATAATCCAACAGAAATTCAAACTACAGAATCATTTAACCAAAGTTATACCATTGGTTTCTCTACGAATTATAAAACAATTCCTAATCTTGGTTTATCTTATAATTATTCGATTAGTGACAACTTTTCTGATGTAATTTATACCGATAGCCCTTCGTTAACCTTAGAATATTACTTCTTAGACGCTTTTTCTTTTACTTCTGAATATAATTTTTATCATAATTATAACAAATCAAAAACAATTGATAGTGAGTATGATTTCTTAACAGCAAGTTTAATTTATCAGAAAAAAGACAGTAAATGGGAATGGAAATTATCAGGAACAAATTTATTAGATACAAAATCGTTAGATACTAATAGTTTTAGTCAATTAGGCGGAACTAGTAATTTTTCAAGTTACCGAGTGCAGCCTAGATTTTTAATTTTAAGTTTGAAATATAATTTGTAGAAAACTTAGACGATAAAAGAGCTTAACATAATTAGTTAGGCTTTTTTTATGACAACTCTAAAACAACCGTTTTGACACTTTATAACTTTTCCATACTTTTACAAATTAAACAACCAATAGACTAATGATTTTTGAAAATACACGCGAATTTGCGAAAAGTTTAGACGCTCAAGACGAATTAAGAAAATACAGAGATGAATTTCATTTTCCGCATGTAAACGGAAAACAAGTAATCTATTTTACAGGAAATTCTTTAGGGTTACAACCAAAAAGAACAAAATCTTATGTAGATGAAGTAATGGCAGATTGGGCAAATTTAGCAGTAGAAGGTCATTTTTATTCCGATAAACCTTGGTGGGATTATCAAGAACGTTTTGCTGTTCCTTTGAGCGATATCGTAGGAGCTAAGCCTACTGAAGTGGGTGTAATGAACACCTTAACAGTGAATTTACACTTATTAATGGTGTCGTTTTACAATCCAACACCACATAAATATAAAATCATTTGCGAAGAAAAGGCGTTCCCAAGTGATCAATACATGTTTCAAAGTCAAGTAAAGTTTCATGGTTTTGATCCAAAAGATGCTATTGTTGAAATCAAGCGCAGAGAAGGTGAAGCTAATATTCGTTTAGAAGATGTTTTAGCTAAGATTGAGGAAGTAGGTAGCGAATTAGCTTTAGTTTTAATTGGTGGAGTAAATTATTACACCGGACAAGTGTTTGATATGAAAACCATTACAGCTGCAGGTCAAAAACATGGAGCATACGTTGGTTGGGATTTAGCGCACGCTGCCGGAAATATTAAATTAGAATTACACGATTGGAATGTAGACTTCGCCGCTTGGTGTAGTTATAAATACATGAATTCTGGGCCAGGAAATGCTTCGGGATTTTTTGTTCACGAAAAACATCATAATGACAAAGAGTTAAACCGTTTTGCGGGTTGGTATGGACACAACAAAGAGCGTCGTTTTAAAATGGAACCTGATTTTGACCCTGTTCACGGAGCCGACGGATGGCAAATTAGTAATTTACCCATTTTATCTTTAGCACCTTATTTAGCTTCTGTTGAAATGTTTGCAGAAGTAGGAATGGATAAATTAATTGCAAAACGAAATCTAATTACTTCTTATTTAGAATTTGTGCTACATGAAATCGACAAAGAATTAGAAGGCGCCGATTTTGAAATTTTAACACCTTCAAATCAAGAAGAACGTGGGTGTCAATTATCTGTTTATCTTCATGGACAAGGAAGAGAATTGTTTGAATATTTAATGAAAAACGGAGTAATCACCGATTGGAGAGAACCAAACGTAATTCGTTTAGCGCCAGCACCATTCTACTGTTCGTTTGAAGATATGTATGAATTTGGACAAATATTAAAACGAGGTATCCAAAAATAATATTAAAAAGAAACCCTAACAAATAAATGTTAGGGTTTTTTATTGAAATGATTAGGTTAAAACTAAACTCGGAATTTCAATTTCAATCAATTCTGATTTGTGTTTTTCAATTTGATTTTTAATTTTACTACGTTCTTCTTTAAAGAAATTTGTAGAAGAAAACAAATCCTCATAATATTCAATTCCTGCTAATAAATTTGTTTTAAATAAATTCCATTTTTTAATTTGACCAGCCGAAAGTTCATTTGTGTATTCTGAAATCTCGTTTCTCAAATAGTCAACATACATTTTTAATTCTTTTACAAAAACATTTGGTCGATTTTCATCTGTCATAACATTCGCATTTCCATAAATATGTTTCACCATATTTGCCAACGAAATTTCTTTATCAAAATACGCTAAATTTGGTCCTGGACAAATTACAATTCCTTGTTGTTGTCCTTTTATTTTGATGTCATTCTCTAAATATGCAGCATTTGCCAAACCAACACATAAACACGATTTATCAGTTATTTTTGTTTTTATTTTCTCAAATTCCGATATAGAAATAGTGTCTTTTTTGTTGTTCAATTCTTCTAGTTTTATGTCTTGATATTTTTTAGAAGCGGTACACATTCCTTTTTCGTCATGTTCTTTGCTTAAAGCTAAAAGTCGCTTCGGACAAGAACTTCCGGCGTTATTTTCATCAATTCTTTTTTGTTTCCAAAATTCATTTGTTGTTCCTTTTACCGAGTTAAATGGAACGCCAAGCGGAGAAATATTGCTCAAATAGAAATCATTTTCTTTTGCATTTGCTAATAATTTTCGTGTTTCATTATCTACAGAAGTTGCTTCTGGAACTAATAAAAATGGGGAACCCCAACCTATCGAATCTAAATTATAATTTTCTAATAAAAAGTCGTGTTCTTCTGCAGTTCCAACACCACCTTGAGCTGTAATTTTTAATTCTAGCTGTTTTTGAGGAACAGGCATCTCTTTTTGATCTAATGCTTTTACTAATAAATCGTGAGCGGTTTGAATTAATTGTTCTTTCTTTTCTTTAAATTCTTGTAAAATGGGGCCTAATAAATAACCATCGGTTGCAAACGCATGACCACCACAATTTAATCCCGATTCTATGCGATATTCAGAAACCCATAATCCTTTTTTAGCTAAAAAACTTCCTTGAATTAGTGCCGAACGAAAATCGCTAACTTTTAAAATGATTTTTTTCTTTATGATTGTTTCAGAATTTGGAAAAAAATCTTTAAAATTTTCAAAATAACTATATAACCTCGGATTCATTCCTGCAGAAAGCACCACAGACGAACTCAAATTACTGTTTGCAAAACCACGAAGTGCTGCGTGTGCATCATTAAATTCAACGGCTAATTGTTCATTTCTATCAAAATTATCTTTATCAACTTTCGTCATAATGTTTACATCAATTTCACCAGGCGATAAATGTTCTTCAAGATAATTTTTTATAGTGTCCTTTAGCGTATAACCTTCATCAATAAAATGTTGTAAACTGTTTTTTAAGTCTGTTTTGTTTGGCAACATAGCAATATAGTTCTCTAAAGAAGATTTGCTTTCAATCAATTCATTTTTAAAATTCTCAAACTTATCTTTTACAATTTTATCAACTAAGTTTAGGTAATTAGTAATTCGTTCAGCTCTATAATCATGAAATTTTTGCGTAATTTCTTGATAAGGAATGCTGAATTTTTCGCT
This sequence comes from Flavobacterium odoriferum, assembly GCF_025499515.1. GTDB lineage: Bacteria > Bacteroidota > Bacteroidia > Flavobacteriales > Flavobacteriaceae > Flavobacterium > Flavobacterium odoriferum. Next base: position 123,724 of record NZ_JAMKFA010000008.1, read on the forward strand.
GTAAAAAGCTCTCATTTTTTCAATAAGTTCATCATCTGTAATTGAAACCACAGAAGAAATACCATATTGCCCCACGCGAATTGGACTGTCAATAGTATAAGCCAATCCCATTACTGGAATATGAAAAGTGTGTGTAGGTTTATAGTTCATTTTATATAGATTTTAAAATGTAATCGCCAAAGATGACCATTTCAAAAAATAAAAAGGATGACAATTATCATAAAGCAAATTTTTTAACAATGATGAAAATTTAACGCATTAAAAAACATTTTTAAAAAATCAATGGAAACACTAACTTTGTAAAAATTAATGATGCGCTTTTGCGCTTTGAACAAGTTATGACAAAAGAACAAATATTAGAAAATTTTGATCCTTCTCAACCTGGGTTAGCCGATGCTACTATTTTTGGATTACCATTTTCGGCAGAACAAAGTGAAATTATTGTAATTCCTGTGCCTTGGGAAGTTACGGTGAGCTATGGTTCTGGAGCTTCAAAAGGTCCAGATGCGGTTTTAGATGCTTCTTTTCAAGTAGATTTAAATCATCAAGAATTTCCTGAATTATGGAAATTAGGAATTTATATAGACAAGCCCGCTAAAGAATTAAAAAAGAAATCTAAAAAGTTCAAAAAGCAAGCGGCTCCAATCATTAAAGCTTTAGAAAGCGGAATGATTTTAGACCATCATCCTTCATTAATGAAAGATTTAGAAGAAATTAATTATGCGTGTTCTGATATGGTGGAAGCTGTTCGTGAGCAAACGCTTAATTGGATGAATAAAGGTAAAAAAGTAGTGCTTTTAGGTGGAGATCATTCTACACCATTAGGGTATTACCAAGCTTTAGCGACTAAATATGAGAACTTCGGGATTTTACATTTAGATGCGCACATGGATTTACGTATTGCTTATGAAGGATTCACGTATTCGCACGCTTCTATCATGTACAATGCCTTACAAATTCCTCAAATTTCTAAAATTGTACAAGTAGGAATTCGAGATTTTTGTGAGCAAGAAGTAGAAGTTGCTTTAAGCGATAGAGTTTTAGTTCATACCGATAGCGATTTAAAACAAGAAGCTTTCGAAGGCAAAACTTGGCAACAACAATGCGATAACATTATCGCTTCGTTACCAGAAAAAATTTGTATTTCTTTCGATATTGACGGCATGTATCCTTGGTATTGTCCAAATACAGGAACTCCGGTTCCGGGTGGATTTTCATTTGAGCAAGCTGCTTATTTATTCAGTCGTTTAGCTGAAACGAATAAAGAAATCATCGGATTTGATTTAGTTGAAGTAGCCCCAGGTGATGACGATTGGGACGGAAACGTGGGTGCAAGAATGTTGTTTCATATGTGTGGCGTTTTTGCAAAATCTCAAAAAATGAATGTTGGAAACAAGATTAAGTTTAATAGATAATTTGTATCTTGCATAAAATCAGGCGATAAGTCTTGTAAATAATACGCCCCTTAATTTATTTAAAGACAAAAATATGAGTCATTTTGTTATTGAACAGTGGAAGGAATATCCAATACAAGTTCCAGGTAAGGTTAGATATGCCGTTTCTAATTATGGTAGACTTAAAAGTTTTACTGATAAAATTGAAAATGGAAAAATTCTAAAAGGCGCTCCTACGGAAGGTTTTCTTTTCTTGCGTTATGTTAGAATGTATAATGGTGAAAAAAAATACTATTCTCATGCCATACACAAAATGGTTGCAGAGCTTTTTATTTTGAAGGAAAATGAAGACCAAGAATATGTCTTGCATTTAGATTATGATAAGATGAATAATCAATTATATAATTTAAAATGGGCTACTTATGCAGAAATGCGTGCTCATGGTCACAATAGTCCAGCAGTAAAAGAAGCATTCAAAAAGTTTCAAGAAAATAACATAAAGCGTGATGGTAGAAAGTTAACTTCTACACAAGTCATGCGAATTAAGTTAAAAATGAAGCGACAAGGTGAAAAGTTCAGCGTTAGAAAAACCGCAAAAGAATTTAATGTTTCTGAAATGCAAATTTACCGAATAAAAAGCGGAGAAAATTGGGGACATATACAAGTTTAATATTTTTTTGTCAAACTGAACTTGTTTCAGTTTCTTAAAGTTTTTAGTTTTATAATATGAGAAAAGTATTAATGTTATTATTTGGAGTAGTGATTTTACAATTGAGTTTCTCTTGTAAATCACAATATTCAAAAGTTGAACTAGATAATAACTTTTCGACTGACCAAATCTCTGACTTGAATAAAATAACAGACTTTTTTAAAAACCAAATTTCTGAAAATAAAAACTCTGATTTTAAGGCTTGTTTTTCAAAAATATTGCCTGAATTATTAGAAAATGGTTGGCAACCGATTTTAACTAAAGTAGACTTTGAAAAACAAAAAGAACTTTACAATTCTATTTCTAAATCTACATTTGACGAAATATGGGAGTTCGGAAAAGCGACTTATCCAGATACTGGTTTGGAATTAAAAAATTTAGGTTCAAAATATAATGGGAAATATCAAAAATTTTTGACTGAACTTGGTAAAAATAACCCGGAAGTTAAAAATTATGCGGATAGACTTATTGAAGCTGGAGATTTTGAATCAGTAGGCATGTTACAACAAAGTATTTATAATAACCCGAAAGAATTCGATTTAAATGATCCGAATATTCAGTTGTTAATTACAATTCATTATTTAACTCTTAATGATCAACAAAAAAGAACTGATAAATGGGAATAATATTAAGTTAATAAATGTATTACAAACCAAAGTCTAAAAAGCTTTGTTTTTTTATAAATTATTGATATCCTCCAAAATCGAAATCGCTTTTTCTTTCGTTGCGGCTAATTCTTCTGGTTTCATTTTTCTTAGTAAGGCTAACATCATGCTCATTCTTTGATTATTGGCAAAATGTTGTTTTTTCTCATCTAAAAAATGCCAATACAAACTGTTAAACGGACACGCTTTTTCGCCCAATTTCTCTTTTACTTTGTAATGACAGCTGCCACAGTAATTGCTCATTTTATTAATGTAACTTCCCGAAGAAACATAAGGTTTCGTTGCCACAATTCCACCATCAGCATATTGACTCATGCCACGAGTATTCGGCATTTCTACCCATTCAATCGCATCAATGTAAACACCTAAATACCAAGCGTCAACTGCATCAGGATGCAATTGTGCTAACAAAGAAAAATTGCCAATAACCATTAGTCGCTGAATATGATGGGCATACGCTTCCGATAAACTTTGGGAAATTGAATGTTGCATGCATTTCATTTTGGTTTTTCCGGTCCAAAAGAAATCAGGTAATGGATTTTGGTTTTCTAATGCGTTCATTTGGGCATAATTGGGCATTTCTTTCCAATAAATTCCTCTAACATATTCGCGCCAACCAATAATTTGTCGGACAAAACCTTCTACTTGCGCCAATTCAGTGGTTTCTTGATTTTCATAATAATACGAAATTACCGCATCAACAACTTCTTTCGGACTAATCATTTTGGAATTCATCGCAAAAGACAAACGGGAATGAAACAGAAATTTGTGTCCAGAAAATAAAGCATCTTGATACGTTCCAAAATGCTCCAACAAATGCTCACAGAAATAGTCAATCAATTGCAAACTTTCGTTTCTGGAAGTCGGCCAATTGAAATTTTTTACATCAATACTTCCAAAAGTGGTGATGTTTTGCGCTTCAATTTCGGCAATAAGTTCACTCACATTTTTATGAAATTCCAAAGGAAACGGAATCGGAACTTCGTTTTTATATTGATTACGGTTGTTATGGTCAAAGTTCCATTTTCCATCTAACGGTTGATCACCCACAATTAGAACATCGTGTTTTTTTCGCATCATACGATAGAAACTTTCCATCAAAAGTTGCTTTTTCCCTTTGAAAAAATCCGCTAGTTCATTTCTAGAAGTATAAAAATGTTCAGAATCAACGGCTTTTGTTGGAATAGAAAGTTTTTCACAGATAGATTTCAATTGTTCATCTAAACGATATTCATCTGGAAATTGGTATTCAAATTGCTCGATTGTATTCTTTTCAACCAAATCCAAAATCAATTGTTCCAAATTCTGAGGATTATTCGCATCCGAAATTTTGTAATAAATAACCTGATGACCTCGTTTTGTCAATTCTTCCGAAAAATTTCGCATAGCAAGAAAAAATGCCACGACTTTTTGAATGTGATGTTTCACATAATCCGTTTCCTGACGCATTTCTGTCATCACATACATCACATTCGGATTGACTTCTTCAAACCAAGAATGTTGTGAATTGAGTTGGTCGCCCAAAAGTAATCGAAGTGTTTTCATTTAAAATAATTCAGGAATTAACCACATTTTTTGAAATTTTCCATCGCCATCATACATTTCTGCTTGGCGTTTGATGTTGAATTTTCTATCTCTTGGATCGTTTCCAACACCAGCATTGTACATCCAATTGCCATAATTGCTATGCACATCGTAATCAATCAACATACTTTCAAAATAAGCCGCACCAATGCGCCAATCTTGCTCCCATTCTTTTGCCCAATAACTCGCTACATTTTGACGACCGCGATTGCTCATCCAACCTGTTTTTTGTAATTCAATCATGTTGGCATTTACAAAATGTTCGGGTGTAGTGCCGTTCGTCCATTGATTGAAAGCTTTGGTGTTTTGGTTCCAATGATATTCTTTTTGTAAAATACCGTTCAATTGGAAAATTTTATTGCCATGTTTTAATGAGATATATTTGAAATAATCGCGCCAAATCAACTCGAAAATTAACCAATACGTATCTTCGTTTTTGACTACTTTTTTCTCAAATTGTTGCACTTCCCAATAAATCATACGTGCCGAAATGCTTCCATTTGCCAACCAAGCCGAAAGTTTTGAACTGTAATCTTTTCCTACTAAACCATTTCGAGTTTTCTTGTAAACAGCTAATTTTTTGGTATCCCAAAAGTACTCTTTGATTCTTTTTTTAGCTTGATTTTCGCCACCTTTAAATGGGAATGCGGTTTTATTTGGTTGCTTGAAATCTTCAAAACCTAAATCTTCCAAAGTTGGAATAGTAGTTTTTTCTTCAATTACATTAGCAATTGGTTTCGCTGAGATGGAAACGGTTGGTCGCACTCGAATTTTTTTTTCCAATTGCTTTCTGAACTCCGTAAAAACTTCTGGTATTTTATCCCAATCTTCATACGGGATATCATCAGGATGAAATAGAAATTGGTCGTAATATGTTTTCCAATTCACTGCTGGAATTAAATTGCGAACTTCAGTTGCTACATCCACTTCTTCTTGCGTCCATTCTTTTTGACAATAAATGGTATCAATTTGATATTTGGCGGCTATTTCCGGAATTAATTGTTCGGGATAACCGTAATAAACTAATAAGGAGATATTCTTCTCCGCTAAATTTTGTTGTAATTCGGCTAAAGTTTCTAAAAGAAATTGGGTTCTAAATTTTTCTGTTTTCTTGAAACCGTATTGCGTTGTTTCGAAATGTCTTGGATCTAAACAATAAATGCCAATTACTTTTTCATTTTCCCTACAAGCATTGTACAAAGAATGATTGTCAATCGTGCGCAAATCGTTTCTAAACCATATTAATCCGTTCATAATTTTAAACATATAAGTCACATAAGTTTTCTTTACGGAATAACTTTGTGAAAAAGTTCATAAAAGATTTTAAAGATTTTTCTTATTTCTTAAATCTGTGTTCCTTATTTTTTGTTTGATTATTGATTTTGCCCTTGAACTTGATTTTTTAAATTTTATTCATTCTGCATTTATCACTACAATACACTACTTCTTCCCAGTTTTTCTCCCATTTTTTTCGCCAAGAAAACGGTCGGTTACAGGTTTTACAAATTTTTTCGGGAAGATTTACTTTTTTATGTGCCATTATAACATCGAAGTTGATGGTTTATCTGGTCGCGCATAGTGAAATCTATCTGCTAATTTTGGAACAGCATAACCATCTAAACCGTTAATTGCAATCACATTTCCTCTGTCTAATTGCATCCAATTATCATCATGAAAAAGTTTTTCATCAGCATAAATGGTTTCAATAGAAGCAATGATATGAATACAATCGTTTTCTTCAATTTTGTATTCGTTCACATATTTGCATAACAATTGCACTGGACTTCCTTTTACGAAAGGTACTTTGTGATTGTCAATAAATTCAGGTTCTAAATTGGTTTTATCAAATTCTGAAATGTGTTCTTGATAACTTGAAGACGTATGATGCGCATCAGCAATCATTTCTTCTGTAATATGATTTATGGTAAAGAATCCAGATTCTTTTATATTTTTATAAGTATCTCTTGGAACCGTCGTAGGTCTTAAAATAAATCCTAACAAGGGTGGTTCGCTTCCCAAATGCGTAACGCTGCTGAAAACCGCAACATTTAAAACACCTTCCGTTGAAACCGTTCCAATTAAATTAGCGGATTTATAACCGGTAACACAATTTACTAAGTTCAGTCGCGGCACTTTTGACATATAGAATAATTCGTCTTTCGTAAATTTTTTCATAACAATTTTTATTCAAAGATACATTTTGTTTAACTAATATTGAAAATAATTAAACAAAATTTAAACTCAAAATGAAAAATCTAATAAAAGTCGGGCTTAGAAATTTATTATTCCGTATTTTTGCAGTCCAAATTTTTACAAAAGTCTTCATGCAAACGCCACAAAAAATTGCTGTTGTAGGTTCTGGATTAGTAGGAACTTTATTGGCAATCTATTTAAAAAGAGCCGGACATACAGTACATGTTTTCGACAGAAGTCCAGATATTAGAACGGTTGAGTTTTCAGGTCGTTCCATTAATTTGGTGATGTCAAATCGCGGTTGGAAAGCATTAGAAGATGTGGGTTTAGATGAAGAAATTCGAAAAATCGGAATTCCAGTTGATAAAAGAGCCATCCATTTACAAGATGGAAAACTAAATTATCAATATTACGGAAAAGAAGGTGAAGCTATTTTTTCTCTATCAAGAGGCGTTTTGAATAGAAAAATGGTCGATTTGGCTGAAGCTGAAGGTGTAGAATTCTTTTTTGAACGTAAAATTTGGGATGTAATGTTAGCTACTGCAACTTTGTGGGAAGGCGAAACGGAACAAGGTGATTGGACCGAGTTAAAATACGATAAAGTTTTTGGAGCCGATGGTGCTTTTTCGAGAATTAGACACAGAATGCAACGTCAATCGATGTTTGATTATTCGCAAGAGTTCATGAAAATTGGTTATAAAGAATTGCATATTCCTGCTAATGCAGATGGTTCTCCAAAAATCGATATTCATTCCTTACACATTTGGCCAAGAGGAAATTTCATGTTGATGGGATTGGCTAATTTAGACAACTCGTTTACTTGTACTTTGTTCATGCCAATTGAAGGCGAAAATTCGTTTGAATCGTTAACCAACGAAGAAAAATTAGTTTCGTTTTTTGCGAATTATTTTCCAGATACAAAAGATGTAATTCCAGATTTAGTGCGTGACTTTTTCAGAAATCCGAACAGTTATTTGGCGATTATGAAATGTTTCCCTTGGACATTTAACGATAAAATTGCTTTAATTGGTGATTCTGCTCATGCAATTGTCCCTTTTTACGGTCACGGAATGAATGCGGGTTTTGAAGATATCACGATTCTGAATGAATTAATGCAACAATATGGCGATGATTGGGATAGAATTTTCAAAGAATACGAAATTTCAAGAAAACCAAATGCAGATGCCATTGCTGAACTTTCGAGACGAAATTTCGAAGAAATGAGTGCCAAAACTGCGGATGCTAATTTTTTATTGCAAAAGAAAATCGAAAAATGGTTTTCCGACAAACATCCAGAAAAATGGATGCCGTTATATAGTAGAGTAACTTTTAGTTTACAACCTTATTCAGAAGCCATGGCAATTGGAGATTTTCAAAATGAAATCATGCAAGAAGTTTTGAAAATGGATAATATTCGAGAAAATTGGAATTCAGAGGAAGTTGAAAATAAGATTTTGGAATTATTAGAATAGAATAGTTCGTTTAAAATAAATTCGATTTAATTTCTGTATTTATTTTTTAAGATTACCTTTTGGAATTTCGATTTTTAAAATTTCAAAATTAGATTTTCGATATGTTATTCTAACTTTTAATCCATTTCGAAAAAAATCAGATCTATTTCCACCAAAATGGCCAAATTGAAAAATAGAATTGTCCAAGTATTGAAATTTTAATTTTCCAACCATAAAACTTTCGGAAGTTTGTTTACCATTTCTAACAAAGACAACCTCTCTTTTGTATTCTGATATTATACCTTCAATCTTATCTACATATTGCGATTCTAAGAAAGCATTAATTCTATTTTCACTATTGTCAATGTAAAAGAATTTTAAATAAATAAAAGAAATAATAGAGATAAAAAATATTGTAATTAATGATATTGTTACAATATTTTTTTCAATTTTGTCAGTTACCTTATTAAATTTCAAAAATAATATTAGTAATGTTAGTGATAATAACGCAGCAATTAGACATATTGTATATGGCTTTATAGAATTTGTTGGCGCATCTAAAATTGACCAATATGTTTCGTAAGTCATTTTCTTATTTTAATTTTCTTCTCTATTCACCAAATCCATACTAAAAGCTGGCGTACAAATCGCCAAATATTCGCAAGGTTCATCAAATGGATTTGAATATTGAACACGAGTATTTTTCTCAATTTTAATCGATTGACCTGCTTCTAAGACTATCGTTTCATCTTCAATAATAAATTGCTTTTTACCTTTAATGATATACGTGTATTCATAAAATTCTGGAGTTTGAAAAGGTTCGCTCCAACCTGGTGGTGCTATCATATGTGCAATCGAAATTGCGGAATTATTTGTGGTTGCCAATCCGTGATGTTCTTCAATTAATTTACCATCAGTGGTTGGAACTACGAACGGTGCTTTTTGGATAAAATATTTTTTCATTTTGTTACTTCTTAAAAATAAAATAAACCGCCAATACTAAAAAACAAAATCCCACTGCGTGATTCCATTTGAAAGTTTCGTTCTTAAAGAAAACCATCGAGAAAATCACAAAGATTACTAAAGTTATGACTTCTTGAATCACTTTTAATTGCATCAGAGAAAATGGTCCACCATTGCCTTGGTAACCAATTTTATTCGCAGGAACTTGAAAGAAATATTCAAACAAAGCCAATCCCCAACTGATTAATACAACGGTTATTAATCCGGCGTTTTCGAACCATTTTAATTCTTTAAATTTTAGATGACCATACCACGCCAACGTCATGAAAACATTGGAAAGGATAAGTAATCCAATTGTAATAAATCCTTTCATTATTTCTTAAACATCTTCATTAATAGACCAAAAGCACCTCTAATAAAGCTAGCGCTTGTAACTACTTTAGTAATCGATTTCCCAACTACTTCAGCCGTGCTAGGTTCTTCTTTTGTTCTTCGGGTTGGTTTTTCAACTTCTTGTTCGGCTGCGACTTCTTGCGCTTCGGCAATTTTTTTGTTTAGCATTTCGTAAGCGCTATCTCTATCTACTACTTCGTTATATTTCTTAGCTAATTTCGATTTTGCAATACTCGCTTCAATTTCACTTTCAGTTAAAACATCCATTCTACTCATTGGAGCTCGCATCATCGTAGCCACTAATGGAGTTGGTGTTCCTTTTTCGCTTAATGCGGTTACAAAAGCTTCTCCAATTCCTAACGAAGTTAACACTTCATCGGTTTCATAAAAATCGGTATCAGGATAATTTTCAGCTGTCATTTTAATCGCTTTTCTATCATTCGCCGTGAAAGCTCTCAACGCATGCTGAATTTTTAAACCCAATTGTGCCAAAACGCCTGTTGGAACATCCATCGGATTTTGCGTAATGAAATAAACTCCAATTCCTTTAGAACGAATCAATTTCACAATCGTTTCAATTTGATTTAATAACGCCTTACTTGCTTCGTCAAAAATCAAATGCGCTTCGTCAATAAAAATCACTAATTCTGGTCGTCCAGCATCGCCTTGTTCGGGCATGGTGTTGTAAATTTCGGCTAACAAACTCAACATGAAAGTTGAGAATAATTTTGGTTTGTCTTGAATATCGGTTAAACGCATGATGTTTACATAACCATTTCCGTTTTCGTCAACTCGCATTAAATCTTGAATATCGAATGATTTTTCTCCAAAAAATAATTCCGCACCTTGTTGTTCTAATTCGATGATTTTTCTCAAAATCGAACCAGTCGTACTTGTTGAAATTCTTCCGTATTCGGCTTCAAATTCGGCTTTTCCTTCTTCGGTTGCGTAATTCAGTACTTTTTTGAAATCTTTTAAATCCAATAATGGCAGACTATTATCATCACAATATTTAAAAATGATAGAAACTACGCCAGATTGTGTATCATTCAAATCTAAAATTCGAGAGAATAAAACCGGTCCAAATTCAGAAACCGTAGCACGTAATCGAACACCATTTTGTTCTGAAATTGTCATTAATTCCACAGGAAAAGCTTTTGTTTCGTATGGAATTGAAATTTTAGCATGTCGTTCTGTAATAAACGATTTTTCTTCGCCAGGCATTGCAATTCCTGAAAAATCTCCTTTTATATCCATCATCAAAACCGGAATTCCGTTTTGCGATAATTGTTCTGATAATACTTGAATGGTTTTGGTTTTTCCGGTTCCGGTTGCTCCAGCAATTAATCCGTGACGGTTTAAAGTTTTTAATGGAATGTTTACGTGTGTATTTGGAACCGCTTCGCCATCTAAAATCCCTCCACCTAATGTGATGAATTCTCCTTTACAAGTATATCCTTCCGTTATATGTTTGATAAAATCTTCTGTCTTGCTCATTTTGATGTATTTTGAATTTCAAATGTAGTAAAATCGGACGAAATTTCAAGAACAACTTCAAGTGGAAAATTAATTTCTAACTTCTTATTTCTAAATTCTAACTTCCAAGTCGTATCTTTGCCGACTATTTTAGTTTTAAGATGTTACAAAAAGAAACACAGTTAGCGGTTGAAAAAGGCGAAATGTTGCCTTTAATGGAGGAGTTTTACACGATTCAAGGTGAAGGTTATCATACTGGAACGGCAGCTTATTTTATTCGAATTGGCGGTTGCGATGTAGGTTGTCACTGGTGCGATGTAAAAGAAAGTTGGAATGCAGAATTGCATCCACCAACGAATACCGATGTGATTGTTGCCAATGCCAAAAAATATGCCGACACAGTTGTGGTAACAGGAGGAGAACCTTTGACTTGGGATATGACTTTATTGACTTCAAAATTAAAAGCACAAAATTTAAAAGTACATATTGAAACTTCTGGAGCGTATGAAGTTTCGGGAACTTGGGATTGGTTTTGTTTGTCGCCAAAGAAAAACAAATTACCTGTACAAAGTGCTTACGATATTGCTAACGAATTAAAAGTTATCATCTATAACAAACATGATTTCATTTTTGCCGAAGAACAAGCCGCTAAAGTAAATCCAAACGCGATTTTGTTTTTACAACCCGAATGGAGCAAAAAAGAAGAAATGACACCTTTAATTGTAGAATATGTAATGAATAATCCAAAATGGAGAGTTTCGTTACAGACTCATAAATATTTGAATATTCCATAATTTTTGCTCGCTAAGTCGCAAAGAAGAAATATTTTATTTGTGAAACTTTGTGCAAAAACTTCGAGGTACTTTGTGTAACAAAAACTTTAAATTATATTTTTGAAAGCTTTGCCAAATAATCAAAATGTTCACCTTCTAAAATAAGTTCACATTCCAATCCATTGGCAATTGCTCCGTTTTGTAGTGTATTGTAATCCAAATATAACCAATCAAAAGTATTTTCCGTTTCTCCTTTATAATGAATCGTAAAAGTTAATTCTCCATAATAACCATTCGCAGGAACTTCGTAAGCACCATCTTCGTCTTGATCGTACATATAAATTAAGTCGGAACTATCAATTAAAATTTGTCCACCTTCGTTTAATAGCGATTTCAATTTTTGCAAAAACTTCGAAATCTGATTCATTTTACCAAAAATTCCAGTTCCGTTCATCAAAAGAATAATAGTGTCGAATTTCTCTGAAGTCTCTAAATTCAAAACATCCGAAACTTTACAGTTTTTCAAGCCTCTCAATTCACAAGCTTTAATTGCATTTTCCGAAATATCAATTGCGGTAACATCGAAACCTTTTTCCTGCAAATACAAAGCGTGACTTCCTGCTCCACAACCTACGTCTAACACTTTTCCTTTCGCTAATTGCAATGCTTTTTGTTCCAGTTTTGGCATGTCTTTAAAATCACGAAACAAATAGGCAACGCTCATTTCATCGGCTTCTGAAATAGAAGTTTCGGTGATTAAATCTTCAGGAGAATTATTGGTTTGGTAGTCTAAAATGGCTTTTCCGAAAAGGTCTTTCATTTTTTTTGTTTAAAGTTTCAGGTTTTTTTAGTTTCAGGTTATTTTGTTTAAAGTTTCAAGTTTTTTTAGTTTCAAGTTCTTAACTTTGCCTTCAATCAGTTTTCGTATATAAAAAACATAAAGTGACTTAACTTGAAACCTGAAACTTGAAACAAATTAATTCATGCTAAAGCCAAATTTAAACGAACTCGGAAAACTTGCCAAAGATACGCATAACGAAACCAAAAAGTATTTTGACAAGTTAAAAAAGAAAACACCCAAGAATTTGGATTATGTAATGCAAGATTTACACGATGCCGAATTCAAAAAAACGGATTGTTTAGAGTGTGCCAATTGTTGCAGAACAACTGGGCCGTTATTTACGTCGGCCGATATTGAACGAATTTCGAAAAGTTTCCGTCAAAAACCACAGCAGTTTATCGACCAATATCTTCGCATAGATGAAGATAACGATTATGTATTAAAAAGTGTTCCGTGTACATTTTTAGACAGCGACAACAAATGTTTTATCTACGATGTCCGCCCAAAAGCTTGCCGAGAATTCCCACATACCGACAGAAAGAAATTTCAACAAATCTCTGATTTAACTTTAAAAAATGTTGCGATTTGTCCAGCGGCTTATAATATTGTGGAGAAAATGAAGGAGAAGTTGCCTCTTTAATGAGTGGTCAGTGTTCAGTTGAAAGTGTTCAGTTTTTATCGCAATCTTGTCATTCCGTTAGGAATCTCAAAGTTTATTGGTGATAATTCGTGAAATTCACGTTTTTTAACTTCCAACTTCCATCACCCAGCTTCCATCATCACTCGTAAATCAAATATTTCTTTCTCACTTCCTTAAACTGCTCCAAACCTTCTTGCCACGTTTTTCTAATTTCTTTTTCGGTCATTCCGGCTTCAATTTGTTCGCGTAGTTTTTTGGTTCCGGCTAATTTGGTGAAGAAATCGTTGAAGAAAACAGTTTTGTCTGCGGTATTTTCGTAAGCTTTCAATAACCATTTTAATTCTAATCGGTGCACTTTCCTAATTTCGGTTAAATCTTCTCCAAAGCATAATTTTCCATTATGAACTGGGTCTTTTGCTCCAAAATTGGGTTTCGGAGTAAAGCTAAAATCAAATTCGCTTTCAGGTAAAAAAGGCGAACCGTAAATTTGGAATTGCTTTTCAGTACCACGACCTAAGCTTACATTCGTGCCTTCAAAAAAGCACAAACTCGCATACAAATTAATCGATTGATCGTTAGGTAAGTTTGGAGAAGGTTTCACAGGTAAGCTATATTTCATGTCATGCGAATAGTTCAAACAAGGTGCTACTTTTAAGTCACATTGCAAACTATCTTTTAACCATTTTTCGCCATTAATCATTTTTGCATATTCGCCAATCGTCATCCCATGCAAAACTGGAATTTCATGCATCCCAACAAAACTCTTATGGTCCTTCTCTAAAATTGGACCATCAACAATAGTTCCATTTGGATTTGGTCGGTCTAAAACTAAAAGTGGAATATTGTTTTCAGCACAAGCTTCCATCACATAATGTAACGAAGATATATAAGTGTAAAATCGCGCGCCCACATCTTGTAAATCAAAAACCAAGATATCAATTCCTTCCAATTGCTCTGGTTTTGGCTTTTTGTTGTTTCCGTAAAGGGAAATAATCGGCAAATTTGTTTTCGTATCTTTTCCATCTACAATTAATTCGCCAGCATCAGCTGTTCCTCTAAAACCGTGTTCAGGAGCATAAATTTTCTGAAGATTGATGTTTTGTTCAATTAAGAAATCAACCAAATGTTTCTCTTTCGAAAGAATTCCCGTTTGATTTGTGACAATTCCAACGCGTTTGTCTTTCAATAAAGGCAAATAACTTTCAAAGTTTTCGGCACCTGTTTTAAAAGTGACATCTGTTGAAGTGGAAGTCAAAGTTACATTGTCAGTACTCGGTTTTAGTTGCGGAATAGCCTTTTTACTACTTCCACACGAAACGATTAGTAAAGAAAAAAATAATAATGTACTTTTGAAAAATAATTTAGATGTCATAAAAACCTTGAATTTAGAATATTTCATAGCCAAAAGACTAATTGCTGCTAAAAGTTATAAAAGTAGTATTTCTTCGCCAATTATAAAAATTGCGATTACGGCAATTGCCATCGGAATTATTATGATGATTATGGCGGTAGCTACGGGTGTTGGACTTCAAGATAAAATTCGCGAGAAAGTTTCGGCTTTCAACGGGCACATTATTATTTCTAATTTCGATGATAATCAATCGCAAGTTACTACCGAACCCATTTCTATTAATCAAAGTTTTTATCCCAAATTTAAAAATGTAGAAGGCATCAGCCATGTGCAAGCCGTAGCAAGTAAAGCCGGAATCATTCGTACAGAAAAAGCTTTCGAAGGCATCATATATAAAGGTGTAGGAAAAGATTATAATTTCACCAATTTGGAAGAATATTTAGTCGATGGTAAAATTCCAAATCTAAAATCCGAATTAAATACCGAAGTTTTGATTTCGGAATACTTAGCCAAACGTCTTCATTTAAAAGTAGGCGATAAGTTTATAACTTTCTTTATGAAAGAAAACGGAAAACTACCGAACAAAAGAAACTTCCTAATCACTGGAATTTTCAACTCAGGTTTTCAAGAATTCGATGCTACTTATATAATAGGTGATATTCGCCACGTTCAACTTATTAATAAATGGCAATCAACAGAAGTCGGTGCATTCGAAGTTTTCGTAGACGATTTCTCAAAAATCAAAGAAAAAGGAGAGGAAGTCTACAAAGAAATTCCGCCTACTTATAATAGTATCACCATCGAAGAAAAGTATTACAGTATTTTCGAATGGCTAAAATTGTTCGATTTCAATATCTTGGTTATTCTAATTGTAATGATTGTAGTAGCTACTATTAATATGGTAGTTGCACTATTAGTTTTAATTCTAGAACGCACCCAAATGATCGGAATCCTAAAAGCCATGGGTGCCAACAATTGGAATGTCAGAAAAATTTTCCTTTACAACGCTTTCTATTTAATCGCCCGCGGATTATTTTGGGGAAATCTAATCGCTATTTCTTTATTGTTAATTCAAAAATTTTTCGGCGTAATCCAACTCAATCCCGAAAACTACTATGTAAATGAAGCACCAGTAAGTATCAATTTACTTCACATCGCACTATTAAATATTGGAACTGTGATTGTTTGTTTATTTGTATTATTGATTCCGTCCTACATTATTACCAAAATTTCACCAGTAAAAGCAATACGTTTCGATTAATTTTTAGAAGCAGATATTTTACATTCCATAAAGACTCTTGGTCCCGCTGTCCGCTATATCTTTTATAAACCTGACTGGTTTATAAAAGGATGCCGCTCCCATCGGGGCTATACAAGAGGTTTAGTATTTCAGATAACTATCCCACTGGCTCGCAAAGCGAGCAACACTTTGCCCTTGAATTTGAACTTGTCATTCCGCAGAATAGGAATCTCCTGCGCAGCAGGCTACCGCTTAACGCAGTTAAGCCCACAACTTGAAACCTGAAACCCATCCAGCCCCTTCTATGAACTTTTCACCATTATATATAAGTATCAAAATGCTTATATGACTTATATGTTTAACAATTCCCTTCGCGACCTTCGCGCTTGCTTTGCGCACCTTGCGGTTAACCCCTAAAAAAACTTTCGTATATTAAATCCTTGTTACCAGAGAGTTAAGAAAAACACACAAAAAAACATCAAAAAAAGATTATAAAAGCCTTGTGGGAACAAAAAAGATTTCTACTTTTGCACCCGCATTAGAGCAGAAGTTCACACACAAACTGTAAGATTAAACAAATCAAAAAAACTTTAAAAAAAGTTGAAAAAAGATTTGGATAATAAAAAGTAAAGGTAGTATCTTTGCCGACCCGAAACGAAAGAATTGGGGCGTACAAGTTCTTAAAAATATTGGCAAAGTGGTCGTGAAAAAATAAACAAAAATTTTTTTCAAAAAAGCTTGCCAGATTAAAAAAGAGTTGTACTTTTGCACCCGCTAATCGAATGAGAGGCGATTAAAAAAAGAATGACACGTTCATAGACATATTGAATTGACAGCACAAATTTGCAGCAATGCAGGTTTGAAAATTAAGAGAGAGTAAGATTTTTCGAATATTATTGAAAAGACTAGCGACTTGAATCGAAACATAAGTTAGATTTATCTAACAAACAATATACGATGAAGAGTTTGATCCTGGCTCAGGATGAACGCTAGCGGCAGGCCTAACACATGCAAGTCGAGGGGTAGAGCACTTCGGTGTTTGAGACCGGCGCACGGGTGCGTAACGCGTATGCAATCTACCTTATACAGGGGAATAGCCCAGAGAAATTTGGATTAATGCCCCATAGTGTTATAGAATCGCATGGTTTTATAACTAAAGTTCCAACGGTATAAGATGAGCATGCGTCCCATTAGTTAGTTGGTAAGGTAACGGCTTACCAAGACAATGATGGGTAGGGGTCCTGAGAGGGAGATCCCCCACACTGGTACTGAGACACGGACCAGACTCCTACGGGAGGCAGCAGTGAGGAATATTGGTCAATGGGCGCAAGCCTGAACCAGCCATGCCGCGTGCAGGAAGACGGTCCTATGGATTGTAAACTGCTTTTATACAGGAAGAAACCTCCCTACGTGTAGGGACTTGACGGTACTGTAGGAATAAGGATCGGCTAACTCCGTGCCAGCAGCCGCGGTAATACGGAGGATCCAAGCGTTATCCGGAATCATTGGGTTTAAAGGGTCCGTAGGCGGTCTTATAAGTCAGTGGTGAAAGCCCATCGCTCAACGATGGAACTGCCATTGATACTGTAAGACTTGAATTTTTGTGAAGTAACTAGAATATGTAGTGTAGCGGTGAAATGCTTAGATATTACATGGAATACCAATTGCGAAGGCAGGTTACTAACAAACGATTGACGCTGATGGACGAAAGCGTGGGGAGCGAACAGGATTAGATACCCTGGTAGTCCACGCCGTAAACGATGGATACTAGCTGTTCGGAGCAATCTGAGTGGCTAAGCGAAAGTGATAAGTATCCCACCTGGGGAGTACGCACGCAAGTGTGAAACTCAAAGGAATTGACGGGGGCCCGCACAAGCGGTGGAGCATGTGGTTTAATTCGATGATACGCGAGGAACCTTACCAAGGCTTAAATGTAGATTGACAGGACTGGAAACAGTTTTTTCTTCGGACAATTTACAAGGTGCTGCATGGTTGTCGTCAGCTCGTGCCGTGAGGTGTCAGGTTAAGTCCTATAACGAGCGCAACCCCTGTTGTTAGTTGCCAGCGAGTCATGTCGGGAACTCTAACAAGACTGCCAGTGTAAACTGTGAGGAAGGTGGGGATGACGTCAAATCATCACGGCCCTTACGCCTTGGGCCACACACGTGCTACAATGGACGGTACAGAGAGCAGCCACTACGTGAGTAGGAGCGAATCTATAAAACCGTTCTCAGTTCGGATCGGAGTCTGCAACTCGACTCCGTGAAGCTGGAATCGCTAGTAATCGGATATCAGCCATGATCCGGTGAATACGTTCCCGGGCCTTGTACACACCGCCCGTCAAGCCATGGAAGCTGGGGGTGCCTGAAGTCGGTGACCGCAAGGAGCTGCCTAGGGTAAAACTGGTAACTAGGGCTAAGTCGTAACAAGGTAGCCGTACCGGAAGGTGCGGCTGGAACACCTCCTTTCTAGAGAAGAAACAAGAAACTATCTTTTAGATACGATAAATATTACTCTCGCTGTTAATTCAAATAATACAAATAAGTAAAAACAGAGTCTCGTAGCTCAGCTGGTTAGAGTACTACACTGATAATGTAGGGGTCCCCAGTTCGAGTCTGGGCGGGACTACTATGTTTTACTTAAAGGAAATTCTAGAAGTTGAGAATTCGCAATTCATAATTCTGAATTCTAAATTCTGAATTCAAATTGGGGGATTAGCTCAGCTGGCTAGAGCGCCTGCCTTGCACGCAGGAGGTCATCGGTTCGACTCCGATATTCTCCACAACGGCTAATTTCAAAGCTGATAATTATTATCAGTGGCGATGCGCCACAAGTTCATTGACATATTGAGATAAAAATATTTAAAAAGTAGAAAGTACAATAGATGTGTAGTAATATACATTTATAAAGAAAGTCCTAGTTTTATTATATAGAATTAGGCGGCACATAAGCAAAATAAGGGCGTATGGGGGATGCCTAGGCTCTCAGAGGCGAAGAAGGACGTGATAAGCTGCGAAAAGCTACGGGGATTGGCACACACGAATTGATCCGTAGATATCCGAATGGGGCAACCCAATGCATTGAAGATGCATTACCCGATAGGGGGCAAACCCGCTGAACTGAAACATCTAAGTAGGCGGAGGAGAAGAAAACAAAAGTGATTCCGTAAGTAGTGGCGAGCGAACGCGGATTAGCCCAAACCAGAGTTGTTACGGCAATTTTGGGGTTGTAGGACCACGACATTCTATGCGGATTGAACCGGAATTACCTGGAAAGGTAAACCAAAGATGGTGATAGTCCTGTATGGGTAAGAGAAGATATAGATAGTGGTATCCTGAGTAGCGCGGGGCACGTGAAACCCTGTGTGAATTTGGCGGGACCATCCGCTAAGGCTAAATACTCCTGAGAGACCGATAGTGAACCAGTACCGTGAGGGAAAGGTGAAAAGAACCGTGAATAACGGAGTGAAATAGATCCTGAAACCATACGCTTACAAGCGGTCGGAGCCCTTTCGTGGGGTGACGGCGTGCCTTTTGCATAATGAGCCTACGAGTTACCGTTGCTGGCAAGGATAAGTACTTATGGTATGGATCCGTAGCGAAAGCGAGTCTGAATAGGGCGCTTTAGTCAGTAATGGTAGACGCGAAACCGTGTGATCTACCCATGGGCAGGATGAAGCTGTGGTAACACATAGTGGAGGTCCGAACCGGTTGACGTTGAAAAGTCTTCGGATGACCTGTGGGTAGGGGTGAAAGGCCAATCAAACTCGGAAATAGCTCGTACTCCCCGAAATGCATTTAGGTGCAGCGCTGGGTATAAGTTATATAGAGGTAGAGCTACTGATTGGATGCGGGGGCTTCACCGCCTACCAATTCCTGACAAACTCCGAATGCTATATAATGTTTACCAGCAGTGAGGGCATGGGTGCTAAGGTCCATGTCCGAGAGGGAAAGAACCCAGACCATCAGCTAAGGTCCCCAAATATATGCTAAGTTGAAATAACGAGGTTTGTCTGCCCAGACAGCTAGGATGTTGGCTTGGAAGCAGCCATTCATTTAAAGAGTGCGTAACAGCTCACTAGTCGAGCGGACGAGCATGGATAATAATCGGGCATAAGCATATTACCGAAGCTATGGATTTGTAGTAATACAAGTGGTAGGGGAGCATTCTAAACTGGGTCGAAGGAGTGATGTGAGTCATTCTGGACTGTTTAGAAAAGAAAATGTAGGCATAAGTAACGATAATGCGGGCGAGAAACCCGCACACCGAAAAACTAAGGTTTCCACAGCTATGCTAATCAGCTGTGGGTTAGTCTGGTCCTAAGGCGAACCCGAAAGGGACAGTCGATGGCTAACGGGTTAATATTCCCGTACTACTTATAATTGTGATGGAGAGACGCAGTGGTGAAAGTACCGCGAACTGACGGAATAGTTCGTTAAAGCACTTAGCTATAGGCCCGGTAGGCAAATCCGCTGGGACTGGTGAAATGCGATAGTACACGGAGTCTTCGGACAAAGTGATAGTGTACCTAAAGGCTGCCAAGAAAATCTTCTAAACTTAGATTATAAGTACCAGTACCGTAAACCGACACAGGTAGTTGAGGAGAGAATCCTAAGGTGCTCGAGAGATTCATGGCTAAGGAATTAGGCAAAATAGACCTGTAACTTCGGGAGAAAGGTCGCCCCGAGCAATCGGGGCCGCAGTGAAAAGATCCAGGCGACTGTTTATCAAAAACACAGGGCTCTGCAAAATCGTAAGATGAAGTATAGGGCCTGACACCTGCCCGGTGCTTGAAGGTTAAGTGGAGATGTTATCTTCGGAGAAGCATTGAAATGAAGCCCAAGTAAACGGCGGCCGTAACTATAACGGTCCTAAGGTAGCGAAATTCCTTGTCGGGTAAGTTCCGACCTGCACGAATGGTGTAACGATCTGGATACTGTCTCAGCCATGAGCTCGGTGAAATTGTAGTAGCGGTGAAGATGCCGCTTACCCGCAGTGGGACGAAAAGACCCTGTGCACCTTTACTATAGCTTAATATTGACCTTGGACACGTGATGTGTAGGATAGGTGGGAGACTGTGAAGTGGCGTCGCTAGGCGTTGTGGAGTCATTGTTGAAATACCACCCTTTGCTTGTCTGAGGCCTAACCCCGTAATGCGGGGGACATTGTTTGGTGGGTAGTTTGACTGGGGTGGTCGCCTCCAAAAGAGTAACGGAGGCTTCTAAAGGTTCCCTCAGCACGCTTGGTAACCGTGCGTAGAGTGCAATGGCATAAGGGAGCTTGACTGAGAGACATACAGGTCGATCAGGTACGAAAGTAGAGCATAGTGATCCGGTGGTTCCGCATGGAAGGGCCATCGCTCAAAGGATAAAAGGTACGCCGGGGATAACAGGCTGATCTCCCCCAAGAGCTCATATCGACGGGGGGGTTTGGCACCTCGATGTCGGCTCGTCACATCCTGGGGCTGGAGAAGGTCCCAAGGGTTGGGCTGTTCGCCCATTAAAGTGGCACGCGAGCTGGGTTCAGAACGTCGTGAGACAGTTCGGTCTCTATCTACTGTGGGCGTTAGAAATTTGAGTGGATCTGATTCTAGTACGAGAGGACCGAATTGGACTAACCGCTGGTGTATCTGTTGTTCCGCCAGGAGCACTGCAGAGTAGCTACGTTGGGAAGGGATAAGCGCTGAAAGCATATAAGCGCGAAACCCACCACAAGATGAGATTTCTTTTAAGGGTCGTGGAAGATGACCACGTTGATAGGCTATAGATGTAAAGGCAGTAATGTCATAGTCGAGTAGTACTAATAACCCGTTAGCTTATGTATAAATCTGCGCCTTCGGGCGCAGAGAAACTTTCTTTAAATTTATTTATCTCAGTATGTTAAGATATTGTCCAATTG
>NZ_JAMKFA010000072.1 GCF_025499515.1 Flavobacterium odoriferum
TCAGGGTCAGCGGAAAGGCCAGCGGTGTCCCAACCGTAGTCACCGGGGAATTCACCAGTGAGGTAGGATGGGGGCTCACCGGAGAATGGGCCCAAGTACTTGACACGGTCTGGGCCGTACCATGGGCTTCCTGAGGCAACTTGTTTGGGCCTTCCAGCAGTTTTTCTCATGGTGATTCTTCCTTCTCCGAGGATTTCAGAGGCGGTTGGGCCCAACTTGACGGCCTTTCCTGCCAAGGAAGGGGATGAGAGAGCCATTGTTGAGGCTGCCATTTTTTTAAAAAGCAAAAAGAAGATGAAAACACCAGAGAAAATGAAAGTAGTAGTAGTGAGTTGATGAATGAATTGAAT
>NZ_JAMKFA010000073.1 GCF_025499515.1 Flavobacterium odoriferum
CAGAGAGTTAAGAAAAACACACAAAAAAACATCAAAAAAAGATTATAAAAGCCTTGTGGGAACAAAAAAGATTTCTACTTTTGCACCCGCATTAGAGCAGAAGTTCACACACAAACTGTAAGATTAAACAAATCAAAAAAACTTTAAAAAAAGTTGAAAAAAGATTTGGATAATAAAAAGTAAAGGTAGTATCTTTGCCGACCCGAAACGAAAGAATTGGGGCGTACAAGTTCTTAAAAATATTGGCAAAGTGGTCGTGAAAAAATAAACAAAAATTTTTTTCAAAAAAGCTTGCCAGATTAAAAAAGAGTTGTACTTTTGCACCCGCTAA
>NZ_JAMKFA010000074.1 GCF_025499515.1 Flavobacterium odoriferum
CCAGAATTTGGATTTCCATAGGCTCATGGCTATCCAAAAAATGTCCTCTTTTTGTTCTTCGGTTTGGAATACTAAAACAAAGCTGTTTGTGAAAGGTTCGTGGTCGGGTTTTCCGCTATTTAGTCCTTTTGAAAGGATGAAAAAATGCGGTTTTTCGTACTTCGCCCCAGTTTGGTGGGTTTTGATAAAAATTGTGTCCATAATACAAGGATTTAAAAGGTTAACTTCCTTCGTCTTCCTATTTTGGTGCCCGAAATGTGATTGAATACCGAGATGCCCCACACACATTTTTGCAAAAGAAAAAAGGAAAAA
>NZ_JAMKFA010000075.1 GCF_025499515.1 Flavobacterium odoriferum
TTGCGGATACGTTCATAATCGTAAAGTCGTGCATAAGCACTTGCTCCAGCAACAATCAGTTTAGGTCTGAATAATGCAGCACTTTTCTCCATCTGATCATAATCAATAAAACCAGTGCTTTCATTCAATCTGTATGGCATTGTCTCAAAAAATATAGATACGGCAGATATCTTCTTGGTGTCTGTCTGGTATCCGTGAGAAAGATGTCCACCATGGGGAAGATCAAGGGCCATGATTCTATCATGAGCCTTCAAAAGACCAGTGTAAACATGGAAGTTAGCAGGTGATCCAGAAAGAGGTTGGACATTCA
>NZ_JAMKFA010000076.1 GCF_025499515.1 Flavobacterium odoriferum
CGAGGACGTCATTGGTTGATGACTTGGAATTCTATGAAGGCCGAGAAAAGTCATTGCTGGTGAAAAGAGGCAGCAAGCCTGGTGAATTATATGCGAATGGAAACCTATCAAAGCAGCAGGTGGAGCAAGAAGCTAAAGGTGCAGAAGAAGTGAGCAAGAACCAGGGTTCATCTGTTTCAACTCTTGTCAACCTCACCAATAAGATGTCCCTCAATTCTGATCCGAAAGTAGCGTTGTAGTTAATTTATCACAAATATCCATGTCCAACCGTTTGAGTTGATTAGAGTCTGTTTGTAGTTTTGCC
>NZ_JAMKFA010000077.1 GCF_025499515.1 Flavobacterium odoriferum
ACCTGAACAAATTGAGGTTGTACCTGATATCGTAGCTGTTGGTAAGCCAACAACAACTACTGTAGCACTTGCTGTTAAACTTGCCGTTGCTGGAGGTGTTACAGTAGTAGCACTAATTAATGTATATGTTGTATCTGCTGTCAACGCAACTGTTGTAAAAGTAGCATTTCCTGAGGCATCTAAAGTAACGGTGAAATTACTAACGCCATCTGTAAATAATACTTCCGCACCTGGTGTACCTGTAAAAGTCAACGTTCCTGTTTGTCCTGAACAAATTGTATTGGCTGAAATGGTTGACGTTGGA
>NZ_JAMKFA010000078.1 GCF_025499515.1 Flavobacterium odoriferum
TATCATCTTCATAAATACCAAACTTATTAGCATTGCAAGAGAATAAGAAAATAAAATTGTTTCTATTTCCGTTGTAATATTGTTCTTTTTGCTCCGTAAACTTTAAGCATTTATCTAATAATTCATCAGTCGTAAGGTCGTGTTTGACTTCTCTTATTGGTTCTGATTTCAATGGTTTAACTTCATCCTTTAGTTCAAAAATTACTGCATTTTCATTTATAAATAATTCTGTATCACAAGAAACAAAACACAATCGGGTAATGTCTTTACATTTTGCATCAAAATCATAACCTGATAACTC
>NZ_JAMKFA010000079.1 GCF_025499515.1 Flavobacterium odoriferum
AAAAAAAGAGTCACAAACTTAAACTAACACAATGGCTTCCAGCTTGATGTCCAACGCTGCGACCGCGGCTGTCGCCACTGCCGCTAGTTCTCAGGCTAACATGGTGGCACCATTCAACGGGTTGAAGTCTACTTCAGCTTTCCCTGTTACTAAGAAGAGCAATGACATTACTTCTATTGCTAGCAATGGTGGCAGAGTCCAATGCATGCAGGTGTGGCCACCAATTGGCAAGAAGAAGTTCGAGACCCTATCGTACCTTCCACC
>NZ_JAMKFA010000009.1 GCF_025499515.1 Flavobacterium odoriferum
CTAGAAGATGACTAGGTCGATAGGCTATAGATGTAAAGGCAGTAATGTCATAGTCGAGTAGTACTAATAACCCGTTAGCTTATGTATAAATTCCTCCGCTACGGCGGAGGAAGAAACTTTCTTTAAATTTATTTATCTCAGTATGTTAAGATATTGTCCAATTGATAATTAACAATTTATAATTGATAATTAACTTTGGAAAAAATTGCCCAAAGCAATTATAACCTCTTAAGGTGGTTATTGCGTCGGGGCTCACCTCTTCCCATTCCGAACAGAGAAGTTAAGCCCGATTGCGCAGATGGTACTGCAGTTATGTGGGAGAGTATGTCGCCGCCTTTCTTTTGAAAACCCTTCATCTAGCGATGAGGGGTTTTTTGTTATGTATAATTTTTAGAAAAAATTAATTAAAGATAGCGAACGGAGAAGTAAAATTCGATTGTACAGGTTGCATAATGATGATAATGTAGAAAAATTTCGTTCAGTTCAGTCACAATAAAAAACCTTTATCTAGTGATAATGACTACTTTATAGTTGTGAATTATAGAGGTAATAAAATATAATTTACAACTGATGATGGTTTTTTCTAATGGTAGACTGTAGAATTTGTGTATAGGATTTATAAAAGTAGTTTTTATTTGGAATTTTATTTTGTGTGAGAGATAATAGTGTAAGTCTTTTAGCTGTAAGATTCTTATTTAAACTTAAACTTATAGTGAAAGATTATAATGGATAGACTTCGAGTAAAAACAAATTAAAATCTTATTTGAACAGGAGTAGAACAAATTAATTTCTTTGTCTTACTGTTTAAGAAATTCAATTATTTTTTTAATTACATCATCATTACCTAAAATTTTACGATGACCTAAGCTCTCAGTAATCATAATTTCAGAATTTTTTAAGTGTTTTTGAATATTGTAAGCCGCTTTTACTGAAACATCATGGTCATCTTTATCATGAATAATCAAAACAGGAATTTCAGTTTTTTCTGCTGCTTTGTATGCAGAATAATCATCCATTTTTCCACCAAATTTTGCTTCAAAATGATTTCTCAATTTGATTCCATATTCAGGATTTAGTCGTAGTTTATTAATGAAGTCATCAATGATATCTTGGATAATATCACCACTTCCAATTATTACTGCTTTTTTAATTTTAAGATTTTGTTTAATTGCATTTAAAACCGACATGCCACCAAGTGAATGCCCTATAGCAAATTCAAATGGTCCATATTGCTTTTCAATTTCTAAAATTGAAGCAATAAATTCAATCATAATCGACGAATTTCCTTTAGATTTTCCATGCGCTGGTGCATCAAAACTAATAGTCATAAACCCATTCTTTAATAGTTCATCAGCAATTTTAACTAATTGTGTTCCTCGACCAGACCAACCATGTACTAAAAGAATTTTTTTGTCACTTTTTCCATATTCATACACAACAATTTCTTTATTAATTTCTGAAATTGTAATTGTTTTTTGAGCACTTTCGTGTTCCATCGCATGCTCTCTTTTAGGAATTTTATGTTTTATAGGTGTAGTAAATAATTTTGCTGCAAAAAGTGTAGTTAATTTTGATGAAAAAACAGATAAAAATTTTGCAATAAATAAGATGATTTTCGGAATTTCAATACTTTGAACCGATTTTTCTTTCTTTTTAGACATTTTCAAATAAATTTAATGCAAGTTACAACATATCTGAAAATCTAAATTAAAATCAGATAATAAAATATAGTTAAAAAAATGGTACAAAAATTGAAGAGAATGTAATTGCAAAATTCTAAAAAAACGTAAATTTGTAAAAATTCTATTCTCATGAAATTAAAAATCAAAATTTTAGCAGTATTATCAATTATTTTGGTAATGTCTTGTGCGAAAAATCCTTTCACAGGTAAAAGTACTTTGGCTTTAGTGTCAAATAGTGAAATCCTTCCTTCGGCTTTCCAACAGTATAGTCAGTTTTTATCAGAAAATAAAGTTGTTACTGGTACTACAGATGCAAAACGTGTTGAGAATGTTGGTATGAAAATTAAGACAGCAGCAGAACGCTGGTTAAATGCTAACGGACATTCCAATTATTTAGAAGGATACGCTTGGGAATATAAATTAGTAGAGAGTAAAGAAGTAAATGCTTGGTGTATGCCAGGTGGAAAAATAGTTTTTTATACGGGTATTATGCCTATTTGTAAAGATGACGCTGGTATGGCGGCAGTTATGGGGCATGAAGTAGCTCACGCATTAGCAAACCATGGACAGCAACGAATGAGCGCTGGAGTATTACAACAAGTTGGCGCCGTTGGTGTTGGACTAGCAACAGGAAATAAATCTCAAGAAACACAACAATTAGCAATGACTGCTTATGGTGCAACTACTCAATTTGGAGGAATGTTACCATTTAGTAGAGCACATGAAAGTGAAGCAGATATGATTGGACTTACTTTAATGGCAATTGCAGGTTATAATCCAGATAATGCTGTGACTTTTTGGGAAAGAATGGCTGCTCAATCTGGCGGACAAGCGCCACCTGAATTTATGAGTACGCACCCAAGTAATGCAACACGTATTGCTAATATTAAAAGTTTAATTCCTCAAGCAAAAGCTGAAGCTGCTAAATTTGGAGTTACTTTTAAATAAGTAAATAAAATACTATATTTGAATCCCAACTTAATTAGTCGGGATTTTTTAATTTATGGCAAATTTAGAAAAAGGAAGTTCAAAATTACTTAATGCTTGGGCGTTTTACGATTGGGCAAATTCCGTTTATACATTAGTTATTTCTTCAACTATATTTCCTATTTATTATGGCTCATTATTTAGAGCCAAAGGAATAGAGGAAGTTGAATTGTTTGGAGTTCTGATACGAAGTGAAGCTTTAATTAGTTATGTTACCGCTTTGGGATTTTTAATTATTGCCTTTATTTCGCCCTTACTTTCAGGAATTGCCGATTATTTAGGAAACAAGAAATTTTTTCTGAAATTGTTCTGCTATGTTGGTTCAATTTCTTGTATGAGTTTGTACTTTTTTTCGTTAGAAGATATTATTTTCAGTTTAATAACTTATTTATTAGCACTAATTGGTTTTTGGGGAAGTTTAGTGTTTTATAATTCCTATTTACCTGATATCGCCCACAAAGAACAACAAGATAAAATCAGCGCAAAAGGTTTTAGTTTAGGATATGTTGGTAGTGTTATCTTGTTACTAATTTGCCTAGCAATGGTAATGATGGTTGAAGAAACACAAGCAATTCAAATGATGAAATATTCTTTTTTATTGGTTGGGATTTGGTGGATTGGTTTTAGTCAGTACACCTATTACTATCTTCCGGATAATAAAAACAACAATAAAATGCACAAAAATGTAATTTTTAATGGATTTAGAGAATTGCTAAAAGTTTGGCATCAAATTAAAAATATACTTCCTTTAAAAAGATATCTAGCGGCATTTTTTGTGTATAGTATGGCTGTGCAAACCATTATGATTATTGCTGCATATTTTGGAGAAAAGGAAGTGCAATGGGGAAGTGATAGCAAGCGAACAACAGGATTAATTATCAGTATTTTAGTTATTCAATTGGTTGCTGTTTTTGGTGCTTGGATTACTTCGAAATTGGTTGAGAAATTTGGAAATATTAAAGTATTAATGCTTTTGAATTTCTTGTGGATTTTAATTTGCACTTATGCTTATTTTGTAGTTACTCCCAATGATTTTTACATGGCGGCCTTTTTTGTTGGATTGGTAATGGGAGGAATTCAGTCCTTGTCACGGTCAACATATTCTAAGTTAATTCCTTCAGATACAAACGATACTACATCATTTTTTAGTTTTTATGATGTAGCTGAGAAAATTGGAATTGTTATTGGAATGTTGACTTATGGTTATATTGCAGATATTACTGGAAAAATTCAAAATGCTATCTTATTTTTAATATTATTTTTTATTGTAGGATTACTTTTATTACTCAGAGTGCCAAAAAATTAAATTTACTTATTATATTTGAAAAATTAATTAAACAATCGTATGAAAACTATAAAATCAATTTTAACGCTTCTTGTTTTAACTTTAGCTTTTTCCACAACTTCTTGTGATAATGAACCGATTGATCCAGCAATTGATTTATCTGCTGGTGGAGGTTCTTCAAGTGTTTTTACAGCAAAAATTGATGGAAGTAATTTTGTAGCTGATGAGACTATTGGAGATTATACAGAAACGGCAATAGGAAATCAATTAATAATTGGTGGATTAAGTAGTAGTGGTAAAACTATTTCGTTTCAAATTATAAATCCAGCTATAGGGACTTTTCCAGCAAGTATGGAAAGTGCGAGTTTGAATTTGTTGCAATATTTTGATGCTTCATTAGGAGCCACTGATGGGGCTTTTTCTTCATATAATCCAATAACTGATTCTTCAATTGGAACAGTTACTATAACAAGTTTTGATACAACTAATAATAAAGTTTCAGGTACTTTTAGTTTTGAGGCGTATAATATTTCTAACTCAACTACAAAGTCTATAACTAATGGAATTTTTACTAATATTGAGTTTGATAATCAGGTGGATTAATTTTTTTAAAGTTTATATCAAAATCCCGAACTAACACTTCGGGATTTTTTATGGCATACATCTTGAACTATTACTTTTGAAATTGCTATTTAAATTTATTTTATGATTTGATTATCAATAGAATAAAGCTTTTATGCTTAATTTTGAGTACTATTTCAAAAGATAATTACTGACAAAAAGACCATAAATATTATTATGCCGAATCAAAAAATACTAGCGCTTGACAATTTGTCACTTCAGGAAATGGATCCAGATTCAGAATTGATTCCATTAATGACGCCTGAGGATGAAGAAGAAATGAATAATGAGGCTTTGCCTGAGGATATTGCCATTTTACCTTTACGAAATACTGTTTTATTTCCAGGAGTTGTAATTCCAATTACCGCTGGACGAGATAAATCGATTAAATTAATTAATGATGCCAATGCCAAAGGAAAAATCATTGGTGTAGTAGCGCAAATTGATGAAAACGAAGAAGATCCTTCACCAAGTGATGTTCATCATATTGGAACAGTAGCTCGCATTATGCGCGTTTTAAAAATGCCGGATGGAAATACAACTGTAATTCTTCAAGGTAAAAAACGTTTTGAAGTGGAAACTTTTACGCAAGAAGAACCTTACTTGAGAGCTAAAATCAAAGAGGTTGCAGAAGAGCGTCCAAATAATAAAAATGTAGAATTTAAAGCAATTATAGAATCAATTAAGGAATTGGCAATCCAAATTATCAAGGAAAGTCCAAATATTCCAACAGAGGCTACTTTTGCTATTAAAAACATTGAAAGTAATCCGTTTTTAATCAATTTTGTTTCATCTAACATGAATCTTTCAGTTGAAGAAAAGCAAAAATTACTTTCGATTCCAAATTTAAAAGACAGAGCGCTTGAAACTTTACGTTTCATGAACTTAGAGCTTAAAAAATTAGAAGTTCGCAACGATATTCAGTCTAAAGTTCGTTTTGATTTAGACCAACAGCAGCGTGAATATTTCTTACAGCAACAAATGAAAACCATTCAAGAAGAATTGGGTGGTGTTTCGTATGAAGCCGAAATTGAAGAAATGCGTGCTAAAGGTTTAAAGAAAAAATGGGACGAGAAAACAGCAAAACATTTCGAAAAAGAATTGTCAAAATTGCAACGTACGAATCCAAATTCGCCTGATTTTGGAATTCAACGCAATTATATTGAGTTGTTTTTAGAATTACCTTGGAACGAATTTACCAAAGATAATTTCGATTTAAAACGTGCTCAAAAAATTCTAGATAGAGATCATTACGGGTTAGAAGAAGTTAAAAAACGTATCATCGAGCATTTAGCAGTTTTAAAATTGCGAAACGATATGAAATCACCAATTCTTTGTTTGTACGGACCTCCAGGTGTGGGAAAAACCTCAATTGGTAAGTCGGTTGCCGAAGCATTAGGAAGAGAATACATCAGAATGTCATTAGGCGGTTTGCGTGATGAAGCGGAAATTCGTGGTCATAGAAAAACCTATATTGGTGCGATGCCAGGACGAATTCTTCAAAACATTAAAAAAGCAAAAACATCAAATCCAGTGTTTGTTTTAGATGAGATTGATAAATTATCTTCGAGTCATAATGGCGATCCATCTTCGGCTTTGTTAGAAGTTTTAGATCCAGAACAAAATAAAGAGTTCCATGATAATTTCTTGGAATTGGGTTACGATTTATCAAAAGTAATGTTCATTGCAACATCTAATAGTTTATCTCCAATTCAACCAGCACTTCGTGACCGTATGGAAATTATCGAAATGACAGGTTACACCATTGAAGAAAAAATCGAAATTGCAAAAACACATTTGCTTCCAAAACAATTAAAAGAACACGGATTAACAACTAAAGATTTGCAAATTGGAAAAAAACAATTGGAAAAAATCGTAGTAGGTTACACGCGTGAATCAGGTGTGCGTGGTTTAGAGAAAAAAATTGCTCAAGTAGTGCGTCATGCTGCAAAATCAATTGCAATGGACGAAACTTATAACGTAAAAGTTTCAGATGCTGATATTTTAGAAGTATTAAAGTCACCTCGAATGGAGCGCGATAAATACGAAAATAATGATGTTGCAGGAGTTGTGACAGGTTTGGCTTGGACATCAGTTGGTGGTGATATTTTGTTTATTGAATCCTTAATTTCGAAAGGAAAAGGTGCGATGACGATGACTGGGAATTTAGGAATTGTCATGAAAGAATCGGTTACTATTGCTTTAGAATACATTCGCGCTAACGCAGAATTTTTAGGAATTGATCCAGAAGTTTTAAATAATTACAACATTCATATTCACGTTCCAGAAGGTGCCACGCCAAAAGACGGACCAAGTGCCGGAATTGCGATGTTAACCTCAATGGTTTCTTCATTCACTCAAAAAAGAATCAAGAAAAATATAGCCATGACAGGTGAAATTACACTTCGTGGAAAAGTATTGCCTGTTGGAGGAATTAAAGAAAAAATCTTAGCAGCCAAAAGAGCGAATATCAAAGAAATTATTCTATGTAAAGAAAACAAACGTGATATTGAAGAAATCAAACCTGATTATATTGAAGGTTTAACGTTCCATTACGTTGATAAAATGAGCGAAGTTTTAGATATTGCCATTACCAATCAAAAGGTTAAAAACGCAAAATCGTTGGTAGTAAAAAAGTAACACTTCATTTTTGACTTTATAATTTAAGAGATTCCAATATATTTATTGGAATTTCTTTTTTGTTTCCTAATCAATATAATTTTATCTTCGCAGTTGCGTTATCATTAAGTTAACACCATAAAATGCTCAAAAAAACGATATTATTTTTTCTATTACTGCTATCGACTACTTCTTTTAGTCAAATAGGAGGTAAATATGTATATCAGTTTTTAAATTTAGCACAATCACCACGACAAGCAGCTTTAGGTGGAAAAACCGTTACTGTGGTTGATTTTGATGTCAATCAAGCATTTTACAATCCAGCTACAATAAATGAAGAAATGCACAATCGTTTATCGGCAAACTATGGAAGTTATTATGGTGAAGTTTCTTATGGAACAGCTGCTTATGCTTACACTTATGACCGTCATTTGCAAACTTTTCACGCTGGAATTAGTTACATCAATTATGGTACTTTTGAAGGTAGAGACGAATTAGGAAATTTAACTTCTGATTTTACAGGTAGTGAAGCTGCTTTATCACTTGGATATGCTTACAATATTCCTTGGACTGATATGTATATTGGTGCCAATGCTAAATTGATTTCGTCTACGTTAGAAAGTTATAATTCTTGGGGAGCAGCGGTTGATTTAGGTTTTTTGTACATTGATGAACCAAATGATATTAACTACGGTTTTACAGTTAGAAATATTGGTGTTCAAATTACACCTTATGAAGATACGCGTGAAAAATTACCACTCTCTATAGATGCAGGAATTTCTCAATTAATGGAAAATGTTCCTATTCGTTGGCATTTGACTTTTGAAAATTTACAGCAATGGAATATTGCTTTTTCAAATCCAAATAGGGCAGAAGGGAGTTTAGATGGAGGTTCTAAGGAAGAAAAAGTTTCATTTTTTAATAATGCTTTACGACATGTAATTGTTGGAGCCGAGTTGTTTCCTGATAAAGGATTTAATATTCGATTAGGCTATAATTTTAGAAGAAGTGAAGAACTTCGTATTTTAGAACAGCGCCATTTTTCGGGAATTTCTGCAGGTTTTGGATTGCGATTTGGAAAGGTTAAATTTGATTATTCTTATTCCAGATATACTGTTGCAGCCAATACCAGTTTGTTTGGTTTGACGATTGATTTGGAGTAGAAATTGAGTGATTAGCGAAAAGTAATTAGCTTAAATGAACTTCATTATTCTCAAAGTATTACTAAAAAAAACTTATATGACTATATGTTTAAAAAGTAGTAGATTAAAAATATAAAACTTAGCGCCTTAGCGTCTTCGTGGCAAAACATATGAAAAAAATTACCATAGCAATAGACGGATTTTCGTCAACAGGAAAAAGTACATTGGCTAAGCAATTGGCTAAAGAATTGGGTTACGTTTATGTAGATACTGGCGCGATGTATCGTGCGGTGGCTTATTTTGCTATGCAACACAACTTGGTTTCTGAAACCCATTTAGATAAAGCAGGTTTGATTGCTCAATTGTCAAATATCAATTTACGTTTTCAATTTAATCCCACTTTAGGATTTGCTGAAATGTACTTAAACAATAAAAACATTGAAGCGCAAATCAGAACCATTGAAGTTTCTCGCATGGTGAGTAAAGTAGCCGAAATTTCTGAAGTTCGTGCTAAATTAGTGGAACAACAACAAGCTATGGGCAAAGACAAAGGCATTGTAATGGACGGAAGAGACATTGGAACCGTTGTTTTTCCTGATGCTGAATTGAAATTATTCATGACAGCAAGTTCAAAAACCAGAGCACAGCGTCGTTTTGACGAATTAGTTGAAAAAGGACAACATATTACTTTCGAGGACGTACTTCAAAACGTTGAAGAGCGCGATTACATTGACACGCATAGAGAAGATTCTCCACTTGTAAAAGCAGATGATGCTATTGAAATTGATAATTCTTCACTAAGTAAAAAAGAACAGTTTGAGATTGTGTTGCAATTGGTGAAAGAAAAATTATAAATAGATTTTGTCATTTCGATGGAGATGACTCTAGTAGAGCGAATACATGAACTAAATCACATTAAAAGTGTTGTATTTGATAGTTGAGACTACAAGCAAAAATACATGAAGAATAAAAGAAACTTAGGGTATATTACAATGTCAATTGTGTTATTTTCACTCTCAATTATTTATTTCTTATATATGTTGTTTTTGAATTTTAGTGAAGGAGAAGAATTTATAATTAGTAAATCTATTTCTGATTCCAGTTTTGTGTTCTTATTCGCATCTGTACTTACATTTCCTGGATTTATTTTGCATTACCGATATATGCTACTAAACAGAAACAGAACAATAACTTTCAAACAAAATTATTTAGAAATAACAACAGATAACGGAATTAAAAATATTCTATATTCAGACGTTATTGAAGTTGAAAATCATACTGTGGCATGGCAAGGGAGAAATCCTTGGAGCGATTATACATATGTCAGATTACATCTAAAAAATGGAGAAAAAATTTATTACAATTGTTTAACAACACTAATAAATTCAGAAAACTATTTATTGAAAAATGAACGAATAAAAAAGTATCAAATCGCCAACCTCTATCCTTGGTACTAATTTACAGCCATTAACATTTATTTGCAATCAAAAATCTTTGAGCACAAACTTAATCATTTCAATTCTTTTAAAATTTATAACCTAATTTCGACCTATTTTTCCTCCTTCGCTTTCTCCTTCGCTTGTTTTCTAAAATAGCCTCTAAACAAGAAATTGTGTTTTAACGCTTCCAAATTTTCGTTAAGTTTGGTGCTGGCATCGTTTAAATTGGTCATGGTAGAATCTATTTTTTTGACTAAATTTTCATCATTTGATAAATAATTCAACGCACCTTTTCCGTCTTTTATATTTACAACGGTAGCGTTTAAATTAGTAACTACTTTATCAATTTCGGCACTTGATTTTTCTAAATTTGTGATGATGTTTTTCATTTTTACAGCAACGTCTTTGTTTTTTAAAAGGCCAATAACATTGTCTTCTTGATTTAATGAAAGAATCATTTTATTTAAATTAGCTACTGATTCGGCTGTTCCGTGGGTGGTTTCTTTTAAATTATAAATGGTTTCTTTTAAATCTTTAGACATTAGACTATCTTTTAATAAAACACCAACTGTTCCTTTTCCTTGATTGATTTCATTGGTAATTTTTAATAAATCGGCTGTTAAAAGTGCTGCATTTTTGTTTGTAACATCTAATGTTTTTAGCATTTCGTCTGTACTAGCTCTGCTGTAAGATTGAATCACGTCTCCAGCGATAACAGGTTGGGCATTTCCTTTTCCAGGAATAATATTTACAATCATATTGCCCACCAAACCATCAGAACCAATTGTAGCAATAGCGTCTTTTTTGATATGGGTTAACATTTTATCATCTATTGACATCACAACATTAATTGTGGTATCGTTTATCATTTCGATACTTTTAACAGTTCCAATATCAATTCCAGCATAACGCACATTATTTCCTACTTGCAAGCCACTAACGTTTTCAAAAACGGCTTTTAAGATGGAAGTATTACCAAACATATTTTGTTTATTTCCTACAAAATAAATTGCTGTTAAAAAAAAGATTGAGCCAATAATTATAAATAAACCTAAGCGTATTTTTTGAGCATCTGTTTTTTCCATAGTATTTTATTTAAAAAAAGCTTGCACTTTTGGATCGTTTGAAGCGTTTAATTCGTCAAAAGTACCTTCTATATAATTAATTCCATCAATTAACAAAATCATTCTATTTGCAATGGCTTTGGCACAATCTACATCGTGTGTGATTATGATTGACGAAGTGTTGTATTTTTCTTGAATTGATTTCATCAAAAGGATAATTTCTTTTGAAGTTATTGGGTCTAAACCCGTTGTGGGTTCGTCGTATAAAATTATTTTTGGTTTTAAAATTAGCGTTCTTGCTAAGGCAATTCTGCGCTTCATACCGCCCGAAAGTTCGTTTGGCATTAAGTTGATTGCATTGGCTAAACCCACACTTTCCAATGCTTCCATTACTAAAGGAGTTGTGTCTTCTATTTTACCAAATTTCTTTGTATGTCTTCGTAGTGGAAATTCTAAGTTTTCTCGAACCGACATGGAATCATACAAAGCGCTTCCTTGAAAAAGAAAACCAATTTCAGTGCGAAGTTCGTCGATGACTTCACGTTCAAGTCGATTGATTTCTTTATTCATTACAAAAATAGAACCACTATCTGGAGTTTCTAATCCGATTACACATTTAATCATCACCGATTTTCCAGAACCGGATTTTCCCATGACTACCAAGTTTTCACCTTCGTTTAAAATCATGTTAAATCCATTTAAAACAGTATTTGTTCCAAAGGTTTTATGTAAATCGTTAATTATAATGATGGGTTCTTTTTTGGTTTCCATAGCTTACATTTTATAAAAAATATTGGTTACAAAAACGGCAATAAAATCAATTACAAATAGGAGCATAGACGTATAAACTACTGCTGCATTTGCTGCTTTTCCAACACCAGCTGTGCCTTTTTTACAATAATAGCCTTTGTAGCAACCAATTAAACCAATGGCAAAACCAAAGAAAAAGGTTTTGATAGTTGCTGGAACAATATCGCTAAATTCTAAAATATTAAAAACTTGATTGAAATAAAGCTGAAAAGAAACATTGTCTTTAACATTTTCTACTAAATAGGATCCATAAATGGCCAACACATCGCCAAAAATCACTAAAAGAGGGAGCATTAATGTAGTAGCTAAAATGCGGGTAATGACTAAATATTTAAACGGATTAGTGCCTGAAACTTCCATAGCATCAATTTGTTCGGTTACTTTCATAGAACCTAATTCGGCTCCAATACCTGAACCAATTCTTCCGGCGCAAATTAAAGCGGTGATAATGGGACCAATTTCCCTAATTATTGATACACTTACCATAGA
This sequence comes from Flavobacterium odoriferum, assembly GCF_025499515.1. Taxonomy (GTDB): domain Bacteria; phylum Bacteroidota; class Bacteroidia; order Flavobacteriales; family Flavobacteriaceae; genus Flavobacterium; species Flavobacterium odoriferum. Next base: position 12,139 of record NZ_JAMKFA010000009.1, read on the forward strand.
AGCCATCCAAGAAACAGCTCCAAATTCTTGCAAGGTTGGGCGCGATTGTAAGGTAAAAACCAATCCAATTATAAAACCTGTTACACCAACTAAAAATAGCGAGCGATTACCAATGTAATAACACTGACGCAGAAATTCTTTAAATTCATAAGGTGGAAATAGAAATTCTTTAAAAAAACGTCCTGCAAAATATGATATTTCGCCTACTTCAATTAAGAATGATTTTAAAGATGCAATAAACTTACTAATCATACTTTTTTGGTATTGGTTTCTAAATGAAACAATCACATAAATTTACGTTTTTTAAATGTATTTTGGATAAAAATTTGGATAAAAATTATAATTCCTCCAGCATGATTCGTTTTTTGTATTGTTTCATTTTTTTGAAATATGTTGGTGTCAATCCTGTTATTTTTTTGAATTGATGCGACAAATGGGCTACACTACTATATTCCATCAATAAACTGATTTCGGTAAGAGTTAATTCATCATATAAAAGTAGTTCTTTTACGCGTTCAATTTTGTTGATTATGATGTAGTTAACAATTGTGGTTCCAGTAACTTCTGAAAACAATGACGAAAGATGGTTGTAATTGTAATCCAATTTCTCACTGATGTAATCTGAATAATTGATTTTAGGATTTTCTTCCGAATAATGAATTAGTTCAATAATAATTGTTTTGGTTTTTTCAATAAGTTGCGATTTTTTATCATCAATTAATTCAAGCCCTTTTTTTAAAAGCCCTTTTCGCAAGTATTCTCTATCATCACCAGTTATATCTTTTTTGAGATTTACTTCGCCAAGTTCTATGGAAGTATGTTTTAATTTTAATTTATCAAGTTCTTCTTTTACTGCCATTTTACAGCGCAACGAAACCATGTACTTAATGTGTATTTTCATAAATGAAATTCCTGAATTAGTTGCTAAGCGAATATGATGCTTAATTACATGATACGCTTTACTAAGCTCAGTCTTGTAAAGGTACCTTTATAAGCGGTGCAAAGCTAATTTTATTGAAAGTTAAATAGTTACATAATTTTAGGTTTGATTTATATATTTTACAGCTTATTAAAAAAAGAAAATCCAACTTATGGAGGAGTTGGATTTGGTCAATATTTTACTTTGTGGGCATGGATTAGAAATCCGCGCTATCGGGTTGGAAATCTGCGCTGTCGCAAAAACATTTTATTTGCTATACTCAATTTTTCTATCTAAATCATTAATGGCTTTACTCCAATCGACAGTTGGTTGTATTATTTTAATGGCATTAATGTCTCTTTCATAATTATTTTCATATGAAAATAATATATCATTTTCGCCAGCATATTCATTAAAAATAATGTTGCCTACATAAGTAATTTCTCCTTTATTAACATCAAAAGGGATAGAAAAACTACTTAAATTATTAGTTCTTTGTAATGCAGCAATTCCGCTGTTTGTAAATAGTCTTATACTTGAAATTTCATATTTTCCTTCAGGTCTTTCGATTGCAAATAAATAGGTTAATCCATTATTTAATTGTCCTTTATGTTTCATTTTCCAAATCTGCTCTGGACTTATTTGAATTTCGGTTGAATTTTTTTTAGCAATTTTTTCATCAGAATCTTTTCCTTTAACGCTGATAAAGTAACCATTAAATCTTGCTTTTTCTTTTGGAAATGTTATTGAGCCAATAATTAATCCATTTTTAGCAGTTTCTTTGTTAAATTTCATTGGTTCACTTGAAACTGCTGATACTGCACAACTTTGAACTAAAACAATAGTTGAAAATAAAATAATTGATAGAATGATAATTTTAAATAATTTATTTTTCATTTTTTAAATTAAGATTTTGAGTAAAATTTCTAATGATATAGGTATGTTGTACTATTTTATTTGCGTATATAAAATATCTATATTGATTAATATTATATAATTACATTTTTCAAATATAATCAATTTTTCCTACAAACCCATTCCAAGTTATCAACAAAAAATCCGATCTGCTTTCACAAATCGGATTTAATCTTTTTTCTTTATTCTAAAGACTACAAGTGAATTACTTCACCGTAAGCATCAGCAACCGCTTCCATAACCGCTTCACTCATGGTTGGGTGAGGGTGAACTGCTTTTAAGATTTCGTGTCCTGTAGTTTCTAATTTACGCGCTACAACTGCTTCTGCAATCATATCGGTAACGCCAGCACCAATCATGTGGCAACCTAACCATTCCCCGTATTTTGCATCGAAAATTACTTTTACAAATCCGTCTGGAGTTCCCGCTGCTTTTGCTTTTCCTGAAGCTGAGAATGGGAATTTACCAATTTTCAATTCGTATCCTTTTTCTTTCGCTTGTTTTTCAGTCATACCCACAGAAGCAATTTCTGGAGTAGCATACGTACAACCTGGAATGTTTCCGTAATCTAAAGGCTCAAAGTGTAAACCTGCGATTTTCTCCACACATAAAATACCTTCAGCCGAAGCTACGTGAGCTAAAGCTTGTCCTGGCGTTACATCACCAATTGCGTAGTAACCTGGAACGTTTGTTTGGTAATATGCGTTAACTAAGATTTTATCTCTATCGGTAGCAATACCGGTTTCTTCTAATCCGATGTTTTCGATGTTGGTTTTAATTCCAACAGCTGATAATAAGATATCTGCTTCTAAAACTTCTTCTCCTTTTGCTGTTTTCACGAATGCTTTTACTCCGTTTCCAGAAGTATCAATTCTTTCCACAGAAGAATTCGTCATTACGTTGATTCCTGCTTTTTTCAACGAACGCTCAAATTGTTTTGAGATGTCTTCGTCTTCCACTGGAACTACGTTTGGCATGAATTCAACAATCGTAACTTCAGTTCCCATTGCGTTATAGAAATGAGCAAACTCAACTCCAATCGCACCAGAACCCACAACAATCATTTTCTTTGGTTGCTCTGGTAAAGTCATCGCTTGGCGGTAACCAATTACTTTTTTACCATCTTGTGGTAAGTTTGGTAATTCGCGAGAACGTGCTCCTGTTGCAATGATGATATTGTCAGCTGAATATTCAGTAACTTTTCCGTCAGCAGAAGTAACATCCACTTTTTTACCTGGTTTTACTTTTCCAAAACCATCAATAACGTCAATTTTATTTTTCTTCATTAAGAATTGAACCCCTTTGCTCATTCCTTCTGCTACATCACGAGAACGTTTTACAACTGCATTGAAGTCTTTGTCAAATTCTTTAACGGTTAATCCGTAATCTGAAGCATGTTTTAGGTAATCAAAAACTTGAGCTGATTTTAATAATGCTTTCGTTGGAATACAACCCCAATTCAAACAAATTCCACCCAAATTTTCTTTTTCGATAACGGCTACTTTGAAGCCTAATTGTGATGCTCTAATAGCAGTTACATAACCACCAGGACCACTTCCTAAAACAATGATATCGTATTTCATTTTTAAAAGTATTTCAGTTTTATTTATAAGTTGCGAATTTAAGGAAATAAAATTAAATAAACTCCAAAATTCAAATTCCAAAATTCAAATAAATTATAATTTCAGGAACACAGATTTAAGAAATTTTAAAAATTACTAAAATTTTTTAAATCTGTGTTCCCAAGAAAATAATGTAAGTTCAAGTTATGTTTGACAGCATGATAAACTGTGACTGCGACTGAAGACCGTGACTAAGATAACTACTCAACTTCAACCGAAAATTGAGAGTCATACAACTTCTTGTAATATCCATTTGCTTTCATCAATAATTCTTGATGTGTACCTTGTTCTACAATTTGACCTTTGTCCATTACAATAATTTTACTTGCATTAACAATGGTTGCCAAGCGATGTGCAATAACAATGGAAGTTCTATCCTTAGTAATGGTTTCCGTAGCTTTTTGAATTAATTCTTCGGAATGCGTGTCGATTGATGAGGTGGCTTCATCCAAAATCAAAATGCTCGGATTACTCACATACGCTCTCAAAAAAGCAATCAATTGGCGCTGTCCAGAAGATAACATCACACCACGTTCTTTTACATTGTAATCGTAGCCTTCGGGTAAAGTCATGATGAAATCGTGCACGCCAATTTTTTTCGCAGCAGTAATAACATCTTCTCTCGAGATGGTTTCGTTATGTAGTGTAATATTGTTGTAAATACTATCCGAAAACAAGAAAACATCTTGTAAAACAATTGCAATTTGCTTGCGAAGGCTTTCTAAAGTGTATTCGTTAATGTTACAATTATCAATAGTAATTTCACCCGAATTGATTTCGTAAAAACGATTCAATAAATTAATGATGGTCGATTTTCCTGCACCAGTACTTCCAACAATAGCAATGGTTTCTCCAGGTTGTACTTTAAGATTGATTCCTTTTAAAACTTCTTCATTTTTGATGTAACTAAAACGAACGTCTTTTAATTCGATAGTTCCTTTAAAATGCGATGCTTCAATGGTACCGTTATCTTGCACATTATCTTCGGTATCTAAAATTTCAAACACTCTATCGGCTGCTACAATTCCCATTTGCATTACGTTGAACTTATCTGCAATTTGACGTAAAGGGTTGTATAACATGGTAATGTACATATTGAAAGCTACTAATTGCCCAATAGTTGTATCGGTATCGCCGTTAATAATCCAAATGGCACCAAAGTACACCACTAAACCAATACTAATATTAGAGATAATATCGGCAATAGGGAAGAAGATGGAGTTGTACAGAATGTTTTTTAACCAAGCTTTATTGTGCTTTTGATTGATTTCTTTAAACTTTTCTAATTCGATTTTTTCACGATTGAAAAGTTGTACGATTTTCATACCGGTTAATCGTTCTTGGATAAAAGTATTTAGATTGGCAACTTCATTACGAACTTCGCTAAAAGCAACTTTCATTTTTCTATTGAAAATGTTTGTAGCAATAAGGATAACAGGCATAATTACAAGTACAATTCCCGTAATTTTCCAATTTACAATAAGCATAAAAAGAATTACAATAATCATTTTTAGCACATCACTCACAATCATAAATAATCCTTGACTGAATATACTTGCAATGGATTCAATATCTGAAACCGAACGAGTAACTAATTTTCCAACAGGTTCATTATCAAAATACTTCATTTTAAAAGAAGTAATGTGATGGTATAATTTATCGCGTAAATCTTTAATAATATCTTGTCCTAACCAATTGGCTAAATAAGTAAAATAAAACTGAGCAATCCCTTCGAGTACAAGAGCGATAAACATGATGATTACCAATATTTTCAAATTCGTAGGATTGTCATTTCCAGCAAAGAAGTACTGCATAAATTCTTCAAAATATTGTTGAATTATGTTGGTTTCTTTTTTGGCATCTACTAAGTAATTATCAATAGTAAAGTTCAATAAAAACGGTCTTAAAGCCGTCATAATTGCTAAGAATATCGCCCAAAAAACTACAAAGTACAATTTTCCTTTGTAAGGTTTTGCGTATGCTAACAATTTAGTAAACGAAGATGTTTTTATTTTACTCATTAATTTTTTCTCTTTCTTTTATGTACGGATAGGCAACATTTATTAAATACAAACCTTGTGCTGGAACTGAAAATCCGGCTTTTCCTCTGTTTTTACTTTCAATGATTGTACGTAAATCAGCCACTTCAATTTTGCCTAAACCAATATTCACCATAGTTCCCACAATCGCTCTCACCATATTGCGTAAGAATCTATCGGCAGTGATGGTAAAGATAAGTTGATTTCCCACTTTTTTCCAATGTGCTTCTGAAATTTTACAATTAAATGTATTCACATCGGTATGTACTTTTGAGAAGCATTCAAAATCGATGTATTCGAACAAAATTTTACAAGATTCATTCATTTTTTCCAAATCCAATTGATGTGAATGATACCAACTTCCATCGGTAATAAACGCATCTTTAAACGTGTGCATGTAATATTCGTAGGTTCTTGAAGTGGCATCAAAACGTGCGTGAGCTTCTTCGTGAACCGGAATAATTCTGTAAATCACAATCGATGGAGGTAAAAACGAATTCAATTTGTGTGACCAATACTCAGAATCTAACTCCAATTCGGTTTCAAAATGCGCATACATTTGTTTGGCATGCACACCCGCATCAGTTCTTCCAGCACCTACAATGGCTATAGTTGATCTAAATAGGGTAGAAAGTGCTTTTTCCAAAGTTTCCTGTACCGACGAAGCGTCAGGTTGGCTCTGAAATCCGTGGAAGTTTTTTCCGTTGTAGGCAAATTCTATGAAATATCTCAAAATATAGTGTTCAGTTTTCTCAATAGCATGCAAATTTACAAAATTCAAAAGTAAAGTTCCTTCCAAATTCTGATAATAAAAACTTAATTTTGCTTTATGAAGAAAATTTTACTTTTATCAGATACTCATAGCCACATAGATGATGTTATTTTGAAATATGTCAACCAAGCGGATGAGGTTTGGCACGCAGGAGATATTGGTGATTTAGCAGTTACAGATGCGATAAAAAAGTTAAAACCACTTCGAGGTGTTTATGGCAATATCGACGATGATAAAGCGCGAATGGAATTCCCACTAAACAATCGGTTTTTTTGTGAAGGAGTGGAGGTTTGGATTACGCATATTGGCGGTTATCCCAATAAATACAATCCAACTATTCGTGCCGAAATCACTAAAAATCCACCAAAGTTGTTCATTTGTGGACATTCGCACATTTTAAAAGTACAATTTGATAAGAAGTTGAATCTGCTACACATGAATCCAGGCGCTTGTGGAAAATACGGATTTCATCAAGTAAGAACCATGTTGCGTTTTGAAATCGATGGAGACAAAATCCAGAGTTTGGAGGTGATTGAGTTGGGTAAGAAGTAGTTCTCAAACTTCAAAATTCGTTGTTCTAAGTTCGTTATTCAATATTCAAAACAAAAAAATCCGAAACTTTCGCTTCGGATTTTTTCTTCGCACTAATAAACTAAGATGATAGGTTTATCGTAATCGATCAACAGATTTTACGAGATCTTCGTCCTTTTTAATTGCCTTGTTTGCCAAGACTAATAAAACGATAGAAATTGCAGGAAGAAACATCCCAATACCCTTCTCTGAAACCATGGTTTCTCCGGATAAGTTTAGCGAGCGATACACAAAAAATCCTAGTAAAATAAAGTTAAATATCATGTTCAATCTGTTTAACACAAATTGATGTTGTCTCTTTTTAAAATTTAAAATACTATAAATTGATAATACAGTTGACAAAACAAAAAGACTAATATAAATAATAGAAGAAGTAAAAAAAACGTCAACTTTATTTTTATCTGTCCATAATTCAAAAACAAAAGGTAGTGCACCAGTAACAATTGCACTGGCTAACATATAAAGTGATTGAATGCGTTGTAACATTATTTTCTTTTTTGATAAAGCAAAAATAGTATTTCTTTTTAATTTAAACTATTGTTATTTCCAAATTTATTCGTACTATTGCATAGTATTAGTCGTAAGTACTTCATTCTGCGACACCTTACACTACAAAAAAAATCTTATCATTTTTTGTTTTTAATCAACCAACAATTTTATTCAAAATATATCCATGTTTGATATTGAAGTATTAAAAGAGATGAAACTCTCTGATTTGCAAGAAATTGCAAAAGTAGCTAAGATTAATAAATACCGTTCGCTAAAAAAAGACGATTTAGTGTATCAAATCTTAGATTTACAAGCAGCCAAGCCCGAAGTTATAAAATCGGAAATTCCAACAGAAAAAAAGGCTGAATTACCAAAAGAAAAAAGGGCTAGAATTCTTCCCAAAAAAGAAGTAAATCAAGCACCAAAAATTAAAAAAGACTTGTTTTCGCAACCTTTGAAAGAGTTACCAGTAGAAGTGATTCCAGTTAAAGAGGAAGTTATTGAAGAAGTTATTGGAGAAGTTAAAGCGGAAGCACCAAAAGAATTTGCTCCCAAACCAAACAACAAATTACCCCGTAAAGATTTTAAAGAAAAAAAACCTTTACCACATAAAGTTACAAAAGAGGAAGCTCCAAAAATGGTTCCTACTGTAACTGAAACCTCAGAAGCAGCTGAAATGGCTCAAAATGAGAAAAATTTGCCTAAAAATCCTAATTATAAAGCAAATCAAAATAACCCAAATCATCCTGATTACAAAAAAAGTAATCCAACAGAAGGAACAAATGGGAACAACGGAAATACCAACAAAAATCCACATCAAAATAAAAAACAAAATTTTAGAGAACCCGATTATGAGTTCGATGGAATTATTGAAAGTGAAGGTGTTTTAGAAATGATGCCTGATGGTTATGGATTTTTGCGTTCGTCAGATTATAACTATTTAGCTTCGCCAGATGATATTTATTTATCAACTTCACAAATTCGTTTGTTCGGATTAAAAACAGGTGATACTGTAAAAGGAGTAGTACGTCCTCCAAAAGAAGGTGAAAAATATTTTCCTTTGGTAAAAGTATTAAAAATCAACGGTCATGATCCGCAAGTGGTTCGTGATAGAATTTCGTTTGAGCATTTAACGCCCGTTTTTCCTACAGAAAAATTCAATTTAGCAGATAGAAATAGCACGATTTCAACCCGTATTATCGATTTGTTTTCACCAATTGGAAAAGGACAACGTGGAATGATTGTTGCTCAACCAAAAACGGGTAAAACGATGTTGTTAAAAGATGTTGCAAATGCAATTGCAGCGAATCATCCAGAGGTTTACTTGATTGTTTTATTAATTGACGAACGTCCTGAAGAGGTAACAGATATGCAACGCAGTGTGCGTGGTGAAGTAATTGCTTCAACTTTTGATAGAGAGCCACAAGAGCACGTGAAAATTGCAAATATTGTTTTAGAAAAAGCAAAACGTTTGGTAGAATGTGGTCATGATGTGGTAATTTTATTAGATTCTATTACCCGTTTAGCAAGAGCCTATAATACTGTACAACCAGCATCTGGAAAAATATTAAGTGGTGGTGTTGATGCGAATGCGTTACAAAAACCAAAACGTTTCTTTGGAGCGGCTCGTAATGTTGAAAATGGTGGTTCGTTGAGTATTATCGCTACAGCATTAACAGAAACTGGTTCTAAAATGGACGAAGTTATCTTTGAAGAATTTAAAGGAACGGGTAACATGGAATTACAATTGGATAGAAGAATTTCAAACAAACGTATTTTCCCTGCCATTGACTTGGTCTCTTCAAGTACACGTCGTGATGATCTATTATTAGACGAAAATACAATTCACAGAATGTGGATTATGCGTAAATATTTAGCCGATATGAATCCAGTAGAAGCGATGGACTTTATTCACGATAGATTTAAGAAAACGCGAAACAATGAAGAATTTCTAATTTCGATGAATCAATAAAATAAGAACTCCGATTTTCATCGGAGTTTTTTTTATTTTTTATTTTTCCCAGAATTAAACTTAAAACGTTCAACCGGATTTTCAGGTTTTACTTTTTTTTCGGTGGGTTTTCCTTTACCAAAAGGTTTCTTCGCACCGGTTGATTTAGGCTTAAAAGTTTTTTTATCACCTTCCTTAGCTTCCTTTTTCTTTGGATCTGATTCATCTTTATATACTTCTTTTAAAGGCACTTTTGAGGCTTTAATCGAATTTAAAACTTCCATGGGTTGTTTGGGATCTTCTTTGGTGCCACGCAAATAAATAACCAAACCATTTAAAAAATTGCGTAATAATTGATCACCGCATTCCATAAAATTTGGATGGTCTTCGCTTCTAAAAACATTTGCTAACTCTCCTTTAGAAACCCTAAAGTTAACTAAATTTAAAACTTCAATAATTTGGTCATCACGCAATTGTAAAGCTACACGCAACTTCTTAAAAATATCATTATTATTCATCTGTATCAATTTTAATATTCATATAACTCAAGTTCAAGAGCAATCCCGAAGTTTCGGGACAAAATTCAAACTCAAAACTTCTAAAGTTTAAAAAAGCCAAAGGTACGCTTTTGCAAATTCTTTTGACCATAATTTCTCATTATGTTTTCCATCAGGTACCACCTTGGTTCGTGTTAAGTGCAAACAAGAACAACGCTTGGTATTGACTAAATCTATCATTCGTTCCATGTCAGCAACCATAGTTTCACTTTCATTGTCACCACACATAAAATAAAGTTTTGATTTCAGTTTTTTAGTATTTTCGCTTAAGGTATACATTTCAGGATTAATCCAAAAAGCAGGCGAAAACACAATTGCTTTTCCAAACACTTTTGGATATTTCAAAGCCGCATAATACGAAACCAATCCGCCAAGTGAACTACCGCCAATAGCCGTGTTGTATGTACCCGTTTTGGTTCTGTAAGTTGCATCGATATAGGGTTTTAAGTTGGATACAATAAAATCCAAATAGTTATTGGCATTTCCTCCTCCATATTGTTCGTTTTTAAACGGAGTCAATTCATCAATTCGCTTCTCATTACCATGCTCAATTCCTACAACTATCACTTCTGCTTTCAAGCTATCCAAAGTTTCATCAATTTGCCATTCGCCAGCATAAGCAGTTTTTGCATCAAATAAATTTTGTCCATCATGCATATATATGACAGGAAATTTTTTTGTGCTTGTCGCATAATTTTCAGGCAAATACAACCATATTTTTTTAGAAGTTTGCAATTGTGGAGCTTCAATTGTAAAGGTTGAAACGTTTTTTTGCGCATTACAAACTGTAAATGTTAATAAAAAAAAGAAGGGAAATAAGAATAAATGCTTTTTCATTTTTATATTTGATAAATCAACACATTATAAAATTAGTATTTTGATGGATAGTTACCAAGAAAAGATAGCTTTATTGCAAGAAATGATTGCATTTGCATTGGTAGATGGCGAATTGCATGATAGAGAATATGATTTTTTAGAAATTGTATCTAAAGAACTTGAAATAGAAAAAGAAACTTTCTTGAAATTGTTCGAGAACAGAGGTGAAACTATTGTTATCAAAGATGAATTCAATAGAATTTGTCAGTTTTATCGTTTAGCTTTATTAATGCATTGTGATGGAATACTTCACGAAAGAGAACAAATCAAAATCAACGAAATTGGTATTAACATGGGATTAAATCCGTATGCTATGAAACGTGTTTTGCATTTAATGAAAACTTCACCTAATAGAATGGTACCAGGCGAAGTCTTGTTATCGGTTTTTAGTGAACAACACAATTAACTTGCCGGAACTTCGTCAAAATTCACCATCCAATTGATGCCAAATTTATCTGTAAACATTCCGAAATAAGCACCCCAAAATGTTTTTTCCATTGGCATAATAATGGTTCCATTAGCCGAAAGGCCGTTGAATAATTTATCAGCTTCTTCTTTACTATTGGTATTAATTGAAACCGAAAAATTATTCCCAAATGTAACATCGCCACTAAATGATGTGCTGTCGCTTCCCATTAAAATAGTTTCTTTACTAATAGGTAAACTTACATGCATTATTCTATTTCCTTCGTCTTCACTTGGAGGCGGACAGTTTTCATCTGCTGGCATATCTTTGAACCTACCTAAATATGTAAAATCTCCACCAAAAACTGATTTGTAAAAATTAAATGCTTCTTCTGTGTTACCATTAAAGGTAAGATAAACGTTTACTGTTGCCATGATTTATTGATTTATGTGTTTTTTAAAATTGTCTAATATTGCTTGCCATCCATTTCGTTGTAGCTCATGCGAGTGAACATTTTCTGGTTCAAAAATTTCGGTAAGAATTACTTTAGCATCAAAAAAAACAAATTTTACAATCACTTTTCTACCATCTGCTATTTTGTAAATTATTTTTTTATGGAATTCAATTGCTTCATAAGTTCCTTCAAAGTCAAAAGCAATGGGTTCTTCTTTTGAAGCCATTGCATATTTGAATGTTCCGCCTACTTGCAAATTGTTTTCAGCTTTTGGACAATGCCAATCATCGGAAGCAAAATTCCATTTGGTAATATGTTCTGGTTTGGTAAAAAAGTCCCAAACCTTTTCAACCGAAGCATCAATTGTGGTGCGAACTGCAATTGATTTGACAATTGGGTTTTCTGCTATAGCCTTAATATTTTCTAATGCTTTAGGGAAAGAATCTTCAAAAAAATCAATATATTGTTCTAATGAATCTACAGAAACAAGTAAAGTAGTTATTATATTTTCTTCAGTTAAAGTATAGCGTTCTTCGCAACCTGTCCATTGTTTGGTTTCGTCATCAAGAGGCAATTCTTTTAAATTATTAATGTTTCCAATGTGTGCAAAAACCATTGATTCAAACGGCTTGTTCTCACTAATTTTTGAATACATTCCATCTCCAGAAGGTGATAAAAAGTGAATTTTACTTCCTTCTTCCCAACTTGAAATAGCATACGAACCATCACAAAAAGCTTTTGTCCAACTTTCGTAGTTTTCATCATCCCAAAGTGAATACCAAACTTTTTCTTTAGGAGCATTGATTGATATTTTAAATTCTAATTTTTTCATTTTGAGCAAATTAAATGAAGACTAAAGTTACGCTTTTTTTATGAATTGATTAATTTCCAAATTGCGATTCATTTGATTTGATGTATTCTACAATTAAGCTTACAACATCTTCTTCGGTTTCGTTAGTAAAGAAAATTTCGTCTAAGTCTTCCCAACCCGAAAGTGTTTCTTCATCTGCTTTTGCAATTAAAGCCTGACGATCTTCTAAATCTACGGTGTAGGCTTTTGGAAAAGTTTTTACAGCGTTGGCAATTAATTCAGCTGTTTTCGGTGCTTTGATTTCTTGATATGAAGTAATTATTTCTTCTACAAAATTTCCAGCTTCTGAGTTAAAAAAGAATTGAAGTCCACCTTCACCCATAGCACCTTCGAAAATATCTATAAAAACAAATACTTTTTCTGCATCAGTTAAATCAGAAAATTCTTCAGTCTCTTCTTTTTTCTGCCAAATAATCTCTCCGATTGCTTCTATGATTGCAACTTCGTCTTCTAACTTTAATATGTTGTTAATTTTACTCATAATTTATAATTTATCTTGTAATATTTTTATGTCATCTCGTAATTTGGCGGCTTGCATAAAGTCTAATTCTTTAGCGGCTTTTTCCATCATTTTACGTAAATCTCTGATTTTTTTCTCAATTTCGGGTTTACTCAAGTATAAACTTTCTGGTTCTGCAGCTTTTAGTGCTTCTTTCTCAAAATAACCTGTTGAAACAGAATTTCCACTCAAAGCACTTCCTAAACTTTTATTTAATGCTTTTGGCTGTAAATTATTTTCAGTATTGTAACGTGTTTGTTTTTCTCTTCGGTATATAGTTTCATCAATAGTTTTTTGCATAGAAGCTGTAATTTTATCAGCATACATAATCGCTTTTCCATTCACATTACGTGCAGCACGACCTACAGTTTGCGTTAACGAACGATGACTACGCAAGAAACCTTCTTTATCGGCATCTAAAATAGCAACTAAGGAAACTTCTGGTAAATCCAAACCTTCACGTAATAAATTAACACCAATTAGCACATCAAAAACACCTTTACGTAAATCTTGCATGATTTCCACACGCTCCAAAGTATCTACATCCGAGTGAATATAGCGACAACGAATCGAAACTTTGGTCAAATATTTAGCTAATTCTTCAGCCATACGTTTGGTCAAAGTTGTTACCAAAACGCGTTCATCTGCTTCACATCGCAACTGAATTTCTTCTATTAAATCGTCAATTTGATTGGCACTTGGTCTAACTTCAATAATTGGGTCAAGCAACCCTGTTGGACGAATAACTTGTTCTACATAAACGCCCTCAGACTTTTGCAATTCGTAATCTGCAGGAGTTGCTGAAACATACACCACTTGGTTTTGCAGAGCTTCAAATTCTTCAAATTTCAAGGGGCGATTGTCCATTGCTGCGGGTAATCTAAAACCATATTCTACTAAGTTTTCTTTACGACTTCTATCGCCTCCATACATAGCATGAACTTGAGAAATGGTTACGTGACTTTCATCAACAACCATTAAAAAATCATCTGGAAAATAATCCAATAGACAGAATGGTCTTGTTCCAGGTTCACGACCATCTAAATAACGCGAATAGTTTTCAATTCCTGAGCAATATCCTAATTCGCGAATCATTTCTAAATCGAAATTGGTACGTTCTTCTAATCGTTTTGCTTCTAAATGTTTGCCAATTTCTTTGAAATAATCGACTTGTTTGACCAAATCTTGTTGGATAGCCCAAATGGCGTTTTGCAAAACATCAGGTGAAGTCACAAACATATTCGCAGGATAAATTGTTAGTTTTTCATAACGTTCTAAAACCTTAGCAGTTCGTGCATCAAAGGCTTCAATTTCTTCAATTTCATCGCCAAAAAAGTGAATTCGGAATGGTTCATCACCATAACTTGGGAAGATTTCGACAATATCACCTTTGATTCTGAAATTTCCGGGATTAAAATCGGCTTCGGTTCTTGAATATAAACTTTGCACTAATTGATGCAGTAGTTTAGTACGAGAAATTTCCTGACCTGTTTCTAAATTGATTACGTTTTTTTGGAATTCAACTGGATTTCCAATTCCGTACAAACAAGAAACCGAGGAAATTACAATAATATCACGTCGGCCCGAAAGTAGGGCAGAAGTAGTACTTAATCGTAGTTTTTCTAACTCTTCATTAATTGATAAATCTTTTTCAATATAAGTTCCAGTAACGGGAATAAAAGCCTCTGGCTGATAATAATCGTAATATGAAACGAAATATTGCACCGAATTATTCGGAAAAAACTGCTTAAATTCGGAATATAATTGTGCTGCAAGTGTTTTGTTATGTGCTAAAACTAAAGTCGGTTTTTGTACTTCTTGTACCACATTTGCTACAGTAAATGTTTTTCCAGAACCTGTAACTCCTAATAAAGTTTGGTACTTTTCACCATTGATAATGCCTTTTGAAAGTTTTTCAATAGCTTGTGGTTGGTCACCGGTTGGTTTATAATCAGATACGACTTGGAATTTCATTTAAAGCTTCTATTTTTACAAAAGTACTATATATTTTAATGAATAATGTAAGTGTATCCCATACTAATTTCGCTATAATCGGCCTGACCCAAATTACTACAAATATAGGCTCCAATAGAAAAATTGTGTTTAGGGAAATTTTTAGTGTTTAATAGATAATATTTTAGCCCTAATTTGCCAGAAATGAAACGTTTAAACCAATAGTAATTATCTAATTCACTTGGTTTATAGTTATCTGTTTCAGGAACATAAATTTCATTGTTTAATCTGTAATCAATTTTATAGAATGGCTTGTCTATATTAATTCCAATTTCTGCTTCAAAGGCAAAATGATTCATAAGAATTTCTCCATTTATGAATAATCCGTATGCAGATGAGTTGTAAAATGGATTTTTCTTTAAGTTTGGATAGTCTTCATTGACTAAATATTTTTCATCTTTGATATAGTCGTAATAATTTTCATAGAATTTATAAAATAAACCAATTCCAATTTTGTAGGTGTTTTTATAGATTTTTCCATAGGCAAACGATGTTGAATAAACTTCTTTTCTCGAATTCTCTAATCGATATAATGATTGTTGACCAATTCCTGCTTTAAAATGATAAAATGATTTAGGTTTAGTATCTATGTTATCGATTGAACTTGTAATTGTTTCGATTGGTTTTGAATTAAATTTAAAGTTTAAACCGATTGAAAATGTATTTAAGCCTTGATTAGGCCATTTAACATGTCCATTTGAATGATGTGAATATCCTAAACTTGCCCTAGTATTAAAACTATTATTTGAGAAAAGCGAATAATATAAAAACATTCTGTATGCCCAAGTTATTTTTGTAGAGATAGCTTTGTTCTGCCAATTTTTTCCATCATCAAAATTTTTATCAAAATAAGAAGCGCCAATTGCTGAATTTAGATGTAATTTTTTGGTTTTTGAATTAAATAAAGGCACTTCTAAATATGGCATTACACTGTAAGAAGATCCAACAAATTCATTATTTCCATAATTACTATATTGAAAAAGTATTCCAGTTTCAGGATTTTGGAGTGATTGAACCCAAGCTTCTTCAGAAAAGTGTTTTTTTCCAACTGAAATACTAAGTGTTTGATTTGTTTTTAGTTCTGGAAAAAATTCATTGGCTGGAGATGTTTTTCCTAAAACGTATTCTGCATTAAATGTTGTTTGTGAAAATGATTTAGGTATAATCAAATAACATAATACAATTATAAAGAGTAATTTTTTAAAATTCATAGGCTAACTGTTTAATCCCAACATTCCATTAAGAGTAAATCGCCTTTTTCATGAACAATTGAAACAATTCCGTCTTCAGTGACATGATTGCTACTTCCAGTACGATATCCTATGGTAAGTTCTTCGTTATTAAGTGGATAAAATAAATTTTTTGTTGTAATTCCGCTTACTTTTCCAATCGGAATTAATGATAATGTCGTATTTGCAATATACCATTTATCGTATTTATTAGGTAATAAAAATACTTTAGAGTGATCATCAATAATAACAATTTTTAGCTGATTGCGATAGGCTACAATGTTTGTAATATTTGTAATAGTATGATCAGCACGTTTTCCGGTTGCCCAAATTACGTTTACTGCCTTATGACCTTTATCAATCAAATAATCAAATGCTTTTTCTAAATCAGTTTTCTCTTGATTAGGTGTATGAACAATTTCTAACGGATATTGTTTTTCTAAGTAATATTCTGGATTGAAACCTCTATCGAAATCGCCCAATAAAACATCAACTTTAATGCCTAATTCTAACACGCGTTCAATTGCCGAATCTAAAACAATTACTAACGGCGACCATTCTAATAGTTGACCCATTAACTCTTCGCTACACGATGCACCGTTAGCAATAATTAATGCAGGTTCTTGGTCGTCGCGAACGATGTGGTGTGATGACATTTTTAAGATTTAATGCCGTAAATATATCGTTTAAAAAAATTAAGTGCAAGAACAATGTCAAATTTGAATTTTTCAATTGAACTTAAAAATTACTGAACCAAATAATCAATTGCGTCAATTTCACCAAGGAAAAAGTAACCTAACGGAAAATCATCAGTACTAGTTTCATTGACAATATTTCCTCTTACAGTAGCTGGTGGAGTTGCAAATGGATTTCCAGAACCACTTCCAGCAATTGCAATTAGTTTATTCATGTAGTTGTAATAACCAATGGATATGCCTTGAACACTTAATCCTAGTGTTATTCCAGGTTCTGTTTCACTGCTTCCATAAAATCCAAACATTACATTTCCTTGAAAAAACTCATCGCTCACAACACCAAATTCAGGGATTTGTTTGTTAGGGTTTTTAACGCCTAATAAATAATAATTATCTTCAGCTCCATTATCTTGATAAAAATATTTTATTTCAATTTCATCTTCACCTGTGATTCCTTGAACGGTTTCTTGAGTAATATTAATAATTTCTGGAGTTGCAAATAATTTACTCGATGCTCTATAAAATTGACTATCATACTGTATAGCTAAGGTGTAGGTTTCATCAATTACTGGAACAAAATTCGTGCAAATATATTCGCCAGAATTTGGAACAGTTTCTAGAAAGTCAAATTCGGTTCCGCCACTGTTAATTACTTTTACAACAGCACCAGAAGCTGGTAAAATATCATTGGTATAAAAATCGTTTGTTAAACTTAATTTTATGGTTTGATTTTCACCTGAAGTGCCTTTTTGCCATTTTATAATTGCATCAATTACTAATTTTGGTTCCGCATTATTCAAGTCAATATCTACTACTTTTTCGCAACTTGAAAAAAGAGTTATAAGTAATAAAAATGAGATATATAAAGTTGTTTTTTTCATTAGATTAAAATTTAAAATTATAAGATACCGAAGGAACAATTCCGAAAATAGAAAGTTTTACAGCTTCGTTATTACCTGTTTCAGAATTTTGTCTAAAGCTGATGGAAGCCGCATTGTATCTACTGTACAAGTTGTAAATTCCAAAAACCCATTCACGTTTGTATTTGTGTTTTTCTTTGTGTTTTGGCGTCAAAGTTGCCGAAATATCCAAACGATGATAAGCTGGTAATCTATCTTCGTTTCGTGAATTATAACTTGGAATTGTTACACCTTGGAAAACGTATTTTCCTGTTGGAAAGGTTACAGGTTGCCCCGTTTGTAAGGTAAAATTTGCACCAAAAGTCCATTTTTGATTCAATTTATAACTTCCAGTTACGGCTAAATTGTGGGTCTTATCGTAAGCCGATCGGTACCAATCACCATTGTTAATTCCAATCTCTGTAGGAGTCCTTCCGGGTGTTTGTTGTTCTGAACGTGAAAGAGTATAGGCAACCCAACCATTGAAATCACCCGAGTTTTTTCGGAACAAAACTTCTAAACCATACGAACGCATTCTTCCGTTTAAAATAACTTGTTCGATTGCTTCATTCGCTATTAAGTCGGCTCCATCAATATAATCGATACGGTTTTTGACTTTTTTATAGTAACTCTCAACCTCCAGTGAATAATCTCCTTTTTGAAAATTTCTAAAATAACCAATCGCGATTTGATCTGCAATTTGTGGTTTAATGTAATTATCGCTTGGCGTCCAAACGTCTAATGGCGTAGGCGAAGCAGTATTTGAAACCAATTGCATGTATTGTGTCATACGATTATAACTGGCTTTAACCGATTGATTATCATTTATTTCGTATGCAATTGTTAATCTTGGTTCAAAATTTGAATAATCGGCAATGGTTTTGTTTTTTCCAAAATATTTTGTTGAAATTGGTGTTCCTTTTTCATAAATTTTTAATTCTTCGTCATACACAACTGCCTGATTATTTGCGTAATAATTTATGGTAGAACTTCCTAATCTGTAAAAAGAACTGTAGCGAAATCCGTAAGAAACATTCAGTTTTTTTGAAAGCGTTTGTTCCATTTCAGCATAAATTCCAGTTTCAAGTGCAAACTTTTTATCCAATTGTTTATAATTGATAGAAGATTCATCATTCAATGGACTAATTGTTCCTGGATTTAAGTCGTAATAATTCAAATTGGTTCCAAAATTCAGTTTCATTTTATCCGAAAGATAGTATTTGAAATCATATTTGATGTTGTAATTTTTAATACCAGATTCCCAAGTAAATCCAATAAAATCTAAATCTAAGCCATAATAATAATCGCTATAAATTAAAGAAAGATTAGAAAAAAGTTTATCTGAAAATAAATGATTCCATCTCAAATTAATAGTTGAATTTCCATACGTATTCGTAAAAGATTCACTCAATGAAAAAATATCTCTTCCAAAATATCCAGATAAATAAAGATTGTTGTTGCTGTTGATTTTATAATTGATTTTTGTGTTCAAATCATAGAAATAAGCCACATTTTTATTGTCTGTAAATTTTAAAAATAAGTGAGCATAAGAACCTCTTCCAGCAACAATAAACGAACTTTTATCTTTTATAATTGGACCTTCAGCTAATAACCTACTCGAAATTAGTCCAATTCCACCATTCATGCTGAATTTATTACTATTTCCATCTTTTTGATAAATATCTAATACAGAGGATGCTCTTCCGCCAAATCGGGAAGGAATTCCACCCTTGTATAGCGATAAATCTTTAATTGCATCTGGATTAAATACTGAAAACAATCCAAAAACGTGAGAAGTATTATACAATGTAGCCTCGTCTAAAAGTACTAAATTTTGATCGGCACCACCACCACGAACATTAAATCCCGATTGTCCTTCACCAGCATTAGTAACACCAGGCAGAAATAAAAGCGATTTGATAATATCAACTTCGCCTAGTAAAACAGGCATTTGTTTAATGGTGTTAATTGACAATTTTGTAACGCTCATTTCGGGTTTTTTAATTTTAGTTTTATAGGTGTTCTCAACTAAAATCACTTCGTTTAATTCGGTAGTTGTTTCAAGAAGGCTGAAATTTTTCTTTGTACTTTGATTCAAATCTATTTTTTCGACCGCCGAACTATATCCTAAATAATCGGTTTGAACTGTGTAGGTTCCTTTTGGAATTGTTAAGGAATAAAAACCATACTCATTGGTATAGGTTCCAACTTTTAATTCGCTAATATAAACAGAAACGCCAATTAAGGTTTCATTATTTTTCCCATCAGAAATAACACCGCTTAGCGTTATTTTTTCTTGCGAATAGCTAAAAATGGTAAAAAATATAAAAATTGTAAAAAGTTTGAATTTTAAAATCATTTCAGCATAGTTTTTGTTATACAAATTTCAACATTAAATTTAGTTAAAGTTTAAAACAAATGTTAATTTGTGATTAAATACTGATAAAAATTTTAATTTTACTTTCTAAGAAAATAAACCCAATGAATTTCAAAATCATTTTACTTATAGTTTGTTGTAGCGTTCAATGGAGTTGGGCACAAAAAGATACACCTTTTAAAACAACAAAGTTGAAATTAAATTGGGATGCACCTGACATAGTAGAGCCAACTTCTACTTCGCCAGGAATTGAGTACAAGAGTATTTTGGAAAAAGATGATTCTTATTTAAAACGGTATTCTGTTCTTAAAAAAGACAATCAAAAAACCAGTGTTTTAGAAAAAAAATCTGATTTTAAAAATCCTGGTGACGAATACAAAAACAAATTAAATAAAGAAATTGCTGAAGGAAGTAAAGTAGATGTTTTTTTTGGAAAATTTGTTGTTAATACACCAACCTTGATTATCAAAACTAGAGATCACATGGATCCTGATGGTGATAAAGTTAGAGTTATTGTTGATGATGTTGTGGTGATTTTAGTAATTGAATTAGAAAGTTCTTTTAAAACACATACGGTTGATTTAAAAGAAGGCGATAATTTATTGGATATTTTAGCGTTAAATCAAGGATTATCAGGACCAAATACAGCAACGTTTGCTTTATATGATGGGAATAACAATTTGATTACAACTAATGATTGGAACTTAAATACTGGTTTAGCTGCTAAGTTTTTAATCGAATATATCAAACCAATTGAAAAAAAATAAAGCAACCATTTGGCTGCTTTATTTTTTTATATAAAATCTAAATTAATTTAGCTTTGCTAAAATAGTATTTAAAGTTGTACTCGGACGCATAGCTTTTTCTGTTAACTCAAAACTTGGATGATAGTAACCTCCAATTTTTTGTTCTTTACCTTGGGCGGCAATTAATTCAGAATTAATTTTAACTTCGTTTGCAGTAAATTCAGTTGCAATAGGAGTAAAAATTGCTTTCAATTCAGCATCTTTAGTTTGGTTAGCTAATGCTTGTGCCCAATAAAATGCTAAATAGAAATGTGAACCTCTGTTATCTATTTCGCCAATTTTTCTTGCAGGAGATTTGTCTTCTGCTAAGAATTTTGCATTCGCTTCATCTAAAGTATCTGCTAAAACTTGCGCCTTTTCATTGTTTTGCGTTTGTGCTAAATGCTCTAAAGAAGCTTGTAATGCTAAGAGTTCACCTAATGAATCCCAACGTAAATATCCTTCTTCAATAAATTGCTCAACGTGTTTTGGAGCTGATCCACCAGCACCTGTTTCGAACAATCCACCACCGTTCATTAATGGAACGATTGATAACATTTTTGCTGAAGTTCCTAATTCTAAAATAGGGAATAAGTCGGTTAAGTAATCACGTAATACGTTTCCAGAAACTGAAATCACATCTTTTCCTTGACGGATGATTCGCAATGTTTCTTTCATGGCATCTTTAACATCCATAATACGAATGTCTAAGCCAGTTGTATCGTAATCTTTTAAGTATTTCTCAACTTTTTTGATGATTTCTCTATCGTGTGCTCTGTCTTTATCTAACCAGAAAATAGCTGGAGTATCTGATAATCTCGCTCTGTTAACCGCTAATTTTACCCAATCCTGAATAGGAGCGTCTTTTACTTGACACATTCTAAAAATGTCACCCGCTTCTACTTTTTGAGATAATAAAACGTTTCCATTTTCGTCTTCCACGTTTACAATTCCGTTTTCTTTTAATTGGAATGTTTTATCGTGAGAACCATATTCTTCTGCCTTTTGAGCCATTAATCCAACATTTGGAACTGAACCAATTGTTTTTGGGTCTAAAGCACCATTTTGCTTCATTTCATCAATACAAGCCGAATAGAAACCTGCATAAGAACGGTCTGGAATAATAGCGATGGTATCTTCTTCTTTTCCTTCTGCATTCCACATTTTTCCACCACTACGCGCTAAAGCAGCCATAGAAGCATCAACAATTACGTCAGAAGAAACGTGGAAGTTAGTAATTCCTTTTTCTGAATTTACCATAGCTACACGTGGTCCGTTTGTTAAAGCATCGGCGATAGCTTGTTTGATTTCAGCTTCTTGCGGAATTCCAACAATTTTATTGTATAAATCTTGTAATCCATTATTTGGATTAATGTCTAACGATTTGAATAGGTCAGCATATTTAGTATAAACATCAGCAAAGAAAGTTTCAACGATAGCTCCAAAAATAATTGGATCAGAAATTTTCATCATTGTTGCTTTTAAGTGAGCAGAAAGCATTACGTTTTTTGCTTTAGCATCAGCAATAGTTGCTTTAGTGAATTGTTTTAAAGCATTCAAGCTCATCACTGAACTATCAATAACTTCACCAGCTTTTAAATTAGCAAAATCTTTTAAAACAGAAGTTGTTCCATTTTCAGCAGTGAAAACAATTCTAAATTTTCCATCTTTTTCAACTGTTGTAGAATTTTCCGTTCCGTAGAAATCACCTGAATTCATGTGAGCTACTTCGGTTTTACTGTCTGAAGCCCAAGTTCCCATTCTGTGTGGGTTTTCTTTTGCATAGTTTTTTACAGCTTTTGGGGCTCTACGGTCAGAGTTTCCTTCACGTAACACAGGATTTACAGCTGAACCTAAAACTTTAGCATATTTTGCTTTAATTTCTTTTTCAGTATCGTTTTGTGGTTCTTCAGGATAGTTTGGAATATTGAAACCTTGTGATTGTAATTCAGTAATTGCTTCTTTTAATTGAAGAATCGAAGCAGAAATATTTGGTAATTTGATAATGTTTGCTTCTGGAGTATTAGCTAGTTGTCCTAATTCGGTAAGTGCATCACCAATTTTTTGATCTTCTTTTAAAAACTCTGGAAAGTTTGATAAAATTCTTCCTGCTAATGAAATATCTCTAGTTTCTATAGCAATGTTTGCGGGTTTTGTAAAGGCTTTTACAATAGGTAAAAACGAATGTGTTGCCAACATTGGCGCCTCATCCGTAATGGTATACATTATTTTAGATTGGTTAGACATGAATGTTATGTATTATATTTGAATATAGTTTGTTAAATCTGCCAAATATAGGAATTTTGAAAGAAATAATTTATGATAAATGCTTAAATCTTGCATAAAATTCAACAAAAAAAGCCACAACATTGTTGTGGCTTTTTATACTTGAGAACGTACAAATTAGTTTTTGTATCTTCTTTCTTTAATTTTTGCTTTTTTACCTGTAAGGTCTCTAAAGTAGTAGATACGAGCTCTACGAACTTTACCTCTTTGGTTCACTTCAACTTTTTGTAAAGCTGGTAAGTTTACTGGGAAGATACGCTCAACACCAACAGAACCTGACATTTTACGAATTGTAAAAGTTTCAGTTGCTCCAGTACCTCTTCTTTGGATTACAACTCCTTTGAAGAACTGAGTTCTTGTTTTTTCACCCTCTTTAATTTCGTAGTATACAGTGATAGTATCACCAGCTCCGAAAGCAGGGAAATCTTTTTTTGTAACAAATTCGCTATTCACGAAATCAACTAAATTTGACATAGTCTTAATTATAAATGTTTGATTCAAAGCAACATACACGTCTATCGCCAGAGGTTGATTCAAAGTGGGTGCAAAATTAAGAAAATAAATTTATAATTAACAATTTATAATTGATAAATTTTATTAATAATGCTGTTTTTTATTCTTCCAACAAATCTGGTCTTCTGTTTTTTGTATGTTCGTACGCCATATCTTCTCGCCATTTTTCGATTTTGGCGAAATTCCCACTTAATAAAACTTCTGGAACTTTTAATCCGTTGTAGTCGGCTGGTCTAGTGTAAATAGGAGGTGATAGCAAGTTATCTTGAAAGCTATCGGTCAATGCCGAAGTTTCGTCACTTAAAACACCCGGAATCAATCGGATAATGGCATCGCAAAACACAATAGCACCAATTTCGCCACCGCTCAATACATAATCACCAATTGAAATTTCGCGTGTAATGTGCATATCTCGAACTCTTTGGTCCACACCTTTATAATGACCGCACAAAATCAATATATTTTCATACATCGAAATTGAATTTGCCATTTTTTGATTCAAGGTTTCCCCATCCGGAGTCATATAAATGATTTCGTCGTAAGTTCTTTCGTTTTTTAGTTTCGAAATACAGGCGTCAATGGGTTGTACAGACATCACCATTCCAGCTCCACCACCAAACTGATAATCGTCGACACTTCTTTGTTTGTTTGTAGTGTAGTCTCTTAAATTGTGAAAATGAACTTCCACCAAACCTTTTTCAATGGCACGTTTCATAATGGAAGCCTCAAATGGACTTCGCATTAATTCGGGTAAAACTGTAATAATATCAATTCGCATGGTGCAAAGATAGTAGATTATTTTTTAGTTGCCGAAAGCGAATACACCATTGGAATTTTGTTTCCCAAATGTTTGATTCGGAATTTATTCGGCTGAAATTCTTCGGTTTGATTGAAGCAATTGTATGGAGAATAATCAAATTCGTTATAACAATTTAATTCCAAGTTGTTTGTAATCAAAGCATTTAAAAGTTCTGAGGTGGGGTGATTCCAAGTAACCGTTTGTGCTGCAATTTCTGCATATCTATCAGCATATGTGCCCGATTCATCCTCAATAATTTCTTCCGTATTGAAATAATTATAAAACACTTCTTTGAAATCGTTATCAAACATCCAAACTACGGGATGAAAATCGGCCATAACAAATTTTCCACCAGGTTTTAAAAAATGAGAGATCACCTTAGCCCATTTGTCTAAATTTGGAAACCAACCTATGGTGCCATAACTGGTAAAAACAATATCAAATTTTTCGTCTAAATGATTGGGTGCGTCATAAATATCACAGCAAACAAAAGTAGCATCTAAATTTAATTTTTCATTGATTTCTCGAGCTCTTTCAATGGCTTTGTCTGATAAATCAACGCCCGTTGCTTTAGCTCCCATTCTTGAAAAAGTCATGGTGTCTTGACCAAAATGACATTGTAAGTGTAAAACCCTTTTTCCAGAAACATCGCCAAGTAAATCTAATTCGATACTGTTTAAGGTTGATTTTCCTTTTAGAAAACCTTCCATATCGTAAAAATCAGAGTCAATGTGCACATCAACTTTGTTGTTCCAAGTTTCTTTATTGATGTTGATATAATCTTTAGCTTCCATAGTATTCAAATAAGTATATCAAATCTACTATTTATTTTGTAATTTTGCATCTTTAAATTAAAAATCAAAACAATGGAAAACGGAATATACGCTAAATTTAACACAGCTAAAGGTGCTATTTTAGTAAAATTAACGCACGATTTAACGCCAGGAACGGTAGGTAACTTCGTAGGATTAGCAGAAGGTCAATTAGAAAATTCGGCTCGTCCAATGGGGAAACCTTATTATGATGGATTGAAATTTCACCGTGTAATTCCTGATTTTATGATACAAGGTGGTTGTCCTCAAGGGCAAGGAACAGGTGGTCCTGGTTACAACTTTGACGATGAGTTTCACCCAAATTTAAAACATGACAAGCCAGGCGTTTTGTCTATGGCAAACGCTGGACCTGGAACTAATGGTTCTCAATTTTTTATTACACATGTTCCAACAAATTGGTTAGATGGAAAACATACTGTTTTTGGACATGTTGTAGAAGGACAAGATGTTGTTGATGCCGTTGAGGGTGACGATGCTTTGGAAAGTATTGAAATCATTAGAGTAGGAGAAGAAGCTCAAAAATGGAATGCTGTTGAAGCTTTCAGAACATTTGAAGGTTCAAGAGAGAAAAGAATTGCTGAGCAAAAAAAAATGGCAGAGGAAGCTTTGGAAAAATTAGCCGCTGGTTTTCAAAAGACTGAAAGTGGCTTACGTTACCAAATCATCCAAAAAGGAAGTGGTAAACAAGCTGAAAAAGGTAAAAAAGTATCAGTTCACTACCAAGGGGCATTAGAAAATGGACAAGTATTTGATTCTTCATACAAGAGAAAACAACCAATCGATTTTCAATTAGGAGTTGGGCAAGTTATTGAAGGTTGGGACGAAGGTATTGCTTTATTAAAAGTAGGTGACAAAGCGCGTTTTGTGATTCCTTCTTATTTAGGATATGGTTCTAGAGGTGCAGGAGGAGTTATACCACCTGATGCTACTTTAGTGTTTGATGTAGAATTAATGGATGTGAAGTAATTAATTTATTTCTTAAATATATTAAAAAAGGGTATTCAAATTTTGAATACCCTTTTTAGTTTTTATCTTTTCAATGAGAAATGTCCTCTGAATTCTTTTCCATCTTTTCTATTAACTAGAAACCAGTAATCGGTTGAAGGCATTTGTTCTCCGTTATAAGTTCCATCCCAGCCATAACTTGTTCCGGTTAAAACTTTAATTAATTTGCCATAGCGATCAAAAATCGAAACAGTCATTTCTGGTTCTTTACTAGAAAATTTGATATTCCAATAGTCATTTATACCATCACCATTTGGAGTAAAATAATTAGGATACATTAATACATAAACTTCTGTATCGACAATACCACAACCATATTTATCTTTAACATATACAGTGTAAATACCACTTTCTAGGTTTTCAAATACAGGTGAGTCTTGATAATCAATTCCATTTATTGAGAATTCATAATGATCTCCAATACCTTCATATATTATTGTTAAACTATTATCATTATTTGTAAAATCAACAACTTCTACATCATTTATTATGGCAATATCAGAAGCTACAACTTGTATAGTTTGAGTCGTAGAACATGAAAATGTTCCATAAAAATTTTCAACTGTTATTGTATACGTTCCAGGAGTATTTACATAAATTGATTGAGTTGTTTCTCCTGTTGACCATAAGTATGTGTCGAATCCATTTCCAGCATTTAATACAATTGTATCACCAACACATAACCCTCTAATTGGAGTCATAACTAAATATGGTTTTATTAAAACAATCAATTTAAAACTTATGATGTGTGGACAACCTATTCCTTGAGCTCTAACGAAAATTGTTTGTTCAGGAACCAATGTATTTGTGAAACTTGATGAAATAGCGTTTGTATCATTTAGAGCATCTATTTCTGATAAATAATAAGTATATGTGTAAGTATCTGAAGGTAAAATGGTATTCATCTCAGCTTCTTTCTCTGTTAAATCAAATAAAACAAAACCATCAAAATCGTCATCACATTTGTTAAAATCTGAAATAGTGTATGAATTAACAGGTAAAACATTAATTGTTAATTCTACTAGACTTTTACAACCAAATACAGTTGTTGCCTCAGCATAAATTGTTTGAGGGTTACTCGTATTTGTAAAGTTAGTTATATTTGTTATATAAATACCATTTGCAAGATTTAAAGCGGAAGTTGCATAATTGTATGTTAGTGTATTGTCTAAACTAAATGATGGTTGAGCTTCTATGAAATTAAAATTAGCAGTTCCATCTAAGTTTTCTTTACAGTTGTTTAGTACTGCATTAGTTAAAACCGGTCTTGGACTCACAATTAGCTTAATACTTATTAACTTTTGACATCCAGATGTTCCAATAGCTCTAACCCAAATTATTTGTTCGGGTGAAATTGTATTTGTGTAATTCGAAGCAATTGTATTTATTCCGTTTAAAGCATCAAGTTCTGTAGCATGATAAGTAAATGAATAGGTGTCTGTTGGTAAAAGACTATTTATTTCTGAATTTTTATCATTCAAGTTAAAATTAACAAAACCATCAAAATCATCATCACATTTTCTGAAATCGGTTGTGGAATATCTGTTAACGGTCAAAACATTTAATGTTAATTCTATAACATTACTACAATTGTTTGCATTATAGCCTGCAACATATATAATTTGAGGATTGCTTGTATTTGTAAAATTAGTAGTATTTGTTATTAAAATATTATTTTGTAAGTTACTTAAAGATGTTGCATAGTTAAAATTTAATGTTGCATCAGAACTAAATTGACTCTGAGCAGCAGTTAAATCAAAATTAGCAGTACCTCCTAGATTTTCTTCACAACTACTCAGGCTACCATTGGTTAAAACAGCTTGCGCTAATACGTGAAGTTTGAAATTAATTAATTTTGGACATCCAGAAGTAGGTTGGGCTTTTACCCAGATAATTTCATCTGGTGTAATTGTATTTGTATAGTTTACTGGTAAAGGACTTATTCCATTTAGTGCATTAAATTCTGAAGTATGGTAAGTGAAAGTATATGTTCCTGCTGGAAGAATAGCATTCATTTCGGCAACTTTATCACTAAGATTAAAGTCAACAAATCCATCAAAATTGTCATCACATTTATTAAAATCTGAAATAGTATAACGTGTAACAGGTTGTATGTTAAGTGTTAATTCTACAATATTACTACAACCAAATGAATTTGATCCTTCGACAAATATTACTTGAGGATTGCTTGTATTTGTATAATTTGTTGTATTTGAAATTAAAATTCCATTCTGTAAATCACTTAATGAAGTCGCATAGTTATAAGTTATACTTGTGTCCGAACTAAATTGTGATTGAGCTGAAGTTAAATCAAAATTTGCTGTACCATCAATGTTTTCCTCACAACTATTCAACGTACCATTACTAAGGATAGGTTTGTCGAATACATCTAATATTATTTGAGTAATATTTTCACAATTAGGGTTAGAAGCCTTAACATAAATAGTTTGTGGATCAACAATATTTGTATAATTAGTGAAATTAGTAATCTCATTGATATCATCTTGAGCATTTGCTAAAGTTAAATAATATGAGAATTGAGAATCAGCATTTGTATTTATTGAGTTATTAGCTTGAGTCAAATCAAATTCTGCGATATTATCAAAATCATCATCACAACCATTTAATTGAGTTGGAGTAACAGCAATTTGTTCAAAAACTTGTAACGTTAATTCAGCTACATCCGAACATGATGAATTAACTTCAATTTTCACATAAATAATTTGATTATTTGATGTGTTTGTATAGTTTGCAGGATTTGAAATAGGAATATTATTAGCTAAATCTGATAAAGATGCATAATATGTAAAAGTAGCATTATCAATTGGCTCAACAATATTTTGGTAGTCCAATAAATTAAAGGGTGTCAAAGGTACTCCGAAAGTACAAACTTTTAATTGAGAATCAGGTATGTTTAATGTGTTGTAAACTTTTATTCTAAATGGAATTCTTTCAGATACACATCCACTTGCTGTTGTTTCTTGAAAATAATATAAATATTCAATTGGAGTTGAGCTCGCATTTGTAAGAACAGGTGTACTGAATGTGTAGCTTGAAGATAATAATGTTCCGCCAGTTGGAGCATCATACCAATTTATGGTCGAAGTAGGTGACGTAACACCATCCATTGGATTGTGACTTGTGCTACTACCACTGCAAAGAACATGATACTCTTCTTCCAAATTGGCTTGGAAAGCAGATGGACTAATTGTGAAATTATACACAACTGGGTTACAATCTGAAACACCATTAATTGTAAAGTTTACAGGTGTATTTGGTACTGTAAGTGTAACATTTTCTCCAAAAGGAGCAGAAAAATATTCAGCAGGAGACCATTGCCATACTTGATCTTCTCCATTGTTAATTGTCATATTAATTGTTTCTCCTTCACAGAATGTATAACTGCTTCCTGAAATAATTGGAGTTGTTGTATTTGCAAAAGCTTCTGGAAGAGTTTGACTCAAAGCAACATCTAAGTCACTTTCGTTAAGGATATATGTAAACGCAATTCTTTTTGTTTGTCCTGCAGGAATTGTTCCTAAATTGTAGGTTATCCCGATACCAACATCGTTCGTATATGTTCCTGTATAAATCATTCCTGATGCACTCTGACTATGAATTGTATTTATTGGGGTAAAAGAATCTGGGCTAAGACCACCAGATAAAATAAATGAGTTTGCTCTACAATCCTTAGTTCCTAAACCTAAGTATGAACCAGAATACATAGTTCCAGTTGCAGAAACTAAAGTGTTATTTTGTGGATTAGGTAAATCATAGACAATTTCATTTATTGTACTATAATTAGAAGATAAGGTTACATCATTATCTGGATCTAATGTTCTCATATAGTACACATCAGTCATATCAGCTCCAGTAGTATTTGTTAATTCTATACGCACTACAAAAAAAACTTCATTTAGTGGGGCAAAGGTTTTTTGATTGACTTTTAATCCACTCACAGTTCCTTCCCATATTGATGTTACACCTGTAGCATCTACTACATGTGATAAATTAGAACCTGGGATATTAAAAAAACCTATGTTCCAGTTTCTATATGTATTCCCATTAAATTGAACTGCAAATCCTTCTTGTGGAGTTCCAGGATAGAAAAAATCTCCGTAATATGTTGGTGTTCCAACTGTCCAACCATCTTTTGCTGGATCTGCCACAAAGCCTAAATTTCTTGCTGATGAATTTAATCTTGGATGATAGCCTGTTGGGGCATTGTTAGAAGTTCCATAAATGCCATATTGATTGACTCCAATCTCAACATAATTAGCTTTCATGAAAGATTCTCCTGAGACTATTTGCGATTGAATAGTTGAACTAAATAAAAGCGAAAAGAATAAAATTAAACTTGAATATTTTAATGATTGCATATAGATAGATTTATATGCGTAAATGTATATAAAATTATATTAAAAATTACTAAAAAATCGACGAAATGTAAGTTTTTCTAGACGTATTGCAATGTTATAATTGTGAAATAATTGTAGTATATTTCTCACCAACAATTTTCCAATCAATAACATTGAAAATTGCTGTTAAATAATCAGCACGTTTGTTTTGGTAATTCAAATAATAAGCGTGTTCCCAAACATCAATTGCTAATATAGGAGTTCCTTTTACTTCAGCATTAGGCATTAATGGATTGTCTTGATTTGATGTGCTTGTTATAGCTAGTTTTCCTTCTTTGGTAACTATTAACCAAGCCCAACCACTTCCAAATTGATTTGTGGCAACTTCTGCTATTTTTTTCTGAAATTCGTCAAATGAACCAAATTCAGTTGTAATTGCTTGCGCTAATTCGCCTGATGGTGTTCCACCTGCTTTTGGATTTAAAATTTCAAAAAATAAATTGTGATTGTAATATCCTCCTGCATTATTTCTTAGAGCAGTATTTTTGATATCTAATTTTGTTAGAATTTCTTCAATAGTTTTGGTTTCTAAATCAGTACCAACAATTGCTTTATTTAATTTATTGGCATATCCTAAATGATGTTTTGAATAATGAATTTCCATTGTTCTACCATCAATAAAAGGTGCTAAAGCATCGTATGAATACTTTAAACCTTTCATTTTAAAAATGCTACCTTCATCTACTTTTACATCAGCTGGATTGCCAAAAGCAGTTTGTATAACGGGAACTTCTGGATCAGGAATTTGAACTTCAACTAAATCGTTATCTTTTTTACAGCCTAAAATGCTTACTAGAGCAAAAGATATTATAAATAGTTTTTTCATTTTTTATGATTTAATATTGCGCTCTTTCATTAATTGATTGATGAGTTCAATATATTGTTGTTTGGCTTCATCAGCCGAAATATGTTTAACTTGCATCCAAGCATTAAATTTGAATGCATTTCGCAAATCTTGTGGATTTTGAAAATATAATTTATTAGTACTTTCTGAAGTAGCTTGTTTGTATAATCCATACAAGACCAATTGCATATCTTGCGGAACTGATTCTTGTGGAATCAATTGTGCATTTGCAAATGCTTCGTCAAATAACGTATTTAAATCTTTTTCGCTCATTTATGCTTTTTTACAGATAACTGTTTTGTTTCCAATTGCTTTTTCACCAATTTTGACATTAACTTCTGTTCCTAAAGGTAAGTATAAATCTACTCTTGAGCCAAATTTGATGAAGCCAGCATCTTTTCCTTGTACTACGCGCATACCTTCTTGTGCATAGTTTACAATTCTACGTGCCAAAGCTCCAGCAATTTGACGATACATTACTTCACCATACACTCTGTTATTGATTACCACTGTAGTTCTTTCATTTTCTTCGCTCGCTTTTGGATGCCAAGCTACTAAATATTTTCCTGGATGATATTTGCTATATTTTACAATTCCGTTTAGCGCATAACGTGTTACGTGTACATTTATTGGTGACATAAAGATAGAAACCATTAAACGTTTGTCTTTAAAATATTCTGGCTCATATACTTCTTCAATTACAACTACTTTTCCATCAACAGGAGCTAATATATGATTATCACTATTATCTGCAACTCTTGTAGGATTTCTAAAGAACTGGAGTACTAATACTAAAATTACAATTGCAAATACAAACAAAAGCGTTCTTAGCCATTCAATTGATACAAATGCATCTGCTAAAAAAATAATACCAACTACTAAAAGTAGCGTAATAAAAATGAGTTTTGAACCTTCTTTATGAAACATAATATAAAATTAAATAAAACAAATTAATAAACGGAATTACAAAGATAATACTATCTAATCGATCTAAAATACCACCATGTCCTGGCATTATTTTTCCGCTATCTTTTATTCCTGCAACGCGTTTAAATTTTGATTGAATTAAATCGCCTAAAGTGCTAAAAATACTCACAATTATTGCAATAATAATCCAAATGTACAAAATGTTTGATTCTATATAAAATTTAGACAATAAAACACTTGAAATAATGGTAAAAAACATTCCGCCTACAAATCCTTCAATCGTTTTTTTAGGTGAAACACTTGGGAATAGTTTATTTTTTCCGAAATTTTTCCCAACTAAATAAGCAAATGTATCATTTGCCCAGATGAGAATTAAAATAGAAATTAATATTTTTGGGTTATACCCATTTTTACCAATTGCGACATAGTTTGTAATGACAAAAGGAATGATAATGTAACCAATTAATAATAAATATCTGGTTGCAATTTTAAAGTTGGTTTTTTGTGTATTAAACAAATATAACAAAAGCTTAATTGAGATGATAATTGATAAACTTACAATTATCGTTTTAATTGTGAAATTTTGACTTTTGTTCCATAAAAAATAATATGAAATGGCTGCTATGGGTAAACTTACAAATAAATTCAAAGCTGCTATTTTGCAAAATTCATAAACACCAATTAGCAAGAATACACCAAAAAGAATTGCTAAACTTTCTTGTGAGTAAGAGATACAGCCTAATAATAAAATTATGTAAACGGCTCCAGATAATGCTCTTTTCAGCGTTTCGTTCATTCTATAAATCTTCTAAAAGAAGTAGGTAGAGATTTTTATGACAACTTCCATAATGAAGAAAATCTTGCTCTTTTACTTCTTCAAAGTATTTTATGGTTGTAATATTTGTTGGATAATTTTTTTCGTGTGCGTTTTTAATACGTCTTAAACCATCTCCTTTAGTTCCAGTAATTTGGCTTGTTGTTGCGAAAACAATCATGTTTGTTGGCAACTCATTTGGCTTAAAATGTTTTAATTGGTTGGAAGAAAAAAGTATTGAACCTTCATCAGCAACTAAATTTTCACAACTAGTTAAGAAAAAAGTTGCTTTATCATTATTTCCATCTGGAGATAATCTGTTTTCCTCTAATAGTTTAAAAAGTTTGGAATCAAAACAGATTACTTCTTTTTCAAACCAATCATTTTCGGCTAATATATTTTCAAAATTTTCAGAAACCTCATTTAAGTTTTCACAATAAATAAATTTTCCTCCATTATTTTTGAAATGCATTGTAAATTGCTCATCTATAGGCAATGAAGTATCTGGTGCATAAGGACTTTTGACATCATTTTTTTTGTCATTATCTGCCTCATCACCTGAAGTTCCGAAAAATTTTCTAAAAAGACTGCTCATCTATTTTTAGTAGGTAATTTATATAGTAAAAATCAAAGATAAAAAAAAACTCAGCAAATTACTTTAATCGCTGAGTTTTTTATTAAGATTATTTTGTTGATAAGTATTATTCAATAACTGGAATTTCTTCTTCTTTATCAAATGGTCTTTTTCCAAAGATGGCTTCTAAATCATCTTTAAAGATTACTTCTTTTTCAATTAAGATGTTTGCTAATTGTGTTAATTTCTCTTTATTTGTTTCTAAAAGATGAATTGCTCTTTGGTATTGCTCTTCAATTAATTTAGAAATTTCAAAATCGATTACTCTTGCAGTATCTTCAGAATATGGTTTTGAAAAATTATAATCTGATTGCCCTGTTGAATCATAATAAGTGATATTTCCAAGTTTATCGTTTAAGCCATAAATAGTAACCATTGCTCTTGCCTGACGGGTGACTTTTTCTAAATCACTCAATGCACCTGTTGAAATTTTATCAAAAATTACTTTCTCAGCTGCTCTTCCTCCCATGGTAGCACACATTTCGTCTAACATTTGGTCAGGTCTCACAATTAATCGTTCTTCTGGTAAATACCATGCTGCTCCTAAGCTTTGTCCACGAGGAACAATTGTAACTTTTACTAATGGTGCAGCGTGTTCTAACATCCAGCTTACAGTTGCGTGACCAGCCTCGTGAAAAGCAATTGCTCTTTTTTCATCAGGAGTAACAATTTTATTTTTCTTTTCTAAACCGCCTACAATTCTGTCAACGGCGTCTAGGAAATCTTGTTTGTCTACCGCTTTTTTGTCTTTACGAGCAGCAATTAAAGCAGCTTCATTACACACGTTAGCAATATCAGCTCCAGAGAATCCAGGGGTTTGTTTTGCTAAAAATTCGGTATCTAATTCTTCTGATTTTTTTAAAGGTTTTAAATGTACTTCAAAAATTTCTTTACGTTCTCTGATGTCTGGTAAATCCACATAAATTTGTCTGTCAAAACGACCTGCACGCAATAAAGCTTTGTCTAAAACATCGGCTCTGTTGGTTGCAGCTAATACAATTACGTTTGAATTGGTTCCAAAACCATCCATTTCTGTCAGTAATTGGTTTAATGTATTTTCTCTTTCGTCATTTGCACCTGTCATGTTGTTTTTTCCACGCGCTCTACCTACAGCATCAATTTCATCAATGAAAATAATCGCTGGTGATTTTTCTTTAGCTTGTTTGAATAAATCTCTAACACGAGAAGCTCCAACCCCTACAAACATTTCAACAAAATCTGATCCTGATAAAGAGAAGAAAGGCACTTTTGCTTCACCAGCAACAGCTTTAGCTAATAATGTTTTTCCTGTTCCTGGAGGGCCAACTAATAATGCTCCCTTTGGAATTTTTCCTCCAATTGAAGTATATTTTTCTGGATTTTTAAGGAATTCAACAATTTCTTGAATTTCTTCTTTTGCACCTTCTAATCCAGCAACGTTTTCAAATGTTGTTCTTGTGTCGTTCTTTTCATCAAAAAGTTTTGCTTTTGATTTTCCAATACTAAAAATTTGTCCGCCTCCGCCACCTGAGCCACCAGACATTCTTCGCATCATGAAAATCCAAAGAACAACTAATAATAATATTGGAATAATTCCGATGATTAAATCGCCTAAAAAGCTTTCAGGTTCTTTTTCAAAATCATTTATAAGTTTTGTTTTACGAGCATTTACTAGGCTTTCTTGAAAAGCTTTTAAATCACCAATCTCAAAGTAATAATGAGGTCCTTTGACATTTAATTTGTCAGTAATATCATTTTTTACTTTTTCATGTCTTTTATCCGTTAAGGCCTCTTTTTTAAGGTAAACAGTAGCTTTTGTGTTGGTAAATGTTACTCTATCAACTTGTCCAGCTTCTAAAAATTCATTAAATTTTGATAAACTTGTTTTGCCAGGATTACTTAAATCAAATCCATTAGTAAATAGTTGGATTGTAAAAAAAATCGTTAGGACAAGTACAATACTCATCCATGGACTAAATTTAAAGCCAGAATTATTATTGTTGCTATTTTGTGCCATAAAATATTTTAGTATTTTGTTTCGATAGTTGTGATTTTAGCATCACCCCATAAACTTTCAATTCGGTAGTATTCACGAATGTGTTTTTGAAAAACATGTACTACAATATTAACGTAGTCCATTAAAACCCATTCACCATTTTCGGCACCTTCAACATGCCAAGGTTTATCTTTTAATTCTTTTGAAACAATTTTTTGAATAGAACCTACAATTGCATTTACTTGTGTGTTTGAATTTCCGTTACAAACTACAAAGTAATCACAAACTGTGTTATCAATTGCTCTTAAATCAAGAATATCAATATTTTCTCCTTTTACTTCTTCAATCCCTTTGATGATGTTTGCTAATAAATCATCATTGCTAATATTTTTCTTCGCCATTTATTATTTTTGAATTTATGCAAAGGTATCATTTTTTGTGATTATTTTTGAACCTTAACACAAGATTAAAATTTGTTACTATAATATGAAGTTAATCAAACTCAATGCCATTGATTCAACAAATACTTTTTTGAAGCAATTAGCCACTTCTGAAGTGGTTGAAAATTTCACAGTAGTTTCCGCAGAACATCAAACAAATGGTAAAGGACAACGAGGTTCAGAATGGTTAATAGAATCGGGTAAGAATCTAACTTTTAGTGTTTTATATACTAAAACTCCGAATTTACAAATCAACTTATTTACATTAAATGTCATTGTTGCATTAAGTGTTGTGGAAGGATTACAAAATGTAAGTTCTAAG
This sequence comes from Flavobacterium odoriferum, assembly GCF_025499515.1. Classification (GTDB taxonomy): domain Bacteria; phylum Bacteroidota; class Bacteroidia; order Flavobacteriales; family Flavobacteriaceae; genus Flavobacterium; species Flavobacterium odoriferum. Next base: position 48,908 of record NZ_JAMKFA010000009.1, read on the forward strand.
GAATTTAAAATAAAATGGCCAAACGACATTTTGGCAGAGAATAAAAAAATTGCTGGAATTCTAATTGAAAACAGCATAAAAAGTCAGACTGAAGTTCAATCAATTATTGGAATTGGCATTAATGTCAACCAAGAAAATTTTGAAAACTTACCACAAGCTTCTTCTTTATGCCTTTTGGAACAACAATTTTTCGACAAAGATTTGCTTTTAAAAAACGTAGTCAATCAGTTAGAAAATAATTTAGAACAACTCAATCAACTTTCTGAAGCTTATTTTTGGGAGAAATATCACAACTATTTATTTAAGAAAAATATCGTTTCAACATTTGAAGATTCTAACGGAAATCGATTTGTTGGAAAAATTATAAAAGTTACTTTTGAAGGAAAGTTAAAAGTACAATTGGAAAACGATTCTGAAATTGATTTTGATATTAAGGAAGTAAAAATGCTGTACTAAATTAATCATTCCTTAAAAATACCAAATCGTTTGTTAAACTTCATAAAAAAGAATTTCAAATTAAGTACATTTGTGCCAATTTTAAAAAACCCTGAATTCCAACATCTCATGGAAAAAAAAATATTCTCCTTTTTGTTTTCAACTCGTTTAATGGCTGTTTTATTTATAGCTTTTGCTGCAGCAATGGCTGCCGGAACTTTTATTGAAGATGCATATAACACAGATACAGCTCGTGTAATAGTTTATAATGCTTGGTGGTTTGAAACCATTATGGTATTTTTTGTAATCAATTTCATTGGAAACATCAAACGTTATCAGCTGCATAAAAAAGAAAATTGGGCTACCTTATTATTACATCTTTCTTTTATTTTAATTATTGTTGGAGCTTTTGTTACAAGATATATTAGTTACGAAGGAATGATGCCAATTAGAGAAGGCGAATCGGCAAATATTATTTATTCAGACAAACCATATTTAACTGTTTTAGTTGATGGAGATTATAAAGGTGAAATGAAGCGAAAAACCTTTGAAAAAGGTTTAATTTTAGCTCCTGAAGTTAAAGAAGATGCTTTTTTGAACGCATTTGCAAGTAATGATTTCTCAATGAATGGCGAATTTAGCGGAACGAAATTTGAAGTAGAACATCAAGAGTTTGTTATGAACGCAACCGAAACCGTTGTTGCTTCAGAAACAGGTCAATTGATGCTAAAAATGGTAGAGTCGAGTGAAGGAACGCGTCATGAACATTACTTAAAAGAAGGCGAAGTTCAAAATTTACATAACGTACTTTTTGCTTTTAATAAATATACAGAAGGAGCTATTAATATTACCAAAATCAGTGAAGCTTACACCATTCAAACGCCTTTTGAAGGAGATTTTATGCGAATGGCAGATAAATTACAAGGGAAAGTAGTAAAAGATGCTGTACAACCTTTAATGTTACGTTCATTGTATAACATTGGTGGCGCACAATTTGTGTTTCCTGAACCAGCAATTAAAGGTGAATTGGTTTTTAAATCAAACAATGATTTTAAAGACAAGCAAACTGATGATGCATTAAAAGTTAAAATCAAAACACAAGGCAAAGAAGAAATCCTAACACTAGTTGGCGCGAGAGGAAAACAAGGAATCCCTCAAAGTGTAAAAATTGGCAATTTAGAATTTACATTATTCTTTGGAAGTAAAATTTATAACACGCCTTTTAATATCAAATTAGATGATTTTATTGCCGATAAATATCCTGGAACAGAAAAAAGTTATTCGGCTTTCAAAAGTAAAGTAGAAGTGCAAGATGCAGAAAAAAAGAATACATTCAAAGATAGTATTTTTATGAATAATGTATTGGATTATAGAGGTTTTAGATTGTTTCAAGCAGGTTTTGATCCAGATGAAAAAGGAACTCAATTATCTGTAAGTCACGATTTTTGGGGAACCTGGATAACTTATATTGGTTATTTTCTATTGTATCTTGGAATGATGGCAATTTTGTTTAATAAAAATACACGGTTTGCAAGTTTGAAAGAAAAATTAGAAAAAGTCAAAATTAAAAAATCAAAACTATTAAGTATTGTATTGATTTTATTTTCTTCATTAACTTTTGCACAACACAATCATCAACCAAGCAAGGAAGAAACGCTTACTTTATTAAAAAAATACGTTGTTTCTGAAGAACATGCGTCACAGTTTGGAAAAGTTGTTATTCAAGATAACGGTCGAATGAAGCCAATCAATACGTTTTCATCAGAATTACTTCGTAAAGTATCAAAAAGTGATACCTATGAAGGTATGAATTCCGATCAAGCGTTCTTGTCGATGACACAATATCCTCAATATTGGTATAATTTGCCAATCATTTATTTAAAAAGAGGAAATGACAGTATTCGCAAATTAATTGGAGTTGAAAAAGATGCAAAATATGCACCATTAGTCGCTTTTTTTGATGAAGCTGGAGGTTATAAATTAGCCAATCTTTTAGATGCAGCTTACAAAGAACCTGTTCCTAATCAATTTCAAAAAGATTTTATTGATGCGGATAAAAAAGTAAACTTATTGTATTCTGCTTTAAGTGGTCAAATTTTAAAAGTTTTTCCAGTTCCTGGTGATAAAACTAACAAATGGGTTTCATTTTTAGAAGTGAATCAGCCAACAGGCACTTCGTTAGATTCGATTAAAAATGTGATGCCGTTCTATTTGAATGCTGTAGATAAAGCAACACAAAGTAACGATTATAAATTAGCTAATAGTTTGCTTACAGGTTTAACACAATATCAAAATAAATACGGTGCAGCTGTAATGCTTTCAGAAAGTAAAATCAATTCTGAAATCATGTACAACAAATATGATATTTTCAAGCGATTGTATTATATGTATATGTTGGCTGGAGTTTTAATGTTGATTTTTTGTATTGTTCAAATTTTTAAAGATTCAAAATTAATTAGAACTATTATCAATGTTTTTCATGGATTGATTGGTTTGTTTTTCGTGTTACACTTAGCTGGATTAATTGTTAGATGGTATATTTCTGGTCATGCGCCTTGGAGTGATGCTTATGAAAGTATGATTTATGTAGGTTGGGCAACCATGTTCTTTGGATTAGCTTTTGGTAAAGATTCAAAACTTACAGTAGCTTCAACAGCATTTGTAACTGCGATGATTTTAATGATTGCACATTGGAATTGGATGGATCCATCAATTGGAAACTTACAACCCGTTTTAAATTCATATTGGTTAATGATTCACGTTGCTGTTATTGTAGCGAGTTACGGACCATTTACATTAGCGATGGTTTTAGGTTTAGTTTCTTTATTTTTAATGATTTTTACTAACGAAAAGAACAAAGAAAGAATGAAATTAAGCATAGACGAAATCACATATATCAATGAAATGGCGTTAACCGTAGGTTTGGTCATGTTAACCATAGGAAACTTCCTTGGCGGACAATGGGCAAACGAAAGTTGGGGACGTTATTGGGGTTGGGATCCAAAAGAAACTTGGGCGTTAATCAGTATTATGGTGTATGCGTTTGTAATTCACGCGCGTTTTGTACCAGCATTAAGAGGAAGATGGATTTATAATGTTATGAGTGTTTTTGCTTTCGCATCGATTGTTATGACCTATTTTGGTGTAAATTTCCATTTAAGTGGTTTACATAGCTATGCTTCGGGAGAAAAACAAAACGTTACGTATTATATTTACATTGCAATAGGCGTAGCTATAATTTCGGCTTTGGCTTATTTTCCGTACAGAAAATATATTAAAAAGTAGTTTCTAAAATTGAAATCATATAAAGAAGACTATCATTTTGGTAGTCTTTTTTTATGAAATGTTTAGCAGAATTTAAATTGTAAAGTTTTAAATTTGAGTAAAATTATTGAAAAATGAAAAAATCACTTTTATTGTTTTTAGCAATTACTTCTTTATGGAGTTGTCAAAACCAAGCACAAAACAAAACATCAACACAATCTAAATCAGAAACACCTATGTCAGCAGAAACGATTTATCAATTTAAAGTAGAAGATTTGGACGGAAACGCTTTTGATTTTTCAACCTTAAAAGGAAAGAAGATCTTAGTTGTAAACACCGCTTCTGAATGTGGATTAACACCGCAATATGAACAATTGCAAGCGATTTACGAAAAGTATAAAGACAAGAACTTTGTAATTGTAGGTTTCCCAGCAAATAATTTTGGTTCACAAGAACCAGGAACAAATGCGCAAATTGCTACTTTTTGTCAAAAAAATTATGGTGTTTCTTTTCCAATGATGAGTAAAATCTCGGTAAAAGGAAAAGATATGCATGCTGTATATCAATTTTTAACGCAAAAAGCCAAAAACGGGTTGCAAGACAGCGATGTAGAATGGAATTTCCAAAAATACTTAATCAATGAAAATGGTGAATTAGCAAAGGTAGTTTTGCCAAGAGTACTTCCTACGGATGCTGAAATCACCAATTGGATTGAAGGGAAATAGTTAGTAATAAGTGTTCAGTATATAGTGTTCATTTTCTTCTGTTTATAGAACTCTGAACACTTTTTTTATAGAATTTTCTGAACAAAAACAGAATGTAACCATCGGTCAAATTTATAACCTGATTCCTTAATAAACCCAACTTCTTCAAAGCCGAATTTCTTATGAAAATCGATGCTGTTTGTGTTTTCTGAATCAATAACACCAATCATCGTGTGAAGGTTTTGTTTTTTTGCTCTTTCGATTAATTCGGTCAATAATAATTTTCCGATGCCTCTTCCAATAGCATTTTTATTCGCATAAACCGAATGTTCTACCGTGAATTTATACGCTTCTCTGAATCGGAATTCGCTATAATATCCAAAGCCTAAGACTTCATTATTAAATTCGGCTACAATTACAGGAAAACCTTTCTGAATTTTTTCTTCAAAAATAGCTTCTTGTGTGACTAAAGTTCTGACATTGTAATCGTACAAAGCGGTTGAATGCAAAATTGCATCGTTGATGATGTCTAAAATTGCAGGACAATCAGCTATTTGGTAGTCTCTAATATTTATATCCATTTCGTAAAGAAATTACGTAGTAAAAGTACTAAAAACCTTTTCAACTTCGTAACTTTGTACTTCAGTTATTTTTTTAAAATGATGTATCCTAAAATTCCTTTAGCGCAAAGTATTATAGAAATTTGCCAACAAAAAGGAGTCCAACATATCGTAATTTCACCAGGTTCGCGCAATGCTCCTTTGACGATTGGATTTACTAACAATCCGTTTTTCAAATGTTACAGTATTGCTGACGAACGTAGTGCTGCATTTTTTGCTTTGGGAATTGCCCAACAGTTGCAAGAACCAGTTGTTGTAGTTTGTACTTCGGGTTCTGCTTTGCTGAATTATTATCCTGCGCTTGCAGAGGCTTTTTACAGCCAAATTCCATTAGTAGTAATTTCTGCGGATAGACCACAAAATAAGATTGATATTGGTGACGGACAAACTATTCGTCAGAAAAATGTTTTTGCGAATCACAGTTTGTACAATGCTAATTTGCAAGAAAATGTATCGACTGAAAACGACAATCACATTCAAATGGCGTTGCATGTTGCGGTTACTAAGAAAGGACCAGTTCACATTAATGCACCTTTTGAAGAACCTTTGTATGAAACGGTTTCCGAATTGCAAGTACAACCTGAAATTGTCGATTTTAATACTGAAAGCAAATCTTTTTCTTTAGGAAATTCGACTATTGAAACTTGGAACAAAGCCACTAAAAAAATGGTTTTAGTAGGAGAGTTGTTTCCAAATTCGTTAGAGCAAAAGTATTTGGATGCTTTAGCGAATGACCCAAGTGTTGTGGTTTTAACCGAAAAAACATCTAATTTACATCATCCAACATTCATCGACCAAATTGATACATTGATTACGCCTTTCACGGATGAAGATTTCAAAGCATTTCAGCCTGAAATTCTATTAACTTTTGGTGGAATGGTCGTTTCGAAACGTATCAAAGCGTTTTTACGAAAATACAAACCAACGCATCATTGGCATGTAGATGAATTACGTGCGTATGATACTTTTGGAGCGCTTACGAATCATTTTGAAACTAAAATTAATACGTTTTTGAGTCAGTTATTGACTGAAGAAACGATTGAAAGTTCATATCAATCAAGTATTGCAACTATTTGGAAAGATAGAGTAGCAAAACATCAAGAATACACCGCAAAAATTCCGTTTTCAGATTTTAAAGTGTTTGATTTTATTTGTCAAAATGTGCCAAAAAACAGTCAGTTACAAGTCAGTAATAGTTCGGCGATACGTTATTTACAGTTGTTTGATTTAGATAAAAGCATTCAAGTTTTTTGTAATCGAGGAACAAGTGGTATCGATGGAAGCACTTCTACAGCCATTGGAGCAGCTTTAGCGTCTGATTTGCCAACGATGTTGATTACGGGCGATATTAGCTTTTTATACGACAGCAACGCTTTGTGGAACAATTACATTCCAAAAAACTTCAAGATTATTTTACTGAATAACAGCGGTGGTGGTATTTTTAGAATTCTACCTGGACATCAAGAAACAGAAACGTTTAACACGTATTTTGAAACTTCTCACCAATTAAATGCTTTACATTTGGCCAAAATGTATGGTTTTGATTATTATACAGCAACAGATGAAGATAGTTTAAAGACTTCTTATAAATCTTTTTTAAATCAAAATAACAAGCCTTGTATTTTAGAAATTTTTACTCCTGAAAAAAGCAATAATAAGATTTTATTAGATTTTTTTGGGGCGTTAAAAAAATAATTCTTAATTAAAACAATTGTTAAAAAAAATGTTTAAATTTGAGATTATTAACAACTTAAAAAAAATTAATCATGAGTAAAAGAGATGAATTAATTGCAAAATATGCAGCTGATTTAAAAGAAAAATGTGGTGTAACTGCTGATATGGATTTTTTAACCAAAGTAGTTATTGGTTGTGGTCCTTCTATTTATAATGCCGATTCTTCAACTGTTTCTGGTTCTGACGAAAAAGAATTGGCAACGGTTAAGAACAATTTCTTAATTAAAAAATTAGGATTAAAAGATAGTGCTGATTTAGATAAAGGAATCGCTGCTGTAATTGAACAATATGGAAAATCTAATAAAAATAAATACAGAGCAGTGGTTTATTATTTATTAGCAAAACACTTTAAAAAAGAATCAGTTTACAAATAGTAGTATATAAAACTCCAATGAAAATTGGAGTTTTTTTTTTTGATATATATTTTTATCAAAAGCTTATGTTTATTAGTTATCGAATTTATTTAAGTTGTTGATTAAGTTTTTCTTATAAATAATCATGTAAATTATAAATTTATATGTGTAACATAAATTGATAATGCTAGGACTAAATTTACACCTAACATAAAAATATATCAAAATGAAAAACGGAATTAAATTATTCGCCTTATTGTTAAGCTTAGGCTTAGTATCAACTTCTTGTAATGATGATGATAACGAAGGAGAAACACTTGCACCTTTAGCTGCTAAATGGAACATTTCTCAAGTTGGTACAACAGTTAATGGAGAAGAAGTTTTGGTTGATGCTCCTCAAAATGAAAGCGGTTGTGATAGAGATTATTTAGATCTTAATACCGATAATACACTTGAGGAGGGAGATTATGATTCAACGTTGGCTCCTTGTGCTATATATACAAAAGCTGGAATTTACTCAAGATCACACAACAATTTAACTACTGTTGTTGATGGTGTAAGTACTACAAGAGACATCGTTAATTTAACGCTTACAGAATTAAAGTTAAGAGATAGTAGTGGTGGAATTCAGGTGTATTCTAAAAACTAATTCTTAAAAAGATTAAATTTAAACGGAAATGACTTTGTTGTTTCCGTTTTTTTTGTGATTAAAAATTATCACTTCAATCGTTCTAAAACTCCTTTTCGTTTTACAATGTTTTTATAATCCCATTGAATTTCTCTTGCTTTTTCTAACCAGCGTTTTAAATCGGAAATATTAATTTGGTCAACATTGGTATATCTAATTTCGGAAGCTTTGAAACTGCCGTTTTTTTGCAAATTTTCTTCATCAAATGATTGTCCACTCCAAAATAAAACTCTTACACAATCTTTTAATTTGTCATATCCCACAATCGGATTGCCGTCTAAAAACCATACGGGATGTGCGTGCCAAATTTTGTTTTCGGCTTCAGCCAAATGTAAGTTGATTTCTTTCGCCAATACATTGCAAATCAATTGGTCTTCAGGTAATTTTGATTGGTTGTATTTTTGAACTTCTAAATTCATAAGAAAAATGTTTGAATCAAAAATAATATAAAAAACTCCGAGAAGTATCGGTAAAGCTTTGATTTGGATTAAAACCCATTCACAATAGCCAAAAAGTCATCTGCTTTTAACGCTGCACCACCAATTAATCCTCCATCAACATCAGTTTTAGAGAAAATTTCTTTTGCATTATCTGGTTTTACACTTCCACCGTACAAAATTGTTAAGTTGTCTGCAATGTCAAATCCATATACTTTTTCTACTAAACTTCTAATGAATTTATGCATTTCTTGCGCTTGTTCAGGAGAGGCGGTTTCGCCTGTTCCAATTGCCCAAACAGGTTCATATGCCAATACAATATTTGCCCAGTTTTGTTTTTCCAAATGAAACAGTCCATCTCGCAATTGGTATTCAACCACATTAAAATGATTGTTATTTTGACGGTCTTTTAATTCTTCGCCAAAGCAGAAAATAATACGCATTTCATGTTTTAAAGCAGTATTTACTTTACTAGCTAACAAAGCATCCGTTTCATGAAAATACGCACGTCTTTCGCTATGACCTAAGATTACGGTGTTTACACCAATATCGGTTAACATACCAGCGGCAATTTCTCCAGTAAAAGCACCACCTTCTGCTTGGTGCATGTTTTGAGCAGCTACTGTAATTGATTTTCCATTAGTAATTTCAACTGCTTTAGCTAAGTTTACAAAGGTAGGAGCAACAATAATTTCAGTTGAAGTATTTGGCTTTTTAGCGATAATTTCTTCGATTAAAGCAACAGTTTCCTGTTGGTTTTTATGCATTTTCCAGTTTCCGGCAACGATATTTTTTCTCATTATTTTAACGATTCTAGTGTTTTAATTAATTTTTCGTCATCAGCCTCAATTGCTTTATATAATACAATTCTTCCCGTTTTGTCAACAATCATATATCTTGGAATCCAATCTAAGTTGATTGATTTTCCAAAAACACCTTTCATTCCGTCTGAAGTTAAAAAATGCTCTCCATTTACTTCATGTTTTTCAATTCCTTTTCTCCAAGCTTCATAGTTTTTGTCCATAGAAATAAACAAATAAATTGCTTCTGGATATTTTTCTTGTAATGATTTTACTTTCGGCATTCCTTTGATACAATCGGAGCACCAAGAAGCCCAAACGTCAATAACAATAGTTTTTCCTTCATATTTTTTTAAAATTTCAGTAAATTTTATGGGTTCGTTTTCTATTGTAACCATTGCATTTTCTAATGCTTCTTTTTTGAATGCTGTTTCTTCACTTTGTGCACAACCTAAGGTACAAAGTAACAAAGTTGTTAAAACGAATAATTTCTTTATCATAATTTTATTTTTTTAGTTCTGAATAATTTTTTTTGATGGTTTTCTTTAATTCCGCAGCATTAAATTTGTTTTCGTTGATTCCGTCGTAAAACTTGATTTCATTTCCGTTCCATATATATTTAACACCTGGTGTATCTCTAGTATTACCTAAAACATTCCAAAAGCTTATGACATCAACTATTTGGTATGGATATTTTTTTCCTGCGATGTCAAAAAAGGCTGGAATTTTATCTACTTCTTCGTCCATAAAAATAATAGAAACTTCCGGAAACGACTTATCTTTTTGTTTCATTTCTGTTAATTGTTTCGCCGTTTCTTGGCAATGATCACAACCTGGAGCAAAGAAGCAAAGGATTTTTTTGTCTTTATCTATGTTTGGAAAAAAGTTAGCATAACCAGATTTTTTAGCTGTAGGTTCATCAATTTTTATTTCTTCTTTAATTTTATTTACCGAATCAATTGCTTTTTCTATGGTAGGAAGCACTGTTGAAAGCGTAGTGTCAACTATTGTTCCAATGTTCTGTTCTTCACTAAAATTTGAGTTATCAATGGTTGTAGTTGAAGATTTCATTGGAGCGACCATAAATAACGCCAAAATACATCCTAACCCAAAAGATTTTAGTAGCCAAAAATTTGATTTTCCGTCAGTTGGAAGTAATTTAAATAACAAAACTAACAAACCAATTGCAATGATATTTTTGATGATTGCTTCAACTGGTGTCATTGGAATTAATTCGCCAAAACAACCACAATTACCCGAATTTCCACTTATAAAAGTTGTGTACGTTAAGTGAATTGTAAACACAGCTAATAATAAGATTGTAGCTGGAATTGTGATTTTTTTCAAGTAATCTTTTAACAAAATAGCAATTCCTAATGCAAATTCAATTCCTATTAAAATTCTGGAAAAATAAGGCGCAACATTTTCTGAAAAACCTAAAGGATACAATTGTTTTACTTCAAAAGTAGAAATTGCAAAATAAGGCGATGGATATAATTTGGCTACAGCTGAAAGTATAAATAAAGCTGAAATGATAAGGCGTAAAATCCAAGATATATTTTTTGAGTTCATAGTATGTTTAAATTACAAATAGCAAATAATAAATTACAAATAAGGACCAAATTTTAAACTTCAAATCCAAAAAACTATACTTTGTATTTTTCAATTATAGAAGAAAATATCAATTTTAATTCTTTTCCTTCTTTTATCAGTTGTTCTGTTTCGGATTTAAATTCAGGGTTTATTCTGTTTAAAATGTTTAACCAGTAAACAGCTTCTTTACTTTCTTTTCTCGAAATTTTCAATCTAAAAACAAAATCTTTTTTACTTAATGATTCATTGGCTTCAATGTAATTTGCTCCAATTGAACCTGATGCTCTAACTAATTGTTTTGAATCTTCAATATTTGAAATTGACTTTGGTAATTTACCAATATAAATTCTGCAAGCTATCGCAAACTCAAGTGTTCTATCTTCTAAATCGTATTTTTTTTCACTCATTTAGATTTTTTTGAATTTAAAAAATTGAAATTTTAGATTTATTTGTCTATTATTATTTGCTTTTTGGTATTTCTAATGGCTAAAATACAACTTCCTAAAAAGTTAACGTGTTAACGACTTGTTATTTATTTTCCATTAAAATCAAGGCAAAAACCGAATAATTAATCATGTCTTGGTAATTTGCGTCAATTCCTTCAGAAACTAAAGTTTTTCCTTTGTTGTCCTCAATTTGCTTTACTCTAAGTAGTTTTTGTAGAATTAAATCGGTTAAACTACTCACACGCATTTCGCGCCAAGCTTCACCATAATCGTGATTTTTATTTTCCATTAACGTTTTTGTCAATGTAATTTTTTCATCATAAAGTGCAACTGCTTCTTCAAAACCCATATCAGGTTGATCAGCAATTCCTTTGTCAATCTGAATCAATGCCATTACGCAATAATTAATGATTCCAATGAATTCAGAAGTTTCATCTTCATCTACTTTTCGCACTTCGTTTTCTTGTAAACTTCGGATTCTTTGTGCTTTTATAAAGATTTGATCGGTTAAAGAAGGCAAACGTAAAATACGCCAAGCACTTCCATAATCTTTCATTTTTTTACTGAATAATTCGCGGCAAACCGCTATAACTTTATCGTATTGTTGAGAAGTATTCGACATTATTTGCTGTATATTTGTGTGAGAATTTTCAAAAGTAATGAATTAAGTCAAAAGTGAAAAGTCAAAAGTGAAAAGAAATCAAAATTAAGATGAATATCAATTGCAACGGAAATTTAATCGATTTGTCAATTCCAAAAGTAATGGGGATTTTGAATGTGACGCCCAATTCATTTTATGATGGTGGTAAGCACAGAGAAATCAATTCGATTATTCATCAAGTAGATAAAATGCTTTCGGAAGGTGCTGATTTTATTGATATTGGTGCTTATTCAAGTAAGCCAAGTGCTGAATTTGTTTCTGAAACTGACGAAATTAATCGTTTAGTTCATGTTATTAAAGAATTAGTCAATACGTTTCCAAATATTATTTTATCGGTTGACACGTTTAGAGCAGAAGTAGCGAGAGTTGCTGTGGATAATGGCGTTGCGATTGTGAATGATATTTCGGCGGGTTTGTTAGATAAGAATATGTTACAAACGGTTGCCGATCTAAAAGTGCCATATATTATGATGCACATGCGTGGTAATCCGCAAACCATGCAAAGTATGACGGAATATGATGACATTGTAAAAGAAATGATTTTTTATTTTTCGGAACGAATTGAAAAAGCAAGAAGTTTCGGAATTTCAGATATTATTATTGATCCTGGATTTGGATTTGCAAAAACGGTAGAACAAAATTATGAAGTATTGCAAAAAATGGAATTATTTTCTTTTTTAGAATTACCTTTGTTAGCTGGAGTTTCGAGAAAATCAATGATTTATAAAGTGTTAGAAAATTCACCTGAAGAAGCACTAAATGGAACTTCAGTTTTGAATACAATTGCGTTACAAAAAGGAGCAAAAATTCTACGTGTTCATGATGTTAAAGAAGCAGTTGAGTGTATAAAATTAGTCAATAAATTAATTAAATAATGAAAAAAATAGTTGCCATTGTTGTCCTATTAGGTTTGTTTTCTTGTAGTGAAAAAGAAGTACAATTGCCACAGGCGGAAGTTTCTGTCTTAAAAGATATTGTAGATCATTCGCCAATTTATATGTTTTTTGAAATTCAGAACAAAAAAGATACAATTATAGATGTTAATCGAAAAAATTCAATCAGTTCTACCAATTGGGTTTTTAATATTGATAAACGTTTACCATTAAAATTAGTAATCCCAGAAGTTATAAAATTACAAGAAAAGAAAGCCAATAGTGCTCATTCTAAAAAAGATGCTATTGATGTTTTTTCATATTCGGATAGTATCGGAAAAAATTTAGCTTTTTTCCCATTTACCGATGTAAAGTATAAGTTGGATAAAGAATTTTCAAAGTTTTTTATTAAAAAACACGCTACAGAATATACTCCTTACCATAATTTTACAATTAATTTTAATAAAAAAAATGTAATCACAATTGATGGATTAGAAGTTGATAGAAATGAATTTGTTGCTTTCATCAAAGAATTCTCCGATTTTACGAATGATGGAAAACTAATTATGTTGCATTTAAATTTCGATAAGAATTTAACTTATGGAGATTATATAAAAAATAAGATTTTAGCTTGGCAAGCGACAAACGAAAAAGTGCAATTATCTTCATTTGAATTTATTTACGATGAAAAACAATTACCAGAATGTGGTTGTAAATTGTAATAAATAAAAAAAATCCCGAGCTTCAACTCGGGATTTGTATTTAAAAAACTCTTTTCAATTCTTCTTTTAAATAGCTAATCGCAATATTACTTGGTGCTTCAGTTTCGGTTAATTCAATCATAACCGCTTCTCTTAATTTGTCAGCATCAGCAACATCTTCGCGAAGTGCATTTTTTCGAATCATTTGTACTGTACTGTTTTTTGCTTTTAGTACGATATCCCAAGTTTCTGCTGTTAAATAAATTTGTTGGGTTAAATTGTGCTCAAATTCAGTTTGAATATGGTGCGATAATAATGTAGCATAATCGTCTTTGCTTTTTCCTGTTGGAGCCACACGCATTAATAATTGGGACGGATTGATTCGTTCCAACAATAAAACCATTCGCTCATACGCTTGTAAACGAATAGGTAACGCTTGTTTTTGATTTTCTCTAAGCAATTCAAATTTGCGTTTACTTTCTTCACTGTTATAAAATTTTTGCATCATTACAAAAGCGACACCACCTGTAATTAAAGCAGGTATTGTGTAAGCTGCAATTTCTAATAATTTATCTTCGATTGTCATTTTTAAGTTGGTTTAATTTCATCGCAAATTAAGATTAAAAAATTTAATTTTCAAATTAGAATTTTAGTTGTTTGTATTAATCTTAATAAGAGTTAATAACTTCTTTTGTATTAACCCTTTTCATGATGTATTTTTGTAAATTACTTAAAAAGTTATAGTACACTATGAAAGAAATGCAACGATATATTAGCCAATTAAACGAAGCACAGCAAGCACCTGTTTTGCAAAAAGACGGTCCCATGATTGTTATTGCGGGCGCAGGTTCTGGTAAAACACGTGTGTTAACCGTTCGTATTGCTAACTTGATGAGTCAAGGAGTTGATGCATTTAATATTTTAGCTTTAACTTTTACCAATAAAGCCGCACGTGAAATGAAAAAACGTATTGCGGATATTGTTGGAACTAACGAAGCTAAAAACCTTTGGATGGGGACCTTTCACTCGGTTTTTGCTAAAATTTTAAGAAGTGAAGCCGACAAATTGGGCTACCCATCAAATTTTACGATTTACGATTCTCAAGATTCATTGCGTTGTTTAGGTGGAATTATCAAAGAAATGCAATTGGACAAAGAAATTTACAAACCAAAGCAAATTTTAGGCAGAATTTCATCCTATAAAAATTCTTTAATCACAGTTAAAGCCTATTTCAATAATCCTGAGTTACAGGAAGCAGATGCCATGAGCAAAAAACCTCGTATGGGTGAAATTTACCAACAATACGTAGAGCGTTGTTTTAAATCGGGAGCGATGGATTTTGATGATTTGTTATTGAAAACCAATGAATTATTGAATCTTTTTCCAGATGTTTTAGCCAAATACCAAGATCGTTTTCGATACATTTTAGTAGATGAGTACCAAGATACGAATCACTCACAGTATTTGATTGTTCGAGCATTATCGGATAGATTTCAAAATATTTGTGTGGTAGGCGATGATGCACAGAGTATTTATGCCTTCCGAGGTGCGAATATCAACAACATTTTAAATTTCCAGAAAGATTACGAAAACGTGCAATTGTATCGTTTGGAACAAAATTATCGTTCGTCTAAAAACATTGTAGAAGCAGCAAATAACGTAATTGACAAGAATAAAACCAAGTTAGATAAAATCGTTTGGACATCCAATGATGACGGACCAAAAATAAAAGTCCACCGAAGTTTAACTGATGGTGAAGAAGGTCGTTTTGTAGCAGCAACCATTTTCGAACAGAAGATGCAAAACCAAATGCTTAACGGACAATTTGCTATTTTATATCGTACCAATGCGCAATCTCGTGCTATGGAAGATGCGTTGCGTAAACGCGATATTCCATATCGAATTTATGGTGGTTTATCGTTTTATCAACGTAAGGAAATTAAAGATGTTTTGGCCTATTTGCGTTTGGTGATTAATCCAAAAGATGAAGAAGCCTTAGTACGTGTGATTAATTATCCAGCGAGAGGAATTGGAGATACCACAGTTGAAAAGTTAACGGTTGCTGCCAATCATTATAAGCGTTCTATTTTTGAAGTAATGGAACACATTGATAAAATTGATTTGAAACTGAATTCGGGTACAAAAGCCAAGTTGAATGATTTTGTGACGATGATTAAAAGTTTTCAAGTCATTAACGAAAATCAAGATGCTTTTTTCTTAACCGATCATGTTACGAAGAAAACCGGATTAGTTCAAGAACTCAAAAAAGATGGAACTCCGGAAGGAATTGCGAAAATTGAAAACATAGAAGAATTATTAAACGGTATTAAAGATTTCACTGAAGGCCAAAAGGAAATCGATGGTGCAAGAGGTGCTTTAGCTGAATTCTTAGAAGACGTTGCCCTAGCTACAGATTTAGACAAAGACACAGGTGATGATGATAGGGTAGCACTGATGACGATTCACTTGGCAAAAGGATTAGAATTTCCGCATGTATTTATTGTGGGATTAGAAGAAGATTTGTTTCCAAGTGCAATGAGTTTGAATACGCGAAGCGAATTAGAAGAAGAACGTCGATTATTCTACGTAGCCTTAACGCGTGCCGAACATCAAGCCTATTTAACGTATGCGCAATCGCGTTATCGTTGGGGAAAATTAGTAGATAGTGAACCTTCGCGTTTTATTGAAGAAATCAACGACCAATATTTAGAATATTTGAATCCAGTAGATTCGGGTTATCGTTACAAACCGGTTATGGATATTGATGTTTTTGGTGATATTGATAAATCGAAATTACGATTAGCAAAACCAACTGCAGGAACACCACCAAAATATTTAACAAGAGATGAACCTGTTTCCTCAGCAAATATTAGACGTTTAAAACCCGTTTCAAGTAATTCAGGAAGTTCTAATTTGATAGATCCGAATTTAAACGTTGGAAATATCGTAATGCACGAACGTTTTGGAAAAGGACAAATCGTAAATATTGAAGGAATAGGAGCCGATAAAAAAGCCGAAATTCGTTTTGATGTAGGTGGATTAAAGAAGTTGTTGTTGCGATTTGCGAAGTTGGAAGTGATTGGGTAGGAAAAGAATAAAGTAAAAAGAGCAAAGAAAATAGATCTTTAAAAAATGAAAAAAAATAAATTAAAGAAAAAAACAATTGATAAAATTAATGACGCATTATTTTTTATTTTCTGTTTAACTGGAATAATTTATTTTCTTTTTTTCCAGTCTGTTACAATTGGTGGAGATTATAAATATTTTGTTTATGTTTTTTTAATTCCAACATTAATTGGATTTTTTCTAACAGCAAAGTTTACTTTTTTTTCAAAGAGTTGGAAAAGTATTTTTATTGATTTACGCAAAGAAAAATATTTGATATTAAGATTTATTTACCCTTTTTTATTGATTACATCAAATTTTATGTTTTCATATGTATTTTTTGGTAATTCTGCTAACATTATTTGGGATGTTATTAATAAATTTGAATCAGAAAAGAATAAAACTGAAAAATATTTTTTACCAATTACTAAAATTTATACTTCTTACAAATATAAAGATAAAATTAGATTTGTTTTTTTAAATAATGAAGAGTCAATATCGGTTAAATATTCAGAAATAAAGCCATTTTTAAATAAAAATATTGATAATCTAAAAATAGAAATTAAAGTAAAAAAAGGAATTTGGAATCATTACATTTTAGAATCTTGGCACATTAAAGAAGTCTTAAATCACTAAAAATCACCTATCTTTACTCTATATTCTTTTATCATTTTTCTAAAAAAATAAAGTCATGTCAGAAATTATAAAAATATACGAAGATAAACCCAGCGAAGCGGCTATTAAAAAAGTTGTTGCCGTTTTGAAAGACGGCGGTTTAGTAATTTATCCAACGGATACCGTTTATGGTTTAGGTTGTGATATTACCAATTCTCGTGCACTTGAAAAATTAGCTAAAATCAAAGGGATTAAGTTAGAAAAAGCAAATTTCTCTTTCGTTTGTTCGAGTTTGAGTAATCTTTCGGATTATGTGAAACAAATTGATACATCGACTTTTAAAATTTTAAAACGTGCTTTGCCTGGACCCTACACGTTTATTTTACCAGGAAATAACGATTTACCAAAAGAATTCAGAAAAAAGAAAACGGTCGGAATTCGTGTTCCAGCTAATAATATTGCTTTGCAAATTGTAGAAATGCTTGGAAATCCTATCGTTTCTACTTCCATTCATGATGAAGATGAGGTAATTGAATACTCAACTGACCCAGAACTAATCTTCGAAAAATGGAATAACAAAGTTGATTTGGTTATCGATGGTGGCTACGGAGACAATGTGGCTTCAACAATTATTGATTTAACAGGTCATGAACCAGAGGTTATTCGTGAAGGAAAAGGAAGTTTGGATGTTTTATAAGTTCATTCACTATTAAAATTAGCTCATTCACTATTATTTTTTTAGAATTTTGAAGCGTAATTGAGACTTTTGAAATGAATTTTAAATTAGCTTAATATGAAATCATTTCAATCATTTTTGGCGTTTTGGTTATTACCATTGATTATTATTTTTTCTGTAATTATTTTGCAAAAAAATGGTAGTTTATTAGAAGTTTTAAATAGTAAAATAACTTTTTTTACAATTGTTTATTTTGCTATAATTTCCTACTGTAATGTAATACTTACGAAATATTTTGAATCAAAGAAAAATGATAAAAAGAGCCAAATATTGCTTTCTGCTCTTAGTTGTTTTATAATTGTTTTTGTTTTTTCAATTAGTATGAATTTAATTTTTGAAAGAAAGATAAATCTGTTCCCTCCATTTTTTCAAGGTTTAATCGCAATTGCCGTTTTTTTAATTGAATATTTAATTTCTATTTTATTTAAGCGTAAATCAAATATTGAAATTGAGTTTAGTTATAGTAAGTTTTTTTATTTTAAATTACTTCTTTTTGTTTTTTTTGTTGATTCTATTTTTATTTTTTTATTAACTATAGATACATTTATCAACAAAACTCTTATTGATTATTACAATCATATTAATGTGTTTATACCTTATTTGATTGGAGTTGTTGTTTTATCATTTTTTGGGATTCTATTTTCAAATAAATTAAAAATTAATTCGGTAACTAAAATCTTTCTAATCTCGTTATTTTCTTTTTTGATTCTACAATTTTTAAATATTGTGAAGTATAAGTTTCATTTGGGATTGGTTTTAAATTTTTTCATGATAAGTTTGTTTTCAACATGTTTAATTTATGGATTTTTGTACTATTATAATCAGAAGAAAAGTATTGGTAAATTAAAACTTCAAAATATTCAAAAAGATGCACAATATCTGGAACTAAAAAATCAAATCAATCCTCATTTTCTCTTTAATAATTTAAATACTTTAATTTCGTTTATAGAAGTTAATCCAACGAAAGCCATTGATTTTGGTCATAATTTAGCCAATGTTTATAGACATTATTTAAAAAAACAGGACGAAGATTTTGTTTCACTTAAAGATGAATTATTGTTTATCAAAGAATATTTAGAAATTTATAAAGCAAAGTTTGAAAATGGATTTAATTTTTCAATTTCTGAAGAGTTTAAAGGAAATCAATATGTGTTATCATCATCTATTCAAGAATTAATAGATAATATTTTTAAACATAATAATTTAGATGAAGAAAATCCAATTGAGATTAAAATTTATACCGAAAATGATTCTTTGATAATTTATAACTCAGTGGTTTCAAAAAATGTAACAGATTCAACTAGTTTTGGATTGAATAATATTAATAAACGATATGAAATTTTAACAAATTCATCAATAGTTATCACAAATGATAAGGATAGTTTTAGCGTTCAATTACCAATATTAAATTTAGAATGACAGCTGTAATTGTAGAAGATGAAATCCCTGCAGGAATTCGCTTGGAGCGACTTTTGAATCAACATGAATTTCAAGTCTTGGTAGTTTTGAATTCTGTAAAAAAAGCAACTGCTTGGTTAAAAGAAAACAAACATCCAGATATTGTTTTCATGGATATTAAATTACGTGACGGTAATTGTTTTGAAATTTTGGATAAAGTTAAAATTGAATCAAAAATTGTTTTTACCACAGCTTTTGATGAATATGCACTTAATGCCTTTAATTATAATTCAATTGATTATCTGTTAAAACCAATTGACGAAAGCAAACTGAATAGATTATTAGAAAAAATTGAAACTTTAAAATCAGGTTTCCACAATGAAATTAATTGGTCAAACTTTAAAGAATCAACTTTTATTAATTCTTATTTAGTCGCTTTTGGAACTCATTTGAAAAAAATCGAAGTTAATGATATTCTATATTTTTTTAGTGAAAACAATTCAACGTTTATTTTTACAACAGAAAATAGACAGTTTTTACTTCATAAATCATTAGAAAAAATAGAACAAGAGGTTGATAATAATCAATTTTTTAGAATTAATAGAAAATTTATTATCAATAAAAAATACATTCATACAGTCAAAAATAATTCAAGAATTGAGTTATCATTAAAGAATGCCGAGTTGTTTTACTATGAAGTAAGTATTTCAAAATCTAGGGCGTTTATTCAATGGTTTTCAGTATAATAAATATGTTTTATAGTTATTAATTTGGTTTTATCACTATAATATATTAAATTAGCTTTACTATTCTCGATTTTAACCAATTATAGATGAGATATTCACAGTTTTAGTATAAATTTATTAAAACTATGTGTTTCTTAATTTAATATTTAATTGGTTATTAATAAAAAAATTAAGGATACATTAAGCAGGTCTTTGACCTGCTTTTTTATTTCCAGTCAGGCATGATCGCATTTTCAAATATTTCCATTCTTGAACCAGTTACTCCTATGGTGTATTTTAAAATATTTTTTTGAGAAATGCCATCATTTGCTGTACTCATAAAAATCAACTCGGCTTCTGTGGGAGAATATCTTACATCGGTATCAATAAATCCTGCCGGTTTTTGAACGTTAATTTCAGTAATTAGATCTGTAATAAAATCATATTGAAAAATTCGAGTATCTAATTGACGGTAATCAAAACTTTCAAAACCCGTAATATCTCTTGTAAATATTAATTTGCTATTAGTTACAGATAGATGTAAACCACCAATTGCGCCCATTGTTCCAGAGATTACATTTTCAATAACAGTTCCAGTAGAATTAATGACGTAAACCTCCGTTTCATAACCATTCAAATTATTCACTTTTAGCGCAATAATAGAACTATCAACACTCCAATCACATTCAGAAATGAATTTTCCGTTGGGCGTTTGAAATATCAATTCTAATCCACTTCCATCAGCATTAATTTTGTACAGTTTATCAAAATTGGAATAGATTAATTGACTTCCGTTGTTTTTCCAACTAAAATTATAATAATCCAAATTAAATCCCGCAGCTGGAATTCCTGCAGTGACTTTAAAAACATCAGAACCATCAGGATTCATGGTATAAATATGAGCTTGTCCACCAGTTGTTCTCAAAAAAGCAATTTTATTTGCAGGAATATTTTTTCGTGGTCTGAAACTATTGGTTGCATCAGACGTAATTTGTAGTTCATTTCCAGCATCGTCAGCAGTGAAAATTACATTGTTGTCACCAATTTTTCGAGTAAAAAGATAACGAGCATTTGGAAATTCTAATGTTCTAAATGATTGTGTTAAGCTATTTACTTCGGGATTTATTCCATCAGAAACAGAAACTTGCCAAAAATATTTGGTACTATAATTAAGACTTGTTAAAGTATATGATGTCGTTGTAATATCTTCATAGATTGTGATTTCGTCTGTAATATCATTTCTAAGTGAAATTTTATATGTTAGTTCGTCATCTTCTGCATCAGTTGATTGCCAAGTTAAATTAACGCTTAAGCTTAAATCTTCGGCATTATCCAAAGGTGTTAAAAGTTCTGGTACAGTAGGTGATTGGTTGATTTCTTCAATAGGTTCTAATTCAAAAACCAATTCTGTTTCTAATTCTTTTAGTACAGTTCCCGCTTCAAATTTAACAATAAAACCATCTTTTCGCGCTTCAAAAGCATAATCTCCTGTTGGCACGTTTTCTATTGTAAAATATCCGTCTTCATCAGTAAAAACGGCACTTGTATTAGGATTTGATGAAACACGAGCGTTTTCAATTGGTTCAAATGTAACAGCTTCTACTACACGACCAGTTACTGTTCCAAAACCTGTATCGTCAATAGTTTCTTCGGAACAAGAATATGAAAGTGCAAGAATTAGTATAAAAAAACTGAATTTATATATTTTGTACATGATTATTTTGTTGTGTTTGAAGTTGCTTCAATTGATAAATCTTTTACGTGTTTTTTAATGGCTTTTTCATCATATTTTTTTCGAGGAAAATAATAATTTACGCTGATGAAAAACCGCCAATAATTGTCATCTCTAATTCCCGATGCGATGTTGTCAATTTTATCAGATTGTGTTAAATTGATTTCGCCAAGCATTCGGATTCCTAAATTATCGGTTGCTAAATATTCTACACCTAAACCCGATTGTATTTTAAAATAAGGCGATTCATAACTAGATGTTGCTCCTAAACCTGTTCCAATGTAGAAAAATGGTGTCAATCTATCATATGGTAAAAAGAGTACTTCCGTATTCAAATCAAACGAAGTGTGTGCATCTTCAAATTTGTTTTTGTTTTTTATCCAAAATAGATTCACCGAAGTATTAATGCTAAACGTCGGCAAAATGAAATAGCGCATTCCCGCACGCAAGGCAGGTTTTAAAACTGGACTTGGATAATCTCCTTGAATTAGCGAACCACCTACGTCTAAGTTAACTCCAAATTTTGCTCTGCGTTCTTTGAAATAGCGTTTGTAAAGCAGTGTTGATTCTGATTCTTCTTTTTCTTTGTTGTATTCGTTTATAACTTCGGTTAATGTCGAAATTGGCGCATTGGCAACCCAAATATTATCTTGAATTCCCTCAACAATTAAACCTTCAACAGCTTTTTCAATTGCTTCTGTAACAGCCAATTGCAAAGGTTCATTTTTTGTAAAACCCGTTTCAACTTCTAATAATCTTTTAAACTTAACATAACGAAATAAACTAGCATCTAACGATTGTGATAAAATGGTTTTTGAAACATAAATTGTTTTTAGAATTTTTCCATTTTGTGTAGAAACCAATCGAAGATAAACCGTTACTCGATCTTGTCTATAACTTGTAGAACTTCCAGCACCAAAATAACGTGCTCCAAAACCGCCAGTTATGATATTTGAATCATACGAAACAATTCCGCCTTCTAATAAAACTCCCGCATAGAGTAGAGGAGTAAGTTGTTGATCTTTTGAATTGGTATCTTTTAAATATTCTTGACGTGTTGATCTAATGATGTTTCTTTCTTGTAAAAGATTGGCTAAATTTTCTCTTTCAATTGGAATAAACCATTTTGAATCTTCAAGTGCTTTTATTAAAATAGATGTTGAACCTTGTGTAACAGCTGTACTAAAATTACTTCCATTATCTGAAGGTTTGTATTGCCCTGTTTGATCTCTAAATTTATATACACCCACAACAATTTGTTCTTTTGGTGGTGGTAATGATTTTAACGATAGAGTAGCAGGAGTTCCTTCTCCATAAGAAGCTTTTTGAACGGTGACTGGCTGATTAAAATAGGCTCCACAACTGCTTAATAGAATAAATAAACTGCAACCAACTATTTTTGTGCTTGTTTTCATGTGTTTTGTTTTTAGTAAAAAGAACACGTGTAAGCTAAATTTTAATAAACTTTAGGGCAGTTTATGTTTGAAGGAATTTAATTTCTGGGAATAATAACTTGAGTTTCTTCACCTGTGAGAATGTCTAAAATATTGACGACTAAGCCTAAGTTTGACTCGTATAATTCAACTGATAAACTTCCAAAAGTATATACACCATTTTGAGTCCCTGAGCCTGTGCCATCTCCTGATCCAGATGTATTGGAACCAAATTGATTGTCAAAAAGTTCTCTTGATAAATAACTCAATAATTGTGAATTTAAGTTGTCTCTAAAACGTTCTAAATCTGATTGTTGTTCAAAACCATCTTCACCATCTGGGTCTTTTAATAAATTTTGGGACTCGGCTGAACTTAACATCCATTGATAATTGAATGTATCGCCACCAAAAGCTGGGTTTTTTGGTTTATAAACTAAGTTTTGTGCCACTGAAAAACCGATAAAAAAACAAGCGAATAGTGTGATGTACGTTTTCATTTTTATTGTTTTAATATTGTTCGATTCTATTTTTTAGTTTTTCTAAATCTTTGAAGTATTTCTTTGTAATTTGTATGGCTTCTTCGGCTTTTTGAGAAAGAAATTCTTCATTTGGATTTGCAATAAATTCTGAAATTAACTTGTTGTCTATTGTTATTTTAAGAATTGTTGTTCTTCCGATGTTGAGTTGCTCTTCAATTTGTACAATTTGATTTCCTTTTATGGCTTCAGAATTGTATTTTGAAAAATATATGTCGTAAAAATCTTTTCCTACTTTAGTTTTGGTATCGTCTGAAACAATGCCAGTAATTTCAAGTTCAGCTTCATTTTTATTTAAAACTTCACTTTTTTTTTCTTCTACAATAATTCGGTCTTTTCCCACCATAACATCATTATCGTCATAAATTAAGAGTAGAATTATAATTTCATCTTTAGTACTTTGATTGATTTTTGTTGTTGAAAGTATTTTTTTCTCATTTGGATTTAACGTAAACTCACCATTTTGAGAATTGTTTGATGTGTTTGCCGTTTGCTTATTTTTTTTGATGACTGATAAAGTGTATGATAAATTTTTCATGCCATCATCAAGATTTTCAGCTGTTCCTGTAACCGAAACCATTTCTTCAAAATAACTCAATTCTATTTTAGCTTTTACTTCTGTATTCAAAATTTGAGCATGAAGAATTGTACTAAAAAGTAGCGGGAAAATTAGAATATGTAGTTGATTTCGTTTCATCTGTTAATTACGATTACTGATGCGTTATTTCCGTTGATTTGAATTTTTAAATTTTCTGATATTGTGTTGCTTCCAAAGCTTGTAATTCGGTTGTTATCACCGTTTTGAATGTATTGATTTTCAATTATATTATAATTTCCTATCGACATTTCATGGATTGTATTTCCATTTCCATTTTGAAGAATAAATTCGTTTACTTCTGCTTCAACTCTGTAAATATCTGTCGAATTAAAATGTCCGTTTTGAACTACTTGAATGAATGATTGATTGGCAATAATGGTATTTTGATTGTAATTTTGATTTCCTATTTGTGTAATTATAGCACTATTTATTTGATTTTGAGGAATTATGGTTGATAGTTTATAATCAATATTATTTTGATTTATTATGGCTATTTCTGTTTGCGTATTTTCTTGCGAAATGGCAGTAACGCCAATTAGCAAAAATAAAATGGCGATTATTTTTTTTAGATTTTTCATATGATAAAAATGAGACAAGCAAGAATAACTTACTTGTCTCATTAATAAAAAATTAGTTAGATTGATTTACTAAAGAAAGGTTACTAACTCCAGTTTGGTTAACAAAACTCATGTGAGATTGTCCAGTTTGATTTGTCCAAGCTGCATTTAATGAACCATCTTGTTGGATGTAAGAGAAGTTTCCTTCACCATCTTGAGTAGTTATTGCTAAATTGCTTTGACCATCTTGATCATGAATTGCCATGTTATCTTCACCTAATTGTAATTGATAAGAAGCATTTCCTTCTCCAACTTGAAGCGCTAATCCCATATTACCATCTCCAACTTGAACTTGAGATGAGTAATTGTCTTCTCCAAATTGAATTGCGGTTGCGCTATTATCATTTCCAAATTGTGTTTGATCAGCCGTATTATCTTCTCCAATTTGTAAAACTGAAGCAGTATTGTCTAATCCAACTTGTAAAACGTTAGCTTCGTTAGTAATTCCTAATTGATTTACTGTAGAACTATTTCTTCTACCATATTGATCAATATCAGAATCATTTCCTAACCCTACTTGAGTTACATCAGCTTCATTTCTTCTACCGTCTTGATTAACGTTAGAGTAATTTGCAATACCTAATTGATCTACTTTGGCATCATTTCGTCTACCTAATTGGTCAATTTCCGAACCATTGAAAGCACCAACTTGATCAACTTCGGCTTCATTGAAACGGCCATCTTGGTCAACATCTGAAACATTTAACAATCCGAATTGGTCTACATCAGACATGTTTCCTAAACCTGTTTGGTTTACTAAACTTAAATTGGCTTGAGCATACATTGCCATTCCAAATAACATCACTGAGATGTTTAAAACAACTTTTTTCATAATTTAAATATTTAATTGGTTATTAAATTCAATATAAAAATGTGACCAAAAAAGTGTGGTAAGTTGTTTTAATCAACGACATTATTCCATTTGTAGTAGGGGGCGTAATCTTGATTATTTGATTCAAAATTATACAGAAAATTTAAACATCAAAACTTTTATGTGTTAATTTTTCAATTATTTGGTAATTTTTCTACGAATTGTTTAAAATCATAGATAAAGTGCTTATTTATTGTAAATAGCTGAATAATAAAATAGTATAAAAAAAAACACCCCAAATTAATGAGGTGTTTTTTATCGATTTTTTTTGCAATTTATTCCTTAGCTAATGTCTTCATTTCTTTTTCAATCATTTCATAAAATTGATCAATTTTAGGCATAATGATAATACGAGTTCTTCTGTTTTTTGCTCTGTTAGCAGGAGAATCGTTTTCCACTAAAGGAATATAAGAACTTCTTCCAGCTGGAATCAATTGTTTTGGACTAACTCCTAATTCTTTATGTAAAACTCTCACGATTGAAGTAGCTCTTTTTACAGATAAATCCCAGTTGTCTAATAAAACAGCATTTTTAATTGGCACATTATCCGTGTGACCTTCCACCATACATTCGAAGTCTGGTTTACTGTTGATTACTTTAGCCACTTTAGCTAAAACACCTTTTGCTTTGTCGCTTACTTCGTAACTTCCTGATTTGAATAATAAATTATCAGCAATTGAAATCATTACCACACCTTTTTCAACATTGATATTAATGTCTGGGTCATCGATTCCTACTTCGCGTTTTAAACTTGTAACTAAAGCCAATGTTACACTGTCTTTTTTAGTTAAAGCGTCTTGTAAACGTGTGATTTTTAAATCTTTTTCTTTTAAACTTTCTAAAGATTTTTCAAGATTTTCAGCCCCTTTTGTAGTTAAAGTGGTCAAATTCCCCATGTTATTGATTAAGTCAGTGTTGTTTTTCTTAAGAAAATCAACTTGACTCGCTAACGCTTCTCTTTCCGTTAAACAAGTGTTTAATTTAACCGTTGCGGTGTTTAATAAATCTTGAATCTCTTTGTTTTTAGCCTCTAATTCGGTGAATTTCTTTTTTGAAACACACGAACTTAATGAAATAGCGGCTACTGCGGCGAATAACATTACTCTTCTCATACGATAATTATTTTTTACAAAATTAAATGGAAATTGTTAAAAAATAGCTTTTTTAAACCTAAACTATTGTTAAAACAAATCAGCAAACACCTTGCCATTCTTGGCAAAATAACTAAAAACGACACTTTTAATTTTATAATAATTGCTTTTTTGAGTAGAAGCTCTCTTTTTATAAAATTGATTCACAACACTATAAAATGCAAAATGACCCTGAATAATTGCCCAACAATGTTTAAATTTTCCTTTCAAAATAAATTGAATTCCAGCTAATCCATCTAAACACAAGCGTATAAATAGGATTGGAAACAATTGATTTTTAGGTAAATTCTTAGTCAACATTAACAACGAATTTCTAAAATTTAAAAACGTTTTTCTTGGGTTTCCTTCGTTTAAAGTCGCACCACCAACGTGATACACGATTGATTTTGAAGTGTATTTTATTTTGTAACCTAAATTAAAAGCTCTCCAACACAAATCAATTTCTTCTTGATGTGCAAAGAAATCATCATCAAAACCGTTTAATTTGCGATACACTTCTTTTCTAATAAAAAAACAAGCTCCAGTTGCCCAAAAGATTTCAATTTCATCATCGTATTGATTTTTGTCTTCTTCAACCGTGTCAAAAATTCGTCCACGACAAAATGGATAACCAAATTTATCAATAAAACCACCAGCACCACCAGCATATTCAAAATGGGTTTTCTTTTTGAAGTCTAATAATTTAGGTTGAATAATTGCAGTTTCGGGTTGCGTTTCAAATATGTTTAGAATAGGTGTAAGCCAATTTTCAGTAACTTCTATATCCGAATTTACCAAAGCGTAATATTCTTCTTCAACAAATTTCAACGCTTCATTATAGCCTTTAGCAAAACCAAAATTTCCTGTATTTTGAATGATTTTAACTGAAGGAAATTGGTTTTGAATCACTTCAATAGAAGTATCAGTCGAAGCATTATCGGCTACATAAATCGTAGCTTCATCAGAAAATGAAATTACCGAAGGTAAAAACTGTTCTAATAATTTGGCTCCGTTCCAATTTAATATGACTACTGCTATTTTTTTCAAGTGCTTTTTTGTTTCAGGTTTCAAGTTTCAGGTTTTTTGGAGTTTCAAAGAAAAAAAAATCTTCCATCATCCAGCTTCCATTATTTATACTCTGGAAGTTCTTTCAAGAAAACATATTTCTCATTCTCAAAATCCATTTGACAAAAATAATGATTTAGGCCATTGGTTACCATTAAATATTTCGCTTTCAAAACTAAGTTATAACGAGCAATTTGGTCAAATGTTTGTTGGGAAATAGGAACTTCTGGTGCTTTGCATTCGATTAGTAAAAATATTTCACCATTTGGTTGAAAAACAACCCCATCATAACGTTTACTTAAATCGTTAATTTTAATTAATTTTTCAACATTGATATACGATTTTGGATACTTTTTATCTTGTAACAAAAAATGAATTACGTGTTGACGTACCCATTCTTCTGGTGTAAGAAGAATAAATTTTTTTCTAATTTCATCAAAAATAGACACTTTATTTTCACTATTTTTGAACCGAAAGGAATAAGCTGGAAAGTTCAACTTTTTCAATGTTTATGGTTTATGGTTAATTGTTTATGGTTGTATGGCAAAAATAGAAAAATTCGAGGACTTAGAAATTTGGAATAAATCAAGAGAAATTTGTATTGATATTGAAATACTTTTTGAAACTACAAATTTAGGAAAAAGATTTTCAATGAAAGATCAAATGGATAGAAGTTCAGGTTCTATCATGGATAATATTGCTGAAGGGTTTGAAAGAAATGGAAATAGAGAATTTATAAATTTCCTTAGTTTTTCAAAAGGTTCTTGTGGTGAGTTGAAATCTCAATTGTACAGAGCTTTGGATAAAAAATTAATTTCTCAAGATGAATTTGATAATTTATCAGTCAAAATAGAATTGGTTAAAAATAAAATAGGAGCATTTATGAAATATTTGAATTCAACTGAAATCAAAGGTTTGAAGTTTAACAACAAACAATAAACTAAAAACAACAAACAACAAAATGGACGAAGTAATTCAAATTACAAAAGATATAAAAGCTGGAAACATCAAACCCATTTATTTTTTTATGGGAGAAGAGCCATATTATATTGATAAATTGACCGATTTTATTGAACAAAATGTGTTACAAGAACACGAACGAGATTTTAATCAATCTATTTTATATGGTCGAGATGTTACAATGGAAGATGTGATTGGAAGTGCTAAACGTTTTCCAATGATGGCCGATCGACAAGTAGTGGTGGTTAGAGAAGCTCAGGAATTATCACGAACTATTGATAAATTAGAAGCGTATGCTGAAAACCCACAGCCAACGACAGTTTTGGTTTTTGCCTACAAATACAAAACATTAGACAAGCGTAAAAAAGTCACCAAACTATTAGATAAAATAGGAGTAGTTTACGAAAGTAAAAAATTGTACGAAAATCAAGTTGGCGAATGGATTAAAAGGGTTTTATCAGGACAAGGTTATAGCATTGAACCTAAAGCAGCCGCTATTTTAGTTGAATTTTTAGGAACCGATTTGTCTAAAATCAATAACGAATTAGATAAACTAAAAATTATTTTACCAAAAGGTCACACGTTTACTCCAAAAGACATTGAAGAAAACATTGGCTTTAGTAAAGATTATAACAATTTCGAATTACGAAAAGCTATTGGTGAAAAAGACCAATTGAAAGCCTATAAAATAATAGATCATTTTTCACAAAATCCAAAAGATAATCCTTTAGTGGTTACTACTGGATTGGTATTTGGTTTCTTTTCTCAATTATTGCAATATCACGGATTAAAAGACAAATCGCAGTTTAATGCGGCTAAAGTTTTAAAGGTCAGCCCTTATTTTGTTAAAGATTACGAAGTAGCATTCCGAAATTATCCAATGAAAAAAGTAAGTGCGATAGTTGCTGCTTTGCGAGATATCGATGTGAAAAGTAAAGGAGTTGGTGCTTCATCAATGTCGCAACATGATTTATTAAAGGAATTATTGATTAAAATTTTCAATTAATTCAAATGATAAAAAGTTTAAAAATTTGTACCTTCGCAATCCTAAAATTTACAAAACTTTAGTTAAAAATACTTATTTATGGGAATGAATAAAAATACAATATTGGCTTGGGCTACTTTCATTATGATTTTAATGGGATTACTTTTAATTGGATTAGGAATTTACCGTTATGCTGATGTTGCAGGTTGGGGATTTGCAGCTGTTGGAGTTGGTTTCTTTGCCATTGCTTGGGTTTTCAACGCATTGAAAGGAAGAGTTTAATATTACAATTTAAAAAAATAATAAAACAAACATACCATTATGTCAGACGATAAGAAAGTGATTTTCTCAATGCAAAAATTGAGTAAAACCTATCCAGGAGCAGATAAACAAGTACTAAAAAATATATATTTAAGTTTCTTTTACGGAGCAAAAATTGGTATTCTTGGATTAAATGGTTCAGGAAAGTCTTCATTATTAAAAATTATTGCTGGGGTTGATAAAAATTATCAAGGTGATGTAGTTTTTCAACCAGGT
Source organism: Flavobacterium odoriferum (assembly GCF_025499515.1). Lineage (GTDB taxonomy): Bacteria > Bacteroidota > Bacteroidia > Flavobacteriales > Flavobacteriaceae > Flavobacterium > Flavobacterium odoriferum. Next base: position 79,259 of record NZ_JAMKFA010000009.1, read on the forward strand.
TATACGGTTGGATATTTAGAACAAGAACCTCATTTAGATGAAACTAAAACGGTAATCGATATCGTTCGTGAAGGTGCTGCAGAAACGTTTGCTTTATTAGAAGAATTCAATAAAATTAACGACGATTTCGGTTTGCCTGAAGTATATGAGAATCCAGAAAGAATGGAAAAACTTATGGATCGTCAGGCTGAATTACAAGACAAAATAGACGCTTCAGGAGCTTGGGAAATTGATAATAAATTGGAAATCGCAATGGACGCGCTTCGTACGCCAGATCCAGAAACTCCAATTTCAGTTTTATCGGGTGGAGAAAAACGTCGTGTAGCTTTATGTCGTTTACTTTTACAACAACCAGATGTTTTATTATTAGATGAGCCAACGAATCACTTAGATGCTGAATCGGTTCTTTGGTTAGAACAACATTTGGCACAATATTCAGGAACTGTAATTGCGGTAACTCACGATAGATATTTCTTGGATAATGTAGCGGGTTGGATTTTAGAGTTGGATAGAGGAGAAGGTATTCCATGGAAAGGAAATTATTCTTCTTGGTTAGAACAAAAATCAAACCGTATGGCGCAAGAAGAAAAAGTAGCGTCAAAACGTAGAAAAAATTTAGAGCGTGAGTTAGATTGGGTGCGTCAAGGAGCAAAAGGACGTCAAACCAAACAAAAAGCACGTTTACAGAACTACGATAAATTATTAAACGAAGACCAAAAAGAACTAGACGAAAAATTAGAAATTTACATTCCTAATGGACCTCGTTTAGGAACGAATGTAATTGAAGCTAAAAATGTTGCTAAGGCATTTGGAGATAAATTACTATATGACGATTTAAATTTCGTTTTACCACAAGCAGGAATTGTTGGAATTATCGGACCAAATGGTGCTGGTAAATCGACTATTTTCAAAATGATTATGGGCGAACAACAAGCTGATGCTGGTACATTTGAAATTGGTGATACAGTAAAAATTGCATACGTAGATCAATCGCACTCTAATATTGATCCAAACAAAACCCTTTGGGAAAACTTTTGTGATGGTCAAGAATTAATTATGATGGGCGGACGTCAAGTAAATTCTCGTGCTTACTTATCTCGTTTTAATTTTGGTGGTGGTGAACAAAATAAAAAAGTATCTACTTTATCAGGAGGAGAAAGAAATAGATTGCACTTAGCCATGACGCTAAAAGAAGAAGGAAACGTATTACTTTTAGATGAGCCTACTAATGATTTAGATGTGAACACATTACGTGCTTTAGAAGAAGGTTTGGAAAATTTTGCAGGTTGTGCTGTAATTATTTCGCATGATAGATGGTTTTTAGATAGAGTTTGTACACATATTTTAGCTTTTGAAGGTGATTCTCAAGTGTATAGCTTTGAAGGAAGTTTTACAGAATATGAAGAAAACAAGCGCAAACGTCTAGGAAAAGATGTAACGCCAACTCGTATTAAATACAAAAAATTAACACGATAAACATTTGTTAAAAAATCCTGATTTAGTCAGGATTTTTTTTTATTTTAGATTTTTACTTTATACCAACAAAAAACCATGTTTTTAAAGCACTTTATAGCCATATTTATTTTGTTTTGGATGGTAAATCCTAGTTTTTCGCAGAATAATTCAAGCGATATAAAGACAGCAAAAGAATTATTAAAAAAAGCAGGGCAAAGTTTTTTGAACTTGGAATCAAAAAAATCACTTGATTTTGCAAAATCATCTTTGGAAATCTCTTTAAAAAACGATGATTATTTGTTAGCTGCTAAAGCTTATAATTTAATAGGGCTTAATTTCGATGAATTCTCAGATTATAAAAAAGCAATTGAATACTACAATAAAGGTTTGGTTTTAGCCAATAAAACCAATAACGATACAGTTAAAGCATGGTTACATAATAATATTGGAAATGTTTATTGTTACAGGAAAATTGATTTCAAAAAAGGAATTCAGCATTATAAAAAAGGAATTGAATATTCTAAGAGATTAAACGACATTTATGAAATTACTTTTTCAAAATTAAATATTGCAAGTGCTTATTTTGCAAATGAAGATTTTAATTCAGGAATTATTTATTTAAATGAAATCAAGGATTATATTGAAAAAGAAGGAGAAATAGAAGCAAAAATTTCCTTATATTCCAATTACGGATTATATTATAATTCATTAAACGACCATAAAAAGGCTGAAGAGTTTTATTTAAAGTCGGTTGCATATTGTGAAAAAAATGATATTGAATTAATTAAATCGAATGCTTCAGTAGTTTATAATGATATTTCTAATTTTTATTTCAAAACAAAAAACTTTGAAAAAGCACATTTTTATCTTGCAAAACACGATAAGCTTCAAGACGAAATTTACAATGAAAATAGAGTAAATGAAGTAAAAATTGCTGGATTAGAAATTGAACATGATGAAATTAATAGAAAAATTAGTCAAATTGAATCTGAGAAAAAAATTCAAGATGAAAAACTAAAAAATAACAGACAATTCATAATTTTTTCCGCGATAATTGTTTTTATTTTGATTTTGCTACTACTTTCATTTGTTAGGAATAACAAGTTAAAATCAAAAATTAACAAAGAACTTAAATTAGCAAATGCTGAGTTATTAGATGCTAAAGAAAAAGCAGAAGAAGCTTCGCAGTTGAAAACACAATTTATTTCAACTATAAGTCACGAATTAAGAACACCATTGTATGGTGTAGTAGGTATTACAGACATTATTTTAGATGAACACAAAGAATTGAAAGATAGTCCTCATCTAAAATCTTTAAAATTTTCAGCTAAATATTTATTGTCATTAGTTAACGATATTTTAAAAGTTTATAAAATTGAAGAAAATCAAGTGGTTCTTCAAGATTCAGTTTTTAACTTGCAAGACGAATTAGTTATTATCAAAGATTCTCTTCACTTTTTAGCCATCAAAAACAACAATCAAATTCATTTAGAAATTGACCATCAAATCCCAAATCACTTAATTGGAGATAAAATTAGACTGTCACAAATTTTTATCAATTTAATTAGTAATTCATTAAAATTCACTCAAAATGGTTATGTTACAATTAAAGCAATTTTAATGAATTTTGAAAAAAATAATTGCCAAATAAAATTTCAAGTAATTGATAATGGAATTGGAATTGCAAAGAAAGATCAAGAAAAAGTTTTTGAAAAATTTGTACAAGTTTATCGAAAGGAAGATGATTATCAAGGAACAGGTTTAGGACTTACTATTGTAAAAAAAATGGTGGAACTATTTCAGGGCACAATAGAATTGGAAAGTGAAGAAAACAAAGGAACAACAGTTACTTTTATTATAAATTTAGATGCCGATATTGATAAAATAAATCAAATTATTAATAATCTAGATGTTGATTTATCTGTCAAAAAAGATTATAATATTTTAGTGGTTGAAGACAATAAAATTAATCAAGTTGTTACAAGAAAACTACTGGAAAATAACCATTTTCAATGTGTTATAGTTAGCGATGGTTATGCAGCTTTGGAAACTTTAGAAACTAAAAAATTTGATGCAATTTTGATGGATATTAATATGCCTTTAATTAATGGATTTGATACTTCAAAACTTATTAGACAAAAAGGAATTATAATTCCTATTATTGCTGTCACAGCTTTTGATAAACAAGATATCGAAGACAAAATTAAAGATGCTCAAATCGATGAAGTTATTGTAAAGCCTTTCGATAGTACAAAACTATTTGAAGTAATAAAACGTTTTGTCGACAAATAGTTTATTGATGATGGTAGGGTTCGTTTCTTAAAATAGTGAAACCTCTATAAATTTGTTCAATTACAAATAAGCGAACCATTTGATGTGAAAAAGTCATTTCTGACAATGAAATTTTGCCTTGCGCTTTTTGATAAACCAAATCACTAAAGCCATACGGTCCACCAATTACAAAAACCAATGTTTTAATTCCAGAATTCATTTTCTTTTGCAAATATTCTGAAAAGCCAACACTACTAAACGTTTTTCCATTTTCGTCAAGTAAAATTAATTGATCGGTTACACTAATTTTTGATAAAATTAATTCGCCTTCTTTTTCTTTTTGTTGTGCTTCTGATAGATTTTTTACGTTTTTGATATCCGGAATAATTTCCAAATCAAACTTCACATAAAAAGACAATCGTTTTGTATAATCATCAATTAATGTTTGCAACGATTTGTTGTCGGTTTTTCCAATGGCAATTAGACGAATATTCATTTGAATTGTTTTTGCAAAATTACATATTTTGAAAATAAAAAACCATCCGCTACAACGGATGGTTTTTTTAAACAAACTAAACCAATTAATTGCTGAATTAAAAAGCGTATTTATTTTCGCTAATAATTTTTGCAGCAATTTTTTCACGAAGACCAATTACATTTGGCATATTCGTATATTTTGTAAAACGTTTTAATCCCATTAACATCATACGTTGTTCGTCGCCTTCAGCAAAAGAAACAATTCCTTCTTTTCCTTTTTGGTTTACGATATCTACCGCATGATATAAGTATAATTTTGCCATAGCAATTTGCTCCTGAACTTTGTCTTCGCCTTCTTTTTTAGCTAATTTTTCTGTTCTAAGAATTGTACTTTCAGCCATGTAAATTTCGATTAAGATATCAGAAGCTGCCATTAATAATTGTTGGTGTGATTCTAATTCTGCTCCATATTTTTGAACTGCAGCACCAGCAACCATTAAGAATACTTTTTTCAATTTGGCAATCATTTCTTTTTCTTCAGCAAATAATTCTGAATAATCTGGAATGTCGAAAGATGGAATTCCCATTAATTCTTCAGCTACAGCCATTGCTGGACCTAATAAATCCACATGACCTTTCATTGCTTTTTTTACTAACATTCCAACTGATAACATTCTGTTGATTTCGTTAGTTCCTTCGTAAATTCTTGCGATACGAGCATCTCTCCAAGCACTTTCCATTGGTGCATCTTCTGAGAATCCCATTCCACCAAAAATTTGGATTCCTTCGTCTGTACAAGCTTGAACATCTTCAGAAACCGCTACTTTTAAGATAGAACATTCGATTGCAAATTCTTCTACACCTTTTAATTCTGCTTCTTGGTGCGAATTTCCTTCACTAACTCTAATATTAATTCTGTTTTCGATATCTGATGCAGCTCTGTAAGTAGCACTTTCTCCAGCATAAGCATTTGTAGCCATTTCAGCAATTTTAGCTTGAATTGCTCCAAAACTTGAAATTGGTGTTTTAAACTGAACTCTTTCGTTAGCATAATTTACAGCTCCAGTAATGGTTCTACGTTGTGCTTCTAAACAAGCAGCTGCTAATTTAATACGTCCAACATTTAAAGCATTCATCGCAATTTTAAAACCTTCGCCACGACCTGCCAACATATTTTCTACTGGCACTTTTGTTTCGTTAAAGAAAACCTGACGAGTAGAAGAGGAGCGAATACCTAATTTGTGCTCTTCATCACCCATTGAAATTCCGTTTGAAGGATCATTTTCAACGATGAAACCAGTAATATTTTTATCGTCTTCAATACGAGCGAAAACAATCATTACGTTACAAAAACCTGCATTAGAAATCCACATTTTTCCACCAGTGATTTTATAATGTGTTCCATCTTCTGAAAGAACGGCTTTTGTTTTTCCTGAATTCGCATCTGATCCTGCTCCTGGTTCTGTTAAACAATACGCACCAAACCATTCGCCAGAAGCTAATTTTGGTACATATTTTTGTTTTTGTTCTTCTGTTCCGTATAAAGTAATAGGCATGGTTCCAATTCCAGTGTGCGCTCCAAAAGCAGTTGAAAATGAACCAGTTGCTCCCGAAATGTAATCACAAACTAAAACGGTGTTTACGAATCCCATTTCCATTCCGCCATAAGCAGCAGGAACAGCAACACTTAAGTAACCTAATTCACCAGCTTTACGCATGATGTCTTCGGTTAAAGCGTAATCTTTCTTTTCGAAACGCTCTTTGTTTGGCCAAATTTCTTTGTCTACGAATTCGATAACCGAATCACGCATCATAACTTGTTCTTCATTGAAGTCTTCTGGTGTGAAGATGTCTTCGCATTTTGTTTCTTTTACAAGGAATTGACCTCCTCTGATGATATCTGACATAACTTATTAAGTTTTATAGTTTTATTTTAAAAATTCAAAAATTCCGGCAGCTCCTTGACCAGTTCCAACACACATTGAAACGATTCCGTATTTGCTGTTTCTCAGGCGCATTTCGTCAAACAATTGAACTGATAGTTTAGCACCAGTACAACCTAGTGGGTGACCTAAAGCAATAGCCCCTCCATTTACATTTACAATTTCAGGATTTAAACCTAATTCTCTCACAACCGCTAAAGATTGTGCTGCGAAAGCTTCGTTTAATTCAATTAAATCGATTTGGTCTTGTTTTAATCCCGCTTGTTTTAATGCTTTTGGAATTGCGGTAACTGGTCCAATCCCCATGATTCTTGGTTCTACACCAGAAGCAGCGTAGCTTACCATTCTTGCAATTGGTTCTAAGTTCAATTCTTTTACCATTTCTTCGCTCATGATTAAAACGAAAGCAGCTCCATCACTCATTTGAGAAGAGTTTCCAGCGGTAACCGAACCATCAGCCGCGAATACTGGTCGTAATCCAGCTAAAGCTTCAACAGAAGTACCTGCTCTTGGACCTTCGTCTTTATTTACTACATAAGATTTGGTTTCTTTTTTACCGTTTTCATTGATAAACGTTTGTTCAACCGTGATAGGTGCAATTTGTTTATCGAATTTTCCTTCTGCTTGCGCTTTCAACGCTTTCATATGCGATTGGTATGCAAACTCATCTTGGTCAGCACGAGAAACATTGAATTGTTTTGCAACTGCTTCAGCTGTTAAACCCATTCCCCAGTAATAATCTTCGTGACCTGCAGCAGCCACTTTGTAATCAGGCGTTGGTTTGTATCCTCCCATTGGAATATAACTCATACTTTCGGCACCACCAGCAATGATACAATCTGCCATTCCGGATTGAATTTTAGCTGTTGCCATTGCGATAGTTTCTACTCCAGAAGCACAATATCTGTTTACTGTAACTCCAGGAACATCCGTGATTTTTAATCCCATTAATGATATTAAACGTCCAACGTTCAAACCTTGTTCTGCTTCTGGCATTGCATTTCCTACCATTACATCATCAATACGTGTTTTGTCGAAATCAGGCAAATCCTTCATCATGTGTTCGATGGTTTCTGCTGCTAATTCGTCAGGACGTTTAAAACGAAAAACTCCTTTTGGTGCTTTTCCTACTGCGGTTCGGTAACCCGAAACTATATATGCGGTTGTATTTTTCATATCTAATATTTTTTCTACCAATATTTTGCCTCTAAGAGGCTATTAATTTCGTAAAGGTTTACCCTTAGTTAGCATATATTGAATTCTTTCTAAAGATTTTCTTTCTCCTGTTAATGATAAAAATGCTTCTCTTTCTAAATCCAATAAATATTGTTCAGAAACTAATGTTGCTTCTGATAAATCGCCACCAGCCATTACATAAGCCAGTTTGTTTGCAATTTTCTTATCGTGTTCAGAAATGTATTTACCAGCTTCCATTTGGTCAGTTCCAACTAAGAACATTCCCAATGCTTGTTTTCCTAATACTTTGATATCTTTTCTTCTTACAGGTTGGGTGTAACCTTGTTCTGCCATTTGTAAAGCTACTTGTTTAGCTGTTGCAATTTGGCGGTCTTTGTTCACGACAACAATATCTCTTCCTTTTTGTAAAACGCCAGTATCAAAACCTTCGTAAGCTGAAGTAGCTACTTTTGCCATTCCTACAGTTAAGAAATATTCTTGTAAAACATTTAATTCCACGTCATTTTTACGGAATAAATCAGAAGCTCTTAAAGCCATTTCTTTAGAACCACCACCGCCAGGAATTACACCAACACCAAATTCAACTAATCCGATGTACGTTTCTGCAGCGGCAACCGCTCTATCAGCGTGCATGGTTAATTCGCAACCTCCACCTAATGTCATTCCGTGAGGAGCTGCGATAACTGGAATAGCTGAATAACGACAACGCATCATTGTGTCTTGGAACATTTTGATGGCCATGTTTAATTCGTCATATTCTTGTTCGACTGCCATCATGAAAATCATTCCTAAATTGGCTCCAACTGAGAAATTAGCGCCTTGATTTCCAATCACTAAACCATTGTAATCTTTTTCAGCAATATCGATGGCTTTGTTGATTCCTTGTAAAACCCCAGCACCAATTGAATTCATTTTAGATGTAAATTCTAAATTGATGATTCCATCACCTAAATCGGTAATGATTGAATCGCTGTTGTTCCATATTTTTTTGCTTTCGCGAATGTTATTTAAGATAATGAAAGCATCCTGACCAGGAACTTTTTCAACTTTTTTATTGGTGATAGAGTAGAAGTGTGTTGCTCCATCTTTAATAGAATAGAAAGAAGTGTTTCCTGAAGCTAACATATCGGTTACCCAAGAAGCAGGTTGATAACCTTCCGCTTTCATTAATTCGATTCCTTTTTCAACTCCGATGGCATCCCAAATTTCGAATGGACCGTTTTCCCAACCGAATCCTGCTTTCATAGCATCGTCGATTTTATAGAAAGCATCTGTTATTTCAGGAATTCTGTTTGAACAATATTGGAACATTGAAGCGAAGTTTTTTCTGTAGAAATCTCCTGCTTTGTCTTTTCCAGTAACTAAAACTTTGAATCTGTCGATTGGTTTTTCAATCGTTTTGGTTAATTCTAAAGTAGCGAAAGAAGCTTTTTTATTTGCTCTATATTCTAATGTATCTAAATCTAAAGTTAGAATATCTTTTCCTTCTTTTTTGTAGAAACCTTGTCCAGTTTTACTTCCTAACCATTTGTTTTCCATCATTTTGTTAACAAATTCAGGAAGTTTGAATAATTCATGTGCTTCGTCGTTTGGACAATTTTCATAAATTCCGTTAGCCACATGAACTAAAGTATCTAAACCAACAACATCAACCGTTCTAAAAGTAGCTGATTTTGGACGACCAATAACTGGTCCGGTTAATTTATCAACTTCTTCAACCGTTAATCCCATTTCTTTTACTTGGTGGAATAAACTTTGTATTCCGAAGATTCCAATTCTATTTCCGATAAAAGCTGGTGTATCTTTTGCTACAACTGAAGTTTTTCCTAAGAATTTTTCACCATAACCATTTAGGAAATCCAATACTTCATTTGATGTTTTTGGACCTGGGATAATTTCAAATAATTTTAAGTAACGAGCCGGATTAAAAAAGTGCGTTCCACAGAAATGTTGTTGGAAATCTTCGCTTCTTCCTTCGCTCATGAACTGAATTGGAATACCAGATGTATTTGATGTTACTAAAGTTCCAGGTTTTCTATATTTGTCAACTTGTTCGAAAACGATTTTCTTGATGTCTAAACGTTCTACTACAACTTCGATAATCCAATCGGCAGTTGCAATTTTTGACATATCATCTGTGGTGTTACCAGTGGTAATTCTTGAAGCAAAACTTGGATGATAAATTGGAGAAGGCTTCGATTTTAAAGCGTTAGCTAAATGATCATTAACTAATCGGTTTCTAACGGCTTTACTCTCTAAAGTTAATCCTTTTTTCTGTTCGGCTTCGGTTAGTTCGTTTGGAGCGATGTCTAATAATAAGACTTCTACACCAATATTAGCAAAATGGCAAGCGATTCCACTTCCCATAATTCCGGAACCAATAACAGCAACTTTTTTAATATTACGTTTCATGTTTATAGGTTTGTTGTTTTATTTGTCGTTAAATATTTTTTTGTCGGTAATTAATTCATTTATAACTTCGGCAACTTCCATGAAATTTTGCAATTTTTCTTCGGTTATATTTGCTTTTACAGTTTCATTAAATTTTAAAACTGTATTTTTTGAAAGTTCTCTTTTTTCTTTCCCTAATTCAGTTAAGTAAATTAAAACACCTCTACCATCAGCTGGATTTTTTTTTCGTATGATTAACCCTTTTTCTTCCATTGACTTTAAAGTTCTCGTTAAACTTGTTGCTTCCATTCCCATTTTTGGTCCAAGTGTGGTAGATGGAGTGCCATTTTCTCTATCAATGCTTAAAAGTGCAAAACCTGTTGCCATTGTAGCACTGTATTTAGCTGCTTCTTCGTTATACATTCTAGCAACAGCTTGCCAAGTGTATCTTAATATATAGTCGATAGTTTTATCTTGCATAGCTTAAATTTCTTCAAATATAAAAAAAAATACTATGCACGCATAGTATTTTAAGATTTTTTTATAGATTTAATGATTATTTAACATTTAAAAAGTGAAATTTACCACTTCACTTAGTGGATTTTACTTTTATTTTTCTCCGTAAATTTTTACATATAAATTATTATATTTTTCTTTTATAATTTTACGTTTAAGTTTTAGAGTTGGAGTTAAATGTCCGTCATTAATAGACCAAACGTCAGGAGTTAATTCAAAGCGTTTTACTTTTTCCCAATTTCCAAAGCGTTCGTTATAATGTTCTATTTCTTCTTGAATTCTTTTTATGACTAGAGGATTTGAAATAATTTCTTCGTTAGTAGTTCCTAATTTTACATCAGGATGTTTGATTGCCCAATCTTTGATGAATTCAAAATTTGGTTGAATAAAAGCAGCAGGCATTTTTTCGCCTTCGCCAATAACCATAATTTGTTCAATAAAACGAGATTGTTTAAAAGTGTTTTCTAGTAATTGAGGAGCTACATATTTTCCACCTGATGTTTTGAACATTTCTTTTTTACGATCAGTAATTTTTAAGAAACCTTCGTTGTCTATTTCACCAATATCACCTGTATGGAAATAACCACCTTTTAAAACTTCATTAGTTTGCGTTTCATCTTTGTAGTAACCCATCATTACATTTGGACCTTTACATAAGATTTCGCCATCTTCAGCAATTTTAACTTCAACTCCATCTAAAACTCTACCTACTGTACCTACTTTGAAACCTTTGTTTCTCATGTCGTTAACGGAAATTACAGGAGAAGTTTCGGTTAAACCATAACCTTCCATGACTGGAATTCCGGCTGCAGTAAACACTTTTGTTAACCTTGGTTGTAAGGCGGCACTTCCAGAAACTAAAAGTTCTAATTCGCCACCAAGAGCTTCTTGCCATTTTGAAAAAATTAATTTTCTTGCAATTTTAAGCTGAAATTCATAAAACCATCCGTTTTCTTTATAAGGTTTGAATTGAATTCCTAAACCGGTTGCCCAAAAGAATAGTTTCTTTTTGATTCCAGTTAAATCGGCACCTTTTGCGTAGATTTTTTCGTAAACTTTTTCTAGTAATCTTGGCACAACAACCATTACATGTGGCTTTACTTCTTTTAAGTTGTCTGACATTTTTTCGATACTCTCGGCAAAGTATATTGAGATACCATAATATTGGTATAAATAGACAATCATTCGTTCAAGAATATGGCAAATAGGTAAAAAACTTAATGCTTTTGTATCTCCTGGTCTAAGTGGAACTCTTGGTGCACTCATTAAAACATCAGAAACAATATTTTGATGTGATAACATCACACCTTTTGGTCTTCCTGTAGTTCCAGAGGTATATATTATAGTTGCTAAATCTGTAGTAGTTACATTGTTTTTTCGATCTTCAACTACATCCTGATTTGATTCATCTGCTCCGAGTTCAAGAATTTCTTTCCAACTTTTACATCCTTCAATATCATTGTAAGAATAAATAGCTTTAAGATTTGGAATGTTTTTTTGTACAGCTAATAATTTGTCATAAACTTCTTGATCTGAAACAAAACAATAAGAAGATTCTGAATGGTTTAATATATATTCATAATCTTCTGAAGCAATCGTTGGATAAATAGGCACAGTTTGTGCACCAGTTTGCAAAGCACCAATATCTGTAATATGCCATTCTGTTCTATTGTTTGAAGAAATAATAGCAATTTTATCATTTTTATTGACTCCTAAACGAATTAATCCTCTTGAAATAGCATTAGCTTTATCAAGATATTCTTTAGTAGAAGTCTTAACCCATTCGCCGTTATATTTTGTTACAAGAGCGTCTGGTAAGTTGTACTTTTCTAATTGATGGTAAGGAAAGTCAAATAAGCGTGTAATATTTGTCATAATTCACAATTAATATTTGTTGCAAATTATAAAAATAAAACTAATTGTGCAATTTTTTAAATAATTGATAATCTATGGATTAAATTTTTATGAATTTAAAAATAGTATGCTTGCCTACTAAATTATCAAAATTATATTGATAATACAAAAATATAGGTTTTATTGCTAAAATGAGATTTATGTAAATAATAAATAAGATTTTGTAATGATTTTGTTAAATAATTAACCACCTTTGAATAGAGTTGTAATTCGAGTTTAAAGTTATAAAGCAATTCTGCCAAAAAAAAATGAAAAAGCCAAACGAAGTTGTAGAAGTCGAAAAAGGAAAAATACACATTGTTGTAGAACTAATTGAATATTTACCAAATGCTGTGGTAAGTAAAACAATTATAAAAAAAGTAACAGGAAATGTTACCGCCTCTTCCTTTGATGCTGGAGAAGAGTTAGATGAAAAAAGATCACCTTTTGATACCTATATTCAAATTATTGATGGTGTAGCAGAAATTACTGTTGATAAGAAAAAATTCAAATTAAAACTAGGGGATGGTATGGTTATTCCTGCACATTCCACACACCATTTTAATGCTAATGAACAATTTAAAATGATTTCAACCGTAATTAAAAGTGGTTATGAAGATTAAATAAGCGGAGCAAAAATTAATTTGCTTTTAAAACCAAAACAAAAATGATACTCTATATTAAATATATGGTTAGTCTTCGTTGCAAAATGATGGTCAAAGAAGAGCTAAAGAAAATAGGGTTGCATCATGTTATCGTTGATTTAGGAGTTGTTGAAATTTTGGAAGACATAACTCCTAAACAATTTGATTTGTTGAAAAAAAATTTGGCCATGTCTGGTCTTGAATTATTAGACGACAAAAAATCTATTCTTATTGAAAAAATTAAAGATGTAATTATCGAAATGGTTCATTATACAGATGAATTACCAAAAGTTAATTATTCAGATTACATAAGCGAAAAGCTCAATCAAGATTACACGTATTTATCCAACATTTTTTCAGATGTAAAAGGTATTACCATTCAGCAATACATCATCAATCACAAAATTGAACGTGTTAAAGAATTACTTTTATATGATGAAATGAATTTGACAGAAATAGCGTATGTACTAAATTACAGTAGTGTGGCTCATTTATCCAGCCAATTTAAAAAAGTTACCGGATTATCTCCATCTTATTTCAAACAATTGAAAAAAAGAAAAAAATCAAAACTTAGAGAAAACTTAGAAGATGTTTAGTTTTAAATATTTGAAAATGTGTGATTTATGAAATATTTTGTTTTAATGCTATAACACATTTTGTTTTTAAATAATAACCTTTGTTAAATAAGATTATAACATTTAAAAATACTTAAAATGGAATCAAAAGCAAACAAAGGAACAGAAGTTTTTAAAATTTCTGGAGATTGGAAAAGACAAGCTGATAATTTAAAAGATAAATTTCCGCAATTAACAGATTCTGATTTAAAATTCGAAAGTGGTAGAGAAGATGATTTACTTGAAAGAGTAGAGGCACGCTTGCACAAAAAACGAGAGGAAGTGATTAATATTATCAAAAAAGGGCAACCTACAGCATAATAATTGACTTTTTTTTGTGGGCAACTTAGTAACTGAAAAATGCTAAGAATACACATAATAGCCAATAAAAGGCGTAGGTGAATTATCATCTACGCTTTTTTTTCATCTAACTACAACTCAAAATGATACAAATCACAAAAGAAGGCATACTTCTAAAAAAAACTAAACTCTCGTTTGAAAATGATAGTGTTTTAAATCCTGCTATTATGCAAGAGGGAAACATTGTGCATATGTTGTATCGAGCGGTTAGAAGTGGTAATTATTCAACCATTGGATATGCTAAATTTGAAGGACCACTAAAAATAGTTCAACGTAACAATACACCATTATTAATTCCTTTTTCTGATGAGGAATCAAAAGGTGTTGAAGATGCAAGAATTGTTAAAATAGATGGTGTTTATTACATAACCTATACCGCTTATAACGGAATCAATGCATTAGGAGCTTTAGTCACCTCAACCGATTTACTCACTTTTGAGCGACACGGAATTATTGTTCCAAAATTTACTTTTGACGAATTTAAACGATTAGCCGAATGCAATAATTTGGTAAATGCAAAATATTTTCGTCATGTACGCCATTTTAAGCACAATGAAGAAGTTTTTCTTTGGGATAAAGATGTAATTTTTTTTCCAAGAAAAATAAAAGGGAAATTGGCTTTTCTACATCGAATACGTCCCGGAATTCAATTGGTTTTGATTGATAGTTTAGAAGATTTAACCAAAGAATTTTGGAATCAATATTTTCTACATTTTAACGAGCATATTATTTTGGATCCAGTAGGAACCAATCACGAATCAGGTTTTATAGGAGGTGGTTGTCCTCCCATAGAAACCGAATTAGGTTGGCTACTTATTTATCACGGCGTTTTTGATACTTCCGAAGGTTATATTTATTCAGCCGCTGCTGCACTATTAGACATTGATAATCCTACAAAAGTTATCGCAAGATTAGTCGATCCTTTGTTCAAGCCAGAACTCGATTATGAAAAAAATGGTGTGGTTTCCAATGTGGTTTTCCCCACAGGAACTGCATTATTTGAAGATACGCTCTATATCTATTATGGAGCAGCTGACAAATGTATTGCTTGCGCATCTATGAGTTTAAAGGCATTATTACAAGAACTTTTACTAAATCCAACACAACATGAGAGCTAATTTTTTTCCCATTTATAACAATTCTTTACTCGTTTTTAACGAAGCAAAAAACAATTTGAAAGAAAGCGATTTAATGAAATTCATTGCAAATTCTGAACACGAACTAATTCCAGCTGTGCCAAAAACATTACCCGAAATTGTTTTTATAACTTCTTATCCGCCAAGAGAATGTGGCATTGCAACCTATACTCAGGATTTAAAAAACGCCATTCAAGAAAAATTTGGAACTACTTTTTCATTGAAAGTTTGTGCATTAGAAACTTCCGAATCAAATTATAATTACCCAGAAGAAGTAAAATATAAATTAAGTACAGATGTTGCAACTCATTTTTCTTATTTATCTGCAAAATTAAATGCTGATAAAAATATTGCAATGGTATTTTTACAACACGAATTTGGTCTTTTTGGTGGCATTTATGGTGATTATTTGTTGAAATTCATGAAGCATTTGAAACGCCCCGTTACAACTACATTTCATACAGTTTTACCAAAACCAGATGAAAAACTTAAAAAAGTAGTTCGTAAAATTGCTGATTATTCAGATTTTTTAGTTGTGATGACTTCAATTTCAAAAGCTATTTTAATGGCTGATTACGGAATTGCAGAACGAAAAATTTCAGTAATTTCTCATGGAACTCATTTGGTTGCATCGTTTGATAATTTGCAACATAAGACAAAAAATCAGTTTAGCGATAGGGTAGTACTCACCACTTTTGGATTACTAAATGAAGGAAAAAGTATAGAAACAGCTTTAGACGCTTTGCCTAAAATTATCGAAAAATTTCCGAATGTAATTTATCTAATTATTGGAAAAACCCATCCTGAAGTTTTAAAACATGATGGTGAAAAATACCGCAATTTTCTTTACGAAAAGGTGCAAAACTTACATTTAGAAAATAACGTTCGGTTTATAAATAAGTATTTGTCTTTAGACGAATTAATGGATTATTTGCAACGCACAAAAATTTATTTATTTACTTCAAAAGATCCTAATCAAGCGGTTAGTGGAACATTGGCTTATGCTATGGCTTGCGGTTGTCCTGTTATAGCAACGCCAATTCCGCATGCTAAAGAATTTTTGCAAGGCGCTGGATTCAATTATGATTTTCAAAATGCCAATCAACTTGCCGAAAAAACCATTGAATTACTTTATAATCCAAAGTTATTGAGAGAAATGCGCTTAAATGCATTACATAAAATTAGCTCAACATCTTGGCAAAATTCAGCCATTGCACATATTGAGTTGATAAAAAACAGGAACAATAAACATAATATTGTCTTGCAGTATGAAATGCCGATAATTTCATTAAACCATATCAAAAGAATGACGACTATAAATGGATTAATCCAATTTTCGGCTATTTCAAAACCAAACATAGAGTCCGGTTATACCTTAGATGATAATGCACGAGCACTTATAGCAGTCACAAAGCATTATGAGTTGACCAGTTCTGATGAAGACTTAGAATTAATAAAAATTTATTTGAAGTTTATTTTATTTTGCCAACAAGAAGATGGTAGCTTTTTAAATTATGTAGATAAAGAAGGTAATTTCACATCTAACAATACTGATGAAAATTTAGAAGATGCCAATGGTAGAGCTATTTGGGCGTTAGGTGAATTTATTTCATTTAAAGAAATTATTCCTGGTAACATGATTAGAAAAGCAAAATTCGCAATTGAAAAAGCTTTAATCAATATACACAAGTTTCATTCTCCAAGAGCTATTTCGTTTGCCATTAAAGGATTATATTTTTACAATTTAGAAAGTCAAAGTCCAAGAATAAATTTTTTAATCACTTCGTTAGCTGATAATTTAGTTTCAAAATACCGTGGAATTTCAGATAAAAAATGGAAATGGTTTGAAGATTATCTTACCTATGCTAACAGTATTTTACCAGAAGCAATGTTATTTGCTGGTTTGAGTACAGGGAGCGAATTGTATAAAGACATTGCAAAAAATTCGTTTGATTTTTTACTTTCTCTAACTTTTAAAGAAGATCAAATCAAAGTGATTTCTAATCAAGGTTGGTATCATCGAGGAAAATCGGTAAATCAATTTGGTGAACAACCAATAGATGTTGCTTACACAATTTTGGCATTACAAACTTTTTATCAAGTATATGAAGATGAAACATACAGAGACAAGATGCGTATTGCATTTGATTGGTTTTTAGGAAAAAATCATTTGCATCAAATAGTTTATAATCCAAAAACAGGTGGTTGTTATGATGGTTTAGAGCAAAATCATGTGAATCTAAATCAAGGTGCAGAATCAACTATTAGTTATTTGCTTTCACGATTTGCAATGGAAAAAGCTGTGAAGCCTATATATGAAAAGGTTTTCTTTGAGGAAGCCTTTCAAAATGAGTGAATCATGTAAGTTATAAAATAGATTGTATAACACATTTTGATTGTTCCTACTGCACCTTTGTAGTATAAATTATAACTATTAATAGTAAGGTTTTAAAAAAAAATATTACGCATATAACTTAAATTGAAAAAAAATGAAAAAAGCAATCATAATGATCGCATTAGTTACTTTATCGGTTACAAATTCTATGGCTCAAGAGTCAACAACAGATAATCGAGATAAATTATTCTTCGGATTAAAATTAGGAACAAATTATTCTAACGTTTACGATTCAGAAGGCGAAGATTTTGTTGCAGATGGAAAATTTGGATTAGCAGGTGGAGTATTTGTATCAATTCCGTTAGGAAAATTTATTGGTGTTCAACCAGAGGTTTTATTTTCTCAAAAAGGATTTAAATCAACTGGAACTTTTTTAGGTACAGATTATGAAACTACAAGAACAACAGATTATATTGACATTCCATTGTTTTTAGCTGTTAAACCAGTTGAATATGTAACACTTTTATTTGGACCACAATATTCATATTTATTAAAACAAAAAGATGAGTTTACTGGAGGTTCTTTAAGTTCAACACAAGAAGAAGAATTTGAAAACGATAACGTTCGTAAAAATACTTTTTCGCTTATTGGTGGCGTGGATTTTAATATTCAAAATCTTGTTATTGGAGTTAGGGGCGGTTGGGATTTAAAAAATAACAACGGTGATGGAACTTCAACAACACCACGTTACAAAAACATGTGGTATCAAGCTACAGTAGGTTACAGATTTTAATTTTTAAAATAAAATATCATGGAAAATCTTAATAGTAAAGGAAAATTAGTTTTTGGAAGTTTATTTGTTGGAGCACTTATTGGAGCAACTATCGGAGTATTATTTGCACCTCATAAAGGTAAAAAAACAAGAAACAATATTGCTAAAAGTTTAAAAAACTCGGCATATAGGTTTAAAGATGAAATAAAAGAAGATGGTCAATATTTAAAAGATAAAGCAATGAAAGTTGAAAATCTTTTAGAAGATAAAATAAGTAAAGCTTCTACTTCATTTAAAGACAAAGCTAATGAATTGCTTCACAGCGGTTCAGATCATGAAATGAATAAGAAATAATAATAATAAAGACCATGGTTTCATTTTTAAATCACCATTAAGAACAAGTTTGCAGAAGCGAGCTTAAGTAAAAAGGCGATAACATATATGACCACTAAAATGAAAATTTTACATATCTGAAAAAAGAAATCATGGTTTTATAAAAACAAAAAAATAAAATGAAAACATATATTATTAAAACAATTCTTACCACTAGTATAATCGGACTTTTTATGACAAGTTGCAATAATTCGCCAACTGCTAAAGAAGCAGATGTGAAAGAAGCAACAGAAGATTTAATTGACGCTGAAGCAGATTTAGATCAGGCAGAATTTGATTCAATTAACGATTTCAACACGTTCAAAGAGAGCATTCAAATAAAATTGGCTGAAAATCAGAGCGTAATTAATGATTTAAAATCAAAAATTAGTTCAAAAGGAAAAGTAAATAGAGATATTGATGAAGTTGAAATTAATAAATTAGAAAAAAGAAATACCGAGTTAAAACTTAAAATTGAAAATTACGAGCAAGGTCCAGAACAAAAATGGGCATTATTCAAAGTAGATTTTAATAATGAATTAGATGATTTAGGTAAATCGATTTCTAATATGGCTGATCGTAACAAGAAAAAATAAAGAGTATGAAAACAAATTATTTATCATTAAAATTAGCACTTTTTTTAGTGTTACCTTTTGCCTTATTGCAAATGTTTACATCTTGCTCTAAAAATATAGAGTTTGAAAATTCAAATGTTGTTCCTGCGGCAAGAGGAGATATATCAGTTAAAAAGGACAAAAATAATAATTACAACTTCAAGTTAGAAATTTCATATTTGGCAGAACCGGAGCGTTTGCAACCACCTAAAAAATATTATGTGGTTTGGTTGTCATCAGAACAAAATCAAATTCCGTTAAATATTGGTCAAATTGTAGGAACTTCAAAACTTCATGTAAAGTTTGAAAGTGTTTCTTCATCAAAACCGAAACGAATTTTTGTAACAGCCGAAGATGATGTTAGTACACAATATCCAGGACAATACGGTGTTCTTGAAACAGATAAGTTTTAGTTTTTTTGGGGTTGATTTTGGAAAAACTGCTTTCGGGCAGTTTTTCTTGCATAAAAAAAGCTCTCAGTGTATGAGAGCTTTTCTATTTCTATTTCTTATTTTCAATCCATTTTCTAGCATTTACAAATGCTTCTAACCATGGAGAAACTTCGTCTTTTTGACCTCTTTCTGGGTAATGAGCCCAGTTCCAAGGGAAAGTCGAACGCTCAATGTGCGGCATCATTACTAAGTGTCTTCCAGTAGTATCGCACATCATAGCCGTGTTGAAATCAGAACCATTTGGATTGGCTGGATAACCTTCGTAAGCATATTTTGCTACAATATTATATTTTTCTTCAGAATAAGGCAATTTGAATTTTCCTTCTCCGTGCGAAATCCAAACACCTAATGTTGTTCCTTCTAACGTTGATAACATCACCGAATTATTTTTCTGAACGGTTACCGAAGTAAAACCACTTTCGTGTTTGTTCGAAGTATTGTGATGCATTTTTCCATGAACTTCGTGCTCTGGATTAATCAATTCTAATTCCATTAACAACTGACAACCATTACAAATTCCAACTGAAAGTGTGTCTTCGCGTTTGTAGAAGTTTTTTAAAGCTGTATTGGCTTTTTCGTTGTATAAGAACGCTCCAGCCCAACCTTTAGCCGAACCTAAAACATCGGAATTCGAAAATCCTCCAACTGCTCCGATGAATTGAATGTCTTCCAATGTTTCTCTTCCCGAAATTAAATCGGTCATGTGTACATCTTTTACATCAAATCCAGCTAAGAACATTGCATTTGCCATTTCACGTTCAGAATTACTTCCTTTTTCACGAATAATTGCTGCTTTTGGTCTTGGTTTTGACGCATCAATTACTGGCAATTTACCATCAAAATGCGATGGGAAAGTGAATTGTAATTTCTGATTTTTGTAATTATCAAAACGTGCTTGCGCCATTCCGTTTTTAGATTGTTTTGAATCTAATAGAAAAGAAGTTTTGAACCAAGTATCTCTTAATGTAGAAATGCTAAACGTTAAACTATCTTCACCATTAATAATCGTAAACGCATCACCATCGATAGCTGAACCAATTTTGAAAATCTCAATATTATGTTGTGCGAAAGTTGCTTCCACTTCAGCATCTGCTTGGAAAACAACTCCGATATTCTCATTAAATAAAGCTTTAACCGTATCTTTTTCTCCTAAAGAACTCAAGTCGATTAACGCACCTAATTTATCATCTGCAAAACACATTTCTAATAAAGTTGTGATTAAACCACCGCTTCCAATATCGTGTCCTGCTTTGATTTTTCTATCCTTAATTAAATCTTGTAAAACGTTGAACGCTTTTTTAAAGAATTCCGAGTTTTGAATCGTTGGAACATCATTTCCAATTTTATTCAACACTTGCGCAAATGAACTTCCACCTAATTTAAATGAATCTTGTGATAAGTTGATATAATAAATATTACCGCCATTTCTTTGTAAAACAGGTTCCACTACTTTTGTAATGTTCGAACAATTTCCAGCGGCAGAAATAATAACCGTTCCCGGAGCAATCACTTCGTCATTTGGATATTTTTGCTTCATTGAAAGTGAATCTTTTCCAGTTGGAATATTGATTCCTAATTCAATAGCAAAATCAGAACATCCTTTAACTGCTTCGTATAAACGAGCGTCTTCACCTTCATTTTTACAAGCCCACATCCAGTTGGCCGATAAAGAAACCGAAGCTAAACCACCTTTCAATGGTGCCCACACTAAATTGGATAACGCTTCACCAATAGCTGTGCGTGAACCAGAAACTGGATTTACCAAAGCCGCAATAGGTGAGTGCCCTATAGAAGTTGCAATTCCTTCTTTTCCTTTGAAATCCAATGCCATTACACCAACATTATTTAAAGGCAATTGTAATGGACCCACACATTGTTGTTTGGCAACGCGACCACCAACACAACGGTCTACTTTATTGGTTAACCAATCTTTACAAGCCACCGCTTCCAATTGTAAAACCTGACTTAAGTAGCTTCCTATATTTTCTTTTGAATATTCTAAATCTGAATAGTTGGTGGCAACGGTTTTATCCGTCATAATCGTTTTTGGCGAACTTCCGAAGAAATCTTCTAAAGCGTAATCCATTGGTTTTAACCCTGTAGATTTTGATTCGAAAGTAAATCTATGGTCGTTAGTTACGTCACCCACTTGATACATTGGAGAACGTTCTCTGTCGGCAATTCTTTGTAAGGTTTCGATGTCTTTTTCACCAATCACTAATCCCATTCTTTCTTGCGATTCGTTTCCGATGATTTCTTTAGCCGAAAGCGTTGGGTCACCAACAGGTAATTTATCTAAATCGATTAATCCACCTGTTTCTTCTACTAATTCCGATAAACAATTTAAATGTCCACCAGCACCATGATCGTGAATCGAAACGATTGGATTGTTATCGCTTTCTACTAAACCACGAATGGCATTGGCAGCACGTTTTTGCATTTCTGGATTCGAACGTTGGATGGCATTTAATTCAATTCCTGAACCAAAAGCACCAGTATCTGCTGAAGATACTGCAGCGCCACCCATTCCAATTCTATAATTTTCTCCACCTAAAATAACGATTTTATCGCCAGCCGTAGGTTTCTTTTTAATCGCTTGATCTAATTTTCCATAACCAATTCCACCTGCTTGCATGATAACTTTATCGTAACCAATTTTACGATTGTTTTCTTCATGCTCGAAAGTTAAAATAGAACCCGTAATTAAAGGTTGTCCAAATTTATTTCCAAAATCTGAAGCTCCGTTCGAAGCTTTAATTAAAATATCCATTGGTGTTTGGTACAACCAAGGTCTTTCTGCCATTCCGTTTTCCCATGGACGCTCTTCTGCTAAACGAGAATAAGAAGTCATGTAAACAGCAGTTCCTGCTAATGGTAATGAACCTTGTCCACCTGCTAAACGGTCACGAATTTCTCCTCCTGAACCTGTTGCAGCTCCGTTGAAAGGCTCAACTGTTGTTGGAAAGTTGTGTGTTTCTGCTTTTAAGGAAAGAACCGAATCAAATTCTTTTTCTTGGTAAAAATCAGGTTTGTCTGCACTTTTTGGAGCAAATTGCGTTACTTTCGGACCTTTTACAAAAGCTACGTTATCTTTATAAGCCGAAACAATATCATTTGGATTTGTTTCTGATGTTTTCTTAATTAATTTGAATAAAGAAGTTGGTTTTTCTTCGCCATCAATCACAAACGTTCCATTGAAAATTTTGTGACGGCAGTGCTCTGAATTGGCTTGTGAGAAAGCAAAAATTTCAGAATCGGTTAACTTTCTTCCTAATTTCGTAGAAAGATTATCTAGATATTCCACTTCTTCTGGACTCAATGCCAAACCTTCTGATTTATTGTAAGCATCAATATCTTCAATATCCAATATTGGTTCTGGTTGGATATTAATTGTATAAATTTCTTGATTTAATTCCGAATACTTTTGCGAAAGCATTGGGTCGAAATCGTTAAAATCGGCTGCTACTTTTTCAAATTCCTCAATACGAATGATGCCCGAAATTCCCATGTTTTGAGTAATTTCTACAGCATTGGTACTCCAAGGCGTAACCATTGCGGCACGTGGTCCAACAAAAAAATCCGACAATACGGATTTTTCTATTTTATGTGCGTTGCCAAAAAGCCAATTTAATTTGTTGATGTCTTCTGATGAAATCTCGTTTTGCGTTTGAACCGCAAAAACCGTGTTGGATTGGTTTCCGAAGAAATGAATCATTGTATGTAGTTGTTTGTGTTGTTGAAGTTGCAAATTTATTCTAAAAAATAGAACAAACAAAATAATAATAGGTTCTGTTTAAATTAATCAAAAGTAGTCCAATTGTAAGCACCCATATCAGATGGATTACTTCTAGATTGATTTAAAATATCTGTTGTACCAGATGAATATGTAAAATCCGCAGTTCCTTTAGCTGCTGAATCTTCTCCAATAATTAATTCATTATTTGATGGGGCTTTAAAATCTGGTCTGTTTGAACTTGAATTTGTTGCAATAATGCAATTTGCAAATTTTAGATTTGAAGAAAATTGGTATAGTTCTGTATTTGAAATTAAATTTCCTGGGTCAATAAATTTAATTAAACAATGATCAAAATTGTAATTAAAAGAGGTTCCTTCTTTCTTTAAACTAATTGCTAAATTAGAACTTCCATATATGATACAATTTCTAAAATTTGCTTTGGTCAAAGGTTCTACTACGTTTCCAGTATCAGTTTGAATATAATCATCTAATAAAACTGAGGTTTGAGTTGGGCTTGACCAATAATTTGCAAATGTACAATGTGTAAATTCATAACTGCCGCCAAAACTTCCTGCAAATGCTGTTTGACCACAATTGTTTATGACTACATTTCGACCTTCAATATTACCTGTTCGAGCTAAAAGCCCAACATTAGCACAATTGTAAATTTGAGTATTTTCAATATTTAAAGTTGGAGTAGGACTGCCATCGTTTCCAGAAACTAAAATTCCAACCGTAGCATTTTTAATGGTTAAATTTTTAATTTGGTTGTTTGTACTTCCTTGTGTGAGCCAAATAGCTCCCCATTGACCTGGAACTTCTGCAAAATCGGGTTCTAAACGATCTCCTTCAAAAATGACTTCGTTTTCTAAATCTTCAGTTAGTGAAGTTGTTCCATTCACGTGAATAGATGCATTATTAGCAACAATTAAACCAGATTCTGCATGAAAATGAACTCTTGCTCCAGCATCTACCACTAACGTTTTTGTACTCGGAACTGCAGCATAACCATACACAACATAAGGTTTGGTATTGGTCCAATGCAATTCGTTTCCATTGATTGGATTCGTTTCTTCCAAAAATCGACCCCGAATCGTAATAGGATTTCCGTCACCATCAACTCCTAAGTTTAGTTCATCATAAGTATAGGATTCATCTGGATTTTGAACTCTTCCAGGATAAATAAAATAAGCATCTTGAATTAGAGTAACCAATTCCACTTTTTGATGATTTGGATTGGATTTTTCTCCGAAGAGAATTTGATCAGTATAAAGAAAATCGGTAGGATTTGCATCGGCAACTTCGGCAGTTACGGAAACGAAAATGTACATACTATCTTTTGCTAAGATTTCTACATTTTCAAATACTTGACCTGCTATTCCATCTACCATTAATCTGTATTTAGATGCAGTTGTGTCCTTCAATCGAAGTGATGGAATCGAAATGTTTTTGTCACTTCGGTTGTACACTTTTAATGTATAAGTACTTGAACCAATGTCAGTAAAAACGGTATCTAAATAAACGGTGTCTTTAGAAAATTCCAAACCACCAGTTCTTGATTCAAAATCAAAATCGTTTCGGCATGAAGTTAATGAAACAGCAAAACCTATTAGTAATAAAAGTAATAAACGGCGCATGTAATGTTAATTTTTGTAAATGTAATTATTAATTTTAAATCTATAAAAACAAAATGTGTTTAAAATACTTACTAAAACGTTAAATCAGTTGAATTATTCTGTTCGGAATGCTTAATTTTACAAAAAATAAAGTTATGATGTTTGATAGAGAAAAAATGCTGCAATTGTGTAACGATTGGAGCAAAAATACTTTAATGAATACTTTAGAAATAGTTTATACCGATGCTGGTGAAGATTTCCTAACTGCTACAATGCCAGTGAATCCAAGAGTTCATCAACCTATGGGATTATTACATGGAGGAGCAACAGTTGCTTTAGCAGAAAGTGTTGGAAGTGCAGCTTCTATAATGTTTATTAATCCAGAAAAACAGGAAGTTCGTGGTATCGAAATTTCGGCAAATCATTTGAAAAGCAAACGAGAAGGAATGGTTACCGCTACGGCTAAAATTGTTCATAAAGGAGCAAGTTTGCATTTGTGGGAAATTAGAATTGTTGACGAACAAGGAAAGTTAATTTCATTGTGTAAATTGACAAATATGATACTTTCAAGAAGACAATAATGCAGGTTTTCGAAGAAATACAAGCTTTATTATTGCAACATAAACCGTTTGTGTGTTATGTTAAACCAAATGAAACAGTTTGGAATTTACTCGTACAACAAACAGATGAAATTATTGAATTTTCCAATCAAGCTGGATTTGTTTTTATGCCTTTTCATGAAGGAAAACAATTGGTAATTCCGTTTGAAGGGAATAATTTTTCGCAAGGGAATCTTGAAAATTTAGAAAAGAAACCAACTGAAAATTTCACTTCGGAAAACAATCAAAAAGAAGCTTTTGAGAATTTAGTTTCCAAAGGAATTTCCGCGATTCAAAATGATGAGTTTCAGAAAGTTGTTTTGTCTCGTAAAATTGTTTTAAAAGAGCAAATCGCTATTGTTGAAACCTTTCAGAACTTGATTTCGACTTATCCAACGGCTTTTCGCTATTTGTTTTTTCATCCAAAAATTGGTTTATGGATGGGAGCAACGCCGGAGCAATTGGTAAAAATCAATCAAAATCAGTTTGAAACTGTCGCTTTGGCAGGAACGCAATTGTATTCGGAAAATGTAATTTGGGAAACCAAAGAAATAGAAGAACAGCAATTTGTAAGCGATTACATTGTTACTAAAGTAAGAGATAAAGTAAGTCAACTTATTGTTTCTGATGCTAAAACAGTTAAAGCTGGAAATTTAGTACATTTAAAATCGGTTATTTCAGGAGAATTAACAGCTGATTTTCAGAAGAATGATTTGATAAAAACATTACATCCAACGCCAGCTGTTTGTGGTTTACCCAAAGAAAAAGCAATCGATTTCATCCTGAAAAATGAAGAATATAATCGAAAATATTATGCTGGATTTTTAGGCGAATACAATAAAGACAATCAAACCGATTTATTCGTAAATTTACGTTGTTTAGAAGTTGAAAATGAAGCTGTGAATATTTACGTTGGTTGTGGCATCACAAAAGACAGTAATCCTGAAAAGGAATTTATCGAAACGGAAAATAAATCGATGACGATGCGGAATGTTTTAGTTTCCCAACCCTTTTAAACTCTTAAAAGATAAACTTATAAACTGAAAATGAAATTAGACATATTAGCTTTTGGAGCGCATCCAGATGATGTGGAATTAGGTTGTAGCGGCACGATTGCCAAAGAAGTTAGCCTTGGCAAGAAAGTTGGGATTATCGATTTAACTCGTGGTGAACTTGGTACACGTGGTTCAGTTGAAATTCGAAATTCAGAATCGGCTAAAGCTTCTGAAATTTTAGGCGTTTCTGTGCGTGAGAATTTAGATATGCGTGATGGTTTTTTTATCAATGATGAAGCGCATCAGTTAAAAATCATTCAAATGCTTCGCAAATATCGTCCCGAAATCGTGTTATGCAATGCAATTGCCGATAGACACATCGATCACGGAAAAGGAAGTAAATTGGTTAGCGATGCTTGTTTTTTATCAGGTTTGGTTAAAATTGAAACCGAATTAAACGGAGAAAAACAACAAGCTTGGCGACCAAAAGTAGTGTATCATTACATTCAATGGCAAAATATTGAACCTGATTTTGTGGTAGATATTTCGGGATTTCTGGATAAAAAAATGGAATCGGTGTTGGCTTATGGTTCGCAATTTTATGATCCAAAATCGAATGAACCCGTTACGCCAATTACTTCAAAAACATTTTTAGACAGTGTAAAATACCGTGCTGAAGACCTTGGAAGGCTAGTAGGAGTTGAGTATGCCGAAGGTTTTACAACTGAAAGATATTTGGCTGTCAATAGTTTAGGCGATTTGAAATAAAATAGTCAGAAAAAAGTAAAAAAAATCTTTGCAAGATTGTAGGAAACACCTATATTTGCACTCGCAAAAGAATTAAGATTCTCTTGTTCAAAACAAATGGTGATTGTAGCTCAGTTGGTTAGAGCGTCGGATTGTGGTTCCGAAGGTCGCGGGTTCGAGACCCGTCTTTCACCCTTTAAATTAGAAAGCCCTGAATTTTCAGGGCTTTTTTTATGGAATTATTTTTTAATTTATTGATTTCAGTATTTTTTATTTAAAACGATTTCTTATTTTTGAAGGAGATATTAATAAGCAAAATGAAAATTTCAAAATATAGAATAGTTACATATTTAGTTTTTATTACAATCTTTTGTACTCATATATTTTTATTGAATCCCTTCATAAACGAAAAATATTTTGATATAGATGTTCGTAATTTTAAAGAAGTATCATGGAAATTTTCACTTCTATTACCTATTGCTTTACTTATCTTTTTTCTTGTTTAAGGATACAAAAAAAAGATTATTTCTAAGGGTACACTTTTTCAATTTTACTTCTAGCTACGTTATTTGGATTTTTCTTCAAAAGTATAACAGATGATTTTCTTTTATTTTTAAATTCAAAAATCAATATAGAAAGTCACACAAAAGTTTACCATGTTGTTAGTGATAACACAAATAAAATTTTTCATATTTATGAAAATAGAAATGAATTTATAACTTCTCCTGAACAATTGAATAAAATTGATTCTTTGAGAATTTTAAAAAAAAATCCTTCTCTTTACAAATTACAAAATGGAGATACTTTAAATGTTGAATTTAAATTAGGTTTGTTTAATGTAAAATTTCTTGAATAAAATATTAATTATAAAAAAGCCCTAAATTACTTCAGGGCTTTTTAATAAAACAAACTTTCCTTTAAATCGAAGTATCAATTTTATAATGCATTGTAATGGTCATTACATATTGAATTCCCACTTCAGTTTGGTTGGGATTGATGACTTTGTCAAAACCTGCGCTTGAAATTCCGTCGTAATAAAAAGTATTATTTTTTCGAGCAATTTTCTTTAAATATGGGCTTCGGTTGTTGTAATTGGTTTGAATTTCTGCCGTTTCAAAAGCTTGGTAGGTATTGTATTGTGTTTTTGGGAAAACCGTTGCAAATTCTTCTGTAGCTGTTGGTGTTCCAATGATTCGCTTTCCAAAAGCTTTCATGTATCTAATTTTTTTCGCTTCAGCTAAAACTAAGGCTTCATCAAAAAGTGAATTATGAATGGCATCCGTTTCATTGTTATAATATTCCACTTTTATCACATCATGGATTTCAAAATCGGAAGCCAACGCAATTATTTTTTCCAAACTATTTACGTTTGAAGTCGAAACTATAATGTTCTTTTTGATTTCAAATCCTTTTTCAATTTGTTCAGAATTCATACCATTTACTTCAAAATCATAAATTTTGGTTTGCGAAATAAAATCGATGTACACATTTTCTTTTTTTACACCCAACGATTTCATTCTTTCGATGAAACCCGTAATTCTTGCCGTAATTTTTTTGCTACAACCAGCAACCGTTTCGTCTTCTTCGTTTAAACCTAATGTCATTACAAAGCCATCTGCTTTTTTGTTGAGTAAAATTTTTACAGAAACCGATAAAACATTATCATTGATAGAAACTTTGCTGTTGTTTGGTAACGATTCCTGGTTGTAGTTGTTGCCGTTGTAATTGTTTTTTCCATAGACTTGATTGCCACTAATTTGTGCCGAAACACTTAAAACATTTAGAAAAAGTAAAGCAATAATTAGTTTCCATTTTCCGTTTAGTTGTTGTACTTGCGTGTTCATATTTTCTTGTTTTTAAAATTATTATGGTGCAATAGTACATTCGCAACACAAATTTTGGTTGGCAAATCAACTTTCCTTTCACTGTAAAGATTTTTCGCTACTTTTACAGTGTTTTTACAGTAAATAAAATTGAGTAATAGCCTACTTTTGACGCATAAAATTCATGAATCCATTAAACGTATTCTTCCAACTTAAAAAAGATGTGCTTTTGACTTATCAGAAGCAATATCCTTATTTTGAAGGAACTTGGAAAACGTTTAGTTCGCAAGACATTCAAAATTTAATCGATTTGATTGCCGTTCAAGTAAAACAAACGGTAAGCGAAAAATGGATTTACACACATCTAAAATCGGAAACCAATGCTAAATTGCCTCGAAAAGATATGTTAGATATTTTATCGCAATTGGTGGGATATTCGGGTTGGGATGAATATGTGTTTAAAGCAAAACAAAACGAAATTGTAGTTGCTGCACAACCTAAAAAAAAGCGAAATGTGTTTCTAATTGGCATCGTAATTTTAGCTTTGTTTTTGGTCGGATTTCTTTCGTATCAAATGATGAATAAAGATGAAATTCAAACCATAGAAGTAAAAAATGCGTTTACCGAAGAACAAATTAATAGCGATGAAGTAAAAGCGGTAATGATTGAAAATAATATTGAATCACCTGTTGAAATTATCGATTCGAAAATTCAAATTACAGCAAAAGATAGTACAAAAATTGTTTTGAAAAGCCCGTATTATAAAGAAAAAACGATTGTTATTAATAAAGAAAATACAACGCCAATTACATTACAACCCGATGATCATGCCATGATATTGAAAGGTTTTATGAAATCGGATATTAAAGATTGGCAAACCCGAAAAGAGCAATTGCAGCAAATTTTGGCAAATGATTTAGAAGTTTTAGTCATGCTAAAAAACGATTTGGGAATAGAATATTTTAACAAGCAAGAATTTTCTGAAAAGTTGATTGTTCCAAGCGTTTCATTAAAAAGAATGAAAGTGATTGACATTCAAAGTAATGAAAAAAATGAGATAAATTTTATACGAATTTTACAAGAATAATATGTTTTTACGAAGTTGTATTTTTTTGTTTTTAGTTGGCACATTTTCCGTTTTTGGTCAAAATGCGAATCCGACTGCTTCCACGGCAATAAAAGCAAATTTTACTATGGCTTCGGTAAAAGCCTACCAAGAAAGCGCAACATTAAAAGTGGAAGATTATTACCATTATTTAACGCTATTTTCTGCCGAAAACACTTCAGAAAGTTTAAAAAACGAAATCAAATTGAGTATTTACAATTTGTTTGAAAATGAAAACAGTAATGTTATTGATTATACTACAGAAGAAAAACCTACAATTTCATTGAAAGAGTTATTAACTAAAATTGAAAATAAGAACTATTTGTTTTCTGTTTCCAATTTTGAGAATTCTATTGTAGCCAATGATTTTTGGACCACACAATACCAATTAACAATTACGCAAAACGAAAAACCACAGCAATTACTACTTTTTCAAAAAGTAAGTTTTAAGCCAATAATTAAGAGTTTTGGTTCTACTAAAAAAGAAGTTTGGACGTTATTTTTAGGTGAAGTAACATTGCCGTAAATAATATAAACAAAAAAAGCCCTGAATTACTTCAAGGCTTTTTGTTTTTCATAGCAAAGTTTCCCAGTTCAATTAGAATACTAATTTTACTTTTAATTCGAATTCGTCATAAATAGCTTTATCACCTAAATCGCTGAAAAAGTTTCCAGATTTGTAAGTAATATCATATTTAGTTCTATCAACTTTTAAATCAGCTGTAGCTGAGTTTCCTGCAACTGTAATTTCAAAACCAACTGCGTTTGTTTTTCCTTTGATCGTTAAATCTGCATTTACACCATAAACACCATTTCCTTTATCAGCAATTTTTTTGATTACTAAGTTTGCTGTTGGGTGGTTTTCAGTACCAAAAAAGTCGTCTGATTTTAAGTGTCCGTCTAAGTTAGCTTTACCTTTTCCGTCTAAATCTGTTGTGTTGATAGATGTCATGTCAACTGTAAAGTTTCCACCAACTAATTTTTTTCCTTTGAAAATTAAAGCACCCTCTTTTAAATTGATAGTTCCTTCATGAGCTCCTGTTACTTTTTTTCCAACCCAGTTGATAGTACTTTTTGCTGCGTCAACTTTCTTAGTTTGTGCAGTTGTTGATAGTGTTACGAAAGCTAAAAGAGCTAATGCGATTGATTTTAAATTTTTCATGTGTTTCATTTTAAATGTTAATGGTTATATTAAATAGTTTCAAATAATTCTTCGATTGGTTTTCTCACTTTTGCATAGTGTTGTGTTGCATCTTCTTCGTGACGGTAACCTATAGCTGCTACTAATGATGCGTTTAATCCTAATTTGTCTAAACCTAAAATTTCGTTATATTTTTCTGGTTCAAAACCTTCCATTGGCGTAACATCGATTTTTAATTCGGCAGCAGCATTTAAAAGATTCCCTAAAGCCAAATACGTTTGTTTTGAAGTCCAAACTGCTTTTTGCTCAACTGGTAACGGAACAATTTTAGATTTCATAAAGTCTGAATACCCTTTTAAATTTTCTACAGATAAGCCTCTTGTATCTGCTATGTTTTGAACATAAGCGTCAATATGGCTTTCTTGAACATTTACAATATTAGCAAATACTAATAGGTGAGAAGCATCTACAATTTGTGATTGACCCCAAGAAACAGGCTGTAATTGTGCTCTAACTTCTGGATTTTCAATAATAAATACTTTGTATAATTGTAATCCGTATGAAGAAGAACTTAATTGAATGGCTTTTTTTAGTGTTTCTAAATCTTCGGTTGATACTTTTTTAGTAGCATCAAATTTTTTGGTGGCATAACGCCAATTTTGGTTTTCTATAAAGTTATTCATGGCAATTTTGATAATTAATTTCTAAATTTTTCTAATAATTCATTTAACAATTCTAATTCATTATTCGTAAGATTTTCGGCAAATGCTTTTTCGTGAGATTCCACTAATGGATCTAATTGTTTTAGTAATTCCATTCCTTTATCTGTAATGGTAATTTCCATTTTTCGTCGGTTTATTGGACAAATTTCTCGGATAACTAAATCTTTCAAAAGCAATTTATCTACAAGTCTTGTTGTATTACTTGTTTTGGCAATCATTCGCTCCTGAATAGTGCACATATTTACAGGATTTCCTTTTTGACCTCTTAAAATTCGCAATACATTGAATTGTTCTGGAGACAAGTCAAATGGTTTTAAAATTTCATTGAACTTTTCTGATACAACATTTTGAGTGTACATTACATTAAGTAGTGTACGCTTTTCGATTGCCATCGGAGAAGTTGGTTTTATGATTTCTTCTATTCTCATTTGATATTGTAAAATTTGTATGTACAAATGTAGTAATTATTTTATTTGTATGTACAAATGTGTGTTAATTTTTTATTAAAGTTTTTTTTTAGAATTTTAGATAGTACTTTTGAAAAAAAATAAACGATGACAAACTTAGATCAAAACGCGTGGTGGAGTCAGTTTTTAGCTGATGAAAACGGAGTTATATTAGATGTACGCACTGAAGATGAATACAACGATGGTTCAATTCCGGAAGCAATAAATATTGATATCTATAAAGGACAAGGTTTTATTTATAGAGTAGAGGAGTTAGATAAAACCAAAAACTATTATGTGTATTGTGCTGCGGGCGTGCGAAGTTCAAATGCTTGTGGTGCAATGGAACAACTAGGTTTTGAGAATACCTTTAACTTAATAGGTGGTTTTTCAAACTGGGATGGACCAACGAAATAAGAAATGTAAAATCCGTTAAAAGCGGATTTTACATGATATTACTAATATTTCATTCAGCAACGGATTTTTCTTTGGAAAATTCGTTAGTTGTTATTGAAGCAAATGGCTGTTAGCTGTAGTTTTTAATTATTATTCAACTTAATTATTAATGTGTCTTTTTTCTCTGGATTAATGAATTCTGCTTCTGAACTATTATAAAATTTTTCATTAATTAATTTAGTCTCATATCCATCTTTTGAAAATTCAACATTAAAATCATTATTACAATTTCCAAATCCACAACTAAAAGATTTGTAAGTATTAAAATATCCAATAAAATTTGTTAACTCTTCACGATTTCCTTGTTCTGAAGTCATTTTAACATTAACTCCTGTAATTCTTTCACCTGTTGACGCATCGACTACAACTCCATCAATTCCAACTTCTTTATCACAAGAAATGAAAATACTAAGAATTAAAATTGCTAATAAATTTCTTTTTCTATTCATCTTTTTAAAATTACAGTTAACTTTTCTTGCTTGAAGAAGTGGTGATAAATCAAGACTAAGGCTTTACAAATATCAACAAAACGTTAATTAAATACCTTTCTAAATTTCAAATAAATCTCGTGCCTCGTCATTTTTTGAAACTGCTGTTAGCCGTCGTTGTTTTTTAATTTTGTGTTATTTTAGTTTTGTCAAAATATTTTTCTTTATTCATTTGTTCAATTAAATTTTCAAATTCTAATTTATTGTTCACAATTAGTATAATTACTGCATTTCCTTTTTTGTCAAAAAAGCTTAAATTTAAAGGCTTGTTTTCAAAGTTTATTTTTGATAATTCAGGATAAATTTCTTTTAATTTATCTAAAGTATTTTTCTGGTTTTCATTAATTATAACCAATTGATTTCCCATACCTTCGTTTAGGAATTCAATACTATAAGGATGCAAAATTGGAGATGATGAATTCACATTACTTAATCTAAAGTACTTTCGTAACGGAATCGTGATTTCGTTTTCATCTTCATTGTCATAATATAAATATAACTTGTTTAATAAAATTGAATAATCCGCATTTGCATTTGGAAATTTTAGACCAAATATTTCTATTGATTTATCTATAAAAACTTTGTCAATTTGTTTGCTTTCGTTTAAATAGTTTTCAACTAAAGGATAAATTCCTCTTGCAAATCCTTCAATATAAGTATCGCTATACCATTCTTTTTCATCAATTTTTCCATTTATATTATTATATGCCCAACCATTTCCTAAAGCTGTTGCTAGTGCTTCATCAAAATATGCACTTGCAAATTTTGAATATTCTGATTTGTTTTCTGCAAAATAGGAAACTAATTGCTTTTGAAATTCTTTTGATTGTTCATCATATAAAACGTGACACATTTCGTGTAGAATTACTCCATTTCGACCTGTATAATCAGTTTCATCAGTTAAAACTCCAATACAAAGGCTATTTCCGTGAGGAGTTGCTGTTGTAGAACCTTTTTTTCCTGGAATTGGATACAAAGCAATTTGAAAGGGAATTTCATTTGTCCAAGTTGAATTATAGAATTTATTAAATCTGTTAAAAATTTCAACGTTTAATTTTTTAAATTTGATTAAATTATTTTTTTGGTTTATTAGTTTCTTTTCATAATCATTCCAAATTATTTCGTCATAAATTTTTTCTGCATCAGATAATATTTTAAATAATTTTTGATATTCTACAATTGGAAGAATGCCAATTGTAGATTCTTTGAATTCTATTAAATTTTTTGAATTAACTGCGTTTATTGAAATTAAATCATAGGTTGAGCGATTTGGTCTTCTTTCATCAGGAAATTCAGATCGGTTGTAACTATAACTTAAATTAATCTTTTTATATTCTTCACAAAGATTTTTAAAATTTGGGTTATTTTGGGTTTTATCTTCAATATATTTTTTAAAGTATGAAGAAGTTCCATTTCCGTTTGTTGCAGTTTCCATAAAATTAAAAATACAATATGGCTTACTTATTTTGTAAACAAAAAAATCTTGGCCAAAAGTAGAAGTTGACATCAAAATAAATAAAAGTATTGTTATTTTCTTCATAGTTTTTTCTATTTTTTCGTATTATTTGCGTGTTCTGCGATACAATGACGGCTAATTTTTTCCAAACTGCTGTTATGCGAGCTTGAAATTTTAATTGCAGTTCATTTCGTAATCTTTTACAAGTTCAATAACTCCAGCTTCACCTTGCACGGATAATGTTTTATCTTCTACTTTTTGTATTATACTTTGACAATCAGACATTTCCTTAGTAATTTCTTTTTTAGAAATTAGTCTGCTCAATCCCTTTGCTTCCATATAAATTACTTTGCCATTGGGTTTTTTTATGATGTAAACATTGAAGGCTCTAGTTATCAATTTAAATAATTTAAGTTTGTTCGAGTACATCTCTAATGCAAATCCTCTATCTTGTATGTTCTCAAAACGTAAAACTTCATCATCATAGATAAAACTGAAAGAATTTACATCAGTTGGCAATAGCTTAATCTTAGAACCTGTTTTATCTAAGTATACAATTTTTTCTTGTAGTAAGATCTCAAGATTAGTTTTCGAAATATGACCCATTTTTAATTCTACATTTTTTATGGTATCATTTTTTTTTGTAATTATTTCAACATTTTTAATTTGGGAAAAGGATTTACAAAATCCTAGAATAAGAATAATTAAGGTTGTAAATTTCATGTAATTGCTTTTTAGTTAATTATTATAAATTCATCATCAAACAAAACAATATTGCTTAGCGTATACAGCTTGCACCAGTTGCTGCTGCAATGACTGACCAAAACAAAACTACAACATTTCTTAGAAAGATAGAATTGTAGTCACCAGATTATTATCCATGAAAAACAAAATAGCAAGCGCAAGCCCAGAAATAGTGTAAAACGGTTGTTAGCGATTCGGCTTTTCTTTTAAAGTCTTTCTCTTTATTATTTTACTTTCTTTATTACAACGATGATATAAAAAAACACCTATTGAAAATAAAATAAATACAGTTATAATAGAATCTTCAATTCCAATTCCACCGCCTGTAAATAAAACCGGTCCTTCAAATTTAGAATGAATAATTTTGCCCATATCATCTAATCCTGTAAGGTTTGAACCATAAAAAGGTTGGGCAAAATTCCAACCTAAATGAAAGAAAAAAGGTAACCATACTCTTTTAGTATATACAAAAAGCATTGACATTGTAAATCCCCAACACAGTGATACAAAAAAGCTAAACAAAGTTGCGTTTGGATTAAAAATATGGTAAGTTTCAATTACCATTATTATTAAAATTGCAATGTTAGTTCCTAACCAGTTTTCTAATTCGCGTAATATTAAACCTCTAGTAAAAAGATCTTCAATTAGAGCTGCAACAACCAGCGTCATGAATAATTTAAGGGAATAATCTTCTGTAAGTATGTCAATAATATGATAATATCCCAACAGATATAATATAAAAATAGATAGTGAAATCGCAGAAAATCCAAATGCAAATCCACCAAACATTTCTTTAGGTAAGTATTTTATTGAAAGTTCTTTAATTTCTCGTTTTTCATACCAACGAAATAAAAAATAGTAGCTTGAAAGCAACACAAAAAAAGAAACTAGATGGATTATAGGGTCGGCAGTGTTTTTGTCTTTGATTATACTATAAAATAGAGGTTTTGATACAAAATTTTGTATTCCTACAAAAAGAGAAAAGCAAACAGTTATTCCCAAAATTATTTTTGTAATTGGAAAATATATGATTTTTCTAATTGATTGATTCATAATGTTGATTGATTGATTGATTGATTGATTGATTGATTGATTGATTTGACGAATAGAGCGAGAAATTGTTACAAGGTAAGTAGATTTCAATTTTTCCACTTTTTTAAGCTGATCGCTAACGTTTGGCCGCTTGGCAATGTGGCGGATTAAGGAAGCCTAACCATTCGGTTAAACACTGAATTTACAAGTACAAAACCAACTTCAAATTAAGCCCAATCCCGACATATTGCCAAACGGCGGTTGGTAGAAGTTATTTTTTTATTTTGAATATTATAGAAACTACATATCTCACAACTACGGGCTTATTTCTCTGTTTTCCTGGAATAAATTTAGGAAGTTTATTAATTATTCTTTTTGCTTCTTCTTCAAATAATGTGTCAAATTTATCTTTTTTCAAAGGTTTAACTATTAAATTAATAATAGCTCCTTCTTTGTCAATATCAAAAAGCACATGTACTTTTCGCTCAAGATTTTCTTTTTTTGCTTCTTTTGGATATTTTAAATTGTTATCAATATGTTTTTTTATTTCTTCTTCAAAGCATTTAAATTGCTCCTTTTTTTCGATTTTTTCACATGAAGAAAATAATGGAATTTGCTCTACAACTGAAAGGGGAATTGGTGTCTCATCAATTTCTTCAAATGAGGGTTTTTCTTCATATGTATTTGTATATTTTATTTCACTTTTATTAATATTATTCTCATTTAATTTAAATTCGATTGGAATTACTATTGAAACACTTACAATTTTATTTTTATCCATTCCGGGTATGAATTTTGGTAATAGATTAATTATCCTTTTTGCTTCATTTTCAAATACTTTTTTAAGCTCTCTATTGTCAGCAAAAACTTCTAACTTAATAATATTACCTTTCTCATCAATATTAAACGAGGTTATAACTCTTGATTCTGCTTTAATTTTTTTAGCATCCTCAGGATAAATTAAATTGCTTTTAATGTGAGAATTAATCATTCCCATTAAACAATCTATTTGAAATTTTTTAGCCACATCTTTACAGGATTCAGGCAATGGGATTTGTTCAACTGCATTAATGGGAATGGGGTCATCACCCAAATCTGCCGAAATAGTTTCAGTATTAATTTGTGCTTTCATATTAAATGAAAGTAAAATCATAATGTAAATAATGTTTTTCATGTAATGTTATTTTTAATTTCTGCCAACGTTCTGAGGCTTGCTCTCAGTGGCGTTGAGCCAGCACCAAGCCATTACAAATATAACAAAACATTTCATTCAGCAGCGGATTTTCCGTAGGAAAATCCGGAAGTAGCCATTGAAGCAAACCGCTGTTGTGAGCAGTACTTTATTCTTTTAGTGTTTTAATTAACCCAAAAATTTTAATTTCTAAATATTCATCCATCGAGATTTTGTCTGGTCTAAATTCATTGAAATTCTCTAGGTTTTCAATTTCGACAGTTTTGGCTTTTGAGTATTCTTTTGTCTGCTTAAACTTTACGAATAGTTTTTTTTTCAGTTTAAAAAAATTCTTGTAGTTTAAATCATATTTTTTTTCAATTCTTCCATCTTTGAATTCAAACACAAGATATTTTTTGTTATAAATATCAGTCCAATTTGATTTTTTAATTTCTATCTGTTTTCCGTATGGAAATGTTTGTATTTTTGAGAATTCCATAATAATTTTCTTTTTGTCTTTGAAAAAGTCTTTAAAGACAGATCTTGAATTTAAATTTCCTGCTTTTAAAATTAAGATGGTAATATCAGTTAAAAATAATGAGTCATTTTCGATTGTATAAGTGAAAGTA
Organism: Flavobacterium odoriferum; assembly: GCF_025499515.1. GTDB lineage: Bacteria > Bacteroidota > Bacteroidia > Flavobacteriales > Flavobacteriaceae > Flavobacterium > Flavobacterium odoriferum. The sequence continues at coordinate 117,607 of NZ_JAMKFA010000009.1, forward strand.
TAAAAACCATTATTTGCGGTTGTCTCAATTGCATCTTCAGGAACTTTAAAGTTAAACTGTTTTATGTAATCTCGTCCAGTATTATAACTTCTCCATTCATACTTTTTTCCATTATAAACCAAAATGTCAGGAATTTGCTCAGTTGCAAAAACTTTAAAAGATATGATTAAGAAAAAAAGAATTAGTTTCTTCATTTATGGATTTTTTGAGTATTGCTCACGTCCCGCCAGCTTGCTGAAGGTGGGGGATTGGTTACCCAAAACTATCGATTTAAAACTGATTTTCCAAACACAAAACCAACATTAAATTTAGCCTTAAAGCCCCACTTGCAGCAAACTGCTGTTAGCTGTAGTACATTAATTTCCAAAAGTGTATTCAGTATTTAAAGTATTAGTAGGCTTTTCTTTTCTATAGAGATTTAGCGTTTCTTTTAAGAAATTAAATAAAATTGGATGAGAATTTTCATTAGGAGATTGAAGTTGCAGAAATACTACTCTAGATTTATTTTTGATTATTGTAGGAATGGAATGTCCATCTAACACAATTCTCGAATTGCTTTTGTTTTCTAAAATATTTATTGGAGTTTTAAAAATTTGAGTAAATAAATTGTAATAATTGATAAACTGAGATTTATCTATAATTAATGAATCAATCTCTTGGGTGGAATATTTATTTCTGATTTCAAGGTCTTCTATGACTAAAGATTGAACTTCCCTTTTATCGAATTTTTCTTGATTTTGTAAGTTTTTAATTTTTTGGGAATTCTTTTTATATTGCTTATCCTCAAGCATTTTTTTGGAAATAGTATCTAATTTTCTAGTTTCAATAATCAAAATATCCTCCTTTTCAATTACTCTAATTTTAAACCCTTTTTTTCGCATATGGGAATACCCTTCAAATGAAATTTCTTTGTCTTGACAAAAAACATTTGTAAAGTAAATTAAGAAAAATGATAAGAGTATAGTTCTCATAATGTGATTTTTACGAAAAGTTTGGAGTGTATTACAGCTAACGTTCTGCGGCTTGCTCTCAGTGGCGTTGAACCAACACCAAGCCATTACAAATATAACAAAACATTCCATTCAGCAGCGGATTTTCCGTAGGAAAATCCAGAAGTAGCCATTGAAGCAAACCGCTGTTATGAGCAGTTATTCTGTAAATGGTTCTCTTAATTCAAACTTTTTTGTCTGTTCATTAAGAATATAAATTTTCGGTATACAATAAGAGCAATCATCATAAAAGCCAAGTGAATCTGGAGGATTTACAATAAGCATTCTACTGTCAGCCTTAAATTTATAACCTAATTCCGAATTTGGTGCATCATAAATTTTTCCAGTTCTGCGGTCAATTATTACACTCATTTTACAAGGTGCGCCGCAACCCCAATATGATATTGAGTAATGACCTGCAAAATGAGAATCTTCAGAATTATAATCATTAAGTATTGCAGTTCTATACTCTTGTCCTAGTTCATTAGAATTTAAATCTAAACTTGCATTTTTAATATTTTCAATATTTACTTTAAAATCATTAAAAGAAATATATGGTTCAAATTTTCTTGAAGAATAATAAATTTTCTTTTTATCGATTGTTGTATCGCCATAAATTTTTATTCCATTTTTATTCCATTTTCATTATATATTTCATCAACAATGATTTTTGTTTTTTTTGATTTTATCAATGTGTCAATCTTAGGCTGACTTTTTTTCACAGCCTTTTGATTGTCATTACAAGACAAAACTAAAAGTGCTAATATGGAAAAATATACGTTCTTCATAATTGCTCATAACGTTCTGTGGCTTGCTTTCAGTGGCGTTGAACCAGCACCAAGCTATTACAAATATAACAAAACATTCCATTGAGCAGCGGATTTTCCGTAGGAAAATCCGGAAGTAGCCATTGAAGCAAACCGCTGTTAGCAGTAGGTTTTATTTTCCAGAGTTTAATATGAATTCATTTTCCAGTTCCAAAATACTTCGCTTCTTATTTTTTATGAAGGCTAAAGATTGTGTTTTAGAATACCCTCTGAAATAATAGTCTAAGTAAAAAACATAAACTTTGTCAGCTATAGTTTTGCCATCTTCATTATTTTCAGCAATTGTTGTTGGATTATCTGGAATTTGAATACTATTGGTATTTAAGACTAAATTAATTCGTTTTTTGAAGTTAATAGAACTTGTGAATTTTTCTATTTCAGTTTTATACGATTTAGTTTTATTTTCGTATTCTTTACCTTTAGCTGAATAATTATCTCCATCAAAAAATATTTCAGAGCCATTTTTATTGATTTCTGTTTCAATTTTAGATAAGTAGTTTAAATATTCATTTGTTAAACTGTCGTAAAGAACGATATTCGGTTTTTTTGAATTTTCGTTAATCTTAGTTTTTATGTTTTCTAATAAGTAGGAATTGTATTTATCATTTTCTTTAATTATTATTCTATATGTTGATTCATACTGACTTTCGGTTTTAGCATTTTTATTTCCAGTTTCACAAGATATAAACATTATTGATGTTAAAATTATTAAATATTTCATGGATGTAGATTTCGTTTTTATAAACTTACTGCTAACGTTCCCAGGCTTTGCGAGGTTGCAGACTAAATAAGCCGAAACTTTCGGTTGAAGACTGAACTCAAAGATACAAAACAAACTTTAAATTAAGCCCAAAACCCGCAATCTTGCAAAACCTGTGTTGTAGCCAGTTTTTGTTTAGGTATGTTGAATAATAAAGCACATTATTTTACTTTCGGGTTCAAAGAAAATATATAAATCCCCATCGCCCCAAAAGTTCATTTTTTCAAAATACTGTTTATACCATTCATCTTTTGGTTTTACGTTTGTACGTTTTGTTTTTATGTCAATTCCATCATACGTTAGCTGACAAAGTAATTTCATTGTTTTCTTTGACTTTGGGCAAGTAGGAATGTCGGGATATTGAATCCAATTTGGAACTGAGGTATGTCCAATTCCACCAAAATCTGTAGATTTTTCTGAAGTAATAAATACTTTCTCAAACACTATTTCAGAATCTGGTTTTAAATCATCATACGAATTGTCAGTTTGCTTTAATTTCTCAATGTTTAATACTTTAGGATTTAATGGGTCAGAATAATCTATAAACAACTTGTCAAAATTCAAGTAAATTGGTGCTGCAATATGCAAGTCGAACGGTAGCCAATTAAAAGCTTCCTCAGATTTAGAAAATTTACCTAAGTATTGAAATGGTGCATTGAATTCAAATTTAGGTATATTGAATTCTTTTGGTATTTCCCCGCCCAAATAGCTTTCAGAATTAGTTACTTGGTTAAGGTTATAAATCTGATTGACTTTTAATTTTTGAAATTCAAAACCGATTTCGCTTGGTTTTAATTTCCTGTCAGTTTTATCTCCTTCTTCAATATTATATGCTTTAACTAATTTACCATTGCTAAATACAAGGTCAATTGAACTCCAAATAGTATTAGCTGTTTCCTTATCAATAATTTGTGTTTCAAGAAATTTTTGGCATTGTTCATCTCCGTTAAATTCTGCTTCCCAGCCAGCCAAATAAATATGCTGTTCCTCTTTTTGTCCAAAGCAAGAAGTTAATAAACCCATAAAAGTCAATATTATAAATTTGGTTCGTATTTTCATTTTTTAAAATTGGCTACAACGTTTCGCGGCTTGAAAATTGTGGCGACGAATCAACACCAAGCCTTCACAAATATATACAAAACTTTAAATTAAACAACTGTGCCATTTCGGATTTTCCTGACGCTCGCCATATTTTTAAACCGCTGTTAAATGCAGTATTATATTTTCACGAACTGAAAAAAATCAACACAACGTTTATCCACAAAGTTTGGTTTTCGGTTTTCAATATCACGCAAACTTGATTTGTCACGCAAAGTTTGGTTTCAGTTTTTGATTTCACAGAGAATTTTCCCAAAAAGGATTTTCAGCACAAAGTTTGGTTTCAGTTTTCCATTATCACGCAAGATTTTTCGATTACAATTTTCATTAATTTTCTTGCGAAAAAACAGGAGCGAAGCTTTCTGCGTAAGTTCGGAAAATATATTGCATTTAACGTTATGCGGCTTGCTCTCAGTGGCGTTGAACCAACACCAAGCCATTACAAATATAACAAAACATTCCATTCAGCAGCGGATTTTCCGTAGGAAAATCCGGAAGTAGCCATTGAAGCAAACCGCTGTTGTGGTGTCGTTTTTATATTATCTTATTCCTTTTGTTTTTAATTTTGCATGGACTTCTTGAGTACCATGAATTTCTTCACCAAAAGTAATGTCAATTTCATATTCAATTCTATATTCATTTAAAACTTCATCGATTTTATCTTTTTTGTTTTTAGCAACTTGAATTGATTGTCTAAAATTATTAAGAGTTCCAAAAGCTAATCCAAGAGGAGCAAGACTAGCCCCCATGATTATTATAGGAACAGTTGAAATAACACTTTTATTTAATGCGTATTTTCCCAATAAATATCCACTAACAATTACAGCAATTCCAATTAAAAGATATACAGCAAAATAAGTATAAGTAAGAGTTTCTTTTCGTTTAATATTTTCGTATTCAATGTTTATAGACTTAAGTTTCTTTTCAAACTTTTCATTTAGTTGAATTTTAGAACAAGTTTTATTGAATTCGGGTTTTCGTTCAGTCAATCCACAAGTAGTTCCAACTTCTAAATTTATTTTTTGATTATCACACAATTCGCAGTGTCTTGCTAAATCCATAAAATTTCAATTCGGTTTAATTAATTATTTTTTTCGGTTCGTTTTCTAAAATGCACCACAACGTTCTGCGGCTTGCTCTCAGTGGCGTTGAGCCAACACCAAGCCATTACAAATATAACAAAACATTCCATTCAGCAGCGGATTTTCCGTAGGAAAATCCGGAAGTAGCCATTGAAGCAAACCGCTGTTAGCAACAGTTTTTCATTTTTATATCATAACTTTCATTTAGTTTTTTCACTTAAATTTATTCGGTCATCTATTTAATTCTTTCTGTTTACGTAAGCTATTCTTTAAACCAATTCCGCCACAAATTATAAGAACAAATAGACTTAAACAAATAACATAATTATTTATTCCATATTTATCAAAATCAGTTTTTCCGATATACGAGATTAATAAAATTAATGGACCAAAAATTAATAATAATGCTGCATTCTTCTGCGATTTTATGTTTTTAATTTTTTCGTCATTCATCTTTTGTTTTTTTAGTGTTGAGTTTCTCAAAATTGCTGCTAACGTTCTGCGGCTTGCTCTCAGTGGCGTTGAACCAACACCAAGCCATTACAAATATAATAAAACATTCCATTCAGCAGCGGATTTTCCGTAGGAAAATCCGGAAGTAGCCATTGAAGCAAACCGTTGTTAGCGGTAGTAGTTTTATTCAGGTTCTTCCAGTTCATCCATAAATGGCAATATATTTTCCAGCGGAATTTTTTCATTCCAATTGATTTCAATATTTAGTTTTGAAATATCACTTTTATGAATTTCTAAAAGATTTTTTGAATCTTTTGATGTCCAATAAATTTCAATCGGAATTTGAAAAGAACCAGGTGTTATAAAATCAACTTTCGCAAAAACCTTATTTCCGATTTGCTTAATTTCTGGGTCACTAATACCCACAATTAATTGAAAGTTATATTTTTCAAATTCTTTAATACCCGTACCAGTACTTCCTTTTTCTAATAATTGTCTGCTTAGTTCTTTTTGAAATGTCGGATGAAATTCATCGTTTAAAAAAATTGTCCAATCGTATGTCATATTTTTTGCGTTCCGTTTTTTACTATTACCGCTAACGGTTCCCGGCTTTGCGTAGTGGCGGATTTATAGCACAAAAGTTCAATCGAAGAACTGTACTTGAACCTTGCACTAAACTGTCATACGAAGAACTGAACCCGCCATTATGCAAAACCGATGTTAGCGGTTCGGGCTTTTTACTCGTCATACTCAATTGCTTTGTTTATGTAGTCAATTAGTGGTTTTGTGGTCTTAAACCTGTCCAAGATTTTCGCAACGCAGTCTTTGCTTGTTAGCATTTTGTCGCTTACGATTTCCTTAGTACAAAACCCTTTCATTTTCAAAAGTTCGCTTGCTGGATTTGTTTCTTCATAACCGTCTGGCATTTTTTTTAGTTTACCTACACCTTGTATTCCACTTGGAAAAATCGTTTTAAACTTTGGTGATGTTATAATTTTATTGATGTCATTGAATGAATAGTCTATTTCTTGACGTATTTTTTTAAGAAGTTCAGGTGTTGTCTGCCAAATTCCGCCACCTAAAAAGTTAGCACCTGGCTCAATTTGAATATAATATCCTGCCGTGTGGCCGTGAAAACCATTTTTGTTGAATACAATTAAAACATAGTTTTTGTATGGTGTCTTGTCTTTTGAAAATCGTAAATCTCTGTTTACTCTTGTCAAACACTTTTTGGGGTCTAAATTGGCTTGTGAAATAGATTGGTCAAATTGCGATAATCCTGTCAAAAGTTTTTCAGTCAATTCTAAAATGTCAGTTTTGTAATGCTCGTATAGATCTCGATTTTGTTCAAACCAATCTTTTGAGTTATTCTTTTTCAGTTTTGAAAGGAAATCAAGTGAAGTCTGCTTAATCATTGCTTTTGCTTAATTGGTCAATAAATTTCAAAATCACTTTAATCTGTTTTTCTTCCGATTTTGTAGAAGCAATTTTCCCGATGATTTCTTTTTGTTCTTCGTCAGGCAATTTTTTAAACGCTTGCAAAACTTCTGAATCTTTGAATGTTTCTAAAATTTCCTTTTCGGTAATTTGTTCCTTTGAGGTCAGTAAGTAAAGTGTCACCCTAACTTTGTCGCCACCGCTTTTATTAATCGCCTTTCTGATTTTGTCGTTAATAGAAATTAGTTTGTCTTGTCCCGTAATTGTAAATAGGTTGATACTGTCAATTTTGTAATTGTCGATAGTTCCTGATACTTTCAATGAACCCCATTTCCCGACTATGTGTTTTGTGTTCGGAATTTGAATATGATAAGTCCACGCACCCTTGCCGTGTTCATATTTCAATTCTAGTATCTCGTCTTTTACTAAGTATTCCATTTTGTTACGGGTTGTCTTTTAGCCTGACCGCTAACGTTCCACGGCTTGTTTTCAGGTGGCAAATTCAGCACCAAGCC